>NZ_CP120430.1:0-1164524 GCF_051125205.1 Paraburkholderia sp. A1BS-2L
CCGGGCCGGAAGCTATGTCGTGCGCATCACGCGGCCCGGAAATTCATATCCGTTTGATATTCGATAAATTTTTTCTAGCTATCCCAGTCCCGAATGGGAAGACGCCATACGCGTCACTCACGCGTACGAAGGAAACGGCGATAAGCCTCGCCGAACGCTGTAGCGTGCATCGGCTCGCTGTCGCGGCTCACGTCGCCATCGTCGAAGCCGATCTGGTCGGTATTCGCCTGCGCCGTTATGAGATGATTCTCCTTTGTTTCCATTGTCTGGAATGCATTGATGCAGGCGTTCTCCCATGACGACCCACTTGATTGACAGCATTGAAAGCGAGGCCAGAAACCCGCAGCGGTTGCGCTTCGGCATCGTGCTGTTGCCCAACTTCACCTTGACGGCTTTTTCCGGTTTCGTGGACCTCCTGAGGCTCGCGAGCGACGAGGGCGACATGAGCCGGCCGGTGCGCTGCTCTTGGACCATCGTCGGAGAAAACCTCGTTCCCGTGCGCGCCAGTTGCGGGATTCAGATCACGCCGTGGACGACCTTCGCCGAAGCCGGGGAATTCGATTACGTGGTGATCGTGGGCGGGCTGCTGCATTCCGGACCCTCGGCCAGCGACGCGACGCTCGCCTTCATCCGCGCCATGGCCGATACGCCGGCCACCCTCGTGGGCGTTTGCACGGGTGCGTTCGCGCTCGTGCGGGCCGGCGTGATGAGCGGTTACCGGGTTTGCGTGAGCTGGTTTCACTACTGGGATTTCGTCGAGCGCTTTCCGCACGTGGACGAGCGCGATCTCGTTGCCGACCGGCTCTTCGTGATCGACCGGCGGCGCATCACGTGCTCGGGCGGCCGGGCATCGATCGACGTGGCGGCGGCCATCCTGTTGCGCCATGTGGAGGCCACGATCGTGCGCAAGGCGCTGCGCATTCTGCTCGTGGACGATGCACAGAAAGGCAACGCGCCCCAGCCGCATCCGCCGGGCCTCGAGCCCGCCACGCATCCCAAGGTCCGGCGCGCCATCTTGCTGATGGAGCAGCATATTGGCCAGCCGCTGAGCTTGCCGGAGCTTGCGCGCCGGCTCGAAGTGTCGGTTCGGCAACTCGAACGGCTGTTCACCTCGGAGACGGGCCGCTCCCCCGGCACCTACGCAAGGCAGATTCGCATCCGCATGGCCTCGTGGCTGTTGACGAGTTCGGATCGCACGGTGGCCGATATTGCATCGTCGTGCGGATTCTCCGATGCTTCGCACCTGGGCCGCGAGTTTCGCAAGGAGTTTGGCGAATCGCCCAACGAATACCGCACGACGCGGCTGCCGGACACGCCCGACGTGCCGCCCGTGCTGCCCGAGGTACATTGATTTCGCTGGCGCGCATGGGCCCGCGTGGCTATTCGGTCCTCATGTCAACGGGTGGACGGCGAGTCCCGGTTTGACGTATCGATGCGCCCATTTCCGCGCGTATCCTCTAAAATTCGAGGGCACGCTGCAACAAGGAGTGGACATGAACAGGGACAGAGCCGAACACATTCTGATCGAGGCTGATTCGGTTGCCGAGCTGGTGCTAGGCGGCTTCGATATGACGATTGACACTTCGGAAGGGCGCGCGTTGTACGAGCGCGCATTCACGGCTTACGTTCGCAGTGAGATTGGCGATTTGCCGATGGCGTCGCTGTATGATGCGCTGAAGGGCTCGGCGGGAACCTTGCCGTCGTAGTGCAGGCGCGGTATGGCGAGCCCGCTTCATGCGCTCGCCGCCCGCGATCACACGGGCGATTTCACGCCGCCGCTTCGGATTCCATCCGCTCGAGATAGCGCAGCAGCTTGCTCACCATCACGACGACCGTGAGCGCGAGGATCACGAAGAACACCGCAAGCGGCGTGAGCACGTGCACGGAAACAAAGCCCGCGAACCCCATCATCGCCGAAGACACGAGCAGCAGCGCGCATCCGAGTATCGCGCTCGTCAAGCCCGCAATGTGCGGAAACAGTGAATTGCCCTTGGCCATCAGCGTGGGATACATCGCGCCCGCGCACAAGCCCATCACGAGCACGGGCGCTGCGAGCGTCCAGACTTGCAGGCCCACCGTAAGCGAGAGCGCCAGCATCGTGATCGCCGCGCCCGCCATCACGCGCGAACCGAACCGCAGCCGCCACTCGGGGCTCGGCAGGCGCGGACCGTGCAGCCGGTTCGACAGGCCGCCGAGGAAATACATCATGCCGATGCCGAGCGCGAGATAGCCGAAATAGGTCGGCGGCTTGTGCAGCGTGTTCAGCACCATGAACGGCCCGACGATATTGAACACGAGCAGGATGCTGTAGCACAGTCCCTGTGCGAGAAAACAGCTCTGGAACACCGGGCTCGCCAGCACCTTGCCCGCGTTCGCCATGAGCGTGCGCGGCTCCAGATGCACGGGCTGCGGCAGCGTCTCGCGATAGCGCCAAAGCACCGCCCACATTCCGAGCGAATAGAGGAGCAGGAACACGAGGCAGGCCTGCCAGCCGAACCACGTTTGCAGGTGCGCGCCAATCACGGGCGCGACGATGGGCGCGAGCCCCCACGTGATCGACATATAGGTGTACGCGTGCATCAGCGCCTTGCCGCTGAACGAGTCGGTGATGATGGCCTTGGCGAGCAGGTTGGTCGTGGCGATGCCGAAGCCCTGCAGACAGCGGGCCAGCACGAAGGTCTCCAGATTGGGCGCGGCGAGCGACAGCACGCAGCCGATCGTGTAGATCACGAGCCCGAACGCGAGCACGCGCTTGCGCCCATATGCATCGGCGACGGGGCCGAAGACGAGCTGGCCGATCGCGTAAGCGGCCATGTAGCCCGAGACGCTCGACTGGATCGCCTGCGGCGTGGTCGCGAAATAGCGCGCCATCGCGGGCAGCGCGGGGACGTAGATGTCGATGGCGAGCTGGCCCGCGGATGCGTACAGGCAGATCATCGCCAGCAGGAAGCGCGGTGAGTTGGTTGCGCGCGCAAGCGTCGTTGCGCGCTTGGAGGAAGAGGCGGACATGAGGGAAGTAATGGGTGCGTAGCGGGCGTTTCCGGGTATTTCGATAGCGTCCCGCACGATTTCGCCATGACCAAAGCCATCGGCGGGCCATATACTAACATTCCCCCGTGGTTCGAGTTTGCCGCGCATGAATTGCAGCGCAAGGTGCGGAGTTCATTGCGGCTGTCGCGCCGGTAGACTGGATTCGTTCGATTTTCCACTGGAAACAAGATATGGCCGATGCAGAACTGGTTGCGCGAAGGGGCTGCGGCACGAATTGGGCCACGAAATGGGCTACGAATTGGACCACAAGCGGTGACGCGATCTGGGCAGACGCAATCGAGTCGCTCGACCGTTATGGCAACGCGGTGCTGCCGTCCGTGCTCCGGGTGCAACAATGCGAGCAGCTTGCTGCACTGTATTCGCGCGACGACTGCTTTCGTTCGCGCATCGTGATGGCGCGCCACAATTTCGGACGCGGCGAATACAAGTACTTCGCCTATCCGCTGCCGCCGCTGCTCGAACGGCTGCGCCACGCGCTGTACCGCCGCCTTGCGCCGCTTGCCAATCGGTGGAACCGGCAGATGGGATTCGACGTGCAGTATCCCGACGAGCTCGACGCGTTTCTCGCGCGCTGCCACGCAGCCGGACAGACGCGTCCCACGCCGCTCATGCTGCGCTATCGCGAGGGCGACTACAACTGTCTGCATCAGGACCTTTACGGTGAGCATGTATTTCCGCTTCAGGTGGCGATTCTGCTTTCGGCGCCGGGCACCGATTTCACGGGCGGCGAATTCGTCATGACCGAAACGGGAAGCCGTGATCAGCACGCTGACGTTGTCGCGCTGGAGCAGGGCGATGCCGTAGTGTTCGCCGTCAATCAGCGGCCGGACACGACGGCGAGCGCGCGTGGGCGCGCAAGCGTGCGCCGCGTGGCGATGCGTCATGGCGTGAGCGTCGTGCGCAGCGGCACCCGGCACACGCTCGGGCTGATCTTTCACGATGCGCGCGCGGCATCGACATCGGAGCCGGCATGAATGCGCACGCCATGATCGAACGTTTCGATGTTGATGCCGTGGGCGCGCAACTGGACGCCGAAGGTTACGCGGTGTTGCCACACTGTTTCGATCCGCGCGAAGCACGCGCGCTCGCGCGCTTGCTGGAGGATGGACTGCTTTCGTCCGTGCCGTCGGAACCCGGCAACGGCGAACGGTTCGACTTCAATGAGGGCCTGCCGCCGCTCTTGCATGCGTGGCGCGAAGCGCTCTATCGATGGCTGGCGCCCATGGCGAACCGCTGGCATGCGCTGGCGGGTCTCGAACCCTGCTTTCCCGCCGAATTCGAGGCCTTTTCCGAAGCTAACCGGCGCGCCGGACAGCATCGGCCGCAATCGCATCTGAGCCGGTTGCGCGCAGGCGATCGCCTCGCGCTGCATCGCCACGACGAGGGTGAGCAAGTATTTCCGTTTCAGGTGATCGCGCTGCTAAGCGCGCCGCAGCGCGATTTCACGGGCGGCGAATTCGTGATGACCGAGCAGCGCCCGCGAATGCAGTCGCGGCCCATGGTCGTGCCGCTCGCACTCGGCGACGCCGCCATCATCGCGACCGCGCAGCGCCCCGTCGAAGGCGCGCAAGGCCATTACCGCGTCAAGCTCAAGCACGCGATCAGCCGCGTGCGAGGCGGCGAGCGCTTTGGCATGGAGTTGATTTTTCACGATGCGCGTTGAAAAAGGCACGCGATTCGGTAAAAACGTTATGCCCATAAAGCCAATAAGTGGGCCGCCGCGTATTTCTGGCACTCGCCGCCGAAAATGAATATAAATGAGAATGTGCTCGTGAAAACGTTGCTGATAAAATTTAAAAAATAAATAAAAATAAATGGCCGTTGTGACCTTGCGTCGAAATTACATATGCGGCGGAACATAGGGGGTTTTCGGTGCAACGAGACGGGTTTGTATCAAACGGGGCGGGATAAATCCAATAACTGCCAACGTCAAGCGCTCCAATATATTCGGGTGGTTTGCGCTATTTGTCCCTTTATCTATCCGAATGCGGGCTCGCCGCTCATCGCAATAATATTCACATCTGGTTACAAGGCCGGACTTTACCCTGCAATCGGCCTTCCCCTATGCTCGACGCATACAAATCGCCCGCTCAGCTATCGGCTGCGAAGGCTATCTGGGAAGTCAGTCGATGGGTGACGGGTTGGCATGCCACCGCCGCCGTGATTGCAGCGGATTCCACGTCTTCCCGAGGTTAACCGGAGCGTCAGATGTTGCATGCCTTCTTTTTCGATGCAGCCGCGAGTCAACCGCATATGCCGGCGTTGTGGGCACGCGGGTGCACTTACCACTACGGCGAGATTCAAGCATGGGCTCGTCGCGTGTCGTCGGGACTGCACGCGGCCGGCGGGACCAACGACGTGCGACGGTGCTTGCTCTTCGGGCATCGCAGCGCCGCCGCCTATGCGGGGATACTGGGCATTCTCGACGCCGGGTTGGCCTATGTGCCGCTTAGCACGAGGATGCCGGCAAGGCGCATTGCCGCGATCATCGAAGAGTCCGGTGCGCCGTTGATGCTGGTCGACCGGCATGGCGCCCGGGCGCTCGAGGAGGTGTTGCCGCTGCTTGCGCAGCCGCCACGGATATTCCTGCTCGACGAAGATGCGCACGACCTCTCTTTGCCGTTGCTGCCGAGCGCGCCCTATGTGCAGCGCAAGAGCGCGGAGAGCGATGTTGCCTATGTGCTCTTCACCTCCGGTTCGACGGGGACGCCGAAGGGCGTGCCGATCACGCATGCGAACGTCAGTGCCTATATCAACGGGCAGTTGCGCATACATGGAAAATCGGATGACGCACGATATATACAGTTATGCGAACTAGTATTCGATCCGTCCGTGCATGACATGTTCGTCTGCTGGGCGAATGGCGCTTGCCTTTACGTGCCTGAGACCGTCGATCCGCTCTATAACGCGGACTTCATCAAGCGTCACGGGATCACGCACTGGAATAGCGTGTCGTCGGTGGCGGGATTCATGCAGCAGATGCGCAAGCTGACGGCGGACGCCTTTCCGAGCCTTCGGGTATCCCTGTTCGGTGGCGAGCCGCTGGCCCGCTCTCTGGCGCAAGACTGGATGCGCGCGGCACCCCATAGCCGGTTGCTGCATATGTACGGCCCCACCGAGGCGACGATCGCCTGCACGTATTTCGAGGTCGATGCCGGATTCGTCGAGGATCGGCGCCACGCTGTCGTACCGCTTGGCGGCGCGCTGCCGGACGTGGAGTGGGTGATTGTCGACGATGAACTCGACCCCGTCGCGAACGGACAGAAGGGGGAACTGCTGGTGGCGGGCCCGCAGATTGCCGAGGGCTATCTATCGCCCGACGAGGCCGGCAATAGTCGTTTCGTGGTCGGGCGCTATCCCGGCCGGCGCGCGCAACGCTGGTATCGAACCGGCGACGCCGTTCGCATAACTGAGCAATATGGCCTGGTGTTCGAGGGACGTCTGGATTCGCAGGTCAAGATTCGCGGCAACCGGATCGAACTGGAGGAAGTCGAGCGTGTCGTTCAAACGTGTAGTCAGGCTGCGCAGTGCGCGGTGATTCCATGGCCGGTGGACGAAGCTGGCCAAGCCGCAGGGCTGGTGGCCTTCGTGACCGACGCCAGCGGCGAGCCCGGGCAGATTCAGCGGGCGTGCCGCGAGCGCTTGCCGCTACACGCCGTTCCGCAACGGATCGAGGTTCTTGACGCGCTTCCGCTCAACGTGAACGGGAAAATCGACCGATCCGCGCTTGCGAGGCAATACGCGGGCGACACGATGGCCGTCTGATGCCCGTGCTCGTTCGAGGCAACGCATAGCGAGCCGTCGTCGTGCGGGAACGCGCGCACGGGATGTTGGAAAGAATGTCAGTAAGAGGGGGAATCAATGAAAGCCGCATTGCGCCGCATTATTTCGGAAACCGCATGCCTCGACGTGCCGGTCGAAACCTTGAGCGATGCCGACGATCTATACGCGGCCGGACTGTCGTCACTTGGCACGATTCGCGTGATGCTGGCTGTCGAGGAGGCGTTCGGCATCGAGATGCCGGCTGAGTTGATTACGTTCAATTTGTTCACGAGCATCGACGCGCTCGCCGGAACGCTCGCACCGTTCGTGCGTGATGGGCAGGCCGCGCGTGTGCCCGTCGCAGCCTTGCCGCGACAGCCATGAGAATGAAGCCAACCATGAGGCCCGTCACCCTGGGCGGCTGCTATGGGTCGCTGCATCTGCCTGCGGGCGGCGAGGCAGGCACTGGCGTGGTGCTGTGCAATCCGTTCGGCTATGACGCACTATGCGCATATCGCGGCTGGCGCGAGTTGGCAGAGCGCCTCGCGCACGGCGGCGTATCCGTTCTACGCTTCGATTATCCAGGCGCCGGTGATTCGACCGGCAACGAGGAAGATCCGCAGCGTTTTCGTGCATGGATCGACAGCATCAAGATGGCGACGCGCTATCTGCGCGCAGTCAGCGGCGCAACGCGCGTGATCCTGTGCGGATTGCGCTTGGGCGCGATGCTTGCGGCGCTGGCCGCCGAAGAAATGGGCGACGTGGACGGGCTCGTATTAATGGCGCCCGTAATAGCCGGGAAGCGCTATATCCGCGAACTGCGCATGCAGCATGAGAGCTGGCTCAAGACCTCCAACGGCAGCGCGACCGCCGATGAGGTGCGCGAGGCCGTGGGGGCATTCGGGTTTCAAGTGCATGCGGACACGCTCGAGCCACTCGCCGCGGTCAACCTCGCGCGACGCGAGCGTCGTCCCGCACGCCGCGTGCTGATTCAGGACGTCTGCAACAACGCATCGCTGCACGAACTCGCGGCGCGCTATCGCGATTGGGGCGTGCGCACGGACGTGGAAATTTTTCCCGAATACGACAAGTTCCTGGTCGACCCCCGGTCCAGCGTAGCGCCGCAACGCGCCTTCGACGGCGTACTGGCGTGGCTGGGATTGCAGCCCGGTATGCCTGCGCGGCCAGCGGCTCAATTGCTTGCGCCAGCCGCCGACGCCCGCATCGATTTTGCGGCGGGTAACGAGAAGCCGGTGGTATTCGGGGGCAAACGCTATGCAGGCGTATTTTGCCGGCCATGTCACGCGAATCGCCGCGCGCCCGCCGTGCTGATCGTCAATACAGGAGGCGTTCACCGCGTCGGCGACGCAAGGCTTGCCGTGCTGATGGCGCGAAGGCTGGCGGCGCAAGGCATCGCCTCGTTGCGCATGGATCTGGGCGGCCTGGGAGATAGTTTGGACCACCAAGATTCACCGACACTCGATGACACCTATGCGCGGCATGCGGTCGACGACGCAGGCGCCGGCGTGGATTGGCTCGTCGCGGCCGGATACCGGGAGGTGGTGACGTTTGGCGTCTGCTCGGGGGCGTGGGTCAGCATGCATGCGGCTTTGGTCCATCCTGACGTGGTGGGCTGCATGTCGGTCAATCTGCCTTTTTTCTTTTGGGGTGGACCGCAAACGAAACCGGGTGCCCGGCGTATCGAATCCAGCCAGGTGTATCGGCGCTCGGTCCGCAACCCGCGCAAATGGCTCCGCTTGCTGACCGGCCGCGCGAACGGACTGGCGATCGCCGCGGAGTTGGCGCGCCGCTGGTCCGTGCGCCTGACGTCGCTCGCCGGCAGTCCGTTCGAGGGACGGTTCGGCTTCAACACCTCCACGGGCGCGACCCGCAGGCTCTTGACGGATCTCGAGCGCAAAGGCGTAAAGACATCGCTGATCTACGGCTCGCTCGATGCAGGGCTCGATGAACTGGAGATGCGTTTTGGACGAAACGGAAGCGAACTCCGCACGCTGACTCATGTCACGACCGAGGTGATCGAGAGGGTGGATCACTCGTTGTTCTCGCGCACCGCGCGTGAAATAGTGATGGCGCGTTTCGAAGCATTCTTGCTCGCGATGGCACTCGACGCCGGGCACGCAGACGTTCCTGATTGCAGGGATTCGCACCTGCGTGTGTTGTGCAGGATGTAGACGATGATGATCACGATGACACGCGGTGAAGCGCGCGCGTCTGTGCGCACGGAACTGGATCGGGAAGTCCGGAAGATAGAGCGGTCGGCCTGCCTGTCGACGCAGATCGCTTGCGTCCCGGACGCCTTCACCAGAAAGACATTCGAAACGGGCCTTTGCTGGCTCGAGGACTTCATCATGAAGCCTCATGCCGACCTTGGCCGACGCGGCGCGGTTTGCCCTTTTGCGAAGCCTGTTCATCACGAAGAGTCACTGGTTTTTTGCCTGTGGGACGCGTCCGATCTGCACTACAGGGACTATTTGTCGATACTGGGCAAGTTCCCGGACCTGTACCTCAGGCTGCTTGACTCAGCGAAAGCAGATTCTCGGCTCTTTTCATTATGTGTATTCGTTCGTGGCCTGGAAGAAGCGCAGTTTTATCAATACATAGACGAAGCCCATGCATTGTTGAAACCCGCGTTTATGGACGCGGGATTGATGCTTGGCGAATTTCATCCGTTGAGCGTGACAAAAGGCGCTCATTCAGAAACGTTCCGGCCCATGCGCAGCAGTCAGCCTGCATTTGTTGTGCGCGCCATGTCGTCCCACGACGCACTCTTCATCGATCGCGAGGGTAGCGCGGACGAGGTCCGTCTTCGCGAACTGCGGAACTATCGTTCATGGGTGGGTGAAAACCTGCCGGAAGCGGAGGTCGCGCGTATCGAAAAACGGATCGCGGAACTCGGAGCGGCGGGATCGGCATGACGGTGGCGCGCGTGATTCGTGAAGGCTTTTTGCTCCGATCCCAATCGGCTGGCGGCGCGCTCAATGCCGATAAATATCTGCCATCTCACCTGCGGAATTGGGCTGTGTCGCAGCGCCAACAGCCTCGAAATCATTGCGCGTTCATGCAAAGTTATTTCTCGGAAGGAACACTGAAGCGGAAAAGCTCTGCAGCGGAGGTCGTCATCACTTTTGCTCTCGCCCGAAAGTCGGGAATCCAGTCTTCCAATGCTTCCACGGTACCGCGGTAGTCGATCAGATGACGATGCTGCGTATGCGGCCAGTCGCTGCCCCACACGAGACGTTCAGGGCCAAACGATTCGAGCAGAGCGGCGGCGAGGGCGCGCCCGTGCTCAGTGCCGTCTGAGCGGTCGGCGCTGCGATAGGCGGCAGACAGCTTGACCCACACGCTGCCGCAGGAGGCTGTGGATTGCAGATAACGAAAGCCGGCATCGCCGGGACCGAGATGCGCATCGGGCCGTCCGAAATGATCGACGACCACCGTGCAACCGTGGCCAAGCAGGGCATTGAGCACGACAGGGAGATCGGCCGCATTCGCCTGAACTTCGACATGCCAGTGCAGGGCGTTCAAGCGCGCGAGGAGCGCGGACCATCGGCGATCGCGAAACTCCGGCAGTGCAAGTCCGATCAGATTCAGTCGTGCGCCTACGATGTGCGCGGCGTTCAGCGCTTCCAGTTCGGCGTCCGTGATCTCTGGCGCGACAACGGCCACGCCACGCAAGCGTCGCGGATAGCGCTCGCATACCGCACGCAGAAACGCATTGTCGGTGCCAAGAAAGCTGGGCTGCACCAGAACGCCTTGCGACATGCCATGCGCTGCGAGTTGCGCAATGTACTGCTCGAGCGTCGCATCATAGTCCGGCGCATGACGGCGTTGTGAGGCGAGCGGAAGTCCTTGCACAAAGATGTGCGCGTGCGTATCGATGCCCGTGATGGACGTCGTGGCCCCGTCGAGCCATGTCAGGGATGCCGACGAAAGGCCATCGAACGGATCGGCCGGTAGTGCGGGCTGGAAGCGGTCCATCGTTTGTAGTGCCTGAAATTCGGTTGACATTGAGCGATGCGTCAATGCACGAGCGCGCTCAGTGGCGCGACACGGCTGGCGCGTCGTTGCGCGCGCCGCTCGGGTGCTGCGACGGGACGAGCCGGCCCCGCGTGCTGGGCAGCATCAACGCGGCGACGACGACGAGACCATAGGCAACGCCCGCGTCGATGCCCAGTGCCGCGCCCAGCGACATCGACCCGCTCATATGGCCAATGAGCACCGGAAATGCGGCCGATACGATGCGGCCGAAGTTGTAGCAAAAGCCGACGCCGGTTCCGCGCACCCCTTGCGGATACAGCTCGTTGAACAGCGCGCCAAGCGTTGCCGGAATGCCCGCCGAAAAGAGGCCGAGCGGAAAGCTCAGGATCAGCATGGTAGTGTCGCTGATCGGCAGGAACGTGTAGATGTTCACCATCACCGCGCAGCAGATGGCGAAGAGGATCACGTTCCAGCGTCGTCCGATACGGTCCTGCAACCATGCGCTCAAGAAACAGCCGACGATGAATGCCACGATGACGACTGCGAGATAACCGCCGGTTCCCAGCACCGAGAGATGGCGCTCAGTCTTCAGATACGTCGGCAGCCAGGTGGTGATTGCGTGGTAGCCGCCATGCGCGCCCAGTCCGATCAGGCCGCCGACGATGGTGGTGCGGATCACGGCAGGATCGAAAATTCCCGCGGCGATGCCGAATATGCTGCGTTGCGCGGAATCGTCGTGCGAGATCTGCGGTTCGCGCGGCGGCTCGACCACATTGCGGCGCACGTAGAGAACGAGGAGCGCGGGGACGAGGCCGATCGCGAACAGAACGCGCCAGGCCCATTGCGGCGAAACGAACGAGAACACCGCCATATAGAGCAGCACAGCGGCGCCCCAGCCGAATCCCCACGCGCTCTGCACGATGCCCATGGCCTTGCCGCGATGCCTGGGGTTCATCGTTTCGCTGAGCAGGACGGCACCAGCCGTCCATTCGCCGCCGAAGCCGATGCCTTGCAGCGCCTTCAGCACAAGCAACTGCTCGAAGCTTTGGGCGAATGCACTCAGAAACGTGAAGAGCGAGAACCAGATCACGGTGATCTGCAGCGCGCGCACCCGGCCGACGCGGTCGGACAGGATGCCCGCGAGCAATCCGCCGAGCGCGCCGGCCACCAGCGTGGCGCCGCCGATCAGTCCCGCCTGGCCTTTGCTGATGCTCCAGGTGGCGAGAAGCGAAGGAATGACAAGGGAAAAGACCTGCGTATCGACGGCGTCGAGCGCCCAACCGCCGAAGCAGCCCCACAGTGTTCGTTTCTCGATGGGCGTGATTTCGCGATACCAGCGCATGGTCGTCGTCTCCTGGTGCGTGCCGCGTGCGAAGTTCGGCGGGCGGCCGCTGTTAGTGGATTTGACGGGATTCTAGGTAAGCCTGAAACGCGTGCATACTATGGAAATGTTGTTCATTCATAGCATCTTGATATGGAAAGGCGACCATGGAGTCGATCCGCACGTTGAAGTATTTTCTCGCCATCGTCGATGCGGGAAGCGTCACCGGCGCGGCCGCCCAGCTCGGGATGGCCCAGCCAGCGCTCAGCCAGGCGATTACCCGGCTGGAGAAGGATCTGGGCGTGAAGCTGCTGGCGCGCACGCGCCGCGGCGCCGCCCTGACACCTGCCGGCGAAGCGATCGCCGAGGATATTCGTCTTAGCGTTTCGCGGATCGAAGCGGCCGAAAAGCGGGCGCGCGATATCGGCGCACAACGCGGCGGCAGGCTGACCATCGGCTTCGCGTCCGCGGCGCTGTTTGAGGTCATGCCCAGGGCGATAGCGGCGTTGCGCGCGGCGGTCCCTCATGTCGAGCTGACATTGCGCGAAATGAGCAACGCGGAACAAGCCAGCGCGCTCGAATCCGGCGAGATCGACATTGGGCTGCTGCATACGCCGGTTGCGGTGGGCGGCAGAATGCGCGAAAAGCTGATCGTGCGCGAGCGCTTGCAGGCAGTCGTGCAGGCGTCGCATCCGCTGGGCGAGGATGGCAAGCTCGGCCTCGCGGAACTGGCACGCATGGGGCTGGTGTGGTTTCCGCACGGACACTTGCCGGTGGTGCGAGCGGGCATCCTCAGCGCGTTTCGCAAGTTCGGTTGCGAAGCCAATATCGTTCAGGATGCCAATCGATCGCTGACAGTGCTCGCCTGCGTTGCCGCGGGTTGCGGCGCTTCGCTGTTGCCGCAATCCGTCAAGGCGATCCAGTTCGAAGGCGTGCGCGTATGCGAGGTGCGGGAAGGCGACGCGCTGCCGCTATTCGAACTCAGTGCGATCTGGCCGCATCGTTCACGTCCTACGCTGGCCGACAAATTTGCAGCGCTGTTAAGCACGTGTTGATTCGTGCGTCGGACTTCGAGTTGCACTTTGGACACGACTGAGTAGCCGGATAGAAACCGGTCCGGTGATGGAGCCAGGCACGGAGGTGTGGCCCAAGCTCGCAGCGCCGGTTCGCTGACAGACATACGGGCGCGGCGCATTCGAACAGAATGCGGCCCATACCCAATACAGACCCGCCTGCCAATGCGCAAGTCGGGCGCTATCAGCACACTCGGGGAAAGCACATGCACACCACTCGTTTTCGGCCATCTACTCTGGGTGGTCTGTTGGCGGCGCTCACATTTGCTGCTGCACCCGCAGCTTCAGCCCATACCAGCGCGCCAGGCAGCGAGCCCACCGTGACGGCCATCTATGGCATCGCCCTGTACAAACCCTTCACCGCGATGCCGGAGTGCCCCTTCAAGCCGAACAGCTATCCGGGCGTCCACAACTCCTACACCGACGAAACCCCGCACCCGTGCTTTGAACACGCCGACCGCTCGCTGATTGGCACGGCCCCAACAGGTACGGAGACACTCGACGTCATGTACCCCGTGGACAAGTATCCCGAGATGTACACCAGTTTGCGCATCAGCCTCATCAAGGGCGTCGTGCACGGCGTCTACCTGTTGAGGCCGGGCGTCGACACGCAGGTACATGACTATGCATTCCTGGAGTACAAGTTCGGCAAGCCCCAGGTCAAACGCTCCGTCACCGTACAAGACCGGATGCGCGGCACCTACGAGGTCATCGAGGCGCGCTGGCAACGACCGGGCGGCGTCTCACTGTCGTTCACCGGCGCGGCCGACGCGCCTAACGCCGGAGAATTCACGGCAACGACGCCGCAGGAAGGTGCGCGGCAGCAGGCCCAGGACGGCCAGCGGCAAGGCCTGCCAAAGCTGTAACGCTTTGACCAGGTTATCCATGGTCCGGCTGATATTGTCGAGTCAGAAGGCCCTGCTTCTCTGGCCCTGTCTGTCCGCGTGTTTCCGCGTGTTTCGCGGCGCAATTTGAAAGGATGTGCGGCTTTTGGCGAGCGTTTCAATCGGCTTACCTGTTTGCACCGTAAGCCTTTTGTTCTTTGCAAAAAAAGGGCCGCGCCGCATGAGCGCAGCCCGCAAATCACACACGCAGCGAGAATTTTCAGTGCCGCTAGGTCAGGATAATCTTCTGACGAAGGAAATCACTCAGGCGTTTCCCCTACAAAATGTAAGCCAACAACGATGACAACCCGGTTCGGTGCGAGTGATGGTCACAGCATCGGCGCGCTCCACCCGTACTTCTCAGACACGGACGCGCTCACTCGTAGCCCGTGTCTGCACCCAACGTGATGATCTGGGTGCGGCGCAGGTAATCGCCGGCGGAAAAAGCACCCAGCCTGCGCGTGGATTTATTCGCATATACAAGGCCGCTTTCGGGTCACGACGACGCGTCTTCAGTTTCAGGCGCCGACGCGGCCCCGGTTTCCACAGCAAAGGCTGCGCCCGGGATCAACAGGACTGGGCACGACGACATGCGCACGAAGCGCTCAGCGACACTGCCGAGCATGAGCCGCTTCACGCCGCGCCGCCCATGCGTGCCCATGACGACAAGGTCGCAATGCGTCGCGCGCGCTACTTCGAGAATGCGCTCGGGAACACTGCCCCCGGGCGCGTCGACTTCGACGACGCGCGGGGTGCCTCGTACACCGTTGAACTGCATGGCCGCAAGCGCTTCGTCCTTCAGGCGCCGGCCTTCCTTTAGCAGCGCTTCGTGCACGTGCATCGGATTGCCGCCGGGCATCTCATAGGCCGAGATCGGCACCTCGACCACAAAGAGCGGGATGAGCTCTGCCCCGCTCTCGCGCGCGATCGACAGTGCGAATTTGAACGCGCTCTGCGACGTTGCGCTGCCGTCTATCGGCGCCAGGATTCGTTCGTACATGGTCACACCTCGTTGCTGCTCTAACGTAACGTTCAATCTAGGCGTGGCCCCGGTTTTCTGACTGATGTGGATCAATCAACGCCAGGCACCCGGCCGTGCTTCACGGAAGTCGAATGGAGCGCATGGAGAAGCAGGCATGTTCGCTAGCGCAGCGACTCCTGTGTGAAGCGAGAATTTTTACGCTTGATTGGCGGGTGTTGCGTCAACCGGACTCGACCGCGGCGCGGCGCATAAGCGCCACGCGTTTCTATGACTGAGCACCTTCGAGCGCGGCACACTGTGCGTTTTCCCCATTTCGCAAGCTTTCCTTCGCTGTGCGGGACCGTGCGGCATGCTACGATCGGTCACGCGATTCCACTTCGATCTGGGCGGGCCATGGCGACGTTGTATGACTTCCTGGGCGTGCATGACGACGCGAGTGATGAGGAAATCAAGCGGGCCTACCGCAGGGCCGCGATGAAAGCGCATCCTGACCGCAATATGGGACGCGAAGCATCCGCACATGCGCAGTTTCAGGAGATCAAGGAGGCTTACGCGATCCTCTCAGATCCCGCGCAGCGTCGCGTTTATGATGCGGTTTATGCCGAGGAAATGGGGCGTCTGGCCCGTGAGCAGGAAGAAGAAGCGCGTTTGCAAGAGGCGGCACGCCAGGCGGCGTATGCGCGTTATGTAGCTGTGGCGATGCGCTTCGCAGAACAGGGCCACAACCGCGACGTCGTGTTCGGCGTGCTACTTGGTCGCGAATGTGAGCCACAAATGGCGGAGCGAATCGCAGTTGGCGCGGTCGAGTTGCATTTGTCGCGCCAGAACCGTACCTCCCGTCGCCAGCAATCTGACGATTCCACATCGCCCAACTCGAAAGAGCCACGCAGCGCAATGCCAGAATCTGCGCCAGAGAGCGAGTGCAAAAGAGAGCCGCTTGATGGCCGCTCGCACGAGAACTTCTTTAATGCGATCTGGCGCGGAATGTTCGGGTTCGTCGTGCCGGGCGATCCCCCTTCGCGTGAGGAACGCTGATGCCTGGCTGCCGGCGCTGTCCGACGGTCTCGCCGTGACAGACTGCCGGAATCGATCGCAGGCCCGTAACTAGCGAACGGCCGCCTCAAAGCGCTCCTGCTTGTTGGGTGCAAAGATCCAGCTTCTTGCTGGCGCCCGTGATCGAGTCACTCGTTCAAGCTCTCAGCTCCATTGCGTTGTTCACGCCGGACGCCGTTGGTGTCCAGAAAGGCGGGTTCCTCATGATTGGCGCGGCGCTGGGTCTCAATCCGCAAACATGCATCGCAACGGCGTTCGCGCGTCGTATTCGCGATCTGCTGGCAGGTCATGGAATGGCGCCAGTTGATCAGGCTTGACGCCAGTTGATCAGGCTTGACGCATCGACGGCGTGCATAGCACCTCGAGAAGATCGTTGCGGACACAATCGATGGCAACGATCGGTTACTGAATTTTGCTCCCCCGGCGTGAGGCTCGGTCTTCCTCTTACACGCCAGCGCCTTGCCTGACGCCAACGGTTCGGAGGCTGTGCTTTCAAGGTTGCTTTTGGCGAAGTACCGGGCCGAGCCAATTGCCGATCTCCTGCGCACTCATCAAGCCGCTTCGGCGGTCCACCTCGATTCCGCCGCGAAACAGCACAAGCGTCGGAATACTGCGAATCCGGAATTGCGTCGCAACTTGTGGGTTTGCGTCGGTTTCGATCTTTGCAAAGAGGGCGCGCGCTTTGAGCTCAGCCGCGGCGGTGGCGAACTGCGGCGCCATGGCCCGACATGGACCGCACCATTGCGCCCAAAAGTCGACGAGCACCGGCAGATCATTTCGGCCGACATAGGACGTGAAGTTGCTCGTGTTCAGATGGACCGGTTCATCGCCAAGCAACGGCTCGCCGCAGGCCCCACAGACGGCGGAAGCGTCGAGTCGTGCCGCATCGATGCGGTTGACCCGCATGCAATGGCTGCAAACGATGTGCATTTTTCTCTCCTTCGTTTCCATGTCGAGCCCGAGGCGCGGCCTGGAGAAACATCAGTTCGCGTCCTTGCCGCTTGCTTCCGATCTTGACGCTGAACTCGCGGGAGTCCGCGGACTCCGTCCGGATTCGGACCGCGGCTTCGGGGCGACAGTTTCGTCCGTTGCGCCCGGGGTGGAACCGGAGGGGGACGCTGGGGCGGACATCACTGATGTGGCCGGTGTCGGAATAATGTCGAAGAGCAACCCAGCCGATACAACGAAGATCGCGGCTGATAGTATGAATATCATGGCATCCACCTCACGCTCGTAAATAGCCTCGGCGGCCGGACGGCTCACATCGCTTATCCGCCCAACGCAATAATCGAAATCGTAAGCAGCCCACAGCGACCATCGCGAGGCAGGCTTTCATTGCCCCCCGCCGCGGTATAGCGCGCGAGCGCAGATCCTGCGGTGGGTACGCATATCGTCTCGGCTGAAGTTCGACAAACTCATTTGCGCCGACTGCCAGCGCGAATCGCCGCTACAAAAGGTATACGAACGATGTGCTGATTACTTGATTTCCGTCAATCGCGAGCCCTCGCACTGAAGATCGCGATGAGCGGGCGGAGAATCCCTTTTAGCGATCAGACCGGCGATATTGAATTACATCGCGCACAGTGAAGTCGCAAGGCGAAATCGGGACCGTGAGCTCATCAAGCTCGGACACACTGTTCGACTGATCGCCCCACAGTTCGTCCGGCCTTACTTGCTGAGCAACAAGACCGACGCGGCCGAAACCTGGAAACCGCGTGATGGGGAGGCTGTGATCCAGGTCAATCGTTGAGGATTTTTCTTCACTACTGTCTACACAACGGGTGGTTCTCGCGGGCACACGGAGCACCGAAACGCTGAAACACGCAAGGAAAAGACGCCATGGATAAAGCTTTTTCGCGCAAGGCCGCGCACGCCGCGAACCCGGCGCCAGTAGCTTACCGCACGCCTGACGAGCGGGCTGCCGAGGGCCGGGTCATTCGCGATCACGTACCCCGGGCGTCGCAGGCGGGATGGCGGCTGCCCGAGCAGCGCCGCAATGTGATCGAACTGCTCGAAGAGTCCAACGCGGGCCGCTTGCCGCACCTGATCCCCATCCGCTTCGGTCGAATGTCCGCCTCGCCGTTTGCGTTCTATCGAGGCGCCGCCGCCATCATGGCTGCGGACCTTGCCACGACGCCGACGAGCGGCTTGCGCGTGCAGGCGTGCGGCGATGCGCATCTGATGAACTTCGGCGGGTTTGCGACCCCCGAGCGCAACGTGATCTTCGACATCAACGATCTCGACGAGACACTGCCGGCTCCCTTCGAGTGGGACCTGAAGCGGCTTGCCGCGAGCGTGGTGATTGCGGCACAGCATCTCGAGCTGCCTTACAGCGACACCGTGCGTCTCACGACCGATCTCGTGCGCCAGTACCGCGAACGTATGCACGACTATGCCTACATGCGCGCGCTCGATGTCTGGTACGACCGGATTGATTTGCAAAAGTATGAGGACAAGTCAGGCGATCCGGATATCGTCGAGTATGCGCGCAAGCGCCTTGCGCAACGGATCGAAGTCGAGCGACGAAAGACCGTGCCGGATCACCTCTATCCCAAGCTCGTTACCGAGGAGGGCGGGAGGCCGCGTATCAAGGACGAGCCGCCGCTCATCTTTCACCCTGATGCGGAACTGGCGCCTGGCCTCGAGTCAGGCTATGCCGAGTCGCTGGCCTCGTATCGCGAGAGTCTCGCCGAGCATGTGCGCGTGTTGTTCGATCGGTTCCATCTGGTTGACCTCGCGGCCAAGGTAGTGGGTGTGGGCAGCGTCGGCACGATGTGCAGTGTGGGCCTCCTCATGGCCTCCGATAACGACCCGCTATTTCTGCAGGTGAAGGAGGCCAGAGCTTCGGTCCTGGAGCCGTATGCGGGAAAGAGTCTGCATTCCAACCATGGTCAGCGGGTGATTGCGGGCCAGCGCATCATGCAGTCCGCAAGTGACGTGTTTCTCGGCTGGACTCGCGGACAGAACGGGCGCGACTTCTATATCAGGCAACTGCGCGACGTGAAGATGTCTGTCGTTATCGAAGCACTGGATGCCAGAATGCTCCGGCAATACGGACGCATGTGCGCGCATGCGCTTGCGCGGGCTCATGCGCGCTCCGGGGATGCCGCGATGATTGCCGGATACATGGGTTCGGGCGGGGCTTTCGACGACGCCATCACTGAGTTCGCAACGGAATACAGCGGGCAGAACCGGAACGATTATCGAGAGTTCATTCGGGCAATTCGTGAAGGTCGGATCGAGGCGGTAATGGATGACTGAGCCGCGAACGCCATGCCGGCGTCTCTAGTCAGCTCTGGCCGGCTGGCGGCGTGCTCAATGCCGATAAATATCGGCCATCTCACCCGCGGAATTAGGCCGTGTCGCAGCGCCATACCTTAGCCGCTCGGCATGAGCCCGATGCCGATGCGCATGCAGGACGGGCCGCTTCGATTCCGGCGGCATGGTGGAGACCTCGCGCACATTGTGTGCATTTTTGGGAACCCATCCGCCCTTGACCATGGCCTGCGAGAGCAGCGCTTTGGTTTCCGGCGTATTGCCGCGTTGCGCGATGGCGCTGCTGGTCGTTTCGATCACGCAATCCCATTGGGCCGCAGCCGCGCATTCGCGCGCCTGCGCGAGCAGGGTATCGTAGGCATCGGGCTGTGGCGTGGGTGTTGTCGCGATGGCGGGTGTTGTCGCGATGGCGGGCGCGGACGCATTCGCGATCACATAGCGATCGGGTTCGGCGGGCGCCTCACGCTGCGGTGTGGCCACGTGATACTTCACGCCAATCGCGACCATGAGCAGGAAGAAACAGAAGCTTACCGCAAGGCTGAACCATGCGCCGCCGGTCAGGCGCGCGGGATCGTTGCTTCTTGCGGAGGCTTCGGGGCCGTTGACGTGGTCCGGCTCCCGGTCTTCGCATTCCCCTGGCTCTGGCTGGGGCGGCATCGTCATGGAACGATTCTCCTCTTGCTTCGCTTCTCGAAGGCCGCCACGATCGATCATCCCTGGCAGATGCAAAAAGCATAGAAATCCGCGGGGCGAAAGGCAACTCTCCTGGAAAGGGCCAGTGCGCGGATGGAAAAATGGCACAAAACGAATAAGCGAATGAGACAGAACAAGCGGAACAAACGGGCAGTTTTTCTTTGTTCAGAAGAAAATTGCCAACAAGATTTCCGATTGCCATTTCCAGTTAAACGTTGTGCACCCAGCGGCTTTGCAAAGACGCAAAAATAGCGCCCGCCCAGGCATTCATGACGCTTGTGTTCTGTCACGATGCCGCTCGCCTTCTATGGCATCGGATTTTGTTCACGTCTACTGAAACGAACGGCTGTGTCACGCCCCGTGGCGCAGCTTTTTCCATCAGAGGACGCCATGCGCAACGCTTCCGTTTCCACGTCGCCCAAATCGCGCGCGACCGCCGCCGCACGGCTCGAACGCTTGCCGTTTTCCGGCTATCACAAGCTGATTTTCCTGATCATCGCACTCGCGTTTTTCTTCGACTCGGTCGATCTCGGCACCATGACTTTCGTGCTCGGCTCGATCAAGAAGGAGTTTGGCCTGTCGAGCGCGCAGGCCGGGCTCGTGGCAAGTGCGAGCTTCTTCGGCATGACGATCGGCGCCGCGGTGGCGGGGCTGCTCGCCGACCGCTTCGGCCGCCGTCCGGTGTTTCAATGGAGCATGGTGCTGTGGGGCATCGCATCGTATCTGTGCTCGACCGCGCACGATGTCAACTCGCTCATCGTTTACCGGATCCTGCTCGGCTTTGGCATGGGCATGGAGTTCCCGATCGCGCAGGCGTTGCTTTCCGAGTTCGTGCCCTCCGCGCAGCGCGGCCGCATGGTTGCGTTGATGGACGGCTTCTGGCCGCTCGGCTTCATTACCGCAGGCATCGTCGCGTACTTCGTGTTGCCCGCGCTCGGCTGGCGCGCCGTGTTCGCGCTGCTCGCGATTCCCGCGGTGTTCGTGCTCGTCGTGCGCCGGATCGTGCCGGAGTCGCCGCGCTGGCTCGAGCATCGCGGGCGCCTCGTCGATGCCGACCGCGTGGTCTCGGACGTCGAGGCGCGCGTGATGCGCTCCATGAGGCTGACGCGCTTGCCCGCCCCGCAGCCGCTCGCGCAACCCGCATCGTCGCGCGGGCGCAGCGCATTGCGCGAGATCTGGAGCCCTGCTTACCGCCGCCGCACGACGATGGTGTGGCTGCTGTGGTTCTTCGCGCTGCTCGGTTTTTATGGGCTCACTTCGTGGCTCGGCGCGCTGTTGCAGCAGGCCGGCTTCGCGGTCACGCAGTCGGTGTTCTACACGGTGCTGATCTCGCTGGGCGGGATACCCGGCTTTCTGTGCGCGGCGTGGCTCGTCGAGCGCTGGGGCCGCAAGCCCACCTGCGTTGCGTCGCTCGTGGGCGGCGGCGCGATGGCGTTCGTCTACGGGCAAACGGCGCTGCATGGCGCGAGCATCGTATTGCTGGTCGGCACGGGGCTCGTGATGCAGTTCTTCCTGTTCGCGATGTGGGCCGCGCTCTATACCTATACGCCCGAACTCTACGGCACCGGTGCACGCGCGACGGGCTCGGGGTTCGCCTCGGCGATCGGGCGGGTCGGCTCGCTGATCGGCCCCTACGTGGTGGGCGTCGTGCTGCCGTTGTTCGGCCAGGGCGGCGTGTTCACGCTCGGCGCGCTGTCGTTTGTGGTTGCGGCGCTGGCCGTGTGGGTGCTCGGCATCGAGACGAAGGATGCCTCGCTCGAAGCGCTGGAATCGTCGGATGCCGGCGCCGGAATGGCGGCGGCTGCCCGCGAGAAAGCCTCGCTGAATTAAGAGGCCGAGGCGCGCTGGCGCGCGGGCAAGGAGCCGATCGGTATTTCGCCTTGAACTTTATTGCTCAGATCAATGACTATTCGGATCGTCGCAACGCTTGTGATCATCGCAAGCGTTGCTTCGAGCCGCGCAGCCGATCAAGCCTCGCGGTAGGTGCCCTTTGCCTTCGCCGCATGTGTGGCCAGGATGTCCATCAGCGCGGGACTGAGACAATCATAGGGTTCCAGGCCCTTGTCGCGCAGGGTTTGCCGGACTTGCTCCATCTTTGAAGGCGGCGTGCCGCTTTCGATGATCGACGAAACGAACGCCGCGAAGCCCGGGCCATCCCAGCCGGTATCGGCGGACAGTTCCGTATGGATGAAATCGAGCCCGTAGAACGCATGGTCCTTATTCTCGATGCGGCCATACAAATGCGTGCCGCAGGCGGTGCACGCATGGCGCTGGATCGGCGCTTTCTCGTCGACGACCTTCAACTTTTCGCCGTGCGCAACGACGGACAGCTTCTCGCGCGGCACGACCCCCACGACCGAGAACAGCGCGCCCGCGGGCTTCCAGCACTTGCTGCAACCGCATGCGTGGTTGAACAGCACCTGTGAAGCAACCTGCACTTCAACCGGGTTATCGCTGCACTTGCAACGCAGCGTGCCTCCCGCGAAATTCTCGGTGCCTTTTTTGATGCCCCGATCGACGGTCGGATGTAACGCGATGGTCATGATGTGTCTCCGTGATGGCTTGTGAAGTGAACAGTCGCGTGGACTGGTTTGCCCGTGCTTTGCTGGGCGAAAGCGGCTGCTGAGGATACTGGGCACGAGTATAGGTCAAATACTGCCGGGGAGTATACGAGGGAACCCTGCGAAACAACGCTGCGAACGGCCGTGATGTGCCCCTGCATGTCTGGCGGGCACGGGACGCTCCGGCATGCAATACGTTTTAGAAAAACTTAAGCATCGTGCACTAGCACACCTCTATTCTTCGATTTTTTGAGTCCATATGCTTGGGGCCTTGTTGTTATTGTTCGCCCCGAACACCACTCCTTTAGAACAGGAATGCCCATGATTGCCATGAAGAAGACGCTGGTGTGCGTCGCGCTGTCCGTTGCGGCGCTTTCCGCCCACGCGAAGGAATTGACCGAGTTGAAGTTTGGCGTCGATCCGACCTATGCCCCGTTCGAGTCCAAAGCGCCGGACGGCAAGCTCGTGGGTTTCGAAATCGACCTCGGCAACGAAATCTGCAGGCGGCTTCGCGCAAAGTGCATCTGGGTCGAAACCGCGTTCGACGGCATCATTCCTGCACTGCAGGGCCGCAAGTTCGATGCGATCATGTCCGCGATGTCGGTGACGCCGCAGCGCGAAGCGCAAGTGGCCTTCTCGACCATGTTGTTCAAGACGCCGAGCGCGTTGATCGGGCCGCGCGGCGTGCGGCTCGAACCAACGGTCGCGTCATTGAAGGGCAAGAATATCGGCGTGGCGCAAGGCTCCACGCAGGAGGCCTATGCGAAGGCTTATTGGGCGCCGGCGGGCATCAACGTGACCTCGTACGCGAATCAGGAAGTGGTCTACACCGATCTGCGCGCGGGCCGCCTCGACGCCACGCTGACCGACATGATTTCCGGCAGCAACGGCTTTCTGAAAACGCCGCTGGGCCGCGATTACGCGTTTCTTGGCGCGCCGGTCAACGACGCGAAGACGCTGGGCGCCGGCGCGGCAATCGGTTTTCGCAAGAGCGATAACGCATTGCGCGAGATGATCGATCAGACGATTGGCGAGATGATCAAGGACGGGACCTATCAAAAGATCGCGCGGCGTTATTTTGATTTCGACGTGCTGGCGAGTTGAAGTTTCCGGAGCCTCAAGCGATCACGCTCAGCAGGCTCTCGTTGCGCTGCTGCTGCTCCTTGCCACGGGTGACGAGCCAGCGGTGAAACTGGCGGCAATGCGGCCGGTCGAATGCGTTCGGCTTCCACTTGAGAAAGTAGGGCGACGGCAACGCAAGCCCGAGCGCGAAAGGCATGACGAGGCGGCCTGCGGCCAGGTCGTCGGTAATCATCGAGCCTTGCGCGAGCGTGAACCCGTAGCCGTCGATGGCCGCCTGAATCGCCACGCTCGAAAGCGAGAACACGAGGCGGTTTTCGTCGAAATCGGCGCAATCGACATCGTTGGCGGCGAACCATTCGCGCCATGACGGCGGCGAGGCGAACTTCGGCTGCCAGTCCACCGTGATTAACGGGTAGGCGAGGAGACCGGCCGGCGTCTCGAGCGGCGTGCCCGACTCCAGCAGACGCGGGTTGCACACGGGCACCACGCAATCGCGGAACAGTTCAACCGCATTCTCCGTATTCAGGCCGCGCTCGCCATAGCTGATGCGAAAGTCGATTTCGTAGCCGTCCGGCGACGGCTCTGTGTGCGTGCCATCGAGATACACACTCAGTTCGGGATGCTGACGCTGCCATTCGAGCACGCGGGGCGCGAGCCATTTCGACACCAGCGAAGGCAGCGCGCTGACACTCAGATTGCGCGTGTTCTTCGCGCGTTCTATTTCGGCATGCGCCACGCGCAGGCTTTCGAAGGCCGCAGCGCAACTCTCGTGGTACTGCCGGCCGATCGCGGTGAGGCGCAGCCGCTTGCCGTCCTTTTGCGTGAGATGCATTCCCAGCGTGTCTTCCAGCAGTTTGATCTGCTGGCTGACCGCGCCCGCGGAAATGCCTAGCCGCCGGGCTGCTTCGGTGATGCCGCCGCATCGGCCGACGGCTTCGAAGATCTGCAGCGCGCGCAATGGAGGAAAGCTGTTCGTCGTCATTTCGTTATCGCTCGAATCGCTGGCGGGATTTCACGGTTTAGAAACTCTAAACGAACAGGCAGGTTTTTACATCTATTCTTTTGCTTTATGGCTTTTTATCCTTGGAACCCAATACACGAAATCGTCAAGGTGGAGGCAACGGAATGTTTTTGAGGAATGCATGGTACGTCGCGGCATGGGACGCGGAAGTGACGCGCGAACTCTCGCCAGTGACGCTGTTGGGCGAGTCCGTGGTGTTGTACCGGCGCGAGGACGGCACGCCTGTCGCGCTTGAAAACGCGTGTCCGCATCGCAAGCTGCCGCTTTCGATGGGCCGGCTCGTCGGCGATCAAGTCGAGTGCGGTTATCACGGTCTCACGTTCGATTGCGAGGGCGCGTGCGTACGCGCGCCGGGCAGCGCGAGGATCCCTTCCGGCGCGAAAGTGCGCAGCTACCCGCTGGCGGAACGTTACGGCCTGCTCTGGATCTGGATGGGCGATCCCGCACAGGCCGATCCCGCGAAGATCGTGCAGATCGACGAATGGGGCGATCCGGCGTGGGGCATGAATCGCGGCGATGCCATGACGGTGGACTGCCACTATCTCTATGTCACCGACAATCTGCTGGACCCTTCGCACGTTGCGTGGGTGCATCGCTCGTCGTTCGGCAATGCGGCCTGCGAAGCGGAACCGCTCAAGACGGAGGCGACCGCGCACGGCGTGACCGTGTCGCGCTGGATGCGCGATGTGGAGGTGGCACCGTTCTACGCGCAGTTCGTGCGCTTCGCAGGACGTTGCGACCGCAAGCAGCATTACGAAGTGCGTTTTCCGTCGCACGCGATCATCAAGGCTGTCTTCACGCCGGCCGGCACGGGCGGCGACGATGCACCGCTTCATACCGATGTGTTCCTGATGAACTCGTATAACTTCATGACTCCGGTGGACGCATCGCATACGCGCTACTACTGGTTTCAGACGCGCAACTTCGCGCCCGACGAAGAACAGGTGTCGCGTCAGTTCGACGAGGACGTGCGCCATGCGTTCGAGGAAGACCGCGCGGTGTTGACGGCCGTGCACGCGGGCATGCAGAACGCGCGCACGCCGAACATCGACCTCGCCATCGACGCGGGGCCGCTGCGCTTCAGGCGCGCGCTCGCGCAGATGATCGAGCGCGAGCAGCAGACGGAAAATCTTTCGCTTGCGCCGACTCACGTCGTGCAACGCGAGCGCGTGGAGCCATGAAATGAGTGACGCTGGCAAGACCGCGGCGGAACTGGCGAGCCGTGCGCCTACTGGCTTTCGCCGCTTGCGCGTGAGCGCGCGCACGCGCGAAAGCGCATCGATCGTTTCGTTCGAACTCGTGCCTGCCGATGGCGAGGCGTTGCCTGCGTTCGTGGCCGGGCAGTTCGTGACTTTGCGCTTGCCCTTGCCGGGCGGCGAGCCTCTGCTGCGCACCTACAGCCTCTCGGGCGACCCGGCCGATACGGCGCGCTGGCGGATTTCCGTCAAGCGCGAACCGGCCCCGGCAGGGCGCGAGGACCTGGCGCCGGGCCGCGGCTCGTCGTATCTGCACGACGCGGTGCAGGTTGGCGACGAACTCGAAGCGGCGGGCCCGTCGGGCGCGTTCGTGTGCGGCGACGACATCACGCGGCCCGTCGTGCTGATGAGCGGCGGCGTGGGTTTGACGCCGCTCGTCAGCATGCTGCATCGGCTTCGGGCGATGGCGGGCGCGCGGGACCGGCGCGTGTATTTCATTCACGCGTGCGAGAACGGCGCGGTGCATGCGTTCGGCCGCGAAGTGCAGGCGGTGGCGGCCGAGTGTCCGAACGTGCGCGTGCACGTCTGCTACCGGCAGCCCGCCGCGCAAGATCGTCGGGCACAGACCTTCGACAGCGAGGGGCTGATCACGCGCGAGACGCTGCAAGGCTTGCTGCCGCTCGACGACTACGAAGTGTATCTATGCGGGCCGCCCGCGTTCATGCAGGCCAACTGGCGGCTCCTGCGCAGCCTCGGCGTGGCGCGCGAGCGCATTCATTACGAGTTCTTCGGCCCTGCAACCGTGCTGGAAGCCGATGCCGATGTGGAACCTGCGCGCGAAACATCGCCCGATGCGGTCCCGCGCACGGAGACGATCCGGGAAATCGATGCGCACGCAACCACTGTTCGATTTCATCCGGACGCTGCGCCCGTGGCGTGGGATGATCGCTGCGAGTCGCTGCTCGAACTGGCGGAGCAACATGGTTATGCCGTGCCGTTCAGTTGCCGTGTCGGCATCTGCAATACTTGCGTGACGCGGCTGGCGCAAGGCAACGTCGAGTACGCCACTGCGCCACTCGACCCGCCCGCTGAAGGTACGGTGCTGCTTTGCTGCGCGAAACCCGCGGGACACGTTACGCTCGCGTTGTCCGAGGCGTGCGCGCAAAGCGGCGCGGCGCGCTCCCCACAACCCGCTTGATGGCTCGCAGAGGATTTCATGAAGATCGGCTTTCCCGTCGAACCGGATTTCGCGGCCCAGCGCCAACATTTTCTTCACGCCGCGCAATTGGCGGGGGCAACGGTGACGAGCTACGCGCATCCGCTCAAGGGCCCCAACGGCGAGGCGCTCGCGACCGACGTCGCCTGGCTGGGCAACGCCGCCGCGCGCCGCGTGCTGGTGGCCGTGTCGGGTACGCACGGGGTGGAGGGCTACTACGGATCGACGTGCCAGACGCAATGGCTGCATGAGTTGGCCGCGCGAAGCCTGCCCGACGATGTCGCGGTGATGATGGTGCACCTGATCAATCCGTGGGGCACCGCGTGGGTCAGGCGCGTGAACGAAGACAATGTCGATCTGAATCGCAACTACGTCGACTTCGACGCGCCATTGCCGCTCAATCCGCGCTACGAGGAACTGCATGAGATTTACGTGTGCCCCGATATCGACGGTCCGCAGCGGCACCACGCCGATACGCTGCTGGAGCGGCAAGTCGAGTCGCTCGGCTGGTCGGGTGTGCAGGCGATCGTGGGCGCGGGCCAATATCGCCACGCGGACGGACTCTTTTATGGCGGCCATGCTGCAACATGGTCCAACCGGACCTTGCACGAGATTGTGCAGCGCTTTCTCAAACCGGCCCAGGTGGCGATTTCGTTCGATCTGCATACCGGGGCGGGCGCGTTCGGCCATCCGATGCTGATGGCGATTGCGCAATCGACCTATCCCGCGCTGGCCGACGCGCAGCGCCTTTACGGCCCCTGGCTCTACACGCTGCTCACGCACGCGGATGCCGCCATCAGCGAAACCGGTGTAGTTGCGCGCGCAACGGGCTACGCCTCGCAGGCGCTGCTGGACGCGTTGCCGGATACGCATCTGATGCAGCTCGTGATCGAATGCGGCACGTACCCGGAAGCGCCCATGCACACGGCCTTGCGCGACGACCACTGGCTGCACCTGTACGGCGACCCGCGCGACGCGCGAGGCCGCGCGATCAGCCGCGCGCTGTTCGAAGCGTTCATGCCCGCCGATGCCGATTGGCGCGAGCTCGTGTGGCTGCGCACGCGGCAGATCTGGGAGCGCGCGCTGGCGGCGCTGCCAGGCATTGCGCCCACGGCAGCGCCTCGAAACGTGGCCTGATCTGCTGGTATCGCCGCGTGAACGTCCACGCCCGCTCCATTCGCTACTTCGACATGATCTGCCGCTGCGGATCCATTCGCGAGGCCGCGCGGCGTTTGCATGTGGACGGCTCGGCCGTCAACCGGCAACTGCTCAATCTCGAGGAGAAGTGGGACGGCGGCGGCGTGAAGTACTCGCTGTTCGAGCAGAACGTGGCGATTGCCGAGTGGTTCCGCAGCACGTGGCAATCGATCGAGGCCGGGCACGACGCGTGATCGGGGCAGCGGAGCCGATGCGCGATTCGCGCTCCGCCGCCGTCATGCTTCAATGCAGCTTGATCGAGGGCCGGTTGTAGCGCTGCAGAAACTGGCCCAGCGTCTGGAGCAGCGTGTGCCGGGTGCCGTGCACGCCCAACAGGTGCTTGCGATACAGCAGCCGGTACAAGCCCGACGCAGCCAGGCCGTTGACGATCACGGAGCGCTCGCGCAAGCGCAGGTCCGCCTGATAAAGCGCGCCGGACTCGCCGAGCGAGACTACCGTGCCGGCGTCGCGAAACACGAAGCCCGCAACCGCCCTGCCCGCGATGCGCCGCGCGAAAGCCTGGCTCAAGTAGACCGCCTGCTGGTGGGCGACCTGGGCGCGCGGCGGCAGGTAACGGCTCGAACCGCCGACCGGGCAGGCTGCGCAGTCGCCGAACGCGAACACGTGCGCATCGTCAGGCGTTTGCAAGGTATCCGTCACGATGACCTGATTCGACGCGCTCAGCGCCAGTCCCTCGATCGAGCGCAGCATCGCGGGCCCGGCCACACCGGCGGCC
The DNA here is from genome assembly GCF_051125205.1 of Paraburkholderia sp. A1BS-2L. Taxonomy (NCBI): domain Bacteria; kingdom Pseudomonadati; phylum Pseudomonadota; class Betaproteobacteria; order Burkholderiales; family Burkholderiaceae; genus Paraburkholderia; species Paraburkholderia sp. A1BS-2L. Next base: position 29,105 of record NZ_CP120430.1, read on the forward strand.
CAGATCGTCATATCGGCGGGCAGTACTGCACCGGTCGAAGTCACGATGGCATCTTCCTCGACGCTCGCCACGCGCGTGTCGGTCAGCACTTCGATATGCAGACGCTCGAGTTGCGCCTGCGTGCGCGCCGAAATGCGCGGGTCGAGCACCGGCAGCACGCGCGGCGCGCCTTCGATCAGACGAATCTGGACATCGCGGTCGGGATCGAGCGCCCGGAAGCGGTACGCCGCGAGTTGCCCCACTGCGTGCCGCAGCGCGGCGGCCAGCTCCACCCCGGTTGCGCCCGCGCCGATCACGTTGATGCACACCGGCCGAACGAGCGGCGCGCCGGGCGCATCGGCGAGGTGATTGACCTTCGCGCAGGCCGCGAGGAACTTCTTGCGGAAATCCTCGGCGTGCCCCACGTGTTCGAGCGGAAGCGCGTAGCGCGCGGCGCCAGGCACATTGAAGAAGTTGGTCACGCTGCCGACGGCCAGCACGAGGTCGTGGTACGGCACTTCCCGTGGCGGCACGATCTGCGCGCCGTCGTGGTCGAGCACCGCGCCGATGGTGGCGATGCGGCGTGCGCGATCGACCGATTGCAATTCGCCTTGCACGAACTCGAAACCGTGGCGCTTTGCCTGCGCCGCATATTCGATCGTATGCGAAGCGGGGTCGCGGTGGCCCGATGCGGCTTCGTGCAGAAGCGGCTTCCAGAAGTGCGTCGGCAAGCGGTCGACGAGCACGATGTGCGCTTGCCCGCGGCGGCCGAGCGTGCTGCCCAGGCGCGTAGCGAGTTGCAAGCCGCCGGCGCCGCCGCCGACAATCAGGATGCGGGGCAGATTAGCCGCGCGCGCCTTCGCGAGAATGCCAGGGATGAGTGCCATGGTTGTCTTCCAGAATGAAATCGGTTTGAATGTCGCGCGACTGGATTTCACGATATCGTTTCGCGAACCCAAGAACAATTTAATGTTTATAGGCGACCCATATGCTTTCACTAATAGGTAAGGCGGCCACGTTCCGGCAGCTCAAGGCGCTCGACATGGTCATGCGCCTCGGAAGCGTGTCGCGCGCGGCGCAGGAGCTGCATCTGACGCAGCCGGCCGTCTCGCTGCAGATCCGCCTGCTGGAGGAAGCGGTGGGCGCGGCGTTGCTGCAGCGTGTGGGCCGGGGCGTGGAGTTGACCACGGCGGGCGAAATCGTGGGGCGCTATGCGCGCGAGATCTTGCATCTTTGGCAGGAAGCGGGCGACGAAGTGGCGGCATTGAAGGGAGATTTGGGCGGCAGCTTGCGCATCGGCGCGATCACCACCGCCGAATATCTGATACCGCCGCTGCTGGTCCGATTCACGGCGACGCGCCCGCATGTAAAGACCTACTTCAAGGTGGGCAATCGCGAAGAGATCATTCGCATGCTCGCCACGCATGAAATCGACCTCGCGGTCATGGGCAGTCCGCCCAAGGAACTGCGCACGCATGCGGCCGAGTTCGCGAAGCATCCGATGGTGTTCGTCGCTGCGCCCGACCATCCGCTCATGCAGCGCAAGCGTATTTCAATGAAGGACCTGGAATCGGCGCATTTGCTGGTGCGCGAGCGCGGCGCCGGGACGAGAACGACTGTCGAGAGTCTGTTCAAGACATCGGGTCACCGATTTCATGTGGGATCCGAACTATCTAGCAACGAGGCCATCAAGCAGATGGCCGAAGCGGGGCTCGGCGTGGCGTTCCTGTCGCGTCATGCATGCGCGCTGGAACTGCGCGCGGGGCTGCTGAAGGAACTGCCGTTCGCGGGCAATCCGGTCGAGCGCGAATGGTATGTGGTGACGCTGGCCGACCGGCGCATTTCGCAGGTGACCGGGTTGTTTCGCGATTTCCTCGTCGAGCAGGGCGCGCCGGTGATCGATCTGGCGATGTTGTCTTCCTCTGGCGCGCGGCGCAGGAAGTAGGGAGCCAGGCGCGCTCGCGCGCTCAAATGCCCCGTGGCTGCCTGCGCTTGAGCGCGACGATGTTGGCGTCGATCCAGCGGCGCGCGCTGGCGAGCATGATGGCTTCCTGTTCGCGGCCGTTTCTCATGCCTTCGACGGTGACGAACTCGACATTGCGTATGCCGATGGTCGCGAACACCGCGCGAATGTAGCCCGTGAGGTAGTCGGGCTGGCGTGCCGCGCCGCCCCAGGTAAAGAGACCGCCCGACGAGACCGCGACCATCACGGGGCGATCCCTGAGCAAGCCGATCTTGCCTTGCGCGGTCATGGTGAAGGTGCGCCCGAGGCGCATGACGTGATCGAGCCAGGCCTTGAGCCCTGAGGGCGGCCCGTAGTTGTGCATGGGCGTGCCCATCACGACTACGTCGGCCAACTCGAGTTCTTCGATCAGTTGTTCCGAAAGCGCGAGTGCGCCGTGTTGCGCGGCGCTGCGCGCGTGGGGCGCGACCAGCATGGCATCGACGAATTCGGCGCTCAGGTGCGGCGGCGGAGCGTTGCCCAGATCGCGCCGCTGCACACGTGCGTCCGGGTTTTCACCGAGCAGCGACTCGACCGCGTAGCGCGTCACCTGGCTACTGACCGAGGCGTCGCCGCGCGGGCTGCACTCGATATGCAAGATCTGGTTCACGCCTCGATGGCCTCCGATTCCATGCACCGATCCAATCCGGGAACGTTCGTGAAGATCGATGTTCGCGAGGCGAGTGCGGTTTTTGCGCTATATGCGTTAAGGAACGATCCTATCAAGCCACGCGCGCGGCGGCACCATCGGGTTGCACATGTCGTTCATACCACGGTGCTGATAAGCCTTTGGCCGGCGAGATCGCTTCGACTTTTTTCCATACGTCGTCACTCAGCAGATTTCGGCAAATGTAAGCAGACATTGGCCGCCGATTAATCGAGTTCAAATTCTATCCCTGGGGTGCTTGGGCTCTTTCTGGGAACGTAGTGAGACCAAAGCCCCGGATCTGTCCGCCAGGGCGGCTCGCAACATACACCGTTCAGCCAGAACTGAACGTGCTCCCGGACTTGCGGCAAGACCTTGTTACGGTAGATCCAGCGTAATTCGGCGTGAGTGATCGTCCTGGTTTTTTGCGAACTTGGTGTTCCCGAAGGGGTATCCCGACCATGCATTGGCCCGGTGGTGTGAGTCTTGTGAACAACCTCATCCATGTCGATGCCATCTAGTATGAAATGCACGTGTTTATGCACATCGATGGTGGCCCAGTAGAGCGATCCCTTGGACTTGATGCGCCAGTCCCGATTGTTCTTCACGTCGCCGGGCTTCAAGCCATCGAGTGCAGGTGCGCGAATGCCTCTCTCCGAATCGCTGATAATGGCGGAGAACTTTGGGTGTTGCTCCAGCGATTTCAAAAACGACTCCTTGTCTGCTGCTTTGCCCTTTCCATTCAAGGCTTCCGAGCGGTCCGTAGAAAGCACCTGAATCTTGTCCTCGTTCGAGGCGCCTTCGCTTTTATGCGCCTCCACAAATCCCGTGATCGTATTGGCATAGCCAAATATGTAATCGCCGGGCTGGAACACGCTTCTCCACGGTCTTTCCATTGGCATGACTTTCCCCTTGCTTCTGTCGACTGTCGGGTGGCACGTATAGGGCGAATTCGGGAATCGTCTAACAATACTAGGACAAACGCGTCGTACATGTTGGGGGAAATCGTGATGTCCTGACTTCTACGGGCTGCGCGAATCCGAACGCCTATTCAAGCCCGGCGTGCCATGTCCATGGCGCGCGGACGCTCGCGTTCCGGATTCGAGGCTATCCGGTGACTTCGCTGCTGGGGGCGGGGCTCATGACGGCCGTGCTGTTGACGACCTTCGTGACGTGCGAATCCGCATGACCTTGCTGCGCGGCGTGCAGTTTCTCGTGGCGTTGACGCTGGCTTACTGCCCTTGGTATCGCGGGCGGACGCAGGAGGCGGAGGCGGTGCGCGCACCGGGGCATGGATTGCGCTTATGCGCGGCGGCGTTTCTTCGACAGATCGGCGAGCGCCGGAACGAGTTGCTTGAATTGCTGGAAAGCGGCGTCGCGGTGCGCCCGTGCCGCCGCGTGAAGCTGCATCTCATCCTCGCGGGTCCAGCTTCCGATCGCGGCAATCTTGTCGGCTTCGCGGCGCATCCATTGCGCCTGCGCGATATTCATGGACCGCCCGCAGACGGTCGAGCGCAGCCGCCAGTAATCGAACTCCGCATAGAACCGCCGTGGGCCGCGCGCGCCCGCCGGGCGCTGCCGGCGCAACCACCATTCGAATTTTCCGTCGCTCCAGATCCGATGCGTGAAACCGGCGGGCCATTCGAGCCCGTCCGGAATCAGTGATTCGGCAGCGAGTTGCTCCATGGTGCCGAGCACCTCGAAATAACCGAGCTCGGGGCAAACATTGAAAACCGGGGCGTCGGGGATCTTGACTTCGATAGCGTGTCCTCGCGCTGTGTCGCTGGTAATGGTCATGGGGATGGCCTCTCGACTTGTTGGTCTGCTCATGGTGGGACGTGCGGCCCCATTCATTATCGAGATAGCACGTGCCTGCGCTAAGTGACGAGGTGACGCCCTGGACGGCTTGTCGCAGTCAGTCGACCTTGATGCGCTTCAGGAATGGCGAGGATATCCATAGCAGATTTCCCATCGGCCCAAAAGGGGAGCAGACGATGTTTCATCGTCAGCAGCCCAAACCCGTAACGACGCGGATTCCCTTTGGGTATTGCAGGCAAGCCGCTGCCCAAACCGGTTGCCACATTCGCACTGATCGTTGACCGGACGAAGAACGAAGCGAAACATCGTGCTGATGTCGTTTACTGGCCGATTCTTGACGGTTTATTTGCGGTTCGATTTCGTGCAGATAAATAGAATCGTTTGAAATAACGTCGCCTGGTGCCAAGCAGTTGGATTCTAACGTAGTCCGCCTTCGCATCACTATGGCACTCAAAGAATTCGCCGGCGCCATCAACCCTGAAAGCGCACCCGATCAGTGCATGACTGATCGAAGGTGTGCACGGGGCGGATTCGTTGTGCAATATCCGGAGACAGTCAGTGGAATCGTTTGCGAATGGCGCACTGTGGATGCTCTATCCTCACTCTCGCCCACCATTCTCGCGGACATCATCGCTTGACGATGCTCTGCTCAAGCGCGCCACCGGCGCCGCGGCGTTCGGCAGCGCGATGGGTGGGTGAATGGCGTAGCAATACCTGCGCCGCAACGTCTGGTGGCTCGCCCAAAAATTTCATCGCTAGCCAATGCGTCGATTGCATTTTTGATCTGCGCGGCTAGTTCGAACGTGGAGTCTGGCCTGACGCCATTGCACGCCTGCCCACCGCCATTTTCATCACGAACCGGCCAGTTGCCCGCTTGTGGCGAACCGCTCGAGCGGCGCTGTACGGCATTGAGGCGTCGCTGATGCGTGCCGCAAAAAATGGAGAGATACGCATGACCTCGCTAGAAAAGGCTGCTGCGGTTTCCGCCGTCGCGATGGAGGAAGAGACATCTGCAGCGTTTAAACGACGCTTCATGATCAGAATGATCATCGTGCTTACCGGCGGCACGTTCCTGGACGGCTATATTCTCGGGATTGTCGGCCCGGTGTCCGGCAAAATGACCGCCGAACTCGGCATATCGGCGGTCTGGGAAGGCCTGATCGCGGCGGGCGCGCTGTTCGGCATCCTCATCGGCTCGCCGTTGGGTGGGTGGGCTGGCGACAAGTTCGGTCGCAAACCCCTGTTCATGCTCGACATGGGGTTGTTTGTGATTGCGTCGGTCATGCAGTTCTTCGTCGGATCCACGCAGTTATCTATCGCGTTACCGCTGCAACTGTTCGTGGTGCGGCTGCTGATGGGCATCGCAATCGGCGCGGAGTACTCGGTTGGTTGGCCACTGTTGTCGGAGTTCTCGCCAGCCCGGATCCGTGGACGGCTCATGGGCTTGACGCTGATCGCGTGGTATGCCGGCTTCATGTTCGCCTTCGTCGTGGGCTACTGTCTGGACCGGTATACGGATCTCGGCTGGCGAAACATCCTCGGCACCAGCACCTTCATCGCGATGGCATTGTTCCTTGGCCGGATTGGCATGCCCGAGTCACCGCGCTGGCTGTGGAGCAAGAATCGTACGGACAAGGCCCGCTCCATCGCTTATCGGTATATGGAAAGCGCCTCCGATATGCTCGACATGGAGCGCGAGGCGCCCCATTCGGGCGGTGGCTTCGGGATGTTGTTTTCCCGCCAGTACTGGCGGGTCACACTGTTCGTGTCGCTCTTCTTTTTCTGTGTCGTCACGCCGTACTTTGCGATCGCCACATTCGCCGACAGTGTCTTGCAGAAGTTCGGCCTCGGTGGCGGGCTCGCCGGAGGAGTGGGATTGTCCGCCGTTGCTTTGGCCGGAAGTGTCGCGACGGTCCTGCTGATCGACAAGGCCGGCCGCCGTGCGCTGACGGTGCCGCCGCAGTGGATCATCACTGTGATCCTCGTTATCCTCGGCGTGTGGACAGATGCACCTGGCGTGGCCGTGTTGGGCCTGTTTCTCGCATTCTCGTTTTTTAACGCGGGCTGCGGCACGCTAACCTGCATCTACCCTGGCGAGGTTTTCCCCACAGAGATCCGCGGGATCGGGACGGGCTTCGCTGCCGCGTTCAGCCGGATCGGGGCCGGCCTCGGCACCTTCCTGATGCCCTGGTCCATCGCTAATCTCGGCCCCTCAGTGACCATACTGATTGCCGCCGGCATCGCCGCTGTCGGTGCCGGCGTATCGCAATGGCTAGCCCCTGAAACCCGGGGCAAGAGTCTCAGCGAAACGGCCTCCGGGTTTTCGCACTAGCACCAGCGGGAGCTTGCGGAAAATCCTGGCTCGGGGCAGGTCCAGGCGGGCGCAGTGAGAAGTAAAAGTCACGGCGCAGCCGGTGGTGGGCGAGGCGCGTTCGGTCGGCGTGATCGTCGGCGCGCTAGAAGAAGTGATGAATGCCGGCCAGCACGACCGTCTGCGAGCCCGAAGACGACGCGCCTATCCCCATCGTGCTGGCAACCGCGCCCGATGAGGCCCGTTCCACCATCACGTCCATATAAAGCTGGGTGCGCTTCGAGAGCGAGTACACATTGGCGAGCGTTGCCTGGGTCCAGCGCTTGCCGGCGAGCGTCGTGGTCCACGCGCCCGCGCCCACCATATAGGCGGACGTGACCTGGAAATTGGCGCCGCCGTCGATGGTGCGGTAGTCCTGCGCCTCGCCATGCCGCTCGATGCGCACCTGCGTGTAGAGCGCATGCAACTGGACTCGCCCCCACTGATAGCTGCCGCCGATGCCCGCATTGCGCACGCGGTCGGCCACGACCGGCGCGCCGTTGGACAGGTTCACGCCCTCGAACGCATTCAGGCCCAGCCCGCCGGCCAGGTTGAGCGCGCGGTCGTGGTACTCCGACCACGCGGCGGCCAGCTTTAGCGGTCCGTAGCCATAGTTCGCGCCGAAGCTGATGGTGTGTCCCGTCGTGCTGCTGCTTGAATTCGTGAAGCCATAGAGCGCGCCAATGGTGAGGCCTGCGAACGGCTGGCTCACGAACTTGGCGGTATTGGACAGTTCGACGGGCACGGTATTGGCCAGCCCGTCGACGTCGCCCGGATGAAAGGCGGAGAAGTCGCCGAGCGACTGGGCGGTCGACAGCGGGCCGAGCATTTCGAAGTGGAAGTCGGTCTGGCGGCCAAGCGTGACGGTGCCGATGCCGCTCTTCGCAAGACCCACCCAGGCCTGGCGGTTGAAGAGCGTGCCTGCGCTCGACATTGCGCCGCTCAGCGTGGAGAAGCCCGACTCCAGCTTGAACACGGTCTTCAGCCCCGCGCCCAGATCCTCGGTGCCCGTGAGGCCCCAGCGGTCGGCCTGGAAAGTACCCTGTTCGGCGATGAACGCGTGCGAGCCATGCAGATTGCTGACGTAGCCCACGCCCGCGTCCAGACTGCCATACAGCGTGATGCTGCTTTGTGCATATGCAGCAGAAAAATTAGTCATGCCAAGCGCCATGCACACGGGCGCCAACAAACACTTCTTCATTGGGGGTCTCCTCGCGATGCTCGATTTGCTCTGTTGAACGAGCCGGCCCGAACCGGGCCAGCTGTGCCTGCATTTACTTCATGGATTCACTTCAAGGTCTGATACAGGATTGCCGCGCCCGAAACGATCGCGAAGCCCATCACGCTGATGCGCAAGACTTTGCTGTTCAGTCGCCGGTGCACATGCTGGCTGATGAAGGCGCCGAGAATGACGGGCGGCACGAGCAGCAGCGCGGAAACGAACCGGTCCAGGTTGATCTGGCCGGTGAAGCTGAGCATCACCAGCGAGACCGCTTCGCCGATCGCGAAGCACAGCGCGATGGTCGAGCGCAGCGCGGGCGCGCGATAGTGCTGGAAGACCATCGCCAGCGCGGGTCCGCCAATTCCCGTCGCGGTTTCGGTGATGCCCGTCACGGCGCCTGCCGTGATCAGCGCGTTGCGGCCCGGCGCGAAAGTCGGCGCGCACAGTGTCGCGACAGCGGCGGCAATCGTCGATGCGCCGATGAACAGGTTCAGGTCGTGCGCCGAGATGCGCGAGATGATCAGCACGCCGCCCACGGCGCCCACCGTGCGCCCGACTGTGATCCATAGCGTGCCGCTCGAATCGAGCGCCGGGCGCTCGCGCCACGCGAGATAGACGTTGAGCGGAAGCATCAGGATCAGGAGCGACACGGGCAACAGGCCCGGATCGATCAAGCCGATCACGGGGGCGCAGATGAGCGCGAAGCCCACTCCCACTGCGCCCTGAATGAACGCGGCAATCGTCACGGTGGCGGCAAGAATGAGGAATACGGTCAGACTCACAGAAGGGTTCTCCTAAGGATGGACAGCTATGCGCGGGGCGGATCGAACGGCGTCACGCGCCCGCGTGTTTCAACGACTCGATACCAGTGGCGCCAGGGTTTGCGCGGCGGGCTGCGCCTGCAGGGCGCCGCGAGCCGTGGGGGCGGCCGGTGTGGCCGACAAGGGCGCGGCGTGCACCCGCTGGATAGGTGCGCGCGCAACGACAGCGGCAGCGGCTTCTTCGACTTCGCGCAGCAGCGCGCGCGCGTCCCAGTCGATGGGCCAGCCGTGCCACAGGCGCAGGCGCCCCGCGACGAACACCGCATCGATCTGGCTGCGATTGGCGAGGCGCACGAGCTCCCATTCGAGATCCCACGAGGGCCGCATTTCCGGCACATCGAGGTCCACCAGCAGAAAGTCCGCTGCCTTGCCCGGCGCGATTTCGCCGGTCAATGCGCCAAGGCGCACGGCGTCGGCGCCGCCGCGCAGCGCGTGATCGAGCCAGAGCTTGCCCGCGCCGCACGACGAGTCGCCCGTTGCGAGGCCGAAGGCGAAGCGCTGCGCGGTCTCGGCCGCGTCGAGCAGCCGGAATGCGTCGCTGCGCGTGCCGTCGGTGCCGAGGCCGAAGCGGATGCCGAGCGCGGCCATTTGCAGCGCCGGGGCCACCGCATTGCCCTTCCATGAACTCGCGACGGGGTTGTAGCTCACGGCCGCGCCCGTGTCGCGTAGCAGGTTCAGCTCGGAAGGCGTAACGAGCGTGGCGTGCGCAATCAGGGTTTGCGGCCCCAATGCGCCCGCATGGTGAAGGTGCTCAATGGGGCGCATCTTGCGCGCGACGATCGAGCGCTCGACGGCGGCGAGGTGCTCGTTGGCATGCGTCTGGAACACCGCGCCGGCCTCGGCGCACAGGGCGGCCACGGTTTGCAGCATGCCGTCCGAACCTGCTTCGGGCACCGAAATAGCCAGCGACGGATGCACGAGCGCGTGGCCGCTCCAATGCGCCAGATGGGCCTGCGCGCGGGCGACGATGGCGCCGCGCTCGCGGGTGTCGATATGGTCGGCGAGGTCGTTGCAGATCTTGCCGAGCACGCAGCGCACGCCGACTTCCTGGGTGGCCGCCGCGATCGTCGAGATATCGCTGTCCGAGCGCGTGCCGGCGTCGCAGACGGTCGTGAAGCCGCCGCGCAGTGCTTCGAGCGCGGCGAGTTTGGTCGAGAGATACAGCAGGTTTTCGTCGAGGCAGTTCTCGAGCGGGACCCAGATGCGGCGGTAGATCTCCGAGGGCTCGCCGAACGCGAGCGCCTTGCCGAACGACTGCGTGAGATGGTGATGCGCGTCGACGAAGCCGGGCATCAGCAGTTTGCCCGGCAGCGCGAGCGGCGTCAGCAGCGGGTAGCGCGCCACCAGTTCGCCGGCGGGGCCGATGTCGCGAAAGCGCCCGTTGGCGACCACGACCGCATGCTCGCGCACCGGACCATCGGCGAGCAGCAGCGTTTCGGGTAGCAGCAGCAGTTCATCGGCGCACAGTTCCGTGCGCGAAAGGGAGCGGGGCGAAGCGGCTGTGGAGCGAGTTTGCATGATGAAGAAGTTGGGCTGTATGGGGTTCAGTGGCAGGAGGGGGTTTCGTTGACGGCTGCATCGAGCGCGCCGGCCGCATGGGGCGCATGGGCTGCATGGGCTGCATGGGCTGCATGGGCTGCATGGGCCGTGCGGTTTGCGCGCGGCCGCCAGCGCAGGCTCAGGTGTTCGAAGATCAGATTGACGATCACGGCGGTGAGCGCGCCCATCGCGAGCCCGTTGCCGAGCACGATTTGCAGCGTCGCGGGAAAGCGGCTGTAGACGCCGGGCACGACGATCGGCAGGATGCCCATCGTGAGCGCGGCGGCTAGCGTGTACATGTTGGCGCGCGCGCGCAGGTCCACCTGGCGCAGCAGGTTGATGCCCATGACGCCGATGATCGAGAACACGATCAGCGCGGTGCCGCCCACCACCGCGGCGGGAATGGCGTTGGCGAGGCGCGAGAGCGGCGCGAGCAGCGCGATCACGATCAGCAGCGCGCCGGCCATCGCGGTGACGAAGCGCGAGCGGATGCCGGTTGCCTCCACGATGCCGATGTTCTCGCTGCTCGTGATGATGAGCGAGGTGCCGAAGAATCCGCCGACCATCGACATGAGCGCATCGGCGCGGATGGTCCGCGGCACGGCCACGCGCGGGTCGATTTCCTTGCCCACGATCTCCGCGATCGCCACGGTCTGGCCGGTGGCCTCCGCCATCGAAATCACGCTGAAGATCAAGAGCGGCAGCGCGGCGAAGAGGTCGAAGCGCGGCATGCCGAACGGCAGCGGCGTGGGCAGCGTGACGAGCGCGCCGCTCCAGACGCCGGCAAAACTCATCAAGCCCAGCACCGAGGCGAGCGCCGCGCCCGCGAGCAGCCCCAGCAGCACGGCGAGCTGGCCGAGCATGCCCTTGAAGAGCTTGGCGAACAGCACGGTGAAGGCGACCGTGGCGAGTGCGAGGCCGATTCCGGCCGGGCTGCCGAACTCGGCGGTGCCGGGCCGCCCGACGATCACCACGCCGTAGATGCGGATAAGGTTGACGGCGACGAGGATCAGCATCGTGCCGATCACGATGCGCGGGAAAAAGCGCAGGCAGCGCCGGAACACCGGTAGCAGCAAAAAGTAGAACAGGCCTGTGAGGATGGTCGCGCCGGCAGCCGTGCGCAGATCGGTTTGCTGCGCGATCAGCACGAACAGGACCACCGGCGCGCCGCCCGGCACCATGATGAACGGCAGGCGCGCGCCAAAGCGCAGCGGGCCGAACGACTGCAGCAGCGTGCCGATTCCGCAGACGAGAAAGGTCGCGCTGATCAAGTCGACGGTCAGCGCGGGCGGCAGGCCGAGCGCCTTGGCGACCAGAAAGACCGCCGTGATGGGGGAAGCGGCCACCACCAGCACGTGCTGCAGGCCGAACAACATCAGTTTGACGAGCGGCAAGCGCTCGTCGACAGGGTGAACCTGCTGGGCTTTCGTCATGACTGCGTGTCTCCATGTGCCGCAGACCGCCTCACGTCTGCGAGGGTGTGTCGTTGTTCTGGCGAAGCTGCTCTACAAAAACCGTCTCCCAAATCGATTTGGGATCACGTGCAAAAAATTGGGCGGACGCCCCAAATCGATTTGCTATCGTAGAATGGTGCGTCCTGAAGGCCTTGTCAAGCCGGATTATTTATCGACCGATTGGTCGCGATAGCCCACGAACCCCGGACTCAAGCGAGAGAAACAGCATGCAAAGTCCAGTGCCGCCAAAGCCGCGGCCGACCATTGCCGACGTCGCCCGCGCAGCGGGCGTCTCCACGACCACCGTTTCGCATGCGTTGAACGACAAGGGCTATGTCGATCCGCAAACGCGCCAGCGCGTCAAGGATGTGGCGCGCGATCTGGGCTACCGCCCGAGCGTGCGCGCGCAGCGGCTGCGCACCGGCGAGGCGCGCACCATCGCGCTGCTTTCGTCGATGCCGTTCGAAATCGCCGGTGGCGCGTCGCGGCTCGGGTTTCTGATGGAGGTGGCGGCGGTCGCGGCCGCCGCCGCCCTCACGCGCGGACTTGCGCTGGTGCTCGTGCCGCCCATCATGGCGGGGCGGCTGCCGCTCGAGCAGCTCGACATCGACGGCGCCATCGTGATCGAACCCACCGCCGACGATGCGAACGTGGCCCATCTGCAGGCGCGCGGCTTGCCGGTCGTGTGTCTCGGCCGCATGCCCGGCAACGACGCGCTGCCCTATGTCGACATCCACTCGTTCGCCACCACGGCGCTGTTGCTGCGCCATCTGCATGAGCAGGGCAGCCGGCGGATTGCGCTTTTGATCGGCGCGCAGCAGCGTAATTCGTATGTCGAATCGCGCGCTGCGTACGAGCAATTCTGCGCGGAGCACGACATGCCGCCCGTGATCGCGGTGGCCGACGAAGCGGGCGGCGAGGAAGCGGGCCGCGAAGCGTGCGCTGCGCTGTTGCAGCAGCACCCGCAACTCGACGGGCTGTGCGCGCTGGTTGACGCGTTTGCCGTGGGCGCCGTGCAGGGCATTGCCGACGCAGGCCGGCGCGTGCCCGAGGACATCAAGATCGCAACCCGTTACGACGGGATTCGCGCGCGCAGTTGCAGGCCGCCGCTCACGGCCGTCGATCTTCATCTCGACGAAATGGCCTCGCAAGCCGTGGCGCTGCTGTTCGATCATCTGGCGGGCAAGGGCGGGGCGGACTTCGCCACGCCGCCCGATCCATCTCTCGTGGTTCGCGAGTCTTCGGTTGCCGTCCGGGACGATGCCTGAGGTTTGGCGCGCAACACGGGTTATTGACGGCTCCAGGCAATTCCTGAGCCGCAAATCAGGAAAACCTGATTTCCGCTCTGTGTCGGCATGGCTATTCTGCCTTTACACGAAGACACGTAGCGCAGGATTCGTGACCCGTTCGGAAGACGTCACCGATACGCCTGGAGAGATCGAGACGAAATAAGACCGGGCATTAAATGAGTGACTTGCCTAAGACTGGCTTCGACTGTCTCCGTCGGGCGAGCCTTAGGCCTTTTTCATAATAAAAAAGCGGATGCCGATAACGTTAGATATCGTTTAAAGGCTTGCCCCATTTCATCCAGCCGTATTTCCCCTTGCGCCGAAAGATATTCCGATTGCATATTCTAGTTTTCGATTTTCGATAAGATATCAGCGGGAACGCATTATGGGTTTCCATCGGGGTGCGGGGTCGAGCGAAACGGCGTTTTCGCTTGGGAAAAAATGAGAATGCGCTTCGCGAAAGCTTGAAGCAGCATCGAATAAGTTGGCGAAATGAGGCGACGCTTCAATACGGTCGTTGGCCGGCTCATCCGGGGCGGAGGCACTCGCCGCCGCGTGGGCAGATGGGTCACGCCGGCGGCTTTGGCCGTCCTGTTGATGTCTTTTTTCTGGGCGCATACGCTCGCGGATTCTCACGGCCCGAAGCAGTCCGTGCTGCGCGTGCTGGCGTGGCCCGGCTATGCGGACGAGGACTGGGTCCGCGCATTCGAGAAGCGCTTCCACGCCAAAGTCGAAGTCACGTTCGTCGATTCCGACGAAGCGCTCTGGGCCCGCATGCATGGCGCGGAGCCGCAGCCGTTCGACGTGCTGGCGGCCAATACCGCCGAGATCGAGCGCTATGCGCACGCCGGCCTGCTCACCGCGCTCGACCTCTCGCGCATTCCGAACCGCCGCTGGCAGCAGCCTTATTTCCAGCACGTAGCCGAGATTCGCGGGCTCGTGAGCGCAGGCCGCACCTACGCGATTCCGTTCACCTATTCGTCGATGGGGCTGATCTACGACCGCAAGCAGATTGCCGAGCCGCCGCATTCCATGCGGGCGCTATGGGATCCGCGCTATCGCGGCAAAGTGCTCGATTTCAACAGCGCGCAGCACAACTTCTCGTTCGCCGCGCTGGCGCTCGGCTATCCCGACCCGTTTCACCTGACGCCCGGGCAATTGCGCACCGTCACGCGCGAACTCGTGCGCCTGCGGCGCAATCTGCTCACGTACTACACGTTGCCTGAAGAGGCCACCGAGCAGTTCGTGCAGCATCACGTGGCGCTGATGTTCGGCAATTACGGCACGCAGCAAGTCGAGCAACTGCGTCATGCCGGCGTCGACGTGGGCTACGTGATTCCGGATGAGGGCGCGCTGGCGTGGCTCGATTGCTGGGCCATCACGCGCAACGCGACCAATCCGGCGCTGGCCTACGACTGGATCAACACCATGCTGGAGCCCGATATCGGCAAGCAGCTGACGCAACGCCAGGGGCTTGCCAACACCATGACGCCCGTGTCTGGCGTTGCTGCCGGTGCCGGTGCCGCCGCCGGCGCGGGGCCGCGCCTCGTCTGGATCCAGGGCGTCGAGAGCACCGGCGAGCGCGAAGCGCTGTGGCGCCGAATCAAAGCGGGCGATCCGCTGGAGCGCTTCGCGCCATGATCAAACTCGGGCTGACTTCGCGGCTTTCGATCCTGCTGGTGTGCATCGGCGTGGCGGCGTCGGGCGCAACGGGTTATTCGACCTATCGCGCCAATCGCAAGATGCTCATGCACGAAGCGGAGCGCAGCCTGCTCACATCGACGCAATTGCTGAGCCAGCGTTTTACCGCCGCGCTCGGCGACGTCGCCGACGACGCGCTCGTGCTCGCGACCCTGCCTTCGTCGATGGCGGTCGCGCAAGGCGACGCGCCGCGTCCCGCCGATGTGCGGCTCAAGCAGGTGTTCAGCGGCTTCATGCTGCATCACGCCGAGTATCTGCAGATACGCCTGATCTCGCGTGGGCAAAACGGCCTGGAGCGCGTTCGCGTCGAGCGCGAAGCGAGTGGCATCGTGGTGGTGCCCGATGACCAATTGCAGGAGAAGGGCCAGTTTCCGTATGTGTACGACGCGCTGGCGGCGAATGCGGAGCGCGTCTACGTCTCGCCCATCGGCCTGAAGGCCCAGCCCGGTTCGGACCGGAGCTCGACGCTGCCGGTAGTGATGGTGGGTGCGCCGATTGTCGATCAAAGCGGCGACAAGGTGGGCGTGCTCGTCATCGACGTCGATCTCACCAAGGTGTTCGAGCGTATCGAACGCGATTTGCCGGCTGACTACGCGGTGTACATGGCCAACGAGTGGGGCGATTTTCTGCTCCATCCGGACCCGGGCCAGACCTTCGGCTTCGAGCGCGGCCATCGCGTGCTGCTGCAAAAAAGCTTTCCCGCCACCGCGCCGCTCTTCACGAACGGGCCGCCGAGCCTGACATTCAACGGCTATGCGCGTGGCAACCAGCCGCCGGCCGAAGTGTTCGCGTTCGTGCGCTCGCCGTTCGGACTCGCGGGCGGCAAGCGCTTTATCGCGCTCGGGCTCGCGAGGCCGCTCACCGACGTGCTCGCGCCCGCCAACGAACTCGGCGCGCAAATCGTGCGTCTCGTGCTGATCTCCAGCACCGTCGCGATCGTGCTGGCGGTGTTGTTCGCGCGCGCGTTGGCGCGGCCGCTGCGCACGCTTGCCTACGCGGTGACGCACATCTTCGACGAGGACGCCATCGAGCGTTTGCCCGTCGCGCGCTCGGACGAGATCGGCGTGCTCGCGCGCTGCTTCGACCGCATGCGCATGGAGATCCGCTCCCAGGTGGACGCGCTGCATACGCGGCAGCAGGAGCTGGCGCACCGGGCGGGGCACGACCCGCTGACCGGCTTGCCGAACCGCACGCACTTCATGGAGCAACTCGATCTGGCGCTACGCCGCGCGGCGCTGAGCGACGAGCCGCTGGCCGTGATGTTCGTCGACCTGAACGATTTCAAGCAAATCAACGATCAATTCGGGCATTCGGCCGGCGACCAGACGCTCGTGGTCGTGGCGCAGCGCTTGCGCGCGGCGTTGCGCGGCTCCGATGTCGTTGCCCGCTATGGCGGGGACGAGTTCGTGATTCTGGTGGGCGGCGTGCATTCGACCGACGCGCTGCGCGTGGCGGCGGGCCGCGTGCAGCTGGCGATGGAGGCGCCCGTGTCGCTGGGCGAGCATCTGATGACGGTGGGCGTGAGCATCGGCATCAGCGAATTTCCCGCCGACGGCAAGCATGCCGAAGAATTGCTGGCTAAAGCCGATACCGCCATGTATGCCGCGAAAGCCGCGACGGGTTCGCACTTCGTCCGCTATCAGGAGCTGGCGAGCGCGTCGGATGGCTGCAGCACGCGCTGATCGAGACGTTTTCACCTGCCGGGCTGGCCAACACGGGATACGCCGCGCTCGACGTCGGCGCGTCGCGCTGCGTTCGCGGCCAGGAACCGGCACACCTCGCGATGCATCCATTGCGCACCAGGGCTCGTCGCCAGCGCACGCCATGAGCCGTGCACAAGGCCGGCGCCGACGGGCGCGTGCGCGTGGCCGCCCGCCGCGCGAATGCGAGCGGCGAACACCCGCGCGTCGTCGCATAGCGGATCGTGCTCGACGCCGATCGCGAGCGCGGGCGGCAACCCGTCATAGCGCGCGGCTTCGAGCGGAATGGTCCATGCTGCTAGCGCCCGATTCTCGATGTCCGCGCCCCAGTAGAGCGCGCCGTAGCGTCTTACGTCGGCGAGCGTGAGCATCGGCGCGTTGGCTTGCGTGTCGCGCGCGGGCAGCTGGGGCTCGATACCGAGCAGCGGATAGACCAGCGCGATGCCATCCACGCCTGGCACGCCTTCGTCGCGCAAACGCATCGCCACGCTCGCGGCGAGCGTGCCGCCCGCGCTGTCGCCTGCCAGTTGCAGCGGCCGGGGGAGGGGGCCGAACGGCAAGCGAGCGTCGAGCGCCGCACGCGTGACGGCGAGACAATCGTCGTGGGCGGCAGGCGCGCGATGTTCGGGCGCCAGCCGGTAGTCGACGGCGACGACGCAAAGGCCCGTATCCGCCGCGATGCGCGCCGTGATCAGATCGTGGCTTTGCAGCGATCCGACGACAAACCCGCCACCGTGAAAATACAGCACCGTGCCTTTGGACTGCACGCGCCCGGCGGGCGCGTACAGCCGCAGCATCACCGTCTGTCCATCGGCGCAGGCGAGGGGCGCGTCGTGCGTGCGCACGCCATCGGGCAATGGCGGCGTGAACGCAGCGGCAAACCGCTCGTATGTCGCGCGCTGATCGTCCACGGTCTCAGCCGGGTGATCGCTCGCATAAAATGCATTGGCGCGCTCGACGAACGCGGCGATTTCAGGTTCGAGCATGACGCGTCGCTCCTGGTGTGCTTGCCATTGCTCGCATGTCACTTGCGGGCTTGCGCAGGCAAAGCAATTACACGCCCGGCATATTGGGCAACGGGCAGCGCTGCCTGCTGGTCGACGAGCGCGTGCACGCGCGTTTGCACGTCGCTATCGAACGCCGCAGAGCGCGGTCCGCTCGTATCGACGTGCAACAGCATTTGCTCGCTGGCAGCGACGGCTTGGTCGCCATCGTCCGCGAACATTTCGAGGTACAGATGAATCCGCTTCGCATCGTGAGCGAGCACGCGCATTTCGACACGCACCTGTGCGCCCTGCTTGATTTCCTGCAGATAGTGGATATGCGCTTCGAGCGTATAGATCGAACGGCCGCGCGCTTTTCGCACGCTGTCGTCGAGGCCGATCTCGTCGATCAGCGCATCCACGGCAAAGCTGAAGATCAGCATGTAGAACGCGTCACGCAAATGGCCGTTGTAATCGACCCATTCGGCGCGCACGACGTCGTGATACGCCGGCAATTGCGCGTGTCGCGGCATGGTCAATGGCTCCGTTATGTTGAATGAGGGTTGGCGCTCGCGGGGCATCGTGCTTCAACGCCCCGCGAGGGTCCAGATAGCGCGCGGCGCTATTCGTCGGCGCGCAGGCCATGGCGCGCTTTCGTGTCGGCAATCGCCGACAGCACGTTCGTGATGCATTCGTCGCGATAGCGTTCGAGTTGCTTGATCGACCGCGGCCCGACCTGCTGCGCCGTACCGTCGACGACGCGATCGATGAGCTCGTCGGTCAGCTTCGGCGCGACGAGCTTGGTCCACGGCAATTCGAGCGCGGGGCCGAACTGCTGCATGAAATGGCGCATGCCCGCGTCGCCGCCCGCGAGCGTGTAGGTGAGGAAGGTCCCCATGAACGACCAGCGGATGCCCGCGCCAAAGCGGATCGCGTCGTCGATCTCGCCCGTGGTCGCGACGCCTTCGTCGACCAGATGCAGCGCCTCGCGCCACAGCGCTTCGAGCAGCCGGTCGGCGATAAATCCCGGCACCTCCTTGCGCACATGCAGCGGCCGCATGCCGAGCTCGTGATAGATGCGCATCGCGGCATCGATAGTCGCGGGCGATGTGCGCTCGCCGCCCACCACTTCGACCAGTGGCAGAAGATAAACGGGGTTGAACGGATGGCCGACGATGCAGCGTTCGGGATGCAGCGCGCGTGCATAGAAGTCGGTCGGCAACAGGCCCGATGTCGACGACGCGATGATCGCATCGGGCTTCGCGGCGCGGCTGACCTGTTCATGCAGCGCGAGCTTCAGCTCTTCGCGCTCGGGCGCGCTTTCCTGAATGAAGTCGGCCTGCGCGACGCACGCTTCGATCGTATTCACGAAGCGCAGACGCTCCTGCGAAGCCCCTTGGGCGAGCCCGACGCGCTCGAGTGCGTGCCAGGCGTTCGCGACGTTGTCGCGCAACTGCTTTTCCGCGCCCGGGGCCGGGTCCCACGCCATAACGTCGAGCCCGTGCGCCAGCGCGCGCGCGACCCAGCCGCTGCCGATCACGCCCGAGCCGATGGCCGCGAATGTCTTGATGCTGGTGATTTCTTTCATTGCCGATGATCGTCTGAAGGGTTGAATGGGTTTTAAAGCGATCGATGCGCTTCGGCGCGTCACGCGTACTGTTCGACGGCGCGCTTGTCGAGCAGCCGTTCGCCGCGCGCGGGCAAGCCGAGTTTCCTGCGGCCTTCGGCGGGCGTCAGCGCGCGGCCGCCGAGGCGCTCGATGATCTCGATGGCGCGCGTGACTAGGGAGCCGTTGCTCGCGGGCACGCCCTTGTCGAGCCAGATGTTGTCTTCGAGGCCGACGCGCACATGGCCGCCCAGCAGCATCGCCTGCGCGACCATCGGCATTTGCATGCGGCCGATGCCGAAGCCCGCCCACTGCGCCCCAACCGGCAGGTTGTCGGCCATTGCCTTCATCGTGGTCGTGTCAGCGGGCGCGCCCCAGGGAATGCCGAGGCACAGCTGGAACAGCGGCGGCGCATCGAGCAAGCCTTCCTTCAGCAATTGCTTTGCGAACCACAGATGGCCGGTGTCGAAGATCTCCAGTTCGGGCTTGACGCCGAGCTCCTGAATGCGCTTCGCACCTGCTCGCAGCTGAGCCGGCGTCGACACGTAGATGTAGTCGCCATCGCCGAAATTGAGCGTGCCGCAGTCGAGCGTGCAGATCTCCGGCAGAAGCTCTTCGACATGCGCAAGCCGCGTCAAGCCGCCGACCAGGTCGGTGTTCGCGCCGAAACGCATCGGATCTTCACCGGGGCCGATTTCGAGGTCGCCGCCCATGCCTGCCGTCAGGTTGATGATGACGTCCGTATCCGCCGAGCGGATGCGATCGACGACTTCGCGATACAGGTTCGGGTCGCGGCTGCCGCGTCCGGTTTTGGGGTCCCGCACATGGCAGTGCGCGACGGTCGCGCCGGCTTTCGCGGCCTCGATGGCCGCGTCGGCAATCTGCTTCGGCGTGACGGGAATGGCGGGGTGCTTGCCGACGGTGTCGCCTGCCCCCGTGACGGCACAGGTCACGATCACTTCAAGGTTCATGCTTGCAATTCCTGTTAGACGTTTCAAATGAAAATATGGAGTCCTGCTGGAGACACGAGATCAGAGACCGAGATACGCCTTGACAGCGGGTAAGCCGTCCTTGCCGTCATAGGTCTTGACACCGGCCAGCCATGCATCGAGCACCTGCGGATTCTGTTTCAGCCAGGCCTTGGCGACGTCGGCGGGCTTCTCCTTCTTCATCACCGACTGCATGACGACGTTTTCGATTTGTGTCGTAAAGCGCAGATTGCTGACGAGTTTTCCAGCGTTCGGGCAACGCGTCATAAAGTCGGTCGACGTTAGCGTGTAGACGCGCGCTTCGCCGTCGTTGGGACCGAATACGCCATCGCTGCCGGTCAGATATTTCATGTCGAGCTGAATGTTCATCGGATGCGGCTGCCAGCCGAGAAAGACCACCCATTTCTTTTCGCGCACCGCGCGCTCGACGGTGACGAGCATGCCCGCTTCGCTCGATTCGACCAGCTTGAATCCGCCGAGACCGAACTGGTTGGTCGCGATCATTTTCTGGATTGCGGCATTCGCGCTGCTGCCCGGCTCGATGCCGTAGATCTTCCCGTCGAGTTCGTCGCGATGCTTGGCGATGTCGGCGAAAGTCTTCAGGCCCGCGTCGTATTCGTAGGTCGGCACCGCAAACGTGGCTTTCGCGCCGGTCAGATTGGGCGGCTGCAACACGTTGATCGACTTGGACTCGATGAACGGCGCAATTGCCATTTGCTGCACGGGCCACCAGTAACCCAGCGATACGTCGAGCTGCTTGCTCTTCAACCCGGCGAACGAAATCGGCACGGAGGCAACCGTCGTCACGGGCTGATAGCCGAGTCCTTCGAACACGGTCGAGGCGAGCGCCGTTGTCGACGTAATATCCGTCCAGCCGATATCCGCGAAATGGACGGCCCGGCAGCTTGCCGGATCCTGCGCGAATGCGGGCAAGGACATGGCCGCGAGAAGCCCGGCCAGGCCTGCGGTAATGGCTTTGATGCGCAACTTCATGAGAATCCCCCTGGACGCGTTATATGGCGAGCCTGCATTGCGGGTGGCGAATCGGATGACCTGAACCGATCCGGTGTGCAATCAAGGTACCGGTTCATATCGCGCCCAAATCGACCCTCAGCGACCCGTTCTTGCTTGCGAGCGACCATGAGGGAAAACCACAGTGCGGGACGAATGGCTCGCCGGGCGCGGCTTGTGCACGGCTTGTGGACGGCTTGTGCACTGCGTCATCGGGCCGGTTATTTTTGGCGTTGCTTGCCGCGTCGCATGGCGCTTGCTACGCTCGCCGGATTCGACGCATCCGCTTCACGTGACCTCCCGAGCATCAAGTGATGCCCCAAGACATCTCGTTCCTGCTGCTGCCGGGTTTTTCGGCCCTCGGTTTCATGTCGGTCATCGAGCCTTTACGCGTCGCGAACCGCTTTCGCGAGAACCTGTACCGCTGGCACATCGTGAGCGTGGACGGCGCGCCCGTGCCCGCGAGCAATGGCATCTCGCTGAACGCCGAAGCGGCGTTCGCGGACGTCGATGACGTGCAGAGCGTGTTCGTGGTCGCGGGTTTCGAACCGCTTGCGTGCTATACCCGCGCGCTCGGCGACTGGCTCAAGCGCCTCGACCGCGCGAACGTCACGCTTGGCGGCATCGACACGGGCGCATTCATTCTTGCCGAAGCGGGACTGCTTCGCCCGACCGATAGCGTCACCTTGCATTGGGAAGCGCTGTCCGCGTTTCGCGAGCGTTACCCGTCCGTGGCGGCGAGCGGAGATCTATTCGAAATCGGCGAACGGCGCATTACGTGCGCGGGCGGCACCGCTTCGATCGACATGATGCTCGATCTGATTGCGCGCAGTCACGGCGCGGCGCTTGCCTCGTCGATCTCCGAGCAGTTCGTGTTGAGCCGCATCCGGCAGCGCTCCGATCATCAGCGCATGGAAATCGCCGCGCGCTATGGCGTGCACAATCCCAAGCTGATCCAGGTGATCGGCGTGATGGAACAGAACATGGAGGAGCCGCTCGCGCCGGCCGATCTCGCACAGGCAATCGGCGTCACGCGCCGGCAGCTCGAGCGGCTCTTTTGTTCGCTGCTCAAGGACACGCCGACGCATTTCTATCTGCAATTGCGGCTCGATCGCGCGCGGGAGCTGCTGCGCCAGACCGATATGTCGATTACGGCGATATGCGTGGCATGCGGGTTCGAATCGCCGTCGCATTTTTCGCGGACCTATCGCGCGAGGTTTGGCGCGAGCCCCAGGCGCGACAGGAGTCCGGCAAGTTCGGAGGCGCAGGCGCGACGGCACTGATTAACGGCGATACCGTTGCGCGCGCAAGCATCGCGTCCAACTTCAGGCATGCTCGCGTGCGCCAAGTTCGCCTGGTTCACCCAATTCATTGAACAGCCATCGCCGGAAAAGCGGCACCGCGGCGGGTGCGGGACGCGCGGGCGGACAGACGAGGTAATAGCCGCGCCCGGTCGTCACGGGTGTGTCGAGCAGGCGTACCAGAAGCCCGGATGCGATCAGTTCGTCGGTCAGCGGCGTCCAGCCCAGCGCGACGCCCTGGCCCATCAGGGCGGCCTGCACGACAAGCGAATAACTGTTGAACATGATCCCCTGGCTTTCTTCCGGCGCGGCGAGGCCATGGGCGGCAAACCATGTGTCCCACGCGAGCCAGCGCTCGGGTTCGGTCGGTTGCACGTGCAGCAGCGGCAACGCGGCGAGATCGGCGGGGTGGGTCACGGCGCGGGTCACGGTGCAATTCGCGTCGCGGAACGCAGGTGAGCAGACCGGCGTGACGGCTTCGGCGAACAGCCGCGTCGAGGTGCAGGGCGGCCAGTGGCCGTCGCCGAATGCAATCGCAATGTCGGCGTGATCGCGGTGAGGATCGTAGCCAAGCTGCGACGTGACGATCTTCACGTTGACACCCGGCATCGACGCTTTCAGGCGCGCGAGGCGCGGCATCAGCCAATAGGTGGCGAAGCCCGCGTCGGTGAGGATCGTCAATGCGCCCGTCGCGCGGCGCGCGCGAATGCAGGCGGTCGCCTCGCGAATCGTGTCGAGACCGCTGCGCACGGCTTCGTAGAGCAGCGCGCCTTCGGCCGTGAGCGTCACGCCGCGATGCCCGCGCTCGAACAGCGGCGCGCCGAGGTCTTCTTCCAGTTGCACGATGCGCTGGCTGACCGCGGGCTGGGTCGAGCCGAGCTCGCGCGCGGCGGCCGTGAAGCTCGCGAGGCGCGCGGCCGATTCGAAAGCCGAAAGCGTCTGCATCGGCGGAAGACGGTCTGGACCAGGCACAGGCATAACATCCCCTTATGGGCCGATAAGCGTACGCCGCCTTCACAAAGGTTTCGCAGGCGGCAATAGTGAAGTCCACGCGGCGAGTCACAACGATGCCTGCATCGCCGCGCAACGACGCATAACCGTACGATTCTAATCCGCCCCGCCCATGAGCTCTGTCACAAAGCAGAATATCCTCGTCCTGATGGCCGACCAGATGACGCCGTTTGCACTGCGCGCGTATGGCAATCAGGTTTCGCTGACGCCGCGCATCGATGCGCTTGCGAAAGAAGGCGTCGTGTTCGATGCCGCGTACTGCGCGAGCCCGCTGTGCGCGCCGGCCCGCATTTCGATGATGACGGGCAAACTGCCCGCCGCCACCGATGCATACGATAACGCCGCCGAATTGCCCGCACAAACGCTGACGTTCGCGCACTACCTGCGCGCGGCCGGTTATCGGACGATCCTTTCGGGAAAGATGCACTTCTGCGGCCCGGACCAATTGCACGGCTTCGAAGAGCGGCTCACGACCGACATCTATCCCGCCGATTTCGGCTGGGTGCCCGACTGGGACCGCCCCGATGTGCGTCCCAGCTGGTATCACAACATGAGTTCGGTGCTGGATGCGGGCCCCTGCGTGCGCACGAACCAGCTCGATTTCGATGATGAAGTCACCTACACCGCGCGCCAGAAACTTTATGACATCGCACGGGAGCGGGCTGCGCAACGGGATGAGCGTCCGTTCTGCATGGTCGTGTCGCTCACGCATCCGCACGATCCGTATGCGATTACCCAGCAGTACTGGGACCTGTACCGCGATGAGGACATCGACATGCCGCGCATCACGCTCACGCGCGCCGAGAGCGATCCTCATTCGAGGCGCCTGCGCGATCTCTACGAGGCGGACCTGACGCCACCGACCGACCAGCAGATTCGCAATGCGCGGCACGCCTATTACGGCGCGCTGTCGTATGTCGACGCGCAGTTCGGCGCGCTGCTCGATACGCTGAAGGCAACCGGTCTTGCCGACGATACGATCGTGATCGTCACGTCGGATCACGGGGAGATGCTCGGCGAGCGCGGGCTCTGGTACAAGATGACCTGCCTCGAAGGCGGCGTGCGCGTGCCGCTGATCGTGCATGCGCCCGCGCAATACCGCGCGCGGCGCGTGGCGCAGGCGGTCTCGCATGTCGATCTGCTGCCGACGCTGGTCGAGATGGCGACTGGCACGCGCCGCACGCAATGGCCCGACCCCGTCGACGGGCGCAGCCTGTTGCCGCACCTTCAGGACGACGGCGGCCACGACGAAGCGATCGTCGAGTACTTTGCGGAAGGCGCGATTGCGCCGATGGTGATGATCCGCCGCGGCAAGTACAAATTCATCCATACGCCGGTCGATCCCGATCAGCTCTATGACCTCGCGAACGATCCCGGCGAATGCGTAAACCTCGCGCCGGATCCGCAAGCCGCGAGCCTCGTCGACGCGTTTCGCAATGAAGTCGCGCGGCGCTGGGATATCCCGGCATTGCATCAGGCGGTGCTGACGAGCCAGCGCCGTCGGCGCTTTCATTTCGAAGCAACGACGCAGGGCGCGATCCGCTCATGGGACTGGCAACCGTTCAACGACGCGAGCCAGCGCTATATGCGCAATCACATCGAGCTCGACACGCTGGAGGCCATGGCGCGCTATCCACGCGTTACGCGCTGAATCGCATCAATACGGGAGTACACGATGAACAAAAGCTGGAGAAGTTCGCTTGCGAAGACGGTGCTGGCAGTCGCGACGCTTGGCGCGGCCCTGACGGGGATCTTACGTGCTGCCGATGCTGCCGAACCGCAAAGCTGCACACAGGTTCGCATGGCCGATCCGGGGTGGTCGGATATCGACGCGACCAATGCCATGGCGGGCGTATTGCTGAAAGCGCTGGGCTACCAGCAGAACGTGTCGAACCTGTCGGTGCCGATCACGTATCAGGGCTTGAAGAAAGGGCAAATCGACGTGTTTCTAGGCAACTGGATGCCCGCCCAAGGTCCGCTCGTGAAACCGTTCGTGGACGAGCGTTCAATCGACGTGCTGCACGCGAACCTGACCAATGCGAAATTCACGCTGGCGGTGCCAGACTATGTGGCGGCGGCGGGCGTGCACTCGTTCGCGGACCTCGTCAAGCATGCGGACCAGTTCAACGGGAGGATCTACGGTATCGAGCCGGGCGCGCCGGCCAATCAGAACATCAAGAAGATGATCGCGGAAAAGGCATTCGGGCTTGGCGACTGGAAGATCGTCGAATCGAGTGAAACGGGCATGCTCACGCAAGTGGAGCGCGCCGTGCGCGACAAGCAGTGGATCGTATTCCTCGCGTGGGAGCCGCACGTGATGAACACGAAATTCCGCTTGAGCTATTTATCCGGCGGCGATGCATTTTTTGGCCCGAACTATGGCGGCGCGACCGTGAATACGGTGACACGGCCGGGCTTTGCCGGCCAGTGCGGAAATCTTGCGCGGCTTTTCCAGCAGATGACATTCAATGTCGATCTGGAAAACCGGATCATCGCGAATGTGCTGCTAAACAAGATGGATGTCAATGTGGCGGCGCGCAATGCACTGAAGAGCAATCCGGGATTGCTCGATGCATGGCTCAAGGGTGTGACGACCACGAGCGGTGCGGACGGATTGCAGGCAGTGCAGGCGCAACTCGGCATTCACTAAATACCAGACCGCAAGCGGCGTCAACGATATGTAATGAGGCGCGCGCAGTTTTGCCATGAACTGCGCGCTTCTTCTTTTATTGCCCGTGTCGCTGCAAGGCCAAAGCGTGTCGCGTCTGGTCGGTTTGCCCGAAATATGGATTTGTACTGTGCGTGGACCGTGATGCAGGTCGCGCACGCGGCGAAGTCATCTTCGCGTTCCCCTACCTTATAGCCTGGCAAGAGAGAGCTCAATGAAAAAACTGAATGCCGCAGCATTGACGGGCGTCGCACTGGCGCTCGCCGGGGTCTCCACCGCGAGTCACGCACAAAGCAGCGTGACGTTATACGGGATTCTCGATGCGGGTATAACCTGGGTGAACAACACGGGCGGCTCGCACGTCGTGAAGTTCGACGATGGCATCTCGTACGGCAACCGTTGGGGCATCAAGGGCACCGAAGATCTGGGCGGCGGCCTGCAAGCGGTCTTTGCGCTGGAGAGCGGCTTTCACCTGGGCAATGGGCAGTTGGGTTTTGGCGGTTCGATGTTCGGTCGCCAGGCGTATGTGGGACTGCAGAACCAGTGGGGCACATTGTCGTTCGGCAATCAGCTGGATATGACTGAAGAGATGGTGTACCTCTACAACGTCTCGGCATGGGCGAGCGGTTATGCGATTCATCAGGGCGACTTCGACCGGTTCAACGGCGACCGCCTGCCCAATGCGGTGAAGTTCCTGTCGAAGGAATTCGGGGGCTTCATGTTCGGCGGCATGTATTCGTTCGGCAACGTCGCGGGCGACTTCCATCGGGACAGCGCATGGAGCGTGGGCGCGCACTATGCGAACGGATCGTTCACAGCGGGCGCCGCCTACACGCAGTTGAACAATCCGCATGGCATCTACGCGTTCGATCCGTACGCGATGCTCGGCGTGCACACGTTTCTCGGACAACAGGTCGCGACGGTCGATCCCGCCACGGGAGCGCGAACCGATCTGTTTTCGGCCAACCCGTTCCCGGTGGACAAGCAGGGCACATTCGGCATTGGATCGAGCTATGCGATCGGCAATGTGACGCTGATGGGTAACTTCACGTACACCGCGATCAAGGGTCTTGGCGTGACGTCGCACATGAAGGTGGGTGAGGGCGGCGCCAGTTGGCAGGTGACGCCTGCGTTCAGTGTGATCGGCGGCTATCAGTACACGAACTTCGAAGGGCACCACTGGAATCAGGGCTCGCTCGGCGCGCACTATCTGTTGTCCAAGCGCACGGATGTGTATATCTCCGGTGACTATCTGAAGGCGTCGAGTGGCGTGGACGCGGTGATCGGCTATAGCTTCACGCCGTCGACCTCGACGACTCAAGCCGACGTGCGGATCGGGATGCGGCATTCGTTCTGAGTGCGCCGCTCGCGCCTACGTCTCGCTCCAAAGCCGCAAAAGATTGTGATAGCAGCCCACGAGACTACGGCGCGCGCCGGCGTCCGCGTCGCTGGCGTTCAGCCGCTGGATGGCGGTATCCATGTCGAACAGCAGCGCGCGTTTCGTGTCGTCGCGCACGAGGCTTTGCACCCAGAAGAAGCTCGCAACGCGCGCGCCGCGCGTGACTGGCCTGACCTGGTGCAGGCTCGTGGCCGGATAGACGATCATGTCGCCCGCAGGCAGCTTCACTTCCTGCACGCCATAGGTGTCTTCGACCACGAGTTCGCCGCCTGCGTATTCCTCGGGCGATGAGAGAAACAGCGTGACCGAGACGTCGGTGCGCAGCTTCAGCCCATTGGGCAGCACGCGCACCGCGCCGTCGACATGGCTGCCGAACGTCATGCCGCCTTCGTAGCGATTGAAGAGCGGCGGATACACCTGGTTGGGCAGCGCCGCGCTGATAAAGAGCGGATGGCGCTCGATGGCCGCGAGCACCACGTCGCCCAGCTCGCGCGCGAGCGGCGTGTGCTCGGCAATCTGCCGGTTGTGCTTGACGGGCGCGCCCGACCATCCGGCCGTGGCGCGGCCATCGACCCATGCATCGCCGGCATGATCGAGCCGCTCGCGCAGCGCGCGCACCTGCTCGGGCGTCAATACGTTGGGAACATGGATCAGCATCGCGTGCTTCCTTTTCGAATCAGAAACGATAGTTCGCCGTAGCGAGGAACGTGCGGCCGACGCCCGGCACCGAACGTCCGCCATCGGAGGGAACGAGTGCGTCGTAATAGAACTTGTTGGTGATGTTCAGCAGATTGAGCTGCACGTCCCACTTCTTTGCGTGATACGCGGCCATCGCATCCCAGCGCGTATAGCCGCCCGTTTCCACATAATTCGTGTTCGACGCATAGCGCGACGACATATAGGTCGGCCCGCCGCCGATTTCCCAATGCGGCGTGAACGCATACGTGGTCCACAGCGTGAAGGTGTTGCGCGGCGTGTTGGCCGGCGTGTGGCCCTGGGTGCCGTCGAGCGCCTTGAGGATCACGCCGTCCATATACGTGTAACCCGCGAACACTTGCCACTTGTTCGTGATGTGGCCCGTGGCGCCCGCCTGAAAGCCGCGCACGCGAATGTCGCCTTCGAGCATGTATTGGCCGGTCGATGTCTGCGTGCGCGCATTGTCTTTTTCCTGCTGGAAAAGCGCCGACGTCACCGAGAGATTGCCGCCCAGCAGATCCCATTTGCCGCCCACTTCATACGATTTGCTGCTCTCGGGCGCGAGGTTCTGCGTGTTGTTCGTGACCGTGAGCGCTTCGAGCGACGGATTGAACGAGGTGCCGTACGAGAAGTAATACGACTGCCAGTCGGTGGGCTGGTAGATCGCGCCGGCGCGCACGCTCGTGAAGGTATTGGTCTGGTCCGCGTAGGCGGGCGCGCTCACGGTGTTCGCAATGTGCGCCTGGAAGCGATCCCAGCGCACGCCGCCGATGAGCTTCCAGTGCTCGCCGATCGACATGGTTTCATTGAAGTACGCGGCCAGCGAGGTCGCGCCCGATTCCGCATGATTGCCCACGGTCTGCGTGACGTTCGAAGGTGTCGGAATATAGACGGGGTCGAGCAGCGAGACGATCGGCAGGTTGTTGCGCGTCGTGGCCTGGTTCGTATAGCTGTCGTGGCCGATTTCGACGCCCGCAATCATCTCGTGCTTCACGGCGCCCGTGGAGAACTTGTATTGCGCCATCGTATCGTTATAGATCGAGTGGTTCTCGATCACGCGGTCGTGGCTCGCGAGCTTCACGTACAGCGATGAAAGCGGCAACGTCGTGTAGTTGCCGTTTTTCAGCGCCGGGCTCGAGGCGAGCGGGCCGGTCAGCACGGCGCCCGGAGCGGTCTCGCGCGCATCGGTGCGCGAGTGCGAGAACTGCGTCTGGTTGCTGATCTTGAACTGCTCGTTGAAGGTGTGATCGATGCGCGCCGACACCGTTTGCACGTCCTGGATCGTGCGGTCGTCGGTGAGGCCGTAGAAAGTGCTCTTCGACGGCGCGAACGGATGCCCGTTAATCGACTGCACACCATAATCGGGCATATCGCGGTTGTGCTGGATGAGCGCCGAGAGCGTGATCTCGGTGGGGGTGCCAATCCCGAAGCGCAGCTCGGGAGCGAAGCCGTAATCCTTGTTCTTCATCTGGTCGCGCGTCGAACCCATCGACTGGCCAAACGCGTTCAGGCGGAACGCGGCATGGTCGCCGAGCGGGCGGTTCAGGTCGAGCGTCGTGCGATAGCGGTCGTCGGTGCCGAGGGTGGCCGAGACTTCGGTGAACGGCTTGCGCGTCGCGTGCTTGGTCACCTGATTGATCACGCCGCCTGTCGAGCCGCGTCCGAACAGCATCGACGAAGGACCGTAAAGCACTTCGATCGACTCGAGGTCGAAGGTGTCGCGGTAGTACTGGTTGCGGTCGCGAAAGCCGTCCAGATAGATGTCATTCTGTGCGGTGAAGCCGCGCAGATTGATGTTGTTGCCGATCTGCCCGCCTTCCGCGCCGCCGATCGTGATGCCCGGCGCGTTGCGCAAGGCGTCCTGAAACGAGGTGGCGCCCTGCGACTGCATCACGGCCTTGTTGATGACGGTGACGCTTTGGGGGATGTCGCGCAGCGCCGTGGGCGTTTTTGCGCCCACGGTCGAGGTCTCAGCCTGGAAGTCCTGATTATGCTGGCCGGGGGCCTGGGCCGAGACGGAGATGGCGGGCAGCGTGGCGTTATCCGTGGCCGGAGTCGCCGGAGCTGGCGGAGTGGCCGGAGTGGCCCGAGTTGGCGGAGTGGCCCGAGCTGGCGGGGCAGCCTCGCTCTGCTGCGCGGCAACCGGCGCGCTCTGGGCGAGCGCGGACGAAGCAAAAGGTACGGCAAAGACCAGCGCGAGCGCACTCGCGAGCGGCGTCCTGTTCGACATGGGGGCCCTGTGCAAGGAATAATCCGCGCGATCGATTGCGCACGCATGGCGCAACAGCGCGGGCGGGGTGGCTGGCTGAGCCGCCCCAGATGCACGGGGAAACGACGCTAGGCTGGCTGGTCCTGGTTTAAACGTCCCGAATTCTGCCGGGAAATGAGAATCGATATCATTCCATATATTTCAGTCGGTTTCAATCAGTTGGCAGCATTTCAGCAACACTTTCAGCCGCTCATCGCGAGGGCCGCCGTGTCGCGGTGGGTGATCGCCGTCGAATTAATGGGCCCAAGCAAAAGACGGATGCGCTGACCCTCGTAGGGTTGGTCATCATGCTGCCGGACCGCCCGCAGAACCGTCTGCTTTCCCAGCTGGAAGGCGAGCCGGATCTGCGCTTCAGTGTGGTCGGCTGCGCCCAGCGTTTCGCAGACGACTTCATACGGAATGGCAAAGGCACGGTATCCCCACGCAAACCCGTACGCGGAAAACCACAATTCGGTGCCGTGAGAGAGGACGGGCGCCGTAAGCCAGATGGTTGGCTCATTCATGGAGTTCACCTTTCAGAAGACATCAAGTCATCGATTTCGCGTTTCCCGTGCCGCTCGGTTGTGTGCTGGGCGTTCTGATGTATCGCCGAACAACAGGCTATGCCTCGAGAGCAACGTTCGTTTGACGTATATCAATGTCGTGCGAGCGCCTGAAAAATACGGGCATTGATCTGCGATGCCTTGGAAACGAGGGGGAATCGCTCATACGTGCATTGCTGGAACGATCGACGGCCGCGAAATCTCAGCATGCTCCGGCGATCACGGCGGCGTTGATATGCATCAACTGGCGAAGGGGCAAGGGCGAGTCTAGTTCCAGATAGCGGCCGTACCTGGACGAAGGAGGGTGAAATGGCCTGGAACCGCCGATACAGCCTGATCAGCCACGTGCGCTCGTCGCTGTGGATCGTACCGGTTTTCGCGGTGATGTCCGCCATGATTCTCAAACGTGTCGCTGTTGCCGTCGGCGAGTGGCTCATCAGCACGCATGGCTATGACGTTGAGAACGGATTCCTCTCCGTGAGCGCGGATGAGGCCCACGCCATACTCGACCGCATCTTCACGCTCAACCTGTCGTGCCTCGTATTTACCTTCAGCTCATTGCTCGTCGCGATCCAGATCGCGGGGGGGCAATACACGCCACGCATCATCGCGACAACCCTGCTCCGGAACAACGTCATCCGTTGGGTGGTGGGGCTATTCGTCTTCTCGATGCTCTGGACCCACAGGACGATGACCGAGCTCGGCCAGGGCACGCTCATACCGCAATTGCAGGTTGCCCTTGCCACCGCGATCGGGCTCGCGTCGCTCGTGGCGTTCATCCTGCTGATCGACTATTCGGCGCGACTCCTGAGGCCAGTGAGTCTCGTGGGCCGTGTCGCCGAGCTGGGATTCATCGTCATCCGCAATGTGTATCCCGACAAGTTGTCCGAGCAGGGAGACGCCGCCCTGGCGGACGACGCCGCGGCCGCGGAAGTGGACAGCGCACGAATGAGACGTGAGCCGGCGAACCGCGTCGTTTGCCTGCGCGGCAGGTCCGGCGTCGTGCTGGCCGTCAATCTGCCAGGCCTTGTGCGCGAGGCGCAGCGTGCGGATTGTTTTATTGAATTCGCGGTTCAGGTCGGCGATTTCGTTGCAACCGATGAGCCGCTTTTCTATTTGTATGGCAATTCCTGGGCGCTGGACGGCCGTCGGCTGGAAAACCTCGTCGCACTCGGCTCCGAGAGGACGATGGAGCAGGATCCCATGTTCGCGTTCCGCATCGAGGTGGATATCGCGCTGAAAGCGCTGTCGCCGGCCATCAACGATCCGACGACAGCAGTTCTGGCAATCGATCAATTGCACAGGCTGCTCGGGATGATTGGAAAGCGCTCGCTGGCCAACCGCGAAATCTACGACGAGAGCGGGCAACCCCGGGTGGCCTTTTACACGCCTGACTGGGAAGACTATGTTCATATGTGCTTCAGGGAAATCCGGATGGCAGGAGCCGGAAGCATCCAGATTGGCCGGCGCCTTCGGGCCATGATCGATAACCTGACGACGACGTTGCCCGCATCGCATCACGCCGCTTTACGCAGCGAACGTGACCTCCTGGACGCAGCGATTGAACGGGAGCACATTCTGGCCGAAGACGCGATCCTGGCGCGTATCGGCGACACCCAGGGGCTGGGCGGCTCGTCCGTCGCGTCCAGCGCAAGGAGCCGGCCTCGACTCATTGTCAGCATGGACCCCGACCACACATCAGAGCCGGAAGCCACCACGCATGCGGGGCGATAAAGAAGCAGGCTGCCTTGCGGCAGGCAACTGACCTGCATCAATTGCAAGGTCCGGTGCATGATTATCGTGGATCGATGATGGCCGGTTACATGGGACCGGGCAAACCTTCGACGACGCGATCGGCAAATTCCGGTTGAATGGCCGGGTAGGAGGACGCGATGGACAAAGAGCACGTTCCCGCCGCGAGCACTGACGCGACTTCCCCTGCCAGAGGCTGGCGCGCGATACTCGTGCCGGCGCAATGGCTGCCCGATTACCGGTTGCCGTGGCTTTCATCCGATCTCGTGGCCGGGGTCACGCTGGCTGCGTACGGAATACCCGTGTCGCTTGCCTATGCGACGCTCGCCGGTTTGCCGGCCCAATACGGCATTTACTGCTACCTGGTCGGCGGCATCTTCTACGCCTTGTTCGGCACCTCCCGCCAACTGGCCATTGGGCCGACTTCGGCGATTTCGATGCTCGTTGGCGTGACGGTCACGGACATGGCAGGCGGCGACCCTGGGCGGTTCGCCTCCATTGCCGCATTGACGGCGATCCTTATTGCGATCATGTGCCTGATCGGCTGGATTCTGCGGCTAAGCTCGCTCGTCAACTTCATCAGCGAGACCATATTGCTGGGCTTCAAAGCGGGCGCCGCACTGACTATCGCGCTAACCCAGTTGCCCAAGCTTTTCGGGGTCAAGGGGGGCGGGGAGCAGTTCTTCGAACGCGTTTCGATCCTGTTCGGGCAGCTTCCAGACACCCAGCTCGTTGTGCTCGCCTTCGGGGTTGGTGCGCTAGCCCTGCTGGTTCTCGGCGAAAAATTTTTGCCGGGGCGTCCCGTCGCGCTGTTCGTGGTCGCGCTATCCATTGTTCTGCTTTCGCTGACGCCGTTGGGCACGATGGGATTCAAGGTCGTCGGCGCATTGCCGCGCGGTCTGCCGGATTTTCACCTGCCCTCGCTGCGCATTCGCGACGTGGACGGCATTGTTTCGTTGGCGTTTGCCTGTCTGCTGTTGTCGTATGTGGAAAGCGTGTCTGCGGCTCGCGCCATTGCCCAGAAAAATGGCTACGAAATCGATCCGCGTCAGGAACTGCTCGGACTCGGCGCGGCAAACCTCGCCGCGGGTCTCTTCCAAGGGTATCCCGTCGCGGGTGGCTTGTCCCAGTCGTCCGTCAACGACAAGGCTGGGGCCAAAACTCCGCTCGCGCTGGTATTCGCTTCGATCGCCATCGGTCTATGCCTGATGTTTCTCACAGGCTTGCTGACCAACCTGCCCAACGTCGTACTCGCAGCCATCGTGCTGGTGGCGGTCAAGGGTCTCATTGACATTCGCGAGTTGCGTCACCTTTGGCGCGTCAGCCGCTATGAGTTCATGGTGTCGATGGTCGCATTCGTTGCGGTCCTGTTGCTGGGAATTCTCAAAGGGGTGATCTTTGCGGTGCTGGCGTCGATGCTTTTGCTCATCCGGCGCGCGGCACATCCGCACGTGGCGGTTCTTGGCCGCATTCCCGGCACGCACTTCTATTCGGACATCGAGCGCCATGCCGACAACGAACAGATTCCCGGCGTGTTGATGTTTCGCGTCGAGGCGTCGCTGCTTTACTTCAACGCCGACCACGTGCGCGCTGCGATTACGGCGAGAATCTTGTGCGCAACTTGCCCCGTGAAACTGGTGATACTGGACCTCTCGAACGCTCCCGCGGTGGACATCGCGGGAGCGAGGATGCTGGCCACTTTGCACACGGACCTTGCCAGCGCAGGAAGGCGGCTGCGCCTCGTGGCTGCTCATGGCAGCGCGCGCGATATGTTGCGCGCCGAAGGACTGGAAGAACTCGTTGGCGATATTAGCCGACGGGTCTCCGTGGACGACGTCATCGAAACGTACCTGCGCGAGATGGACATGAAGGATATCGAATCGATATCTGAAGAGCATCGAGATGCCGGAATGGCGCCTTCATAGCGCAGGTTTGTGAAAGTGTCGCGCGTTGCGGTCTGCCTGCCCTGATCGACAATTTTTGCGTATCGCTAAAGACTGGTGCGGGCGATGCCATCGCGCGGCAAGGCCCTTCTCTGATTGACGAGGGTCAACCAGGTGGCGATGAGCGAGCTTATCGTAGATGCAGGCTGTGCCGTTTCCGAAGATAGCCTTTATCTGCACTCCAAACGTTATCGATTACGAACTGCTAGCGGGGAGCATGGCCCGAATGCGGGCCCACGATGACCATGGTGAATACGCCTGCACCTATCGTGTCCATCGTCGATGGCGATGAGCACGTCCGCAACGCCCTGTGGCGCCTGCTTCGCGCCAGTGGTTACACCACGCGGGCATACGACAGCGCAACTGCGTTCCTGCAGGACGTAGACCTGGAGAACTCGCCTGCTTGCCTGCTGCTCGATCTCGAGTTGCCGGACTCGAGCGGCATCGAATTGCAGCGTCGGCTCGACGGCATCGTGCCGATCGTGTTCATCTCCGCGCACGGTGACTTGACCACCGCTGTGGCCGCGATGAAGGCGGGCGCGACCGATTTTCTGGCGAAGCCAGTCGATGCGCTGACCCTTCTCGACGCCACAGCGCGCGCCGTCGAGCGCGCCTGCCAGCTATTTGCACGCCGCAAGGAGCGTGCTGAGATTCAGAGCCGCGTCGACAGGCTGACCCCGCGCGAACGCGAGGTCATGGCGCTGGTGGTCAAAGGCCGCCCTAACAAGCTCGTTGCAGACGAACTGGGCGCAGCAGAGAAGACCATCAAGATCCACCGTGCACGCGTGATGGAGAAGATGCAGGTGCGCTCGCTGGCCGATCTGGTTCGCCTCGTAGTGGGCGCGCAGGCCGATGACGAGGCGTTTCTGGCCGTGCCCGGCCGCGCGCGAGCGATGGCTTATCGCACACATGATTTGCATAGAAGGGGATCTTCATGATCAATGCACTTGCCAGGTGGCACGCCGATCACGTCAATTTTGTGCGGCTACTGGATCTGCTGGACGAACAGGTGGGGGCCTTCCATCTGGGAGAGACTTCGGACTACGCTCTTATGAGCGATATCCTTTACTATCTGCGAGACTACTCGGATCGTTATCATCACCCCCCGGAGGACGTTGCCTATGCGCGGCTCGTCGAACGCAATCCCGGGACTCGGTTGATAGTGAACCGGCTTCTGCAAGAGCATCGCGTGATTGCCACGGCTGGAGAAGAACTCTTCAATCGCCTGAATGACGCAGCGGCAGATGTACTGGCGCCGAGGGCGGATCTCGAGGCGGCCACGGCTACCTATCTTGTGTACTACCGCCACCATATCTTCTCTGAGGAGCGCGATATCATGGCCAGCGCAGCTCAGGCATTGACCGAAGAGGACTGGGCTGAGGTAGCCGCGGCGGTGCCAGCCGGTCCCGACCCGCTCTTCGGCGACAATGTGCTGGAGCGCTTCGTCTCGTTACGCAGGAAGATTGCCCCTGACGTCTGAGATCGGTTCTCGTCCGCGTATATTCAGGCGCGCTCATCGCGCCCTGCGTTCCCGGCTGCGTTTCAGCGCCTGCTGAGCGATGGCCGCCATCTCGCCGTCGCTAAGGGTGTTCGCGACGGCGCACGCGTAGGCATGATGCTGCTGCGTCATTGGCACGCACAAATCACGCGCATCCATATAGCGCAGCAAAGCGATCCGCTTGTGTCCGGCTGCAATGCTGTGCTCGTACAGTGACAGAGCGGCCTGCGGGTCGCGGCCCTGCGCGACCCGCTTGACGAGGACACTCGTTTCGGTGCGGTTCATTTTTTTGCGGTCTTCGCGTTACCACGCCGGCCTGGCGACCGGCCATCATCCCAACGCAGTGCGCTTCTTCTTCTCAGGGTCGTCGAAGGGCAGAGCGGCCGTCACGCCGCGCGTCTCGATACTGCCCCTGACTTCCAGCGCGATACCGTCGCGTGCCTGGTCCACGTCCACGCGTGCGATCGCGAGAGAGCGCTTCGTGAGCCGCGAGTACATCCCGCAGGTAATGACGCCAACCTTGCGGCCGTTTTGCCACAACGTGTCGCCTGCCGCGGTGGCGCGCGACGCACTGACATCGACGCCGTAGATCTTGAAGCGCTCTTTATTGGCGAGACGGAAATGCTCGGTGGCGCCGCAGAACTCCGTCTTTCCCGGTGACACGGTGAAGTCGAGGCCCAGTTCCCACAGCGTGTCTCCGGCTTTCTCGTCGCTGAATGGCCAGGTTTCCGAATTATCGTAGGGATAGAACAGCAGATAGCTCTCCACGCGCAGCCAGTCGAGCGCCGCAAACGCACAGGGAATGATGCCGAAGCCCTTGCCTTTGGCGAGGATCGTGTCCCAGATCAGCGGCGCATCCACGGCCTTGCAGAAAATTTCGTAGCCGCGCTCGCCCGTGTAACCGGTGCGCGAGATGGTGACGGGCCGGCCGAAAAGGCGCGTCTGTATATGGTGGAAGTAGGGCAGTTCCCGTATGCCAGCCACATGCTCGGCAAGGAAGTCCACAGCGGCCGGCCCTTGCAGCGAAAGGTCATGCAAGTCGTCGTCGAACAGCACGGCAACCTGACGGCCCACGGCGGAGCGCACAAGCCGTTCGTAGCCGGTGCCTGCGCCATGCACGACCATGAAGGCGTTCGGGCCGGTGCGGTAGACGATGCAGTCGTCGATGAACTTGCCGTCTTCGTTGAGGATGGATGCGTAGGCCGACTTTCCCGGGTAGAGCTTGCTGATGTCGCGCGTGGTCGCCCAGTTCAGCAAACTCTCGGCGTGCGGGCCGACGTAATGAACTTTCTTCAGGCCCGAAACATCCATGAGGCCCGCCTTGGTGCGGATAGCCTCGTGATGGTCCGCGAGATCCGCTGCATAGCTCCATGCCATGCCCATGCCGTTCCAGTCTTCCAGGTTGGAACCCAGCGCGCGATGACGGTCCGCGAGTGCCGAAATACGCCATGAATTTGCCATGGATAACGCTCCGTAAAGTAGCGATGAGGGATTGGCGAACCGCGCAGCGCCGGCAGTCTTCGATACTGCCGGCGCACGCAGTTTCCTTAACCTGCATTTTTGACGAACGCAGTTGGGGCCGCTATCCAGAAGAGGGGGTATGCCCAACGTGGTAGCGGCGCTCGCCACACGCGCAGTGCCTGGCAATGCTTCGAATATCCATCAGGATTGCATTAGAAGCGATGCAGAAAGCCGATGCGGACCACAGCCTGGTTCTCGCTCGAAGAGAGGTCCGCTGCACCGACAATGTGTGCCGCATCGAGATCGGTGCCCGTCTTGCCGTTCGTGTGCTGATAAGCGCCTTGCGCGTAGACCGAGGTCCGCTTGCTGAGCGAATAGTTCAGCGCCAGCGCGACCTGGTGCCAGTTCGGACTCGATCCGCTCGCCGTCTCCTTGAGGTTGCCGTGCGTGAAGGTGTAGGCGGCGGCGACGGACAGCGCAGGATCGATGAAGTACTGACCGTTGATTTCGACGTTGTCGAACTTCCACGACGACCACGCTTGCGTGCCGATGTCGGGCGCATAGGCGTTGCCGGTTGGGTCATAGACGTCGACATGCGAATAGGCAAGGCCGATGTTCGAACCGTCG
The DNA here is from genome assembly GCF_051125205.1 of Paraburkholderia sp. A1BS-2L. Lineage (NCBI taxonomy): Bacteria > Pseudomonadati > Pseudomonadota > Betaproteobacteria > Burkholderiales > Burkholderiaceae > Paraburkholderia > Paraburkholderia sp. A1BS-2L. The sequence continues at coordinate 67,382 of NZ_CP120430.1, forward strand.
CCGAAGGTCCATTTCACGCCCGCGCCGATATTCTGCTGGCGCGCGGCGGTGAAGACGCCGTCGCCGCCCACCGCGCCGGTGCTGTTCAAGTTGCCGTTGGACTGACGCGTGTAGGCCACCGTGGCCGAGAAAGGGCCGGCGCCATAGCTGATCCCCGCGCTATAAGCGCGGTTGTTGGCGAAGTTGGTGGCATTGCTGAACCCATACACGCCTTCTGCCTGAAACCCGGCGAACGTCGGACTCACATATTTGACCGCGTTGTTGAAGCGGAAGTCCTGGTCCGCGTTGTCGTTGTCGAACGGATGCGATGCGAGGTCGCCGATGGTGTTGCCCGCCGCCGTGAATGGGCTCCACATGTCGACGATTGCGTCGTACTGGCGTCCGAACGTGAACGTGCCATAGTTCGCTGAACTGAGCCCGACGAATGCCTGGCGGCTAAAAAGCGTGCCGTTCATGCTCAATGCGCCGTTGTTGACATTGAAGCCGTTTTCGAGGGTGAAGATGGCCGAAAGACCGCCGCCAAGATCCTCGACGCCCTTGAACCCGAAATTCGACGCGTTGGAGTCGCCGCTGACCATGGCGTAAGCGCTATGGCCACGCGCGTTCGACGTGTAGTTCAAGCCGTCGTCGATCACGCCATAGAGCGTGACGCTGCTCTGCGCATGGGCGTGGCCGGCCACGAAAAGTGCCGCGAGCGCGGCGCAAGGAAGGTGCTTGTTCATGAGCTAGCGTTGGCTCCTGATTTGACGGGCGAGACAGGGGAGTTCGTACTGGTGCTGGAGTTTCGTCGGGCGCCCGGAACCCGTACAGAACTGCATTGATAGCTCGCCGGTGATGCGAACGACGGCGGCGAAACATTCACCATGAACCGATGATGCGGGACTTCCACTTGCATTCTTCCCACTCGCGCGACGGGTCGGAATCCATGACGATGCCGCCGCCCACGCAGTACACGCCCTCGCCGCTGCGATCGAGAACGAGGGTGCGTATGGCGACGTTCATCGAGAACCGGCCATCTGGCGCGAGCCATCCGATGCTTCCGCAATAGACGCCTCGCGGCGCGATTTCGAGGCGGCGGATGTGGCGCATCGCGGCAATCTTCGGCGCGCCGGTGACCGAACCGCACGGAAAGAGCGCGCGCAGGATGTGTTCGAGATTCGGCTCGCCGATATCGGCGGTGATCGTCGAGGTGAGCGTCCAGACCGTTGCGTATCGTTCCAGCGCGAACAGGTTCTCCACCGCGACCGAACCGGTGCGCGCAATGCGCCCGAGGTCGTTGCGCAGGAGATCGACGATCATGAGGTTCTCGGCCTTGTCCTTCGTGCTCGCCTGCAATTGCGCAGCAAAGCGGTCGTCTCGCCCGGGATCGGGATCGCGCGGCGCGGTGCCCTTCATGGGCCGTGTCGTGAGCTTGCCGTCGCTGTGCTTAAGGAACAGTTCCGGAGAAAACGAAAGAATCCGGCGATCGCCGTCTTCGATATACGCCGCATGCGCAGACGGATTCGCGCTGGCCAGACGCCGGTAGAGCGCCCCGGTATCGCCGCGCATGCTCACGTCGAGCGGAAACGTATAGTTGATCTGATAAACCTCGCCCGCGGCGATCAGGCTGCGGATCTCGGTCACCTGCTCCATATAGCGATGCTTGCCGATGCGTGGCGTGATCGAGATGATCTCGCTTTGCGCATCGTTCGCGAGGGCCTCGCACGATGGCGCTTCATTCGCATCGTCGAAAACGAGCGCGGTCAGCGGCGCTTGCTGTGCGTCTTCCTCATTGCTGCGTTCATGCAATGACGGCTCGAGCCAATACCCCACCTCATAATCGGCGATCAAGGCAATCCAGTGTCCTCGCGCGCGCGCCGTGTCGATTTCCTGCATCGCCCCCGCGAACTCGCGGCGATTGAGGGCCGTGATCCGCGAGTGCGGGCCGCGCATGACGAGCGCACGTCCAGCAACGAAATCGTCGAATCGGCAAGTGTCCATGGACGAGGAGAAGTTGAACCACGAATCAATGCGCCGAGCATCGACGACCAAAAGTGCTTCATCAATGATTCGTAGTAGGTATCCCCCATGGGGTAGGCGCGATGCGCCCGTACGCGCCGGGCGCACGGTGCAGGCGCGGCATGGCGGCAATGGGTAGCGCGCTTCTACCCGCTTCTACCCCTTAGGGGAGACGCGGCGGCCGCGCACCGTTGTCTATGCTTCGCGCAGGCATCACCCGGTATCGGGACACTATGAATCCGAGGAAATCGTGGAGACAAGACATCGAGCAGCGGACCAACGCGCCCCGACCGTGCATGAGATGATAGGCGGCGAGGCCGCGCTCGCGCGCCTTGTCGAGACGTTCTACGACATCATCGAAACCGATCCCGAAGGCGCGCGCATTCACGCGCTGCATTTGAAGGGCTTTGGCCTCGCCCATGTCAGGCAGGCGCAGTTCGAATTTCTCTCGGGCTTTTTCGGCGGCCCGCATTACTACCTCGAGCGCATGGGGCACGCGAATCTGCGTACCATGCACGCGCACATCGAGATCGGGCTGGCGGAGGTCGAGGCGTGGCTGACGTGCATGCGCAAAGCCATCGCGCAACTCGGCTATGACGACGACGTCGCGGCGACGCTGATGCGGCACTTCACACGGTCCGCGCAAGCGCTGCGCAATACCGGCTAGCTCGCACTTCCAGGCCGATACCGGGCGTGCGGCCACCCAGGGTCTCTATCTACCTACAAAAACAGTATTGACACTCGGGGCTCCATCCACAATAAATACCACGGTGAAACTTTGGTTCCGAAAGGGAAACTCGACCAGATCGGTCGAAATTCCCCAATCGTTTCGCCGTGACTGATGGAGGGATTGAGCATGAGTTACCGCTTGAGAAAGCGCATCGACAGCATGTTTGCCCGGGACCGTTGGATGGCAGGCACCGCATTGCTTGCGCTATGGGTTGCGCTGGGCTTCGTCTACTTTGCGGTGAGCATGTCGGTGGCGGATCCTGGGGTCCGGATTGCGCTGACGGTTGGCGCCACCGGCGTGGTCGTGTTCAATACCGCGTCGGTGACGGCGATGGTGCGGCACTACAAGGAAGACAAGGACCATATTTACGGTCTGGACATCCACCATCTCGACGAGAACCGTCTGCGCAAGGCGGCGCTTCGCGACAGCGAGCAAGAAGAAGTGCTCGCCTGACTTCCCCGCCGCTGGACCACACAACGCAATGCCGACCGAAGAGGAAACTCGTCATGGCATCCGTATATGTTCCCCCTGTGCAGAAGGGCTTCGGGCAGCTGGTGGATAGCCTGTTTCTGCTGGTGCTCGTGTATTGCAGCCTGCTCGGGCCGCTGTTGCTCAAGGTGCCGGACAAGCAGCCCGATCAGGCACAGGCCGCGACCAGCCAGGTGTCGTGGCAGACGCTGGGCCAGAATCCCACCATGCAGGCGCAGTGGCAGAAGCTCGGCTACAACGCCGGGCAGGCCAAGCCCATCATCACCACCCGGTTCGACTACGTAGTGGAGCCGGGCTCACTGATCGTCACGGCGCTCGTGATCGTCGGCTATTTCGTATTCGTGCTGCGCGTGTCAGAGAAGCAGTATCGACAGGTGATCGCGGAAAAATTCGGAGAGTGACGCCATGAACTTCTGGTCATTGCTGAGTCATGCCGCCTGGGCGCTCGCAATCCTGCTGTTTGCGTGGATTCTTGTCGATGCGCTGCGGGTCTCCCGCACATACGACGACGATTTCCTGATGAGTTCGACCGAAGGCAGCGAGTAACCCACGCGATAACCCCCGCGACGGATCCGCCTCAACCCGTCTGGATAGCCAATCTGTACAGGAGCGGTGCATGAGCGACGCAGCAACGGCAGGACAGTCCGGAGAGCGCATTGCCCTCCTGAAAGTACTGGGACCGATTCACGTGTGGGCGCTCGGCGTGGGCATCGTGCTCGTGGGCGAGTTCATGGGGTGGAACTTCTCGGTTGCCAAAGGCGGTGCATATGGGTCACTGATCGCCTGCTGGATCATCGGGCTGCTGTACACCTGCGTAGCCATGATCGACTCCGAAGTGACCTCGACAGTCGCGGCGGCCGGCGGCCAGTACACGCAGGCGAAGCACATCATCGGGCCGCTCATGGCGTTCAACGTAGGCCTCTATCTGGTGATGGCCTATACGATGCTGGAAGCGGCCGACGCGCTCGTGGTGGGCGACCTCATCAAGGCCGTGGCGGCGGATTCGGGTTATGCCGTCGACTCGCGCCCGTTCGCGCTCCTGACGATTGCCTTTCTCGCGTGGCTCAATTACCGCGGCGTGTTCGTCACGCTCACGGTCAATTTCGTGATCACGGCGATTGCCTTTCTCGCCATCGTCGTGCTGTTCTTCGGCGTGCAGCCGTGGAATCCGGGCCAGGTCCTGCTCCATCATCAGTTGCTGACGCAGTTGCCGTATGGCTGGCTCGGCGTGGTCGCCGCGCTGCAGTTCGGCATGTGGTACTACCTGGGCATCGAAGGCACCTGCCAGGCCGCCGAGGAGGTGCGCTCGGCAGGACGCTCGATTCCGCTCGGAACCATGTGCGGGATGATCACGCTGCTGATTGCCGCCGCACTGACCTGGTATGTCGCCACCGGGCTCATGCCGTGGGAGTATCTCGGCCAGGCAGTGACGCCGCTCTACGACGCTGCGCGCCTCACGGGCAACAAGGGGCTGCAAACGCTGCTGTTCGTGGGCACGCTGTTCTCGGCCATCGCATCGGCCAACGGATGTATCAACGACGCCTCGCGCGCCTGGTTTTCGATGTCACGCGACCGCTATATGCCGATGTGGTTCGGCGCGGTGCATCCGCGCTATCGCACGCCATACCGCGCGATCATCTTTCTGGTGCCGATTGCGATCTCGTTCGCATTCACCGGCTTGCTCGATCAGGTCATTACGTTTTCCATCCTGTCCGGGCTGCTCGGCTATACGTTCATGTCGATCAACATCGTGAAGTTTCGTCGCAAATGGCCGCTTGGCAGCATCAATCGAGGTTACGTCCATCCGTTTCATCCGATCCCGGCGATCGTGCTGGCCTGCCTGTGCTCCGCGACCTATTTCGCCACCTATCTCGGCTATGGCGCCTCGCTGCTGTCGATCATGGCGTTCTATATCGTCGCGTCGATCTGGTTCGCGCTGCATCGCTACAAATACGTCAAGCGTGGCGACCAGTTCACGATGAACTGGCCGCGGCCGAGGGACTATTGACGGGCATTGAAATCGACGCTAGCCGTGGCAGCGGCGCGGGCGGGTCATACCGCCCGCGCCGCATTCGTATAGGGAGGGTTCCGTCATGTGGCTCGCAGGCAGCGCTCCTGCCACGGCGTTTTCTGCCGTATTGACTGCCGTATTCGTCGCGGTATTTGCGCTGACACTCGCCATCCTCAATCGACGCGCGCGCGAATCGCTCAGGACGCGACGCCGCAAGCTGTTCGATGGGTGCTTCGCGCTTTTCGATCACGCCACCTTGACCCAGGACGACGTCGCCTTTCCCGTGCTCACGGGCTCGTATCGCGAGCATAGCGTCAGGATCGAACCCATCGTGGATCAGGTCGTGTTCCGGCAGGTGCCGTCGCTCTGGCTGACCGTATCGGTGAGGCAGAACTTGCCCGTCGCCGGAACGTTCGATCTGCTGGCGCGCAGGGCGAACGTCGAATTCTGGTCAGACGCCGATGCATTGCCGCGGTGCGTCCCGCTCCCGCGCGATTGGCCGGGCCATACCTCGCTCAAGTCGGATCGCGAGGCATCCGAATTGCCGCTGCGCATACTCGATCCGCACGTGAGGACACTGTTCTCCGACCCGCGCTCGAAAGAGCTGGTCGTGATGCCGCGCGGCGTGCGCATCGTCTATCAGGTTCAGGCGGCGGATCGCAGCGAATACCTGGTGCTGCGCCGCGCGACGTTTCATGGGGCGCACGTGAGCGTGGCGCTGCTCGAGTCGCTGCTCGAGCGCGCGACGGCCGTATGCGCCGATCTGATGCAAGGAGGCGAGCATGCAAGCGCACGAAATCGAAGCAGCGCAGAAACGTGTTGACGAAGCAACCGGAGAAGCCGTCGAGAAAGCCTCAAAGCGGCCCCCGGATCCAGTCGTGCGCCGCCCTTTGCACCCCTGGGTCGTGCTGGCCGCCGCGGCGGTATTGCCGGGCGCAGGGCAGGTTCTCAACCGCATGCCGAGGCGTGCGCTCATCATGGTGTTCTTCATGCTGTTGCTGGGCTTTGTGACGCTGCAACTCGCCGCGCCCGGGCGATCGTTCGCCGGCCGTCACGCGGGCGGCATCTTTGTCTATGCGATTGCGGTGCTCGACGCCTACGCGGTCTCGCGATATCGCCGCGAGTACTTCGTGCAACGCCAGCGCGCAGGCGACATGTAGCGCGCGGCAGCGGACGGCTCGCATTTTTCTACCCCCAGAAGGGTAGTGCTTACCCAGTGGGCTATACCCCTGATTGGGTTCGTGGCAGGAAAAAAAGTTTATTGGCGTTGACAAGTGAAATTCCGCTGATTACTTTTAATCCACGTTCAATCCTGTCGAGAAATGGGTGCCCCTCATGTCAGAAACGCGCCGCTTTACACTGACGTTGTCATGCCCCGACCGGATCGGCATTGTCGCTGCCGTCAGCGCGTTCATTGCCGAGCATCACGGTTTGATCATCGAGGCGACTCACCACGCCGACGAAATCGAAAAGCGCTTTTACATGCGCCACGAGATCGCCACCGACTCGCTGCCGGTCAGCCTCGAGACGTTTCGCGAGCGCTTTGGCCGCATCGGCCGCGAGTTCTCGATGGACTGGAAGGTGACGGATCATTCGCAGAAAAAACGTGTGGTGATCCTCGTTTCGAAGCTCGAGCATTGCCTCTACGACCTGCTCGCGCGCTGGAAGGCGGGCGAGCTCGACATCGAGATTCCGTGTGTGATCTCGAACCATGAAACGTGGCGCAGCTTCGTCGAATGGCATGGCATTCCGTTTCATTACGTGCCGGTCACGCCGGACACCAAGCAGCAGGCCTACGACCAGGTGCAGCGCCTGTTCGAGGACGCGCGCGCCGACACCATGGTGCTCGCGCGCTACATGCAGGTGCTGTCGCCCAAGCTGTGCGCGGCATATCCGGGCCGCATCATCAATATTCATCATTCGTTCCTGCCGAGCTTCGTTGGCGCGAAACCGTATCACCAGGCGTATGCGCGGGGCGTGAAGCTCACCGGCGCAACCTGCCATTACGTGACGGAAGATCTCGACGAAGGCCCGATCATCGAGCAGGACGTGATTCGCGTGCGCCATTCCGACCGGCCCGACGATCTCGTGCGTCTTGGCCGCGACATCGAAAAAGCGGTGCTGGCCCGAGGCTTGCGTTACCACCTCGAAGACCGCGTGCTGATACACGGCAACAAGACGATCGTTCTGCGCTAAAAGCAGCCCTGCTGTCCAACCCGGTTTGCCCGCGCGCCGCTGTGCGCGCGGATGAGAACAAGGAGTGAGCCATGCCGTGGCGTCTCGTGCGTTTTGCCATGTCGAAGAAGCACCCTGAGCCGAGGATGTTCACCCGGCATGACACTTTGCGCAGTTCTTATGACGTTGTGATCATCGGCGCGGGTGGCCACGGGCTCGCGAGCGCCTACTACCTCGCCCGTGAGCACGGCATCAAGAACGTGGCGGTGCTGGAGAAAGGCTATATCGGCGGCGGCAACACGGGCCGCAACACCACGATCATCCGCTCGAACTACCTGACGCCCGAAGGCGTGAAGTTCTACGATCAATCGGTCAAGCTGTGGGAGGACCTCTCGCAGGACTTCGACCTGAACCTGTTTTATTCGACGCGCGGCCACTACACGCTCGCCCATACGGATTCGGCCATGCGCACGATGCGCTGGCGCGCGGAGGTGAACAAGCACTTCGGCGTGGACTCGGAGGTGGTCGGCCCGAAAGAGGTCAAAGAGGCCGCGCCGATGATCGACCTCTCGTGCGGCGGCGTGGCGCCCATCCTCGGTGCGCTGTATCACGCGCCGGGATCGGTCGCGCGCCACGACGCCGTGGCATGGGGTTATGGGCGCGGCGCCGACCAGCGCGGCGTCGAGATTCATCAGCAAACCGAAGTACTGGGCATCGACGTGGTGGGCGGCAAGGTGAAGGGCGTAAAAACCTCGCGGGGCTATATCTCGACCAACAAGGTGCTGTGCGCGGTGGCGGGCTCCACGCCGCGCATCACCGACATGGTCGGGCTGCGCACGCCCATCTTCATCCATCCGCTGCAGGCGATGGTGAGCGAGCCGCTCAAGCCCTGGCTCAATCCGATTCTGGTTTCGGGGAGCCTGCATGTCTACATCAGCCAGTCGGCGCGTGGCGAGCTCGTGATGGGCGCTTCGCTCGACCCCTACGAGCTGCATGCCACGCGCTCGACGCTCGATTTCGTGGAAGGGCTCACGGCGCACATGCTCGAGATGTTCCCGTTCCTCTCGACCGCGAAAGTCATGCGCCAGTGGGCGGGGATGGCGGACATGACGCCGGACTTCGCGCCCATCATGGGCAAGACGCCGGTGGAGGGCTTCTATCTGGACTCCGGCTGGGGCACGTGGGGCTTCAAGGCCACGCCGGTGTGCGGCAAGACCATGTCGTACACCGTTGCCAACGATACGAACCATGAGCTGATCAACGGCTTCACGCTCGATCGCTTCCGCCGCTATGCGCTCACGGGCGAGAAGGGCGCAGCATCGGTCGGACACTGAGCGGAGAACACGACGATGAAGATCATGACCTGTCCTGTGAACGGCGCGCGGCCCGTTTCGGAGTTCGTCTACTGGGGCGAAATGCGCGCGATGCCGGACCCGGCAAAAGCGAGCGACGACGAATGGGCCGACTACGTGTACTGCCGCAACGGCGCTGCCGGCGTGAAGAAGGAGTGGTGGTGCCATACCCCGAGCAACACCTGGTTCATCGCCGAGCGTGACACCGCGAAGGATCGTGTCATCCGCACGTATCTGAATGACGAGGAGGCGTAAATGCGTCTGGCACCGCATGCAGGCGAATGGATCGATCGCAGCCAGCAGATCGAATTCGGCTTCGAAGGGCAGCGTTACACGGGCTTTGCAGGCGACACGATCACGAGCGCCCTATGGGCGTCGGAGGTTTCGGTGCTCGGGCGCAGCTTCAAGTATCACCGCCCGCGCGGCGTGCTCTCGCTCGCGAACCACGACGTGAACGCGATGTTCCAGGATGGCGCGCGCCTGAACGTGCGCGCCGACGTGACCGAGCTGATCGCCGGTGCGAACTGGCACGCGGTCAACACCACGGGCGGCGTGGCCAACGACCGTAACCGCTGGATGGGCAAGCTCGCGCCGTTCCTGCCGGTTGGCTTCTATTACAAGGCGTTCTACAGCAAGCGCTGGTTTCCGCGCTGGGAGCGCATGTTCCGCAAGATGGCCGGGCTTGGCGTGGTCGACCTCAAGGCGCCGCACGTGCGCACGCCCAAGCGCTACGGGTTCTGCGACGTGTTGGTGATCGGCGCGGGGCCCTCGGGTCTGATGGCGGCGCTGGAGGCGGCGCAGCAGGGCGCGGACGTGGTGATCGTCGACGAGAATGCGCGCTCGGGCGGCAGCGGCACGTATCAGGCCGGCGGCGACATGGAGCGCCTGGAAGCCGTGCGCGCGCTCGAAGCCCAGGTTCGTGCGCATCCGCGCGTACGCATGTTCAATCGCACGCTGGCCGCGGCTTATTATGCGGACCACTGGGTCCCGCTCGTCGAACCGGATCGCATCACCAAGATGCGCGCGAAGGCGGTTGTGGTGGCAAGCGGCGCGTTCGAGCAGCCCGCTGTGTTCCGCAATAACGACTTGCCTGGCGTGATGCTCGCCTCGGCGGCGCAGCGGCTCGCGTGGCGCTACGGCGTGGCGCCGGGCCAGCGCGCGGTCGTGCTGGCCGCGAACGCCGATGGCTATCGCGCGGCGCTCGACATGCTGGAGCGCGGCATCAAGGTGAAGGCGCTGATCGACCTGCGCGCGACACATGGCTGCGGCGTGCTCGCCCGCGAGCTGGAGGTGCGCGGCGTGGAGGTTCTCGGCTCGAGCTGCGTGGTCGAGGCCGTGCCCGACACGGAAGGCAAGCGGCTTGCGGCCGTGCGCGTGGGTGCGATGCCGCCCGCGGGCATGACTGCCCCGGTCGACCGCACCCGGCAAATCGAATGCGACACGCTGCTGATGAGCGTGGGCTGGGCGCCGGCTGCCAATCTGCTCTACCAGGCGGGCACGGCGATGCGCTACGACACGGGCGTGGAGCAGTTCGTACCCGATAAGTTGCCCGAAGGCGTATTCGCGTGCGGCCGCGTGAACGGCGTGTACACCTTCGAGAGCAAGCTGCAGGACGGTCGCCGTTCAGGCGCGCTTGCGGCCGCGCATGTCGGCTTGCTGGGGGGCGCGCCCGACTCGCGCAGCACAGCGATCGCGCGCGAACCCGAATCGCCCTCGCATGCGTGGCCGATCGTGGCGCATCCGGCGGGCAAGAACTTCGTCGACTTCGACGAAGACCTGCAACTGAAGGATTTCGAAAACGCCGTGCAGGAAGGCTTCGACAACATCGAGCTGCTCAAGCGCTTTTCGACCAACGGCATGGGCCCGAGCCAGGGCAAGCACTCGAACATGAATGGGCTGCGCGTGCTCGCACGGTTGACCGGCAAGGCGCCGCAGGAAGTGGGCACGACCACGGCGCGCCCGTTCTTTCATCCGGTGCCGATGGCGCTGCTTGCCGGGCGCGGCTTCAATCCCGAGCGCCGCACGCCGATGCACGCGCAGCACGAGCGCCTCGGCGCGAAGTGGATGCCGGCCGGAGTCTGGCAGCGGCCCGAGTACTACGCGGTGGCGGGCAAGGATCGCGCGCGCTGCATCCAGGAAGAGGTGCAGGCGGTGCGCACCGGCGTGGGCATGATCGACGTGGGGACGCTCGGCAAGCTCGAAGCGCGCGGGCCGCAAGCCTCGCAGTTTCTCGAACGCGTCTACGTGTCGAAGTACGCGGGGCTCAAATCCGGCATGACGCGCTATGCGCTGATGTGTGACGAAGCCGGCGTGGTGATCGACGATGGCGTGATCGCACGCCTCTCCGACGATCAATTCTACTTCACGACCACGACCTCGGGTGCGGCGGCGATTTACCGCGAACTCTCGCGCCTGAACACGATCTGGGGGCTCGATTGCGGCATCGTCAACGTGACGGGCGCCTACGCGGCCATCAACCTCGCGGGTCCATACTCGCGCGCCGTGCTCGCGAAGCTGGTCGACCTTGATTTGTCATCCGAAGCATTTCCGTATCTTGGCATCCGCGTGACGGGCATCGCGCTGGGCGCCAACCGCGTGCCGGCCAGGCTGATGCGGGTGGGCTTCGTCGGCGAATGGGGCTACGAGATTCACGTTCCCGCCGAATATGGCCCGGCGCTGTGGAACGCGCTTTATGAAGCGGGTAGGGAATTCGGCATCCGTCCGTTTGGCGTGGAGGCGCAGCGGCTCTTGCGGCTGGAGAAGGGCCACGTGATCGTGAGCCAGGACACCGACGGCCTGACGACGCCGCGCGATGCCGCCATGGAGTGGGCAGTCAAGATGGACAAGCCGTTCTTCGTCGGCCAGCGCAGCTTGCAGGCCATCGACAGCCAGGCGCAGCAGCAACGCCTCGTGGGCTTCGCGCTGGATGATGGCGTGAAGAACGACGCCTTGCGCGAGTGCCACCTCGCCATCGAAGGCAAGGAGATCGCAGGCCGCGTGACGAGCGTGTCGTGGAGCGAGACGCTGAACAAGACGATCGGCCTCGCGTTCGTGCGGCCCGCGATGGCGAAACCGGGCACGCAACTGCGCTTTCGCCTGAGCGACGGCACCATGGTGTCGGCCACGGTGGTGCCCACGCCGTTCTACGACCCAGAAAACCTGCGCCAGAAAGACGCCGCACCCGCGCACGCCGCCGCACCGAGGGAGGAGACCGCATGAGCGCATCGAACCTGGCAGGCGCAGCAAATTTCCCGCTGCGCACGAGTCCCATACGCGACGCCCAACACGCCGCTGAAGCACGGTGGAGCACGGTCGAGAACATGCAGATCGTCGAGCGCCACGGCGCGAACGACGAAGCGCGCGCACGCAACGCGGGCATTGCGGATGTCTCGCACCTGTCCCGCATGGGCTTCAAGGGCCAGGGCGTGGCCGCCTGGCTCGCGGAGCAGGGCTTGCCCGCGCTGCCCCAGCCCAACACATGGGCGCCGCTCGCGAGCGGCGGGCTGATCGCGCGTCTGGGCCTCACCGAGTATCTGATCGAGGACGGCATGAGCGGCCGCGCGTCGTCAAAGCTGGCCCATCGCGAGCCGGCGCTGCGGGTCTATCCGGTGCTGCGCCAGGACCTGGCGCTGGTGCTGTGCGGCGAGGCGATCGACGAATTGCTGCTGCAGACCTGCAACGTCAACTTTCGCGCGCTGGACCTCGCAACCCGACCCGTCGTGCTGACTTCGATGGCGGGGGTCGCCGTCACCGTCCTGCCGGGCGAGCGGCTGGGCCGTCCGTACTACCGTCTGTGGGCCGATGGGACATACGGTGTGTACTTGTGGGAAACCCTTGCCGGCATCGCTGCCGAATTGGGAGGCGGGCCGGTCGGTCTCGCCGTGATCGACGCAATCGACCAGGCACCATCGCACCAGGCCAGCAGCTAACTCACCAGGCCTGCATCAGGCTTATCAGGCTCATCTGGCACCCCGGGCGAAAGCATCCGGCGCAAGCAGGCGCCGGGCGTTTTCTCGACACCGCATCACGACGCTTGAGGACAATCGACATGACACCCGCAGAAGCCAAGCAGTTCCTCGCAGATAACGACGTCAAGTACATACTCGCGCAATTCGTCGACATTCACGGCGTCGCGAAGACGAAGTCCGTGCCCGCTGCCCACCTCGACCTCATCCTGACCGATGGCGCGGGTTTCGCCGGCTTCGCGGTATGGGGCCTCGGCATCGATCCGCAAGGGCCGGACTTCATGGCGGTGGGCGATCTCGACACGCTCACGCTCATGCCGTGGCAGCCGGGCTACGCCCGCATTGCCTGCGACGGCTACGTGAAAAAGGAGCCGTGGCAGTTCGAGAGCCGCGTGACGCTGAAAAAGCAGGTCGCCCGCTTGCAGGAGCACGGCTGGATCCTGAACACCGGGCTGGAGCCCGAGTTCTCGCTGCTGCGGCGCGCCGAGGATGGCCGCATCGTGCCGTGCGACGCCTCCGATGCGCTGCCCAAGCCGTGCTACGACTACAAGGGGCTCTCGCGCTCGCGCGAATTTCTCGAGCGTCTGACCGAGTCGCTGATCAAGGCTGGCATCGACGTCTATCAGATCGACCACGAGGACGCCAACGGCCAGTTCGAAATCAACTACACCTACTCGGACTGCCTGAAATCCGCCGATTCATACGTGTTCTTCAAGATGGCCGCTGCGGAGATCGCCAACGAGCTCGGCCTGATTTGCTCGTTCATGCCCAAGCCGTTCTCGAACCGGCCGGGCAACGGCATGCATATGCACATGTCGATCTCGGACGGCGAGCGCAACCTCTTCGCCGACAAGCACGACGAGCGCGGGCTCGGGCTTTCGAAGCTCGCCTATCACTGGACGGCCGGCCTGCTCAAGCATGCGGCGGCACTCGCGGCCATTTGCGCGCCCACGGTCAACTCGTACAAGCGTCTCGTGGTGGGCCGCTCGCTGACCGGCGCCACGTGGGCGCCGGCCTACGTGAGCTACGGCGACAACAACCGCTCGTCGATGGTGCGCATTCCCGGTGGCCGCATCGAGTTGCGCCTGCCCGATGCCGCGTGCAACGCCTATCTCGCGACTGCCGCCGTGATCGCCGCGGGCCTGGACGGCGTGAACAACAAGCTCGATCCCGGCGCGCCGTGCAATCTGAATCTCTACGAGATGTCGCCGCAGGAGCTGCGCCAGCGCGAAATCAGCATCTTGCCGCAGAACCTCCAGGATGCGCTTCGCGAACTCGAGCGCGACGAAGTCATGATGGAGGCGCTCGGCCCGGCAGGCGCAGAGTTTCTCCGCCTCAAGCACATGGAATGGATCGAATACATGCGCCATGTGTCGGATTGGGAGCAGAAGACCTACCTCGAATTTTTCTGAGCTGGCGTCGCTGCGCCAGCCGTCCATGAAACGCAGGAAATACGTGCAGGAGATTAATCATGTGTGGAATTGTAGGATTACTTATAAAGCAACCATCGTTGCGTGAGCGGCTGGGCGAGCTGATGGTGCCCATGCTGCTCGGCATGACGGAGCGCGGGCCCGATTCGGCAGGGCTGGCCGTGTTCACGGAGCCGGTGGACGAAGACACCCGCAAGATCAGCCTGTATTCCGGCCTCACGGAAGAAGCCGCTGATTTCAACTGGCAAGGGCTCGTGCACGAGATGAACGCACATCTGGGCGCCGGCGCCTCAGTTCAGGCCAAGGGCAACCATGCGGTGCTGAGCGTGAGCACTGCGCCGGAGACCGCGAAGCGCTGGATCGCCGAGCAGCATCCGAAGCTGCATATCCTCTCCACGGGCCGCGCCATCGACCTGTACAAGGATATCGGCACGCCGAAGGAAGTTTCGGACCGCTACGCGTTCCAGAACCTTTCAGGCACGCACCTGGTCGGCCATACGCGCATGGCCACCGAGTCGGCGGTCACGCCCGACCGCGCCCACCCGTTCACGGCCGGCGAGGACTTCTGCCTCGTGCATAACGGGTCGCTCTCGAATCCCTTCGGCGTGCGCCGCATGCTCGAACCGCACGGCATTCACTTCGATACGGACAACGATACGGAGGCCGCCTGCCGCTTCCTCGAATACCGGCTGCGCGAAGGCGACGATCTCGAAGTGGCGCTGCAACAGGGCTTCGAGCAGCTCGACGGCTTCTACACGTTCCTCATGGGGACACCCGACAAGCTCGCGCTGATTCGCGATCCGTTCGCGTGCAAGCCCGCGGTGGTGGCAGAGACCGACGATTACGTGGCGATCGCCTCCGAATTCCGCTCGCTGGCGCATCTTCCCGATATCAAACATGCAAGCGTGTTCGAACCGGCTCCCGAGGAG
The DNA here is from genome assembly GCF_051125205.1 of Paraburkholderia sp. A1BS-2L. Lineage (NCBI taxonomy): Bacteria > Pseudomonadati > Pseudomonadota > Betaproteobacteria > Burkholderiales > Burkholderiaceae > Paraburkholderia > Paraburkholderia sp. A1BS-2L. The sequence continues at coordinate 82,461 of NZ_CP120430.1, forward strand.
ATGTACGTATGGAAAGTCTGAACTTTGACCTGGCAAGCACGTCAGTGACCGAACTCAACCGGTTCCTGCACAAGGACGCCGCCGGCAAGGGCGTGCAGGCCGTGCGCATCGCGAACCCCGATGGCGCGCACAACATCGCGGTCGGGCTCGATCTGCCGATCGAGGTCGAGATCGACGGCCACGCCGGCTACTACGCGGCCGGCATGAACAAGGAGGCGAAGGTGACCATCGCGGGCAGCGCGAGCACCGGCGTCGCCGAAAACATGATGAGCGGGCGCGTGCACGTGAAGGGCTTCGCGTCGAATGCGGCGGGTGCGTCGGCGCAAGGCGGCCTGCTCGTGATCGAAGGCGATGCGGGCCTGCGCTGCGGTATCTCGCTCAAGGGCGCCGATATCGTCGTGAAGGGATCGGTCGGCAGCTTCTCCGCATTCATGGCGCAGGCCGGTCGGCTGGTGGTCTGCGGCGACGCCGGCGACGCACTGGGCGATTCATTGTACGAAGCGGTGCTGTACGTGCGCGGCAATATCAAGTCGCTGGGCGCGGACGCGCGCGAAGAGCCGATGACTGCCGCTGACATCGAAGCGGTGGCGCAGTTGCTGCGCGCGGCAGGCCCCGCATTCTCCGGCTTCGAACCGAGGGACTTCAAGCGCATCGCCTCGGCACGCTCGCTCTATCACTGGAACGCCGACGCGAACCAGGAATATTGACCCAAGGATCCCGACCATGGAAATCAAGCCCATCCACATGAAGCAACTGGCCACCGAAGAATCCTGGGGCTTCGACCGCAAGACGATCAACTATATCCAGAACGCCGCGGCACACGGGCTGTATGAAATCCGTGGTCTCGGCGCGAAGCGCCACGTGCCGCATTTCGACGATCTGCTGTTCCTCGGCGCGTCGCTCTCGCGCTATCCGCTCGAAGGCTATCGCGAGAAATGCACCACGAAGACAGTGCTGGGCACGCGCTTCGCGAAAAAGCCCATCGAGCTCGCGATTCCCATCACCGTCGCAGGCATGAGTTTCGGCGCGCTATCGGCGAACGTGAAGGAGGCGCTGGGCCGCGCGGCGACCGAGATGGGCACCTCCACGACCACCGGCGACGGCGGCATGACCCAGGAAGAGCGGCGCTCGTCCAGGACGCTTGTTTACCAATGCCTGCCGTCGCGCTACGGCTTCAATCCCGACGACGTGCGCAAGGCCGACGCGATCGAAGTGGTGATCGGCCAGGGCGCGAAGCCGGGCGGCGGCGGGATGCTGCTCGGGCAAAAAATCTCGCCGCGCGTCGCGAAGATGCGCGTGCTGCCCGAAGGCGTCGACCAGCGCTCGGCGTGCCGCCATCCCGACTGGACCGGCCCCGACGATCTGCTCATCAAGATCCATGAGTTGCGCGAGATTACCGACTGGGAAAAGCCGATCTACGTGAAGGTGGGCGCAACGCGCACCTTCAACGACGTGAAGCTCGCCGTGCACGCGGGCGCGGACGTGATCGTGGTGGACGGCATGCAGGGCGGCACCGCAGCCACGCAAACGTGCTTTATCGAAAACGTCGGGATTCCTACGCTTGCCGCGTTGCGCCAGGCCGTGGATGCGCTCGAAGACCTCAACATGAAGGGCACGGTGCAGCTCATCGTCTCGGGCGGCATCCGTAGCGGCGCCGATGTCGCCAAGGCGCTGGCGATGGGCGCCGATGCCGTGGCCATCGGGCAGGGCGTGCTGGTCTCGCTGGGCTGCAACAGCGCGTCGTATATCGAGAACGGCCAGCACGTGCAGGCGCTCGACGATTACGCCAACCTGGGCACGGCGCCGGGCTATTGCCACCACTGCCACACGGGCAAGTGTCCGGTGGGCATCACCACGCAGGATGCCGTGTTGCAGGAGCGGCTGCAGCCCGACGTCGGCGCGAAGCGCCTGCGCAATTATCTGAAGACGCTGAACATGGAGCTCACCACGATCGCGCGCGCCTGTGGCAAGCAGAACGTGCATCACCTGGAGCCCGAAGATCTCGTCGCGCTCACGGTCGAGGCAGCGGCGATGGCGCGTGTGCCGCTCGCCGGCACCAACTGGATCCCGGGTGTGGTCTGACGCGCCATGACGGCACAGATCATCGATGGGAAACACCTGGCGCGGCGCTTGCGGGCGCGCTTTCGCGAGCGCGTCGCCGCGCTTTCCATGCGCGGCGTCGTGCCGGGTCTCGCCGTGGTGCTGGTGGGCGACAATCCGGCCTCGCAGGTCTACGTCGCGAACAAGGTGAAGGCGTGCGAGGAGAGCCGCGTGCGCTCGTTCATGCACCGGTTCCCCGCCAGTTGCACGGAAACCGAGTTGCTCGAGCGCATCGGCGAACTGAATCTGGACCCGGCCACGCACGGCATTCTCGTGCAATTGCCGCTGCCGCCACAGGTCAACGTGCGGCGCGTGCTGGAGAGCATCGTAGTCGACAAGGATGTGGACGGCTTTCATCTCTACAACGTTGGCGCGCTCGTGGTCGGCAACTCGATCTTTCCGCCTTGTACGCCTTACGGCGTTCAACTGCTGCTGGAGACCACGGGCATCGAAGTCGCGGGCAAGAACGTGGTGGTGGTCGGCGCGAGCAATATTGTCGGCAAGCCGATGGCGCTGATGCTGTTGCAGAAGGAAGCCACGGTCACCATTTGCCACGCGAAAACCCGCGACCTCGCGCATCACACCATCCACGCGGACATTCTCGTGGTAGCGGCGGGCAAGCCGGGGCTCATCAAGGCGGAGATGGTGAAGGAAGGCGCGATCGTGATCGACGTGGGGATCAACCGCCTCGCCGATGGGCGCATCGTGGGCGACGTCGATTTCGATGCAGTGCGCGAGCGCGCCTCGTGGATCACGCCGGTGCCCGGCGGCGTGGGGCCGATGACCGTCACCATGCTGATCGAGAACACGCTGCGCTCGGCGGAGCGTTTCGCGCAGGGCGAGGCGTTTCATCCGGCACAGCCGTTCTGGCAGGTGCCGGCACGCTAGCGAGGTGCAAGCTGCGCGACCACGCGGCGTCATCAGGGGAAAGGAGCCGCTGTGGCCGAGTTGATCAGGATGCCGGACGATGATGCGTGCACGGCGCTGGACGCCGCGCACCGGCACGCACTGACGTTTCATCGTACCCGCGCGACGCGCCCGCCCGCAGCAACGGCGGGCTTCGCGGCGTTGCTCGACGCGTTTGGCGGACCTGCGCCCGAGGCGGGCCTGCCCGCGAGCGAGGTGATCGAGCAACTGGCCGCCGCGGCCGGTCCGGGCTTGATGGGCACCGCGGGCCCGCGCTTTTTCGGCTGGGTCGTGGGCGGCTCGCACCCAGCCGGTGTCGCGGCCGACTGGCTCACGAGCGTCTGGGGGCAAAATGCCGGCTGCTACGAGGGCGCGCCCGCGGCCGCCGTGGCCGAGCAGGTGGCCGGGCAATGGCTGGTCGATCTGCTGCGGCTCCCCCCCGAATGCTCGGTGGGCATCACCACAGGCGCGACGATGAGCAACTTCGTCTGCCTCGCAGCGGCGCGTGGTGCACTGCTGCGCCGCGTGGGCTGGGATGTCGAGGCCGACGGCCTGTTCGGCGCGCCGCCCATTGCTGTTCTTATCGGCGACGATGCGCACGCGAGCGTGTTTGCCGCGCTACGCTATCTGGGTTTTGGCGAGCGCTCAGTCATGAGGATTGCTACGGATGACGCGGGGCGCATGCGCATCGACGCGTTGCGCGCCGCGCTCGCGCATTGCCGTGGGCCGCATCTCGTGATCGCGCAGGCGGGCCACATCATGACCGGAGCGTTCGATCCCGTCGGGGAGATTGCCGCACTGATGCGCGAGCGGTGCGAGCGCGGTGGCTGGCTGCACCTGGACGGCGCCTTCGGCCTGTGGGCGAGGGCATGTCCGGCGCGCGAAGCGCTGGCGCAGGGCATCGAGCATGCGGACTCGTGGGCGACAGACGCGCACAAGTGGCTGCAGGCGCCCTACGAGTGCGGGTGCGCTTTCGTGCGCGACGCCGATGCGCACCGGCGGGCGATGACGATCGGCGCAGGCTACCTCCCGCCCGCCGAAGACGGCGGCGCGCGCGACCCCGTGCATTACGCCCCGGAGTTGTCGCGGCGCGCGCGCGGGTTCGTTTTGTGGGCCCTGTTGCGCACCCTTGGCCGGCGCGGCATCGCGGAGATGATCGAGCGGCATTGTGCGCTTGCGCAGCGGTTGGCGCGTCGTCTGGCCGAGGAGCCTGGTATTGCGGTGCTCAACGAAGTCGAGTTGAATCAGGTGGTCGTGCGTTTCGGTGCGGATGAGCCTGTTGCGCTTGGCGACGTGCTCACGGACGCCACGATCGCGGGCATTCAGCAGGCGGGCGTATGTTTCGCGGTCGGCGCACAGTGGCGTGAGCGCCGCGTAATGCGTATTTCGGTCATTGCATGGCCTACCACCGAGGATGATATCGACCGCGCCGCCGACTCGATGATCGAGTCTTGGCGCGCGGTGGAGCGCGTGCGCGTTGATGCGCAGAGCGTCGCGGCGCACGCGTAGGCGTCCAATTTCAGCGCTTGCCCTCTGAGCCCGCGATCGCCCGTGCAGTGGAAAGCAGCGCCTCTGCCATCCGAATACTGGCCGCGTCGATCAACCGGCCATCCAGCGACACGGCCCCCTTGCCATCTCTCGCCGCCTGAGCCATCGCATCCATGATGCGTTGCGCGCGCGAAACTTCGGCATCGCTCGGCGTGAACACGCGGTTCGCCAGCTCGATCTGCGAGGGATGAATCGCCCACTTGCCGTCATAGCCGAGCACCGCGGCGCGCTTCGCAGCGGCGTCGTAACCATCGGGATCGCTGAAATCCCCAAACGGTCCATCGATCGGCCGCAATCCATAGGCGCGGCATGCCACCATCATGCGCGTTTGCGCGGCGTGCCACTGGTCGCTCCAGAAGTATTCGCGCTCGCCATTGGCGTCCTTGTCGCTCAGCACACCGTAGTCGCGGTTCACACCGCCGATCACGGTCGTGCGCGCACGCGTGGAGGCCGCATAGTCGGCGACGCCGAACGACATCGCCTCAAGCCGGCGGCTCGATTGCGCGATTGCCTCCACGTTCGCCATGCCCAGCGCGGTTTCGATGAGGACTTCGAAGCCAATGCGCTTTGTGCGCTTCTTCGCCGTCTCGATCTGCGTGACGAGCATGTCGATCGCATAGACGTCGGCCGCCACGCCAACCTTCGGAATCAGGATCATGTCGAGCCGCGGGCACGCCTCAACGATATCCACGACGTCGCGATACATGTAGTGGGTATCGAGCCCGTTGATGCGGACCATCACCGTCTTCGCGCCCCAGTCGATGTCGTTCAGCCCTTCGATGATGTTCTTGCGGGCCTGCTCCTTGTCGTCGGGCGCGACCGCGTCTTCGCAGTCGAGAAAAATGATGTCGGCGGCCGAGCGCGCGGCTTTTTCGAACATCGCGGGGTTGGAGCCCGGCACAGCAAGCTCCGAGCGGTGCAGCCGCGGCGTGGCCGGTTCGATTGCGGTAAAGCTCATGGGTAATCTCCTCGATAGTGGAGGCGCGCGGCCCTAGCCCGTCGCGCCGAAGCCCGATGCGATGCAATTAATGGAGAGCAGGAGCGGCACCAGATAGCTGCGCCGCTCCTGATCGGCGCTGGCCGAGCGGTACAGACGCAGCAACTCGATCTGCTGCCGGCTCACGAGGTTGATGGCCGGCAGCCGGCGCGCGAGCCGCTCGCAAAACTGTGGGAAGCGGTCCGCGGCGGCGGTGCCGCCACTCACTTTCAGCACCATCTCCGTGGTGAGGCGATACTCGGCCTCGATTTGCGCGAAGATCGTTTCGCGTACGCGCGCGTCGGGCACGAGGTCCGCATAGCCGCGCGCGATGTCGAGATCGACCTGGGCGAGCGTCTTCTCCACTTCGTCTACGATCAGCCGGAACAGGCGCGATTCATTGAACAACCTGTGCAGCAGATCGAGGCCGCGTTCCTGGCGCACCCCGAGGAACGACGAGATCGCGCTGCCCACGCCATACCAGCCCGTGAGCGCGTGGCGGTTCTGCGACCACGCGAACACCCACGGAATCGCGCGCAGGTCTTCGAGGCTGCGTGCCCCGAAGCGCCGGGCAGGGCGCGAGCCCATGTTCAGCATCGAAAGCTCTTCGAGCGGGCTGGCTGCCTGAAAATACGCAATCAGCTCGGGCTGCTCGACCAGCTTCACATAGGCCGCGCGTGAAGCGCCCGCGAGCGCTTCCATCGCGTCATCGAACTCGCCGCGCGGCAGCAGTTCGTCTTCGTGCTCCGACTTGAACGTATGCTCCAGCACGCTCGACGCGAGCAACTCGACGTGATACTGCGCCGTGCCGCGGTTCGCGTACTTGTACGACACCACCTCGCCTTGCTCGGTTACGCGAAAGCGTCCGTTGACGGAGCCCGCGGGCAGCGCGGCTATCGCGCGGCCCGCCGGCACGCCGCCGCGGCTCACCGAGCCGCCACGGCCGTGGAAGAACGAAATCGTGATGCCCAGTTCGCGTCCGACGCGCGTGATCTTCGTCTGCGCCTTCGAGAGCTCCCAGTTGCTCGCGAAGAACCCGCCGTCCTTGTTCGAATCGGAGTAGCCGATCATGACCTCCAGCACCCCGCCTTGCGCACGGATGCTGCGCTTGACCATCGGCACGGCCAGCAGTTCGCGCAGGATTTCGGGCGCGCGCCGCAAGTCGTCGATGGTTTCGAGCAGCGGCACTACCGGCAGCGTGCAACTTTCCACGCCGGCGGCATCGCTGAACAGCCCCGCCTGCTTCGCGAGCAGATAGACGCCGAGCACGTCGGTCGCGTGGTGCGTCATGCTCAGGATGAACGCGCCAAAGGCATTGCGGTCTACCTGCTGGCGCATTGTGCGGACCATGCGGAAGATCTGCACCGTTTCCGCGTCCACTTCCGCGAGGGATTCGGGCAAGGCGTCCGTGGCTTCGCCCGGGGCGAGCGGGCGCGCGAGCTCCGCGAGCAACCACGCCTTCCATGCTTCGGAGTTCAGATCTGGTGGCTCCGAGCCTGGCTTGGCGCGAGACCGCCACAGCGCGAGCAGGGTCTTGTTGATGACCGTGGAGTTCTCGCGCAGGTCGAGCTGCACCGTGCTGAAGCGGAACGTTTCGACCTCATGGCGCAATGGCCGGACATACGAGTCGGCAAGCGTGTCGCTGCCGGTCGCGAGCAGGGCCAGTTCCATCGCGCGCAGCTCGGCGGCCAGTTCGTCGGCGCTCGCGTAGCCGCCGGAAACAGCGGTGCCCGCGCCGCGCCGTTGTGCGTCGGCGAGCGTGGTGTCGAGCTTGCGCAGCATGCAGGTCAGGTACTGGCGGAACACCTCGCCTGGATTGCGCGTGGCAATGGCCGTGCCGTCGCCGCTTTGCTCGAGCATGCGCGCGAGCTCGGCACCGAACGCTTCAGGCACGGGCAGTGCCTCGGCGGTGATGCTGAGCGTCTGCGCGAGGTCGAGCAGTTGTTGCCGGTAGCGCTTGAGGCACGCGAGCCGGTTATCGTAGAGCGTCGCGCGCGTGACCTCGTTGTTGACGAACGGATTGCCGTCGCGGTCCCCGCCGATCCACGAGCCGAACTGGAAGAAGCGCGGCATCTCGAAGTGCTCGCCCGGGTAGAACTGGTGCAGCGCCTCTTCGAGCCGCTCGAACAGCAGCGGCACGGCCTCGAACAGCGTTTCGCCGAAGAAGTGCAGCCCCCACGCCACTTCCTGCGCAACAGTGGGCTTCTCGCGACGCAACTCGCCGCTCATCCAGAGCAGCTCGATTTCGTTGCCGAGCTGCCCGACGAGCTTGCGCCGCTCGCGCGGCGTCCAGCGCGGCGACTCCAGATCCATCAGCTTGCGATAGATGCGCCGGTGGATTTCGAGCACGGTGACGCGCTTGGCCTCGGTCGGGTGCGCCGTGATGACCGGGCGGATCTTCAGATGCTGGAGCACGGTGCGGACTTCGTCAGCGGGCACGCCGGCCGCAGCCGCATCGGCCACTACGCGCGAGAACGAGGCCGTGAGCCGCGCATAGCCGCTCTCGATTTCGATCTCGCGGCGGCGGCGCATGGCGGTGCTCTGCTCGGCCACGCTCAGCAGCTGGAACCAGATGCCCTGGGCCTGCAGGCTGCGCCGCCACACCGCGCGCGGCACATCGGGAGGCAACTGCTCGCCGCGCAGCGCGAGTTCGACCTGGGGCTGGCGGCGCCGCGCGACATCGCACAGCAAGCCGAACAGCAGGTCGACCACACACGGTTCGTAAGCCTGAGCATCGAGCGCGGGCAACGCCGCAGAAGCCGTGGCGAGAAGGTCGAGCAGCGAAGGCGGCGCTGCGGAAGAAGGCGCGGACGAAGACTGTGATGCAACCGGTCGATGGCGCGGCGCCTCCACGCCACGCAACGTCACGGTGCGAGCCTCGGCCCCGGCAGCCTCCCGGGCCTCGATGGCATCAAGCGACGCGGCGGGCATCATTTTGCGTCAGCGCCGCAGCGACGGTGGAGCCCAGCTCGGAGGCGCTGGGTGCAACGAGAAGCCCGTGGGCACGCATGATTTCCGCCTTCTCGGCGGCGCTGTCACCGGCGGCCGAGATAATCGCGCCCGCATGGCCCATGCGGCGGCCCTTGGGCGCCGTGAGGCCGGCAACGTAGCCCACCACCGGCTTGGTCATGTTCTCCTGTACCCAGCGCGCCGCTTCGGCTTCCTGGGGCCCGCCAATCTCGCCGATCATGATCACGGCCTCGGTCTCGGAATCGTTCTCGAAGAGCCGCAGATGGTCGAGGAACGAGCTGCCGTTGATCGGATCGCCGCCGATGCCCACGCTCGTCGTCACGCCGAGACCCAGTGCGTTGAGTTGCGCCGCCGCCTCGTAGCCGAGCGTGCCCGAGCGCGAGACGATGCCGATCGAGCCGCGCCGGTAGATGTTCCCCGGCATGATGCCGAGCATGGCCTTGCCCGCGCTGATGATGCCCGCGCAGTTCGGTCCGACCAGCATGGTGCGGCTTTCCTTCGGATAGCGAAGCAGATAGCGCTTCACGCGCATCATGTCTTGGGCCGGAATGCCATCGGTGATCGAGCACACGAGGCGCAGGCCCGCGTCGGCGGCTTCCATGATGGAGTCGCCGCAAAAGGGCGGCGGCACGAACACGAGACTCGCCGTGGCGCCGGTTGCCTGCACGGCTTCCTTCACGGTGTTGAATACGGGACGGTCGAGATGGCGCTGGCCGCCCTTGCCGGGCGTCACGCCGCCCACCACATTGGTGCCGTACGCGATCATCTCTTTCGCGTGGAAGGTCGCCTTGTCGCCGGTGAAGCCCTGCACGATCACGCGGGTGTTTTCGTCGATCAGGATGCTCATGGGTACGCTCCTATTTGCTCTTTCTGGCGCGGTGCGCCTTGGACGCCTCTACGGCTTTCTGGGCCGCTTCGAGCAGCGTTTCGGCCGCGATGATCGGCAGCCCGCTCTCGCGAATGATGCGGCGCCCCTCTTCGACATTGGTGCCCGCGAGCCGCACGACGAGCGGCACGCGCAGGTTCTTCGCGGCTTGCACGACGCCCTCGGCCACCCAGTCGCAGCGGTTGATGCCCGCAAAGATGTTGACGAGAATGGCCGAGACGTTGGAATCGGAAAGCACCAGCCGGAAGGCCGCGGCAACCCGCTCGGGCGATGCGCCGCCCCCCACGTCGAGGAAGTTCGCGGGCTCGCCGCCGGCGTACTTGATGGTGTCCATGGTGGCCATCGCGAGACCGGCGCCGTTGATGATGCAGCCGATGTCGCCGTCGAGGCCCACATAGTTCAGCCCGAACTGCGCCGCCTCCGATTCGCGCGGGTCTTCCTGCGAGGCGTCGCGCATCTCCGAGACATGCGGGTGCCGGAACAGGCCGTTGTCGTCGAAGGTGACCTTGGCGTCGAGCGCGAGCACGCGGTCGTCGGCGGTGACGACGAGCGGGTTGATCTCCACCATCGTTGCGTCGAGGTCGCGAAACGCGCGGTAGGCGCCCATGATCGCGGCCACGGCGCGGCTCACCTGTTTGATGTTCAGGCCGAGGCCGAAGGCCAGCTCGCGCGCCTGGAACGGCTGCAGGCCCACGGCCGGTTCGGCGATTACTTGCAGGATGGCTTCGGGATTCGTGCGCGCGACTTCTTCGATATCCATGCCGCCCTGTGCGGAGACGATCACGCGCACGCGCTCGGCCTTGCGGTCGAGCACGATGCCCAGATAGATCTCGCGCTCGAACTTCTCGGCCACTTCGATATAGACGCGCTCGACGACCTTGCCTTCAGGGCCGGTTTGCGTGGTGGCAAGACGCTTGCCGAACAGCGCGGTGGCCGCCGAGTGCACGTCGTGATAGGTCTCGCAAAGCTTGATGCCGCCGGCCTTGCCGCGCGCGCCCGAGTGGATCTGCGCCTTGACGGCCCAGTGCCAGCCGCCGAGCTCGGTGGCGCAATAGACGGCCTGGTCCGGCGTATAGGCGACGAGCCCGCGCTGGATCGGCACGCCGAAGCCGGACAGCAGTTCCTTCGCCTGATATTCGTGGATGTCCATGATGGTGTTCCGTGCGAATGAGAAAAGCGGTATGAAATTGAAAACGCCGCCCGATGCTCAGGCGACCAGATGTTGCGGTTCGCCGCTCACGTAAGCCTCGATGTTGTCGATCAGCTGGTCGGCGAGATACTGCATGGCGCCGTCCGATGCCCAGGCCACATGCGGCGTGAGGATGAAATTCGGCAGATCGAGTTCGAGCAGGGGATTGCCCGCCTTGGGCGGCTCGCCGGTCAGGACGTCGAAGCCCGCCCCCGCGATCAGCCCTTCGCGCAGGGCCGTCGCGAGCGATTGCTCGCAGACGAGCCCGCCGCGCGCCGTGTTGATGAGCAGCGCGCTGCGCTTCATCGTCTGCAACTGCTCGAGCGCGATCATGTTGCGGGTTTCGGGACGCAGCGGCGTATGCAGCGAGACGATGTCCGACTCGCGCAGCAACTGCTCGAGCGGCATGAAGGCGACGTCGCGCGGCTTGGTCCTGGTCGACGCATGCTCGGCGAACACCACGTGCATGCCGAAGCCGCGCGCGATGGCTGCGGTGCCGCGGCCGAGCGAGCCGTCACCAATGATGCCGAGCGTCGCGCCGTGCAGGTCGCGAATCGGATGGTCGAAGAAGCAGAATTGATTCGACGCCTGCCAGCGGCCGCGCCGCACGTCGTCGCGATACGCGAGCAAATTGCGGCGCAGCGCGAGGATCAACGCGAAGGTATGCTCCGGCACCGTGTGCGTGGCGTAATTGCGGATATTGGCCACGGCAATGCCGTGCGCGCGGCAGTACGCCGTGTCGATCACGTCGTAGCCCGTGGCCGCCACCGCGATCAGCTTGAGACGCGGCAGCTTCGCCAGCGTGTCGGCACGCAGCGGCACCTTGTTGGTGATCGCAATGGTGGCCCCTTCGAGACGCTGGGCCACCTCGTGCGGCGCACTCACGTCGTACTGCGTCCAGCGGTGATCGAAGGCGGGACGCCGTACATCGGCCTTCAACGTGGAGCGATCGAGAAAGACGATTTCATGACGCATGATTTCGGTATCCTGCCTTTTTTCGTGAGACGTTGAGAGCGCGGGATGCGGTTATGGCCCGCGGCGAACAGGGCTCAGGCGGCCGCCACGCGGCGCAGCGGCTCGACTTGATCCGCGGGTTGCGTGTTCTGCGTGTGTTGCGTTTGCGCCTTGCGCGGGTCGTGCGTGCGCCAGTACTGCGTGGCCGCGCCGGTGCCGCTGCCGGGGCGCACGTCGATACCCACGTCGAGCATCGCCATTTCCGCGCCCGCAATGGCGCTCGTGAGCATCAGTTCGTTCAGGTCGCCGAGGTGGCCGATGCGGAACACCTTGCCCGCGACCTTCGAGAGGCCCGCGCCCAGCGCGAGGTTGTAGCGCCGGAAGGCCGTGTCGATCACGTTGGCCGCATTGAAGCCCTGCGGAACGACGATGGCGCTGACCGTATCCGAATACCACTTCGGCGCCTTGGCGCACAATTCGAGCCCCCAGCCTTCGGTCACGGCCGCGCGCACGCCCTGGGCGAGGTAATGATGGCGCGCGAACACGTTATCGAGTCCTTCCTGGAAGATCAGGTCGAGCGCAGCGCGCAGGCCGTAGAGCAGGGACAGGGCAGGCGTGTACGGGAAGTAGCCGGTTGCGTTGGCCTTGATCATGTCGCCGAGATCGAAGTAGCAGCGTTTTGACTTCGCATGCTCCATCGCCTTGAGCGCCTTCGGGCTCACGCACAGCATGCCCAGGCCCGCCGGCAGCATGAGGCCCTTTTGCGAGCCGGTCACGGCCAGGTCGACGCGCCAGTCGTCCATGCGGAAGTCGATGCAGCCGATCGAACTCACGCCGTCGACGAACAGCAGCGCGGGGTGATGGGCATTGTCCATCGCGTGGCGCAGTGCGCCAATGTCGCTCGTGACGCCGGTGGCGGTCTCGTTGTGGCAGGCGAGAATGCCCTTGATCTGATGCTTCTTGTCGGCCTTGAGCACCTCTTCGATGCGCTCGACGGGCACGCCCTCGCCCCAGTCGACGTCGACGATCTCGACTTCGAAGCCCAGCCGCTGCGCCATGTCGGCCCACAGATGGCTGAACTGCCCGAAGCGCGCGACGAGCACACGGTCGCCGGGCGAGAGCGTGTTGGTCAGCGCGGCCTCCCAGGCGCCCGTGCCCGAGGACGGAAAGATGAACGGTTGGCCGCTCGTGGTTTTGTAGAGGCGCTTGAGGTCGCTCAGCACGCCGTTCGCGAGCTCGGGAAAGCGCGTTGAGCGGTGGTCCTCCATCGACACGACCATCGCGCGCAGCACGGCGTCGGGAATGTTGGTGGGGCCGGGCACGGCGAGAATGTTGCGACCCGGGATACGCGTTCCAGTGGTATTCGACATGTCTGCACTCCTGAGTGACGGGATGATGGCCTTAGGTAGGTACGTAGGTACGAAGCTATGAAACGTCCGCTCGGGCGGTTGAATCAGACGGCGGGCCGTTGGGCCGTGGCGCTGTGCAGCTGCGCGGGCGCGTCGCCGTAGACCGGGAAGCGCGTCGTGAGCGCGTGCACGGCGTCGGCCACGCGGCGGATCACGAGATCGTTCGCGGGCGCTTCGAGCACGTCGGCGATCAGATTCGCGAGATGCCGCGCTTCGGTTGCGCCAAAGCCGCGCGTGGTCATCGCGGGCGAGCCCACGCGGATGCCGCTCGTGACGAAAGGCTTTTGCGGGTCGTTCGGAATGGCGTTCTTGTTGACGGTAATGCCCGCCTTGCCGAGCGCGGCTTCGGCATTCTTGCCGGTGATGTTCTTCGCGCGCAGGTCGACGAGAAAGAGGTGCGATTCCGTGCGCCCCGAAACGATGCGCAGCCCGCGCTCCTGAAGCGTCTCGGCCATGGCGCGCGCATTGATCATGACCTGGCGCTGGTAGTGCTTGAACTCGTCGCTCATCGCCTCGCGGAACGCGACCGCCTTGGCCGCGATCACGTGCATGAGGGGGCCGCCCTGGATGCCGGGGAAGATCGTGGAGTTGAGCGCCTTCTCGTGCTCGGCACTCGAGAGGATCAGGCCGCCGCGCGGGCCGCGCAGCGTCTTGTGCGTGGTCGAGGTGACGAAGTCGGCAATGCCCACCGGGCTCGGGTAGAGGCCCGCCGCAATCAGTCCCGCGTAGTGTGCCATGTCGACGAAGAGCCACGCGCCCACGCTGTCGGCAATCTTGCGAAAGCGTTGCCAGTCGATCGTGAGCGCATAAGCCGAGGCGCCAGCGACGATCATGCGCGGCTTGTGCTCGTGCGCGAGGCGCTCGACTTCGTCGTAGTCGATTGCTTCGGTATCCGGATGGAGTCCGTAGGCCACGGCGTTGAAGAGCTTGCCGCTCACGTTCACCGACGCGCCGTGCGTGAGGTGGCCGCCGTGCGCGAGCGACATGCCGAGGATCGTGTCGCCGGGCTTGAGCACGGAGAGATAGACGGCCTGATTCGCCTGCGAGCCCGAATGCGGTTGCACATTCGCATATTCGGCGTTAAAGAGCTTTTTCGCGCGGTCGATGGCGAGCTGCTCGGCCACGTCCACGTGTTCACAGCCGCCGTAGTAGCGCTTGCCCGGATAGCCCTCGGCATACTTGTTGGTGAGGAGCGAGCCTTGCGCCTCCATCACGGCGGGCGACGTGTAGTTTTCCGATGCAATCAGCTCGATGTGATCTTGCTGTCGCGTGGATTCCGCAACGATGGCCTGACGCAATTCCGGATCGGTTGCTGCGATGGTCTGCTGGAAGCTGAACATGTGGGTCGCCCTGGTGTCGATGGTCGGTGTCGGAAACTTGAGATCGATGGTAGTGGCACCGCGCCAAAAACACTCATTCCGGTTTGTTATCCAACCCATAACCCGGCCTGGAAGCCAATGCCGGCGGGGCTCCGGCACGCGGGAATACCTCATCGTGGGCATTGCCGCACTGGCCTGCGCTGGTAGAGTGAGGGCATGGGATGGACGCCTTTTTCAGGAGTCCAGCGGAGGCTGATGGCCTCAAGAGGAAGCGGAAGAGGAAGCGGATGCTTAACCTGACATTGCGGCAACTGCGCGTTTTCGAGGCGGCGGCGCGTCACCTGAGTTTTTCACGCGCGGCCGAAGAGCTGCATCTGACGCAGCCCGGTGTGTCCGCGCAGCTCAAGCATCTCGAAGAGACCATCGGCATGAAGGTATTCGAGCAGATCGGGCGGCGTATCTTTCTTACCGAGGCGGGCCGCGAGGTCTACAGCCATTCGCGCTCGATTCAGGAGCAACTGTCGATACTCGAGGAGTCGCTCGATCAGTTGCGCGACACCACGCAGGGCAAGATTCGCGTTTCGGCTGTAACGGGTACGGCCGGCCATCTCTCGCTGGCGTGCATTTCGCGCTATACGAAGGCGTTTCCGGGTGTGCGCGTGCGGTTGAAGTTCGGCAATCGCGAGAATGTGCTTGGCGCGCTGGCCGGTAATGAAGCCGATCTGGCGATCATGGGGCAGCCGCCCGAAGGTCAGGGGCTCATGGCCCAGCCTTTCATGAAGAACCCGTTGGTGGCGATTGCGCCGCCCGATCATCCGCTTGCACGGCAACGTGCGATTCCGCTCGCGGCGCTCGAGGACGAGGTTTTCGTGGTGCGCGAACCGGGCTCAGGCACGCGGCGCGCGATGGAGCGCTTCTTTGCGGAGCATCGCATCCGGTTTCGGCCGGGGTTAGAGGTGAGCAGCAACGAGGCCGTGAAGTGCTGCGTGCACGTTGGCATGGGGCTCGCCGTGGTGCCGCTGCAGACGGTGCTGCCGGAGCTGGAGACGCTGCGCCTGAAAGTGCTGGATGTGGAGCGCTTTCCGATCGTTCGGTATCTGTATATCGTGCATCGCGAGAGCAAGCATCTCTCCGCAGCCGTGGAGGCGTTCAAGCGGACCCTGCTGGGCGAGGCGCAGAAGGTGATGGACGAAGTGTAGGGAGGGGGGCTTAGGTTGCGGGGTGCGTGCGTTTCGTGGCGCACCGCGACCTGGGCTCACGTGGCAATGAACACCTCGCCCCTGCCGTCCACAGAAACATCGCCTGCGAGCCGCCGCGGCGTCCATTTCGCGAGATCCCCGAACGCACCGCCTTCTTTCGCGAGGCTGCGTGTGACGAGACGCCAGAATACGCTGACCTCGGCGTGAATCTCCACGAACCGGTTCGTTGCCGGGACGTTCCGCGCATCAGGCAAGATCAGCGAACCGCGCCGCATGCCGTATGCGAGATGCTCGCCCACGCTGCCTGCGATGCCGATCGTACCGGCCACCATGCGCGAGGCAGCAAACGCACCGGCATCGCCGAACACGAGCGCCGTGCCGCGCCGCATGCGGTCGCCAAAGCGCTCGCCGGCGTGACCACGCACGATAAGCGTGCCGCCGCGCATTCCGTCCATGCTGCCCGGCAACGCCGCCGCCGCGAAATCGCCGGTATTGCCGCCAATCTCGATGCGCCCGCCCGCCATCTCGCAGGCCGCGAAAGCGCCGCTGCTGCCGCGCACGGTGAGCGCGCCGGCACTCATCTGCGCGCCCGCGAGATCGCCCACGTCGCCGTCCACGACAATCGTGCCGCCATCCATCGCGCAGCCCACGCGATCGTAGCGCCGCAAGTCGCCCTCGAAGGCGATGCAAGGTTCCGCGTCGGGCGTAGTGTGCATACGCACATCGAAGAGGTCCGCGAGCGCGATGCGCTCGGTGCCGTGCCAGAGCGGCAGGCGCGCGACTTCGCTGTCGCTCAGGGGGGCGAGTGCGGCGGGCAGGAGCGAGCGCGCGTCGATGCGCAGCGCGGGCGCCGTCTTCACGCGCAGCGTGATGCGCTTCATGGGGTTTCTCCGTTACCGCACAGACGATGCAGATGAAAGTGGAATGGGCCGAGCTTGCCGCCATAGTTTCCCGCGCTAATGCGCGTGACGCCGGCTTGTGCGCCCCGCGCGGTCACGGCTTCGATACCGGCGCGCATCGCATTCGCGACGTCAGCTTCGCTGAGTCCGTCGACGACGATCTCCAGCACGCAGCGTGTCTCGTCGGTCAATGCCGTGCGCGGGGCGAGGCCCGCGAGCGTGGGACAAAACGCGTCGTTGGTCGAGGCGGGCAGGGCGGTGTACTTCGAGCCGACCTTCGAGCCGGAGCGCACCACGCCGCCGGGAAACGGCATGATGATGCCGGGCACGCGCCGCATCGCTTCCACGGCCGCTTCCGCGCCCGCGAGCGCGGCGTCGGGGTCGCGCGCGAGCAGCAGCAGGTTGCCGCCGCCCACGCCCTTGATCACGCAGGTCGTTTCCTGCGCAACGAACTCGCCGTCCATCACGGGCACGCGCCAGTAGCGCACGCCGTCGATCAGCTTCGAGATTTGCCAGCCGTCGCCGAAAAAGCGCAGGTTCTTGCCGAGCGCGATGGCCTCGCCCTCGGTAATGCCCGCATAGACGGCCGTGGTCGGGCAGGTCAGCACGCACTGGCCCACGCGCCGCTCGACCTGCTTGGCCAGCTCCTTGCCCGACATCGAGAAGAGCAGGACCGCTACGCCTGGCCTGCCGTCGGGTGACGCGTCCGGCTCGATCTCGCGTTCGATGGCAGCCTCGCAGCCGCAGGCGATTACCGAGGTCGCAAAGCCGGTCGCAGCCACGGCTGCGTGGCGCGCCCAGGTGCGGTTGCGCGCGGTGATCACGAGCCGGGTGGCCTTCATCGGAAAGGCTTCGGCGAAGGTGTCGTCGATGGTGACGCCGTTGATGGTGAGCGGCGGATGCTCCGCAATGCTCGCGCTTGCGCTCATGTCGGCTGTTCCCCTGTGCTGTTGCCGTGTGCGACGCAGGTCGCGGGCAGGAGCCGCCCGCCGTTGCAGCACGAGCAGAGCTCGTCGCGGCTGATGGCGGCGTGACGAAAGTTGTACGCGAGGTGGCGTTCGCCGTATTCGTCGAGCGTGCGCTCGATCGAACGGTCGAACTCCGGCGCGACGAAATGCGTGCCGCCCACGGGTGTTGCCACGATGCGCCCGTTGCGCGCGACCAGCTCGCCATCCTTGAACACATATTCCGGTGTGCTGAACATGACTTCGAGGTTGGCGTCGTCGCGATACACGGCGATGTCGGCGGCGGCACCCACGCCCAGGCGGCCACGGTCGCGCAGCCCGAGCAGCCGCGCGGGCGCGGCGCGCGTGAGAATCGCGATTTCCTCGAAGCTCAGTTCGCGCGTCATGCTCGCGAGCGCCGATTGCTGCGCGACCTCGGGATGCAGCTTCGCAAGCTGCTCGTCGCGGAACGATTTGTCCATCAGCAGCCGGATCAGATGAGGGTAGCTCGTGAACGGCCCGCCGTTCGGGTGATCGGTCGTGAGCGTGATCTGCCAGGGGTTCTTCACCATCAGGAACAGTTCGAGGCCAATCGTCCATTGCAGCGCGTTGACGTAGCTTTGCTCGCGATAGCGGAACGGCACGACCCCGCAGCCCGCATCGCATTCGATGTCGCCCGCGATCCATTTGCGCGGCGAGGCGAACTCGGCCTGCTTGACCTGTTTCATGATGTCGCCGGAAGCGGTGACGGTCTGTCCGAACATGATCTGGCCTACGTCGATCGAGATGTTCGGATGGGCGTTGACGGCCTCGGCAATGCGTTCTGCCGCCGAGGAGAATTTGCGCGGGCCTTCAGTGCCGTAGCTATGGAACTGGATATGCGTGAGGTGGCCCGGCAGCCCTTCGAGCGCGTCGATCGTCGCGAGCGTGGAGTCGACGTTGCCTGGCACACCCAGGTTGCTCGCATGAATGTGCAGCGGATGCGGCACGCCCAGCTCGGTGAGTGCGCGCGCGAGCGCATGCAGCACCTGGCGCGGCGTGATTGCGTAGTGCGCGTGCGTCTCGTCCACATTCAGGCTGCGCTGGTTGAACTTGAAGGCCGAAATCCCGCCCGGGTTCACGACCTTCACGCCCAGAGCCTTCGTGGCGTTGATGGACCAGCCGACGTAATCGCGCAGGCGCTCGAAATCCTCGCCTTGCGCAAGCATGCGCAGGAATAGCTCGTCGTTGCCGAGCATCACGTAGGCGCCGTGATCGATGATCGGCGTATCGCCCATCTCCAGATGCGTGTGGCGCGCATTAGAGGCGATCATCGCGGGTTCGAATGCCGCGGTGTAGCCCATCTCGGCGTAACGGTAGCCCGTCGCGAGCGTGCCGGGCGTGCAGACGCCGCACGAGGCCAGCTCCAGTTCGTTTTCGGCCTGCTCGCGTTGCATCCGGATCCGGTGATCCTCGGGCATCAGCATCCGCGCGAGGTTCACCTTGCCGCCGCCGATATGCGAATGCATGTCGATGCCGCCTGCCATCACCGTCATGCCGGTGACGTCGTATTCCCGGTCCACGGCTTCCTCGTCGCCCAGATGAACGATGCGGCCGTCGCGCACGCAGAGGTCGGCAATCTGGCCGTCGATGCGGCTTGCCGGGTCGAACACGCGGCCGCCGCGCAGACGAAACGTGCTCATGCTGCGTTCTCCTTGCACGATGCGAGCTTTGCGTCCAACTGTGCCGCGAATGCGGCCACCGTCGGCAGCGTGTCTGCGTAGATGGGCGTGAGCGGCAGCACGACGCCGCCGTCGGCGCGAAACAGATGGCCTGCGGAGCCGATGCCCGGCGTGGAGACCGGCACGAACACGGTCGGACCCTCTCGGTCGGCGCAGGCTGCGGCGAGGCCTGGATGGCCGAGCACGATCGTCGGGAGAGGGGTACGCGGCGGCGGCAGGTCCGCGCCGAAGCTCGCGACCCAGACCAGCGCGTCAACGTCGCGATCCGCGAGCAGGCGCGCCGTGTCGTAGCGCTGCGGCGCATGCTCCAGGCCGCTGCGGTGCACGCCCGTGCGCAACGGCAAGCCGGAGAGCCAGGTGAGTGCCTGGTTGACGCTCGCGCCGCCGTCGTCGCCGCCGAGTGCAAGGCCGCCCGCGCGCCGCATGCGGTTGAGCGTTTTCAGCAGCCGGTCGAGTCCCTCCACGAGCAGCGCGGCATGAGCGCCCGGCAGGTCAGCAGGAATCCATACCATTGCCGTATAGTCCGCCGCGAGCATGCGCTCCACGAGCGCGGCCAATGCGGGATCGGCGGGGGCGCGCAGGGATTTGCCGGCGAGCAGCGCGTTGAGCATGGCCACGGTGTCGTAGAGGTCGCCCTGCAGCGGCACGGCGAGCGTCTCGACTCCGGCGCGTTGCGTGAGCGCAGCGTCGATCTCGCAACCGAGAAAGACGACGGTGCGCTGTGACGGTCCGACGCCATCCGTCTCGCCACCCGTTTCGCTACCCACCGCGCAACGCGAGAAAAACTCGGGATAGCGCGTCGATGGCGAGGAGCCGATGCAGACAATCAGATCGGCGCGATTGCGGATCTCGGCAAAGGTCGTCGTGAACGCGCCGCGGTCCTGCATGGCCGTCAAGCCGTGCATCAGCGCGCGGCCATGCGCATGGTCGACGATCGCGCCGCAGGCGTTGGCGACGCGATAGAGCGCGCGCGCGCCGGCAACGTCGGTGGCCATGCCGCCGAAGAGCGGCTGGCGCGCGCGGGCGAGCCACTGCGCGGCGGTGTCGAGCGCGGTCTGCGCGTCCACCGGTTGGCCGTTCACGGCGGGTGTCGCCGAGGACGGCGTGCCGCCGAATTGGGCGAGTGCGCGCGCGGCGCGCGGGCAGCTCGTGCCCGCCGGCGTCAGCGTTTCGCCTTGGGCGACGCCAAAGCGGTCGCACAGCAGCGCGCAGAACGGGCAGGTCCAGGGTGGGGTGTCGAGAGTCGCATCCATGCCTGCCGATCTGCAAGGGCTATGCCATGAGCGATATTGCGGCGGCACAGGCGCCAGCTACGCGCCTTGCGAGCCGCCATGCAGGAGGATGGGCGTCTCGCGTCGCCCGCCGGGTGCGCCACGGCGCGTGCCGTGCGCGGTACACAATGCGCACGGGAATTCGCGAGCGCGTCACACACTGTCACGTCAGGCTCGTACCCACGCCTTATCCGCGCAAGGGGCGATCTGGCTGGCGATTCGTCGCCGATGCCATTGCCGGTTCATTGCTGATTCACTGTGACGAGCCGCGAAACCGTGGCGCGGTGGTATGCGCGCGCCACTGGCACGAAACGTGATTGTGGCGATGTGGCAGGCGCCGCGCGCGGGTCGCGCATTCAGGATGCAGCGGGAATACGCCGCTCGTGCAAGGCGGAGGCCACAAGCCATGCAGTCGCGCCCGAGGTGGCCGCCGCTTGCAGATCGTCCGCGTGGCGAATGCCGCCCGCGCCGATGATCTGCCGCTGCCCAGCGCGTTCGCTGACCTCGGCGATCGTGTCGAGCGCAGGGCCGTCGAACGAGCCCACGCGCTCGAGCGTCATGACGATCAGGCGTGCGGGCCAGTGAGACGTGTCGGTCCAGCAGCGCGGATCGCCGAGCGGCGTGTCGTGACGGCGGTCGAGCGAGAGCAGCGCGTCGGCGGGCAGATGCGTCATTGCGCCGGGCTGCAGCGATTCGCTGCCGAAGACGGGCGTGATGGGCGCATTGCGGGAGGCGCTTGGGGTGCCGTTCGCGATGTCGCTGCGGGTGCCGCATTCGCGCACTAAGGCAAGCAGTGCGCTGGCCGCATGAGGATCGGCAAAGCCCGCATCGAGCCACAACTCGATGCCGGGCAGCGCACCGGCGAGCCGGGCAAGCAGGTCGAGTTGCGGTGCGCCGTGCATGATGCCGTCGAGATCGGCGACATAGAGCACGGAGGCGCCGCAGTAGTCGAGCAGAGCGTGGGCGGCGTCCACAGGATCGCTGCCGCTGCAGAGTTGCGATTCGAGGGCGCGATAGCGGCTGCGTTCGCCGCGTATGGCACGCACGGCGGTGCCGCCGAGCACGTCGATAACGGGAATGATTTGCATGGGGGAGCGAGCGATGACGAAGGTGCTGGTCTACGAATATATCAGTGCTGGCGGCGATGAGGCAGCGGCTGCCAGGCCCGAACTGCTCGCGATGGGGCGCGCGATGCGCAATCCGGTGGCGAGCGACCTCGCGCGCATTCCCGGCGTGGAGGTGACCTGCATCTGTGCGGCTGGCGATACCGCCACTGCGCCGCGCGCGCCCTCGCTGACGTGGCACGTGCCGCCGCGCGCGCACGACGCCGTTGCGTTCGTGGGTGCACAGGCGCAGCGCCACGACGCGGTCTGGGTCATCGCGCCCGAGACGGACGGCGTGCTGGCCGCGCTGTGCGGGGCGGTGGACGCGTCGCGCTGGATCGGTTGCAATGCCGCCGCGCTCCAGGTGGCGGGCAGCAAGCGCAGGACGGCGCGGCATCTCGCGCAAGCCGGCATTGCGGCCACGCGCGCCTGGTCGGCCGACGCGCCGCTGCGGCCCGGCGCGAGTGCATGGGTCGTGAAGCCCGACGACGGTGCCGGCGCAATCGATACTCATGTCTATCACGACTTTCGCGCGGCCCAGTCTGCGTTCCTCGCGCGCCTCGCGGCGCAGGAGGACGTGACTTTCGAGGAATGGGTGGAGGGCGACGCGCTGAGTCTCTCGCTGCTGTGCACGCGGGGCCGCGCGGAACTGCTGAGCGTCAACTGGCAGCATGTGAACGTCACGCAGGGGCGCCTCGCCTATGAGGGCGTCACGGTAGGCGCCATCGCGCTCGACAGCCTCGTGGGCCGCGCCTGCACGGAGCTGGCCGCGCGGGTCGCGCACGCGCTGCCGGGATTGGCGGGCTTCGTTGGCGTCGATGTGGTCTGGCATCGCGAGCGTGGGCCGGTGATCGTCGAAATCAATCCGCGCGTGACCTGCGCCTATGCGGGGCTGGCGGCGCGGCTTGAGATGAACCTGGCCGCGCGCGTGCTTGCGGCGCACCTCGAAGCCCAGCACGAAGCTCAGCACGACGCGAACGACGGGGTTCGCGGCACGGCACACGACGGCGCCGAACAGGTCTGCCATGTTGGATGACCTCGTGATCGGCTGGGACATCGGGGGCGCGCACGTGAAGGCGGCGCGCGTGGAGCATGGCTGCGTAGTCGAAGTCGTGCAGTGGCCTTGCCCGCTCTGGCAAGGCCTTGCGCAACTGGACGCCGTGCTGGCCCAGGCCGCCGCACGCTGGCCCGATTACCGCGAGGCCGGCCATTCCGTGACGATGACGGGCGAAATGGCCGATCTCTTCGAGCATCGCGAGGCCGGCGTGGCTGCGCTCGCGCAGCGGCTCGCCGCACGTTTGGGCGAGCGCGTGGTTTTCTATGCAGGGGAGGGGCGCTGGTGCGCGCTGGACGAGGTGGCGGCGCACTGGACGGACATCGCCTCGGCCAACTGGCTCGCCACGGCTCAGGTGGTCGCGCGGCGCCTGCCTGATGCAGTGCTGGTGGACATCGGCAGCACCACGACGGACCTGATTCCGGTGCGCGGCGGCCGCGTTGCCGCACGCGGCACCGACGACGCGGCGCGTTTGCGCACGGGGGAGCTGGTCTATCAGGGCGTCGTGCGCACGCCGCTATGCGCGCTCGCACAGCGCATCGGCTTTCGCGGCGAGACCTGGAACGTCATGAACGAGCTCTTCGCAACCACTGCCGACGTGTACCGGCTCACCGGCGAGCTCGCCCCCATGCACGATCAGCATCCGGCCGCGGACGGCGCAGGCAAGGACGCCGTGGCTACGCACCGGCGGCTCGCGCGCATGATCGGCCATGATGCGCGAGATGCATCGGAATCCGAATGGATTGCCTTCGCCTGCCAATGGCGCGATCTGCAGCTCGGGTATCTGGCCGCGAATCTCACGCGCATGCTGGGCAAGGTCGGGCCGGCGCGCGGTGCCGTGCGGCTGGTGGCGGCGGGCTGCGGCGCATTTCTGGTCGAGGCGCTCGCGCATTCGTGCGGGTATGAGACGGTGCGCTTCGGCAAGCTCATCGAGGCGCACGGCGGCGCGGCGGGCTGGGCGCAGGTCTGCGCGCCCAGCGCGGCGGTTGCGCTGCTGTTCGCGGAGACTGCCGATGCAGCGCTCGCGTGACGCGGCGGGATGGCCGATGTCGTTGGGGGAGCGCCTATGTGGGTGGTGAAGATCGGCGGGAGCCTGAGCCGCGACCCGTTGCTGCAGAAGTGGCTGCGCGAATTGAACGAACTGGGCGGCGGGCGCGTGGTGATCGTGCCGGGCGGCGGCGGCTTCGCGGATCAGGTGCGCGAGCATCAGGCGGTCTGGCGATTCGACGATCTTGCTGCGCACAACATGGCGGTGCTCGCGATGGCGCAGCACGCGTTGATGATGCAGGGCTTGTGCCGCCGCCTCGTGATCGCGGCGACCGAGCCTCAGATCCGCCACGCGCTGCATGAAGGCCGGACCGCCGTGTGGGCGCCGTTTGGTCTGCTGCGGCAGGAGGCCGATACGCTCACGAGCTGGGACGTGACGTCGGATTCGCTGGCGGCGTGGCTTGCCAATCGGCTCAACGCCGAGCGTTTGATGATTGTGAAGTCGTGCGAGATCGATTCGCAATGGAGTGTTGCGCAACATGCGGAGAAAGGCGTGCTCGACAAGCGCTTTGCCGAGCTTACCAGGGAGGCTTCTTATCCGTTGGATATCCTTAATAAAAAGGACTGGCCGCGTGTTCGGGAATTGCTGATGCATGCGGCTACGTCTTGAGGGGGCGAGATATAGCGTTTGGCTCGCTTCCTTGTATTGGTGTCCGTATTCCACCGCAGCCTCGGGACGGGGAAGTCTCTTTCATTCTCTAGTCATGCCCAGGGCGGGCGGAGCGCAGTCCACGGCTCGCGGCTACTTCGCTATCATCGGTCTAGCGTATTTGCCCATGAGTCTGACAAACGTGGCGGCCTTTTCATCGACTTGCCCGCCTTGGTCGAGCGATAGCAAACGAATCGTCGTCTCACCCTTGGGAACTTGGAGCATGTTCATCCCCACGGCCAATGCCACTCTCTCAGGAGAGTCGAAGTTTGATCTACGTAGCTGAAGTCATCGTGGATCAGCTCCGCGCGCCGGATGCCCGTGCTGTAGAACGTCTCCAGTATCGCCCGGTCACGGATGCCAAGCGCGCTGGTCACGTCTGGCACGTTCAGGATCCGCTCGGCCTCGTCGGCACTGAGCACGTGCTTCGGCAGGCGCTTCTCCACGCGCGGCATTTCCAGGTCCGCCGCCGGGTTCGACAGGATGCGGTGGTTCCTCACCAGCCACCGGAACCACAGCTTCAGCGGCACCAGCCGCATGTGCTGGCTGCGCCCCGAGAGCGCCTCACCGTTGGCCTTGCGGTACAGGAACAGGTGCCGCTGGTAGCGCTCAAGTACCGGGCGCGTCACCTCCTGCGGACGTGTCACGCCGCGCTCGTCGCACCACGCGATGAACCCGCGCAGGTGTGTCTCGCGGTGCTCAACCGTCTGTTCGCTGTAGTTGCGCGTGCGCATCCATTCGAGGAACGGGCGCATCTGGTGGTACAGGCTCTGCGGATCGTCTGCCGGGCCGATCACCGGCAGCGGCGCGCGGGGCGTGAGCTTCTTTCTCATTCGGTATCCTCAACAATGCGGGCGTGACTACGATGGCGTTCGGGGGCTGCTTTTTTCTCCCTGTATACGGCTTTTACGCCATCTGCCGCGCTGGTTTCCGGCTCGGCCTTGTCCGGCGAGGCTTTGCGGGTCGTTTCACTACCCTGACTTGCCCCTGACCTGGGGGTGACTTGGCCCTGACTTGGGGCTGACTTGCGCTCTCCAGACCCTGACTTGCGTTCATCGTTGTCGAGGTTTTCCGCTTCGAGCAGGCCCGCAAGTCGCGGTTCGTCGTCTGCGCCACCGTCGTACATCAACTCGTATTGCAGCAGGTGGCGCATCGGGCGTGCGTGGGCGGTCTAGCAGCGCGAGTGCCTCAGCGAGCTACGTCTCGCGTGCCTTCATGTAGCGCTGCGATATGCGGCTGTCTTTATGGCCGAGCAGCCGCTGCACGTGAAACTGCGAAGCGCCTTCATTGATCATGCGCGTAGCCGTGTGATGCCGCGTATCCATGAACCGGAAGTGCTCGATCTGCGCTTCCCTCAGGATCTTCTGCCAGTCGCGCACTTCGCGCAGCGGCTCGCCGATCTCATTCGCGAACACGCGCGCGAACGTCACCTGGCGCCGCCACGCCGTCAGCGTCGCATACGCCTCGGCATTCATCGGGATCACGCGCGAGCGTTTGACCTTTGATGTCGCCGGCGCGACGGTGATCGTCCGCGCCCTGAAGTCCACTGACTTCCATTCGAGTCGCATGATTTCACTGCGCCTCAATCCGGAATTAAGCGCGAGCAGGATCGCGGGCTTGACGTGATCGACGAACGCATGATGAGCGGCCGGCAGGTTCGTGAGCCTGCGACCACTGCGCACGCTCGCCTCCGCCTTTGCCCGGATACGCGACTCGCGCGCGTCGAGCGCAGCACGCAATCGCGTTTCCTCGTCGGCTGTCAGTTCGCGGCCGTGCGCCGCTTCTTCCTCGGGGTCGGTCTTGCAGCGGAGCCTCGCGCACGGATTGCTGTCGATGATCTCGTGCTCTATGGCGTGACTGAATAATCCGCCCAGCGCGCCGAGTGTGCGGTTAATGCCCGTGGCCTTGCAGCCTGCCGCGACGCGCGCCTCGATCCACTTCTTCATCATTGGCCGCGTCACTTCGTCCAGTCGTTTCGGCAGCAGGTCAGCGAAGTCGCGCTGGATATTCTTCAGGTTCTGTTCGGGCGTTTCGCTTTTCGTCGTGCCGAGCCAGTAGGTTCGATAGTCGCCATCGAGGTAGCTGCCCACTGTTGGCATCGCGCAGTGCCTTGCATCGGCCATGCGCCGCTCGTGCTTGGCGACACGCGTGGGCATCGTGTCGGCCTTGTGATCGGTGCGCCCGATGAATGCCTTCGCCGCCGCACGCGCTTCCTCCACGGTCTGCGCAGGCCAGCGGCCCACGGTCCGCTTCTGCTGTCCTTCGGGTGCGCTCCAGCGGTACACGAACGACACCGAGCCGTTAGGCCGCATGCGCAGCCCGAAGCCGGTCAGCGTGTCGTCGTAGATGTCGCGCAGCTTCGGCACCTCGCCTCGGGCCAGCGTCGCCAGGCGCTCGCCTTCGAGCCCCCGGATCAGTTCGCGGTTGATACGTTCCTTCGCCATTTTTCTGTCCTCAAGTGGGCGGTTCACGGCGCGAGGACTATTCGAGGACAGTCCGTGCCGCTTACCGCAGTAGACTCAGAGATACCCTGAGATACTTAAGGCATTGATTTAATTGACAAAGTTTACTCTGGTACACCGCAAGAGACCAGACATTTTCCCCGCACAGGGGCAGACCTGGTAGACCTGCACGAATTCAAGTAACCCCGCAAAGCGCAACCCACACAAAGACTGCAATCAGAATTCAGTGTGAATCACGCGGCCTGCAGGGGCTCATACCGTGCCGCCTGCATTTCACCTTTTAACGCGCCGCGCAGCATCCGCACCCGCGCGCCCTCGAGCCTGCCCGTCCGGGCCCCATCGCACAACGCGCTCCGAAACCCGGCAAAATCCGGCAACAGCGCCCGCACGCGTGGCACATGCTCGACACGCAGCGCGCCCGCGAGCCCCACCATCACTTCATGCGCACGCGCGATCTGCACCATGCTATCGAGCACGGCGAGCGGCACGCAGTGAAAGAGGCTGCCGGCTTCCTTGCGCTGCGTATCGGCCATCACACCGGCGAACCCCAACTCGCACGCATATTCAACCAGCCTGAGATCGAGCCCGTCGTCGCACAGCAGCACCGGTACCATGCTCCAGCGCAGCGCACGCATGCGTTCGAGCGTCTCGCGCGCCGCGGGCCCCGGGGCCACGCCCGCCTTCACGTAATCCACGCCGCAGCGGCCGATACGGTTCGCATGATGCGCCACGGCCGCGTGGTCGCCGGGGCGCAGGTCGCCAATCGTCGCGCTCACGGGCAGGCCCGGATTGCTCTCGCGCAACGCGTTGACGATGCTCGCGACGCGCGTCGCTGGCAAAGCGCCCAGCGCGCCCGCGCGCGGTTCCTTGAGGTCGATGAAATCCGCCCCTGCGGCGGCTGCTTCACGCGCCTCGGCGAGGTCGCGCACACTGGTGAGGAGTCGGATCATGTCGGTTCGCGCATGCACGCGCGCTCGTTGTGTGAATCGTGGAGGGAATCGTGGTTTGAATAGAAAGCGGCCGTGGCTTCGCTCAGCCACCGCCAGGCTTCGCGCTCGGCGGGGCCTGCCGTTTTATCGATGGCGATCGTGAGCCACGCCATTTCCGCTTCGATCTTTTCGCGCGGCAGCAGATGCAGGCGGCTCACCAGCACGGCGGCTTCGACTACGGCGGCCTGCGCGCGGTTAAAGCCCGTGAAAGGCGCGTGCGTGGCCTCGGCCACGCGGCGTAGCGTCAGCACCGGGCGGGCCGGGTCGCCGCTCGCGTCGACGAGGCGCAACTCGGTATGCGCGAGCGCCCCCGCGAGACGCACGCCCGGCACCGTGCCGCAGGGCAGCGTCGGCCAGCTTCGACGGCCCGTCACGCAGCCGGCGAACACGCGCACGTCGGTGGTGAAATTCATCACCGCGCAGCCGCTCGCCATGATGTTGTCGTAGGTGGTGGACGGCGTGAACGGCATCAGCACGACGCTCTCGCGCTCGAGGCGCGCGCCCATTGGCGCGATATGCGGCGTGCCGTCGGCGGAGCAGGTGGTGACTACGGTCTCGTGGATCATTCAGGCCTCCTTGCGCAGCGTCGTGCCTGGCGCGCATTGTTCGAGCAGGTTTTCCGCATCGCGCTCGGCGGCGCAGCCCCAGTCGAGCGACTGATCCTGCGCGTAGCGCTTGCCGAGGCGCCACGCCACTTCGGCGCGTGCCAGTTCCACGCCCATGTAGAACGCATGCGCACCGTCGCTTTCGAGCTTCAGGCGCGGCCAGAGCGCGAACGGGTCGACAGCCACATGATGGCCGTCGCGGTTGTAGACGTGCACGCCTGCGCTCGAAACCTGCACCCGAAAGTTCGGATCGCGGATCGCGCGCGCGGTGTCGGCAATTTCCTCGGGCGAGTCGGGGAAGGGCCGTTTCGCATGAACGGTCATCAGCGCGTCCGAGATGCCCTTGGGCAGCGTGCGCTGCTCGCGCGCGGCGTACATCACGCGCCGCGCGACGTCCGCTTCGCGAATCGCGCGGCGGGCGTGCTGGCTGACCTGGGTCGTCAGGATGGCGGCAATGCCCAGCTCCGCGCCCATGCCGAGCAGCACGGCGTTGATGCCGCACGTATCGGCCTCGGTGAGCTCGGTGACGTTGCCCACGCCCATCATGATGGGCGCATCGGGGAACGCGTCGCGCACGCGCTGGTAGCGCACCAGCGACTTCAGGAGGCCGAATGGAATCGGGTCGAGAATCGGATCGGCAAGAAACGGCCGTCCCATCGCGCTCACGGTTTCGATCGCGGTGAAGAGTGACGATTCGTCGGCGGGCTCGCGCGCCACCAGGATGGGCGTCGATTCGACCTCGTTGAGAATCCACAGCGTCTCGGTCGAGAGACTGAGCAGATAGTCGGCGCCGGCGCGGCCGCCGCGCACGAGCTCCTTCGCGTCCATCGAGTCGACGCTGACCGTGAAGCCGCGCGCCTTGAGCGCGCGCACCGCGGCGGCCAGATGCGGGAATGGCGTGGAGGGCAGGCAGCCGAGATCGATCACGTTGGCGCCGTCGGCCTGGAGTTGTGCGGCGCGCTGGCAGATGGCCTCGACGTCGAGGCGGGGCGCGTCCACGATCTCCGCGAAGATGGCGATGTCGTACTTCGAGAGGTCGACCGGCCGCGCTGCGCGGTTGAAGTAGGCCGGCAGATCCTTGAGCTCCTCGGGGCCGCGCGCGAAGGGGATGCCGTAGTGAGCCGAGAGCGCATCGAGGTCGCCCCGGCAGCGGCCAGGCACGATCACGCGGTCGGCCGCGATGGGCGCGCTCACGCGGCGGCGGATCATGTCGGCCGTCATGAGCGCGGCGACTTGCAGGCCGATCTCGCGGATCTCCCAGGTGAACGGCGCGGGCTCGAGGCTGCGCAGCACCCGTTCGAGCCCGGGCTGGGCGAGGCGTCCAGTGAGAAAGACGATGTGTTCCATGGTGTGTGAGTCGGGCTCGCTTTGAATCGTCGCTGGGGTTGTCGCCTGGGTTTGTCGCTCTTGAGCGTCTCTCTTGATCGTCGATCAACTGGCTTGATCAGGCACGGCCGCAAGCAGGCCGAGCGTTCTGTAACGCGTCTCCAGCGCCGCACGTAGCGCGTCGATCGAATTGGCCACCACGCAGTGGTCGATCTGGCGCAGGCGCTCGACGTTCTGCAGCTCGATGTTGCGCGGCCTCAGTTCGACCCAGTCCAGCGGGCTTTTCGTGACCACGACCGGTTCTGTGTCACATGCAAAGATGATGCCGGGAATGCCGAGCTTGCCAGCCTGCGCGAACAGGTTGGTCGGCAGCGTGTCCGAGATGCCGAAGGCGCATTTCGCCACCGTGTTGCTGGTGGCCGGGGCGATCACGAGCGTGTGATAGAGACCGGCTTCGTAGAACATGCCCACCGGCACGGCGCTCGCACTGTTGTCGCGGAACACGCGAAAGCGCGCCTTCAGTTGCGCGATGCCGATCTTGTAGAGCGGCAACACTTCCTCGGCGGCGCGTGAGAGAAACAGGTCGACGTTCGGCTGCTCGGCGGCAAGCGCGAGCGATTCTTCGAGGCAATGCCCCGATCCGGTGATGGCCCACGCAAGGCGAGGCCTCGCGAGCGCCTTATCGTCCCGGCCTTCGTGGGTTGGGTGCGCCTGGTTCGATGGATGGGCTCGGGTCATTGTCTGCCTGCTGTTGCTATCGGTTCGTGTTCGGTTCGTCGTCGGGTGGCTGCCGTGCGCGTGCGCCGTTCCATGCGCTTTTTGATGGACAGGCAGCTTGCGCAGTTTGCGATACACAGTGTCACCGGGCGCGCGACGTGCCAGATGCGCTTTGCCACGCTGGGACCGCGCGCTTTTGCAGTGCTTTTGCCGCACAGTTGCGCTGCCGCGGACCTGCCGTGAACCACTACGCGGGTTTTGCTTGCGACATTCGTGCCTGGGACGGTTCTTGCATGAGTTCGTGCCGACCCATTCAGGGCAAGCGAGAGGAGCAAGCATGAACGCAATCGACACCAGCATGTTCGACCGGCCCGCGAGGCAGGCAGTCAGCACGGCGCGCCAGATTGAAGGCGAGGGTGCGCAACCGATGGACCTCATTTTTATCGAGGGTTTTACCGGCGAGACGGTGATCGGCATCGACCCGGAGGAACTGCACGACGCGCAACCGGTGCAGATCGATCTTTGGGCCGGTCTGCCGCGCAGCCGGGCGTGCGATACCGACGCGATTCACGACACCATCGACTATGGAAAAGTCCACGGTGCGCTGCAGGCCTTGTTGTCGAATCATGGCGTGCAACTGCTCGAGGCGCTGGCCGAGGTGATTGCGCAAATGCTGCTGGTCGATTTCGGCGCGCACTGGGTGCGGGTCGCGCTCGTGAAGCCGAACAAATTCGCCAATGTGAAGGCGGTGGGCGTGACGATCGAGCGGCGCCGCGCGAGCGTGGCACCCGCGCACAAGCGCGAGGGCGTGGCGCTGGCGTTGCTCGGCGCGGGCATGTTTCCGCCGGAAGGGACCTTTTGAACGGGCGGCCGGACGGGGCTTGCCAGGACCCGTCCGGCGCGCCTGTATGAGGTGCTGTCCGGTTCGTTGAGCGCCTGGTTGGGCGCTTGGGTTGTGTGCCTTGGTTCCGCGCTTTGGTTCCGGGCGTGCCGCTCAGCTGGCGGCAAACGGATGCTTCGCTTCGCCCTTGCGGCGCACCACCTCGGCCGCGCGGGGTTCGCGGTTCACGGCGCGCTTGAGCGCCTCGCGTGTGGCGCGATAGTTGTAGTCCTGGATCTTCTGGTCGTCTTCGGCCTGCCAGTGAATGAATACGCCTACGCTGATAAAGACGTCGTCGGCTTCGTCGGCGGGAATCGTGCCGTCTTCCACACTGTCAGCGACCGCGAGTGCCACCGCGCGCTGAGCCGGGCCGAACATCTGCACGGCCTGCTTCGCGCCCTTGATCGTCACCTTGTTGAACAGCACCGTGTTGGGCTTGGCGACCAGGTTGGGCGCGACCACGGCGAGCAGCGAGGTGAAGCCGTCCTTATTGTTGGTGAGCGCGTTGCAGAAGGCGCTTTCCGCCGCCGAGCCGCGTGGGCCGACGATCAGGTCGATGTGCGCGACTTCGTTGCCTTCGCCAACGAGCGATTCGCCAACTAGCACGCGATCTATCTTTGCCATGGGGTTGTCTCCGGTGACTCCAGTGAAAAGTCGGTTAAAGGCGTAATCATCGACGGGTCAAGGCAGGCGGCCGCGAAGAGCGTTGCGACCGTGAGGTCCGCGCTCGTGCCCGGATTGATCCCGCCGGCCTTGAGCGCGGCGTCCCAGTCGTCGAGCGTGCCGGGTGCGCACAGGCGCGCCTCGCTCTGCGCGAGCCACGCCGCCGCTTCGTCCGAAATTCGCTGCGCGCAGGCGTTGCCATGTTTGCGCGCGATGTGCGAATCGGGCCAGCGCGCGAGGAAGGCGAACCAGGTGAGCAGCACCGCGTCGGCGAGCGGCGTGGGCGAAGCGGACCGCGCAGCGCGGGCCGCGCGAAATGTGGCGAGGCCGAAGCTCAGCACATCGCGGAAGTCTTCGGCATACTGGCGCGCGATGCTGTCGCGATCGGCGGCAAGCGTCATGGCCGCGCGCAGATCGACCGTGGGTGTCGTGCCGACACTCTGGCTGTCCGCCTCGCCGAGCCCGCCTGGATTCGCGAGTGCGATCGCGCGATAGGCAGCGCAGGCGTCCTCCACGTTCAACGCTCGCAGGACCTGTTGCAAGGATGCGGTGCAGGCGGGCAACGAGGCCGGCGGCGGGTTGGCTTCGAATGTGCCTTCGAATATGCCTTCGAATGCGGCAGCAAGCGGCGCGCAGAGCAGCACGATGCCGAGATTGGTGTTGCACCCGGCCACGGCACGCGTGCTGGCGATGGCCGCCTCGATGCGTGCGCCCACCGACGTGCCCGCGCGCGCGAGCGGCGCGCAGGCCGCTCGCGCGCTGGCGAGAAAATGGTCCGCGGTCATGCCGTGCCCGGCGGAGGCGACGCTGACATTGCCGGGCTTCGCGCACGCGACATCCTGCTCGCAGGCCCAGAGAAACGCGGCCTCGATCGCCGCCGCTTTCGTGACTGCTGTGGCCGCATTGGCTGCGGGGATGAGCTTGTGATCCGGCCGCGCGTTCATGCGACCGCCTCGCGCGGCGTGCAGCCGTACCCGAGCCTGCGCGTGAGCAAGTCGTCGACGATACAGCCCGCGATATCGAACGATGTCACGGACTGCAAACCGCGCCACGCGGCCACGCCGTTGACTTCGATGACCTGGGCGCCGGCGTCGGCGGCGCCGCAGGGCACCAGGTCGATGCCGGCATAGTCGAGCCCGAGCGCGGCGCTCGCGCGCTCGGCGAGCTGCGCGAGTTCGGGCGTAAGCGGCTGAGTTTCGCAGCGACCGCCTTGCGCGACGTTGCGGATCCAGTGCTCGCTCACGCGCCGCATGGCAGTGACCGCCTTGCCGCCCACCACCAGCACGCGCCAGTCGAAGCCGGGCGTGGAGGCTGGCGGTACGAAGCGCTGCATATACGCGAGCCCGCCATAGCCCCGCAACGCAGGCAGCGCCGCGCAGCCGGTTTCCGCGCTGCGTGCCAGGCGCACGAGCCCCTTGCCCTGCGAGCCGAACAGCGGCTTGAGCACGACCTCGCGGCCTGCCGCCGCCTCGCGCATCACGATGCGGCGCGCGTGCGGCACCGACTCGCCGGCCCACGCGGGCGGCGTGGGGATGCCGGCGCGATGGAGCAGGAACGACGTCATCGACTTGTCGACGCTGCGCTCGATCGCGCGCGCGTCGTTGTAGACCGGCACGCCCAGCTCGCGCAGCGCATGGAGGATGCCAAGGCGCACGGTCACCTGCTCGAACGTGCCGCCCGCGATGCCGCGCACGATCACGGCATCGGGCAGACCGCGGCCATAGCCCGGAATCACGAGGCCGTGCGCGGCCCAGGTGGTGTCGATGCGGCAGTCGGCGAGATCCACGCAGCGGCCCTGCGCGCCGCGCTCGCGCAGCGCGCGCTTCAGGCGCGTGGTATGCCAGCCGGTCTCGTCGGTCATGATGGCGATGCGCGGTCCGCGGGGGTTCGCGCTCGTGTTCGCGCTTGCGATCGCGCTCGCTTTCATGTCATGCCTCGCCGAGCCACAGCGGATGAAGCAGGTCGAAGCGTGTCGCGCCCGCGTGCCAGGTGCGGCCCGTCGCGAGACTGCTGACCCAGACCTCGGCGGGCGCGAAGAGGGCCGGGTCGATCTTGTAGAAGTCGTAGTCGTACTCGGTGAAGATCTCGGCGAACGAGCGGCCGAAGTCGCGCGAGGCCGACGAAGGCAGGCGCTGCGCGAGATCGCGCGCGTCGTCGTCGTTGCCGTTGACGCTCAGGTGGACGCGTCCGCCGTAAAGGATCGCGTCGTTGGTGCGGCCCATCGCTTCGATCGCTTCGCGCGCGGGGGGCGGCAGCGGTGCGCTTGCGCTGCCCTCGACGATGTCCCCGAGCGCGAAGCCCAGCACGTGGGCCTTGTGCAGCGCCACTTCGAGCGCGCGCGCGACCACTTGCGTCGTGCCTGCGCGGCTGGCGGTGGGCGTGAGGATCAGCGTGAGTTCGTGCGGCTCCAGCGCGCAATCGCGCAGGATCTTGTCGATGACGACTTCGGGCGGGGCGCGGTCCACCTCCAGCACGAGGCAGCCGCGCTTCGCGACGTCGCGATAACCGAGTTCCTCGTAAAGCGGCTCCTTGCAGGCGAGCGAGCGCGCCGGTCCCGAGCCGAGCGCGAAGAACTTCTTGGCGCCGGTCTCCTCTTTCGAGGCGGCAAGGCTCCAGCCCGCGTACTGGCTCGCGAGGCAGGCGAGCACGGGCTGTGCGCTCGCAATCTCGACCACGGTGGGCCATTCGTCGCGCGCGCCGGCGCCGCCGTTCGCGCGCACGCGCACGGTGCCAAGCCCGCCCATGCAGATTTCGGCGATCCCGGCGCCAGCGGCCACGCTGCCGGGCGCATCGATGCCGGCATCGACGATCAGCACGCCGCGCGGGTCGCGTCGCGCGGCGATGCCCAGTTCGGTCTGCCGTTCAAGGAGCGCGGCGAGCAAGGGCTGCGCGAGTGCGTTGACGCTGAGCGATGCGGCTCTAGTTGCGGACGCAACTGATTCAGCCGCTTCAACCGATTCAACTGAATCAACGACAGGCGAATGAGCGTTCATGGGACACCTTCAGCAAGGGTTCGATGGCGGCGGCGCGGGCGGCGAGGGCCGCGCGCACCGCATCCGCGGATGTGCCCGGCGCGCAGGTCGCCGAGACGGTGCAAAGCGGCGTACCGGCGGCAATCGCGCTGCCGGCGACGGGAATGTCGTGACACCAGCCAAGCCGCCGCGCCTGATCTTCGAATGCGGGGGTGACGGTATGGTGGTCTTGCGCGAACACGACCAGTTGGCCGCGCACGGGCAGCGCGCGCGTGTTGGCACCGGGTTCCTGTTCGGCTTCGAAGGCCGTGAGGGCTTCGCCCCGGCAGGCCCGCACGTGACGCGCGAGCAGCGGAGTATGGGAATCGCAGTCGTAGAGCGCCATCGTGGCCGACGGGCGCGCGTTGACTTCGAGGACGATGCAACGTTCGCCGTCGCTCAGGAAATCGAGGCTGTTGAGGCCGACGAGCCCGCTCGCCGCGACGATCGCCTGCACGGCGTGGCGCACTGCGTCCGCGAGGCGAGGGCCCACCTGCACGGGTCCGATCGCGCCGCGCCAGGCGAACGAATGCTCTCCATGCCGCGCGACGAGCTGCTCGTTGATGCCGAGCACGCTCGCGCGGCGTCCATCGGCGAGAAAGAGCGCCGACATCGGGCGGCCTTCGCAAAACCGCTGGTAATAGATGCCGTCGCGCACGTCATGGCCAAGGTCATGGCCCGGACCGTCGACCGGATCCACAAAGCGAATATGCCGGCCACCCGTACCCGAGGCTTCTTTGCGTAACCAGTCGCGCGCGTCGAGCGGGGGCTCCATCCGCGTTTCGGGGAAGGCAATGCCGTGCTCGCTCAACATGGCAAAAAAACGCGTGGGCGTACGCATGGCGTCATAGGCCGGCGCCGCGTTGCCGATGAGCGGCAACCCCGCGACGGGCGCGCTCAGCAGGGCCGGGCAGGCCTCGAAGCCGCTGCCCGCGATCCACCCCATCACGCCGGGCTCGAAGCTCGCGCGCTCGAGCGCCGCGCGCGTGCGCATCGGATCGAGCGCGAGCGCCGCGGCATGACCGACCGGATGCCAGCGCTGCGCGACGCCTCGCGTGTCGCTGTCGCCGAACAGGTCGAGCGCGATGACGCGCCAGCCCGCGCGATGCGCGGACTCCGCGAGCATCCGCGCGGAGAGTCCGGCCACGACGATGGCGGGCCGCGTCATGATCGCGCCTCGCTGCGGCGATATTGGCGGCAGCAGCGGTAATGGTTGGGCTTCGCGTGGCGCATCGCGGTTCTTGATGGGCTCACGCTGCCTGAACTTCACCCTCGGCCACGACCTCGCGGGCGAGCGCGAAGGCCTCCTCGAAACCGAGGTAGACCGGCCTGGTGGTCGCAAGCATGCGTTCGAACAGGCGCCGCTGCACCTGGTATTTGACGTTGCCGATCGCCAGCGCGCCAATGCCGAGCGCACGGTGCATCCCGAACGGCTTGCCGTCGTCGGCGACGCCCACGCCGTCGATGCCCGCTGGCGGCACCGCATTCACGTCGGCGGCCACGAGTAGTTGGGAGGCCTGATCGACCTGGCGCGTGTTCATCACCTGCACGCCTGCCGCTGCGGTTGCGAACACCAGCTCGGCGCGCGCGAGCGTGGTGTCGAGCGCTTCGGTCAGCTGGGCATCGGCGCCGCGCGTCTGAACGTCGAAGCGCGCGTTGATGCGGCCGCTCGCGGCCTGTGCGGCTTCGAGACCTCGACTGCTGGCAATCGAGACGTGCGCGCCCGCGCGCGCGGCCAGCACGCCCGCGATCACGCCCACGGGGCCCGTGCCGCCCAGCACGACGACGCGCTTGCCTTCGAGCGCCTCACCGTGCGTGCGCCGCAGATGCCACTCGACGCTGGCGACCAGCGCGGCCGCTGTCGTGTAGGCGCCGCTCGGGTCGGCGAATACCGAGACCTCGAACGGCGGCACCATTGCTTCGCGCGCGCGCTTGAGCATGTCGGCGGCCAGCACGACGTCGCGTCCGCCGATGAAGAGACCGGTGCGCGCCACGCCCTTGGGGCCGCGCGAAAAGATTGCGTCCTGCGTGAGGGCCGCAACGTTGTCGATGCCGACGTCGGCGTAGGGCACGACGACCTGGTATCCCGCATCGACGGCCATGTTCACGTCGAATGGGCTCATCTGCCGGGTCGGCGTGAACATGTGGAGAATGAAGGGACGTTCCATCGTTTGTCGGATGTGCAAGAGAGGTTGAAAGAGGGCGTCAGGCATTGCCCGGCGCATGAATGACGGTCGCGCCGGCGTTGCGCCCCTTGACGATTTCGAGCCGCAGCGTGGGACCGACCACACCGGCCTCGCGCGCCGCCGCCACGGCGTGGGCGGCCTCGTCATGCGAGGCCAGGATCGCGAAACCCGTGGGCCCCCATGAGCTTTGTCCGATGCCGGCGCGATGCCGCGCGCCGATCCAGTCGAGCACGCGCGCGACGGCCGCGCTCGTGTAGATGCCGCCTTGCGACGGCGCGAAATAGCGGCCGATGCGGTCCTGCAATTCGCTCACGCCGCGCGCGAACGGCGCGAAGTCGTGTTCCGCAGCGGCCGGCAGGATCTGCATCAGCGCGAGGTGGCAGGCGTGCGCGGCCAGCTCTTGCGGAAACGGCGGCAACGCGGCCATCGCCTTGCGTTCGGCGGGGCCGGACAAGCCGGTGTGCGCGTCGTCCAGCACCAGCAGCACGCGCCATTCGTCGGGAAACGGCAGGCGCGACAGCACCGGCGGCAGCTCCGTCGCCGAGCGCGGGCCGCCGTCGAGTATCAGCCCGCCTTGCTCGAAACCCGCCACGCCTACGCCCGAGCGCGCGCCGCGCGCGAGTGCGAGCGCAAGCTGCGTGGCGTCGAGTTCGAGCCGATGCAGCCGCGCGAACGCATGACCGGCGCACAGCGCGAGCTGCGTGCCGGAACCGAGGCCCGCATGAACGGGCAGTACGTGACGCAAGCGCACATCGAGCGGCTCGCGCCGGCCGCTCAGGCGCTTGAGCGTTTCCATATGCGCGCGCAGGCGCGGCAGCTCCTCGCTCGCGTAGGGCGGGGCGGCGTAATGATCGTCGTTGCTTTCGCTGCTATTGACAGCGTGGTGGCTGCCGGCGAGCCGCATCTCGAGCGTCGTGCTGATGCCGTCGATCACGAGGCCGAGGCTGCCGAAGCGCCGGCCGAGCGACGCGCCCGGATCGAGAAAGCCGAGATGCAGTCGACCGGGTGCATTCACGGTGATGGCACTCGCGGCTTTCGTGGGGTATTGCGTCGTGGCGTATTGCGTCATGAGCGCTTCCTCGGTGAGCGGACGGCCTGGTCCGCCGACTCATGCAAGCGGCGTGCCATACGGACCGCGTGCGGGTCCGCGTGTGTGTGCGGATCGACTCAAGCGCCTATCGCAGATCGCGTGTATCGAGCACGCCCTCGCGCGCAGGCATGGGAAGCGGCACGCTGCGCGAACACGCGCGTGCGCCGTATCGGTGACAGTGTGTCACTCGCCTTGGCGGATGCGCACGGGGTGAGTGGGCAGATCCACGTATTCGCCGGCCAGATACGTCTCGGTGTTTTCCAGTACGAAGCGGCGAAACGATTGACAGGTGGGCGAGAGTTGCCGCGCGTTCAGATGCACGATTTGCCAGGCGCGGTCGATCGGTGTGCCGCACACGTCGAGCAGCGCGATTTCGCGCGTGCGCAATTCGAGCCGCAGCGTGTGCAGCGAAAGCAGGCTGATGCCCATGCCCGCCATGACGGCCTGTTTGATGGTCTCGTTGCTGTCGAGCGTGACGACCTTCGCGGGCGTGAAGAGGTGATGCTTGAACATTTGCTCGACGACCGTGCGCGTGCCCGAGCCCGGCTCGCGCATGAGGAAGGTCTCGTGACGCAGTTCCTGCACGTCGATGCGCTGCACCGCCGCGAACGCGTGATCGCGCGCCGCGACGATCACCTGCGGGTTATAGGCGAGCGGCTCGGCGACGGCGTCGAGATCGCGCGGCGGGCGGCCCATTACCGCGAGATCGATGGCGTTGTCCTGCAGCATGCGCAACAGCGGCTCGCGCGGGGCGATCGTGAAGCGCACTTCCACCTTCGGAAACTGGGCGCAGTAGCGCGCGATCAGTTGCGGCACGAAATAGCGCGCGGTGCTCACGAGGCCCACCGAGATCGCGCCGCTGTCTGCGAGCGAGAGCGACTGCAGCGCGTCCTGGGCGTCCTTCACTTCGCCCAGGATTCGCTGCGCATGATGCGCGAGCGTGGCGCCGGCTTCGGTCAGCACGATGCGGCGCGCGATGCGCTCGAAAAGCGGCAGGCCAACGGCTTCTTCGAGCTGCTTGATCTGCATGGAGACGGCCGGCTGCGTGAGGTGCAGCTCCTGCGCCGCGCGCACGAAGCTCACGTGCTTCGCAGCGGCGGCAAAGATCTGCAACTGGCGCAGCGTGAGCGTGCGAATGAAGTTGAGCATGACGGAGACCACGCGAAGAAGCGCCAGAACGGAATGCCGAAGGGCGCGCGGGAACAGGTAAGGGATCCCTTATAGGATGACTAAGAATATCTGAATTTCGCTGATTCGATCAGCGCTTTATCGTTGAGCCGTGTTCCGGGGAGGCTCGCGGAACCTGGCAGGCATCTTGCTCGGTCTGGCTGTAATCGTGCGCGCCGCGTATTTCGCGTGGCGCGAAGCAAACTCCTGCAATGAGGCGACCATGCCATCCCGATACATGACGCTCGATGACTTCCTTGCACGCGCACTGGACGGCGAACACGACGAAGCCGGCGCATACCGCCTGCGCAGCGTAATCGGCGAGATCGCGCTTGCGGTGCGCGCCATCGCGGCGATGATCGAGAGGGTCATGCTCGATGGCAGTGCGGGCGCAGGCGCGGATATCCAGGCGGCCGCGCGTGAATTGATGATGGCGCTGTGCGAGCGCAGCGCGTGTGTCGCGGGCTATTCAGCGGCGGGATCGAACGGCGCCCGGGCCGCGGCGGTGACGGCGGCCACGGCGGCAACCGCACGCTGCGGCTATCTGCTGACTTTCGAGGCGCTCGACGGGGCTGCCCAAATTGCGGAGAACGGCGTGGCGGGCAGCATTTTTTCGGTGCGCGAGGCGGCGTGCGGATCGGTGGCCAATGAGATGGACAAGGACGCACGCGAGAGCGCATGGCGGCGCGGCGGCGATGCCATGCGCGCGGCGGCGCACGCGCTCTACGGTCCTTCGACACTGCTCGTTCTGACACTCGGACGCGGCACTCATGGCTTCACGCTCGATCGCGCGAGTGACACGTTCGTGCTTACGCACCACGCGATGCGCGTGCCGGACGAGGGCGTCGAAGTCTCGATCGACGGCGCGCGCGAGCACGCCTGGGAGCCGCCGGTGCTGCGCTATGTGCGCGAATGCCGGGCGGGCAGCGTGGGCGTGCGCGAGCGCGACTTCAGCCTGCGCCATGGCGGCTGCGCGGTCGCCGATCTGCATCGCATCCTGATGCGAGGCGGAGTGAGCATTGTGCCGCGCGAGTCCCGCGACCTGCAGGATGCAAGTGGCCTGGACCTGGTGCACGCGGCACAGCCGCTCGCGTGGCTGGTCGAGCAGGCGGGCGGCGCGGCCAGCACGGGCCGCGAGCGTGTGCTCGATCTGCGGCCCGGCGCACTCGACGCGCGCACGGGTGTGGTGTTGGGAACGACGCGCGAAGTCGCGCGGATAGAGCGCTACTACGGCGAGTACGAGCGCGGCGTGGACCGGCCGTTCGATTCGCCGCTCTTTAACGAGCGCTCGCTGTTCCGGCCCGAAGCCTGCGCCTGAGCGAGCAATCATGTCGATCAAACATCCGATCGTGGCGGTCACTGGTTCGAGCGGCGCGGGCACGACCACGGTGATGAACAGCTTTCAGCACATTTTCCGGCGCGAGAAGCTCAAAGCGCAGATCGTGGAGGGCGATGCGTTCCACCGTCACGACCGTGAGGGTATGCACATCGCGATGAAGGAGGCGGAGGAGCAGCGCAAGCAGTTCAGCCACTTCGGTCCCGATGCGAACGTGCTGGACCGGCTGGAGGATCTGTTCAGACAGTACGGCGCAACCGGCCGGGGGCGCGTGCGTAAATACATCCACGACGAGGCCGAGGCGCTGGAATACGACGTGGAGCCGGGCAAGTTCACCGCGTGGAGCGACGTCGAGCCGGACACTGACCTGCTCTTTTACGAGGGGCTGCATGGCGGCTTCGTCGGCCACGGCATCGACGTTGCGCAGCACGCGGACCTGCTGGTGGGCGTGGTGCCCATCATCAATCTCGAGTGGATCCAGAAGCTGCATCGCGACAAGACGTTGCGCGGCTACTCGCAGGAGGCGGTGATGGACACCATCCTGCGCCGCATGCCCGACTACGCACATTACATCTGTCCGCAGTTCAGCCGCACGCATGTGAATTTTCAGCGTGTGCCGACCGTGGATACGTCCAATCCGTTCACGGCGCGCGATATTCCGAGCGCCGACGAAAGCTTTGTGGTGATCCGCTTCGCCAATCCGCGGGGGATCGATTTTCCCTATCTGCTGACGATGCTGCAGGACTCGTTCATGAGCCGGCCCAACGTGATCGTCGTGCCGGGCGGCAAGATGGGGCTCGCGATGCAACTGATCTTTACGCCGATGATCCTCAAGATGATCGACCGGCAACAACGCGCGGCCTGAGAGCCCGAGGGCGCGCCTAACAACAGGAGATACTTTCATGCAAGTCATGTCGCGCAAACTGCCCATCGACGCTGTCCTTTTCGATCTTGCCAGCACCTTGCACGGCAAGCGCATCGGCGGCCTCTTCGCCGAGCTATTTCCCGATGTCGAGGTCGCGCTGGAGGGACTGCGGCGGATGGGGTTGAAGCTTGGCGTCGTGACCGACAAGGCGATGGATGCTGTCGAGCCTGTATTGCAGCAATTCGGTTTGTCGACGTGGTTCGATATTGTTGTGGACGGCGGCGCTGTCACGCAGCGCAAACCTCATCCGGCGCCGCTGTTGCATGCCTGCGAGGCGCTGGCGGTGCAGCCTGCTCATGCGCTTTATGTGGGGGATTCCACGAACGATGCGCTGGCCGCGCAGGCCGCCGGGATGCAGATGATCCGGGTGAGCTATGCAGAGGGCGCGGCTCGCTCCGGTGGTGGCGAGGAGGCAGATTTGCCGTGCCTGCGAGTGATCGATTCGCTTGGCGAGTTGCTGGAGTTGATTGGGAGTCCGCAGCAGCCCAAACGCACCAGGCGCGTGGTGCAGGCCGGCTATCGGCATGATGATTGGGCTGGGTTGTATATCTGAGTTTTCGTCGCGTTTCCTTGTATGCCGAGACGAATACAAGGGAACGCCGCATCATCGCTTGATACGAACACGCCGCATTTTCCGGTACAGCGTGTTGCGCGTGACACCCAGCGCATTAGCGACCTCGCTGACATTCCAGCGATGCGTATCCAGCAATCCCATCAGCGCCTCGCGTTCCGCCTGCAAGATGGCATTGAGTGGCTCGCAGTCGTCATCGCCGTCGTCGCTCTGATCGATGTTCCCATCGCCGTCCGATGCCATGGCAAGCGGCGCATAACCGCTTGCATAACCGTTTGCATCGCCCCTCTGCATGGCGGGCAGCGCCGCCCCTCTCACGAGCTCCGCGGGCAGATGCGCTGCGGTCAGCTCAGGCCCGTCGCACAGCGCGGCGGCCGTGCGCAGCACATTGCGCAGTTGGCGCACGTTGCCCGGCCACGCGCTCGCAAGCAGGATCCGCCGGGCGTCCCGGCCGAGCATCGGCGGGACTTCGTTATCCTGCTCGAGCAGATGAAGGATCAATTCGAGCTTGTCTTCGCGCTCGCGCAGCGGCGGCACGCTCACTGCCACACCGTTGAGCCGGTAATAGAGGTCTTCGCGAAACTGTCCGTTCGCAACAAGCGCAGCAAGGTCGCGATGGCTCGCGCTGATGAGCTGGAAATCGACCTTGATTGCGGACTCCGAGCCAAGCGGCGTCACTTCGCGCTCTTCGAGCACGCGCAGCAGCCGCGCCTGAAGTGCGAGCGGCATGTCGCCGATCTCGTCGAGAAAGAGCGTGCCGCCGTTGGCCTGCAGAATCTTGCCGCGCCGTCCCTCGCGCTGCGCGCCCGTGAACGCGCCCGCGCGATAGCCGAACAATTCGCTTTCGATCAGGTGTTCGGGCAACGACGCGCAGTTGATCGCGACGAACGGCCCCTCGCGGCGTGCGCTGGCCGCATGCAGCGCGTTGGCGAAGACGTCCTTGCCTGAGCCCGTCTCGCCGCGCACCAGCACGGCGATGCCGCGATCGAACACGCGCTCGCCAAGGCGCAACTGGCTCGCGAGATGCGTGTCGCCAAACTCGACACGCGGGCCACACGATGCCCGTCCGGGGTGGCGCGCAGTGGCGCGGCGCGGCGTGGCCGTTTCGCCCTCGTGCGTTTTTTGGGCATCTTGCGCGGCGACGGGCTGCGCCATGGTGCGGCCCATGCTCGCCGCGGTTTGCTTGAGCGGTGCTTGCGCGACGGCGAAGAAGCGATTCGGCGCATGGGCGCGATACACCGCAACGGGGTGAAACGAGCTCTGCACACTGCGCGCGACGAGGTCGGCGAGTGTGGCGCTAAAGAGGTCGGTGATGCGCTTGCCGGCAATCTCGGCCAGCGTGCCGAAGCCAAGCTGGAACAGCGCGCTGCGGTTCGCGGCGAGCACGAGGCCACTCCCGTCGATCGTGAGTTTGCCGGCATGCAGCGTATTCACGAATTCCGGGCGGCTATGAAAGTGCACCATATGCGCCTGGGTGTGGCGCGCATCGAGTAGACGGTTTTCGATCATTTGCCGCGACATGCCCACGAGCACGAGTGAATGTTGTTGCTGCAACTGGGAGCGGCTCGTCACGTCGAGCACGCCTGCGAGCGCGCCGCGCTCGTCGAATACCGGCGCGGCCGAGCAGGTGAGGGCGGCATAGCGGGAGAAAAAATGCTCGTGCTGGCGTACGGCGAGCGCTTCGCCTTCGGCCAGGCAGGTGCCCATGCCGTTGGTGCCCGCTTCGCGCTCGCTCCAGACCGCGCCCACGCAAAAGCCCCAGTCTTCCACTTGCTCCGCGAAGCTCGCCGAGGACACCAGAT
Source organism: Paraburkholderia sp. A1BS-2L (assembly GCF_051125205.1). Classification (NCBI taxonomy): domain Bacteria; kingdom Pseudomonadati; phylum Pseudomonadota; class Betaproteobacteria; order Burkholderiales; family Burkholderiaceae; genus Paraburkholderia; species Paraburkholderia sp. A1BS-2L. The sequence continues at coordinate 126,335 of NZ_CP120430.1, forward strand.
GCAGGATCACGCCGTCCGCGTCGCTCAGCACGACCGCGAGGTCGGCGTCGCCCAGTTGCTGGTAGAGCGTTGTCATCTCGAGCTTCGCGCAGCCGATCAGATCGGCGAGGCGCTCGCGGCGCTGCGCGAGTTCGGCGCTCGTGAGCACGGGCGGCGGGCGGCACGCGTCGGGGTCGAGCCCGTAGTCGTTCAGGCAGCGCGTCCATGAGCGCACGATGGCAGCGCTCGGCTCGTAATGTCCGAGCCGCTGGCGCAATACGCCGTCGACGCCGCTCGCGCGGGCCGGCCGCTCAATACATTCCTCGGCATATTGGGTTGACTGCATGACACGTGTCTCCGGAGGCTCCGACTGCCAATAGTGGGCACATCGGCTGGCGCAACGCTCGTGAATGGCGGCGCTGCTGCCAGCTTGGGTCCAATTATTTGCACTCAAATTTCCGGTGACAATTCGCCTTATGGGGCTACCCCCTTGTGGGTAGGGGGCATATCGCCGGGCCGATCCGGAGTTCGTCGGGCGACTGAGCCTGCTGCCGCTTCAGCGTTCGCGCGAGCCCTGCTCGTGGCGCCACACCACGGCTTCGAGCCGCGAATGCAGGTCGAGCTTGCGCAGCACGTGCTTCACATGGACCTTCACGGTACCCACGCTGATGCCGAGTTTGCGCGCAATGACCTTGTTGCACATGCCCTCGACGAGGTAGTCGAGTACCTCGACTTCGCGCGCGGTGAGGTCCGATTGCGCGGGCGCCATGCGCTGGCCGCCCGAGAGGGCCTGCACGAGACTGCCCGTGACCGCGTCGCTGAGCACGGCTGCGCCCGCCAATGCTTTCTGCAACGTGACACAGAGGTCCTCGGGGTCCATGTCCTTGAGCAGATAGCCATGAGCGCCCGCACGCAGCGCGGCGACCACGTCGCGTTCGTGATCCGAGACGGTCAGCATGATGAAGCGCGCGTTCACGCCGGCATCACGCATCAATTGAAGGGTCTCGATGCCGCTGACTTCCGGCATGTTCAGGTCGATCAGCACGATCTCGGGCTTCAGGCGCGCGGCCATCTCTACGCCTTCGCGGCCCGAGGCGGCTTCGCCTGCGATCGAGAACAGCGGATTCATCTGGATGAGCTGCGCGACGCCTTTGCGAAAGAGGGCATGGTCGTCGATAAGCAAAACGGAATGGGGGGGCATGGCGTTTCCTTGGCGCGTTAACCAGACTGCCTGTCTCTACTGGAACGGCGTGATCCGCTCTTGCTACGCTGCTCGCGTCATTGCACAGGCATAGCGGCGCAGCAACCGGATTTTTTCTTGATTAGAGGATCAAGTCTACGGGTGGAATCCCGATGGACAATATTCACCAGCAAGAAAAAAAACGGGCCGGTCATGGCGAACCGGCCCAAATCTCTTCTCACTACCCCGCACTACTCAGAAACGCCTAAAAGTGACTGCGTAATTCCTCAGCGATGTCGAAAATGTCGCCCACGATGCCGTAGCGTGCGATTGTGAAGATCGAGGCTTCGGGATCGGTGTTCACGGCAATGATGTTGTCCACGTGCTTCATGCCGGCCATGTGCTGCACCGAGCCCGAGATGCCCATCGCGATGTACATCTTGCAGGCCGCCGCGGTCTTGCCGGATTGGCCCACCTGGTGCGCTTTGGGCAGCCAGCCCGAGTCGGCGATCGGGCGCGAGCAGCCGAGCGTGGCGCCCACGGTCTCCGCGAGCTCGCGGAATTGCTCGACGTGCGTTTCCTCGCCGATGCCACGGCCGACCGAGAGGATGAATTCCGCGCCCGGAATGTCGACGTCGCCGCTCGCGGCCGGTTCCTCGAACGCCAGGTGCGTGCTGCGCGGCGCGAGCGCCGGCGCCGCGAACGTGCTCACGCTGGGCATGCCGGCGGCGTCGGGCGCTTTGAAGGCGCCGGGGCGCAGGGTCACGAGCGCCGTTTCCTTGCCCGGAAACTCGATCTCCATGTTGACCTTCTGCCCATAGCCCGAGCGCGTCGCGAGCCAGTCCGAGCCGTCGCGCGCGAGCCCGAACGCGTCGGTCGTGAATCCGTAGTTGCCCTTGGCCGCGAGCGGGGCCGCGTAGCCTAGCGTGTCGATCGTATGCGGGAGCAGCACGAGCGAGGGCTTACGCGCCTCGATAATTGCGCGCGCAACGTTTTCGTAGATTTCCGGATCGAAGGCGTCGCTGCTCGTCTGCACGGTGACGATCTCGTCGACGCCCGCGAGCTTGAGGCTTTCCACGTAGACGTCGGGCTGCGCGCCCAGCACGGCGACCGTGACGGTTTCGCCGCTCGCTTCCTTCGCCTGCACGGCCGCGCCGAGCACTTCGAGACTGACCGGGCGCAGTTGCCCTTGACGGTGTTCCACCAGAACCAGAATGCCGCTCATTTCGCTTCTCCCCTGAATTCCTTGATCAGACCCGCCAGGCGCGCTGCCTGCTCGGCGGGCGTGCCTTCGATCATTTGCGCGCGGCCCGTGGCCGGCACGTAGACGCGCCGGATCCGCGAGAGCGATCCCGCCGCGCCGGTTTCACTGGCGGCGAGGCCGAGTTCGTCCGGCGTGAGCGTTTCGATGGGCCGTTGCGCGGCCTGCTTGATGCCGCGCAGCGAGGCGTAGCGCGGCGTGTTGATGCCGAGCTGGATGGTCAGCACGGCGGGGCACTGCACCTCGACGGTGGCGTACGCGCCGCCTTCCAGCTCGCGGCGCGCGGTGGCCGTTTTCGCGCCGGGCGCGTAGTCGAGCCCCGCCACGACCGCCGCGTGCGGCCAGTCGATCAGGCCCGCGAGCGCCATGCCGGTGACGCCATAGGCGTGATCGGAAGCCTGCACGCCCGCGAAGATCATGTCCGGCGCTTCCTTGCGTGCGAGCGCGGCCAGCACCCGGGCGATGGCGACCGGGTCGGCGTCTTCGAGCTCGTCGCTCCAGATGCGCACCGCGCGGTCGGCGCCTTTTGCGAGGCACTTGCGCAATTCTTCGTCGGCGCTATCGGGGCCGACCGTGGCCACCACGATTTCGATGTCGCCGTTCGCGCCTTCCTTCAGGCGCATCGCTTCTTCCAGTGCGTAGTGGTCCCACTCGTTCAGGTCGAAGACGTGAAAATCGGCGCTGACGTCGCGGCCGTCGTCGTTCAGCTCGAAGTCTTCATCGAGCGAAGCGACCTGCTTGATTGTGACTAGTATCTTCATCTTGACTCCATGGTGTTCGTCGGACAGGGCGAATCGTGTTGCACGTCGCTTTCGTGTTGCTCGTACTGCATTGCATCGTCATCCAGCGGATGGGGGGAAACGGCAGCGGGCTGCGGCGCGGCAGCGGTAGACGCGAGCGGGCCGAGCGCGCGCCCGAAATGGCCGAACAGGCGCGCCCGGACCTCGCGGTCGGGGTCGAACCGCATGCGCCAGCGGTCGGCGTCCGTGAGGTTCGGATGTTCGAACACCAGCACGCGGTGCAGCGGGTAGGGTTCGTGGCGCAGCTGCAGCAGCACGCGCCGCGAGGCCTCGCGATTCAGGATCACGCCGCGGCGCACGTCCGCCACCGGGTGGGCGGCGAGCCGTGCGAGCTGCGCCTGCGGGGTCGCGGGATGGCGTGCGATGCCGGAGAGCACGTCGACGTCTTCGTCGGCGGCGAGGCGCCGCAGCAGCGCGCCCGGCAAGTCCTCGCGCAGCGCGACGCCCGCGCGGACCCATGCCACCGGGTCGGCGGCAAGCTGCGCGACGAGGCGCGCGGGGCAGTCCGGGTGGCGCGCCACCGCGCGGCGCACTTCCGCTTCGCTGTCGTTCACGAGGCGCTCGAGCCACTCGGCCGGGCAGGCCGGATTGCGCGCGAGCGTGCGGCGCACCCAGGGATCGTCGTTTGCGATCAGCCACTCGACGACCTTGAGCGGCAGGTCGCGGCGTGTGGCCACCACGCGGCGCACGATGGCTTGCGCATCGAAGCACAGGCCGATCAGCGCGCCGGCGGACGTGTTCGCATTGAGCGCGGCGGCGCGGCGCACACCGGGGTCTTCGTCGCGGGCGAGCTGCGCGAGGATCGCGGCGGGCGTGCGAGTCTGGAGCGCGAGGCTGCGCCGCTCGGCCGGCGATGAGGGCAGTGTGTGAAGCAGCGCATCGGGGCAGCACGGATGGCGCAGCACCTGGGCGCGTACCGCGCCGGTATGCGTGCTCCGCCAGAGCTGCAGCAGCGTTTGCGGATCGGTCGCGAGATGGATCGCGAGCAGGCGCTGCAGCACGGCGATGCCGCGCTGCTCGACGAGCGTCAGCAGTTCCGAGGGCACGCCGACGTTCTCGCAGAGCGCGCGCAGCACCTCGATGTCCTCGCTTTGCGCGGCGAGCATGGCAAGCAGCGCGTGGGGCGCTTTCGCGTGCCGTGCGAGCAGGCAGGCGAGACGCTGGGCCGGCGCTTCGTGTTCGTCGACGAAAAGCGCGAGTGCGTCGCCGGGCGTGGCGGGGTTTCTCGCGAGGCGCATTTTCAGCGTCTCGTCGTGGTTCGCCGCCGCGAGCCGCGCGAGTTCGGCGAGCACCGCGCCGTGCGCGAACGCGCAGGCCGCGAGGGCGAGGCAGTCGCGCCGCGCCCCGAAGAGCCGCGCGCCGAGGCGCCCGCGGTCCGCGTCGTCCGCGTGCGGGTAGAGCGCGGCGGCCGCGTAGATGTCGTCGGCGGCCAGCGCGAGCTCGACCAGCTCGCGCCAGTGCCGGCGCATCGTCGGCGTGCGCGCTCGCCGCTGCCGCGCGCGTTTCTCGGGCATTGCGGGCATTGCGGGCATTGCGGGCATTGCGGGCATCGCGCGCTGTTCGTGCGTGTCGTGCATCTCGCGCGTGCCGTGCCGCGCGTGCCTGCCGTGCATCGCGTGCGCGCGGTCTTGCGGAGTGGCGGAGCTGGGCGTCATCTCGGGCAGTCCTTGCCGGGGCTCAGTCAGGGCTCGGTTAGCGTTCAGTTTGCGTTCAGGCCGCGTTCATGCAGCGGCGATGGCGGCTACATCGCCAGCCGGGCCCGCATCGTCGCTGGCCGGTTCCGCGAGGCTTTCGGCGATCAGCTCGATCAGCTCGCGCACGACGAACTTGCCTTCGTAGCCGCTCGTCTTCAGCGCGTCCTCGAACATCGTCAGATCCTTGGGGCAGCACACCACGAACACCTCCAGTCCATCGATGCGCGCCGCCTCGTGCATGCGGTTCTGCGAAGGCTTCTCCTTGCCGACCGGATCGCTCATCCAGATCCGGCCGCCGCCGGCGCCGCAGCAAAACGAGTTGTCGCGCGAGCGGGGCATCTCCACGAGATCGCAGCCGAGCGCCGCGAGAATCTGGCGGGGCGCGTCGTAGCCCTTGTTGAAGCGCCCGAGATGGCACGGGTCATGGAAGGTCACGCGGTAGCCGAGCTTGCGTTTCGGCTTCAACACGCCTTCGCTGAACATGCGCGCGACGAGGCTCGTGTAATGCTCGATCTCGAACTTGCCGCCGAAGTCGGGGTACTCGTTGCGGATCGTGTTGTACGAGTGCGGGTCGGTCGTGACGATGCTGCGGAAGTTCGACTGCCCGAGCAGCGCGATGTTGTTCTCGGCGAGCAGTTCGTAGAGCCCTTCCTCGCCCACGCGGCGCACGTCGTTGCCCGCGTTCGACTCGCCCTCGTAGAGCAGACCGAAATCCACTCCGGCGTTATGCAGCAGCGTGGCGAAGGCCTGGGTCACGCGCTGGTTGCGCGGATCGAATGAGGCATAGTCGCCCACGAACCACAGCAGATCGACGCTCTCCTTGCGCGCGTCCTTGATCTGGAAGGGCAGCGGCTTGGTCCATGCGGCGCGCTTGCGCTTCGACTCGTTAAACGAATTGCCATTCTTGTGGATCGCCTGCAGCGTCTTTTGCACTTGCGGTTCCATCTCGCCTTCCTCGACGAGCTTGCGGCGCATCTGCACGATGATGGGCACGTGCTCGACCGCCACCGGGCAGATCTCCACGCAGGCCATGCAAGTGCGGCACGACCAGACGGTTTCCATGAACACCTGGCCGATGCCCTTGCCGTGCACGTCGAGCTTCACCTCGTCGGGCAGCGTGTTCTTTTGCAGGGCCTCGTTGGCGAACTCGCGCAGCGAGAGGATCACGTCGCGCGGCGAGAGCGGCGCGCCCACGGCGTTGGCGGGGCAGGCCTCGTGGCAGCGGCCGCACTTCGTGCAGGCGTCGAGATTGAGCAGGTGCTTCCAGGTGAAGTCGGTGATGGTCTTGTAGCCCACGCGCTCGCTGCCGGGTTGAGCGTCGCCTTTTGCTCCCGCGGCCCCCTCGGCGCCTTCCACAACCTCGGCGGCCTCGATGCGCGGCAGGCGCTGCGCGGCGAGCGGATCGCGCATCATCAGCGAGGCCGAGGCCGTGAAGATGTGCTTGACCTTGGTGTACGGAATCAGCGCGATGAAGGTGAGCGCGAGCAGGCCGTGGAACCACCAGAGGCCGGTGCGCATCACGTAGGCGGCCGAAGCGCTCACGCCCACGCCCTTGAAGATCTCGGCGAGGAGGGCCGCCACCGGCGACCACCAGCGCGTGTCCCACACCACGGCGCGATCTTGCAGCCAGACGAGGCGCAGCCCGCTCAGCACGAAGCCGGTAACGCCGATCAGCACGAGCGTCCAGAGGAATGCCCAGTCTTCGCGACGGTAGCCGCTGCGGTCGTAGTCGGGGTCGCCGGGCTGGCGGTCGGGACGCTTGTAGTCGAGCTTGGGCGGCTTGATCCAGCCGCGGCGCGCCATCATGTAGATGAGCCCGGCGATCATGGAGACGCCCGCCACGTTCATGGCAAGCTTGAACAGCAGATAGAAGTCACCGTTCCAGAAGTGAATGCCGAGAAAGCGCGCCGTGATGTCGTAATCGACGGTGACGGTGGCGGTGCCGAGAAACAGCACCGCGAAGCCGTAGAAAATCATCCGGTGCGCGCGGCCCGCCGCGGGATCGCGGCGCGCGACGGTGCGGTGGCTCAGCACGACGCGCACCATGTCCTTGAAGCGCGCCTGCAGGTCGATCTTGCCGAACGATTTCGACAAGCGCTGCCCGCGCCGGTATTTACGGATCTGGACATAGACACCCCACGCGAATACGCCAATCGCCGTGAGGCCGATGAGATAGAACAGCGCGATCGCAAACGACGGGAAGCCCTCGAACAGGATGCGCGTGACGGTCGCTGGGTCGAAAGTCGCTGGGGTCTGCATGGCTCGTCCGTTTCGTCCGTTTATTGAATGGGGAAGGGCGCTTTTTTCAGCGCTTTTTTTCAGGTAAAGCGCGCCCGTGCCAGGCCGTCGAGCGCGCCTGAGCAGGATCTGTGCACCGTGGCGCCCGGCGATGCGGGCGGCTACGGTGGCAGGGTGGGTCCCGGTCTCACACAGGGTGCGCCGGGACCGTGCCGCCTTACTTCTTGTAGTGGATCTGGTAAGTGCCTTCGGGCAGATGCGGCGTGCCCCAGACGGCCACTTCGCGCTTGTACGGCAGCGGGAACTGCGGGTTGGACTCCTCGATCTCGCGTGCGACGCGGTGGCCCGTGAAGGTCGCATCGGCGATCAGGCGCGGTGCTTCGGCGTCGCCGATCAGGTACACGCCCTTGATGCCCTTGCTCTCCCACTGGTCCTGCTTCGCCTTGATCTCGCGATACAGCGTGTCGTTCGAGCGGCGGCCGGTGACGAGCACGAGCGAGTCGAACTCGAGCCAGCGGTGCGTCTTGTTCGCATCGCGCGGCAGCTGGCCCGCGCCCCGGTAGGTGCGCTTCGAGCCGTCACCCCAGATGTTGTAGATCTCGATGCGGCCTTTCTCGATGCGGCTCGCGAAGTGGTCGCCCAGTTCGGTCACATGCAGCTCATGGAGCCGGCGCATCATGTTCGGATACTCGAGCGTGAAGTGCATGTAGTTCGCCAGATGCACGCCGCTCACGATCGTGACTTCGTGGCCAGCCGCCGCGAGCTTTTCGGCGAGGCTCGGCGCCATGAAGTAGGTGTCTGCATTGAGAATCACGACACGCTTGCCGATCGGCTTCTTGCCGCCCAGCACCTGCTCGGGCGTCAATTGATCGGGTTGCGAAGCATCGGCGCCGGGGATCGGATCGTGCGTGAGGCAGTTGGTGCCGTCGGTCACCCAATGCGAACCGGTTGCGATAACAACTTTTTCCGCGCCGTACTCGAGCACGTCGTCGGCGGTAAGCGGCTTCACGCCGAGCGCGAGCTGGCTCTGCTTGTTCTTCTTGAGGAGCTTGGTGATCTGCGTTTCGCGATAGTCGCGGTGATAGCCCCATTCGCCGAGGCCCGGCAGCGTGACCACGCTGTTCAGATGGCCGCCGATCTTCTCGGCGCTATCCACGAGGTGGACCGTGTAGCCGCGCTGCATCAGCACGCGCGCGCACTCCGAGCCCGACGGACCCGCACCCACCACGAGCACCGAGTCTTCCGACTTGCACTCTTCGAATTTTTCCGGGTGCCAGCCGCGGCGATACTCTTCGCCGGCCGTGGCGTTCTGCGTGCAGATCATCGGCGGGCCGCCGATTTCCCAGCGCGAGATACAGACGTTGCAGCCGATGCACACGCGCACGTCGTCGACGCGGCCTTCCTCGATTTTCTTCGGCAGGAACGGGTCGGCAATCGAAGGACGTGCCGCGCCGATGATGTCCGCATAACCTTTCGTGACGATCTCGGTCATCTTCTCCGGATCGGTGAAGCGGCCCACGCCCAGCACCGGCTTCTTCGAGACCTGCTTGATGAACTTGGTCCACGGGACCTGGTGGCCCTGCAGATAGAAGCGCGAGGGGCCCGCGTCTTCGCCCCATTCGGCGATGTCGCCCACGTCCACGTCCCAGAGGTCGACCAGCGAATCGGCCATTTCGACGAACTTCATGCCGTCCTTTTCGACTTCCACGCCGCCGGCGCCATAGAGCGAGTCCACGGCAAAGCGCGTGGCGATGGCACAGTCGCTGCCCACGGCGCGGCGCACTTTCTCGAGCGTTTCGAGCCAGAAGCGTGCGCGGTTTTCGAGCGAGCCGCCGTAGCCGTCGGTGCGCTTGTTGTAGTAGGGCGAGAGGAACTGCAGCGGCAGATACGAGTGCGCGCCGTACACATAGACGATGTCGAAACCGGCATCGCGTGCGCGCAGGGCCGCTTCGACATAGTATTGCTGCACATCGCGGATGTCGTCGAGATCCATCTCCTTGCAGTACGTGAGCGTTTCGAACTCCGAAGCGTACTGGCTGGGACCGCGCGGCGTGGCGCGGCTTTCCATGCAGGGCGCGTGCGCGCCGCCGTACCACATTTCGATGCCCGCGAGCGCGCCGTACTTGTGGACTTCCTCGGTCATCGCGCGCAGGTTGCGCACGTCGCCTTCGTCCCAGATGCGTGCCGAGAGACGGTGCGTGTCGTCCGACTCCGGGTGGATCGAGCAATATTCGGTGTTCATTGCAGCCCACCCGCCTTCGGCCTTCATCGAGCGGTGTGCGGCCTGGAAGCCGGGCAGATTGCTGCCCGCGCCAATGCAGTGCGGGACTTGATAGAAGCGGTTGCGCAACGTCTTCGGGCCGATCTGGATGGGCTCGAACAGCACGTCATAGCGGGGATCGCGGGACATGGGGACGTATCTCCTGATGTGTTTGGTGTGCTTGTGGGGCTGCTTGCGTCGACTTGAGTCGAAAATCAGGCCGCTACGCGCGTGCGCACGCGTTGCGGGTCATAGAACGGCGTGCGGGTGACGGTGCCGGTGAAAGTGCCCGCGGCGTCGTGAATCTCCACCTTGGTGCCGAGCGCCGTATGCGAGGGCTTCAGGTGCACCATCGCGAGCGACTGCATCAGATACCGGCTGAACGTCGCGCTCGTGACAACGCCAACCTGCTCCTTGCCGATGAAGATCTTCGCGCCCGCGCTCACCGCGCCGTCGTGCTTCACGAGCACGCCGGCCTGCTTGAAGCGCTCCTTGCCGCGCGCGTTGAGCAGCGCCGCCTTGCCGATGTAGTCGCCGGGCTTCTCGACGTCGATCATCCAGTCGAGGTTCAGCTCCCACGGGGTGACGTCGCCCTCGGGCATGTCGAAGGGGTAGAAGAGCAGGGCGGCTTCGATGCGCGCAAGCTCGAGCGAGGTCCACGAGGCCGGCACGATGCCGAGCGGCTTGCCCGCTTCGAGAATGGCGTCCCATAGCGCAATGGCGTCGCTCGCGCTGCACGAGACTTCGAAGCCCTGCTCGCCGGAGTAGCCGCCGCGCGAGATGATGATCTTGCGGTCGAACAGTTGAGTTTCGACGTGCGCGAAATACGGCAGCTTCGCGAGATCGATGCCGATATGCGGCTGGAGGATGGCCGCGGCGCGCGGGCCTTGCAGCGACAGCATGTGCACGTCGAAGTCCTGATGCCACTCGACGTTGCGGCCCTGCGCGGCGCGGCGCAGATGCTCCTGGGTCGTGCCGCCGCCGTGCGAGATGCGGTATTGATTCGGCGCGTCGTAGATCACCATCAGGTCGTCGCACACGACGCCGCGCTCGTCGACTTCCGCCGCCAGACGCGCGGTGCCGGGCTTCATCTTCGTGACGTCGATGGCGCAGATGCTGTCGATCACGGCGCCGGCATCGGGGCCGCTCACGCGCAGGATGTTCAGCGCGCTGATATCGTAGAGGCCCGCTGTCGAGCGCACCGCGACCACTTCGTCGTTCGGGTCGCTGTTGTAGTACCAGGGCAGCGGCATGTCGTTCCACATATCGCCGTCCAGCTTCGAGCCCAGTTCGCGATGGCGGATATTCAGAATTGATTGCCTTGTCATAGCGTTTTCCCGAGGTTGAACCTTGCGTGAATAAAGGCCGACGAGTCCGGACCGGTAGGCATGGACCAGGGCCGCTGGATGGCAATCAGTCTCCTTCGTTAAAATCGGCGTCACAATCGCCCCGTGGCGCTACCTCCGAGTGGGTAGGCGCGCTACTTCGATGCGCCGCGCGAAGCTTTCAAATGCGCCGCAACATGCCTTGTCGTGTAAGCGCGCATATAGGCATATGGGGCTGTGAAGCCCGCCTGACGGACATTCGGCCACATGGCGCCCGTCCGGATGCACCCTCCTGGGCGTAGCGCGGGGGCTACCCCCAATGAATCATTGCCCTCCCTTTTTGGCTCGTCGATTCTGTTCGTACAGATTCGGAGCCACGATGAGGGATCAACCGGCATGAACGGATTAAACGGACCCAAGGCGATACCAGTACGCGTCGAACGTGTGGAGAGCATTACGGCCGATATTCGGCGCTTCACGCTCGTGCCCGCGCAAGGCGGCTCCCTGCCGGCGTATTCCGCCGGCAGCCATGTCGTCGTGACCATGCGAGGCGAAGCGCGTACCTGGCGCAACGCTTACTCGCTGACGAGGGCGGCGGGCGCGCGCGACGCATATCAGATCATGGTGCGGCGCGTGCCTGCCTCGCGCGGCGGCTCGGCATTCATGCATGCCCAGGTGAAGGAAGGCAGCGAGCTTGAAATTTCGATGCCGTCGAACTTCTTTCCGCTCGCGCGGCGCGCGACGAAGCATGTGATCGTTGCGGGCGGGATCGGCATCACGCCGTTTCTTTCGATGCTGCCAGAGCTGGCCGCAAGCGGCGCGCGCGTGGAGATGCATCTGTGCTGCCGCCCGGAGGACGCCGAAGCGCTCGAGGCGCTGATTGCCGAGCGCATCGTGGGCGGTGTCGCCATCTACACCGACTTGCAGGATGTCGAAACGCGCTTTGGTTCCTTGTTGGCTGCGCAGCCGCCCGGCACGCATCTCTATACGTGCGGACCGGTGGGTTTGATGGAAGGGCTCGCACAGGTCGCGCGGGCGCGCGGCTGGCCCGAAAGCCACTTTCACCAGGAGAGCTTTGGCGGTGCATCGCACGGCGAGCCGTTCGTCGCGGTGCTCGCAAAGAGCGGCCGCGAGGTGGCGGTAGGCGCCGACCAGAGCCTGCTCGAAGCCCTGGAAGCGGCGGGCATCGACGCCCCCTATATGTGCCGGGGCGGCGCGTGCGGCACCTGCTCGCTCGAAGTGCTGGAAGGCGAGCCGGAGCATCGCGACTTCTTCCAGAGCGCCGCCGAACGCGCCACGAACTGCAACGTGCTGCCTTGCGTGTCGCGTGCGCGCAGCGCGCGTCTCGTGCTGAACATCTGACGAAAACGAGAGAGCCCAACGCCATGTCCATCGCCTTCAAGCCCGACGAGTCGTTTCGCGACGCCTACGCGTATCGCAACAGCGAAGCAGCGATCCTGCGTTTTCCGTTTCCGTTCCCGGAAGACCGCTACATGTATTCGGTGAACATCGAGCCGCATACGAGCGGCGAGCCCGGCACGGTGTTTCGGGCCGCGTTCGACATCGACGAGCATTACGTTGCCGAATGCCGCGACCGCGCGCTCACGCTCGAAACCGACCCCTTGCGCTGCCAGGTGCTGGACCACATGGACACCGCTCAGTGGGACACGCTCGAACTCATCATGGAAAGCCTTGCGCGCGATTACCCCGAGTATTTCCAGCTCGAGCGCGATGGGGAAGACAGGGCGCGGTGGACGTGGACGAACCGTCCGCTCGGGCTCACGCAGTCGTTCGTGTTCGGTGACGCCGACACGCTGCCGTGTCCGCCGCTCGAGTACATCACGCGCCAGGCGCAGGGCGATTTCGTCCTGCTCGATCATCGCGACGACAACCTGTTCATGGACGGCGGCATGGTGACGACCCAGGCGGACTGGTCGCTCGATTTCGACCTCGGCATGAGCTTCATGGAGTGGCACGGTCCCGTGCCGCTCGCGCATCAGGCCGGCATTTTCGAGCGCGCGCTGAAATTCTTGTTGCGCCTGCAATCAGGTGCGCCGGTGCGCCGCCTGAACTGGACGATGACCGTCAATCCGCGTCTGGACACCTCGCCCGAGCATTACCCCGAGTGGGGCCCTGACCGTGCGAGCATCACGCCCGAGAACGTCGGCGGCAAGCTGCATTTGCGCGTGGAGCTTCAGACGCTGTTCAGGCTGCCGCGCAGCAACGCGATCCTGTTCTGCGTGCGCTGTTATCTGATCAGCCTCGAGGAACTCGCTCGCGTGCCCAAATGGGGCAAGCGCCTGCATCGCGTGTTGACCACGCTGCCGCAGGAGTTGTCCGAATACAAGGGGCTCGTGCGCTATCGCGACACGGCGCGGCAGTGGCTCGCGCAGTTCGACGATGGGGCGCCAACCACGCCCGGCACCCAAGCCGAGGTCGAGCGCTTGAGCCCGCCCGTTAGTCCGCCCCTTGACGAGTCCCACACCCGGCCGAGTTTCGCCGGATCCTGAGTCCTTCGTGGTCGTGTCGCGTGCCGTGTCCGGCGCCGAGCTTCAAGCGGCGCTGGTTTTCGATGCGCGGCGCGGCGGCGGTCGCATCTCCACATAGCCGTATTCCGGCCGCCGCCCAGCGGTCCCTCATCAGAGAAAGGAAGAGACATATGAATACGATTTCCGAAGAACTCGTTGTCGAACCGGAGGGTTCGTTACAACGCAAGATCAGTTGGACCGGCGCATTCTGGGTAGCTAGCGGAGTGCCCGCGCTGGTGCTGTTCTCGATCGGCTCGATTGCGGCAACCGTGGGCAAGCTTTCATGGGCTGTCTGGATCATCTCGATCGGCCTTGGCTTCATCCAGTCGTTTTCGTATGCGGAGATTGCCGGGCTCTTTCCGCACAAATCGGGCGGCGCGTCGGTCTACGGCGCCATTGCATGGGTACGCTATTCGAAGCTGTTCGCGCCGCTTTCGGTCTGGTGCAACTGGTTCGCGTGGTCGCCCGTGCTTGCGATCGGCTCGGGGCTCGCGGCGGGCTACGTGCTGTCGATCCTCTTTCCCGCGGACTCCGCCATCAACACCTGGCAGATCACGCTCGTGAGCCTCGACTGGCTGCGCTCGGGACTGAGCCTGCGCATCAACGCGACCTTCATACTGGGCGCGGCGATCCTGCTCATCACGTTCGCGATCCAGCACCGCGGCATCATGAACGCGGCGCGCATCCAGACCATCCTGGGCGTGGCGGCGCTGGTGCCGCTGATTCTCGTCGGCATGGTGCCGCTCTTCACCGGCGACGTGGCCGCGCACAACCTGTTTCCACTCGTGCCGCTGGCAAAGGACGCCGGCGGGCAGATCATCGACGGCACGTGGAACATGGCGGGCATCACGCTGATGGCGGGCGGGCTTTTCGTGGCGGCGTGGTCGACCTACGGGTTCGAGACGGCCGTTTGCTACACGCGTGAATTCCGCGATCCGAAGCGCGACACCTTCAAGGCCATCCTGTATTCCGGTCTCCTGTGCATTTTCGTTTTCACCGTGGTGCCGCTTTCGTTCCAGGGCGTGCTCGGCCTCGGCCATCTGGTGACGCCCGACGTCAAGGACGCCGCTGGCAACGTGGTGACGCCCGCGGTCTACAGCGGCATCCTCTCGCCGGACATCTACAGCGGCATGGGCGTGGCCAAGGCCATGGCGCCGATGATCCACGGCGGCTTGCTGGTCGAGCGCGTGCTCGTGGTGATGCTGGTGCTCGCACTCGTGCTGGCGATCATGACCTCGATGGCGGGCTCCTCGCGCACGCTGTATCAGGCCTCGGTGGACGGCTGGCTGCCGAAGTACCTCTCGCATGTAAACGAACATGGCGCGCCCACGCGCGCCATGTGGACCGACCTCTGCTTCAACCTGATCCTGCTGCTGATGTCGGATTATGTGTTCGTGCTCGCGATTGCCAACGTCGGCTACATCATCTTCAACTTCCTGAACCTGAATTCCGCGTGGATTCACCGGCTCGACCGCAAGGACTGGGTACGGCCGTTCCGCGCACCCAACTGGCTGATCGTGCTGGGCACGCTGTTCTCGTTCGTCAATCTCGCGCTGCTCGGCATGGGTGCGGATACGTGGGGCGCGGGCACGCTGGTGTCGGGCCTGGTCTTCGCCGCGCTGATCCTGCCGGTGTTCATGTTCCGCCACTACGTGACCGACAAGGGGCATTTCCCGGACACGATGAAAGAGGACATGGAGCTGCTCGGCAACGGCAAGGTCGCCAAGCGCGCCGGGATTCTGCCTTACGTGACCGTTGTGGCCGGCATCGCGGTGATCTGGATCACCCATGCGATCGCGGTCTACTGACACTCGTACCAACGGAGGGAGCTTTCGATGATGACTTCGCCGATCATGAGCCGCCCGGTGTACGCGGCGCTCGAAGCCGATCCGCTGGGCACGCAGCACTGGCTCCTGACTGCGGGCGCCACCGCGGAGGATCGCGTCCGCGTGCTGAAGGCCTTGAGCACGCTGGGCACGGCGCCGCTCGAGGTCTGGTCCGTCGACGAGGACCTGGCGCACGCGGGTGCTGGCAGTGTTTGCGTGTTGCCGCATGCGGTGGCGCGGCGCTTCGATGAAGAGGGCGAGTTGCTGGGCGCGCTGGGTGAGGCGCTGCGCGGTGCGCAGGTGGGAATTCGGCTCTATGCGCTCGGCACCGAGCCTTTCATCGGGTCGGTGCGGCAGATCGCGGAGCGCGCCGGTATCGCGCCCGAGGCGGTGAGGGCGGAGCATAGCGGCAGCCTCCGGCGACGCGTGTATTGCATTCACTGCCGCTCGATGAACGAAGATGTGACAGCCAACGTGACGCCGTGCGGCGGATGCGGCCGGAAGCTGTTCGTGCGCGATCACTTCTCGCGGCGGCTGGCGGCGTTCATGGGCGTGCAGGCCGACGCCGAGGTGCCTGGAGAGATTCCTGCTGTCGAGCACGCTTATTTGTAGCAGCGTCGACATTGCGTGTGCCCGGGCTCATGCGCGCTACCGCATGAGCCCTTTTTCATTCCAGTTCGTACTCCGTCCCTTTCTCCACGCTACCCCCAAAGTGGAATCCCCTCTTGCAGATTGCCGTATTGCAGGCGCGCGCCATACTGGAGGCGTTCGGCCTTGTGCCGTCATGCAGGAGGAAAGGGTATGGAATCACTTACCACAGTGCTTCTCGTCGACGACCACGCGCTATTCCGGCGCGGTGTGGCGCAGCTCATCGAGATGAACCCGGCCTTTCGCGTCGTTGGCGAGGCGGGCTCGGGGCGCGAAGGCGTGGCGATGGCGCTGGAGCTTGAACCGGACGTGATGCTGGTCGATCTGAACATGCCGGAGATGAGCGGCATCGAGACCATTGCCTTGCTGCGCGACCAGGGTGTGAAGGCACGCCTTGTCATGCTCACCGTCTCCGATAACGAACGGGACGTGGTGGCCGCGCTGCGTGCCGGAGCGCACGGCTATCTGCTCAAGGACATGGAGCCCGAGGAGCTGTGCGTGAATTTGCAGAAGGTGTTGAAAGGCACCGCCGTGCTCAGCGAGGCCGCAACCGGCAACCTGGTCCAGGCGCTCTCGGGCAGCCAGTCGTTCCGCGCGAGCGAGACGCTGCTCTCGGCGCGCGAGCAGGAAGTGCTCGACTACCTCGTCGAGGGGCTCTGCAACAAGGCGATTGCGCGCAAGCTCGACATCAGCGTCGGCACGGTCAAGGTGCATGTCAAACATGTGCTGCACAAGCTCGACCTGCATTCACGGCTCGAGGCGGTCGTGTGGCACCGTGAGCACGTCGGGCGGCGTTTCGTTTCAGGCAGCTGAGCGCGCAGGCGGCTGAAACCCGCCGGCCGCGCTGGCTAGCGGGTGGTGCTGCCCGTGCCGATGCGTGCCTGCTGCGCGAACGAGGCCGGCACGAAGGTCACCACGATGCGCGAGCCCGGCTCGTTCGAGCGGATCTCAAGCTTGCCGCCGAGGCTGCGCGAGCGCTCGCGCATGATCGAGAGCCCGTAATGGTGCTCGCCGCCCGATTCCGTGACGATGCCGCGGCCATCGTCTTCGATGGACACGGTAACTTCGCGCTCGGTCGACGAGAGCGTCACGAGCGCGCTCGATGCGCGCGCGTGGCGCACGACGTTGGTGAGCGCTTCGCGCACGATCTGCCCGATATGCAGCTCCTCGTTGACCGTGAGGCGCACGCGGCGGATGCGGTTGTCGACCGAGATCTGCACCTCGCTGCGCGAGGACAGCTCTTCAGCGACTTCCTCGAGCGTCGCCGCGAGTCCGCGCGCGTGCACCGAGGTGCGGAACGTGGTGAGCAACTCGCGCAACTGCCGATAGGCGCTGTCGATCCCTTCGCGGATCGCCCGCGCGATCTGGCCGACGTCGCTGTGCGACAGCTCCTCGGGCAGCACGGCCTGCAGCCGCGCGAGCTGGATTTTCATGTACGAGAGCGATTGCGCGAGCGAGTCGTGGAGTTCGCGCGCGATGGCGTTGCGCTCTTCCAGCAGCGTCATGCGCCGGTCGCGCACGTCCCGGCTCAGGTTGGAGATGGCCTGCGCAAGCACGCTCGCGATGGTCTCCAGCAGATGCAGATGGCGCTGCTCGCTGCGCGTGTCGGTGTCGCTTTCGCAGATCAGCACGCCATAGGTGCCCGATGGCACGCGTACCGGCGCCGCGAGGATCGTCAGCAATTCGTCCGACTGGCTGTGCGGCAGCGAGCGCACGCCGGAAAGCGACATCAGCTCGTTCACGACGCGCTCGCGCACGATGTGCGGTGCAAGATCGGCGGGCGCCACGATGGTATCGACGCCAAGCAGCTGCGCCGAAGGCTCGGAGAGCACGAGCGCGATGCGCTGCACGCGCAGGATGCCGACGAGACGTTGCAGCAGCGCTTCGAGCGTACCCCCCGTGGGAGCGTCTTCGGCGAGCTGGGCGCAGATATAATGCAGCAGATCGAGCGACTGGTCCGCAAAGGCAATATGGTCCTCGACGATACGCTTGAGCCGGGCCGATTCATCCTGCTCGCTACGCAGTCGCGCGACCAGCCCGTTGAGCACCGTGATCAGGCGATCGATCTCGTCGCGTCCCGCGGGCACTTCGTGGCCGACCTGGTTGAGCATGTGCAGGGGCAGCGCAGGGCGCAGCACGAGCGCGCGCCGCGCGCCCCATGCCAGCGCGAAGATGCCCGCGAACAGCAGTGCGGCGGTGCAGGCTTCGAGCAGCGTGATGACGGCTTCGAGCGCATCGCCCTGGCGGTCGATCTCGATACGCAGGGCATCGAGCATGTCCGGGGCTGCGTGCTCGCCCGCGAGCGTTTGCAATTGCGTGGCGATGAGCGGCGTGGGCGCGCCCCGTTGCCGCCAGTGCGTCAACAAAGTATCGTTGCGTACGAGCGACGTGGCGTGTGCATTGAGCTTGAGCGCGGCATCGGGTGCGGAGGCCGCGATGCTCGTTGCGATGCGGCGCAGCCTGGCAGCATCGGCGAGCGAAACGGCGGCCTGTTCGTAGAGGGCCTTGTTGTCGAGCTGGACGCGCGTGCAGACGAACAGCAGCGCGATGAGCGCGACGAGGCACGCGAGGACGACACAGGTCTTCGCGTAGAGCGGATAACGGCGCAACCAGGCGCGGTCGGCGGCATTCATCTGGAGACAAGTAGCGAAGAAGGAACTGACGGGCGCCGTTCTTTTGCAACGTAACGGCTACGCAATTGCGGCGCCCGAATTGCGGATTCGCGAGGCCAATGCATGATGACAGTGTATCTGTT
The DNA here is from genome assembly GCF_051125205.1 of Paraburkholderia sp. A1BS-2L. NCBI lineage: Bacteria > Pseudomonadati > Pseudomonadota > Betaproteobacteria > Burkholderiales > Burkholderiaceae > Paraburkholderia > Paraburkholderia sp. A1BS-2L. The sequence continues at coordinate 144,829 of NZ_CP120430.1, forward strand.
TTCCACCACGCTGCTGGTGCTTGTCGTGGGGCTGGTGCTGCCAAGACTCGGTCCGGGCCAGGGCGCCGACGTGCTGCTTTATATCGCCATTGCCTTCGCGCTCGCGCTGGCAAGCGGGCTGCTCGGGCTCGCTTTCACGTTTGGCGCGAAGCGGGCAGTCAAGCGCGGCATGCGCAGCTCCGCGGCGCCCGAGCTCACTGCGTTCGCGGAAAATCTCTCCACGCCCGCGGTACTGCTCGACAATGACGCGCTGGTGTTCGTCAACGGCGCTTTTCTGAAGCACGCGCGCTGGGAACATCATGTCGACGAGATCGTCGGCATGCCGTTCGGCAATCTGGTGCATCCGCAGTCGCTGCTGGAGCTGACGAAGCTGCTCGCGCAAACCGGCGTCGATGACGAGCGCACTTCGGGTTCGTTGCGCCTCGCGTATGGTGACGGCACGTTCCGGCGCCATCCCGTCACCGTGCTGCGCGGCCGGGGTTCGCGCCTGACGCTCCTGCAGTTTCCCGCGCCTTACGCGAGCGCCGAGGCGCAGCGCAGCGAGGCGCAGATCCAGCAGCACTGCCAGGACGTGGTCGCGCAGCTGCCGCAGGCGCTCTTTCGCATCGACCGCGAGCAGAACCTCATCTTCGTGAATCCCGCATGGCGCAGCATGCTGCGTATCGTCGGCGGCGGTGGCGATGTTCCTCCGCTTGCCGGCTTCGTGCATCCCGAAGACCGCGCGATGCTGACCGCGCGGCTCACGACGCTGCTCGACGGCCATATCAGCGAGCTCATCACGGTCGTGCGCATGATCCGCGCCGACGAAACCATGTTTCATGTCGAACTTCGCTGCCAGGCGGTGGCGGATCAGGAAGGACACCTGATCGGCGCGGTGGGTCTCGCGCTCGACGTGTCGAACAGCCGGCGCAACGAGGAAGCGCTGCACGCGAGCCGCCGCAGCCTGCGCATGTTGCTCGCCAACGTGCGCGCGATGATCTATCGCGGACAGAACAATCGCCTGTGGTCGATGGAGTTCGTGAGCGAGGGCTGCTTCGAGCTGACCGGCTATGAAGCCAACGAGCTGCTCGACGAATCGCTCATGAAGTTCGTTTCGCTCATTCATCCCGAGGACCGCGAGTTCGTCTGGAATGAAATTCAGGCGCGCGTGGCGGTGGGCGAGCCCTATGAGATGACTTACCGTATTGTCGACCGCGCGGGCCAGACCAAGTGGGTATGGGACCAGGGGCGCGGTATTTTCTCCGCGCGCAACGAGCTGCTCGGTCTCGAAGGCTTCATCATCGAGGTGACGCGGCGCCAGCTCGCCGAAGAGAGCGCGCGCCGCCGCCTGGTGTTCGACCGTTCCACGGGCCTCACCAATTCGGCGATGTTCATGGACCGGCTGAATTTCGCCCTCGCTTGTGCGCGCCGCAACGCGCAGCCGTGCGCGGTGTTTGCCATCCACGTGATCAACTTCGACGAGGTGACCGGACGTTTCGGCCCGGAGTACGCAGATCGCGTGCTGGTGCAGCTGGGCCGGCGCCTGCAGGCGATCCAGAGCGACCTCAATGGCGCGACATTGCTCGACAAGCAGGATTTTTCGATCATGCTCACCGACTTCTCGACGCCGGCGCTCGACTGGTGCGAGTGCGCGGCTCAGGTGGCGGCGCTCGCGGCGGAAAACAGCACGGCGGCCATGGAGCTTGTCGCCGAAAGCTTGCGCGCGATGGTGGGCCGGCCGTTGCGCGTCGAGGGACACGAATTCCGTGTCATGGCACAGGTGGGCTGGGCGCTCGCGCAGAGCGAATTCCCGAACGCGCTCGATATGATCGACACGGCGCTCGCGGCGGGTGAGGCCACGGACAACGGCCACACGCCGGGCGCGTCAGGCAATCTGGATATGCCAAACCAACAGGGACAGGCAAATGACGAAGCGGGTTGAGCAGGTTGAGCGGGCCGAGGCAGACGCGCCAACGGCCGCAGGGGAGGCGCCCGATCACTCGATGTCGATCGAACATTTCATCGGCAAGGTCGTGCGCGAAAACCGCACGAATCAGGGGCTCACGATTGCCGAGCTCGCCGAACAGAGCGGGCTCTCACGCAGCATGGTGTCGAAGATCGAGAACGGCCAGGTATCCACGAGCCTCGAGTCGATGGTGAGCCTCGCGCGCGCGCTGGGTATCTCGATGTCCACGCTGTTCCGTAATTTCGAAGGCCAGGAGGGCACCGCGCAGCACGTGAAGGCGGGCAAGGGCATGGAGGTGGTCCGGCGCGGCACGACCAAAGGGCACACCTATCACCTGCTGGCGTACGACCAGGGGCCGGCCAAGCTGTTCGAGCCGTTCCTCATTACGATGGACGACGAGTCCGAGATCTTCCCGACGTTCGAGCATCCGGGCACGGAGTTCATCTACATGCTGCAGGGCAAGATGGAGTACCGGCACGGCAATCGCAGCTATCTGCTGCAGCCGGGCGACGCCTTCACGTTTCGCGGATCGGTGCCGCATGGACCCGAGCGCCTGATCAAGCTGCCGATTCGTTTCATCACCATCATCATGTATGGGCACACGGCCGGCTCAGACTTCTGAGCATGGATCGCTCAATAATGCTTCACGAAGCGAAGCGCGCAAATGAGACTCAGCAGACTGAGGCCGGCGATAATCGCCACGGCCAACGTATCCGCGTGCGCATAACCCCAAAATTCATTCATCGCCTCGCGCCCTCATTGCGTCAATAGACCTGTATCGCGCATGCGCGCACGGCCGAAATCGGTGAGCCGATAGCGGAACAGCACCTTGCCGGCACCCAGATGCGTGCCGTCGTCGAGCTTCTCTTCGAGACGTTGGAGCAGGCCGCCCGCCGCCAGTTCGTCAAGCGCGACACGAACCGCGTTGATTGCGTAGCGGCCCGATGCGCCGTACTCGCTCAGTGCCTTCTCGACGAGTTCATAGTCCCAGGCGTGCGTCATGCGGCTGATCTGATCGAGCAGGAAGCCCTTTTGATGAAGTCTCATGTGCATCACTCCGCTTCGACCATTGCCTGATTGCCGCTCGTCACATCGCGCAACGAAGCAACCGATTCGGCGGATTCGCCGAACATCACGAAGCTGCCGGTAATCGACAACGCCAGACCGATCAGGAAATACCAGGCCGGCAATTGCAAGGTGAAGCACGCAATGAAAATGAGTGCGAGCATCGCATAGAGATTGCCGATTCCGCCCGTGCGGCTCACCCCGATCAGAGACGTCGCCTTGTACCAGCTCGTGTAGCAATAGGCATGCGTCGAAGCCGCGAGGAAAATCCACAGCAACGCGCGGCCGTTCGCGAGCGTGTCGACCAGCAGTCTGGCGACGGGAATATCGGTGAAGAACGTGAGCGCCGGGAGAATCAGCAGGCCCCAGAAGAAAACCTCGAACGAGAACCGGCACTGAATGCCGACATCGGGGTCGCTCACGTCCATGGCACGCGCGGCCACGGCCCCCTCGGCGCCCCAGCCGAGCGCCGACATGATGCCGCCGGCGTAGCCCAGCCATGCATCCGATTGCGTCGATTGCAATTGCCCGAACAGGCCGGGGCCATACACGGCCAGACCGCCGAGAATGACGATGCTCATGCCGAGCGCGGCTCGCCTCGTAATGCGCTCCTTGAACCAGAGCGCCGCGATCACGGTCCCGACGACGGGAAAAAGCAGCGAACTGATGGCGGCGAAGACGGGACCGGCATAAGTCATCGCCATGTATGAGCCGAAAATGGCCATCGGCCCGCCGCATAGCGAAGCGAGTGCATACCATTTCGAAATGCGCCGGAAACGGACCATGGTGCGCCCGTAATCCCTGATCTTGCCGAGCGTGCCATTCCAGAGCAGCAACCACACGAATACGCCGATTGCGTGCACCCAGGTCATGACAGCGGTAGCCGTCAGGCGCAATGCGGTGGCGTTGGCTGGAATGTCGACATACGGGTGCTCGAACCAGAGCGCTGTGCCGGGCACATACCACGCGCCCCATAGCACGGCCATCCAGATGGCCCAGATGAATCCCCAGCGCTGATTGCGCGCATAGTGCCGCTTGAGCGCTTGTTCGAGTGCTACGGCTTGCATAGGGGAAATTCCGTTGCTGTAACTCAGGAAGGGATGTTCGGCAGCGAGAGTCCGTTGGCTCTCGAAACGGACCAAATCGGTAAGCCCGATTTAAACCGCTACTGTAAGGAGTTAGCAATACCACCATTTTGGTAGCGCTTTAGGCCTCCCGTATGTCGATGAAATTCGTCGCCGTTGCATAAATTATGTCCGGTTTTCATATGGATTCAGCGAAACTGAGATTTTTTTCAACGCTGCCGGGCGATATGATTTCTCCCAGCCGCGGTCCTTCTGTAGAACCGCGAAGCGCGCGGGCAAGGTTGCGGCGCGATTGCACAAGCATTGAGAGAGTTGTATGCCGGATACGCCATTCGTTATCGTAGAACGCGCCCGCTGGCGAGCCGCACAGGTTCGGTTTGGCAATGCGCCTGCCTTGTTGCAGGATGGACCGAAGTGGGTGTGCCAGATCGTGCCCAGCGAGGCGCAGAAAGATGTTGGGGAAATATCGTCTGCGCGGGTAGAGGCAGCGTTCGGCACGCTGAAGCCCGCGAACGTCAGTTTGACGAATTGCATGGAGCACGAAAGCAACTGGCTCGCCGCCTCACCGGACGATGAGACAGGGCGGTGCCGCGCCTACGCCCATCTCGGGGTGGACCGGACGCTCGAGATGGTGGGGATGCCAGGCGTGGGCCCGTGGCTGGACGAGCGCGACACGTGGTGGCCCGGCGCATACGAGTTGCCGCTGCTCGAGCAACTCCCCACGATTGTGGCGCCGCTGCTCGGGCTGGGCGACAAGAATGGATCGGCGTATCTGCTGATGAGCCTCACCGCGATCGACGGCACCGCACTCGTGACCGAATCGGACGACGGCATTGAACGCCCATTTCGCATTCCAGGGGGAGTGGATACGATCCATTTCGTCCCGGTCCGGATTGGCGGGCCGGCGGTGCTGTGGCGAGCGGCGCTCATCAACGCGTTCGATCGCATCCGGCATCTTGTCGGACTCAAGTCGACGCGCCCGTTCTACCTCTGAATTTTACGCATTTCGCCTGCCAGGCCACGCTATGACCGACGCACTCGACGCTTTTGACCGCAAGATCCTGAACATCGTCCAGCGGGACTGCTCTGCGACAGCTGACGCCATCGCAGACCGTATCGGCTTGTCCACGTCCGCTGTGCAAAAACGCCTGAAGCGGATGCGTACCGAAAGGATCATTTCCGCGGAAATCGCGGTAGTCGATCGAGCGGCTGTCGGCCGCCCGATGACCTTTATCGCGGCGATGGAAATCGAACGGGAAAACTACGAGACGGTTGCGAAGTTCCGCGAATGGGCAAAGTCGCAGGATGAGGTCCAGCAGATTTACTACGTGACGGGCGCCGTCGATTTGATCGCAATTATTACGGCGTCCGACGTCGAGGCATACGACCGACTGACCGCGAGGATCATGCAAGGCAATCCCATGATCCGCCGTATCAATACCAATGTCGTGCTGAGTTCGATCAAGGTGGGGCTGTTTGTCCCGGTTGACAGGGAGTCCGACGAGGACTCACCCACGGGCTAATCACGGCGTGTCATGAGAGACGGCCGGTCCGGCCGTCGCGCATAACGAACCGCAAACGAGCATGTTCGATTCAGGCCAAAACGCCTAATTTGATCAACACTTCGTATAACTAAACTAGTTCCTGATTTCACCGACAGGAGATGAAAGAAATGGAACTCAAATTGGCACTGGTCGGCTTCGGCGGAGTCAGTCAGGGACTCGTCGATTTGCTGAAGAAAAAGCGTGCGATGCTGTTGGCCGAGGGGCTCGATCTTTCCGTGACGATGATCGCAGACCTGCGGCTCGGCATTGCAACGAATCCGCGAGGCATCGCTCTGGACGTGCTCGACGAAACTGCGCGGCGCGGCGTCGATGCTGAAGCGCTGCGCCGCGACCCCGGCACGCTGGTGTCGCGCGAGGTCAATCTCAATGCCGTTCTCAAGGCCATTGCGTCGGAGCACGTCGATGTCGTCGTCGAGGCAACCTGCACCGATCCCAATACGGGCGAGCCCGCGCTGACACACTGCCGCACCGCGCTCGAATGCGGCAAGCACGTCATCACGACTAACAAGGGGCCGATCGCACTCGCGCAAATAGATCTGGCGCGGATCGCCGCCAAGTCGGGCGCATGCCTTAAATACGAAGGTACGGTAATGAGCGGTACTCCGGTGTTGCGCCAGCTCTCGACGACGCTTCGTGGCTGCGATGTGCGTGGCTTCACGGGCATTCTGAACGGCACGTCGAACTTCGTGCTCGGGGAGGTCGAGGCCGGCGCGAGCTTCGATACGGCGATCAAGGAGGCACAGCACCGCGGTTATGCGGAGGCGAATCCGGCGGCAGACCTGAGCGGCTCGGACGTGCAGTTGAAGGTCGTGATCCTCGCGAACACGCTGTGGAACGCGGGCTTGACGCGAGCCGACGTGAGCTGTCGCGGCATCGTTGAATTGACCGCGGATGCGGTGCGTGCCGCGGCGGCTGAAGGCCTGTCCTGGCGGTTGATCGGTTCGGCGGCCCGGCAGCCGGACGGTACTGTGACTGCAACCGTCGAGCCGCGCAAGCTGCCAGCAGGTCATCCGCTGCGTGCCGCGAGTGGTGTGACGAACGCCATCACTTTCGACACCGACGTGCTCGGCAGTGTGACGATCAGCGGTCCCGGAGCGGGCCGCGAGGAGACCGCGTTCGCGATCCTGTCGGACCTCATCGAACTGCGCGACCACATCAACGCAACCGCGCAAGAGGTGATTGCATGAGCGCGCGCGATGCAGTGACCACGGATCTGGAGCCGCGTGGCGTGAGCAACGTCCTGTCGCCCTACGACGGAACCGTCGTAGGGACAGTCCGTCTGTCACCGGTCGAGTCGGTACCGGCCATTGTGGAGCGCGCGCTGCTGGGCGCGAGCGTGGCGGGTGCTCTGGCGAGAAGCCAACGGTTCGAGATCTTGTCCCGCGCGGCCGCGCTTGTCGAAGCGCGTGCAGAAGGGCTTGCCCGCACGATTTCGCTTGAAGCGGGCAAACCGCTCCGGCAGGCCCGCAAGGAGGTCGCACGTTGTGCGAACACGCTGCGCCTTTCCGGTGAAGAAGCGAAGCGGCTGGTGGGCGAAACGATTCCGTTCGACTCCTGGCCGGGATCGGAGGATCGCAGCGGCTATTACACGCTGGAGCCGCTTGGCGTGATTCTGGCTATTACGCCGTTCAACGACCCGCTGAACCTGGTCGCGCACAAGCTCGGGCCGGCAATCGCTACCGGAAATAGCGTGATCCTGAAACCGTCGTTGCTGGCGCCGTTGTCTGCGCAGGCGCTCGTCGAGATTCTGTGGGAGGCGGGAGCGTCGCGGGATGCGCTACAGATCGTGCACGGTGGCGCGGAGGTCGCGTCTACGTTGGTGCGGGACAAGCGGATTCGCATGGTGACGTTCACGGGTGGCCCGACGACCGGTGAGGCCATCACGCGTGAGGCTGGCCTCAAGAAAATCGCGATGGACCTCGGCGGCAACGCTCCGGTGATCGTCATGGCCGACTGCGACCTGAAGCACGCCGCCGAGTCGTGTGTGTCCGGTGCGTTCTGGGCCGCGGGACAGAATTGCGTCGGCACCCAGCGCATCTTCGTGGCTGAAGCGGCGTATGAGCCTTTCGTTCGTTACGTCGTTGAATTGACCCGCAAGATGGTGGTCGGCGATCCGCTCGACGAGGCGACGGATATGGGCCCGATGATCGCCGAGGATCAGGCGGCCAGGATCGAACGCTGGGTTGACGACGCCATCTCCAGCGGCGCAAAGGTATTGACTGGCCATCGACGTTGCGGCGCGATGTACGAGCCCACTGTGCTGGTCGACGTCCCGTGTGATGCCCGCGTGTGGGCCGACGAAGTGTTTGCACCCGTTGTATCGATCGCGAAATTCTCCGACTTGGAGCAGGCGCTAGATGCTGCGAACGCGACTGAAAGCAGTCTCCACGCGGGCGTGTTCACAAGCCGGCTCGAGATCGCGCTTGGCGTGGCCGAGCGGCTGCAGGCGGGCGGCGTGATGATCAACGATTCCTCGGACTATCGCTTCGACGGCATGCCGTTCGGCGGCTTCAAGTACGGGTCGCTGGGACGCGAGGGCGTGCGTTTTGCAATGAAGGAAATGACGCAGCCAAAGGTGGTCTGCTTCAGGCGCAACCGCGTGCTGTCGAGTTGACGCGAGGCGCCGGCGCTCGACGCGCCGGCGCCGCACGCCCTGGGCAATGTGCAACGTATCAAAGAGGGAGTCGGGAATGCCAGCAGCAATGCCTGCATGCAAACCAGCGGCCGACGTGCTGGTTGTCGAGGATATTCATAAGTCGTTTGATGGCGTTGAGGTGTTGAAGGGCATCTCGTTGACCGCCCGAAACCACGAGGTCGTGTCGATTCTTGGCAGCAGCGGATCAGGCAAGAGCACCTTCCTCCGGTGTATCAACCTGCTGGAGACGCCCGACCGCGGCCGGATCTCCGTGAATGGCGAGGCGCTCACCCTGAAGCCGGCAGGCAAGAGCGGCGCGCTTGCCGCTGCCGATCCCAGGCAGGTCATGCGTGTACGTCGCAAGCTCGCGATGGTTTTCCAGCAGTTCAACTTGTGGGCACACATGACGGTTCTGCAAAACGTGATGTTCGTGCCGGTGCGCGTGCTGGGTGTGCCAAAGCGCGACGCGCGCGACAAAGCCATAGCGATGCTCGAACGCGTGGGTCTCGCGGGCAAGTGCGAGCACTACCCTAACCAGCTGTCAGGCGGCCAGCAACAACGTGTCGCGATTGCGCGCGCGCTCGCCACGGACCCGGAGGTCATGCTCTTCGACGAGCCAACGTCTGCGCTCGATCCGGAGCTGGTCGGTGAAGTGCTGAAGGTCATGCGCTCGCTTGCTGATGAGGGCCGCACCATGCTGGTCGTCACGCACGAAATGGGCTTTGCGCGCGAAGTGGCCAATCGCGTCGTATTCGTCCATCAGGGACGCATCGAAGAAGATGGTAGTCCAGACGAAGTCTTCGCAATGCAGAAGTCGCCGCGATTCCAGAAGTTTCTGTCCAGCATCATCTGATGCAAAACCATCGCCAACCGGAGGGGAAATCATGAAGAAACTGCTTCAATCGCTGTGCGTGGGCGCGGCATTGCTGGGGTCCGTCGCGCATGCCGAGCAGGTGGTGCGCGTTGGCACGCTCGCTGACTACGCACCGTTTGAATACAAGGACGCGTCCGGCAAGTTGCAGGGCATGGAGATCGACATCGGCAAGAAGATGTGCGAGGACATGAAGGTCAAGTGCCAGTGGATAACGATGGATTTCGATGCGCTGATACCGGCACTCAAGGCGAAGCAGATCGACGCGGTGCTTGCCCAGATGTCGAAGACTCCGGAGCGCGAGCAGTCGGTCGACTTCACCCGTATCTTCACGACGGCGCCGGTGCAATTCGTCGCCAGGCAAGGTTCGGGTATCACGGACAGCCCGGCCACGCTCAGGGGAAAGACGATCGGCGTGCAGACCGCCTCGACGCACGAATCCTGGCTGCGCCGCCGTTTGCCTCCGGTTCAGTCCGGCGTCAACGCCAAGGTCTATCAGACGCTCGACGAAGCCTGGCTCGATCTGGAAGCCGGGCGCATTGACGCGGTGCTCGCAGACAACACGGTAGCTTACGACTGGCTCACGAAAACCGGTAGAAAAGAGGGCTTCGATTTCGTCGGCAAGCCGGTAACCGATGCGGAAATTTTCGGCGATGGCACGGCTATCGCCGTGCGCAAGGGTGACGCGCCGCTGAAGGCCCAGTTCGACAAGGGCATCGCGCAGGTACAGGCCGACGGGACATTCTCGACAGTAAACAAACGCTATTTCCCTTTCAGCATCGCACCGCAATAGGCTCGCATCCGGCGCGCGCGGCCGCAGAGTAGCGGCGCGCGCACACAGCGCGTATTTCACGGAACCGACCACGATGGACATATTGCTCAATTACGGCGCCCAGCTTGCGGCGGGCGCGCTCGTCACGCTGGAACTCGCGGTCGCCGCGCTGGGGCTCGGCATGCTGCTTGGCATCGCCGGCGCGTCGGCGAAGCTGTCGAGCGTGCGCTGGCTGCGCAGCGCGAGCTATGCAGTCACCAACTTCCTGCGTGGTATCCCTGAGTTTCTGATTCTGCTGATCTGCTACTTCGGGTTGTCGCATGTGCTCAATACGCAGTTCGACGGCGCGATTGTCATAAGCCCGTTCTCCGCGGGCGTGCTTGCGCTCGCGGTGGTCTTTGGCGCGTATTCGTCGGAGATGTTTCGGGGTGCTTTTCTGGCGGTGCCGGCCGGGCAGATCGAGGCGGCGCGCGCGTATGGGATGACGCCGCTGCAAACGCTGTGGTTCGTGCGGTTGCCACAGGCGTGGCGGATCTGTTTGCCCAGCCTGAACAACATGTGGCAGAACCTCCTCAAGGACACGTCGCTCGTCTCAATCGTCGGACTCGAAGACATGCTTAGAAAGGCCAACATCGCGGCGCAGTTCACCAAACAGCCGTTTATCTTTTACTTGACGGTGGGTGTTATCTATTTCGGCTTTCTCGCCGTCTCCAATCCCGCATTTGCGTGGCTCGAACGCATCGCGGGCCGGGGCTATGCGAAACGCACCTGAACAGGTTCAGCCATGAATGAAGTTCTTTCCCTGATGACACAATCGGGCCCGGACATCGTGCGCGGTGTGTGGGTGACGGTTCAGCTACTGATCCTGTCGTGCGCACTTGCGTTTGTGCTTGCCGTGCCGCTTGCGGTCGCGCGCACGTCTGAGAGCCGCTGGCTGTCCACGCCCAGCCGTCTTTTCCTGTCGGTGTTCCGGGGCACGCCGCTGCTCGTGCAAATCTTCGTGATGTATTACGGCCTCGCGCAATTTGCGTTTGTCCGCGCCTCGCCGTTGTGGCTCTTTTTTGGAGGCTCGTTTTCTTGTGCATTGTGCGCGCTGACGTTGAATCTTTCCGCGTACATGGCCGAAGACATTCGTGGCGGGATCGCGGGCGTCCCGGCCGGCGAGAAGGAAGCGGCGCTTGCGTTCGGGATGAGCCGCTTCATGTTGACGTGGTGCGTTGTCGTGCCACGGGCGATCGGCATTGTCGCGCCGACGCTCGGCAACGAGATCGTGCTGCAACTCAAGTCGACCGCGCTCGCGAGCACGATTACCGTGCTCGATCTCACCGGTGTGGCCCGGCGCATCTCGGTCGAAACCTACACCACCGATGCACTGATGCTCGCTGGCGTCGTGTACGTCGGCATAACCGCGATTCTGGCGAGTGTATTGAAGCGGGCGGAAGGCATCTTGAACCGGCATCTTTCAAACGTGCGCGTCTAGCGTAGCGACGAATCGACAAAGCATAACGATCATTCCGAGGAAAACATGGGATACAAGCTTGAAACGTTGGCGCTCGCGGCTGACCGCGACGTGACCGACGAAAAGACCGTTGCGCCGGCCATCCACTATTCCGCGGTATTCAAGGCGGCGGGGGGTGAGGAGTTCACCGAGATGTCGAGCATTCCTCAGCATCCGCGCAATTACACCCGCTACGGCAATCCAGTTCACGAGCGCGTCAAGGTAGTCATGGCCGAACTCGAGGGCACCGAGACCGCGCTTGTCACGGCCTCAGGGATGGGCGCGATTGCGACGGCGATCCTCAGCGTCGTGAAGGCGGGCGACCACGTTATCGGTCAGATCCGTCACTACATGAGCACAACCAAGATGCTCGACGACATGTTGCGCAAATTCGGCGTCGAAGTGACGTTTGTCGACCAGACGGATGCTGCGGCGTTTGACCGGGCTATCCGTCCGAACACGCGGCTGATCGTTATCGAGTCCCCGGTCAATCCGTTGCTGCTCGTGACCGACATCTCCGCGGTGACCGAGATTGCGCGGGCGCGCGGCATTCTCACGCTCGCTGACAACACGTTCGCATCGCCGGTCAACCAGCAGCCCCACCGGCTCGGCGTCGACATCGTTGTGCACAGCGCGACCAAGTATCTGGGCGGACATCACGATCTTACCGGCGGGGTAATCTGCACAAGCCGCGTGCTTGCCGAGCAGATCTGGCATACGCACATCACGCTCGGTTCGGTTCTATCGCCAATGGACGCGTGGTTGCTGCTGCGTGGCCTGCGCACATTGCCCTTGCGCATCGAGCGGATCAACGCGAACGCACTGGCGCTCGCCGAATTTCTCGAGGCCCATCCGAAGATCGAACGCGTGTTCTACCCGGGCTTGCCCAGCCATCCGCAACATGCGCTCGCACGCCGGCAGATGCGCGGCTTTGGCGGCGTAGTCGCGTTCGGCGTGCGGGGAGGCTACGACGACGCGCAACGCTTTATCGAGGCGCTGCGTGTGCCACTGAACGCGGGCAATCTCGGCGGCGTCGATTCGCTCGCGATCCATACGGCGGCGATGTGGGCCGGCACGATGTCCGCGGAGCAGATGCGTACGGCGGATATACCGATGAACTTCATTCGCTACGCGGTAGGCATCGAGCACATCGACGACCTGAAGGCGGACGTCGCGCAAGCCCTTGAACGCATCTGAACTTCCAGCCGGCGCAAGCGCCGGGGAAAAGGGGACTTGGACAGTGAACCGTATCACGATACTTGACGGCGGTATGGGGCGCGAACTCGCCCGGATGGGCGCGCCATTCAGGCAGCCGGAATGGTCGGCGCTCGCATTGATGGAAGCGCCGCACTACGTTGGGCTTGCCCATGACGCATTTATTGCGGCGGGCGCCGACGTCATCACCGCGAACAGCTATGCGATCGTCCCGTTTCATATTGGGGCAGACCGGTTTCGCCGCGATGGCGCCACGCTCGCGGCGCTCGCCGGGCGACTCGCACGACAGTCTGCCGGGCGAGCCTCTCGGCCCGTGCGCGTAGCCGGGTCGCTACCGCCGACCGGCGGCTCATACAGGCCGGACCTGTTCGACGCTCGACGTGCCGATACGATCCTCGCGACACTGGTTCGCGGACTCGAACCCTACGTCGACCTGTGGCTTGCTGAGACCCAAAGCCTGACCAGCGAGATTGGTGCGGTGCGGCGTGCGCTCGGCGAGCATTCGAAGCCGCTGTGGGTGTCGTTCACGTTGCGTGATCAAATCGATGAAAGCGCGCAGCCTGTGCTGCGGTCCGGACAAACGTTAGACGAGGCAGTCGATGCGGCGTTGTCGGCGCGGGCGGCCGCAGTGCTGTTCAACTGCAGCCAACCCGAAGTGATGGGGGCAGCCGTGGCCGCTGTCCATTCGTTACTCGAACGCGCGGGCGCGTGTTTGCCGATCGGCATCTACGCCAACGCGTTTCCGCCGCAGCGCGACGATGCACAGGCCAACGCTGAGCTTGACGAATTGCGTGGCGATCTCGACCCTCCCGGCTATCTGAAATGGGCGGAGCAGTGGATTGCGCTCGGCGCGCAGATCGTTGGCGGATGTTGCGGGATCGGGCCCGGCCACATCATGGCGCTGCGTGATGCGGTAGAGGCGCGCAAAGCCGGGGACATCGGGGCGGGCAATGAAAATTGACGGCATCGACCAGAAGATCATCGATGCGTTGTGCGCAGATGCCCGGATTCCACTCGCTGTACTCGCCGACCGAATAGGCCTGTCGAGACAGGCTGTTCGACACCGCGTTGACCGGTTGGAGGCTTTGAAAATTATCGCGGGATATACGGTGCGGCTCGCGTTGCCGGATGACGTGGCGCCGGTACGCGCCGTGATGCTCGTCTATCGAAAAGACCGGATGCGCGGCGCGAATGTGCTCGCGGCGCTCGAGCGAATCTCCGAGGTGCGAGATTGCGCGGTACTCAGCGGGGAGGTCGATTTGCTCGTGCAAATCGAGGCCACCAGCCACGACCGCGTCACCGAAATCTGGGCGACGATTAGCGCCATGGACGGCGTGCAGAACATGACGACCTGTTTCGTGCTCGATTCGGTGATACACAAGCGCTAGCCACCGTGCTTCAATCGACCGGCGGCATTTCAGCAACGCTTTCAGCCGCTCACCGCGCCCAGCACGTTCATGATTTCCTCGGCGAGCAGCAAGCTTGCGAGGCCGCGCCCGTGCTTTTCGCGGCGCACGAGCGAGAGCACGTTGCGGCTGAAGGCGCGGTCGCGAATCTGCCGGTACGTGAGCACGTCCTGGCGGTATTCGTCGGCAATGTCGAACTTGCTGAGAAAGGCAATGCCCTCGCTCGCGGCGGCGAAGCGCTTCATGGTCTCGATCGAATTGGTGCGGAAGGCCGGCTCGACGCTGAGCCCCGCTTCCAAGAACGTATCGGCCACGATGCCGTGCATCTGCATCGAGCGGTCGGCGAATTTCAGCGGATACGAAGTGCAGTAAGCCAGCGGAATGGACTCCATGCTGCTCGTGTCCATTTCCCAGAGGCTTTCGAGTTGCGCCGATGGCGGCAGGTTGAAGCCGAGCCCGAGATCGGCCTCGCCGCTTGGGATGGGACTTCGTTCTGGGGCTTTCGCGGCCAGGAGGACCTGGGCGGCGGCTACAAGGCCATGTTCGTCATCGAGGGCTTCTTCCGTCCGCAAACGGGCCAGTCGGGCTCGTTCAATGGCGACCCTATGTTCTCCCGCAACGCGTACGTGGGCATTGGGTCGCCTTACGGCGCGTTGACGCTCGGGCGGCAAGGCAGCTTGCTGTATTTGCAGTCCGCGCAATTCAATCCGTTCTATGCCTCGTTTATCTTTTCACCCACCGTCAATCAGCTTTATTCCGCTTTGGGCACTTACCCGGGTTATCGCATCAATCAGGGCATTCCGGGCGGCACGTCATGGAGCAATGCGATTCAGTATGCAACGCCGGACTTCAGCGGCTTGAGCACGCATGCGATGTACGCGCTCGGCAATCAGGCCGGAGACGACGCAGCCAAGACAAACCGCAACGCTGAGCTTTGATTACCCGTTCTCCAAGCGGACCGATGTTTACCGTCGGCTATCTGTACGACCATGTTTCGAAGCTGTCGAGCGGGTATACCGCGGGCGCCGGCATTCGCACACGGTTCTGATCAGCGCGTCGAACTCATCGGCTCGGCATGAGTTGATGACAAAGATGCATTAATTAGTTCGGAAATGTCGTTTGGCGTTCTGTCTCGTTAATCAATACACTTTGCCGGCGTCGAGATGTGTGGCACCCACAGCCGGCGTTTTCCCGGCTGCGGGTGTTCCGTGCGCGGCCGGCACCACGATGATGGCGACAGGCAAGTCGGCCGGTTCAGTGCGTCCATGTCGCGAGAAAGTGGCAGCAGAACCAGACCTGCGTTGTCGTCAGAGACAAAAAAGGAGACAGCGCCCGTCATGCGTTCACAACCCGACAAACCTTCCTCGAGTCCATCCGGTTCACGATCAAAGCAACCCGTGCTTCATCGCGGGCTGCAAGCACGCCATTTGCGCATGATCGCAATTGGCGGGTCCATCGGCACGGGCCTGTTTGTTGCCACGGGCGCATCCATTTCGCAGGCGGGTCCCGGGGGCGCGATGCTCGCGTACATGGTGATCGGCTTGATGGTTTATTTCCTGATGACGAGCCTGGGCGAGATGGCTGCCTTCATGCCCGTGTCGGGATCGTTCGCGGCGTACGGCGCGAAATTCGTCGACGAAGGCTTCGGCTTCGCGATCGGCTGGAACTATTGGTATAGCTGGGCGGTGACGATTGCCGTCGAGCTGGTGGCCGCGCAGCTCGTGATGCACTACTGGTTTCCCAAGGTGCCGGGCGTCTGGTGGAGCGCGCTATTTCTCACGCTGATCTTCGCGCTCAACGCGTTGTCGGTGCGTGGTTTCGGCGAGGCCGAATACTGGTTCGCGTTGATCAAGGTCGTGACGGTGATTGGCTTCATCGCCGTGGGCGTCCTGATGATCTTCGGCATCATGAAGGGCGGCCCCACCAACGGCTTCGAAAACTTCTCGATCAAGGACGCTCCGTTCGTCGGCGGCTGGGTTTCGATGCTCGGCGTAGCGATGATCGCGGGATTCTCGTTCCAGGGCACCGAAATGATCGGCGTGGCGGCGGGCGAGGCGGAAAATCCGGGCGAGACGATTCCGCGCGCGGTGAAACAGATCTTCTGGCGCATTCTGCTTTTCTACGTGCTGGCGATTTTCGTGATTGGCATGATCATTCCCTATACCGATCCGAGCCTCCTGAAAAGCGATGTGACCGATATCGGCGTGAGTCCGTTTACGCTGGTGTTCCGTCACGCGGGCCTTGCGTTCGCGGCGGGCGTGATGAATGCGGTCATCCTGACCGCGGTGCTCTCGGCGGGCAATTCCGGCATGTATGCGTCAACCCGGATGCTCTACAATCTTGCGGTCGAAGGCCGTGCACCCAAGCTGTTTGCAAAGGTCTCGAAGGGCGGGGTGCCGCTCAATGCGCTGTATGCGACGACGGCCGTGGGCGCGCTCTGCTTTCTCACGTCGCTCTACGGCGACCAGACCATGTATCTGTGGCTGCTGAATCTGTCCGGCATGGCGGGCTTCATCACGTGGCTCGGCATCGCGATCAGCCACTACCGGTTTCGCAAGGGCTTCCTGAAGCAGGGCTACCGCCTCGAGCAGCTGCCTTACCGGGCCAAGCTCTTTCCATTCGGCCCGATCCTTGCCGCCGTGCTGTGCTCGGTCGTGACGGTCGGTCAGGACTATCAGGCGTTGCTTGCCGACAAGGTCGACTGGGCCGGGGTGGCAGCAACCTATATCGGCTTGCCGCTCTTCTTCGCGATATGGTTTGGCTACTCGATCGTGCGCAAATGCCGCCTTGTCCGCTACGAAGACATGGATATCGCACCGTGGGTCGAGCGCTACGCGAAGAGTCAACTTGAAAACGCGTCGCGCGAGCGCCATTCGGGTTACGAGCGTGTCCACGCGAGGGTCGCGCCGGACGCGTGATCTGGCGCCGCTGCGCCGGCGCGTTGCTATACCGATGCGAGGCCGTGCTGCGTTGTGGCGCGGCCTCGCATCCGCTTTTCCGTTATTTCGAAGTCCAATCGCATGCAAAACTTCTACGAATCCACTGTCACTCGCGAGCCTTACCCGCAACTGAGCGGCAAGCTCGATGCACAGGTCTGCATCATCGGCGGCGGTCTCGCGGGCCTGAACACGGCGCTCGGGCTCGTCGAGCGCGGTGTGCGCGACATCGTCGTGCTCGATGGCGAGCGTGTCGGTTTTGGCGCGTCGGGCCGCAACGGCGGCTTCGTGTTCGGCGGCTACAGTCTCGACAATGGCGACCTGCTCGGCACGCTGGGCCCGGGCAAGGCGCGCCATCTGTACGGCCTCACGATCGACGCCGTGGACCTGATTCGTGCGCGCATCGCGCGTTACGGCATCGATTGCGATCTCGTGGATCGCGGCGTCATGCTCGCGAACTGGTTCGACGATCAGCCGAAGCTGGACGCATTGCGCTCGCTGATGAAGCGCGATTTCGGCGTCGAATGGGAACCGGTGGCGAAGGATGCATTGCGTGCGCGGCTGAAGACCGAGCGCTATCACGGTGGACTCTTCGAGCCCAACGCTTTTCATTTTCATCCGCTCAAGTATGTGCTCGGCGTCGCGAATGCAGCGGTGCAAGGCGGCGCGCGCATTTTCGAGCAATCGCCGGCACGCTCGATTGAGCGAGTCGGTGCAGGGTTCGTTGTGCGCACACCGAAAGGCACGGTGTCGGCCAAGGACGTGGTTTTCGCGTGCGGTGGCTATGCGCGCGGCGTCGTGCGGCGGATCGAGCGTGCGGTCCTGCCGATCGCGACCTACGTGATCGCCACCGAGCCGCTCGGTGCGCGGCTTCCCGAAGCGATCGACGCGCCCTATGCGGTCTATGACACGCGCTTCGCATTCGACTACTACCGTCCGCTCAAGGACGCCCGAATTTTGTGGGGCGGCCGCATCTCCGTGCTCGATCGCGGTCCGGAGGCCATTGCGCGGCTGCTCAGGCGCGACCTCATACGCGTGTATCCGCAACTGGCGGACGTGAAGGTCGAGTATGCATGGGGCGGGCTGATGAGCTATGCGCGGCACAAGATGCCGCAAATCGGCCGTGACGGCGACGGCGTCTGGCACGCGATCGCCTTCGGCGGGCACGGCATGGCGCCCACCACGGTCGCCGGCGAAACGCTCGCCGATGCGCTGGCGCTGGGCCAGGCGGTGCCGGACGGTTTCGCCGCGTTTGGCCTGACACGCACGTTCGGCCTTGCCGGGCTCGCGGCCGCGCAGCTCACCTACACCGCATTTCAGGCGCGCGACGCGCTCGCCTCATACCGGCGCTGAGCGCGCCAAACGCTCTGTTCCTGCACGAAGCCGTCAGCCGGCTGGGTGCGCTAGCGCTCGATGCCGGCGTATGCCCCGGCCTGTTCCAGCAGCCACGCGCGAAACGCCTCGAGCGGTTTGCCGTGGCTGAGCTCCGTTGGATAGACGAGATAGTAGGCGGCATCCGAACCCGCATTCTGAGCCGCGGGTGATTCGAACGGAATCACGAGGCCCAGGTGCTTGAGCTGCCCTTCCACGAGGAACCGGGGCACGAGTGCGATGCCCAGCCCTGCCGCCGTGCCTGCGGTGAGCATCGTATGCAGTTCATATCGAACGCCCTGCATCGTGGCGTTGTCTTCGACCCCCTGCGAGGCAAACCATTGCGACCACCCGTGAGGCCGGGTGGTCGAGTGGAGCAGCGGGTACGCAAGCAGTTCATGCGCTTTCCTGATCGGCTTCTTCAGCAGGCCCGGCGAGCAGATAGGCACCACTTCTTCGCCGAACAGATAGTCGGACGTCGTGCCGGGCCACGTGGGTTTCCCATAGTGAATCGCGGCTTCGAAATGCGATTCGTCGAACGAAAACGTGTCTGTTCGCACGCCCATGTTGATCCGCACGTCGGGCGTGCGGTCGTTGAAGTCTTTCATGCGCGGAATTAACCACTCTGAAGCGAAGGTCGGCAAAACCGCGAGTTCGAGGTAACCGCCGCCGCTGCCGTGCACGATGATCGAGAGGGTGTCCTTGTCGAGATTTTCCAGCGAGCGGCGCACCTGCATGCCGTAGAGCTTGCCCGCGCGGGTCAGGACCACGCGCTGCTTGGCGCGCACGAACAGGCGCACGCCGAGGCCCGATTCGAGCGTGGCGATTTGCCGGGACACGGCGCTTTCCGTGAGAAAGAGCTCCTTGGCGGCCTGAGTGAAACTTTCATGCCGCGCGGCCGCCTCGAAGGCGATCAGCGCGCTCATGTTGGGGATCCGGAATTTACGCATGTTAGTTCCAAAAACTCATCGACTGCTAATTTTATGTCACTTTACGGCGGGCGCGGCGTTTTGAATAATTTATAGATGCACTGCGAGGCGTACTGCGGGGAATGAATAAATCCCACGCCCGATTTTCTGTGATCTGGGAGATGGCAATGAGAAATTCGAATGTTGAAAGGCTGCTGCACAATTTGCTCGGCGCGGAAAAGACCGGGCGTCTCTTCGCAACGCTGAACATCCCTGCACTGCTGCAGGAATGGGAAGACGGCATCGTCACGCGTGCCGAACTGGCGCAAGCGATGAATATGGCGCTGTTCGAGGATTTGCTCGAGCGATCACCCAACGGCCGCAATTACACCAACGACGCGATTGCTCAGGGTGGTTCGGTGTATTTCGACCATGGCGCGCTGCGCACGGTGCGCTGGGCGCAGAGCGGCGCGCTGCCGCCCGGCGAGGCCGCATTCACGCGCATCCTGCTGCCGCTCGGCTTCAAGCTCAATGGCCGCTACCCGCTGGACAAGCTCGGCATGACGGGGCGCGCCTATGTTCACGAGGACGCGCCCGACGAGATCGCACAGTTCTTCGTCAGCGAACTGCATCCGGAGCGCTTCTCGCCGGAATTTCAGCAGGCCGTGTCCAACGTGCTGAGCTCGTCGCGCGATCCGCTCACGCCGCTCGCGTGCTCGCAGCTTTTCGAGCTCGCGCGCGACGGCCATTTGCCGCTCGAAACAGCGCAGGAACTGCTGCCCGTGATCGTCGGCGCATTTGCGCGTCAGCACGATGCGCCGAGCGTCGACGACTACGAAACCCTGTTGCGCGAATCGGCCGAAATGGCGTGGATCTCGACGGAGGGCAATGCGTTCAACCATGCGACCGATCGTGTTGCCGATGTGTTCAAGCTTTCCGACGACGAGAAGGCGAAGGGCCGGCCGATGAAGCCCGATGTCGAGCGCTCGCGCTCGGGCCGCGTGTTCCAGACGGCGTATCGCGCCGATATCGTCCTGCGCGATCTACGCCAGAGCGATGGCGGCACAGTGAAGCGCGAGGTGCCGGGCTCGTTCTATGAGTTCATCACGCGCAAGCGCACCTTTAATCAGGCCACGCGCCAGTGGGAGACCGATCTGCGCTTCGACGCCGGCAATGCCACCGGCATCTTCAAGATGACCGCCAACACCGCGAACACCGCCAACACCGGGACGTAAATTGAAAGCCGCCACTCCGTTTCTGGCCAGCGAAGACATGCTGCAAGGCGTTCAAGCCGATCTGCGCCGCTCGCTGCGCGGCGAGGTCCGCTTCGACGCCGGGTCGAAGGCGCTCTACGCTTCGGATGCTTCGAACTATCGGCAAATTCCGCTCGGCGTGGTTGTTCCCGCCGACGTGGAAGACCTTGTCGCCGCAGTGGCGGTTTGCAAGCGCCATGACGTTCCGTTCCTGACGCGTGGCGGCGGCACGTCGCAAAACGGCCAGTGCGTGAACGTGGCGGTGGTGGCGGACGCCAGCAAATACGTCAACCGGGTCGTTGCCGTGGATCCGGTCGCCAGAACGGCGATCGTGGAGCCCGGCGTGATCTGCGACTCGCTTCGCGATGCTGCCGAGGAGCACGGCTTGACGTTCGCGCCGGACCCGGCGACGCATAGCCGCTGCACGCTCGGCGGCATGATTGCGAATAACTCATGCGGCGCGCATTCGGTCATGGCGGGCAAGACGGCGGAGAACGTGGAGGCCCTGGAGGTCCTGACGTACGACGGCGCGCGCTTCTGGGTCGGGCCGACGAGCGAAAGCGAACTGAACGCGATCATCGCCGGGGGCGGCCGTCGCGGCGAAATCTATCGGCGCCTGCGCGCATTGCGCGACCGCTACGCAAACTATATTCGCAACGAGTTCCCGCAAATCAAGCGCCGCGTGTCGGGCTTCAATCTGGACCAGTTGCTGCCTGAGAACGGCTTCAACGTTGCGCGTGCGCTCGTGGGAACCGAAGGCACGTGCGCGATCACGCTGCAAGCGAAGGTTCGGCTCGTGCATAGCCCCGCATGCCGCGTGCTGCTGTTGCTCGGCTTCAAGGACATCTATGTCGCGGCCGACGCCGTGCCGCACTTCACGCGCTTCAATCCGATCGCCATCGAAGGGCTCGATCGCGGCATCGTGCGCGGCCTGCAGGCGCGCGGCCTCAAGAGCGAGGAAATTGCGCTGCTGCCGCCCGGCGACGCGTGGGTCGTGCTCGAGTTCGGAGCCGACTCGATGGAGGACGCGACGCGTCAGGCAAAAGCCGCGGAGCGCTATTTCCTGGCGGGCGAGGCGGGCCCGGACGTGAGTGGCTATGTCGTTGCGGAGAAGGCGCAGCAGCAGAGGATCTGGTCGATTCGCGAAACGGGTGCTTCTGCCGTTTCGCTCTCGATCGATCCCAGCAAGCCCGATCCGATGGTGGGCTGGGAAGATGCCGCCGTCGATCCGGAGCGGCTTGGCGACTACCTGCGCAACTTCCAGGCGCTGGTGGATCGCTACGGCTATGAAACCTGCCTGTACGGCCATTTCGGCGACGGCTGCGTGCACGCGCGCATCACCTTCGATATCCGCACGGCCGAAGGCGTCGTCAAATGGAGAGGATTCCTTCGCGAAGCCGCGCAGCTGGTCGTGGATTTCGGCGGCTCGCTCTCGGGCGAACATGGCGACGGCCAGGCCAAGGCAGAGTTCCTGCCGATCATGTATGGTCCCGAGATCATGCAGGCAATGGAGGAGTTCAAGGCGATCTGGGACCCGGCGAATCGCCTGAACCCCGGCAAGGTCGTCAACGCCTATCGTGCCGACGAGAACCTGCGCATGGGGCCGTCGTACAAGCCCGTCACGCTGACGACGAAGCTGACCTTCGAAAGCCCGGAAGGCGACGGCATGCAGCGTGCGGTCGAGCGTTGCATCGGCATGGGCAAGTGCCGCTCGCTCGATGGCGGCACCATGTGCCCGAGCTTTCGCGCCACCCGGGAAGAGCGCTTCTCGACACGCGGCCGCGCGCATCTCTTCTGGGAAATGCTCCAGGGAGAGGTGATTACGGACGGCTGGAACAGCAAGGAAGTCAAAGGGGCGCTCGACGCATGCCTCGCTTGCAAGGGGTGCAAGTCCGATTGCCCCACGCATACCGACATGGCTTCGTACAAGGCGGAGTTCCTGTCGCACTACTATGAAAATAATCGTCGGCCGAGGCAAGCGATGTTCATGGGGCGCATCGGACAATGGGCGCCCTGGGCGAGCCGTCTCCCGCGCCTTGCAAACTTCGCGATGTCTGCGCCGCCGCTGGCCCGCCTCGGCAAATGGATCGCGGGCGTGGCAGCGGAGCGCGAGCTTCCCGCTTTCGCGCCGAAGTCGTTCAGGGCGCTGAGCGACAGGAAGCGCACGGCATCCGGCGCCGGTTCGAATGGGGCTCGCCAGAAGGTGATCCTTTGGGTCGACACCTTCAACGATCATTTCTCGCCGCAGGTCGCGATGGCTGCGATGGAGGTGCTCGAGCGCGTCGGCTATGAGGTCGTGCTGCCCCGCAAGCGGCTTTGCTGTGGCCGGCCGCTCTACGATTACGGCCTGCTGGATGAGGCGCGCGCGCTGCTGACCGGCATTGTCGAAGAGCTCGCAGACGAAATCCGCAGCGGTGTGCCCGTGATCGGGCTCGAACCGGGTTGCCTGTCGGTGTTCAAGGACGAGTTGCTGAAGCAGCTCCCGACCAACGAGATTGCGCGGCGGCTCTCGGAGCAAAGCTTCCTGTTCTCCGATTTCGTCGCAAAGGCGCCATTCGAATGGCCGTCGCTCGACGCCGATGTGATGGTGCATGGGCATTGTCATCAAAAGTCGCTGTTCGGCATGAAGGGCGAAACCGCCTTGTTGAACAAACTGGGGGTGCGCTGGACGCTTCTCGACACCGGCTGTTGCGGCATGGCCGGCTCGTTCGGCTTCAACGCCGACCACTACGAGCTGTCGATGAGGATCGGCGAGGACAAGCTCTTGCCGCTCGTGCGGCAGGCGCCACGCGAGACCCTGGTCGTGACGAATGGCTTCAGTTGCCGCGAGCAGATCGCGCAAGGCGCTGGGCGGCACACGCTGCATATCGCAGAGCTGGCGTTGCGATCGCTCGCTGGCGCGCAGCAGGGGCTGCACGCGCGCGTGCCCGAGCACGCACCTGGGCACGCACCCGAACGCGTCGAGGCAACGGCTTGAAGCGATTTGAGCGTTATCGAATTTTCCGGGCATCCGGTCCCGTCGTCGATTTTCCGAATTGGAATTATCTAGAGGTCTTAGCATGAAAGCATCGAATCTTCTCAAGGATCTGGGCATTGCACATCTGGTGGAGACGGGCGATATCGCCGTTCACTCGCCGATCGACGGGGCATTGATCGGTCGCGTTCCGAGCGAGCCGCTCGCCAACGTGGATGCCTTGCTCGACAAGGCACAGGCCGCGTTCAAAACGTGGCGCAACGTACCGGCGCCGCGCCGCGGCGAACTCGTGCGCATTCTCGGCAACAAGCTGCGCGAGAAGAAACAGGCGCTCGGCGGCATGATCACGCTCGAAACCGGGAAGATTCTTCAGGAAGGCCTGGGCGAAGTCCAGGAAATGATCGACATCTGCGATTTCGCGGTGGGTCTCTCGCGGCAGCTTTACGGCCTGACCATCGCTTCGGAGCGTCCCGGCCATCGCATGGCGGAAACGTGGCATCCGATGGGTGTTTGCACGGTTATCTCCGCATTCAATTTCCCGGCGGCCGTGTGGTCGTGGAATGCCGCACTCGCGCTCATTTGCGGCAATGCGGTGATCTGGAAGCCTTCCGAAAAGACGCCGCTCACCGCGCTCGCGGTCGAGCGCATTCTCCAGGAAGCCCTCGAAGAGTTCGGCGACGCGCCCGAGGGGTTGACGATTCTGATCAACGGTCGACGCGAAGTTGGTGAAAAGCTCGTGGCCGATCCGCGCTCGAACATCGTCAGCGCGACCGGCAGCACCGAAATGGGCCGTGCCGTCGGCATCGAAGTGGCGCGCCGCTTCGGCCGCTCGATTCTCGAACTCGGCGGCAACAACGCCGGTATCGTTTCGAATACGGCGAACCTCGAACTGGCGCTACGCGGCATTCTCTTCTCGGCGGTCGGTACCGCGGGCCAGCGCTGCACGACGCTGCGCCGGCTGTTCGTGCATGAGAGCGTCTACGACAAGACGGTTGAGCGCCTCAAGACGCTTTACGGCAAGGTGGCCATTGGCAATCCGCTGGAGCAGGGCACGCTGATGGGCCCGCTCATCGACGAGCAGTCGTTCGGCCGCATGCAGGCGGCGCTCGCGCAGGCCAGGGCCGAAGGCGGCAAGGTGCACGGCGGCGAGCGCCACGTCGTGAGCGGCAACGAGGAGGGCTTCTACGTGCATCCCGCGATTGTCGAGATGCCGTCGCAAACGGAGATCGTGCTGACGGAAACTTTTGCGCCGATCCTCTACGTGCTCAAGTACAGCGATTTCGACGCGGCCATCGAGGCCAACAACGCTGCGCATCATGGTCTCTCGTCGTGCGTGTTTACGATGGACATGCGCGAAAGCGAGCGTTTCCTCTCGGCCAGCGGCAGCGATTGCGGTATTGCGAACGTGAACATCGGGCCGAGTGGCGCCGAGATCGGCAGTGCATTCGGCGGCGAAAAGGAAACGGGCGGCGGGCGCGAATCGGGCTCCGATGCGTGGAAGGGCTACATGCGCCGAGCGACCAATACCGTGAACTATTCGTCGGCGTTGCCGCTCGCGCAAGGCATCGATTTCAACATCGACTGAAACCGCTTTTAACCGGTGGTTACGCCGTCTGGCTGTTTTCGCCGGACGGCGGAGTGCCGCCGCTCCCATTCATTCACCGCTTCTTCACCTTTCCCGAACGACGCCATGTACGAGTTCACTTCTCCGTTCCAGCAGCCCTCCGGCTCGCCGATTCGCGAGCTCTTCAAATACCTCGGGGAGCCCGGCATGATTTCGTTCGCGGGCGGCTACCCGGCCAGCGATTTGTTCGATGTGGAAGGCTTGCGGCTCGCGGCGCAGCGCGCTTACGACCCGGCGGTTCAGTGCCTCCAATACGGGCCTACCGACGGGCTGCCGGCGCTCAAGCGTGAAATCGTGGCGCTGATGGGCCGGCGCGGCGCAGTATGCGAAGCCGACGAAGTGATGGCGACCACCGGCTCGCAACAGGGGCTCGATTTGCTGCTGCGCGTGCTGGTCGAACCCGGCGACGTGGTGCTCACCGAAGAGCCTGCGTATCCCGCGACCTTGCAGGCGTTCCGGTTGCAGCGCGCGAAGATCGTGACGGTTCCGATCGATGCGCAGGGGATACAGGTGGAGAAGCTCGCGGCGCTGCTGGAGTCGGGCGCGTGCGGCAAACCGAAGCTGCTGTACACGGTGCCGACCTTTGCGAACCCCACCGGCGCGACACTGTCGGCCGAACGGCGGCGCGCGTTGCTCGCGCTGGCAGTCAAGTACCGCTTCGTGGTGGTCGAGGACGATCCCTATGGCGATCTGCGCTTTGCTGGCGCGCCGCTGCGTTCGCTGCTCGCCGAAGCGGAGCACATCGACGGCGCGCGCGACTGGGTCGTGCATTTCGCGAGCCTCTCCAAGATCGTCGCGCCGGGGTTGCGCGTGGGCTGGATGGTGGGCCCGCGAGAAATCGTGAGGCGTTGCGTGATTGCCAAACAGACGGTCGATCTTTGCAGCTCACCCTGGACTCAGGCGGTGGCGGCCGAATACCTCGCGGCCGGCGCGCTCGAACCTCATCTGCCGAAAATAACGGCGGCATACGGCGTGAAATGCCACGAGTTGTGCGCGGCGCTGCGCGAGGAACTCGGCGACGCCATCGAGTTTCAACAACCCGACGGCGGCATGTTCGTGTGGGCCCGCTTGCCGGGCATTGACGCATCGGACCTGCTGGAGCAGGCGATTGCGCAGAAGGTTATTTTCGTACCCGGCAAGGCCTTCTTTGCCGATGCGGCGGATCGCGCCTCGTTGCGGCTTTCGTTTGCCGCGCCAGGCATGGAGGCGATCAGGGAAGGCGCGCGTCGAATGAAGCGGGCTCATGACGCGGTGCAGAGAGCAAGAAGGCCGTCATAGTGGGTTCTAGCGCATTCGCATAATGTCGTTAGCAGACAGCTTGGTGTCGCACGGCGATAAGGTGTTGTCATATTTCCGTCATATTTTCGTGTGCACGCGCACTCGTCCAGCGCGGAGCCGTCATACTCACGGAGAGAGACTATGCAACGCCGCAAGTTTCTGAACACCATTGCCGTCGCCACCGCGGCCGGTGCGCTTGGCACCCGGGCAGGCGCGGCTGAAGCCGGGAAGCCGACGGCCGACGCGCTAGATCCGGCCCGCTGGTCGCCGCTGAACGCGGCGCGCCTGCAGTCGGTGCTCGACCAGCACGGCGTGAGAAGCAGGCAATACAACCCGAATCGTCGTCCATACGCGGTGTTCGATTGGGACAATACGTGCATCATGAACGACTGCGAAGAAGCGTTGCTGATGTACCAGATCAATCATCTGCAGTACAAATTGACGCCGGATGAATTCGTCCAGGTGATGTGGAAGGACGTGCCGAAGGGTCCGTTCATGAAGGACTATACGACGGTGGACGGCAAGCCGGTGACGATGGAGGACCTCGCCGCCGACGTCGAATCCGATTACCGCTGGCTGCATGCGAACTATAAGGGCCTCGCGGGCGACCAGAGCCTCGAAGCGATCCAGGAAACCGATCAGTTCAAGGATTTCCGCGCGAAGCTGTACTTCATGTACGACGCGATCTGCGATACGCATCCGCTCGAAGTCGGCTACAAGTGGATCATCTACTTCTACAGGAACATGACGCCTGCCGAGGTGCAGGCGATGGCGGCCGCGTCGAACGATCACGGGATCGGCGACGCGCTGCGCAAGGTTGCGTATGAAAGCCCGAAGACGCTGCCAGGCAAGGCCGGTGTCGTGTCGGACAAGCATTTTCACGGCCTGCGCATTCATGAGGAAATTCGTGCGGTGATGCATACGCTGCGCGCGAACGGAATAGAGGTGTATGTGAGCACCGCTTCGCTCGACGACATCGTGCGCGTATTCGCCGGTCATCCGAACTACGGTTACGGCGTGCCGCCGGAGAATGTGATCGGCATGCGTCTGGAGATGCAGGACGGCAAATACACGAGCGATTACAAGCGCGGCTGGTACTTCAACTACGGTCCGGGAAAAACCGCGGGCATTCGCGGCGAACTGCAGTCGAAGAAGGGCTATGGCCCGCTGCTCGTATTCGGCGACAGCGACGGCGACGCGTGGATGCTGCGCGACTTCAAGGACACCGCGGTCGGCGTGATCGTGAACCGGATGAAGAAGGGCGAGATTGGCGCGGACAGCAAGCTCGCGGCCGAGCAGATCGGCAACCCCGACGCGCGCTTCATTTTGCAGGGCCGCGACGAGCGCACCGGGCTGATGATTCCGGATGAGAAGTCGGTGAAGTACGGGAAGACGGAACGGAAGCTGCTGGCGTGATGCATGGCAGTCTGCCCCGGTTATGAAGAGGGGCAGACTGCCGCGATACGGCGTTCGAGGTCGACTACGCGCTCAATCAGATCGAGGCGATTACGCGCGCGCGGTTGAATCAGCGGGGGGCTTGAGCGTCCGTGAGCAAGCGTGATCGGCGGGGCGCCTCGGACGGCCGCGTCGATGCGCGGGCCGTCGACATCGGATTCATCGCGTCGTCCGGCCGAACAGGCGTGGATCCAGCGTAAAGGGTTCGGTGCTGATGACCTTGACGCTTTCCATTTCCGGATGCATCGGGTTCAGCAGCAGATTGAAATCGCTTGGACAAACGACCGACGGCACTCGCATCCCCAGTTGCTCGCCCGCTTCGAGCCATTGCCGGCCCAGCGCTCTTGTTTGCGCGGGTTCGTGCGTCAGGTCCGCCCAGCCTTCCGGCAGCCGGGGCACGAACGCGTTGGCGTAGACCGGGTCCGGCACCTCCAGCGTCACCAGGAAATAGCCGCTGGCCGGCAACAAGCCCGCCATGTGCACCAGCGCCTCGAGCAGTGCGGTCGAGGCATGGCAGCAGGTATAGAGCACCCGCATGCCTCGCGGGTTCCAGCGGCCGCCGGCGAGCGCCGCGCCATTGCCGCTCAGGTCGTCGGCACGGTAATAGCCGCGCCTTTCTTTCGCGAGGCGGTAAAGCCTCATGCAGACACGCCGTGGATGACGCGCAGCAGAATTTCGCGCACGCGGTCGTAGCCGGGCTGCGAGTCGAGCACTTCGAGCGGGCAGAGCCCGCCCAGTTCGGCGTTCGATCGCTGCATCCACTCGGCGGCCAGCGCCGCATCCTCAAACACTTCCATCGCGAGTTGACGCACGTACAGCACGCGTGCGACGCGATCCGACTCGGCGGGCGACAGGCGCTCCTCGCGCGCCATTTTGCGCAGGATTGTCGAACTCGGCAGATTGAGATGCGCGAGCAGCGTCTGGACCGGCACGTGCAGCAGGTTCTTCGCCACGCGCTCGATGATGGCCGCTTCCATCCCTTCGCGGATCTGCCGGCGCTGCTCGAGCGGATCGAATCGGACGAGGAACGTTTCGATATCGTCATGGCGGGCGCCGGCGCGGCCCGAGGCGACCAGCGACTTGCGGGCATGGGTCGCAGCCGGGCGTGCGGCCGGCCGCGTGGCCGCCGGGCGGCCAGAGGGTTGATTCAGGGCCATAAGGTGGTTCTCCCAAATGGGAACGGTATTGCTCCCATTTTAGAATTCTCTTGAACGGAGGTCAAGGAACTCTCATTTGAGAAGCCACTATGCCGGCTGTGAGCGGCGCGGGTGTCCACGGCCTCCCGTGACGCGCCACCGCTGCGTTGCACAAAAATTGACATCGGCGCCGCTACGGGGTTTCCCTTATGCAAAAAAGTATCGGTCTGGCGTCTTATTTTTAGTAGCCGATCGGCATGGGGCCGGGTAATTTTCAGGCATGGCGGTCGCTCGTCGATTTCCTGAGCCACACAACAAAGAACGGATCGCCGCAGGAGGAAGACACATGCTATCCAGGCAGGATGCGATGACACACCGGGATGCGGGCCACGCGCGGATCGACCAGCCCAGGATGGGCCAGCCCGACCTGGAACTGGTCGCGGTTCCGGCCGCCGAGTCGTTCAAGGTTTGGGCGCATGGCTATCCCTGGCGCACGGTGCGCTGGCATTTCCATCCCGAGTACGAGATCCACCTCGTCACGGCTACGACGGGCAAGTACTTCGTCGGCGATCACATCGGCAACTTCGCGCCGGGCAACCTCGTGATGGTCGGACCGAACCTGCCGCATAACTGGGTCAGCAGCGTGCCGCAAGGCGAGTGCGTCGACGAACGTTGCCTCGTCCTGCAGTTCGATACCGCGTTCGTGACGCGCACCTTCGATGCGTTTCCGGAATTCCGGCGCGTGGAGCCGCTGCTCGACGCATCGCGCGGCGGCCTGCTGTTTGCGCCGGAGACCGGGGCCGCCGTCGAGCCGATCCTGCGCGAGATGGTTGGCGCGCAAGGGCTGCGCCGCGTCATGCTGTTCATTGCGCTGTTCGAACAGCTGCTGCGCAGTGCCGAGCCGCAAAAGCTCGCGAGCGCCGCGTATCGCGCCGATCCGGCGCGCTATGCCGGTTCGCGCATCAATCACGTCCTGACGTTCATCGGCAAGAACCTCTCGCAGGAACTGCGCGAGACCGATCTGGCCGCGCTCGCGGGGCAGAGTGTCAGCGCTTTCTCGCGCTATTTCCGCCGGCACACCGGCGTGCCGTTCGTGCAGTACGTGAACCAGTTGCGCATCGATCTCGCGTGCCAGCTGCTGCTGTCCGACGAGTTGAGCATCACCGATATCTGCTATCGGGTCGGCTTCAACAATCTCTCGAATTTCAACCGGCAGTTTTTGCTGATCAAAGGGATGTCGCCGTCGCGCTGGCGCTCGTGGCAGCGCCTGAACGTCGCCAGCGTGGCGAGCGTCGCCAGCGCCGCCTGATGACCGGCTGCATGCGCGCGGCGCCGTGACGGCGCAGGTTTCGTGCAGGTTTGGCGTCTCATTCGCACCGTCCCGCCGGGCCCGCGCGCCCGGCGTGGAAAAGCTTTACCGGTGGTCCACCGGCGCTGCGCCGGCATATGTCAAATCATGGAGACAAGCAATGACCCGACTCTCGACCCATCTGATCGGCGCCGCACTGTCTGGCCTGGCGCTGACCAGTGCGACCGCGTCCTTCGCCGCGCCCAGCGGCACGGTGGCGTTCCTGATGCCCGACCACGCGTCGACGCGCTACGAGCAGCATGATTTCCCCGGCTTCAAGGCGGAAATGGCGAAGCTCTGCGCCGGCTGCAAGGTGCTGTACCAGAACGCGAATGCCGATGCCTCGACCCAGCAGCAACAGTTCAATTCGGTGATCGCGCAGGGCGCGAAGGTGATCGTGCTCGATCCGGTCGACTCGACGGCGGCGGCTTCGCTGGTGCATATGGCGCAAAGCCAGGGGATCAAGGTGATTGCCTACGATCGGCCGGTGCCGTCTACGCCCGCGGACTATTACGTCTCGTTCGACAACGAGGAGATCGGCAAATCGATTGCGCAATCGCTCGTGCAGCACCTGAAAGACGTGGGCGTGGCGGGCGGCAAGGGCGGCGTGCTCGAAGTCAACGGCTCGCCCACCGATGCGGCGGCGGGCCTGATCAGGAAGGGCATACACGAAGGGCTGGAAGGCGGCGGCTACAAGACGCTGTCCGAATACGACACGCCGGAATGGGCGCCGCCCAAGGCCCAGCAATGGGTGAGCGGGCAGATCACGCGTTTCGGCTCGCAGATCGTCGGCGTGGTCGCCGCCAACGACGGCACGGCGGGCGGCACCATCGCCGCGTTCAAGGCGGCCGGCGTCAATCCGGTGCCGCCCGTGACCGGCAATGACGCGACGCTCGCTGGCCTGCAGCTGATCGTGGCGGGTGACCAGTACAACACGATCCTCAAGCCGAGCGAGATCGTCGCGGCTGCCGCGGCCAAGGTCGCCGTGGGCTTCCTTTCTGGCGAGAAGCCCAAGGGCGAAACGACGCTCTTCAACACGCCGTCGCAGCTCTTCAAGCCGGCCGTCATCACCGCGAAGAACCTCAAGGCCGAGGTGGTCGACAAGGGCTTTACGAGCGCGAAGGAGTTGTGCGCCGGGCGCTACGCAGACGGCTGCAAGAAGCTTGGCATCGCGAATTGATTAGCGATGCAGACCGATGGGGGCGCGGTGGCAGCCGTCCCCCGGGCTTTACAGAGAGCAGGCAAGTTCATGACTGAGTCCATGATCGAGAATTCCGGTGCCGCGCGGGGCGAACTCGTGCTGAGTCTGCGCGGCATCTCGAAGCACTTCGGCGCGGTCTCCGCGCTCACGGACATCGAACTCGACGTCCACGCAGGCGAAGTGGTGGCCCTCGTGGGCGACAACGGCGCCGGCAAATCGACGCTCGTGAAGGTGCTGGCCGGCGTCCATCAACCGAGCGCGGGCACGATCACGTTCCGCGGCCAGCCGGTCACGCTGACCGATCCGGCCACGGCGCTCGACCTCGGCATTGCGACGGTGTTTCAGGACCTCGCGCTGTGCGAGAACCTCGATGTCGTCGCCAACATTTTTCTTGGCCGCGAGCTGAGTCCGATGCGCCTCGACGAAGTGCAGATGGAAGTGCGCGCGTGGACGCTGCTCAACGAACTGTCGGCGCGCATTCCCGATGTGCGCGACGTGGTGGCCTCGCTCTCCGGCGGCCAGCGCCAGACGGTGGCGATCGCGCGTTCGCTGTTGCTGGACCCGAAGCTGATCATGCTCGACGAGCCCACGGCGGCGCTCGGCGTGGCCCAGACGGCCGAGGTGCTGAACCTGATCGAGCGCGTGCGCGAGCGCGGCCACGCGGTCATCATGATCAGCCACAACATGGAGGACGTGCGCGCCGTGGCGGACCGCATCGTCGTATTGCGGCTCGGCCGCAACAACGGCGTGTTCTATCCCGATTCCTCGAATGCGGAGCTGGTCGCCGCCATTACGGGCGCCACCGAAAACGCGGTGTCGCGCCGCGCCGGACGGCGGGCAGCCGAGCAGAACGCCAGGCACGACGCGCAATGAAAGGAACGATCATGAGCAAGGAAACACAGGGCGCCACGCCGCCCCCGCTGCTCGACCGCAGCGATGTGCGTGTCAAGCATGCGAGCGGCGTGGGAGAAAGCCTCTCCGCTTTCGTCGACCGGATCCGCTCGGGCGACCTCGGGTCGCTGCCGGTCATCGTCGGCCTCATCATCATCTGGACGGTGTTCACGAGCCTGAACCCGGTTTTTCTGTCCGCCAACAACCTCGTGAATCTGCTGTTCGATTGCTCCACGGTCGGCGTCATTTCGCTTGGCATTGTCTGTGTGCTGCTGGTCGGCGAAATCGATCTTTCGGTGGGGTCGATGAGCGGTTTCGCTTCGGCGCTGCTGGGACTGTTGTGGGTGAACGAGGGCTGGCCGGTGTGGCTGACCATTGCCGCCGCGATCGTCGTCGGCGGCGTGATCGGCGCGCTCTACGCGCTGCTGCTGAACCGCCTGGGCATGCCGAGTTTCGTGTCGACGCTTGCCGGGCTGCTGGCGATACTCGGCATGCAACTCTACGTGCTCGGCTCGGATGGCTCGATCAACTTGCCATACGGCTCGACCATGGTGAATTTCGGTCAACTGATGATCATCCCTGCCGTTGTCTCGCACGGGCTGGCGT
The DNA here is from genome assembly GCF_051125205.1 of Paraburkholderia sp. A1BS-2L. Taxonomy (NCBI): domain Bacteria; kingdom Pseudomonadati; phylum Pseudomonadota; class Betaproteobacteria; order Burkholderiales; family Burkholderiaceae; genus Paraburkholderia; species Paraburkholderia sp. A1BS-2L. Next base: position 177,867 of record NZ_CP120430.1, read on the forward strand.
TGCTGCCGGGGCTTGCGATGGTGGTGCTCGGACTGCGCACGCGTGAACGCCGCCGCGCCGCCCGTCTCTCGGCTCCGTCGGTGAGCGGCCTGCTCGTGCGTGCGGCGCTCATGACGCTGTTTCTCGAACTCGTGGTGTCCTATCTCGACCAGGGGCGCGGCGTGCCGCTGATGTTCGGCGTGTTTCTCGGGCTGACGGTCGCGATGAACTACGCGCTCACGCGCACGCGCTGGGGGCGCTCGATGAACGCCGTGGGCGGCAATCGCGAAGCCGCGCGGCGCGCCGGCATCAATGTGCGGCGCATCTATACGAGCGCCTTCGTGCTGTGCGCGGCGCTGGCGGCGCTGGGCGGCGTGCTCACGGCGGCGCGCCTTGCCTCGGCGAGCCAGCAGGCCGGCACCGGCGACGTCAACCTCAACGCCATCGCGGCGGCCGTGATCGGCGGCACCAGCCTGTTCGGCGGGCGCGGCAGCGCCTGGTCCGCGGTGCTCGGGATCATCGTGATCCAGTCGATCGCAAGCGGTCTCACGCTCCTCAATCTGTCTTCGTCGCTGCGTTTCATGATCACCGGCGCGGTGCTCGCCATTGCGGTGATCGTCGATTCGCTGGCGCGCCGCTCGCGTGTCACGCACGGCCGCGCGTAATCCCATGCATCCTGGAGAGTCGTTCATGTCTGAATCCATGAAGGGGAAAGTGGCCGCCATTACCGGAGCGGCGTCGGGTATCGGCTTCGAGTGCGCCCGCGCACTGGTCGGGGAGGGCGCAAAGGTCGTGTTGATCGACCGCGCGAAGGACCGGCTGGATGCCTGCTGTGCGGAGCTGGGGCCGAATGCGCTGCCCTTGCAGGTGGATCTGCTGCAGGGCGCCGAGGTGTCGGGCATGCTGCCGAAGATCCTTCAGCTAGGCGGCGGACTCGACATCTTTCACGCGAATGCGGGCGCCTATATCGGCGGCGAGGTGGTGAGCGGCAACCCCGACGAATGGGATCGCATGCTGAACCTGAACATCAACGCGGCGTTTCGCAGCGTTCACGCGGTGCTGCCGCACATGGTCGCCCAGCGCACGGGCGACATCCTGTTCACGAGCTCGATCGCGGGCATCGTGCCGGTCGTGTGGGAGCCGATCTATACGGCGTCCAAATTCGCCGTGCAGGCCTTCGTGCACACCACGCGCCGCCAGGTCGCCAAATATGGCGTGCGGGTGGGGGCGGTCGCGCCCGGCCCGGTCGTCACGGCGCTGCTCGACGACTGGCCGCAGGCCAAGATGGAGGAAGCCCTGGCCGCCGGCAGTCTGATGCAGCCGAAGGAGGTCGCCGATGCGGTCGTCTTCATGCTGACGCGGCCGCGCAACGTGACCATTCGCGATCTCGTGATCCTGCCCAACAGCGTGGATCTCTGAGCGGCCCCGCTCATAGCATCGCTTCCTCACCTCATCGGACAGACCCACTGCAATGACCTCAGCGAACCTGGAGAGTGCGGCATCGGGCGCTGCGCGCGGCGCGCGCTACGTGATCGGCGTGGACGTGGGCACGGGCAGCGCGCGCGCCGGCGTTTTCGATGCGAACGGCGTCATGGCGGCGTCGGCGAAGCACGACATCAGCGTGTTTCATTCGAGCGGCTCGATCGTCGAGCAGTCGAGCACGCAGATCTGGCACGCCGTCTGCAGCGCCGTGCGCGATGCGCTGGCGGCGGCTGCGCTCGCGCCGGACGCCATCGCCGGCATCAGCTTCGATGCGACCTGCTCGCTGGTCGTGCTGGGCGAAGGCGGGCGGCCGTTGCCCGTCGGGCCCACGGAAGACGTCGAGCGCGACATCATCGTGTGGATGGACCATCGCGCCGTCGATCAGGCGCACCGCATCAACGCGACGCGCCACGAGGTGCTGCGCTTCGTCGGGGGCACGATCTCGCCGGAAATGGAGACCCCGAAGCTGCTGTGGCTGCTGGAGCATCGCCCGCACGTGTTCGAGGCCGCGTGGCAGTTCTTCGACCTGACCGATTTCCTCACGTGGCGCGCGAGTGGCGATCTGGCGCGCTCCACCTGCACCGTGACCTGCAAATGGACCTATCTCGCGCACGAGCGGCGCTGGGACGAGAGCTACTTTCGCACGGTGGGGCTGGGCGCGCTCGCCGACGAGGGCTTCGCGCGCATCGGACAGCGCGTGGTCGAACCGGGGACGTCGCTCGGGAGCGGGTTGACGCCGCAAGCCGCAGCCGAGCTCGGTCTGCTGGCGGGGACGCCGGTGGCCGCCGGCGTGATCGATGCGCACGCGGGCGGCATCGGCACGGTGGGCGCCGATGGCGCGCCCGAGGCCTGTCTTGCCTACGTGTTCGGCACCTCGTCGTGCACGATGACCACCACGCGCGAGCCGGTCTTCGTGCCCGGCGTGTGGGGGCCGTATTTTTCGGCGATGGTGCCGCAGACCTGGCTGAACGAAGGTGGGCAATCGGTCACCGGCGCGGCGATCGAGCGGCTCATCGGCATGCATCCGTTGGCGCACGAGATGCAGGCTCGCGCGGCACAGGCCGGCCAGTCGCTGCCCGCCATGCTCGCGGGGCTGGCGGTGCAGGCGTCCGACTCGCTTTCGGGGGCGGTGAGGCTGGCACGGGACCTCCATGTGGTGCCCGAATTCCTCGGCAATCGCGCGCCGTTCGCCGACCCGCACGCGAGGGCGGTCATCGCGGGCCTGGGCATGGAGACGGACCACGAGAGTCTCGTCGCGCTTTATGTGGCGGGTGTCTGCAGCATTGGTTACGGCCTGCGCCAGATCATCGAAGCCCAGGCGGCGGCGGGCGCGCCGGTCGAGCGCATTGTGATCAGCGGCGGCGCGGGGCGGCTGGGGCTGGTGCGCCAGTTGCTGGCCGACGCGACGGCCACGCCGGTGCTCGTGACCGAGGCGGAGGAACCCGTGCTGCTGGGTGCCGCGATGCTGGGCGCGGTGGCGGCCGGCCTGTTCGACGACCTGCAACAGGCGATGTCGCGCATGTCGCGGATCGGCACGATCCATTCGCCCGCGACCGGCGAGATTGCCGCGCTGCACGACGCGCGATATGCGGCGTTCAGGCAGTTGCAGGACCTCGCGAGGGCCATTCGCCAGACGCCGGCCTGATTGCTTCATAGGCGCTGCAAGGCCGCAGCTTTGTGTGATCGGGCGATAGACGCCCAGACAGGATTGTAACTGATGTTGTCATGATTATTTCATCGGTATAGGATCGATGAGAGAAAGCTAACGCTATTTGATGTGCATCCCACAAATTCACGCCCTGTCCATGTCAGAAGCTTCAACGAATTCGCTTGTCGCGTTGCATAGCGCAGTTGCCGGGCGCGCCGCACGCAATGCCGGTGTGGCGTTCGATGCGGCGTGGCTCGATGGGTTGCGCGTCAATCAGTCGGCTGTCGAGCGGCGCACCGCCACGCTGGGCACGCGCCGCGCCGTCAAGAAAGACGCCCAGGCCGCCTGGCTCCTGAAGGCGGTGACCTGCATCGACCTCACCACGCTCAACGGCGACGACACCGAAGGCCGCGTGCGCCGCCTTTGCTCGAAGGCGCGCCGTCCCGTGCGCGCAGACCTGCTCGCGGCGCTCGGCTTTGCGCCCGAGGCGATCGCCACCGGCGCCGTGTGCGTCTACCACCGGTTCGTGGCCGCCGCCGTGGATGCGCTGGCGGGCAGCGGCATTCCTGTGGCTGCGGTCTCCACGGGGTTTCCGGCAGGCCTCAATCCGCACGCGCTCAAGCTCAGGGAAATCGAAGCTTCGGTGGCGGACGGCGCGCGGGAGATCGATATCGTCGTGACGCGCGAGCATGTGCTGACGGGCAACTGGCGAGCGCTCTACGACGAGGTGCGCGAGTTTCGCGCCGCCTGTGGCGATGCCCACCTCAAGGCGATTCTCGCCACCGGCGACATTCGCGTGCTGTCGAATATCGCCAGGGCGTCGATGGTCTGCATGATGGCGGGCGCGGATTTCATCAAGACGTCCACCGGCAAGGAAGGGACCAACGCGACCCTCGACGTGTCGCTCGTCATGGTGCGCATGATCCGCGAGTACCGCGATCGCACTGGCGCACGGGTGGGCTTCAAGCCTGCGGGCGGGGTATCGAACGCGAAAACCGCGCTCGCGTACCAGATCCTCATGAAGGAAGAGCTGGGGCGTGCGTGGCTTGAGCCCGAGCTGTTCCGTTTCGGCGCGTCGAGCCTGCTCGCCGATATCGAGCGGCAGCTCGAACACCATGTGAGCGGCCGCTATTCGGCCTATCACCGCCACCCCCTAGCCTGAGCAGATCAGACCGATGAGCGTAGCCGAGTATTTTCGAACCATGGATTACGGTCCCGTGCCCGAGGACGATCAGCCCGTGCGCGCGTGGCTGGCGCAGCACGAGGCGCAATTCGGGCATTTCATTGACGGCGAGTGGCGCGGGCGCGAGTCAGGCGCGCGTTTCGAGGTGCGCGCGCCGGCCACGGGCGAAACGCTCGCGGCGGTGGCGCAGGGCGATGCGGCCGACGTGGCCGCCGCCGTTGCCGCGGCGCGCGCGGCGCAGTCCGGATGGTTCGCGATGGGGGGAGCGGCGCGCGCGCGGCATCTCTACGCGCTCTCGCGCATGGTGCAGCGGCATAGCCGGTTGTTCGCGGTGCTCGAAGCGCTCGACAACGGCAAGCCGATTCGCGAAGCGCGCGACATCGACGTGCCGCTGGTCGCGCGTCATTTCCTCTATCATGCGGGCTGGGCACAACTTCAGGATGACGAACTAACGGGCTGGTCGCCGCATGGCGTGATTGGCCAGATCGTGCCGTGGAATTTCCCGCTGCTGATGCTCGCGTGGAAAGTGGCGCCCGCCATCGCGCTTGGCAACTGCGTGGTGCTCAAGCCCGCCGAGTACACGCCGCTCACCGCTCTCCTGTTCGCGGAGCTGGCGCATCGCGCGGGGCTGCCGAAGGGCGTGCTCAACGTGGTGACGGGCGATGGCAGCACGGGCGCCGCGCTCGCCGCGCATCCCGGCGTCGACAAGATCGCCTTTACCGGCTCGACCGAAGTGGGCCGCGCCATCCGCATCGCGACGGCAGGCACGGGTCAATCACTCACGCTCGAACTGGGCGGCAAGTCGCCGTTCATCGTTTTCGACGACGCGGATCTCGACGGTGCCGTGGAAGGCGTGGTGGACGCCATCTGGTTCAACCAGGGGCAGGTGTGTTGCGCCGGTTCGCGCCTGCTGGTGCAGGAAGGCGTCGAAGCGCGCTTTCTGGCGAAGCTCAAGCGCCGCATGGCGACGCTGCGCGTGGGGCCTTCGCTCGACAAGGGCATCGACATCGGCGCGATCGTCGATCCGGTGCAGCTCGAACGCATCGAGACGCTGGTCGAGGCAGGAAGGCGCGAGGGCTGCGGCATCTGGCAGCCGCACGAAGTCGAACTGCCCGCTGTCGGCTGCTTTTATCCGCCCACGCTCGTGACCGGAGTCGGGCCCGCATCGACGCTCGCGCAGGAGGAAATCTTCGGACCCGTGCTCGCGGCCATGAGCTTTCGCACGCCCGAAGAGGCGGTGGCGCTTGCGAATAACTCGCGTTATGGACTTGCCGCGAGCGTGTGGAGCGAGACCATCGGCCGCGCGCTCGACATCGCGCCGCGGCTGCAATGCGGCGTGGTGTGGATCAACGCGACGAATCTGTTCGACGCGAGCGTGGGCTTTGGCGGCTACCGAGAGTCGGGCTTCGGCCGCGAGGGTGGGCGAGAGGGCGTGTACGAATATTTGAAGCCCGCTGCCTGGAGCCAGTTGCCGATGCGCGTGCCGCGCGAAACGAAAGCGGACGTGCTGTACGCTACGGCAGCGAGTTCGGGATCGGAACTGGATCGTACAGCCAAGCTTTTCATTGGCGGCAAGCAGGTGCGGCCCGATAGCGGCTACTCGCATGCCGTGTTCGCGCCGCGTGGCGAATGGGTGGGCGAAGTCGGCGCGGGCAGCCGCAAGGACGTGCGCGATGCGGTAGCGGCCGCGCGCGGCGCGAGCAAGTGGACGCAGATGAGCGCGCACGGCCGCGCCCAAGTGCTTTACTACCTCGCGGAGAACCTGAGTGCGCGCGCCGGGGAATTCGCCCGGCAGCTTGTGCGTCGCGCTGGCCAGGACGCGCACGCGGCGCAGCGCGAAGTGGAGGCGGCTATCGACCGTCTGTTCAGCTACGCAGCATGGGCCGACAAATTCGATGGCGCGGTGCGCACGCCGCCCTTGCGCGGCGTTGCGCTGGCGATGCACGAACCGCTGGGCGTGATCGGCATTGCCTGCCCCGACGAAGCGCCGCTGCTCGCCTTCGTTTCGCTGATCGCCCCTGCGCTGGCGATGGGCAATCGCGTGGTCGCGCTGGCGAGCGAGGCGTGTCCGCTTGCCGCCACGGACTTCTATCAGGTTGTGGAAACATCGGACGTGCCCGCAGGCGCGCTGAACATCCTGACCGGCGAGCGCGCAGCGCTGCTGCCGGCGCTCGCCCGGCACGACGACGTGGACGCGCTCTGGTGCTTCGGCCCGGCGGCCGACTCGGCACTCGTGGAGCGAGAATCGGTGGGCAATCTCAAGCGGACCTTCGTCGATCATGGCCGTCAGATGGACTGGTTCGAGCGGACCAGCGCCGGTTTGGCGATCCTGCGCCAGGCCGTGCAAGTGAAGAACATCTGGATACCGTACGGCGACTGAGTGCCATCTGAGCGCCAACTGGACGCCAACTGGACGCCAACTGAGCGCCAGCTGTCCGACAAGGAGACAACATGCTGAAGAGTCTGCATCCGCTTCTTGACGCCCGCGCGCCGCGCGCGAAGGAGCCGCGGCGATGAGCGGGCGCGTCGTCATACTCGGCATCTACGTGACCGATCTCGCGTTCCGCGCGAGCCGCATGCCGATGATCGGTGAAACGCTCGCCGGATCGGCGTTCGCGATGGGGCCGGGCGGCAAGGGCTCGAATCAGGCGGTGGCGGCAGCGCGCGCGGGCGCGCAGGTGGTGTTCTGCACGCGGGTGGGCAACGATGCGTTCGGCGAGATCGCGCGCGCCACCTGGGCCGCCGAAGGCATTACGGCGCGCGCAAGGGCCGTGGAAGGCCTTGCCACGGGAGCCGCGCACATCTTCGTGGACGATACGACCGGCATGAACGCGATCATCGTCGCGGCGGGCGCGGCGGGGACGATGGAGCCCGGCGACGCCGACGCGATCGAGGCCGATATTGCGGTCTGCCAGGTATTCGTGACGCAACTCGAGCAGCCGCTCGCGGCGGCGCGGCGCGGTCTGGAGCTGGCACGCCGCCACGGCGTGAAGACCGTGTTCAATCCGGCGCCGGCCATGCCGCTGCCCGACGACATTTTTCCGCTCTGCGATTACGTCACGCCCAATGAAACCGAGGCCGCAGCGCTCACGGGCATCGAAGTCCACAACGCCGAAGACGCGCGCCGCGCAGCCGACGTGCTGCTTGCGAAAGGCGCGGGCACAGTGATCGTGACGCTGGGCGAAGCGGGTGCGCTGCTCCATGCGCGCGATGCTTCGGTGCTGCTGCCGGCATTCCATTGCGGCCCGGTAGTGGAAACCGCGGGCGCGGGCGACGGATTCACGGGCGGCTTTGCCGCCGCGCTCGCGCGCGGCGAGGATCCGCTCTCTGCCACCCGCTTCGGCTGCGCGCTCGCCGGCATTTCCGTGACGCGGCCGGGCACGGCGCCCTCCATGCCGCGACGCGAGGAAGTCGACGCGATGCTCGCGCAGTGCAGCGCCGCGGCGCATTGAGCATCGAACGCTGCAATTTCACAGCAAAGGACGAGGTCCATGAAGCCTGCTCTCCTGGCCCGCTGGTTCGGCGACCGGCAGTTGAACTTCCTGCTGGTGGTGAACCTGCTCGTCGTGCTGGTCGCGGTGTGGGTGTCGCGCGGCCAGTTCGTCGGCATCGACAATCTGCAGTCGATGAGCGCGCAACTTCCCGAAGTCGCCCTGCTCGCGCTCGGCATCATGCTCTCCATGCTCTCGGGCAATGGCGGCATCGACCTCTCCGGCGTGGGGCTCGCGAACCTCTCCGGCATGATCGCCGCGCTGGTGGTGCCGCGCCTCGTGAGCGGCGACGACTCGCCCGCGCTCTATACGGCGCTCTTTTGCGCAATCGTGGTGGGCATGGGGCTGCTTGGCGGCTTGCTCAACGGCGTGGTGATTGCGCGCCTCGGGCTCACGCCCATTCTGTGCACGCTCGGCACGCAGCTGCTTTTCACGGGCTTTGCCGTGGCGCTCAGCAATGGCGCCTCGGTGCACGTGGACTATGTCGAGCCGCTTGCGGATATCAGCAACGGCACGTTTTTCCAGGTGCCGATTTCGTTCCTGCTGTTCGTCGCCGTGGTCGTGCTGCTAGGGTGGCTCCTCAGGCGCACGCCGTTCGGGCTGCGTCTCTATCTGATGGGCACGAATCAGCGCGCGGCCTTTTATGCGGGCATTCCGCGCGCGCGCATGCTGATCACGACCTATGCGATGTGCGGCGTGCTCGCCTCGCTCGCCGGCCTCGTGAGCGTCTCGCACACGCTCAGCGCGAAATGGGACTACGGCAATTCGTATCTGCTGATTGCGATTCTGATTGCGGTGATGGGCGGCGTGAATCCGGCGGGCGGCTACGGACGCATCATCTGCGTATTTTTCGCCGCGACGGTGCTGCAGTTCCTTTCGAGCCTCTTCAACCTGATGGGCGTGTCGCAATTTTTTGGCGACTGCGCCTGGGGCTTTCTGCTGCTGCTCTCGCTCGCGTTCGCGGGCGGCGAGCGCGTGCGCGCGATTTTCGGCTTCACGGGGTCGCCGCCCGCCGCGCGGTCCGGCGAGAAAGGGCAGAAAGGACGGGCATCGGGCTGACCGGCTGGACCGTGCCGCAGGCGGGCCTCGCGCCTCGGAGGTCCGTCGCCAATCATTTCGGGGCGACAGCGAACAAAAAAGGAGACATCCGACATGAACTTCAAGAGACTCAGCGTGGCACTCACGGCTTGCGCGCTCGCGGCGAGCGCCGCGGCCGTTGCGTATGCGGCGGAAAATCCGACGATCGTGACCGTTGTGAAGGTGACCGGCATCAGCTGGTTCAATCGCATGGACGACGGCGTCAAGGAGTTCGGCAAGGACAATCCGGGCATCACGGTGTACCAGACAGGCCCTGGCCGCGCGGATGCCGCACAGCAGCTCAAGATCATCGACGACCTGATCGCGAAGAAGGTCAGCGCGATCGCCGTCGTGCCGTATGATCCGCCCACGCTCGAGCCGGCGCTGAAGAAGGCGATGGATCGCGGCATCAAGGTGGTCACGCACGAGGCCGACAACGCGAAGAACACGATGGTCGACGTGGAGGCGTTCGACAATTCTGCCTACGGCGCCGCGCTCAACGACCGCCTCGCCGCCTGCATGCACGACGAAGGCAAATGGGCGACTATGGTCGGCTCGCTCGGCAGCCGCTCGCAGGTGCAATGGGCCAATGGCGGCATCGACAACGCGAAGAAGAAGTTCGCGAAGATGCAGCTCGTCGAGACGAATCTCGAGACCAACAACGACGGCGAGCACGCCTACGAAGTAGCCAAGGAAGTGCTGCGCAAGCACCCGGACCTCAAGGGCTTCCAGGGCTCGTCCTCGCTCGACGTGATCGGCATTGGCCGCGCCGTCGAGGAAGCGGGCCTGCAGGGCAAGATCTGCGTCTATGGCACGGGCTTGCCGACGGAGGCCGGAAAGTACCTCGAAAGCGGGGCGATCAACGGCATTGCGTTCTGGGACCCGAAGCTTGCCGGCGAGGCGATGAACAAAATCGCGAAGATGCTGATCGACGGCAAGACGGTGGAGAACGGCGCGAATCTCGGGCTGCCCGGCTATGAAAAGGTCACGGTGTCGAAGGGGCCGGGCAAGGGCATTATCGTGCGCGGCCAGGGCTGGGTCAGCGTCGACAAGTCGAACTACAAGCAATACAACTTCTGATCGGGAGAAGGTGGCGCGCGCAACGTTCGTCGAACGGGCGCGTGCCTCACCATCACGCCAAAACCCACTCGCGAAGAGTCAGCATATGGCTTCAGAACCGTTATTGCAGGTGCTTGACGTGCACAAGCGCTTTACCGGCGTGTACGCGCTGCGCGGCGTGACGCTCACGTTCGAGCGCGGCCAGATCTACCACCTGCTCGGCGAGAACGGATGCGGCAAGAGCACGCTCATCAAGATCATCTCGGGCGCGCAGCCGCCCGATGAAGGCGAGCTCGTGATCGACGGCGAGCGCCATGCGCGGCTCTCGCCGCTCGAATCGCTCGCGGCCGGCATCGAAACCGTCTATCAGGATCTATCGCTGCTGCCGAACATGAGCGTTGCCGAAAATGTGGGGCTCACGGCCGAACTGGCCGAGCACGGCGGACGCCTTGCCCGCACCTTCGACCGCCGCGAACTCGCGCAAACGGCCGCGCGCGCGCTCAAGGCCGTTGGCCTGCCGGGCGACGCCGACTTCCAGGCCACGCTCATCGAGCAGCTGCCGCTCGCGACGCGCCAGCTGGTGGCCATCGCGCGGGCGATAGCGAGCGAGGCGAAGTTCGTCATCATGGACGAGCCGACCACCTCGCTCACGCAGAAGGAAGTGACCAACCTGATTGCCGTGCTCGGCCAGTTGCGGGCGCAGGGCGTGACCGTGCTGTTTGTCAGCCACAAGCTCGACGAGTGCTACGCGATCGGCGGCGAGGTGATCGTGCTGCGCGATGGCCAGAAAGTCACGCAAGGCCCTATCGCCAACTACACCAAGGCGCAGCTGAGCGAACTGATGACGGGGCGCGCGCTTTCCCTCGAGCGTTATCGAGCCGCAGCGCCGGCTGCAGAAGTGCTGCTCGACGTTCGTGGCCTGGGCCGCGCGGGTCAGTTCGGCGAGGTGTCGTTCACGCTCCATCGGGGCGAGATTCTCGGCATCACGGGGCTGCTCGACTCGGGCCGCAACGAGCTGGCGCGCGCGCTTGCCGGCGTGGCGCCCGCCGACGCCGGCGAGATCGTGCTGGAAGGCCGCATCATCAAGCTTGCGACACCGGGCGACGCGCGGCGCGCGCGCATAGGCTATGTCCCGGAGGACCGTCTCAACGAAGGACTCTTTCTCGACAAGCCGATTCGCGACAACGTGATCACGGCAATGATCGCAGGCTTGCGTGATCGCTTCGGGCAGATCGACCGCGCGCGGGCTCGCGCCCTGGCGGAAGACACCGTGAAGGAATTGCAGATCGCCACGCCGGACGTGGAGAAGGCGGTGCAGTCGCTCTCGGGCGGCAACCAGCAGCGCGTGCTGATCGGCCGCTGGCTCGCCATCGACCCGCACGTGCTGATCCTGCACGGCCCGACCGTGGGTGTGGACGTCGGCTCGAAAGACATTATCTATCGCATCATGCAGCGGCTCTCGCAGCGCGGCATCGGCATTCTGCTCGTGAGCGACGACCTGCCCGAACTGCTGCAGAACTGCGACCGCGTGCTGATGATGCGTAAAGGGCGCCTCGCAGATGCTTACCGCGCCGAGGGGCTGACCGAGGCCCAGTTGTATCGCGCGCTGCTTGCCGAAGCGGCTTGAAGCAGCGGTTTGAAACAGCTGGCCGAAACACTTGCCGAGACTCGCATAACGTTTGACGGATCCCGCACGAGCATGAATCAGACAATGAGCACGCCATCCAACACCGTCGAAGTCGCGCGCCAGACCTTGCCGCTCAACTGGCGTGCAAAACTCGCCCGCAATCCCGAGTGGTTCACGCTCACGCTGATCGTCCTGACCTGCGTGATCGTCGCGTCGATCAACCCGCGCTTTCTCCAGTGGGCCACGCTGTTCGACCTGCTGCACTCGGCAACCATCACCTCGCTGTTCGCGCTCGGCACGCTTGTCGTGCTGGCATCGGGCGGCATCGACGTGTCGTTTACGGCCATCGGCGCGCTCACCATGTACGCGATCACGAAGGCCGTGTTCGCCTGGTGGCCTGATGCCCCGTTCGTGCTCATTCTGCTCACGGGCGCGGTGGGCGGCATCGTGCTCGGCGTGATCAACGGCGTGCTCGTGCACCGGCTGCAGGCGCCCTCGCTGATCGTGACGATCGGCACGCAATATCTCTATCGCGGACTGCTGCTGACTTTCATCGGCACGACCTTCTTCATGAACATTCCGCACAGCATGGACCACTTTGGCCGGACGCCGCTCATCGCGTACCAGACGGCCGACGGGCTGCATGCGGTGCTGCCGGTCTCCGCGCTCGCGCTCGTGGCGGCCGCGATTCTCACGTGGTGGCTGCTCAATCGCACGATGATGGGGCGCGGCGTGTATGCGATGGGAGGCAGCACGGCAATTGCGGAGCGGCTAGGCTTCAACCTGCGCGCGATACGGGTCTTCGTATTCGGCTATACGGGATTTCTGGCGGGCGTGGCCGGCATTCTGCACGTGTCGAATACGCGGCTGGCGAATCCGTTCGATCTCGTGGGGTCGGAGCTCGATGTGATTGCCGCCGTGATACTCGGCGGTGCGCGCATCACGGGCGGCAGCGGCACCGTGGCGGGCACGCTGCTGGGTGTCGCGCTGGTTACGCTAGTCAAGAATGTGCTCATTTTGATAGGCGTGCCGAGCACCTGGCAGAAGGTGATTGTGGGCGCGTTCATTCTGGTGGCCGGCACGCTGTTCGCGTTGCGCCGGCGCGGCTGAGCCTGTGCGTTGCAGCGCGCGGCCCGTGTAGTGAGTGCGTGGCGCGGGTAGTTATTCCGCGGGTAGTTGGCCTCACGCGCCGCGCGCGCGCAGCGTCTGGCCTTTCTCGGTGATGATCGAAGCGAAGTCTTCCATCTGCGAGAAGCGCCACGCTTTGACCACGCCATATTTGCTTGCGTCAACAACGAGATGGCTTTCGACGGCGCTGCTCATGGCGGCCTGCTTGAGCGGCACTTCGTGGGCGTTCCAGCACGTCACGCCGCGCGCGGCGTCCACGCCGCCGGCCGAAATGAACGCTTTGTTGATACCCATGCGCTTCAACATTTCGAGGCTTTCTTCGCCCGAGAACGAATCCGATGACGGCACGTACACGCCGCCCAGCAGAATCATGCGCACGTTCGGCATGCGTCGCAAAATCTCGGCCACGTTGAGCGAATAGCACACGGCCGTGATCTGCAATTGCGATGGGAGGAGCCGCGCGAGCGCGGCGAGCGTCGTGCCGCAGTCGATAAAAATGGTGTCGTTCTGCCCGATGAGCCGTGCCGCGTGCGCGGAGGCCTTTGCCTTCGCCTGCGCGAAGTGGTCTTTTTCGTGTTCGAGCGAATAGCCGCCCGTGTTCGGCACATCCTGGGCGCTCACGATATAGCCGCCCAGGTACGTAAAACGTTCCGGATGGGCGGCGATATCGCGCCGCACCGTCATTTCGGAGACGCCAAGCACGCTGGCTGCATCCCGCAAATGCATGACGTTATGCTTGGCGAGCGCGTCGGCAAGGGTGCGCAGCCGGTCGGTTTTGGTCATGAAGTAGGTGGTTCGGCAGAGCGCGATGGCAATCGTCGGCAACCGCCTGCAAATGCCGAACGTTACATTTGTGTCGTGCGCGTGATCGAATTATAACAAGCAAGCCGGACGGTTGCCAGGCGATTTGGCCTTGCCTGTGTGTGGCTACGCTGTCGTCACGCTCCCGAAGCCCTCAGCGCCGCGAGAATGCCTTTCATCAGTTCGAGCGGCGCAGGCGGGCACCCCGGAATGCTCACGTCCACGGGAACTAGCTGCGAAAGCCCACCGCAAACTGCATAGCTATCCTTAAAGATGCCGCCGGTGCAGGCACACTCGCCAGCCGCTACAACCAGCTTGGGCGCGGGCGTGGCCTCGTAAGCCAGCCGCACCGCTTCGCGCATATTCAGCGCGAGCGGCCCCGTCACCAGCAGCATATCGGCGTGGCGGGGGCTCGCTACAAACCGGATCCCCAATCCCTCGATGTTGTAGTACGGGTTGCCGAGCGCGTGAATCTCCAACTCGCAGCCGTTGCACGAGCCCGCATCGATTTGCCGGATGCACAGCGCGCGGCCGAGCACGTCGAGAATCTGCTGATGCAGTTGCTGGGCCTGGGTGCGCCAGTCGTCGCCGCCGTCCGGCAGCGATTGTGCGGGAGCGCGGGTGTTGGCGATCCGCTTGAGAAGTTGCCACGTCACAGGTCGTGCCCCGCGTAACAGAGGTTGAACGATTTGTTGATCAGCGGGAAGTCGGCCACGATGTTGCCGATGATCGCCACTTCGATCGCGGGCCAGTTTTGCCACGACGGATCATGGCAGTGGCAACGGGCCAGCATGCCGTCTTCCGCGGTTTCCAGCGCGACGAACACCTCGCCGCGCCAGCCTTCGATCCAGCCCGCTCCGAACGAGGACGTGCGGGTGGTGCGGGGCTGCACGGCAACGCCGCCGTCCGGCAGTCCCGCGATGATGGCGCGAATCTGCCGTAGCGATTCGTCCACCTCGCGAAAGCGCAGCGCCACGCGGGCGGCCACGTCGCCGCGCTCGTCGCTGGCGTGGCGCGCGCCGATTTCGCGGTACGGCGTGGGGCCGTGGTCCACGCGCAAGTCCATCGTCGATCCGCTTGCCCGCGCGGCGAGGCCACATACGCCAAGCCGTGCCGCCACGGCGGGCGCGAGCGTGCCGGTTTTCGCGAAACGGTCCTGCAATCCGGCGTGATCGTCATAGATGCGCTGCATCGAGTGAACTTCGTGCTCGATGTGCTCGCACTGCGCGACGATCGCGCTGGCTTGTTGCGCGTCGAGATCGCGCGCCACGCCACCGGGCGCGATCGCGTCGAATAGATAGCGGTGGCCGAATGCGCGCTCGTTCAGGCGCAGCCAGTCCTCCTTCAGACGCGAGAACTGCGCGAGCCCGAGTGCGAATCCGGCGTCGTTGCCGAGCGCGCCCAGGTCGCCGAGATGGTTGGCGACGCGCTCGCGTTCAAGCAGCAGCGCGCGCAGCCATTGCGCGCGTGCGGGATTCGTCGTGCCGAGCGCGCGTTCGAGCGCCATGCAATACGCCCATGCAAACGCGACACTGCTGTCACCGGCAATGCGGGCCGCCACGCGATGGCCGGAAAGCGCCGGCGTGCGCTCGAACAGGCGCTCGATGCCGCGATGCGCGTAGCCGAGCCGCTCTTCCAGCCGCAGTACTTTTTCGCCGACCACGGAGAAGCGGAAGTGTCCGGGCTCGATGGTGCCCGCGTGGATCGGCCCCACCGCGATTTCGTGCACGCCTTCGCCCTCCACGCGCGTGAAGGCGTAATCGGCCTCGTTCGATTCGAAGCGCTCGGTGCCCGATGCGGCCCGGCGCAGCGGGAAATAGTCGGCGGGCCAGTTGCCGTGATTGAGCCACGGTCGCACGTCGCCGGCGCCATGGGCGCGCAGGCCGGTCAGATCGTGGACGGCGCGCTGCATGCGCACCGCGCAGGGAAACAGCGCCGAAAGGTCGGGGTACGCGGCGGCCCCCGACGATGCATCGCAGGCGGTCAGCCGGACCCATAGCAAGCCGTCTTCGACGGCGTAGGCGGCGTTGACGGAGAGGGTGCCGTCGTGGCGCTCGTCGCCCCAGATCGAGATCAGGCGGCCGCCGCTTGCGTCGACTTCGGCGGCCAGGCTCAACCATGCAGCGGCGTCGACTTGCGCGATGAGCGCCGCTGGCGCATCGGCGAAAGTGGCGAGGCGTGCGAGCCCGCGCGAGTGGAGTGTATCGATGCGCATCGCTCAACCTGCGAGTACGGCGCCGGCCGCGCGATACCACGCCGCAAGCCAGGGCGGAATGTAGAGCCCGAGCATGAGCCCGATGCCCAGATGAACGAACACCGGCAGCAGCGCCGGGCGGTATTCGAGCCGCCGCGCCGTGGGTTCGCCGAACGCCATGCCCTGCATGCGCCGGAAAATGACCGCGAAGGCCACGACGAGCGCCAGCATCAGCAAGGGCACGGTCCACGGCAGCGTTTGCAGCGCCGTGGTGAGAATCAGGAATTCGCTCGCGAATACGCCGGACGGCGGCATGCCGAGGATCGCGAGCGTGCCCAGCACCATGCCCCAGCCGACCACGGGGCTCGTGCGCACGAGGCCGCGAATGCCAGCGATCGCCTGGGTGCCGGTTTTTTGTGCGGCATGGCCGACGCTGAAGAAAATCGCCGATTTGATCAGCGCGTGCGCGCTCATGTGCAGCAGCCCCGCGAACGTCGCCATCGGGCCGCCCAGGCCGAACGCGAACGTCATCATGCCCATGTGCTCGATCGAGGAGAACGAGTACAGGCGCTTGGCGTCGGTCTGCCTGAACAGCGAGAACGTCGCGAGCAGCACGGAAACGAGTCCGAAGCCCACCAGCAGGTGTCCGGGCAAACCGTTTTGCAGCGCGCCGTCGGCGAGCACCTTGCAGCGCAGCACCGCGTAAAGCGCCACGTTGAGCAGCAGGCCCGAGAGCACGGCGGAGATCGGCGTCGGGCCTTCGGCGTGCGCGTCGGGCAGCCAGTTGTGCATCGGCACGAGGCCGACCTTGGTGCCATAGCCGATGAGCAAGAACACGAATGCCAGCGACACGATGGCGGGGTCGAGGCTCGCCTTGGCGGCGTTCAGGCTCGTGAGCAGCAGCGCGTCGTCGCCGCCCAGCACGCGGCTCGCGGCGAGATACAGCAAGATCGTGCCGAACAGCGCCTGCGCGATGCCCACGCCGCAGAGGATGAAGTACTTCCAGGCGGCGTCGAGACTGGCCGCCGTGCGATAGACCGCCACCAGCAGCACGGCCGCGAGCGTCGCGGCTTCCATCGCTACCCACAGGACGCCCATGTTGTTGGTCAGCAGCGCGAGCAGCATTGCGAAGACGAACAGTTGGTACATGGCGTGATAAAGCCGCGTGCGGTTCGCGCTCATGCGGCCGCGTTCGCGCTCGACGCGCATATACGGCTTCGAAAAGAGCGCCGTGGTCCAGCCGATCAGCGCGGTGAGCGCCACGAGAAACGCATTGAACGAGTCGACGTGAAACGCATGGCCGAACGCGAACGACGGGCCTTGCGTCATGGTTCGCTGTGCGAGCCAGAGGGCGGCTGCGAGCGTGAGCAGGCTGAAGGCGGCGTTCAGGTCCGGCGCGAGGCGGCGTGCGCCCACGAGCGCGAGGCTTGCTCCGGCGAGGAGCGGCAGGCCGAGCACAGCCGCGAGTATCCAGGCGCTATTCATCTTTGCGTTCTTCCAGGCGGTGAATGTCGAGGCTGTCGAACTGCTCGCGGATCTGGAACATGAACACGCCGAGGATCAGCATGCCGACGAGCACGTCGAGCCCGACGCCGAGTTCGACGATCATCGGCATGCCGTTGGTGGCGGCCGCCGCCGCGAAAAAGAGTCCGTTCTCCATCGAGAGAAACGCAATCACCTGCGGCACCGCCTTCGCGCGCGTGATCATCATCATGAACGAGAGCAGCACGCAGGCGAGCGCGATGCCGAGCGTGCCGCGCGCCACTGACGCGGCGAACTGCGTGACCGGCAGCGCCACGTTGAAGGCCACCACCACGAGCACGATGCCCGTGAGCAGCGTGGCGGGAATGTTGAGCAGCGGCTCCACGTCGCTCGTGACGTTCAGCCGTCGCACCATGCGGTAGAGGAGCCAGGGAATCAGCCCGACCTTGAGCACGAACGTGAGCGACGCGGAAATATAGAGGTGCGTGTCGGCGGTCACGTAGCCGAGCACGAGATTGGCCAGCACGAGCGTGACGCCCTGCAGCGTGTAGAGATGGATCAGCGCGAGAATGCGCCGCTGGCTCAGCATCGCGAACGAGATGAGCAGCAGGATCGCGGCGAGGAAGTTGATGATCTGCGTGGCGAGGGCGTGCATTCAGGCCCCCAGCAGGAAATGGACGAGCATGCCGATCACGGCGAGCAGGTAAGCCGTGGCGAGAAACTCGGGCACGCGGAAGAGCCGCATTTTCGCGTTGAGCGTCTCCACCAGCGCGAGCAGCGCGCCGCCCGCGAACAGCTTGGCGAACAGCGCGGGCACGGCCAGCAGCAGCGCGAGCGGGTTGCCCGTTTCGGCAATGCCCCAAGGCACGAATAGCGCAAGGCCGATGCACGAATAGGCGAACAGCTTCAGGCTCGCGGCCCACTCGATCAGCGCGAGATGGCGGCCCGAGTATTCGAGGATCAGCGCCTCGTGGATCATCGTGAGTTCGAGGTGCGTGGCGGGGTTGTCGACGGGCAGGCGCGCGTTCTCCGCGAGCGAGACCATGGCGAACGCAATGCCCGCGAACGCGAGGCTCGGGTAGATGGCGAGCTGGCCGTGGCTCAGCGTGGCGACGATGCGCGTGAGGCCGGTCGACTGCGTGATCAGCGAGGCGGAAAACAGCACCATGAGCAGCGCGGGTTCGGCGAGAAAGCCCACCAGCATTTCGCGCCGCGCGCCGAGCGTGCCGAATGCGGTGCCGGTGTCCATGGCGGCGAGCGAGATCGTCACGCGCGCGAGTGCGAACAGGCCCACGAGCGCGATGGCATCGGCGGCCGGCGAAAGCGGCAGATCGGTCGAGAGCGTGGGCACGATCGCGCAGGCCAGCGTCATGCAGCCGAGCACGACATAGGGCGCGAGACGCGTGATCGGGCTCGCGTGCAGCGCGACCACCGACTCCTTGTTGAAGAGCTTGTGCAGCGTGCGGTACGGCTGCCACAAGCTCGGCCCGCGCCGGCCCTGGAGCCGCGCCCGGCAAACGCCGATCCAGCCCGAGAGCAGCGGCGCGGCGGCTAGCGCCACCAGAATTTCGAGCCCTTGCGAGAGCGCTCCGGATAGCGTGATCATCGGCGCACCAGAATGAGCAAGGTGATGAGCGCGAGAAAGCTGCACGTGAGGTAGACCGCGATGCGGCCCGCCTGCAATCGTCCCGCGAGCGCGCCCATCCAGCGCAGGCCGCGCGCGAGCGGCGCGTAGATCCAGGCCCACGTGCGATCCGAGGCCGTGACGCGGTAAGTGGGCTGTGCGTCGAACGGCGACGGCACGCTGCGCTCGACGCGGAACAATGGCGCGAAGATTTCGCGGATCGGCTGCCCGAAGCCCTCGGCCGAATCCTGCATGCGCGCGGTCACGAACGGATTGCCGCACGCCCATGGCGCGGCGCGGCGCAGCCGTCCGTGATAGAAGCGGCGCACGAGCAGATAAGCGAGCCCGCAGCAGCCCACGAAAAACGCGAGGAAAACGGCGGGCATGTAGCTCGCGCGCTCGACACCGGTGGGCGCGAGCAGCAGCCAGCTACCCGCCTGCATCGCCGCGCCTAGATCGGCGCCCGCTAGCTGCCGCACGACGGGCGTGAGCGCGCGCACCGTCTGCACCGGCATGAGGCCGAGCAGCACGCAGGCCGCGACGAACCAGCCAAAGCCCGCGCGCTCCCAGCGGCCGGCGTCGCGCGCGCGGGCCAGCGACGCTTCGCGCGGCTGCCCGAGGAACACGATGCCGAAGAACTTGACCATGGTGTAGCCCGCGAGCGCGGCGACCAGCGCGATCAGCGCGGCAATGAGCGGTATCGCCATGTTGAGGAACGGGTTCGGCAGCCCCGGCGTAAACAGAAAGCTTTGCAGCAGCAGCCACTCAGACACGAAGCCGGAGAGCGGCGGCAAGCCGGCGCTCGCGAGCGCGCCGACGAGCGCGGCCCAGGCGGTCCAGGGCATGCGGTGAATCAGGCCGCCGAGGCGGCCGAGATTGCGCTCGCCGGTGGCGTGCAGCACGGCGCCGGTGCCGACGAACAAGAGGCTCTTGAACGCCGCGTGGCTCGCGATCTGATAGAGCAGCGCCGTCATGGCCAGCGCCGCGAGCCCGTTCATGCCGAACGCGCGAAACAGCACGGCCAGCCCGAGGCTCACGAACATCAGGCCGATATTTTCGATCGACGAATACGCGAGCAGCCGCTTCATGTCCGACTGGATCGCGCTGAACACCACGCCCAATAGCGCGGTGAAGAGGCCGAGCGCGAGCATCAGTACGCCCCACCAGGCGATCTGCAGGTGCAGCAGGTCGAACACCGTGCGCAGCATGCCGTAGAGGCCGGCTTTCAGCACGAAGCCGCTCATGAGCGCCGAGACCGGCGAGGGCGCGGCGGGATGCGCCTCGGGCAGCCAGACGTGGAGCGGAAAAATGCCGGCCTTCGCGCCGAAGCCGGCCAGCGCGAGCAGGAAGGCCACCGACGCCCAGAGCGGCGAGAGGTGCTGCGCGCGCATGGCGTCGAAGGTGTAGTCGCCCGTGCCAGCCTGTAGTAATCCGAACGAAATCAGCAATGCCAGCGCGCCGGCGTGCGAGATCAGGAAGTAGAGAAACGCCGCGCCGCGAATCTCGGCGATGCGGTGATTGCTCATGACGAGGAAGGTGGCCGAGATCGTCAGCATTTCCCATGCGACGAGAAAGCCGTACGCGTCGTTGGCGAGCAGCACGAGCGCGAGGCTCGCGAGGCACACGTGGTACTCGAAGCACAGCAGGCCTGGCGGCGTGCCTTCGCCCTTGCGGAAATAACCCGACGAGAACGCGCTCACGCCGGCGCTCACGAGGCCGAGCACGGCGAGAAAGTAGGCCGAAAGCGCGTCGATGCGCTCGTGGAACGGCAAACCCGGCAACCCGATGGGTAATACGAGGGTTTGCGCCGGGCCGCGCATGGCATAGACGCCCAGCCCGAACAGCAGCACGCCGAGCAGCGCGCCGGCGGGAAAGAGGCCATGCGCCACCACGCGCGTGCGGCGCGCATACGCGAGCCCCGCGCAACCGATCGCCAGCCAGCCCGCAACGATGCAGAGCGCGAGCTGGATCACGATACGAGATTCCATCGAGCCGGGTCTCCGCTGGGCTGGGCGAGTCGTGGGTGGGCGCTGGGTGTCATGCGGCTCTCGGGACGAAGCGCCGGGCTGAATCACACGTTGAATCGCATGTTGTTAACAGAGAATGTTAACAACATTAACATGCTATCAGAATCGATTTTGCGTTTCCAGAGGGTGTCGAAATGCCCCTGGCGCGACCTCACGCACGTTTAAATGAGATGTTAAGATGATTAACATGCTATTACACTTGGTTGGATCAGGTGGGAGCGTTGCAGGGGAGTAGGCGCATGATTGAAGTAGATGTTCCATTGCTGACCCATGAGAGCAAACGGATCCGCTTGCGGGACGCGGGCGGCGAGCGTGGGCTCGTGGCCGTGGGCGTCGGCCGGGCAGGCGGGCGTGGGTTTCAGCTGCTGCACCGCTTTGCGGCATTGAGCGAGCGGCTCGACGCGGCCGGCGTGCATCTCGTGTTCGTGTATCCGGCGCAATCGGCGCGGCATGTTCAGGACGCGCTTTCGGTGATGGCGGCTCGCTACCGGAACAAGCCTTGCCTGCTGCTGGACGAGGCGGGCCTGTTCTTCGGCGATACGCTGCCGCTCCAACGTCACAGCGTCATGCGCTTCGACGGGCGTATGGCCTGCGTCGAAACGCTGGAGATCGACGCGCGGGAAACGGACTGGGACGCGCGGCTGGGCGAGTTTCTGGCTGGCGTGCTTGCGGATGGCGCGTGAGCGCTGCGGGGAAAACGGGGGGCGGGTCAATCCGTCGCTACGATCCGGTCAATCCGGAAGCAGGCCGGGCCCCACGATCCACTACGGGCGTCCGGATTCGATTATAATTTGATTAACATATCTGGACTGGACTCCCAAGACCCGCGTGATGGAAACCAAGAGCGCCCGACTGACGATTCTGATCGACCCCGCGAAGAAGGCGGCATTTGAAGAGCTGTGCTCGGCACAGGATTTGACGCCCTCGCAGGTGGTCCGCCAATTGATCCGCGACTACCTCGCGCAGCATGGCGTGACCTACAAGACGCAGAGTACCGTCGGCACGCGCGCGCGCCGGTGAATGCCGGCGTCGCCCGCCGACTACGTAATAACCGCTTTAAACAGGCTTGAGAGTTGAACATGACCGCATTACCGCCGTGCCCGCAATGCAATTCCGAATTCACCTATGAAGACGGCGCCGTTTATATCTGCCCCGAATGCGGCCACGAGTGGGGCGCGCATGCCGAGGCTGCCGCAGCCGAGCCCGCGGGCAAGGTGTATCGCGATTCGGCGGGCAATATCCTGCAGGATGGCGATACCGTTACCGTCATTAAGGACCTGAAACTGAAGGGTGGTGGCGGCGTGATCAAGATGGGCACCAAGGTGAAGAACATTCGCCTCGTCGATAGCGATCACGACATCGACTGCAAGGTCGACGGTTTTGGTGCAATGAGCCTGAAGTCGGAATTCGTCAAGAAGGCCTAACGAAAAAACGCGGTAAAAACGCGGTAAAAACGCGGGAAAGAGGCGGATCGACATGGACCAGACTCCCGGCAGTTCCGCTTCACCCATCACCATAGCGCGCGCCGACTTCGGCCGCGTTTCCGTGCTGTTCGGCGCGATGAGCGGTAAGTATCCGGATGGCAATCAGGTGCTCATTCGCGGCTCGGACACGCGCGCGGCTTTCGATACGCCGCTTGTCTCGAACCACATCGGCGCTGAATTCGAGGCAACCGAACTGGTGGTGATGGGGCACGTGCACGAAGACCATATGGCGGGCCTCCATCGCATTCCTCGCGCCGCTGTGCATGTGCACGAGGCCGATTTGCCGGCGATTCGCAGTTGGGACGGCATGATCGGCGCCTATGGCATGCTTGGCGCCGGCGTGAAGGGCGAGGCGGCATTGCTGGCCATGCTCCAGCGCGACTTCTTCTATGCGCCGCGGCCGGACGCGCAGGGCTATGTGGACGGTGCCTGCTGGGATCTCGGCCAGTCGCGCATTCGCGCATTTCATCTGCCCGGTCATACCGCCGGCCACTGTGTTCTGCTGGTCGAGCCCGAGGGCGTGGCCTTCACCGGCGATATCGACCTGACGGGTTTCGGGCCTTACTACGGTGACGGTAGTTCGAGCCTGCGCGATTTTCGCCGCAGCATCGCGCGGCTTGCCGACATTCCGGCGAAGGTTTGGGTCACTTCGCATCATCGCGGTGTGTATACCGACCGCGAGCATTTCTTGCGCGACCTCCAGGCGTTCGGCGCAAAAATCGATGAGCGCGAACAGCGCCTGCTGGCGTGGCTCAGGGAATCGCCAAAGACGCTGGAGCAACTCGTCGAGCAGCGGTTGCTCTATCCGCTGGGCTACGAAGGGCCTTGGGTGGTGTCCGCCGAGACGCGGACGATTTCGCAGCATCTGGCCGAGTTGCTGGCCGATAGGCGGGTCGTTGTGGATGAGGAAGGCGTTTACCGGCTTGGGTGACGGGGCAGTGCCCCGTGTCACCACTTGGTCAATTGCCAGAATGCACCAACGCACCCAAAGAATGAGCACGTCGCGGTCAAAGTGACGGCCAGCGAACAGCCCGTCCAGATTCTTCAGTTTGCTCATGGCAGGCCCTGAAATCGGTCAGGTCCGGACTCTAATCAATTCGTTGATTGCTGTTTGCACCACAACCGCTACGCCTTCATCGCCGCGCAACCGTCAGGTTGCGTAAAAGACTAGAGCGGGGTTTCCGGATTTGCGACCAATGGGTTGCCAAATGCCGGGAGCGCCTACAATCTAGCCGTACGGATTAAAGGACGAGCGGCAATGCGGATTCTCGTGATCGAAGACGAACCCAAGACGGGTGCCTACCTGAAGAAGGGTTTCGAGGAATCGGGCTACGCCGTCGACGTGGCTACGGATGGCGCCGAGGGCCTGATTCTCGCGAGGGAAGAGACGTACGACGTGATCGTGCTCGACGTGATGCTGCCGGCCATGGACGGCTGGTCGGTGCTCAAGGTGCTGCGCACGACGCACACCACGCCGGTGCTGTTCCTTACCGCGCGCGACGACGTGAGCGACCGCGTCAAGGGGCTGGAGCTGGGCGGCGATGATTACCTCGTCAAGCCGTTTGCGTTCGTCGAACTGCTCGCGCGCGTGCGCACGCTCGCGCGGCGCGGCCCTCCACGCGAGAGCGACGTGATGACGCTGGGCGACCTCGAGATCGACGTCACACGGCGGCGCGTGAAACGCGGCACCGCACGCATCGACCTCACGCCGCGCGAATTTTCGCTGCTGCAACTGCTTGTGCGCCGCCAGGGTGAGGTCCTCACGCGCACGCAGATCGCCTCGTACGTGTGGGACATGAATTTCGACAGCGACACCAACGTAGTCGAAGTCGCCATCCGGCGCCTGCGCGCCAAGGTCGACGACGAGTTTCCCGTGAAGCTCATCCACACCGTGCGCGGCGTGGGCTACGTGGCCGAAATCAAAGAGTCCGCCTGATGGCCGCGCGCTCGCTGACCGCTACGCTCGCGCTCAGTTTCGCGGGCACCACGCTTGCTGTGTTCGCGTTGGTGGGCAGCACGCTCTATTTCACGCTCGGCCGCGAAATCCGGCAGCAAGACGATCTCGACATCGTGCTGATCGCACGCCACACGCGTCGGCTTGCCGGGGAGCTGCACAACGCGCAGGACGTAAGCGCGCATGCGCCGCGGCTCACGAGCCAGGTGCTCGGCAATTCCGCGCTGGCTATGGAGATACTCGGCGCCAACGGTGCGAGCCTGGTGGAGCACAACACGCAGCGCGTTGCCGACGAAAAGTTTCCCGCCACGCCGCTGGCGTCGCGCCTCGTTGCAACACAACGCATCACGGAAGACGACGTGCGCGAGTGGCGCAACGCGCGCGATGTGCCGGTGCGCGGGCTCGCCGCTGACGCGACGCTCGCCGACGGCATGCCCGTCACCGTGGTGATCGCGCGCGACATGAGCGACCGCTGGCGCGTGCTCGACCACTATCGCGAGCGGCTCTACGGGTTCGGTTTTGCAGGCATGCTGCTCGCATTCCTGATGAGCTGGCTGCTCGTGCGCGAATCGCTGCGCCCGCTACGCGAGATGGCCGCGCGCGCGGAGACGGTCACAGTCGACCGGCTCGATACGTCCATCGAAGTGGACGGTGCGCCACGCGAGCTCGATGCGCTCGTGAAGTCGCTCAACGCGATGCTCGAGCGGCTGCACGGCGGCTTTGAGCGCATGTCGCAATACACGGCCGATCTCGCGCACGACATGCGTACGCCGCTCGGCAACCTGCGCGGCGCGACCGAGGTGGCGCTCGCACGCGAGCGCACGTCGCCCGAATACGAGGCGCTGCTCGAATCGAGTCTGGAGGAATGCGCGCGGCTCTCGCGCATGATTGAGAGTGTGATTTTCCTCGCGCGCGCGGAGCATCCGCAGTTCATGACGACACTCGCAGAATTCGACGTCGTTGAGGCACTCACGCAGATCGCCGACTACTTCGAAGGTCTCGCCGACGAGGCCGGCGTGCGCATCCGAGTGACGGGTGAGGGGCGTCTGCGCGCGGATCGAGAGCTGTTCCGGCGTGCGGTCAGCAATCTGCTCGCCAACGCGCTGCGCTATACGCCGCACGGTGGCGAGATCACTCTGAGCGCCGGGCAAACGCCCATGACGCTTGACGTCACGGTGGCGAATCCGGGCCCGCCTATCGATGCCGCGCTGCTTGAGCGCATCTTCGACCGCTTCTACCGCGTGGATGCCTCGCGCCACAGCGAGCCGCAAGCGGCGGGCTCGGCCGGGCTTGGGCTCGCGATCGTGCGCACGATCATGACACTGCACGGCGGCACGGCGCGTGCGGAAAGCGACGCCGCCGGCACGCGCTTCATCCTTTCGTTTGCGCGGCGCTGAGTGGCTTGCCGCCGCTGTTTGCGTTGCCGTTGGCGTTACCGTTGCCACTCGACGATTCGCTTTTTCCCTTCAGCACCTCGCGATCCCATCCGCCGCCGAGCGCTTCGAGCAGATGCACGCTCGCGTCGAGCCGACGCTGCGCGATCTGCTCTTCGTTGCGCTCGTTTTGCAGCGCAATGGTCTGCGCCGTCACCACGTCGAGATAGTTCACGGCGCCCGCCTGATAGCGATTGGTCGTGAGTTTCAGCGACAGTTGCGCGGCGGCTGTCGCGCGCTTCTGGCTGTCTGCTTCGCCCGCGAGCGTGCCGAGTGCGCTCAGGTTGTCCTCGACCTGCTGGAACGCCGTGAGCACCGTTTGCCGGTAAGCGGCAACGGACGCGTCGTATTGCGCGTTGGCGCCCTTGAGCGTGGCCTCGCGCCTGCCGCCGTCGAACAGCGTGCCCGCGAGTTGCGCACCGAGTGACCAGAAGAGGCTGGGCGCCGTGAGCCATGGCGCGAAGAACGTGCTTTCGAGTCCGGCCGATGCCGATAACGTGAGGTCAGGATAGAAGGCCGCATGCGCCTCGCCGATGCGTGCGTTGGCGGCGGCCACGCGCCGCTCTGCGGCGGCGATGTCGGGGCGCCGTTCGAGCAACGCGGACGGCACGCTCGGGGGAATCGACGGCACATCAGCTGGCTCGACCAGCGGTGGCAGGGCGAATGTCGAAGCGGGCACGCCGATCAACGTCGCGATCGCATGCTGAAGCTGCGCGCGCCGCACGTCGATGTCCTGGTCTGCCGTGCGCGCACTTTCGAGCTGCGTCTGCGCCTGCGCGACCGCCGAGGCATCGATGGCGCCGTCCGCGAGCTGCTGCTGGACAATGCGCAGCGCGGCGCTATACGCGGTTACGGTATCGTCCAGCAGCTTCTTTTGGCGATCGAGCGAGCGCAGATCGAAGTAGTCGGAAGCTAGATCGCTCGCCACCGAGAGGCGCACCGATTCGAGATCGGCCTGGCTCGCCTGGGCGTTGTCGCGCGCCTCCACCGTGGCGTCCTTCACACGGCCGAACAGATCAGGCTCCCAGCTCGCACCCACGCCCACCGAATAGTCGGGAATCGTCTTGCCCGCAAGCGAGCGGTCCACGACGTTCTGCGAGGTGCGGTAGCGCTGCACAGTAGTGCCCGCCGTGACGGTGGGCGAGTAACCTGCGTGCTGATAATCGACCATCGCGCGGGCGCTCTGAAGCTGTGCGACAGCCTGCTTCACGGTCTGGTTCGAAACGTCTACGCGCGCTTCGAGCTGGTTGAGCTCCGCGTCGTGGAAAATGGTCCACCAGGGACCGCGCGGCTTGCCGTCGGCGGGCGCCGCAACGGCCCAGCCGGACGTGGACTGTGGCGCGTTCGCGTAGCGCGCGGGCACGGCGACTTCGGGCGCGCTGTAATGCGGCAGCGTCGTGCAGGCGGCAAGCATTGCTGCGGTGCAGGCCGCGACGATCTTGCGAATCGTGCTTACAGGGGCGGCACAAATGTCGAACATGATGGACCTCGCTTATGCCTTGCCGTGCGGCGAACCCGTAGCCGTGCTGGGTGTGCCCGTGGAACTGACCGCCATGCGCACGCTTTGGCCGTTCGCGATGGCATCGCCGGGATTGTTGATGACGCGGTCGGTGGGGGCGAGTCCGGTGGCGATTTCAACGTACGTGCCGAAGTCGCGGCCGATGCTCACCTGATGCAACTGCACTTTGGTCTGGGTATCGACCACGGCGACGGTCACGCCGTCGGGGCGGAACAAGAGTGCGCTCACCGGCAATTCGAGCGCGGGCGTGGCGGTCGTGAGCGCGAGATGGACCTGGGCATAGGCGCCAGGCATGAGCGCCCCATCGTGGTTGTCGACATCGACTTCCACGTGCAGCGTGCGGCTCACCGGATCGATTGCGTTGGCGCTGCGTGCGACTATCGCCGGAAAGCGGCGCCCTGGATACTGCTGCGTTGTGATCCAGACAGCGGTGCCTGGCGTGACGAGGCCCGCGTCATCCTGCGGCACGTCTACGTAGACGCGCAGCCGGTCGGTCTGCACTATGTGGAAGAGTTCGCCGGGCATCGTGGCAAGACCGGGCGTGCCGCCAGCGGTCACAAGCGCACCCACCTGGACGTTGCGCACAGTAATGACGCCATCGAACGGCGCCGTCACGTCCTGGTAAGCGACCAACTCCTGAAGCCGCGCAACATTGGCCTGCGCGGCCTGCAGCGTGGCGAGCTTTGCGGCGGCGTCGCTCGTTTTCGCATCGGCGTCCTGCTGCGCAACCGACTGCGTCTGCAGCATCGTCTGCCAGCGCTGTGCGGTGCTGCTCGCAAAGCGGTAGTTGGCCTGCGCCGTTGCCTCGTCGGCGCGCGCCTGCTGCAATTGCGCGTCGAGCTCGGGCGTGTCGATCTGCGCGAGCCTCTGGCCTGCCTTCACGTGCGCGCCGATATCGGCGTACCAGTGCTGCACATAACCGCTCGTGCGTGCGTAGATCGATGCGTCGGCCCACGGCGTGACCGCGCCGGGCAGCAGCAGGTCCTGAGTCGCGGGCGCGGGCTTGGGCGTAATCGTCGAGACGATCAGCTCGCGCTGGACCGCCACCTGCGCGGCCTGCGCCTTGTGCGCGGAGAGCTTGGGTACGATGCCAGCCGCGAGCAGCGCGAGAACGAGGCAGCCCGCGCCGAGCACAAGTGCACGACGTTTGCGCCTGCCCGACGAAGGCGCTGTAGATGATGAAGGCGAGGGCGGCATTGCGGAGCCGGCATGCGCATCCGGGTCGTGCGCGGCGCCGCGATCCTCGGGCGGAGGTTGCGTGGTCATTTGAATTCCTTATTGAACGTGAGTGACGGTATCGGTGTTGGAGTCGGCATCGGAGTTGCCGGCCCGCGCCGCGCGGCGTTTCGCGAGCCAGCCGTGGACCATGCCGAACACGACGGGAACGAACACGAGCGTTGAAAGCGTGCCGATCGCAAGGCCGCCGATCACGGCGCGTCCGAGCGGCGCGTTCTGTTCACCACCATCGCCGAGACCGAGCGCCATCGGCAGCATGCCGATCAGCATCGCAAGCGCCGTCATCACGACTGGTCGAAAGCGGTTAAAACCGGCTTCGAGCGCGGCGTCGAGCGGCGCCATGCCTGCGGCGAGCGACTCGCGCGCCGCGTTGATCACGAGAATGCTATTGGCCGTCGCGATGCCGATGCACAGGATCGTGCCAGTGAGCGCGGGCACGGAAATCGTCGTCTGCGTGACGAAGAGCATCCAGGCAATGCCGGCCATCGAGGAGGGCAGGCCGCTGATGATGATGAGCGGATCGAGCCACGACTGGAAATTCACGACCATCAGCAGATAGACGAGCGCGATCGCGAAGATGAGGCCGAGTACCAGGCCGCTGAACGAGGCATTCATTGACTGCACCTGGCCGCGTATCACGATCGAGGAGCCCGGCGGCAACTGGGCGCGCGCGGCATTCACGAGCTTCGTCACATCGGAGGCCACGCCGCCGAGGTCGCGCCCCTGCGTGGAGGCGAAGATGTCGAGCACGGGCTGCACGTTGTAGTGCGAGACCACCGCTTCCTGTTCGCTGC
Organism: Paraburkholderia sp. A1BS-2L; assembly: GCF_051125205.1. NCBI lineage: Bacteria > Pseudomonadati > Pseudomonadota > Betaproteobacteria > Burkholderiales > Burkholderiaceae > Paraburkholderia > Paraburkholderia sp. A1BS-2L. The sequence goes on from NZ_CP120430.1 coordinate 207,089, forward strand.
GCGAGACCGTGCCAAGCGAACCGAGCTGGTTCTGCGGATTGGCGGTGACGGGCTGCGTCGTGATGGGAATATTGGCGAGTGTCTGCAGCGAATGAATGTCGTACTGCGGCACCATCGCCATGAGCGGGTAGCTCACGCCGTTCTTCGGATCGAGCCAGAAGTTCGGCGTGGTCTGCGAGCTGCCCGAGAGCGCGATCAGCAGATTTTGCGCGACATCGCGTTGCGTGAGCCCGGCCTGCATGGCCTTGGTGCGGTCCACATTCACATTGAGCGTGGGTTCGTCACCGGGCTGCTGAATGCGCGCATCCACGAGACCGCGCACGCCACGCATCTGATCGAGCAGATGATTCGCCACAACGCGGTTCTGCGCCAGCTTGTTGCCCACGATCTGCACGTCGATGGGTGCGGGCAGGCCGAAGTTGAGGATCTGACTCACGATGTCGGCCGGCAGGAACGAGAAGGTCACGCCCGGAAACGACGTATCGAGCACGTTGCGCAGCGTCGCCACGTATTGCGCGGTGGGCTTGTGTTTGGGCGTGAGCGTGACGAGGATGTCCGCGTCCTCGGGGCCGATCGAGTCCGAAGAGTCGTACGTGAGGTTGATGCCGCTTACCGGCAGGCCGATGTTGTCGAGCACCGAAGCCTGTTCGGAGGCAGGAATCACGGTGCGGATCTTCGCTTCCACTTCGTCGGTGATGCGTGCGGTCTCTTCGATGCGCGTGCCAGTGGGCGCGCGCAGATGCAGGCGGATTTCGCCCGAATCGACAGCGGGGAAGAAGTCGCGTCCCGTGAATGGCAGGAGCACGAGCGAGCTCAGGCAGATGACGAGCCATATCACGACGAAACGGCGGCGACGAGCAATGGCCCCTTGCAGTACAGCGCAATAGCGGCTGCGCACCGCTTCGAAACGTTGTTCGAAGCCCTGCTGGAATCGGCTCAGCTTGCCGGCGAGCCCTCGTGCAGGCTCGCTGTTGTGGGAACGGCCGCGCAGCAGATACATCGCGAGCGTGGGAATGAGCGTGCGAGAGAAGAAGTACGAAGCACACATGGCGAACACCACGGCTTCGGCCATCGGCACGAAAAGATAGTGCGCGACGCCCGTGAGCAGGAACATCGGTATGAACACGATGCAGATCGAGAGCGTCGAGACGAAGGTCGGCACGGCAATCTCGCCTGAGCCGTTGAGGATCGCATCGTGCAAGGGCGCGCCGCGTTCGAGGTGATGCGTGATGTTCTCGATCGCGACGGTGGCATCGTCCACGAGGATACCCACCGCGAGTGCGAGCCCGCCCAGCGTCATGATATTGATGGTCTGGCCGAGCGCGGAAAGCGCGATCAGCGAGGTGAGCACGGAAAGCGGAATCGTCACCGCGATAATCAGCGTGGCACGCCAGCTACCGAGAAAGAGCAGGATCATCGCAGCCGTGAGGCACGCGGCAATGAGCGCCTCGCGCACCACGCCCGAAATGGCGGACTTCACGAACAGCGACTGGTCGGAGAGCGGCGTGATCTTGAGCGCACTGGGCAGGCCTGCGGAGATTTTCGGCAGCATCGCTTTGACCTGCTGAATGATCGTGAGCGTGGAGGCGCTGCCGGTCTTCTGCACCGTGAGCAGCGCGGCGCGCTTGCCGTTCGCGCGCACGATATTGGTCTGCGGCGCATAGCCGTCGATCACGTGCGCAACGTCCCGCACATAGACCACGTCACCTTTCACGGTCTTGATGGGCAGGTCGTTGAGCGCCGCGACTGTCTGCGTGCTGCCGTTCATCTCCACGTTGTATTCGCGCGTGCCGATCTTGGCCGTGCCGCCTGGGAGGATCAGGTTCTGTGCGTTGACGGCGTTCACGACGTCGATGGGCGCGAGGCCCTTGGCCTGCAACGCCTTCGGATCGAGCTGCACCATGATCTGGCGGATCTTGCCTCCATAGGGCAGCGGCACAGCCGCCCCCTGCACCGTGGCAAGTTGTGTGCGGATGAAGCTGTTGCCGAGGTCATAGAGTGACTGCTCGGGCAGCCTATCGCTGGAGAGGCCGAGTTGAAGCACGGGCACCGTCGAGGCGCTGTAGGTGATGATGTTCGGCGGCAGCGTGCCGGGTGGCAGTATCCGCAGGATCGATGCGGAGTTCGAGGCTGCTTCGGCAATGGCGCGATTGATGTCGGCGCCCGGGTGGAAGAACACCTTCACGACCGACACGCCGTTGAGCGACTGCGATTCGATGTGCTCGATGTCGTCGACGTCCGAGGTAAGGGCGCGCTCGTAGTTCGAGGTGATGCGATGCGCCATGTCTTCGGCCGAAAAGCCGTTGTACGTCCACACGATGCTGACGACCGGAATGTCGATGTTCGGAAAAATGTCCGTGGGCGTGCGCATGATCGCGAGCGGCCCGAGGATGAAGAGCAGCACGGCGAGCACGATGAACGTGTAGGGGCGCCTGAGCGCCAGTTTGACGATCCACATGACGGTGTCCGGTTTGAGGCTGAAGCAGGAACTGAAACGCCCGGGGCCGCAGGTGTTGGCGCTGCGTCTGGCCGACGGGCGGCGCAATCGGTGAAAAGCGGGTGCAAGTATGGGAATGGGGCGCTTACCTCGTGCTGACCCGCACATTACGGATTTGTCATCTGCGCAGATAACAAAGTCGTAATGCGCGCGTCAGCTTTGGGTCAGCGCCGGGTGGCCAGAATGCAGTCAACCTTCGCGGGGGCCGGCCATCCTGGTGCCGGCCAACCTGTTTATTCGAAGGCGGGCCGGAGCTGTCTCACTTCCAGATGCAGCGGCCACTCATGCAAAGGTGAACATCATGAAAGCACTCATTTCCGCATTGCTCGTTTCCTGCGCGCTGGCCGCCCCGGTTTGCGCGTTTGCCCAGTCGAACGCCGTAGCGAATACGGCCAGCGCGAATAACGGGCCGGTCACGCGAGCTCAGGTCAAAGCCGATCTCGTACGTGTCGAGCAGGCTGGCTATCGCCCAGAGGCGTCGGATATCAATTATCCGAACGACATCCAGCACGCCGAGGCCATCGTCGCGCAAGAAAATGCAAATCACAGTGCGGGTGCGGTCGGCGGCGTAGCCATGTCAGGCACGTCGGACTCGGGCAGATAAGCCGCGACCGGCGCCGATGGACAGTCATCAACGCCGGCAATTGAGCCTGGTGGCGCCGTGCAAGTGCTGCGCACTTGCGGGTGCCAACCCGGAATTCGGCGGCGCTCATTTAGATGGATATGGTGCAAATAGGTGGCGAGTTCGCGATAGCTCGTGTAGAAATGGCATCGCATTCGCAAGGGGCAGTTCGATCTCTCCGCTCTCGCGTGACCGTCTCCGGCGGCCGGCCCTGATGCTTGATTGCCTTGCTGAAAAAGGCCTTCGCCGCTGCCACTTCGCGCTTAGCCAGGAGCATGAAGTCTACCGTCTGGCCGCTCCGATCCACCGCCGCACGAAGCCGCCATTGAATCCATGACACAGGCGAGCACAAGCGCGTAACGCTTGCGCCCGCCCCATCGCACACTCAATCCAGCAGTTCCCGCACGCCCTGCGCCGCATCACGGCGCAGCGCCTCGAGATCGAGGCCAGGAATCTCGCCGTTCTCCACCACCACGCGACCATTGACGATGCTGTGACGCACGCGCACCGGCTCGCCCGCCGCGACGGGGGCGACCGCGAGGTCATGGAAGCCGTCGAAGCGCAGCGCGTTGAGGTCGTAAAGCACGAGGTCGGCGGCCTGGCCCGGGGCGAGCATGCCCACGGCATCGAGCCCGAGCACGCGTGCGCCGCCGGCCGTGCCCCAATGGACCACTTCTTCCACCGTGGTCGCCGCCGCGCCATGCGCGGCACGATGCACGAGCCACGCGAAGTTCGCCTCGTGGGTCATGCTGCCCGATTCATTGGACGCCACGCCGTCGACGGCGAGCGACACCGGCACGCCCGCAGCGGCCATGCGCGGCGCGGGGGCGATGCCGCTGCCGAGGCGCGCGTTGCTGACCGGGCAATGCGAGACCCCCGAGCCGGATTCGGCGAGCATCGCAATCTCGCTGGCTTCGAGATGGACAAGGTGCGCGAACCACACGTCGTGGCCGAGCCAGTCGTGCTCGGCCACGAACTCCACCGGCAGCTTGCCGAAGCGCTCGCGGCAGAAGTCGACATAGCGCGTGGTTTCCGAGAGGTGCGTATGCATGCGCAGCCCCATCCCGCGCGCGGCGCGCGCAAGCTCCGGAAGCAGTTCGGGCGGCAGTGAGAAGGTGGGCGTGGTGGGCGCGACCACCACACGGCGCATCGAGGCCGCGCTGCCATCGTGATAGCGGGACTTGAGGCGCTCGATATCGGCGAGCATCTGGTCGAGTGTTTCCGGATGCAGCACGGTCTTCGAAAAGCCCGGGTGATCGCCCGCCGATTGCAGCGCGCCGCCTCGGCACAGCACGAAGCGCAGGCCGAATGCATCGGCTTCCTCGAACAGCAGGTCGCCGGTTTCCGTGGTGCCGTGCGCGTGATACAGGTAGTGATGATCGGCGCAGGTGGTCACGCCCGAGAGCAGCATCTCGGCCATGCCGAGCCGCGCAGCCGTGCGCGCGAGCTCGGGCGTGAAGCGCGCGAGACGCGGATACGGCACGGCGGCGAGCCAGTCCTGAAGATCGGCGTTGATGCCAGAAGGCACGGCCTTGAGCAGGTTCTGGAACAGGTGATGGTGGGTGTTGACCCAGCCCGGATAGACGACGCAGTCGCGCGCATCGATCACGCGTTCGCTGGCAAGCGGCGTGAGATTGGGCGCGATCGATTCGATCCGGCCGTTGGCGATCCGCAGATCGGCCTGGCCGAGGCGGGCCTGGTCACCGGCGCGGCCGCTCATGACGGCGGCGGGGTTGCGGATCAGAATCGACTGGGGCGGCGGCGTTGTTGGGTTCACGATCAGGCATCCTTATTATGTGTGTTGAGGGCGAAGCGCGAGCACGCGTAGCGCTCGCGCGAGCCGGTGAGTGTCAGGCGCGCATCAGTCACGCGCCATCGTTGCACAAGCCGCATCGGCGTGCTCGTGCCCGGTGCGTTCGGCGGGACGTACGCCGTTCAGCAGCGCATTGAGCATGACGGAAACGAGGCAGGCGATCACGACGCCGCTGTGCAGGAAGGGCAGCGACCATTCGGGCATGTGGCCGAACACCTGCGGCATCATCACCGGAATCAACGCGGTTGCAATCGTGAAGCCTACGATCAGCACGTTGTAGCGATTGTTCTCGAAGTCCACTTTCGCGAGCGTTTGCACGCCAGCGGCCACCACCACGCCGAACATGGCGATGCCCGCACCGCCGAGCGCGGCCGAAGGCGTGGCCGCCACGACGGCGCCGACCTTGGGCACGAGCGCGACAGCGCACATCAGCACGCCGCTCGTCGCGACGATCCAGCGGCTGCGCACGCCGGTCAGGATCACGAGGCCGACGTTCTCCATGAAGGCGATGAACGGAAACGCAGCGAACATGCCGGCAATCGCGCTGGCCACGCCATTGGCGCGCAGGCCGCGCACGACGTCTTCCTCGCTCACTTCCTTGTCGACGATGTCGCCGATCGCCACGAACAGCCCCATCGACTCGACCATCTGCACGATCATCACCACGGCCATGGTGGCGATGGGCACGATGGAGAATTCGGGCCTGCCGAAATAGAACGGCACGGGCAGCGTGAACCAGGGCGTGGCGGCGACGTTGCTGTAATGACCCATGCCGAGCGCGACGGCGAGCCCGGTGCCCACGACAAGCCCGATCAGCACCGAAAGATTGCGCACGAACGGCGAGCCGAAGCGGTTGATCAGAAGAATCACCGTGGCGACCAGCAGCGTGACGCCGAGGAACGGCAGCGAGCCGAAGTCCGCGCTCTTGGTGTCGCCGCCGCCCACCCATTGATACGCGACCGGAAAGAGCTGCATGCCGATCACGGTGACGATGCAGCCGGTCACCACGGGCGGGAAGAAGCGCCGCAGCCGGCCGACCAGCGGCGCGGCGAATGCCGTGAACAGGCCCGCGCCGATCACCGCGCCGCACACTCCCGTGAAGCCGATGCCGGGCGTGAGGCCGATGGCGATCACGGGCCCGACGCTGCTGAACGCCACGCCTTGCAGGATCGGCAGCTTCACACCAAGCTTCCAGACGCCGACGGTTTGAAAGATCGTCGAGATGCCGGAGCAGAACAGCGCGGTGCTGATGAGCACCGTGGTGTCCGCGGGCGACATCTTGAGCGCCGAGGCCACGATCAACGGCACGGCAATCGCGCCGATGTAGGCGACCAGCATATGCTGCATGCCGAGCGTGAGCATCTGGCGCCAGGGGAGAATTTTATCGACGGGATGTGAAGCGGTGTTCATGACATGTCTCCTGATTTTCGATTCCGGCCGATTCCGTGCCGGCCAGTTAATTCGGACTTCTAGTCATGCTGCGATTGCAATAAACTAATCGGGCCGCGGTCTCCCCAGAGAGAAACGGGTGCAGCTTGCGACGAAGTTTCACAAGACGAAATCGCTCTGTACAATATTTTTTCCCTTCGATCTTGATACGTTTGCGATATGGACCCCCATGGATTTGCGTCTCTTGCGTTACTTCGCGGCGCTTGCCGACGAGCTCCATTTCGGCCGCGCAGCCGCACGGCTGCACATTTCCCAGCCGCCGCTGAGCCAGCAGATTCGTTTGCTTGAGGAGGAGCTGGGCACGGCGCTGTTCATCCGCTCGCAGCATCGCGTCGAACTGACCGAGGCAGGGAAAACACTGAGCAAGCAGGTGCCGCTGATCTTCGCGCAGTTCGAGCGCGCGATCGATCTCACGCGCTGTGCGGGCCGGGGCGAAATGGGCAATCTCGCGGTGGGCATCATCAGCTCGGCCATGGTCGCGCCCATTCCGCGCGCGCTGCGCGTGTTCGCGAGCCGCCATCCGCAGGTGCGCTGGACGCTCAACGAAATGACGCCGGTGGAGCAGATCTCGGCGCTCAAGGAGAAGCGGCTCGACGTGTGCTTCTTTCGTCTGTATCAGGACGATCCCGCGATTCGCTGCGAAGCGATCGGCCGCGATACGGCGATGGCCGTGCTGCCGGCCGATCATCGGCTGGCAGCGCGCAAGCAGATCGCCCTTGGCGAGCTCGCGCACGAGCGCTTCATTTCATTCGGCTTGCGCCAGTCGCAGCTCGCGCGCGCGCTTCAGGACGCTTGCGTGAAGGCGCGTTTCACGCCCCAGATCGTGCACGAGGTGGTGGAGGTGCATACGCTGCTTTCGCTCGTGAGGGAGGGGCTTGGCGTGGCGCTGTTGCCGACCTCCGCGCAGCAGATCTCAACGGGTGGCGTGGTGTTCGTGAAGCTTGCCCAGACCGATCTCGACGTTTCGCTGCACGCGCGCTACCGCGCCGACGACACCTCGCCCGTGCTGCACGCGTTTCTCGACACGGTGCGCGAAGTGGCCGCCGAGATGGAGCGTTGAGGCTCGATCCAGAAGCGTTCCGGAGTTCCGGATGGACGACATTCATGCGAGCGTGCGCGCCACCAGCTCGCCGATCACCTTCACCAGCGGCGCCACGAGGACCGCGCGCTCGCGCGGCCACAGCGCGTAGAGGTTGTAGTGGGTGGGCAGCTCCACCGCGTTGAGCGTCACGATGCGCCCTTCGCGGCGCGCATCGGCGGCGAGCAGGCCGCGCGCAAGCCCCGCGCCCATCCCCGAGCCTAGCGCGGCCACCAGCCCCGCCGCATTGTCCAGCACCGCGATGCTGTCGGGCTCCACGCCCGGCAGGCCGGACTCTTCCAGCCAGGGAATCCACGAGCGCTTGGTGTAGCCGAGCAGCGGCAGCGTCAGCACCTGCTCGGGCGTGAGCGGCAGCGTGAGGCCGTGGCGCTCGAGCAGCGCGGGCGAGGCCATGGCCGCGAGCCGGTCGTGACACACCAGCGTGCTGTCCACGCCTTCCCATTCCCCATACCCGTAGCGCAGCGCGAGATCGACATGCTCGAACGCGAAGCGGTCGTAGCGCGACGCGGAGAGCACGGTCAGCGAGACACCGTCGAGCGCCTCGACGATCGCGGGCAAGCGCGAGGGAAACCATCCCTGCATGAGTTCGGGGTCGACGTCGAGCGTAATGGAAGGCCCGGCGGGCCGCCCCTTGACGGTCGAGATCGCGCGGTCGATCTGCTCGAGCCCCGCCGAAAGCTGATTGGCGAACAGCGTGCCCGCGTCGGTGAGCGCGATGCGCCCGCCCACGCGCGCGAACAGCGGCTGGCCGATGAAATCTTCGAGCGAGCGGATCTGCTGGCTGATCGCGCTGTGCGTGAGCGAGAGCTGGCGCGCGGCGCTCGAGAAACTGCCGACTTTCGCCGCTTGCAGGAAGGCCTGCATCGACTGGATCGAGGGGTAGCGCTTGAGCATGTGTTAGTCCGGCTAACAGAGGATCGACGAAATGATCGCTGGCTTCTGGCGCGGCGGCTTTCAATAATGCAGCCGTGTCTGCGGGCACGCGCTGGAAAACGCGAAGCGATTTGAAAGCGTCCCGAAGCCGCAACGATACGGGAAAAATCCAGCGGGAAAAACCTGGCGGAAAAAACTTCGGGAATAACATGGAAAACGTGGGAGACAGCGCGTGATTTCGATAGTGGTGAACTATACCCGGCATACGATCGACGATGTGCCGGACGACATGCCCTTGCTCTGGGTGCTGCGCGACCGCCTCAAGCTCACCGGCACGAAGTTCGGCTGTGGCAAGGGTCAATGCGGTGCGTGCACGGTGCATCTGGAAGGCGCTGCGGTGCGCTCGTGCATGCTGCCGGCGGTGGCGGCGGACGGGCGGCGCATCACGACCATCGAAGGCTTGCCTCACGACGGACGCCATCCGCTGCAACTCGCGTGGATTGCCGAAGACGTGCCGCAATGCGGCTATTGCCAGTCGGGCCAGTTGATGCAGGCAGCGGCGCTGCTCGCGCAGGATGGCAAGCCCGACGACGCCACCATCGTGTCGACGATGTCGGGCAACGTGTGCCGCTGCGGCACGTATGGACGCATTCATCGCGCGATCAAGCGGGCCGCTTCGGGCGACCCCACGCTGAACGCGGTGGTGACCTCCACCGCCACGCCCACGCCGGAACACGCCGGCAAGGAGGCGTGAAATGCGCCACGACGATCAACGCGGCGCGGCGCGCCGACGCTTCCTGAAGCAGGGCTCCGCGCTGCTGGCCGCGGGCCTCGCGGTGGGTTTCGTGCTGCCCGAGGCGCACGCCGCTGCGGCAGCAGAGCCGACCATCAGCGGCGACCCGCACCCGCAGCGCGGCGAATTCGAGCCCAACGCATGGGTGCGCGTGCTGCCCGACGACACGATCAAGCTCGTCGTCCACAAGCACGATTCCGGCACCGGCACGCGTACCGCGCTCGCGGCGGTGGTGGCCGAGGAACTCGACGTCGATCCGTTCCGCGTGGAGGTGATCACGCCCGAGGATCCGTTCTTTGCGCAGTACATTCATCCGCTCTGGAAAGTGTTTTCGACGGGCGGCAGCACCAGCGTCTCGCTCGAATACGAGCGTTTGCGCCGCGCGGGCGCGACGGCGCGCGCGATGCTGATCGAAGCTGCGGCGCAGCAGTGGAGTGTGCCGGCATCGGCATGCACGACCGACAACGGCAACGTGGTGGAAGCCGCGAGCGGCCGCCGCGCGACCTACGGTTCGCTCGCCGCCCGCGCGGCGAAGCTGCACGCGCCAAAAGACGTCGCGCTCAAGGCGCCCGGCGAGTTCAAGTATGTGGGCAAGCTGCGCAAGAAGCGCGATGCCGCGCAGAAGACCACCGGCAGCTTCGGGTACAGCATCGATGTGTCGCTGCCAGGCATGCTCGTGGCCGTGGTCACGCGCGCGCCCATGATCGATGGCCGCGTGCGCAGCGTCGACGCGAAGGCCGCGCTCGCCATTCCGGGCGTGCGCGACGTGCTGCGGATTCCCGCGCGGCCCGATATTCTCGGCGGCAATCAGGCCGGCGTGGCCGTGCTAGCGGACGATTACTGGGCCGCGCATCGCGGCCAGGCGGCATTGCAAATCGAATGGGACGACAGCCCCTTCGAGTCGTTCGACAGCAGCACGCTGGCGGCGCGCCAGGCCGCATGGCTGAATGATCCCGCTGCGCGCGTGGTGCCGACCGTCCAGAACGGCGACGCCAAAGCGGCCCACGCGGCCAAAGCGGCGGGCGGGAAAATGATCGAAGCGTCGTACTCGATGCCGTACAAGGCCGCGAATCCGCTCGAACCGGTCAATGTGACTGCCTGGGCCAGAAACGGCGGCATCGAATATTGGGGCGGATTGCAGGTGCCGTCTTCGGCGCGGGAGGCTGCCGAGGTTATCGGTAGCATTCCTGAGGATCGGGTGACGCTGCACGAACTGGTTTCGGGCGGCAGCTTCGGCGCTCGCGAATCGAAGTACTGGCTGCTGGAAGTGACGTGGCTCGCGATCAAGACCGGCAAGCCGGTCAAGCTGATGAACAGCCGCGAGGACGAAATGCGCGCGCTGTATTACCACGCGGCCACGCATCACCGTGCGCGGGCCGTGGTCGATTCGAAGGGGCAGCTTGCGTCGCTGGAACTGCGCGCGGTTTCGCCGGCCTCGCCCGAGCAGTGGGAGCCGGGATACCTCGACCGCGCGGACCGCATGGACTACAGCACGACCGAAGCCATCAACAAGTGGGAGTTCGCCTATAGCGCGCCGCATCGCGACATCGGCTGGGTGCGCCATGAGACGGGCGTGCCCACGGGCTGGTATCGCGCGGTGAGCTATATCCCGAACGTGTTCGCCGTGGAATCCATCATGGACGAAGCCGCGCATGCCGCGCGCCGCGACCCGCTGGAGTTTCGCATCGCGCATATGCGCCAGCGGCCGCGGCACGTTGCGGTGCTGCGCGAAGCCGCGAAGCGCGCGGGCTGGGGGCAGCCCCTGCCGGCCGGCACGGCGCTCGGCATCTCGACCAACGAGGCCTATAGCAGTTACATCGCCGTGATCGCACGCGTGGCGCGCAAGGGCGATGGCATGGTGGTCGAGAAGCTCACCTGCGTGACCGACTGCGGCATTGCGGTGTCACCGGGCGGTGTGGAGGAGCAGATTTATGGCGGCCTGATGTGGGGGCTCGGTCATGCCACGAGCGATCGCATCGACATTCGCAACGGCCGCGTGCAGCAGAGCAACTTCGACACCTACCGCGTAATGAGGATGAGCGACATGCCTGACATCGACATTCATATCGTGCAGGGCGACGTGAGCAAGCCTGGCGGCGTGGGCGAACTGGCGGGCCCGTCGGTTGCGCCGGCCATTGCCAACGCGGTGTTCAGCTTGACGGGCAAGCGCCTGCGCGAGACGCCATTCGATTTGCAGATGCACGCGTAGGGGAATGCACTCAAGGCAAGGAGAACCCTTGCCTTGAGCACGCATGCCAGCCGTTCTCAGCCATTCTCGCGGGTCTGCGCACGCGCGAAGGCGGGGCGGCTGGTGACGCGCTGGACGTAATCCTCCAGCAATGTCGTGCGTTCGAGCAGCGGGCTGCCCATGAACAGCGCGAAGGTGGTGGCGACCAGAATATCGGCGGCGGAAAAGGATTCGCCCAGCAAATACGGGCCATTTTGCAGCGTGCGGTTGACGTGCACCATGACTTCGTCGGGATCGACCCAGCCCGCCGTGCCGCGCGGCGGCGTGATGCCCATGAACTTGCCGACCCACGCGGGTTCCATTACGCCCGCGTAATAGGCCAGCCAGGTGAGATACGCGCCGCGCAACGGCGAGCCCACCACCGGGCCGATGCCCGCATCCGGGAATTTGTCCGTGAGATAGCAGGCAATAGCGGAGCTTTCGAACACCACCGCGCCATTGTCTTCGATAACCGGCACCTTGCCGTGCGGATGCGGATTGGCCGGGTCAACGGCGCCTGTGCCGTTGCCCCGGCGAATATCGACGGACTTGATTTGATACGGTGCGCCAAGTTCTTCGAGCAGGAAAATCATGCGCGACGAGCGCGAATGCGGAGCATGGAAAAGCGTAATCACGGCTTGTCTCCGGAGCAGGACGGGAGTCGAAATAGTACCGGAAGGCGGGATTTTGCGGCGATTCAGGCAAACGCACCGAAGTATGAAAATGTCGATTGCAAGATAGAGCGCGCGAGTCCATGCCTCTGAGGGCATGGTGCGCGCGAAATGGCCAATCAACGAGCTTCTTTCTTGATTGGAGCGTCGCTGTTGAACTTGTGGGAAGTGACAAAGACGTCCACGCTCCCCATCGAACATTCTTCGGAGGACGCCTTGCTTGACGTGATGACCTCAATCGTGCGGCCGCCCGTCTCATGAAACGTGATGTCATAGACCTGCTGATACAGATTCTTGCCTGTCTTTTCCGATGCGAGTCGGACTGCTGTTGTCTTCGAGTCGTCCAGCTTTTCGGGAGTGAGCAGGCCTGCATCAATGAGCACAGTTTCGGCCATTTTAGTCGGCCAATGAGCGCAAGGCGGCGACTTCGCCACGCACAGCGCGGGCACGGTGAGAACAAACGCAAAAATTATGCGTTTCATCGCGTGACCTCCAGCGTATGATCTCCACTGGACCAAATCTGGTTGCGCAGAGCACGATTCAAAACGACACAGCCCTCCGATGCCGTGCCTGGGCGCGCAACGCTGTCGCCGTGGATCATCAAGCCGGACCGACCGTGCGTGTTCGTCCCGTTGTTTGGCGTTAGCCGCATCGTGTAGCTCCCGGAGTGCGGGTGGATGAACGGCGCGCTAATCGAGTATGTTCCTGCGGGAATCGGGCCGGTATTGGCTATTCGTTCCATCGTCGGGTTATCGCGGCCGATACCATGACCCGAATAGCCTCGCCCATAAAGCGTGCCATTGCGACTCAATTCACCCGTTCGCTGATTGTATGTCCACGGCATCAGCAGTTCCAAATTGGTTCAGGAGCGGAAATAATACGCCGCAGCGTATCTCAAAAGATGCTCAGTCTGCCAGTTTGCACCGTCACATGAGCCACGGGGAGGGCGAAACTCAATGCGCATACTCAGTTTTTCGCAATGCGATTCAGGCAAACACACCGAATCACCTGCCCGTGAACAGAGACTTCCTGATAATCGCATGCACGCCCCAGTTGCCATTGACCACCTGCGTGATGCCAAAGTCGACGGCAACCGAAATGAGCGTGACGGCCTCGTCCTCGCTGAGCTTCTTGACGGACATGAGAAACCGGCGGGCCTTGCGAAACGCGTCGCGCATGGCTTCGTCGAGCGTCGACTTCATGTAGATGTGACTTTGCGCCTTTTGCCCGAACTCGGTCAGATGATTCGGAGAACTGAAGCCATGCAGAATCCACTCGTTCGCGGTTTCAACGAGCGGGTAGGTCAAGTCGGCGAAGGGAGCGTTCGGGTCGATCTCGCCGTTCTTGTGCAGCACCAACTGGAAATCGCCGGTCAGCGAGCATTCGATGGCGGTGCCGCATAGCTCGGAGTCGCCCTGGGACGCATGCGGGTCGCCAATCGAGAACAACGCGCCAGGCACGGCCACGCGCAGAAACACGCTGGCCCCGCGCGTCACGCGCCAGTTGTCCAGGTTGCCCGCGAAGCTCGAAGGCGGAATGGAGTCGATCAACCCATTCTGGGCCGGCGCCACTGCAATCACGCCAAAGTGCGGGCGAACCGGTATTTCGATATCGCTCAGGACGTCGTGGTTTTTCTCGATGGTGGAATGGTCGACCGGCACGCCGGGATAGTCGATCGTCGGATGCAGCACGCCAGACGGGTCGCGTTGCGGCGTCCAGCGGAAGTTGTAGAGCGCGCGCGCCTTGCCGTCGGAGCGTTCGCAGTCGATTTCGAAGATGGTCACGACTTCGCGCTCGCGCGGCTCCGTGAGCAGGTCGCGGTAATGAAACCCCCACCACGTTGCGGCGTTGCTGCCGAAGGCCTTGCCGTGAAAGCAGGGGTTCGCGCTCATGCGCGGGCGGATGTCCAGAATCCTCACTTCGAGCACGTCGCCCGGCATGGCGTCGCGCACGGCCACGGGCCCCGTGCAGATATGGACGCCGAATCCTTCGCCCGCGCCGCGCCCATAGATCGATGCATCGAGCGGGCCCGCGCCGCGCCGGTCGACGTTCTTCTTCTGCGCGGTCCAATGGAACACGCTTTGCGCGCCGGCATCGCCTTCGATCATGCGCTCCCAGTCATCCGATGCGTGCTGTGTGAGCGTTTCGATCGTCACCTTGTCGCCCGACTCGACTTCGAGCACCGCAGGCAAGTCGCGGCTCAAATAGCCCCAATGGACGGTCTTGTCGGTGGCGTTGAGCCGGTGATGGCGGCGTCCGAAGCTATCGGTGGCATGGCCCCAGCGCGAAACACGGCCGGGGTGGCCCGGCGTGCTCGCCGGCGCGGTGCCGTCGTTGGCCGGAAGCTGGTCGCGCGCGATGGGCTGGATCCGCACGTGTTCGGGCCGGCCGCGCGAGATGCGTTGCGCAACGACCTTGGCCGGCGCGGGCATCATCTGGTCGCGGTAGGAACTGGGCGAGATGCCGAACTGCTGCCGGAACGCGTGGCTGAAGTACGAGGGATCGTTAAAGCCCCATCGATAACAGATATCCGAAACCGTGAGCTTGCTGTAGAGCGGATTCGCGAGATCGGTACGGCAACGTTCGAGCCGCCGCGTGCGCAGATAGACCGAAAAATTCGTGCCCGACTTTTCGAACAGCTTTTGCAGGTAGCGCGTGGACACGTGCTCGTCCGAGGCGATGGAGGCCACGCTCAAGCCGGGCTCGGCCAGCCGCGCGTCCACGCGTTCGCAGATGCGCGAGAAGATGGCGGTGCGCGACTGCGTGAGCCCCGCGAGGTCGGGCGGCTGGCTCGCGATCAGGGCCGTGGCGAGAAACTCGGTGATCGTGCTGTCGATGGGCTGCAAGGCCTTGGGGTCGGCGGCCACGACGGTTTCGAAGGTGTCGGCGGCCGCGCACAGCATTCTCGCGAAGAGCAGTCCTGCATCGCCCGTGAGCTTGATCGCTTCGGTGGGCAGCGGCGCGGCTACGCGCGCGGCGAGCAGCGCGGGGCCGATGTGAACGGTGAGCAGGCGAAACGCGGTGGCGAGCGACAACTCGGCGTGCGCGCCCGCGGGCACGCAGACAATTTCGTTCTCACGCAGGCTGTCGCTCGTGCCCGTGGTGGCGAGCCCGGCCTCGCCTTCGAGCAGCATCAGCAACACGAGGCCACGGTCCTTGCCCGCGGCCACGGCAACCGATTGCGGCACTGAAGCGATGCACGCGAGCTCGATGCCGGCACTGGTGGTTCTGGACTGCACCGTGCCATGCAGCGAGTGATCTGCGCACAGGTTCTGGCAGGAGAGCCGCGCGACCATGAGCTCGGCGCGCCAGGCAGCGGCACGGCCGGGTTGCGGCCAGGCTTCAGTGGAAAAGTGCGATTGACGCAAGGCCTGCCTCCCTGGCGCGTGCATGCAGCAGTGGTGATGGCGGACCCACCGGCTGGGCCCGCCTGACTTCAATCCAGCACATGCGTCGAGCCGTTGTGGCGGCTAGCCGAAATGCAGCTGCCCTCGCATGGCCGCCACCAGGACGAAGCCCGCGAATGTGCCGACGATCGCGAAGATGCCGCCGAGCACATTGGGCGCAGGTATCGGAGCCCGTACCGCAGTGTAAACAACCCCTGTTACCAGGCCAACGGCTGCGGCCTGAATTTCCGTTTGACCTAGCATGATTTCAACCATGTCATTCCCCTTTATCATGAATCGGCCGCGATCGATCCGCTTGCTGGTGGACGACCGAAACTGACACTCTTGCGCCATGCGTTCACGACCAGGTAGCCGAGATAGGTGAAGAGAATGGCGCAAATGCCCCCCGTGACGTTGGGTGCGGGAATGGGCAGATCGAGCCACGAATACAGCGTGCCGGTGACGAGACCGACTATGAGCGCAACCAGTTCATTGCGCCCCACGTAGACATAGTGCATGTGAGTTCCTCACGCTTGTTCGCTTGCGTTATCCGGGTGTCCGATTTAGGCCTTGTTTTGGCCTGATCTGGCGTTTAGCCCTTGGTTTTCGGTGGGAAGATGGCACGCGGCATCGTGCAATGAATGCCCTGGGTGCCGTCGACCACCTGCGTGACGCCGAAATCCGCGGAGACGCTCATGAGCGAGTAGGCGTCGTCGCGCGAGAGGCCTTGCTGCTCGGTCAGCAGATGGATCATGTCGCGCGCCGCATTCCTGCCGGCTTCGTCGAGATCCTCATGGAAACCGTGGACGACCCAGCAGTCCGGCGTTTCCAGCAGCGGCGAGGGGAAGTGGAAATCTTTTCTCAGGACTACCTGGAAAAGCACATTCAATGAGGCCTCGATCGCGGTGCCGCTGATTTCGCCGTCGCCCTGCGAGATGTGCGGGTCGCCGATCGAGAACAGCGCGCCGTCCACCGCAACCGGGTAATACATGGTGGCGCCCGCGCCAATACGCCAGTTGTCGATGTTGCCGCCGTGCAAGCCCGGCTCCACGGTCGAGACGCGGCCTGCCTTGTCGGGCGCCACGCCCGCCGTGCCCAGATGCGGGCGCACCGGAACGCGCACGCCTGCGAGCGCTGGCTGGCGGCAGCATTCGCGCTCGTCGACGATTTTTCCGGGCGTCGTCATCTTGTTCGGGTAGTCGTAGGCGTACAGTGCGTGCGCGGTGTTCGACGCGGTGTCGAGTTCGTAGATGGTGATGCGTTCCTTGTTGAATTCGCGGTACAGCTGGCCCCAGTGCGCGGCAGCATTTGCGCCGTAGCGAAAGCGCGGAATCATTTGCAGGTAGCGCACTTCGAGCACGTCGCCGGGCTTGGCGTCCTCGATGTAAATCGGGCCTGTCATGATGTGCACGCCCGGATTGCGGTCCTCGTGCGGGATCTTTGAATAGATTTCGCGCACGGCGTTGTCCATCATCAGGTCCGGCGCATCGCCGGCATGGTGGGTGATCGCTTCGGCGCGAATGATGTCGCCGCTTTTCACGGTCAGGGCCGGTGCTTTGCAGGCGTCGAAATAGCCCCAATGAACGGTCTCGGGACGGGCGGGCAGATCATGCAGCATGGTTGTCTCCTTGATTTATGGGTAGCCGCGTCCGACGGCCGTGCATGATTGAACGGTCGTGCGTGAAGCGGTTATGGCCAGGTGCAATGCTGATGGACAGCCACCTCATTGATCGTGGCCATCCATGACTTGCGGGAATCGCTCGGTGCTTAGCCGTTCGACTTGATGTCTCGCGGTGACTTGATATTAGGTATTCCGGATTCTTGCAACATAGGGCGATGCGCCCCAATCGCTTGTGTTCTCGCGAACTAGCGTAAACCCGCTGCAAATGCGGTATGAAATGCCCGCTTCAATGCGTAACCGGAACGCGCACGCGCGCCAGCCACGTGCGTGACGGCATGCAGATCGCGTTAAGTCCGTTGTAATCGGGGAAGTGGCGCGGGCGAGAGAATTCGCGCGATCGCACGTGATGTGTGCGCGTTATTGATACTTCATGAGCGCAATATCGGTCGATGCAAACAAGATGTGGACACAACCAATCACACCAGCCGACGCAGTCGCTGGTGACGCGCGGTCCGCGCGTCAGCTTCTGAAGATCTCTTCGAGATCGACCTGCTCGCTTGCCGACTCGAGCTTCATGCTGCCTTGAATGTGGTCCAGGTGCTCGAGCATCAAACGCTCGGCGCGCGCGGCGTCGCGCTTCGCGATGGCATCGACGATATGCGAGTGCTCGTCGGCGCGGCAGCAGGTTGCTGTAGGCGCGTCGTAGAGAGAGATCATGAGACACGTGAGCACGGAAAGCTCACGCATGGTGCGGGCGAGCGCCGAGTTGCCCGCGAGATCCGCCGCGAGCGAATGAAACTCGCCCGAGAGCCGGATCACGGTGCGCTTGTCCTCGCGCTTGCGCGCATCGGCTTCGAGTGCTTCGTGCTCGCGCAGGCGCTTGAGCTTTTCGGCCGTCAAGTTCTCGACAAGCCGCCGCATGATCGCGGGCTCGATCAGGCGGCGCGCTTCGAAAACGTCGAGCGCCTGCTCGATGGAAGGGCGCGCGACATACGCCCCCTTCTGCGGAATCAATTCGACCACCTGCTCATGCGCGAGCCTCGCCAGCACTTCGCGAATGCGTCCGCGACTGGCATTGAAAATTTCGGCCAGGCGCTCTTCCGCGAGTTTGGTGCCGGGGTGCAGCCGGTGCTCGAGGATCGCCGCGTAGATGCGCTCGTAAATCTCGTCCTGACTGAGTTCCAGCGGCGCGCGCGCCGGCGCAGCGGATTTGCGTTTGCGTGGAGCGGATTTCCCGGCAGGGGGCGTGGCAAGTTCGTCGATTGCAGGCACGGCAATGGCCTCTCGTATGCGGTGTAGCGGGCGCGCCAGCCGCGCTGCGCATCGCCCAGAGTCAGGATACCGGCCGCCTCGCGGATTGTCGACACTCATGTAAACACTAGTTTTGTAAACATAATTGTTGACTATTATGTCGACAGCAAAGACGTCATGGTTGCCATTGATTCATAAGATAATTTTCGAGTCGGGAGATTTCAGGTGACAGGTTCGGCGCTAGATCTGGTTATCCGCAATGCGCGTGTCGCGACGGCCAGCGACACCTTCAAGGCTGACATCGGCATCGCGGGCGGGCGCATCGTTCAGCTGGGCATGGGCTTGCCGGCGGGCGCGCGCGAGATCGATGCGGCGGGGCGCGTGGTGACGCCGGGCGGCGTGGATGCGCACTGCCATTTCGATCAGCCGATGGCGCCGCCGCTGCGCATGGCCGACGACTTCGACACCGGCACGCGCGCAGCGGCATGCGGCGGCACGACCACCGTGATTCCGTTCGCGGCGCAGGAGAAAGGGCAGTCGCTGCGCGCCGCCGTGGACGACTATCACGGCCGCGCCGAAGGCAAGGCGCACATCGACTACGCGTTCCATTTAATCGTGAGCGACCCCACGCCGAAGGTGCTGGAAGAGGAGTTGCCGGCGCTGATTGCCGAGGGCTACACGTCGTTCAAGATCTACATGACCTATGAGGATCTGAAGCTCGACGATGGCCAGATCCTCGACGTGCTGGCCATCGCTCGCGAATACGGCGCGATGGCCATGGTTCACGCGGAGAACGCCGATTGCATCGAATGGCTGACGAAGCGTCTCGAAGCCGCGGGCCGCAAAGCGCCGCGCTTTCATGCGCATGCTCGCCCGCTGCTGGTGGAGCGCGAGGCCACGCATCGGGCCATTTCGCTCGCCGAACTGGTGGACGTGCCGGTGTTGATCGTGCACGTCTCGGGGCGCGAAGCGGTCGAGCAGATTCGCTGGGCGCGCTCGCGCGGCCTCAAGGTTTATGCCGAGACCTGCCCGCAATACCTGTTTCTGACCGCCGCCGATCTCGGCATCGACGACACCTATCAGGGCGCGAAATGCGTCTGCAGTCCGCCGCCGCGCGACAAGGCCAACCAGGAGGTGATCTGGGACGGCCTGAACGACGGGCTCTTTACGCTTTTCAGTTCCGACCACGCGCCATTCAACTACGACGCGCCCGAAGGCAAAAAGCCCGGCGGCGAGGAAGTCTCGTTCAGCCACATTCCGAACGGCATTCCCGGCGTGGAGACGCGCATGCCGCTGCTCTATTCCGAGGGCGTGCTGGCGGGGCGCATGACGCTGAACCGCTTCGTGGAACTGACGTCTACCAATCCGGCCAAGACCTATGGCCTGCACCCGCGCAAAGGCACTATCGCCATCGGCAGCGACGCCGACCTCGTCATCTGGGGCGAGCGCGGGTTCGTGCTGCGCAACGCGGACCTGCATCATGCGGTCGACTACACGCCTTACGAAGGTCAGACGCTGCGTGCCTGGCCCGACATCACGCTGATCGGCGGGGCGGTAGTGTGGGATGGCGAGTTCCATCCGCGCCGCGGGCGAGGCCGCTTTCTGCGTTGCGGGAAACCGACGATCGGGCCTCGAGGTGCGCTCGACTAACGCGTTGTGGTTGTGGTGATTCCATTCATGGAGTGCCCGCCGTTTCACTAAAAACTCACAAACAATTCACTGAACTAATGTGAGCGGCGGAATTATGCGAGGAGAGAGCATCGTGGAAAGACAGGACAGGAAACTGGCCGAGCTGGACCCGACAGGCCGGCTGTATAACGACGACCTGGCGCCCGCCACCGAGCGGAAGTGGACGTCCTATAGCTTCTTCGCGGTCTGGATGTCGGCGATACACAACATCGGCACCTATACGTTCGTGGCGGGCTTGTTCGTGCTCGGCATGACGGGGTGGCAGGTGCTCGCGTCCATTCTGATCGGCACCGGCATTCTGTTCTTCGGCATGAACTGGGCTGGCCGCATGGGGCAGCAGACCGGGGTGCCGTTTCCCGTGATGGCGAGACTCAGCTTCGGCATCTGGGGCGCCAACGTGCCGGCGCTGATTCGCGCGGTCATCGCTATTTGCTGGTACGGCATTCAGACCTATCTGGCTTCGACCGCCGTGGTCGTCCTGTTGCTGCGCATGAATCCGGCCTTGCAGCACTGGGAGGACCAGAGCCTGCTCGGTCTCTCGTATCTCGGATGGGCCTGCTTCGTGTTTCTGTGGGTCATGCAGCTGCTCGTGATCACGCGCGGCATGGAAGCGGTGCGCCGCTTCCAGGACTGGGCAGGACCGATCGTGTGGGTCGTGATGCTGCTGATGGCGCTGTGGCTCTTCGCGATGGCCGACTGGCATCTGCCGATGAATCTGTCCGTCAAGCCCTTGTCGGGCAGCGGGGTGGTGCAGGGCATTCTCACCGGCGCATTCCTGCTGGTCTCCACTTACGCGACCATGCTGCTCAACTATTGCGACTTCACGCGTTTCGCGAAATCGGAGCGTGCCGTGATCGTCGGGAATTTTTGGGGAATCCCGATTAATTTCGCGGCGTTCGCCGCCATCAGCATCACCATGACGGTGGGCACCGTGGTGGTGTTCGGCAAGGCCATCACCGACCCGGCATTGATCCTCGCCAGAGTGCCCAACACCTTCGTGCTGGTGGTGGGCGCACTGATGTTCATCGTGGCGACCATCGGCGTGAACGTCGTGCTCAACTTCGTGTCGCCTGCCTATGACCTCGCCAACGTGTGGCCCAAGCGCATCACGTTCCGTCGCGGCGGCATCATCAGCGCGGTGCTGGCGCTCGTGGTCATGCCCTGGAACCTGTACTCGAACCCGGTGGTCGTGAACTACTTCCTGGGCGGGCTCGGTGCGTTTCTCGGGCCGCTGTTCGGGATCATGGCCGCCGACTATTTCCTGATCCGGCGCGGTGTGGTCAAGCTCCAGGACCTGTATCGCTCGGACGAAAACGGCGAGTACTTCTATCGCAATGGTGTCAATCCGAAGGCAATGGCCGTGTTCGTGCCGACCGCGGGCGCGGCGGTTGCGGTTGCGCTGCTGCCCGCGCTCTCCGCGGTTGCAGCGTTTGCGTGGCCGATAGGATTCGTGGCGGCGGGCGCGGCGTACTTCGTGGTGATGGGCGGAGCGGGCGCGCGCGCCAATGCCGGAGTGGGCGCGCTGGAGTAACGGTGTACGCCGCGCGGGCGGGGCGGTCACGCGCCCGCGCGGCAGCCCCGCATCCTGAATATCAGGGCGTGAAGGTATCGCCGAGCACCACGCCTTCGCGGCGCGGATCGGTGCCGCCCTGCAGCACGACAGACTGGCCTCGCGTGACACGCATCACCGTGTTGATGCCGCTAGCCTGCGAGGCCGTCGACACCTTATGGCCGAGTGCGGTCAGGCCTGCGATCAGCGGATCGTGCACGCCGTTGTCGGTGAGATCGAGATCGGGATGCTCGCCGCCGATCGTCGTGGTCGGGCTGTTGCCCGCGCCGAAGTCCATCAGCCCCGCCGACTGCTGCGCGTCGAGCCCCCAGTCGAGCACACCCACCAACGTCTTCACCACATATTGCGGAATCGTGCCGCCGCCGGGCGAGCCGGTGGCCATCACGAAGTCGCCCCGCGAACCGTCGGCCGCAACCTTGAACACGAGCGTCGGCGCCATCGAGCTGCGCGGCCGCTTGCCGGGCTGCACGCGGTTCGCGACCGGATTGCCGGCGCTGTCGGTCGGGCTCGCGGAGAAGTCGGTCAACTGGTTGTTCAGCAGGAAGCCGTGCGTCATGTGGAACGAACCCATGCTCGACTCCACCGTGGTCGTGGCGGTGAGCACGCTGCCGTCGCCGTCGACGATCGTGAACTGGTTCGTGCCGTGCTCGATCTGGTTGGCGGCAATGCCGACCGGCGCCGCGCCGAGATTGCCCGCCTGCGCCGTGCCCATACTTTTCGACATGCTAATCAAATTCGCACGGCTCTTCAGGTAGGGCTTGTTGAGCAGGGTGTCCCATGTGCCGCCTGGCAGCGGAACGAAATCGGTATCGGCAACATACTTGTCGCGATCGGCATACGCGAGCCGTTCCGCTTCCGTGATCAGATGCACGCCATTGACGGTGGGCTTGCCGCCTTCGAGGTCGATGGCCGTGGGCGGGAGCGATTTCAGGTCGAAATTCTCGAGAATGCCCAGCGCGGACGCAACCGCGATCCCGCCCGAGGACGGCGGCGGCATCCCGCAGATCCAGTACGTCGCGCGATACGTCGTGCAAACCGGCTTGCGCACTTTTGCCTGATAGCCGGCGAGGTCGGCGAGCGTGGTCTTGCCGGGCGTGAGCGTCGAGCCGTCGGCGCCCGTGGTGGCGGCGATCTTCGCGACGATGTCCTGCGCAATCGCGCCAGTGTAGAGCGCGTTCGCGCCGGATTGCGACATCTGCGTGAGGGCATCGGCGTACGCGGGGTTCCTGAGCACCGTGCCGAGCGTCTTCGGCGAGCCGTCCGCGTTCAGGAAATACGCGGCCGCTTCGGGATCGCGCTTCAGGTTCGGCGCGTTCGAGGCGATGGCCGCGGCGAGACGCCCGCCGATCGGAAAGCCGTTGGTGGCGAGCGTTATCGCATCGCCGAACAGGCCGCGCCAGGGCAGCTTGCCGTGGTCGTGCTGCAAGGCTTCGATCAGGCGCGGCACGCCGATCGTGCCGATCGAGCGGCCGCTCGCGCGCGGGTTCGGCAGCGGCGTCGTTTGATCGGTCGTGTCGTCGATATAGCGCAGATAGTTTTCGGTCGCGGCGGCGGGCGCCGTTTCGCGGCCATCGTAGGCTTGCAGCGTCTTGCTGGGTCCGTCGTAGTACAGCAGCACGCCGCCGGAGCCGAGGCCGGTCGCTTCGGGAACCGTGAGGCCGAGCACGGCCTGCACCGCGACGGCCGCATCGGCGGCGGTGCCGCCGCGCCTGAGCACGGCGCAACCGGCCGCGCTCGCGTAGGCGTTCGAGGTTGCGACCATGTAGGTCCGGGCGTAGCGCGGCTTCAGTCCCGTCCGGTAGCCCGACGCGGCTTCGGGCAGCGACGGATCGCCCGGCTGGTTCGAGCCGACGACGACGGTCGAGCTGTTGTTGTCCACCGCGAGGCAGGCGCTGGCGCCCGTGGCAAGCGGCGGAGCTGACGATTGCGGCGGCGGGTTGTTGCTGGAATCGCCGCTGCAGGCGCTTATCAATGCCGCAGCGAGCACCACGGAAATGTAAGGCCGGATCGTGGTGATTTTCATCGTCGTGGACCGGAGTTGTCGTTCGAGGAACGGGATGTGGGGCTGAATCAGCAGCTGAATGGTTTCTTAAAACATTCAGAAAGGCAAACGGAATTCATTCAGGTTGTGGGGAGGAGGCGCTAAAGTTCGCGCGGCCGTTGCCGACAATCTGGGCATGGCATGCGAACCACTTGAACCTTCCGGGAACCATCCGATCTGGGCCGAAGCACGGGCACTGGAGGCCAGCATTCGCGCGATCCGGCGCGCGCAGGGCAAGAAGAACCCCGAGGACTTTCCGCCGCATAGCCCCGAATGCTTCGCCGCGATGAACGAGTTCGTGCGCGATGTCTGCCGGGTGCTAGAAATCGATCTGAATGAGCCCGATGTCGAAGACGATGACTAGCAGCGCCAGGCGAATTGCATGGCATATCCGGCTTCGCTAGATCGCGCTGTCATTCCCGATACCGGAAGAACTCGATGAAAGCCCGCAGCGCAGGCCGCATTTGCCTGCGCGAGGGGTAGTAAATATAGAAGCCGTCGAATTGCGGACACCATTCCTGCATGACCGGAATGAGACGTCCAGCACGAAGATCCTCGTCGATCGCTTCCTCGAAGAGGAACGCGAGCCCCAAACTGTCGAGCGCCGCCTGCCGCATCAGGCTCTGCTGCGGCAAGATCAAATTGCCCTTCACCTCGACGCTGATCGGGCGTCCATCCTTTTCCAGTTCCCAGCGGTAAATGCGCCCGCTTTCGAAGCGTCGCCGGATGCATGGGTGATCGGCGAGATCGCGTGGATGCATCGGCTGCGGATGGCTTTCAAAATAGAAAGGCGTCGCGACGATCAGACTCCGGCGCGGGCTACTCGCTCGCACGGCGATCATGTCCGCCTGGAGACTCTCGCCCAATCTCAATCCCGCGTCGCAACCGCTTTCGACGATGTCCTCGAACAGGTCGGACGTGCGAATGTCGAGTTCGATCTGCGGATAGCGCGTGCTGAAGTCTCGCAGGCGGGGCATGATCAGTTCTTCCGCCGCCAGCATCGGCATCGTGATTCGCAGCGGCCCGGAAGGGGCCTCGCGCTGTTCGGCCGCCTCGGCCAATCCCGCTGCGATGTCCGAAAGCGGCGCGCCAACCCGGTCGAGCAATCGTTGGCCCTCCTCGGTTGGCCGCGTCGAGCGGGTCGTGCGCGCCAGCAGCCTGACGCCCAGACTGGCTTCGAGCGTCGAGACCGCATGACTGACCGCCGAGGGCGCAATGCCAAGGTGATCGGCCGCCGCGCGAAAGCTTCCAAGCTGCGAAACGGTCACAAAGACGGTGAGTTGTGAAAGCTGCGTTCGGTCCATTGTTCTATCGGATAGATTGAGGCAATCGAATCCGGACATATTATCGAATGATCGATCGGCGACTACGATACCTGCATCCCGACACGTTCGCGAAAGGAGAGAAAGATGCAGATGCGCAGACTTGGACAATTCGATATTTCCGCCATTGGCTTCGGTTGCATGGGGCTGAGTCAGGCCTATGGGGTGCAGGACGAAGCAGCGTCGACCGGTACGCTGCACCGGGCGGTCGATCTGGGTGTGAGCTTTTTCGACACCGCCGAGGTGTACGGGCCGCATCGCAATGAGATCCTGTTGGGGCGCGCGCTCAAGCCGTATCGGGACAAGGTGGTGATCGCGACGAAATTCGGCTTTACGTATCGCCGCGACCGTGACGATTTCGGCGAGATAACCGGCACCGATGGCCGCCCGGAAAATGCCCGCGCCGTGGCGGAGGCGTCGCTCAAGCGCCTGCAAACGGATGTGATCGATCTGTATTACTTGCATCGTGTCGATCCGGCCGTACCCGTCGAAGAAACCGTGGGCGCGATGGCGGACCTGGTCGCGCAAGGCAAGGTGCGGGCAATCGGCTTGTCGGAAGTTTCAGCCGAGACCTTGCGCCGGGCGCATGCGGTCCACCCCATCACAGCGCTTCAAAGCGAATATTCGCTCTGGACGCGCGATGTCGAGCGCAATGGCGTGCTGGCTGCTTGCCGGGAGCTCGGGGTCGGCTTTGTGCCGTTCAGCCCGCTCGGGCGCGGCTTCCTGACGGGCACGGTAGCGTCGCTCGCGACGCTGGACGAGCAGGACTTTCGCCGCAGCCTGCCGCGCTTCCAGCCTGGCCATATCGAGGCGAATCGCAAGCTCGTTTCGGCGGTCGAGGCCATGGCGCTCGAGAAAGGCGTGACGGCGGCCCAGCTCGCGCTTGCCTGGGTTCTGGGGCAAGGCGACGACATCGTGCCGATCCCGGGAGCCAAGCGCATTGCGCATCTGGAGCAGAATGCCGGCGCAGCCGATATTCGATTGAGCGCGGACGAATGCGCGAGGCTCGAAGCCATCTTCTCGCCCGAGCAAATCTCTGGCGGACGCTACCCGGAGGTGTTCGAGAAGATGGCGCAGAACTGACGCATGCGTACCGAGCCGGGGGCAGATCTGCTCACGCATTTCAGCGCCCGGTTGAACAACTCAGAAAGAATGTCTGATGGCGACGCGACTGACGAATTGCCGGTTCGACGACGAGGAATTATCCGCACCGGTAATGAATGCCTGATCCAGGAACGTCCCCGTATTGCCGTCCGCAACCTGCTGAAATACCCCTTGAAGATAGACATCCGTGCGCTTCGAGAGGTTGTAGTCGAGCATCAGGCCCACCTGGTGCCATTTGGGCCGCGCGCTGGCATTGCTTCCCTGGTACTTGCCAAGCGTGTACGTGTACATGGCCTGTGCGAAAAGCGCCGGCGTGAAGTCGTACTTCGCATTGATCTCAAAGTTATCGAAGTCCAGCGAACTAACTGTCACACCCGCTGGAAAGGTGCCGGGCATCAGGTAGCCGTTGCCGACAGGCGCGTCCAGCGACGTGTGGCTATAAACAAAGCCCAGCGTCGCGCGGGCCATCGTATAGGTGACCCCCGCCCCATAGGTTCGCTGATGCCCCGCGACAAAACTTGCGTCGTTCGTCGCCACCGCGCCAACGCTATTGGCACCGACGTTATCGATGTCCATGTAGGCGAGAGCCAGCGACAGCGAACCTGTGCTATAGGCCGCTCCAATGCTATAGAGCCGGTTATTGGCGAACGCACCGGCGGCATTGCTGAAACCATAGACGCCACCGAATGTAAAGCCCGCGATATTCGGGCTGGCGTACTTCACCGAGTTGCTGACCCGAAACGAATTATCCGTATTGTCATGGTCGTACGGATGAGCGAACAGGTATCCCGAGTACCCGCCGTTTGCCGTGAGCGGCGCGAGATAGTCCACGACTGAGTCATATTGGCGTCCGAAGGTCAGGCCGCCCAGCTTGTCGCTTTGCACGCCGACGTAGGCTTGCCGGCCGAACATCCGTTCCCCCTGGCCAGCGCGTCCGCAATTGACGTCGAAACCGTTCTCGAGCGTAAACAGTGCCGCGAGCCCACCGCCGAGATCTTCTTTGCCGTTGACGCCCCACCGGCTACCTGCCGCGTAGCCACTTTCCATTTCGTACGCGTGCTTACCTCCGGTATTCGTCGTGAAGTTGAAGCCCTCGTCGATAATCCCATATAGAGCGACGGAGCTTTGCGCGGACGCAATCGACGAAATGAATACGAACCCCCCGGCTACGAAAACCTTCTTTATCATCGATGTCTCCATATTAATAATTGGCATTACAAATTATTTATTTCGGCAGGAGATGGTATTCGGGCAGTGCCGCATTGGCTGGACTGCCCTATATCGCCATACTCACGCCATCATGGTGTGATATTGATGCTGAACCACTTCTGTGACAGTTTCTTCACGGTGCCGTCCGCGAGCGCGGCGGTAAGCGCGGCATCGAATTTCGCCTTCAGATCGGCATCACTCTGACGGAATGCGAGTGCTTCCCCTGGACCCCAGATTGTTCCCCCGATCTTCGGACCCACGAAGGCAAGCGACTTGTTTTCCGGCTGCCGAAGGACCGCCGAAAAATAACTCACGTCATCGAACGCGACGTCGATCCGGCCCGAAGCGAGATCGAGATCGCGCTCAGGAGACTTCTTGTACTCGCGAATCGTGGCGACGTCCTTGAAGTTCCTGTTGATGAAGTCGGTGTACGCGGTGCCGATCTGAATGCCGATGGAGCGCCCCTTCAATGCCACGCGAAGGCGGTCAATGGCGGTTTTGTCCGCTTTCGGGTCACCGGTCAGCTTGAGCACCTCCGCAGTACCGCTAATGCCGGAGAGAATTTTTGGGTCGGCTGAAACGAACGCTCCCGGCGTCAACGCATAGGGACGCGAAAACGCGATCACTTTTTCGCGCTCCGGCGTCACCATGATGGCGTCCATCAATACATCGAACTTGCCCACCCGCAGACCCGGAATCATCGAATCCCAGTCCTGCGCAACCAGCTTGCATTCGATTTTGATGCGTGTGCATAGATTCTGCATCAGTTCCGGCTCGAAGCCACCGAGCTTTCCGCCGGGCAACGTGATATTCCACGGCGCGTAGGCGCCTTCAGTAGCGATGGTGACCGACGTCCACTCTTTCGCGTCGGCAGACGAGGACAATGTCACAGACGCACTCCACACGGCCAACGCGACAAGCCGGCCCAGCACCCCACGCTTGATAAGCATCATTCGTCTCCGTTCGAGAATTTCTCGTGATTTAATTTCGTTATCCAAATTGAATTGATCTGACCGTTGGCTCACGTTTGCCGATAACCGCTAGGCCGCGCGCCCGTAAAACCCGAGCTTTTCTTCGTCGCTAAACACGACGCCCGATTTTTCATAGTAGGAAAAGACAGCAATCATCCTCTCGCGAATTCCGCGCACGCTCGTGACGCGGTGCGCCGTGTTCTTGCCTCTGAACACGTTGAGGTTCCCGGCCTTGAGCCTGAGGTTTTTGACGTGCGGGTCACGTCCTTCCAGAAGCCTGGCGACACCGTCGTAGTTCGGATCGTCGTCCGAGCGCAGGTCTGAGCGGTATTCGAATTCCCCGCCCGCTTCCGGCTCTTGCAACAACAACGTGGTCGTAAATTCGGCACGGTCAAAATGCCAGTTCAAAGTCTCGCTCTCGCGGTACGACATGACATTCACACGCGCGAGCGGGTCCTGCATCACGTGAAGCGAGCGCTTCCCCATGGTCGCCGCGAGAAAGTGAGCAAGGGGTGCGTACTCGTAGATCGCCAGCACGATGCTCGCGGGAATCTGGTCGGCGCAAACGGTGTGGCTAACGGTTTCAACCTCGCGAAGCGCCGGGTGGCCTGCATAGAGCTCCGGAATTTCGGGCTTGAAGTAGATATTGTGCGACCGTTTGTGGGTATGGGACTTCGTATCCATCACGGGCTGAATCTCGGCAACGGCTTTTTCCGCCACGCCGGGCAAAAGCAGTCCTTCGAGATTGAACATTCCGTTCGCTGCCAGATCGGCAATCGAGCGGTTAACCAGATTCTGCCATTCGGGGCTTCCAATTCGATCCAGCGGGTAACGATCAAGATTCAAAATGTGCCGCATATTCGCCTCTTCAGATAGTGAGAGGAAAAGATATATTGAAAAAATCTTTCTTTCAACGGCGTAAATTGTTAGCCTACAAATAGAAAAACTTTTGCTGGAGACGCGAGATGTCGAGACTTCCTCCCTTGAACGCGGTCAAGGCATTCGAGGTGGCGGCGCGTATGGGTGCGTTCGCCATGGCGGCGACTGAACTCGGGGTGTCGGCGGCGGCCGTGAGTCAACAGGTGCGAAATCTCGAGGAGTATTTGGGCAAGCAGCTTTTTGTGCGCACCGGCAATCGCATTACGCTAACCGATGCCGGGCTCGCGATTTATCCCCAGACCGCGCGTGCGCTGAATGATATCGCTGCAATGACCGTGCGTATCCTGGAGGGCGAGATGCGTATGCGACTCGCCGTCAGCGTACCGGCCTCACTCGCGGAAACCTGGCTGGCGCCCAAACTCGCCGAGCTGCTCCATCATTTTCCGCAGATGGCGATCGATATTCGCGTCGAGGACGATCCGGTCGACGTGGTGCGCCAGGATATCGATCTCCGGATCAGCTATGGCGACTACCATTACCCGACGCTCGCGGCGATCCCGCTCGTCCACGACGAGGTGCTGCCGGTTTGCGCGCCGGACTTCTGGTACAAGCATGGCAACAACGAATTCGACCTTGCTCTGATGCACGAGAGCATGTTTATCCACACCAACTGGGGACCGAATTACGCCTCTCATCCCACATGGAGCGACTGGTTCGGGAAGTTTGGCAACGGCACGCATCCCGATCCCTCGCGTGGGCGGCGGGTCGGGCTTTCCAGTCTGGCGATTTCGTCGGCGAGGTTAGGGCTGGGCATCGCGCTCGGTCAGCGGGTCATGGCGCGAGCGGACCTGGAGGCGGGCCGCTTGATTGCGTTGTCGTCGATGTCGCTTCCACTGGGGCATCCATACTGCGCCTTCGTTTCCGGCGCCAAGTCGGAGCGTGCCGACATCAAGCGGCTGGTGGCGCTGCTCAGCGACAACCCGCGGTGACAGGCGTCTCAAACCGCGCCGGCGAGGTGAAATCGTGACGCCGGGTGCCAGAGCTGCACGGCGGTCGCGACCGCATCGCCCACCCAGGTACGGCGCCAGAGCAACAGGCAAGGCTCACCGATCTCCATCGCCAGATGACGGCGAATCTGCGCATCGGGCTTACGTGCATAGATGCGGAACTCCGCGCGCTGGATCGGCGCGAGGCGCACCATGTAATTGTTCGGTGTCTCCAGTGTGAAGTCCTGCTCCAGATACTGTGGGAACACCCGCGGATTGACGTAACGGTCCTCGTACTGGATCGGCTCGCTTTCCTCCATGTGCACGATGACGGAATGAAAGACCGGCCCCTTGGCCAGATCGAGCTCGCCAATCGCGGTTGGCGCGCTGCTGGCTTCCAGCGCGATCACACGCGCATCATGGCGATGCCCGCGTGAAGCGATCTCGTTCGCGATGTTGCGAACATCAAGCACCGTGGATTCATAATCGCGCGGCGCGACATAGGTGCCCGAGCCCTGCACACGCGTGACCACGCGTTGCGCGGTCAATTCGCGCAACGCGCGCGAGACCGTCATGCGCGCGACGCCGAATTCCTTGACGAACTCGGTCTCCGACGGGATGGCATCACCGGGCCGCCACGTGCCATCGGCGATGCGCTCGATGACGTATCGCTTGATCTGCTCGTACGGGGGAGCGATCTTGCGCTGCGTCGCCGCCTGGTTTGTCTCGGCTTCTACCCGCATTGTTGTGCTCATGGCTGCCGTTGCCCCCTCGGTTAAATCGCGGTGAATCGTTCCTTCGTCATCCTCAAGACCTGCTCAAGTGCCGACCGCACCAGGAAGCGCATCGTTGGCTGGCGCGGCGGTTCCGTCTGCCACCGGCTCGATCGGAGCCGGCGTCCAGCGTTCAGTCGTCGCGGGCACTGGCAAAGGGTCGGGCGGCGTTGGCGGGCCGCCATCGGCGATCATGTGAAACGCCAGCGTCATGTCCTCCGCAAGCGGGCGGTCGTCGCGATACGTCGGCAAGAGGCCGCGAACCTGTGCGTAGAGCCGCTCCGTGTACGGCGCGCGCGCGGCCGAAACGGACTGCAGATCGTACGCTTGCGCGGCCGCCAGCAGTTCGATGCCCAGAATGCGGCTGCTGTTTTCGATGACCGTGAGCGCTTTGAGCGCGGCCGGTGTCGCATGACAGAGGTGGTCCTCCTGCAGTCCCGACGTCACACCGCCATCGAGGCTCGCGGGGGCGGCTTCGCGCCGGTTCTGCGCAACGAGTGAGGCCGCGGTGTACTGCGCAATCATGAAGCCCGAGCGCGTACCGCTCGCATCGGTAAGAAACGCGGGCAGTCCGCTCACGAGCGGGTTCACGAGACGGTCCAGACGTCGCTCGGCCATGGCGGCCACCTGGGCGAGCGCGGCGGCGAGACTGTCCATCGCGAGCGCGATCGATGCGCCTACCGCGTGCGCCTGCGAGTACACCTGTGGCTCTTGCTGCGTTCCCACCACGATGGGATTGTCCGTCGTGGAGGCCAGTTCGCGGTTCACGACTTCTTCGGTGGCGGCCAGCACGTCGCGGGCGGCGCCGTGGACGTGCGGAATGGTCCGCATACTGAGCGGGTC
Source organism: Paraburkholderia sp. A1BS-2L (assembly GCF_051125205.1). Classification (NCBI taxonomy): domain Bacteria; kingdom Pseudomonadati; phylum Pseudomonadota; class Betaproteobacteria; order Burkholderiales; family Burkholderiaceae; genus Paraburkholderia; species Paraburkholderia sp. A1BS-2L. The sequence goes on from NZ_CP120430.1 coordinate 238,778, forward strand.
CTGCGTACGGCGACCGAGCGACGCGGCCAGCAGGCCGCTGCCAGCCAATGCCGCACGCATGCGCGCGCCGACCAGGGCGAGCCCCGGCGAGACCCGAAAGGCAAGCGATCCGGCGTCGAAGGCCGCCATTTGTCCGCCAAGGTTCTCGAAGCTCATCGCCGCCACGGCGTCCGCCCAGTCGAGCAGCCAGTGCGCGCGCTGCAGCGCGAGCGCCGCGAGCCCGGTCACGCAGGGCGTGCCGTTCACGAGGCTCAGGCCTTCCTTCGCCTCCAGCTTCAGGGGCTCGAGGCCGAGCCGTCGCAGCGCCTCGCTGCCGGCCATGCGCTCGCCGCGCCAGTTGACGTGACCGGCGCCCACGCACACCAGCGCAATATGCGCCATATGGCTCAGATAGCCGACCGAGCCGAGCGCGGGCACTTCGGGCAGGCAATCCGCCTCGAGCAGCGCCGCGAGCCGCTCGACCACCTCGACACGCACGCCTGAGTGCCCATGCGCATAGTTGTTGATGGCCGCAGCCATGATCGCGCGCGTTTCCTGCGGGCCGAGCGGCGCACCTACGCCCACCGCGTGACTCATCAAGATGTTATGCGAAAGGTCGTGCTGCTCGATCGGCGATACCACGACGTCGCACAATGCGCCGACGCCCGTGTTCACTCCATAGGCCCGGATGCCACGGGCAATGATCTGCTCGACCAGTGCACGCGCGGCGCCGATACGTTCCCGAGCTTGCGCCGAAAGTTCGAGCGGCGCGCCTGCAGCAACTTCGCAGATTTCGCGCCAATCCAGAGGGCGGTCTGAACGAGTGACGGACATGGATGATCCTTGTGGGTAGCTCAATGCGCGTTGCGATCCTGATGGCTCGACACGAACTGGCGAAAGCGCTCCGACTTCAGCTCGCCGAAGACCTCCTGCGGCGTGCCGTCCGAATCCACCTGGCCCTGATGCAGGAACATCACGCGATTGGAGACATGTTTCGCAAAGCCCATCTCATGCGTGACGACAAGCATCGTGCGCCCTTCGTCGGCGAGCGCGCGCATCACGCGGAGCACTTCGCCGACGAGTTCGGGATCGAGCGCCGAAGTCGGTTCGTCGAACAACATCACCTTCGGATGCATCGCGAGCGCGCGTGCGATCGCCACGCGCTGCTGCTGGCCACCCGAAAGGTGCGCCGGATAGTGGCCGCGCTTGTCGGCAAGCCCCACCTTCGCGAGCAGCGCCTCGGCCTCTTCGACGGCTTCGGCACGGCTGCGCTTTTGCACGCGCATGGGACCTTCAATCAGATTTTCGATCACGGTCATATGCGACCAGAGATTGAAGTTCTGAAAGACCATGCCGAGCTGCGAGCGCACGCGGTCCACCTGGCGGCGGTCGTCGGGTTGCAGCTTGCCGTCGCGGCGGCGTTTCATCTTCAGCTCTTCGCCCGCGAGCGAGACTGAACCATCGTCGGGCATCTCCAGCAGGTTCAGGCAGCGCAGGAAGGTGCTTTTGCCCGACCCGCTCGCGCCGAGGATCGAAATGACATCACCTTCATGGGCGTCGAGCGAAATACCCTTGAGAACATGATGGTCGCCGAAAGACTTGTGGATGTTTTTCACGGACAAGGCGACCGGTGCGGCTGCGTTCATACGTTTCTCCGGATGGAATGGCCGATCACGAGGCGGCGCGGCGGGTTTCGAGGGCCGTGGCGGGACGGCTGGCGACCGTCGGCGCGGCACGCAGGTGGCGCGACAGGCGATGCTCAAGGAAGCCGATGATTCGGACTACGAGGAAATTCAGGAGCAGATAAATCAGTGCTGCGCAGGTGAAGACCTCCGTCGTGCGGTAGGTCTGCTGGATGATCTGCTGCGCGACGCCGGTGACTTCCCACACGGTGACGAGACTCGCGAGCGCCGTCGACTTGACGAGCAGCACGGCTTCGGTCGAATACGCGGGCAGGCACTGGCGCAGAGCGATAGGTCCAATCACGCGGCGCAACAGCGCGAAGCCCGAGAGGCCGATTGCGTAGCCCGCCTCGATCTGGCCCACCGGCACGGCCATCAGGCCTCCGCGAATGATCTCCGCCGTGTAGCCGGCAGTGCAGAGCGCGAGCGAGAGGACGGCACAGACATATGGCTCGCGGAGCACGGGCCACAGGAAGCTCTCGCGGATTACGCCGAATTGCCCGAGCCCGTAATAGACGAGAAACATCTGGATCAGGAGCGGCGAGCCGCGGAACACCAGAATGTAGGCGCGTGCGAAGCGGTTGGGCAGCCAGTGCGGCGACACGCGCATCGTGACGATCACGAGCGACAGAAGACCGCCTATGACGAGCGAGGCGAAAAACAACCCCAGCGTGGTCGGCACGGCACCGATTAACTGGCGCAGGGTGTCGAGAAGGAAATCGAAATCGATATGCATGACGATGGGATCCGTGCGTCAGTTGCGCGCGAAGTTGCGCTTGAAGGAGCGGCCCACGTACGCCTCCGCACGGCCGAACACGCGGTTCGACACACCGGTCATGGCGAGGTACAGCACGCCGCCCACCACGAAGAAAAGGAAGTACTGATGCGTCGATCCCGCCGCCACCTGGCTTGCGCGCAGCAACTCGGCGAGCCCGGTGACGGAAATGAGCGCGGAGTCCTTGAGGCTGAGCTGCCAGACATTGCCGATGCCTGGCAATGCGAAACGCAGAACTTGGGGAATCAGGATACGGCGCGCCATGACAAGCGTCGGCATGCCGATGGACCGCGCCGCCTCCAGCTCTCCACGCGAAACAGCCAGCACGGCGGAGCGATAGACCTCCGCCTGATACGCGCCGGATATCATGCCCACGGCGAACGCACCGATCACGAACGGTGGCACGCCGATGAAGCCGTCGGCACCGAACCATTGGCCGATCGAAGACACGAGCGTCGAGCCTCCGAAATAGAACAAGTAGATGACGAGCAGTTCCGGGACGCCGCGAAACACGGTCGTATAGAAGTCCCCAATCACGCGAGCCGTGCGAAAGCGCGAGAGCTTCGCAGCCGCAACGAGCGCCCCGAACACCGCGCCGATCGCAAGTGCCGCGAGCGTCAGCACCACCGTCATCAGTGCGCCGAGCAACAGCACGTTGCCCCAACCTTCGGTCCCGAAGCCGAGCATTTCAAAGAGAGCCATAAACTCCATCCCACGCAAGCCAGATAAACGATGCCGCGCAACATCACATCGTGGATGCGATGGGCGCGGCGAGGCCGTAAGCGCCGCTCAGGGCGTCACGTCGGTCTTGAACCACTTGATCGAGAGTTTTTTCACGGTACCGTCGGCAATCGCCGCGGTAATTGCCGCGTCGAACTTTGCTTTCAGGTCGGCGTCCTGCTTACGGAACGCCAGGCCTTCGCCCGGTCCCCAGATCGGACCGCCAATCTTCGGGCCAACCGTCACGGTGGGCACGGCTTCCTTCTTGTCGGCGTTCGCGGCGTAGTAGGTCACGTCGTCGAACGACGCGTCGATACGGCCGTTGGCCAGATCGAGGTCGCGTTCGGGCGAGGTCTTGTACACGCGGACCGACGCGACGTCCTTAAAGTTTTCATTGATGAAGCGCGTATAGACGGTGCCGGACTGAATCCCGATCGTCTTGCCCTTGAACGCGGTGCGCAGCGTCTGTATCGCGGGCGCATTGGACTTTGCGTCGGTATCGAGTTTCAGCGCCGGTGCACCGGCCGCCGCATTGGGGAGAATCTTGGTATTGGTGACCGCGAAAGTTGCCGGCGTGGCCGCATATGGCTTCGAGAATGCAATGATCTTTTCGCGCTCGGGCGTGATCGAGATCGCATCCATCAGGACATCGAACTTACCAGCCTGCAGGCCGGGAATCATGCCGTCCCAGTCCTGCGCCACCAGATTGCACTTTAACTGTGCTCGTGCGCACAGATTCGCGGCCAGTTCCGGTTCGAACCCGCCCAGCTTGCCTCCCGGCAAAGTCATATTCCATGGCGCATAGCCGCCCTCCAGGGCGATCGTGACGGTTGTCCAGTCTTTGGCTTGCGCGCCACCGCCGAAAATCGCAGCGCCGAGCGCAGCACTAATTAATCCCTTAGCCAACTTGCTGTACTTCGCCTGCATATCGACACTCCTTTGATCGCAAAAGACGGGGGCCAGGTGCGCAGCATTGTGTCGCGCATCTTGTCTAGTCAAGATGCGGTAACAAATTAATAGATGCAAGCGGTTTCCCAGAAATTGCCATCAACCCAGGGTATATCCCTGGGCGTCCAAAAGGCCATGTAGCATGGGGCTATTGGATATTTACTCCCGCCCCGGCAAGCTTCCCGGTGTAATGCGCAGTCTTCCCCGAAAGAAAGGGCGGTATTGACTAGACGACATTGGCTTCTGAGTTGATGGTGGTAATAGAACGGACAGCGATGACAATGCGCGAACTGGGCAGATTCAAGGTCTTCGGCAAAGGGGACGTTACAGGTCGATTGTGGTGCCGGATCCGCTGGTTGATCTTCGCGGCGAAGTAGTTCATATTCAATATGAATTTTTTGACGCTATCCGTCGTTTCACGGCGCAGCATTCCTATGCGTAAAGAGCCAGGCTCCGGCAACGCTGGCCCGCGGCAGTGTTCCAGTTGTGGGGCCAGGCTTGCAGGGCCGCTGAATTTTTGCCCCCATTGCGGCGCGAGCCAACTGGGCGCGTCGCCGCGCGAGCCGATGCGGGCCGATCGTCCCTATGAGGAACGCGAGGCCCATCACCGGCGTTCGTATCTATATGCGTTCGCGACCGTGGCCGTGTTCGTGTCGGTTTTCGCCGGCTACGTGCTTTCGCATCGCAATGGCGGTGACGGAGCCCCCGAGGCTCAGGTGGCTCAGGGGGCCGTTGCGGGCACGCCGCAGGAATCCGCGACGGTGGCCGCCAACGAGCCCGCTCACGCCCCGCCCAGCGCCGCCGCGCCGCCCGCGTCCATGCCGTCTCCGGTGGCCGTGCCCATGCCGTCCGCGCAGACCGCGCCGCCGCCACCCGCTGCCGCGCCGGTGTCGCCGCCTCGTCACGCAGTCGCTTCGCATACGGAAACCGCGCCACGGGGCGCCGCATCGCTCAAGAGCCTGCGCGACGAGCGCGCGGCCGCCATGAAGCACGATGCGAGTCTGCGCGCGGACATCTCCCGCAGTCTTGCCGGCGCGCGAGCGAGCCTCGACAAGAACAATCTCGGTCCGGCCCGCAGATCCATTATGAGCGTGCTGGCCGAGCAGCCCGGCAACGGCGAGGCGCTGCAAATGCAATCCGAGCTGCTTGCCCGCGAGCAAGATCGTGACTTGCTGCTGGGCAGTGCGCGGCTGTGCGCGCGCCAGGCCGACTGGGTGTGCGCATGGCGCAACGCGGGACGTGCACTGACCGTCGATGCATCGAGCGGCGAAGCGAGGGACTTGCTCTCGCGTGCGATGGCCGAGCAAAGCGCAAAGGGCGAACGGGAGTTCGATCCTAGTCTGGATAATCAGTAGCGACGTCTTCCTGCCGACGCCGCCTGCCAATCGAAATAATCAGTCATCCTTAGTAAATGGCGTCGCAGCCATTGCAAGCGCGCCTGGTTACCGCGCTTGCCGCACTGAACGCGGATGCCACAACCGTGCGCCACCTTCAATGCCGCGCTCGTTCGGCACGATTGCCACGTTCGGCGGCAGCTCGAAGGTGAGTCGCGCCGCATTGCCGCCGCCAATCCACAGCTTGTCGTAGTGCACGAGCGATTCGAGAATGCCGATGACTTTCTCGATGCGCTTGTTCCAGCGTTTGTTGCCGACCTTGCGGCGCGCGGCATCGCCGATATATTCGTCGTACGCGTGCTTCTTGCTAACCGGATGATGCGCGAGTTCGAGATGCGGCATCAATTCGCCGTCGCGGAACATCGCTGTGCCCGCGCCCGTGCCGAGCGTGAGGACAAATTCGAGGCCGCTTCCTTCGATGGCGGCGAAGCCCTGCATTTCCGCATCGTTGATCATGCGCACCGAGGGATTGCCCAGGCGTTCGCCAAGCATTTGCGCGAGCGGCATGTCGCTCCAGCCTTCTACGCCGAGATGCGGCGCCGTGAATACACGGTTGTCGCGCACGAAACCTGGAAAGCCGATCGACACGTGCGTGGGCGGATACTGTTCGACCAGCGGCTTGACGAGTGCATCGAGCGTGTCGACGAGCAGCGCTGGCGGGCAAGGATGCGGCGTCGCCACGCGCACGCGTTCGGTGCGCATCTTGCCGTCCGCATCGATGATCGCGGCCTTCAGGCCGGTGCCGCCTATGTCGATGGCAAGAATGTTTTCGAGGCGCGGCGATGTGGGCGCGGCATGTTTCGTGCTGGCTCGAATGCTTTTCGACGTGTTTTTTGTGCTGATCACTATTCGGCTCTCCATTGATCGCACGACGCGGTGCGATGTCATTGCGTCGCTCGCCCGATGCAACCGTGCTTCGATCGAGCCCTCGCTGTGCGCAGCGTAGCACGGCACCGTTTGCACGGCCGATGGCAGGGATCTGACGATCGTTAAGGCGGTGTTAAGGCTGGGTTGAATAGAATTCGGCGGTATTCACTCAGGAGAGCTGCCCATGAATTCCACCGCCAAGGGCGTGGCAGAGCACGCGCTTAGCAAAGTTCCCGAACTCACGCTCGGGTTCTGGATCGTCAAGATTGCCGCAACCACGCTCGGCGAGACCGGGGGCGATTGGGTCACGATGTCGCTGAACCTCGGTTATCTCGTCGGCACGCTGATCTTTTTCGCGGCCTTCGTGGTTCTGGTTTCGGCGCAGGTGCGCGCAAAACAATTCCATCCGTCACTGTATTGGGCCACGATTGTTGCAACCACCACGTTGGGCACGACGCTGGCCGACTTCTGCGACCGCTCGCTCGGTCTCGGCTACCCCGGCGGCGTGACGATCATCGTCATTCTGCTCGTCGCGAGCCTGGCTATCTGGTACCGGGTGGAAGGAACCGTCTCGATCGAGAGTGTGGCGACGGTGCGCGTAGAGTGGTTTTACTGGACCACGATTCTGTTCTCGCAAACATTGGGCACCGCGCTCGGCGATTGGGTGGCGGGCGAGGACCGTGGCGGCATCGGGCTCGGCTACGAAATGGGCGCTGCTATCTTCGGCGCGGGGATCGCCGTGGTTGGACTGCTCTGGCTGTCCCGCCGCGTTTCGCGCACGACGCTGTTCTGGGCGGCATTCGTGCTGACGCGCCCGCTCGGCGCGACGCTCGGCGACTTGCTCGACAAGCCGATTGCGCAGGGTGGTTTCGAGGTCAGCCGGTTCTACGCCTCGGGCATTCTGTTTGCGTTCATGGCGGTTTGCATCATGCTGCTCCCGCAACGCGCGGCGCGCTTCGTATCGGCAAAGTAGTGCGCGCGGTGTCGAGGTCACGCGGCCGTGCGGTGCTCATGGCACGACCCGCTCATTCGAGCGGGAAGCCGCCCTCGAACGACTGTCGCAGAAACTCGATAAAGCGCGTGACGGCTCGCGGCACGTGCACGCCATAAGGGCGCACCACGTGCAACTGCGGGGCGAACCCCACCGGCCGCCAGCCGGGGAGCAGCACCACGAGCTTGCGCGCCTGCAACGCGGATTGCGCGCTGAAGTCCGGCAACAGCACGATGCCGAGATGCTCGAGCGCGGCGTCGCGCAAGGCCTCGCTGTTGTTGGCCGCGAGCGGGCCGTTCACGGTCACGCTCACGCGCGACTGCACCGCGCGGCGGCCCGTCTTCTCGAACGACCACACGCCCGAACCCACGGTGCGCGGGTAATAGAGGCAGTCGTGCGCCGCGAGATCGGCCGGCGTTTTCGGAATGCCGTGCTTCTTCAGATAGGCGGGCGTTGCGGCAATCACCGAACGGATGTCGCACAGCTTCCACGCCACGTGCGTTTCCGGCACCTGTGAGCTATGGCGGATCGCGAGGTCGAAGCCTTCGCTGGAGATCGAAGTGAGCCGGTCGGAGAGCTCCAGTTGCACGCGCACCTCGGGGTTCTCCCGCGAAAAGTGCGCGAGACGCGGGACGAGTTGCTGGCGTGAGAACGCGACCGGTGCGGTGACGCGCACGGTGCCGCGCGGCACCTCGGCCATTTCGCGCACGCTCGCGAAGCTGGTCGCGATGCGCTCGAATTCCTCGCGCGTCTCTTCCACGAGACGCTGCCCTGCCTCGGTGAAGCGCACGCTGCGCGTGGTGCGCTGCACGAGCGCGACGCCGGCCACGCGCTCGAGTTCGGCAATGCGCTGGCTCATCGCGGCCTTGCTCACGCCCAGACGCGCGGCGGCCGCCGTGTAGCTGCCCTGTGCCGCAAGCACATTCAGCCAGTGCAGATGCATCCAGAGCGCTTCGACCTTCTGCGTATCCATGAAAGCGGATCCTGCCTTCCAGACCGGAAAATGTCGTCGATGATAGCACCGCGCGTGCGCACTTTTTATCGGCGGCGTCGAGGATTGTTCGCTTCAGCAAACAATCGACGCCGAAGGTGCGCCGCCAGTGCGACGGTGAAAACAGCCGCGCGCCTGCGCGTCACGCGCCTGCGTCGAGCTTGCGCAGGCGCCAGATCAGGCTGGACGTATCGAAGCGGCTGCCGCCGAGGCGCTGCACATCGCTGTAGAACTGGTCGACGAGCGCGGTGACCGGCAGCGCCGCGCCGTTGCGCTTCGCTTCGTCCAGACACACGCCGAGATCCTTGCGCATCCAGTCGACGGCAAAACCATAGTCGAACTTGCCCGCCATCATGGTCTGTCCGCGGTTGTTCATCTGCCAGCTCGCCGCCGCGCCCTTGCCGATCACATCGAGCACGAGCGCCATGTCGAGGCCCGCGCGCTCGCCGAAGTTGATTGCTTCTGAAAGCGCCTGAACGAGGCCGGCCACGGCAATTTGATTGACCATCTTCGCGAGCTGCCCCGCGCCCGCCGCGCCGATCAGCGTGACGGCCACCGCGTAGTGGGCGAGCGTGGGCTCCACGCGCGCGAAGCTCGCGGCTTCGCCGCCGCACATGATCGTGAGCTTGCCGTTTTGCGCGCCCGACTGGCCGCCGGACACCGGCGCGTCGATGAAATGCAGGCCAAGCGGTGCGGCGCTCGCGGACAGCTCGCGCGCCACGTTGGCCGAGGCGGTCGTATGGTCGACGAACACGGTGTCGCGCGCCATGCCCGCGAATGCGCCGTCCGGGCCGAGCACAATGCTGCGCAGGTCGTCGTCGTTGCCGACGCAGGCGAACACCAGCTCGGCGCCCTGGGCCGCTTCGCGCGGCGTCGAGGCCGCGCGCCCACCGTGCTCGGCAACCCATTGCGCAGCCTTGGCCGCGGTGCGGTTGTAGACGGTGACGTCGAGCCCGGCCTTCGCGAGATGACCGGCCATCGGATAGCCCATCACGCCGAGACCCAGAAACGCGACGCGGCGCACCGGGTGGGGCGGGGTCGAGGTTGCGGTTTGGCTCACAGTGGCTCCTTGGGATGGGGGGGAGGGGGGCTCATTATCTCAGCCAGGTTGTGCGAGCGGTCGACGAGGCTGTTTCGAAGGGTGCGAAGGTCCTCGTCGGTAATGCTCAGGCATCGGACCCGCTCTTCACCACGCTTGCCAGATATTCATAGTGCTCCGTGTTGATGTGCGAGATTCGGTGCTCGACGGGTTTCTGGTTATAGGAATGTGCTACCCGCTCAACTTCGAGAACCGGCGCACCCGCCTCAAGCGCGAGCAAAGTCCCTTCGAGCTCGCTCGCTTGAGACACGCGCACGCGCTCATCGGTGTCCACTACATTGATGCCGAACGCATCCTGGTAGAAGTTGTAGAGCGTATCTTTCCGGTCCCGCAGCGTCGCTTCGGTGAGCGTCGGGAAGAGGGTTTCGGGCAGCGTAATGGTCTCGACAATCACGACCTTCTCATGCAGCGCAAGGGCATTGATGAACGTGAAGACGCGCGCGCCTTCCGCGATATTGAGCTTTGCCGCGATCACGCGTGAGGCCTTGCCCTTTTTGAAGTTCACCAGCTTGACCACCGGGTAGCTGCGCTCGCCATCGCGACGCACCACGCGGAAGTAGCGAAAGAAATGTCGGTCGCGCCGATGCGTCGCGACGAATGTTCCGAGCCCTTGATGACGAATCAGAATGTTCTCGGCGCAAAGTTCGTCGATGGCCTTGCGCAGCGTGCCGATCGACACGCCGAAGCGCTCCGCCAGACGCTTTTCCGATGGAATCGCCTCGCCGCCTTTCCATTCCTTCGCAGACAGCGCCGCCAGGATGCCCTCCTTGACCTCCTTGTACCGTGTGCCGCCCAACGTGGCCGGCATGGCCGTGATCGTGTTCATCGCGCCTCCCTGTAGTCGTTTTGCGACGAGCCCTCGAATGGATCTTCGAACGGCCTGATTGTACCCCGGGAAAACCTTATGTAACACATATATATGAGTTAGTTGACATGGATGGGATGCCGGCCTAGTATCCGCTTCAACGGGGGCATTGATGAACTCCCCCGATCTCACCAACCAGGAGGAGCACATGAGTTACGTGACAGCAGGAGCAAGCGGAGCGGCGAATGAGTCCGGTGTGGGCGAACGAAAGACGATCCATATCGTGCTGCACGAAGCGAAAGACACGGTCGGTGTCGCGGTGGTGGAGGGCATCAAGGCCGGTTCACAGCTGAACGCGTGGATCATGGATGAGGATGAGATCGTCACGGTCAACGCGAAGCAGGACATTCCGATCGGTCACAAGGTGGCGCTGAAAGACATGAGCGTGGGCGACACCGTGTTCAAGTACGGCGTGGATATCGGCAAGGTGGTCGCGCCCATCACGGCCGGCGAGCATGCGCACGTGCACAACATCAAGACGAAGCGCTGGTAAGCGCAATCGCCGGTCAGCCTTCTTCCACCCCACATCGAGAGAGACACCATGAGCGTGATTCAACTGGACACCACTTTCCGCGGTTACCGCCGTGAAAACGGCCGCGTCGGCGTGCGCAACCACGTCATCATCCTGCCGGTGGACGATCTGTCCAACGCAGCGGCGCTTGCAGTCGAAAGCGCCATCAAGGGCACGATGGCCGTGCCGCATCCCTATGGGCGCCTGCAGTTCGGCGCGGACCTCGACCTCCATTTCCGCACGCTGATCGGCGCTGGCTCCAATCCGAACGTCGCGGCGGTGGTTGTCATCGGGATCGAGGAAGGCTGGACGAAGCGAGTCGTGGACGGCATCGCGAAGTCGGGCAAGCCCGTCATGGGTTTCGGCATCGAGTTGCACGGCGATCACGACACCATCCTGCGTGCATCGAAAGCTGCCAGGGAAATGGTGCAGTACGCAACCGCCCTTGAACGCGAGGAATGTCCGATCAGCGAGCTCTGGGTGTCGACCAAATGCGGCGAATCGGACACGACCTCGGGCTGCGGCGCGAATCCGACCGTCGGCAATGCGTTCGACAAGCTTTACGGTCTCGGCAATACCCTCGTGTTCGGCGAGACGTCGGAACTCACCGGCGGCGAACAGATCGTTGCAGCCCGCTGCGCGAACGACAGCGTGCGCGAGCGCTTTCAGTTCATGTTCGACCGCTATCAGGACATGATCAACCGCTGGAAGACCGACGACCTCTCCGAGTCGCAGCCGACAAAAGGCAATATCGCCGGCGGGCTCACGACGATTGAGGAAAAGGCGCTTGGCAATATCCAGAAGATCGGCAAGAAGTGCATGGTCGATGGCGTGCTCGACAAAGCCGAGGAACCGACGCATTCGGGCCTGTGGTTCATGGATTCGTCTTCTGCTGCAGCGGAAATGGTCACGCTGTGTGCGGCCTCAGGTTTCGCGCTTCACTTCTTTCCCACGGGGCAGGGCAATGTGATTGGCAACGCAATTGTGCCCGTCATCAAGATCTGCGCAAATCCTCGCACCGTGCGGACGATGAGCGAGCACATCGACGTGGACGTTTCGGGTCTCCTGCAACGCGAGCAGAACCTCGATGAAACGGGCGACAAGCTGCTCGAATGCATGCTTGCTACAGCGAATGGACGCTGGACCGCAGCGGAAGTGCTCGGCCATCGCGAGTTCGTGATGACGCGTTTGTTCGAGAGCGCGTGACGTCATAGCAGGACAAGCAGGGTCGTAGAAGCAGGAGGCAGACAGAAGTCCCCGTCCGGTGCGCGCGCCGGTTCACAAGCCGACCCAGAAGCGGCGTGCGAACCGCAAGCGCACGCCCGGTTTGTCATCGTGCAGCAAGTGGAGGAGATACCATCTTGCGCGTACTCAAACATCTCTACGTCCAGGTTCTGATCGGCCTGGCCGCCGGCATTCTTGTTGGCTATTTCTCACCCAAATTCGGCGTTCAGTTCAAGCCGCTCGGCGATACATTCATCCGCCTGATCAAGATGTTGATCACGCTTCTGATTTTCTGCACGGTGTCCATCGGCATCGCACGGATGGAAAGTTTGAAGCAGGTCGGGCGCGTTGGCTTCAAGACCATCCTGTACTTTGAAGTGGTGACGACGATCGCGCTCGTGATCGGCTTGATCGTCGCGAATGTCGTGCATCCCGGCGTGGGCCTCAACATCGACCCGAAGACACTTGATGCCGGTGCGGTATCGCATTACGTCACCGAAGTACACACGGTAGGGCAGAAGAGCTTCCTTGAAGAGATCGTGCCTAACTCCGTTGTGGGCGCTTTCGCACGCGGTGACCTGTTACAAGTACTGTTGTTTTCGGTGCTATTTGGCGTCGCGCTCTCGCTCATGTCCGAGCGCAGCAAGTTTCTCACTCAGGGCATTGAACAGTTTGGCGACGCGCTGATGCGCATCGTTGAAATGATCATGCGGCTCGCACCACTTGGTGCATTTGGCGCGATTGCATTCACGGTCGGCAAGTACGGAATCGGCGCATTGCAGCAACTCGGCCTGCTCATTCTGTGCTTCTACCTGACGAGTATTTTGTTCGTTGCGATCGTGCTCGGTACCGCATGCCGGTGGGCCGGCGTCGGGCTTTGGCCTCTCCTCAGATATCTGCGAGAAGAATTGCTGATCGTTCTCGGTACGTCGACGACGGAATCCGTGTTGCCACGTTTGATGGAAAAGCTCGAACGCCTGGGATGTCCGAAGTCGGTCGTAGGTCTCGTGTTGCCCACGGGCTATTCATTCAACCTCGACGGCGCCGCGATCTATCTCACGATGACCTCGCTTTTCATTGCGCAGGCCACCAACACGCATCTGACGCTGATGCAACAGATCGGTCTTCTGGCGATCCTGCTCGTTACTTCGAAAGGCGGTGCAGGTGTCGCGGGGGCAGCTCTTGTTGCACTGACGGCCACCTTGTCGTCGCACAACATCATTCCGGTTGCGGGCATCACGCTCATCATCGGTATTGACCGTGTCCTCAATGAGATTCGCGCGATTGTCAACATGATCGGCAACGCCGTTGCAACGCTGGTGGTTGCTCGTTGGGAAGGGGTGCTCGACGTCGACGCAGCGCGTGCGACACTCGCCTGTCCACCTGCGGCAGCCACGAAAACCGACGACGTGTGCATCACGATCGAACCTGCACAGGACATTCAAAAATGAACGGACAAGACGAGATCAACGTCTCGGTCGATGCCCTCCAGTCACTTGCCTGCAAGGCGCTCCTCGAGGCGGGTACGACGAAAGCTACGGCACACGCTGCCGCAAAAGCACTCGTTTATGCAGACGCGCGTGGCCTTGCCTCGCATGGCGTGGCGCGCTTGCCGATGTACCTCGCACAGTTGCGCAACGGTCGCGTTAGCGCGACTGCGGTGCCGCGCGTCGTGAGCGACAAGGGCGCGGCGATTCTTGTCGATGCTGCCGATGGCCTCGCGTTCGGCGCCTGCGAGATGGCGATCGAGGCAGGCATCGAACGGGCTCGCAATTTCGGCACGGCAGTCGCAAGCGTGACGCGCAGTCATCACTTCGGGGCGGGCGCGTACCATCTCGAAGCGGTTGGCGAAGCAGGGCTCGTAGGGCTCGCGTTCAGCAACGCGCCGGGCGCAATGCCCGCGTGGGGTGGCACGCGCGCACTGTTCGGCACCAATCCGATTGCCGCGGTCTTTCCGCGTGCCAATGGCGCACCGCTTTTGATCGACCTTTCGCTCTCGCACGTTGCCCGAGGAAAGATCATGCTGGCGGCGCGTCAGGGCGCGTCGATTCCCGAGGGCTGGGCGACTGCCGCTGACGGAAGTCCGACGACTGACGCCCGGGCAGCTCTCGAAGGCATGATGCTGCCTTTCGGTGGTGCTAAAGGCGCCATGCTCGCATTGATGGTCGAACTACTCGCCGTCTCGCTTTCGGGCGCGCAATTTGGCGCAGAGGCCGGTTCGTTCCTGACGGAGGAGGGGCCGCGCTCGGGCGTGGGGCATCTGTTCTGGCTGATTGATCCCAACGCGCTGGCAGGAACCGAAGTCTACCAGGAGCGCATTGAGACGTTGATCGAATTGATGCTCGCTGACCCTGAGGTGAGACTGCCAGGATATCGCCGACGCGAGATCGCGACGCGCAGCGAGCGCGCTGGCATCGCGGTGAATCGCGACCTGCTGATTCAGCTTAAGGCCCTCGCGAACGAACCCGCTGCCGCGCAGTGAAGGCCATCAAACAACAGGTCCTTCACGTTGTTCCGCTTGATGATCACCAAGCCATAACAGATCGGCATCGTCGAGGTGCCAGGAGACGAGCATGCGAAAGATTTTCCGTCAAATTTACGTGCAGGTCCTTATCGCAATCGTTGCGGGCGCGCTGCTTGGACACTTCTATCCGCACCTCGGCCAGAGCGTCGCACCTTTGAGCACAGCGTTCATCAAGCTGGTCAAGATGGTGACGGCACCGCTGATCTTCGTCACCATCGTGCTGGGAGCGAAAGAGATGGGGGGTGCCGGTGCCCTGGGCCGTATCGGTGGCAAGGCCATCATCCTGTTCGAACTGACGACGACCATCGCTCTTCTGGTGGGACTATGGGCCGTCAACCTGATTCAACCCGGGGCGGGACTGAACCTCACGCCATCGTCTATCGATTCAAGCGTGCTTACTGGATATGAACGCTCGATGCATGCGTCGGGCGGACTGACCGAATTTTTTCTGAACATTATTCCGGATAGCGCCGTGTCTGCCTTCACGCACGCAGACATGTTGCAGGTCGTGCTGTTCTCGACCTTGTTCGCTATTGGGCTGTCTCATGCGGGCCAGGTTGGAGAGACGGCGTTCAAGTTCTTTGAAGGTATCAGCAGTGCTTTGTTCGGCATTGTGCGAATCGTTATGCGTCTGGCGCCGATCGGTGCGTTTGGCGCCATGGCCTACGCCGTTGGCAAGTTCGGCTTCGCCACGATGAATTCGCTGATGATGCTGCTCGTCACGGTCTATGCGGCAACGCTCGTCTATATCGTCGTGATCCTCGGCGGCATTTGCGTGATGTGCGATGTCAGTCTCTGGCGCCTGCTCAAATATATTCGGGGCGAGATTCTGCTTGTCATCGCGACCGTGTCGTCGGAAGCCGCCTTTCCGCAACTCGTGAAGAAGCTCGAAGCCTTGGGATGCCCGACCGGCGTGGTGGGCGTCGTGATGCCGATGGGCTATACCTTTAATCTTGCTGGAACCTGCGTGGCGCAAGTGATTTGCGCGGTGTTTATCGCGCAGGCATTCGGTATTCATTTATCGCTGACGGAGCAGGCAGTGCTGGTCGGAATATCGATGCTCACATCTAAAGGCATGGCGGGTGTCGCCGGTGCGAGTTTCATTACCTTGCTCGCGACCCTGGCCGCTTTCAAGCATATCCCGATCGAAGGCGCGGCGATCGTACTCGGCGTCGATCGCTTCATCGCGGAGATCCGCGCTACCACCAACATGATTGGCAATGCCGTTGCTACCGTTGCGGTCGCGCATTGGGAGCGTCAGCGTGACGATGCCTGCATGCGTAAGACCTTGGGGATGCGGCCGAAGATGCCGGCTGCCGTGGGACCTCGGACATAACGTTGGCTCGCCCGGCTGGCGGCACGGCTCGTTCGTACAGTTTGCTGAGCTGCGGTCGTAGGACGAAGATGGCCGGGGTGGTATGGGGAATGCGGTGCGACCGAGCATGCAGGATATGAAGGAAGAGTACGAGCGCCAGATCGAGGAACTGCAAGAAGTGCATGGCTGATGCAACGCCGGGCGCGCGAGTTGCTCCGTCCGAACTACCAGACACGCTTTATCGCGAGGTTCGAAATGACGGGTACTGCATCGCGACTGACGCGGCGCGCGGCGGCATGCGCAATGCTGCTTGCGTCTTCAATTGGCATCGCTTCGGTGGCGCATGCCGAACCTGTGGCCACGGGGCCGCTCAGCATCACTGGGTCGCTCGTCGTGCGCGGGCCGTTGACCGTTGATGGGCCGCTCGCGGTGGCCGGCGATATCCATGCTAAAGGGCCGATCAAGGCAGCCCGCATCGAGAGGATTGCGCCCGATGATCCCGCCGTGGACAGACGCCAGGGAGCCAACACGTTCTATGGCCCGCTTACTGTGCATGGTCCGTTGATTGTGCATGGCGATCTCGAAGCGCGGGGCCCGATCGACGTCGGCGGCCCGTCGGGCGCGGTCGGGCGCGTGGACGCCGACGGCCCGATTACCGAGCGGCGCTGAACGGCTGCACGATAAATCCGCGCGATGGCTGCGTGCCGCGAGTTGCAGAATAATTGAATGGCGGCGCTCAATGCCGATGGCGACTAGCCTCTTCACGTCGGTTATTTGCGCTATGGCTCGGAGGTGGAACTCTCAGCGGCCCAATTCGAGCACATCGAACGCTTGTTGCTCGCCGCTCATGCAAAGATCGCTGAATATATAATCGCCTCATTATGATTGGGGATTATCCGCATGCAAGTGCTGGTCGACGCTGATGCGTGTCCTGCCGTGATCAAGGACATGTTGTTTCGGGCCGCGCGCCGCGCCGAAATCGTGGTGACGCTGGTTGCCAATCAATATTTGCGCACGCCGCCGTCTCCCTTTATCAAAGCGATTCAGGTGCCTGCGGGTTTCGATGCAGCCGATGCTCGTATCGTCGAGCTCGTCGTGTCGGGAGATCTGGTGATTACCGCGGATATGCCGCTCGCCGCAGCGGTATTGGAGCGGGGCGGCCATGCGCTCGATCCGCGCGGAAACTGGTTCACGCGCGAGAATATTCAGGAGCGCTTGACGATGCGCGACGTCATGGACCAGCTGCGCAATGCGGGTATCGATACTGGTGGTCCGGCGCCCTTCAGCACGCGCGACAGCAAGGCGTTCGCGGGCGAACTCGACCGGTTCCTCGCACGGCATGCACGTAACCGCGCACATAACAAAACGCCGCCGCGCGGGACTGATTAATGTCCGGTGCCTGGCTGGATTTCATTGGATGTGGGCCGCAAGTCAAACGCAGCGCCGCGCCGTATGCCAGTCGGGCGTGCGTTTGAGGCCCTCGCGCGCTTAGCGGCGGCGAAAACCTGCTTGCGGCGCTCCAGAAGGAGCGCGCTCATCCTTGTGGCGGAAGTTGATCCGTCCTTTCGTCAGATCGTAGACCGACAACTCGAGCGTGACCCGGTCACCGGCAAGAATGCGAATGTGGTTCTTGCGCATGCGTCCCGATGCATACGCGTTCACCACCACGCCGTTCTCGAGCGTAACGCGGTATTTGCTGTCCGGCAGCACTTCGTCGACGATCCCGTCCAGTTCCAGCAGTTCTTCTTTTGCCAAATCAATGCCTCCAGAGAGCGTGATGCCGCGTCGATGCAATACATGAGCGAACTGCGCCAATCATTGCGCTTGCAACGATCGCAGCTTTTGCACGCGGGGTGATGTTGAGCGTTGTCCGGCGCATGTTGCGAATGCGTCGCATAACGGCGTGCCAGCTGGCTGATATCGAGTAGCGGGCGCGAAGACCGGGCTCGCTATGGACATCATCCGCACCGTTGACTTGCGGGCGCGGCGGAAGCGGAAATGCAAGAAATGCAGCTGACTACAACGGACAACCGTGACATGCAGTGGCATGCGAGTGCCACGACAAGGCGGGAGAATCGCGTCCACCCCAACGGGCGGACGCGACCCGAAAGCGTTACTGCGGGGTGATGTTCGAAGCCTGGAGGCCCTTCGGGCCGCGCTTGGTTTCGTAGCTGACCTTCTGGCCTTCAGCCAGCGTCTTGAAGCCCGTCGAGCGCACTTCCGAGAAGTGTGCGAACAGGTCGTCGCCGCCCTTGTCCGGGGTGATGAAGCCAAAGCCCTTGGTGTCGTTAAACCACTTGACGGTACCAGTTTCCACTAGATATTCCTTAAACAGACGAATAAAGTTGCCCGCCCCGAAAAAAGAAGGGGGCGAATAAAAAAAATCAAAAAGGAGAGGTCAACGAGAGCCGCCGATCAGCGGCAAATGATGAGCAATCAAGCATTTTGGACATTTTGGTGCATGACAGTACGCGGTACGCGGTGCCAAGTCAAGCGCTTTCTCGCCTGATTTTACTTTCCGAATCGCGCCTCGCCGATATTTGCTTCACGCGCTTTCCCGTACCACCAGCTCGAAACCCAGATCGACCGCCGGTCTGGCAATCGGCTCGCGATCGATCATGGCAAGCAGCAGATTGGCTGCCACGCGTCCCATTTCCACCCTTGGCGTGCGAATCGTGGTCAGGCGCGGCACGCAATCGGCGGCGCCCGCCAGATCGTTGAAGCCAACAATAGCCACGCGCGAAGGCACCTCGATGCCCTGGCGGCGCGCCTCGAAGAGCGCCCCCTGTGCGAGATCGTCGTTGCCGAAGAAAATGCCGTCCACGTCGGGCCGGCGTTGCAGCAGTTGCCGGAACAGGTCGCAGCCCAGCCCGATCGACGATGGCGATGACGTGAGCACTTCGAGATCGGGGTCGTAGAGACCCCGATGCCTGAGCGCTTCGCGAAAGCCCTCGGCGCGCTGCATCGTGCGCGCATCGAGCTGCGCGCCGACAAAGGCATTGCGGCGGCAGCCGCGCCCCACCAGATGCTCGGCCACGGCCTGGGCCGCGCGCGTCTGCGAGAAGCCCACGCAGTGCACGCCCGCGGCTTCGTCCAGCTCCATGATGTGCACGCAGGGCACGCCGCTCGCGTCGATCAGGCGGCGAGCGCTTTCGGTGCGGTCGAACCCGCTCACGATCAGGCCGCCCGGCGACAACGCCAGATAGTGGCGGATCAGGTCCTCTTCCGCATGGCGCGAATAGTGCGAATTGCCGATCAGCACTTCATAGCCGCGCGGGCGCAGCACGCTGTGGATTGCTTCGAGCACGTCCACGAACACCGCGTTGGAGATCGATGGAATCACCACGGCGACGGCGTCGCTGCGCGAGGACGCGAGGGCCCGCGCAGCGGGATTCGTGACGTAATTGAGCTCCGCCGCGGCGGCCTTGACGCGTTCCACATAGTCGGGCCCCACGGAGCCCATGCCGCGCAGCGCGCGAGAAGCCGTAATCGTGCTCACGCCAGCGCGCCGGGCGACCTCTTCGAGCGTGGGCCGGCCTGTGCTGCGGGTTTTCCTGAGTGTCGAGGTTGCCATGATCGATTTAGGATAGCGCTGTCTCGCACCTCGCGCAACGGTAATGTCCCCAATTGAACGGGAATTGGACTCGATGCGGCGGGTGCATTTTTTTGATGGCAAGAGATAGCGCTATCTCAGCATTCAGGGAGATTCGAATGACCCGGCAAATTTCATCCGTCGTTGTCATGGGCGTGGCGGGCTGCGGCAAGAGCAGCGTGGCGCGGGCCGTTGCCGAACGCGTGGGCGGCGTGCTGATCGAGGGCGATGCGTTCCATCCGCCAGAGAATGTCGACAAGATGGCGCGCGGCATCCCGCTCACCGACGAGGACCGCGCGGGCTGGCTCGACCGTCTCGGCGCCGAGCTCGAGCGCGCCGCCAGCCGGGGCGAGCGTGCCGTGCTGGCGTGCTCGGCGCTCAAGGAGCGCTACCGCGACCGGCTGCGCGCGGCCACGGCTTCGCTGGGTTTTGTGTTTCTCGATCTGCCGCAGTCGGCGGCGCTTCAGCGCGTGGCGCAGCGTGACGACCATTTCATGCCGGTGTCGCTGGTCGAGAGCCAGTTCGCCGCGCTGGAGCCGCCCGTGACCGAGCCGCTGACCCTGACCGTCGACGGCACGCGCTCGCTAGCCAGCATCGTCGCAGACGCGGTGGCGTGGTGCACGAGCAACCACACGCCGGCGAGCTTGATGCGGACAGTGTGAGATAGCGCTGTCTCATGCTGCGGCTTCGCCGCCGCAGCAGGCGCGCAGCGCCCACACCCCGTGCGGCTAGTATGCGACGGGGTGGGAATGATGAATCGGTCCGGCAGTCTATCGAGCCTGCGGTTTAGTAGCGGCGTTGCGCTTCCGCGAGCAACTCGCAGTATTCCAGGTGGCGATTGAGCGCCTTGACACTGAAGCGGCCAATTGCTTCGAAAGCTTGAGCGGCGGTAGACGAAATGATGCCGATGAGTGCGGCCATGATGTCCTCGTGCTTGGGATGGTTGCCTAGGGTAGTTACCTAAGGGTTAACCCTATTATAGGGGCATTCCACGAGAAAGCAAGACCTGATGCGGGGGGCGGTATCGTGATCGTGCTTTTTTGGCCCGATTTCCTGAGTTTCACAATCTCGCGTTACGATTTCGCGTTCCGACGGGCTATTCAATGGATTGAAGGAACATGAAATACGAGAACGCCTTGCAAAAGGCGATCAAGGGACGTCTTGAGCGCGCGATGGAGCTTGCCGAACTGTTCGGCCTCGGGATTATCGGCATCGGCACGGTTGCGGCGATGATCCATCTGATCTGGAAGATGGTGAATTCCGACGGCGTCACGCTAACCGATTTGCTGCTGATGTTCCTCTATCTGGAAGTCTTCGCGATGGTCGGGCAGTACCTGAAGGCCGGGCAATTGCCCGTACGCTTTCCGCTTTACATCGCAATGGTGTCGATTGCGCGGGATTTGATCCTGCGCTCGGGATCGAATACGGAGTTGCATTTGCTGGCGTCGGCGGGCGCTATCGTGCTGATTGCACTGGGCGTCTTGCTGATTCGCTACGGCCGGGCGAAATATCCGAGCGAGCCGGCCGAGTCGAAGGGCGAAGGGGCGAGCTAGAGGCAGTGAAGGCGGGCGCGCCATGGGGAACCAGCGTGCCCGCTATGTTCAATCCGGCGCTCAATCGAGCGCCTTGCCCCCCGTCTCCTCGAACATCGACACCGCGATCAGCGAAATCAGCACGCACACGATCATGTACCACGCGGGCGCCATCTTGCTGCCCGTCGCGCGGATCAGCCACCCGGCGACGAGTTGCGCGGTGCCGCCGAACACCGAGACCGCGATCGCATACGCGCTCGACATATAGCCCGCGCGCAGATGCTTGGGGAAGTTCTCGGGCATCAGTGCGTAGGCGGGTGCGGAACCCATCGTGTAGCAGAGCATCAGCACGATCAGCGTGACGAGCACCACCGGCAGCGACGGAAAGTGCGTCATGATCCAGAACGCCGGATACAGCAGCAGGATCAGCGCGACGCGGCCGATGATCGTGAGCGGCTTGCGCCGGCCCATGCGATCGGACCACGCGCCGTAGATCGGGCACATCACGAGCGAGATGGTGCTCGACGCCACGCCTGCGAGCATCGACATCTTCGGCGGCAGGCCCAGGTACTGGATGCAGAAGGTGGGCATGTAATACATCATCACGTAGGTTGAAACCGACATGCCCATGATCGCGAAGATCGTGAGAAACCAGTTGCGCACGTAGAGGCCGCGCTTCGGGTCGTCGCGGGTGGCCACGGCTTTTGCGGCCGGCGGCTCCTCGCGGATATGCCGGCGCAGATAGATGCCCACCGGCGCGATCAGCGTGCCGACCAGAAAGGGAATGCGCCAGCCCCAACTGTGCATGGTCGCGGCCGGGAGCAGGAAGCCGAGGCTCGCCGCAAGACCCGAGCCGAGCAGCGCCGCCGCGCCCTGGCTCGCGAGCTGCCAGCTCGCGCGAAAGCCGCGGTTCGCTGTGCTGCCCATCTCCAGCAGCGTGGCCGTGGCCGCGCCGAATTCGCCGCCTTGCGCGAAGCCCTGCACGAGCCGCGCGACCACGATCAGCACCGGCGCGGCGAGGCCGATTTGAGCGTAAGTGGGCGCAACGCCGATGGCCGCCGAGCCCAGCGCCATCAACAGGATCGTGAGCGTGAGCGCGGGCTTGCGTCCGGCGCGGTCCGCATAGCGGCCGAGCACGATCCCGCCGAGCGGTCGCATCACGAAGCCCACGGCGAACACCGCGAAGGCGAGCAGCGACGACGTGACGGGGTCGTCGGAGGGAAAGAACTGCTGGCCGATCGTGAGCGCGAAGTAGCTGTAGACCGTGAAGTCGAAGAACTCGAGCAGATTGCCGATCACCGCCGCAACCACGATCTTTCTTTGCTGCCCCGGCGTCATCTCGGGCGCTTGCGCGTGCGCGGGGGCAAGTGTCCTGGCGGCGATGTTCATGCGCGCGCCTCGCTCAGGAAGCGCTCGACGAGGCGCGTCCAGAACGCTGCGCCCACGGTGAGGTTCTCGTCGTTGAAGTCGTAGCGCGCGTTGTGCAGCATCGGCCGGCCTTCGCCGTTGCCAAGGCGCACGAAGCAGCCGGGGCGCTCCTGCAGGTAGTACGCGAAGTCCTCGCTGCCCGCGATGGGCGGGAACGGCGCAATGATGTGCTCCGGCCCGACCAGCTCCTCGGCCACCTTGCGCGCAAACTCGGTCTCGGCTTCGCTATTCACGAGCACCGGATAGCCGCTGATGTAGTCGATTTCCGCGCTTGCGCCATAAGCCTCGGCCTGCGACTGGACCAGCGCGCGGATGCGCTTTTCGAGCGTCTCGCGCACCGCCGGCGAGAACGAGCGCACGCTCATTTCCAGCACGGCATCCTCGGGAATCACGTTGGGCGCGAAGCCGGAGCGGAACGAGCCCACGGTGATCACCGCGGCTTCATTCGGATCGACGTTGCGCGACACGATCGATTGCAGCGCCATCACGATGCTGCTGCCCACCAGCACCGGATCGACTGCCAGATGCGGACGCGCGGCGTGGCCGCCGCGCCCCGCAATGCGCACCTTGACGGTGTCGCAGGCGGCCATCAGCGCGCCGCTGCGAAAGCCGAAGGTGCCGGCCGCCACGCCCGGATGATTGTGCAGTCCGAAGATGGCCTCGCACGGAAAGCGCTCGAACAGGCCATCGGCAATCATGCGCACGGCGCCGCTGTCCGAGCCGGCCTCTTCGGCGGGCTGGAAGATCAGATGCACGGTGCCGTCGAAATTGCGCGTCTTCGCGAGCTGCTGCGCCGCGCCGAGCAGGACCGTGGTGTGCCCATCGTGGCCGCAGGCGTGCATCTTGCCGTCGTGAATGCTCGCGTAGGCGAGGCCGGTCTGCTCGTGGATCGGCAGCGCGTCCATGTCGGCGCGCACGCCGACGGTGCGCGCGCTAGTGCCTGCCTTCAGCGAGCCGACCACGCCATGGCCGCCGACATTGCGCGTCACGTCGTAGCCCCATGCCTTGAGCTTTTGCGCCACGAATTCCGCGGTATTGGCTTCCTGGTAAGACAGTTCGGGGTGCTTGTGAATGTGATGGCGGATCTCGCTCAGTTGCTCGCGGGCCTGGGCCAGGTCGGCAACTTCGCAATAACGGCTTTCGCTCATGGGGTGGTGGCTCCTGATATTGGCGTGGACGCGCGGGGCGTCGAATCGTGTGTGCTTGGGGGGGCGTGCCGGACCTGGGCTGGCGCCGTGCACCCGTGCAGCGCCGAGTATTGCATCGACGAAATGCTCGACCCATGACAGAAACGCATCGAAAATGTTGCTTTCAGGTCAACGATTCGACGGTCCGCGAGTGGCCGTCGGGAAAAGGGGCGAGATGGACGAGACAGGCGGCAGCGCCGACGCGCCGATGGGCCGTTGGATCGACGAAATCGGCGAGCGCTCGCTGCGCTACCTGGCCGAGATTGCGGCCAGCGGCGGCGTGCGCCTGGCGGCCGATGCGCTGGGCGTCAATGCTTCGGTGATCAGCAGGCAGGTGGCGGCGCTGGAGCGGCGGCTGCGCCTCCCGCTGATCGAGCGGCGCGGACGCCAGGTGGTGGTGACCGAAATCGGCCAGGTGCTCATCGATCACTATCGCGACGGTCAGCGGCGCGAGCGCGACCTGATCGCTCGCCTCGAGGAATACCGGCACCTGAAACGCGGGCGCGTGGCGCTCGGCGTGGGCGAGGGCTTCATCGGCAATCTGATTGCGCGTGCGCTGCAGCGCTTTTCGATGACCTATCCGGACATCCTCGTCGAGATTCGCTCGGGGCCTACGCCGGCCGTGCTGTCGCTGGTGCGCGACGACATCGTCGATATCGGCCTGTGCGCGCGCTCGGCTGAAGATCCGGTGATGCGCGTTCATCCGTTCGCGGCGCGGCCGTTGTGCGCGGTGGTCGCGCCTTCGCACCGCTTCGCGCGCATGACCAGGGTGCCGCCCGCGGAGCTCGCTCACGAGCGCCTGATTTTCATGACCGAGGCGTTTGGCGTGCAGCATTTCGTGCAGTCGCTGCTCGACGACGTGCGCCTCACCGTGATGCCCGCGTATCGCGTGGACCTTTTCAACACGGCGCAGACGCTCGCGGCTGCGGGCCTCGGCGTGGCCTTCATGTCGTCGATCACCGCGCGGCGCGGCATCGATCTGGGCGAGCTGGTGGCGGTGCCGCTCGATCATCCGATTGCGGCGGGCTTCGCCAGCCAGATGCTCACGCGCGTGGGCCGGCGCCTGTCTCCCGCGGCCGATCACTTGTGGAAGCAGCTTGCACAGAGTTTCTTGCAGGACCACGCGCCGTAGAATTGCAACTAACCGCCAATCGAATCCCGTCCCAACCAACGCCTAATGGCGCATGACAATCTGGCCGCCGCGTACGGCCACGATATGATTGCAACGGTGACCAGCACGATTCTTTCATCGACATCGACGAAGTAGACAGAGGAGACACGCATGCTGAAAAATCTGGACCCGCTGCTGAACGCCGACGTGCTGCACGCGTTGCGCGCCATGGGACACGGCGACGAAGTCGTGGTTTGCGACGCGAATTTCCCCGCCGATTCAGTTGCGCGCGCAACTGTTTCGGGAAAGCTCCTGCGCATGGATGGCGCCGATTCGCCGCGCGCCGTGCGCGCGATCCTCTCTGTATTGCCGCTCGATACGTTCGTGGAAGCGCCCGCGATGCGCATGGAAGTGGTGGGCGAGCCCGATACGATTCCCGCCGTGCAGCGCGAGGCGCAGGCCGAGGTCGATGCCGCCGAGGGGCGCGCGGTGCCGTTCGCGCCGATCGAGCGCCATGCGTTCTATGCGCGCGCACGCAAGGCGTACTGCGTGATCGCCACGGGCGAAACGCGCGGCTATGGCTGCTTTGTGTTTACCAAGGGCGTGCTGCTCGCACCGGATGCGCCGCGCACAAGCGAGTAAGCCGGAGCGGCGGGGCGTGCGGCAGGTGTCGCCGCTGTCCGCTCAGCCCGTTTCGATCCCCAGCGCCGTAATGAGTCGTTCGCGCCGCGCCAGCGCTTGCAGCGACTGCTTGCCCAGGTGCGTCGCGACGAGATTGAGCAAGCCCTCGCAGAAGATCAGATACGCGCCCATGCTATTGCTGAAGAAGCTGCTCTCGTGCGGAATCAGAAAGGTATGGCGCGCGGGCGGCACGAGCGGCGATGCGAGCGTGTCGGTGATGGCGATCACGGTCATGCCGGCGGCGGCGGCGGCCACGGCGGCATCGGCGACGCTGCGGGTGTAGGGCGCGACGCTCGACACGACGACCACGTCGCCGGGCTGCAACTGCGCAAGGCCTTCGGCCACGCCCAGGCCGTGCGCGTCGAGCAGGGCAACGTCGGCGCGAATCATGCCGAGGCCATAGCAGAGAAAGCTCGCGAGCGCGCTGAATTGGCGCAAGCCGTGCACGCGCACGCGCGGCGCGCCGGCAAGCAGCGCGGCCGCACCGCGCAGGTCGGCGGGCGAGAGCCGCGTGAGAAATGCGTCCACGTTGGTGATCGATTCGCGTGCAAGCTGGGCGACCACCTCGACCTCGGGCGAGGTGTGGTTGGCTTGCGCCGATTGTGCCCGCGACTTCTTTCCGGCAACCAGTTGCTCGGCCTGGTGCGTATAAAAATGCCGATGCTGTTGGGCAAGGCTGTCACGGAAGACGCTCTGAAAATCGGCGAAACCCGTGTAGCCGATCTTCGTCGTCAGGCGCGTGAGCGTCGATGCATTGACGCCCAGCGCCGTGGCCAGATCCGTGATGGTGCGCACGGCGACTTCCTCGGGCTGCTCGAGCAGGTGCGCCAGCACCGAATGCGCCTTGCCGCCGAGCGAAAGATTCGCCTCGCCGCGCCCGATGCGCACCATCAGTTCGCGCAGGCCGTCGACCGTGCGCGGCGCGCCGGGCATGGCGTCAGACGCCGGTGCCGCGTCGCGGCTGCTGCTCGGACGGCGCGTCTTGTGCTTGTCTGTATCCATCGATCAATCGATACCGGGGCGGCGTCCCGGGCTGTTCGTAAATGTCCCATTCTATGTGAGACGTCTTGATCGCGATATCGGCGGTAGCGAGCGTGTTCTCTCCATCGGGGTCGTGGGGATCGGTGCGGTAGATCGGCAGCGCCGCGAGATTCCCGCCGTTCGTGTCGGCGAGCACCGCAAGCGGGTCGACGGCGCTGCACGCCTGCTCCAGCAGTTGCTCGCCGCGCCGCTGCCGGTCGCGCGAGGAGTCCGTCACGACCTGCGGATCGTCGCGCATCGTGGGGTGGATCGCATGATTGGCGTGCAGCGACGGCGCCGTGATGGCCAGCACCGAGCATTGGCGCGCATTGAACTCGACACTGAGCAGATCGGGGCTCGCGCGATGCCCGAGCGTGAGGTGAAACGCTCCGGCGCGAGGGGTATCGCGCAGCGTTGCGACCGCGGCGTCGAGGTCGGGCGCATCCAGCACGGCGCGCGTGAGCACCATGCGCGGCACGCCCGCGTCGGTGTGGAGCGGGCGCAAATTGTTGACCGTGACGGCGAGGCCTGCCTCCGTGACTGCGAACGTGTGCCCCGGCAGCGAGCCAGGATAGACGAACGACACAAAGCCCGGACTGCCTTCGATGCGGCACTCGGCAATCGCGCAATGTCCCGCAAAGCCGGGATCGCCGTCTTCATTGTGGCTGATGCGCCGGGTCTCGCCGCGCCCGAGTTGCACGGTCGTGCAGCCGTCGTGCGTTCCGGCTGCATGCGGGTCTAGCCGCAGGTCGCCACGGCAGTTCCATAGCAAGACCTGTTCGAAAGGCACGCCCAGCCCATCGGCGAGCCCGCACAGTTCCTGCCAGATGCGCGGGAAGCCCAGCCGGACGTGCTTCGCCATCGCCTCGGCCAACGGGCTGCCGCGCCATTGCATCACTTGACGCCAGGCGCGAGTCTGGAGCAAATGTCCCTGTACGGCGCTCGACCCGAAACGGCCCAGCGCCTGGCCGGCTTCGAAGGGTGTGCCGGAAACCTTGATGAAATCGAGTGCTGGCATAGCCTGAGAATTTGCCTGAAAATTCATTCGACATGCTGAAGAAAATCGCGCAGGCGCTGATTCGGCGGCGCGTCGAGCAGCGCGGTGGGCGGCCCGTCGACGGTGATATGGCCGTGCTCCATGAAGATCAGCCGCGTGCCCACTTTACGCGCGAAAGCCATTTCATGCGTCACCACCACCATCGTCATGCCTTCTTCGGCGAGCGACTGCATCACGCGCAGCACTTCTTGGCGCAGCTCGGGATCGAGCGCTGAGGTCGGCTCGTCGAACAGCATCAATTTGGGCTTCACGGCGAGCGCGCGCGCGATCGCCACGCGCTGCTGCTGGCCGCCGGACAACTCGCTCGCATAGTGGTTGACTCGCTCTGCGAGACCGACTTTTGCGAGCAGTTCGCGCGCGAGCGCCTGGGCCTCGTTCTTGCCCATGCCGCGCACCTGGCGCGGACCGAACGCGACGTTTTCAAGCGCCGTCAGTTGCGGAAACAGGTTGAACTGCTGGAACACCATGCCCGCTTCCTTGCGGATCTCGCGAACCTGGCGCGAGCCGTCGCGCACGCTGATGCCGTCGACGACCAGATCGCCGCCGTCGATATGCTCGAGCGCATTGATGCACCGCAGGAGCGTGGATTTGCCTGAGCCGGACGGCCCGATCAGAACCACGACTTCGCCCGCATGAATGGTCAGGTCCACCGCGTCGAGCACGGTCGTCTGGCCGAAGCGCTTGGTCACGCCCTTGAACTGCACCATGGTTTTGCCGGTGCTCATAGTATCCGCATCCTTTTTTCCATCGTGCGCAGGCAGAAGGTCAGCGCGCCGATCATGCACAGGTAGATGATTGCCACGGCCGTCCAGATTTCGACCGCGCGAAAATTCGAGGCCATGATCTCCTGGCCCTGACGCGTCAGTTCACCCACGCCGATCACGATAAAGAGCGACGTGTCCTTGAGGCTCACGATGAACTGGTTGCCGAGCGACGGCGTCATGCGGCGCACCGCGACGGGCCCCACCACGAATGCGAGCACGCGCCACATCGGCATGCCGAGCGCGAGCCCCGCCTCCTTGAGGCCGCGCGGCACGGACAAAAAGGCGCCGCGCACGATCTCCGCAATATAGGCGCCCGAATTGATGATGATCGAGACGATCGCGGCAGTGAGCGCGTCCACCCGCACATGCAGCATCAACGGGAGTGCGAAGTAAATGAACATCACCTGCACGACGATCGGCGTGCCGCGCACGAATTCGACATAGACGAAGGCGATTTTCTGCATGAGCGCGTTGCCATAGGCGCGCATCAGGCCAAACAGGAAGCCGACGAGCAAGCCGCCCGCGAGGCCCACGGCGGCTATCAGCACCGTGAGCCGCGCGCCCTGGAGCAGGGCGGGGAGCGCGTCGACAACGACCGAAAGATCGAACTGCATGGGGCTCTCCGGGTTCCGGTGGATCAGGACTTGGCCGGTTCGACGCCGAACCACTTCTTGTAGATCGCGGCATAGCGGCCATCGGCCTTGATCTTCGCGAGTGCCGCGTTGACTTTGGGCACCAACGCGCTGCCTTTCGGGAAGGCGATGCCGTATTGCTGCGCCATCATCTGCGGGCCGACGGCCTTCACGCGGCCGTTGCCGGCAGTGTGAATGTAGTAGAGGACGTTGGGCGTGTCGTGCATGGCCGCGTCGACGCGCCCGGTTTGCAGTTCCAGATAGGCATTGTCGATGTTGGGGAACTGACGCAGGTCGGTGCCGCCGAAATGGGTTTTCGCGTAGTCCGCCGCCGAGGTGCCGGTCTTGATGGCGAGCGATTTGCCTTTCAGGTCGTCCGGGCCCTTGATCGTGCTGGCCGTGGGGACCATCAGCATGAAGCCGCTGTCGTAATAGCCGTCGGAAAAGTCGATGACCTTCCTGCGCTCGTCCTTGATCGTGATGCCGGCGAGCGCGACGTCCACGTTATGAGTTTGCAGTGCCGGCAGGATGCCGCTGAAATCCATCGGCTGCAGCTTGTAGTCGAGCTTCAGATCCTTGGCGATGGCGGCCCACAAGTCGATGTCGAAGCCGACGTACTTGTCGCCCTGCTTGAATTCGAACGGCACGAACGCGGTATCGCAGGCGACCAGCAAGGTCTCGGCTCGCGCCGCTTGACCCGTAATGGACACGGCGACGAGTGCGGCCATGGCGAGCTTTGCTATGAGTTTCATGACAACCCCTTCGGTGGTGGATGGAGCCAAAAAGCAATTGGATTTGCGATTAGTATTTGCGCGCAAAATAATTTGCGCAATAGGGAAACACGCATTTTTGCGCCGAAGCGGGTTTACCCTATGGCCGATTCCATCGGTCAATGGCTCGATGTGGACGATCACGTTCGAGCTGCGCTGCTATCTGATGCTGATATCGGGCTGTGCGGTGTCATGAAACGCCGCTGGGTGGTGCTGGCAGTCGCACTCGCCGTTAACTTCGCCGCAATGTACGGTGCGCCGCATCAACGCGGCGAGGAGGGTTTGGCGTTGTTCGGCGTGACCGGCTTCATGATCTGGTTCGTATCGATGTACCTGGCCGGCGTGTGTTTTTATGTATTCCGCGGGCGCATTCCGTTGCGCGCGCCGTTCGCCGTTTGCGCGCTCATCGTGTTTGTCGCCGCCCTGTTCGCGACGCAGAGTGTGACGCGCGCCGTGACACCGACGATGGGCGCTTATCTCCTGTTCTACGTCGGGCAGTTGCAGTCTCCCTGGCTCGCAAAGCTGCGCACGCGCGATGACCTTTCCTATGGCCTGTATCTCTACGGCTGGCCCGTCACGCAACTGATCTCGCATGGGTTGCCAGCGATTGTGCCGCTGGCGGCTTTCGCGTGCGTGACGGCCATTTGCGTTCCGCTTACATTCGCAAGCTGGCGAGGCGTGGAAGCGCCCGCGTTGCGCCTCAAGCGCACGATGGTGTCACGCAGCGGTCCGCTAGTACAGTGATTGAGGTAGTCTGGCGGCTGTCACCATCAGCCTGTGTCGGGAGGTCTTGAGATGTCGCTGGCGCTCTACGGTCATCCTTTTTCTTCATACACGCAGAAGGTGCTCGTTGCGTTATACGAGAACGGCACGCCCTTTGAATTTCGCGTTATCGCGCCCGATTCGCCGCATACGGCCGATTGGCTGCAACGCTGGCCGCTGCGCAAGTTTCCCGTGCTGGTGGACGGGGCGCGCAATGTGGCGGAGACGAGCATCATCATCGAATATCTGCAACTCGCGCATCCGGGGCCGGTGCGCCTGCTTCCCGCTGATCCGATGGCCGCACTCGAGGTGCGTTTTCTCGACCGATTCTTCGATCTGCATGTGATGACGCCAGTGCAGCGCGCCGTGGACGGCGCCTTGACGGGCGACGCCGCGAAGCGTGCCGATGGCCTCGCGTTTGCGCGGGAAAAGCTGGAGTTGGCCTATGCATGGCTCGAAGCGCGGCTGGCGGACAGCGCCTGGGCGGCCGGTGCGGATTTCACGCTGGCCGATTGCGCGGCGGCGCCGTCGCTGTTCTATGCGGACTGGACGCACCGCATCGCCGAGACGTTTCCGGTGCTGCGCGCCTATCGCGCGCGCTTGCTCGCGAGGCCGTCGTTTGCGCGTGCGGTGGAGGAGGCCAGGCCCTACCGTCCACTCTTTCCGCCAGGCGCGCCCGACAGGGATTGAGGTCCGGCGCAGCGGCGCGCGGCCAACGATCCCGACTCGGCATTCAGACCAGCGCGGCCGTGCCGGGCAGCAACTGGCCACGCGTGAGTTCCGAGCCGTTGCGCGCCGAAATGAGCACGACTTGCACAAAGCTATGCGCGGGGGCATACCGGACGAATACGCTTTCCAGCACGCGCGTGAACGTGCTGAGCGAGTAGCCCGCGAGGGCCGCATCATCGACGGAGAGTCGAACGCGCAGTCCCCGTTCGAGCCGCGATTGGGGCTTTTCGATCATCCACTCCACCGCGACTTCGCTCGCCAGCCCGACGATCGCATCGATATGCGTGGTCGCGGACGGCGAATTGTGCGGAACGTGCCCCGACAGCATGGCTTTCAACGCGGGTAGTCCCGCCTGGTTCAAAGTGAACGTTCCGGGCGAAAGCAGGCTCACGAGATTCCAGTAGCGGCCGGGCTTTTTCGGTCGGGGCAGGCTGGTGGTTGGCTGCCGTAGCATGACGATGCGGCTTGCCGGCACCTCCCCCGCAAAGTCGAAATCTCCTCTGCTGTCGCCCGGTTCGATGGCGGACGGGAGATTGCCGTTCGTGCATCGCAGGTCCGCATGGATCTGATCGATGCCCTCTGGCTTGAGGGGCCGGCTGTCGAGGCCAACGAACGAAAGCAGCGTGTCCTGCCCAGCGACGAATTCCGTGAAGCGCTTGTCGCGCTCCATGATCCAGAAAAATGGTTGGCGCGTGCCCGGCCGGCCCGTGTGACCGTGATGAGCCAGCGACTCGAAAGCAGGAACCGGCTCGATTGTGGTGTCGTTGCCTTTCTGCACGCTGACCCGGACGGCATCCACGATCCAGACCGATCCATTGTCCGGCTTCAGCGTTTGTGGCACGAGCGGCCAGGCTGGCGTCACCGCGTCCTTGGGCGCAACCGGATCCGCCGGACGCCGGAACAGGTTGACTACCGGCGTGCACGAGAGCCGGAAGCTCGTCGGGCCCAGTTTGTCCAGCGCGCGCGCGGCGAATGAGTCTGGGTGCACGCCGCGCACCGGGACGTGAAGGGCAAAGCGCCTGTGCGAGCCAGCGCTGCGTAGCAGCGCCGCCATGTCGATATCGACGAAATCGAACTTATGCGGGAATGCGAAATATTCCAGCAGAAGTCGGAACGGCGAGCGCCTGCCGTCGGCGCGCTCGATTATTGCATCGTCGTCATCGAAGCCGGCGAGGCTGACTGGCACGTGCGGCAACGCGGTCCATCGCCCTTTTCCATCAACCTCGACGAATGCGCCGGGTGCGCGTTGCAGCAGCGCATCGATGGCGGCCGCAACGGTGGACGGGGCGCCCTTGACGAACACGCGGATCGTAGCCGGTGCGATAGCTCGCAGATCGGCATTGGCGTTGAATGTGTCGAAGACGATGGACAGAATGCCGGTCGTCTCCTTGGGCAAGCGGATATTCGATGGCGCGGTGGTGGGCAGGCGATACCCGGCATCCGCGATCCGCAGTGGCGCCAGGGTGACATCGTAGACGGTCTCGAAGACGCATTCTCCGGTCATGGTTTTCAGTTCGGCGCGTCGCTCGATGACTTGCGGTTTCGTCATTTCCGCGACTTTCTGGCCGCTCTCGAAACAGGCAATCGTGCAGGAGGGAAACGCACGAAGGTATTCCGGATACGCGACTTCAAGCAGCGGCTTCGTGAACTCGGGGACATCGTCTTCAAGACGCGCGATCGTGCGTGCATTGAGCAGCGCTGCGGACTCGATCATGCGCTCGACGTGCGGGTCCTCGGAATGCTGGCCGCTGAGTGACAGGTGCGCGGCGGCCTCGGGATATCTCGCGGCGAATTCCGCAAGCGAAGCACGCAGATACCCGAGCTCGCGTTCGTAGGAGGAAATTAGATCGTCCATTTCTTTGCGTGAAACTGATAATTAGCATGTCCAAATTTAAATATGCCAATACCGATGGCCGTCCGTTGTTGTCTTGATGGCGGCAACGGGAAGGGGGACGCTTTTCAAGTCCGCCCGGAGGACAGCCGGCTGGAAATCAATATTGCGCCACACGAGGTCTTATGGCAGTCGAACGCGGCGGGCTTGCCGTCGACCATGAAGGCTGGATCGCCTTCGATGATCATGCAGTTTTCGTGTCCCTTTATGGGGCAAATACAGCGATCGCCCTTGCGGGCAACCGCGCTGCCCATTACCTCGCTGTCTTTGCTGCCGGTCTCGACCCGGCCACCGTGGCTGGTTGTGTCGCCTACTCGAATGATGCCTTTCATGACTTGCGTTCCCGGTTCACCAAGACCAGCCCTGCTGGCCATACTTCGAGTCGTAGCGCCGGCCCCACCACGGCAGATAGGCGTTGTTTTCGCCGCGCGCGCGGAACCAGTCCGCGTCTGGATCGATTGGCACGACCTGGGGCGGCGGTGTCACGACGACCGCAACGGGATGGTCCGCGTCCGTGGTGCCGGCCACGAGCACGGTCTCGCCCAGATGGTTCGCCCGGCCGATTGCCAGCACCACATCGGTGAGCGCCGTGCCGGCGCCCATTTCGCCGAGCAGCTCCGGCGTGTTGAAGGTCTGCTTCTGGAAGTCGAAGTCGGGCATCGTCTCGGTCAGGGTGCGGCCGAGCGAGCCGATGCGCGAGGAGGAGGCTTCGCTGCCCCTGCCCGCATCGTGGATCGTGTAGTGGATATCGGGCACCGATACGTTCGCATTGTGCGCGGCGGCGGCGATCGTGGCCTTCCATGCTTCGACCGCGCGCGTCGTGCCGGGCTTTCGTTCGAAGTCCTGTACGTTTCCCGTGGCCGCGCGGCCGATCCAGGCGAGCGGGGCGCGTTCGGTCTTCATCTGCGGGCCGGCGAGGAACAGCAGCACCATGTTTTCGTTGAGCTGGCCGTCCTTTGGCGGAAAGCTCGGGGCGTCCCAGTTCATCACCCAGACGCTTTTGTCTGGGTTCGCCTGGAGGTAGTCCAGCGCGTTGTTCAGCGAGGTGAAGCCCGCGTTCGCACCGCCGGGGGTGACGTGCACGTCGGGAGGCGTGTCGCGGCTCCAGAGGCTGGTGAACTCATCGTTTCCGATATTGAACATACCGATGATATTTTCGCGCAAGTAAGTTTGCGCTTCGATGGGATCAAGGCGGGTGGGAATCGCGAATTCAACATGAATCCCCGCTAACTCCCGCCACTCCTTTTTGTTGTCGGGCTTGACCGTGTAGAAGTATTTCGCGTTCGTCACGTAGCGGGTGTCGAACTTGACGAGCAACTCGTCCATATATTTTTCATAAAAGCCGTCGAAAGTTTCCTTGCCGTGATTGCCGTAGGCGACCCCGGCCACCGACTGCAACGTGGCGAATGACTTCGGGTCTGTCCGCACCATGTCATCGTTCTTGTTCGGCTTGACGAGCCCCATGGCCCACAACACCTGCCACTCGGTCGGGTAGTCGCGCCGCTGCAGCGGATTAAGCCATTCGAGCCCGACAACCTGCACCATGAAGGGTTTGGCGGGATCCGTCTGAGGTGTGCCGGTGTGGGATGAGGCGGCCCGGGCGGGCGTTGGCATCATGGCGGCCGTCGTGAATGCAAACGTTGCAATGGCCAGCAGGACGGGTATGGCAACGAGTCGTTTCATCAACGCTCCTGTAGTTAATTCAGCGGCCGGCGGGTAGCCAAGAGCGTCGCGAAGACCAGCACGGCGGGTACAGTAACGAGTCGTTTCAGAATGATGCTTTTCATGGCCTGCGCTCCGGACTCACCAAGACCAGCCCTGCTGGCCATACTTCGAGTCGTAGCGCCGGCCCCACCACGGCAGATAGGCGTTGTTTTCGCCGCGCGCGCGGAACCAGTCCGAGTCTGGATCGATTGGCACGACCTGGGGCGGCGGTGTCACGACGACCGCAACGGGATGGTCCGCGTCCGTGGTGCCGGCCACGAGCACGGTCTCGCCCAGATGATTCGCCCGGCCAATTGCCAGCACCACATCGGTGAGCGCCGTGCCGGCGCCCATTTCGCCGAGCAGCTCCGGCGTGTTGAAGGTCTGCTTCTGGAAGTCGAAGTCGGGCATCGTCTCGGTCAGGGTGCGGCCGAGCGAGCCGATGCGCGAGGAGGAGGCTTCGCTGCCCCTGCCCGCATCGTGGATCGTGTAGTGGATATCGGGCACCGATACGTTCGCATTGTGCGCGGCGGCGGCGATCGTGGCCTTCCATGCTTCGACCGCGCGCGTCGTGCCGGGCTTTCGTTCGAAGTCCTGTACGTTTCCCGTGGCCGCGCGGCCGATCCAGGCGAGCGGGGCGCGTTCGGTCTTCATCTGCGGGCCGGCGAGGAACAGCAGCACCATGTTTTCGTTGAGCTGGCCGTCCTTTGGCGGAAAGCTCGGGGCGTCCCAGTTCATCACCCAGACGCTTTTGTCTGGGTTCGCCTGGAGGTAGTCCAGCGCGTTGTTCAGCGAGGTGAAGCCCGCGTTCGCACCGCCGGGGGTGACGTGCACGTCGGGAGGCGTGTCGCGGCTCCAGAGGCTGGGGAAGCTCCTGCTTCCGATGTTGAATCGCCTGACGATGCTTTTGTGCAAAAAAGTTTGCGCGTCGATGGGATCAAGGCGGGTGGGAATCGCGAATTCAACATGAATCCCCGCTAACTCCCGCCACTCCTTTTTGTTGTCGGGCTTGACCGTGTAGAAGTATTTCGCGTTCGTCACGTAGCGGGTGTCGAACTTGACGAGCAACTCGTCCATATATTTTTCATAAAAGCCGTCGAAAGTTTCCTTGCCGTGATTGCCGTAGGCGACCCCGGCCACCGACTGCAACGTGGCGAATGACTTCGGGTCTGTCCGCACCATGTCATCGTTCTTGTTCGGCTTGACGAGCCCCATGGCCCACAACACCTGCCACTCGGTCGGGTAGTCGCGCCGCTGCAGCGGATTAAGCCATTCGAGCCCGACAACCTGCGCCATGAAGGGTTTGGCGGGATCCGTCTGAGGTGTGCCGGTGTGGGGCGAGGCGGCCAGGGCCGGCGTTGGCATCATGGCGGCCGTCGTGAATGCAAAGGTTGCGATGGCCAGCAGGACGGGTATGGCAACGAGTCGTTTCATCAACGCTCCTGTAGTTAATTCAGCGGCCGGCGGGTAGCCAACCTCCACGGTCAAATAAAACATGAAGAGCGCGCCCAGCACCATTGCCAGCACGGCGAGCGCCAGCCTGCGCGGCCACGTCGAGATCAGCGCGCTCATGCCACAACTCCCAGATTCAGATAGAACTGGCCCTCACGTTCATCGGCGATCTTCTCGGGCCGGCGGCCCTCCGGATCACTCGCAAGCCATTTGGTAATCGCGTCGCCATTCATCGTCCCGCTATCAAAGTATTCCCAGTACTTCTTGTTTGGATTCGTCTTATCCATGCCCTTCCCCAGCCTCCAGTCCGCCTCGATCCTCAAGGCAGCCATCTGCTCCGGCGACAGGTAGCACAACCCAATCGCCACGTCATAAGCAAGCGCCTTTCGCGCATGCATCGGGTTCGTCATGATGGTCGAGTGGTTGGTCGGGTTGTTCGTCCGGCTGCCATCCAGGATCTCCGTAACCTGCTCGTTGCGCCACTGCGCGTACCCCTCGGGCAGGGCGCTCCTGCCGTCCTCGCCGATCACGTTGCCTTCGCCGTCGATCCACTGCGAATTGCCGTCCCTGCGCACGCGCATGCGCAGGATCGCGTGGTCCTCGTAGCGCTGTGACGCCTCGCTGCCGACGTCGCCGGCCGCTTCCTGGTCGGCTTGTTTGAGCTTGTAACTGTCGTAGGGGTCGTCGGCGTTCCTGTCCTGCTTGTCCGCATTCCGGGCCGCGGCCAGCGGGTCGTTGCCCTCGTTGAAGTTGCTCGTGAATTCGCCATCGGTGATGTGAACTTCCTTGCCGTACCGCAGGGCCTGTGGCGCAAACGGCTCATCGAGCGGCGGCGCATCGGCCGTGACCGTCCAGCCCTTCGGCGGCTCGGCGTTGACCGGACACAGGCCGAAGGCTGACGTCGCCATCGTCACGAGATAAAGCATGGGCGCGGTAGCGGTCGTGGCGAGCTTCGCCACGTAGTTCTCGTTGGCGCTCCATGCATGCTTGATGCCGTATCTGGCCGGCGGCGAAGGCGGAAACCAGAACCCCGACGTCTTGCCCTCCCTGTAGCGCCAGTCGTTTTCCCAGTAGTGATAGTCAGCCTGTCTGCCGACCTCGAAGCCGCTTGCGAAGACGCGCTGGGTCAGCACCCCATGGGCGCCGACGTCGGCCAGTTCGTCGTTTGGCATCCCGTTGCGCGCGCGCGGCCCGCCTTGGGCGGGATCTTCAACGACGCGGCCCAGCCCGCGCCAGCCGATGCCCTGAACCGTGGCGGCGGAAATCACCTGGTCGTGCGGGCAGCAATACAGCGTCACCCGGCCATAGGTGTAGCCGTTCAGGCCGTGAGCCGTACGGTCTTCGCCGGCGGTGTAGGGCTTGCCGCCCGTCTCCGAGGTACGCGTGTTGGCCATGTCATCATCGACCTTGGCGGCCGGCATTTCGAATGCCGTGCGCGCGCGCATGATGTCGAAGAAGCTGCGCAGGGTCTGGGTGCGCGCCGCGTAGGTCTGCCGGCCGCCCCGGTTCCGGGCGTCGCGCATTTCGCGCTGGGACCAGTTCTCCAGGAAGGTGTCGGTGTTCGCCAGGCTGTAAGGTGGATTCGCGAGCACGTAGGCATCGGCGACGCAGCGTCCCGTGTTGCCCCACGGGTCCTGAACCTCCGGGAACGCGTCGCCGAAGAACGCAGCCGTGAGGCCCACCATGTTGCCCTGACTGTGGCAGACGATCGTGATCGGGACATTGGCCTGCATCCGGCGGATCGACTGCACCAGCCTGGCAAGACGTAACGCGGCCAGCACGCCATAGCCGCGCGGCGGCGTGCGATACAGGGGACGTTGCGTCGGATTCAGGGCCTGCACGGAGAGGAATCCGAAAATGCGGTCGTCGATGCCTTCGTGCCACAGGTCAGGCAAGCTGGTGCAGCCATTGGCGAATGGGCCGCCGCCCCAGTAGTCCTGCTCGTTCAGGAAGATTTTGTCGCCGTACTCCTTCAGTTCTTCCTTGTTGGCCTTGTAGCCCCAGCGGAAGTGGATGACCGGCGAGAACGACGGATCAGGCTTGATGTAGGTTCCGGCCCACAGCTTCGGATTGAGAAAGCCATCCGGCGTCAGGCTTTCGGTGTACGAGACGGGGGAAAGCTGCCCACCGACGACACCCCTGTGCGCCATCTGGTCGTCCAGCCTCGCGAGCCGGCGGTTGAGGCCCTGGCACAGCCCTTCCTCGGCGGCTTCGAACCATTCGCCCTCGGAGTTCACGCCGTGCACGAAAATGACGACGCCGGGCAAGGGCTGCTGCTTCACGCAGATCAGTTCGCTCGTAACATCGAAGACCATCGGACCTTGGCCCGAGCCCACGATTATGCGCGGTGGCAAATTCGGCGCCGGGGCCGTACCGGAATGGGAGGCGCCAGCGCCCGGCGATGGAGTGCCGGGTGTGTCTGGATTCAGGAATGAGTCAGTCATGTTCAAACGCTCTTCTTGATGAATTGCACCGCCAGTTGCTCGAACTGGTTGCCGCTGAGCGGCGTAAGCCTGCCTGCGCTATCCGTCTTCTGGTTCAGCAAGTCGCCGGAGGCCTTCCTGACCTCGGCGTCGAAGCCGCTCGCCGCCTGATCGTCCGTTGCGCGCACAAGCTTCGGCACGCGTCCCAGCGGCGCATGATCGAACTTCGGCATATCGGCGCTCATGCTCGCGGGGCCGCTCCACCTGTGCCCGGCGGCCTTGACCGTGAACGTGCCCGGACCGCCGAGTTCGATGTCGCCGTCGTGCAGCTTCAGGTAAGCGCCGCCCGAGGTGACCAGCAACACCTCATCGCTCGCGGCGCCGGTGAGCTTGCCGCCAGCGGCGGTCAACTGAACGTTCTTCGCGGAATCGACTTGCGTGTCGTCGCCCTGGCTCTGCAATCTCACCTTGCCTTGATTGGCTAGCGCCGAGATGTCGTTGGCCTGCGCGAACAGTGCAACCCCATGGCCCGCCTGCAGATTGATGCGCTGCCCACTGCTCACCTGAACGTGCTGCTGCGCCACCTGATCGATGTTCTCGCCCGCATAGGTCACATGCGTTTTCGGCGTCACGTTCACGAAGCCGGCCTCGGCGCCGAGCGCCATCAGCGGCTGACCGCCCGAGGCCTGCCAGCCTTTGAACGCCGACGCCAGCGCGCCTTGCCCCGCGGTGTCCATCGCCTGGCTGCCGTGCTGCCCCGCGTAGTCGCCCAGCGACTTGAACAGCTCCGTGCACTCGCCCAGCAGCTGGATGAGTTCGTCGCGATCGAGCTGATTGCCGCTCGCCTGGCCGCGTGCGTACGTCGTCAGCAGGATGCCATGTGCGGCCCGCAGTGCTGCTGCGGCGTCCGTGCGCAGTTCCGCGCCCTCGCCACGGTTGGCGCCTTGCCCGTTCTCGCGCGGCTGCGTGAGATAGCCCAGATTGAGTTCGGACGTCCCGTGCTGGCTGCTCAACTGCGCGCTGATTTGAGCTGGCGTGTCGTCCAGCCGGAGCTGGTTGTACCGCGCGCCATTGATCTCGCGCGAGCGCATGCCCGATAGATACCGGTTGCCAGGCAGCGCACCCTTCCGGCTGAAGGTCGCCGGCATGTTGTCGCTGTTGCTGAACACGCCGGCGATGTACATCTTGTCCGGGTCGCCGTTGGCGAAGTCCAGCAGGACTTCCATGCCGGCGCGCAGCGGCGTCTGATGGCCGAGATTGTCTCCCGCCCAATTCGACAGCGCGCGCACCCATGCACTGTCCGAATCGGTGTCGCTGGTGCCCGCGCCTTTGGCGTGCGCGTGGTCTGCCGCGTCGAGCCCCTGGATCTGCACCTTGTGCCTGCCGTACTCGTCGGTGTAGACCTGCTCGCCATCCGGCGTCATGACCTTTCCGGTGACCGGATACACGCGCGGCAGGTCGATGCGCGGATCGTACGCGGGCGTGAGTGGCGTGCCCTGCGGGACGCCGCTGAACGTGTTTTCGTAGCGGCTCGGCGACGAGCCATCGAATGCCGTCGGTCGTGCCGGCGTGTCGACCGACAGCGGCGCGTGAGCCGCCTGCCAGCGATTGGCCTCGAACAATGCCTGCGCCCGCTCATTCAGTGCCTTCGGCATGTTGTTCTCGCCGACATGGTGCAGCGAAGTGATAACGATGCGGCGTTGCGGCTCGGGCAACGCGTCCAGTTCCGGGTGCCCCGTCACCTGGATCCAGAATCCGACTTCAAGGTCACGCGCGCCGCTCGCGCCGCTGACGCTTGTCGAGCGCGCGCCGTGGGCGAGCAGCCGCGCGATGCCGAGGCGCTCATAGTCTTTCGATGTATCGGCACAATGTGGCGAATCGATCCGTGCGTCGGACAGCAGGGCCGCGAGATCATTGCCTGCCGGCCCCTGGTCGACTCGCGTAGGCGCGTCCAACTGGTCGACCCTGCTACGTTTGAGGTCCCAGCTTGCCCGCCGGATCGAGCCCGCGACGAGCTGGCGATTCATCGCGAGGAGCGTGATCGAATCGCGCTTTCCGGTTGCCGCGTCGGGACGGTAGGGAACGCCGCCCACGCTCGCCCGCTGGAGCGAGATCGCGTTGTCGAACAGTACGAGCGTGTGGAAGGGCTGCTTCGCGAGATCGGTGCTGTTGCGACCGTCGCCCGCGCGGATAAACCAGGCGATGCCTTCGCGGCGGCACAGACGGCGGATAAAATCCGCATCGCTTTCATCGAACTGGAGCGTTTGCTCGCGCACGGGATATTTTGATGCATCGAGACCAGACATATCCAGATCGAAGCTTGCGCCCAGTGTCGAGCTTCTACGTCGCCATTCCTGCACGAGCGTATGGAAAATATCGATGACGCTTTTGCCACGAAATATGCGCGTATTGATGCGCCGTTCCATGATCGACAGCGCGTCACGGATCACTAGTTGATACGTCGCGAGCGATCCATCGGATTCCCCCTCGAGGGCATCGGTGACGATTGCGCAGATTGAATGCAATGCTCTCCGGTCGGTAACCATCTGGATCGTCAGCGGCTGGCCGAGAAACATCGATAGCGGTGCGCCGATCGTGGTGGAGATGCAGGAAATGCGTCCTTCGATGCCGCCGCACAGATTCTCGCGAATATCGAGGCGCTGGATAAGCAGCAGACCAGCCAGATCCTTTTGCGAACGGCGCCAATGTAGCCGGAACGGGCGGTGGTCCTGAGAAGGCAGGGCGCCGGAGAAAACGCGTGGGAAGGCTGGGTGGTTCACGGTCTGTTCACCGGATTATCAATAATTCAGTTGTGCAGAATGGAAATCCGGATTGAGCGATGAAATAATGCGCGTTTTAAAGCCGGATTCTTAAGATTGAAATCCTGCGAAAGCAGCAAAAACGGGATTTTTTGCCAATGCGATCGAGCAGGGGTTATGAGGGCGTCAATTGGCGGGAGACGTTATCACGCCAGGCATTAATCGTTATTGATCCGACGCAGGAATCCCGCAATAGTGGGAGCGCGATTGGAGTACGGGGGGAACGGGGGGGCCGCAAATGAGTGCCCACGATTCTTCGCGTTGGCGACTCGCATTTCGATCAATTGTTAGTTGGATCGGCTATACCTGGCATCGGTCGGATTGTATATGCCACGAGTGAATCATCCACGCCTTTTGATGCTCGACGAACCGACACCGATGCACCCGCATTCGCGAGCGCCCACCTTGCGGGCATAGAGCCGCACGCGGTCACGCGCGTGCGCGTTTTTTCCGATGCACGCGGCGTGGCGTGGGGCGCGCATAACAGTGATTGCATTATTTGAAAGGCACGCCTCCCGCTGCCGCGAGTGGCGTGTCGAAAAGACGCTCAGGGACCATTGTTCAGGTCGAAGCAGCCACAACGAACGTCACCTGGCCAACCGGTGCGATCTGTTGGGGCCCGACACCTACCGTCGGCGCAGCTTGCGCATACCGCGAGTCGAGCACGCCAAGCGTCAGCGCTCGAGCATATTTTTCTTGCGGCACCACGTAGTTCACGCTCAGGGTAAGGGTGCTGCCCGCTGCAGGCACCAGACCCGATGTATTCCAGTACTGGAG
Source organism: Paraburkholderia sp. A1BS-2L (assembly GCF_051125205.1). NCBI lineage: Bacteria > Pseudomonadati > Pseudomonadota > Betaproteobacteria > Burkholderiales > Burkholderiaceae > Paraburkholderia > Paraburkholderia sp. A1BS-2L. The sequence continues at coordinate 280,994 of NZ_CP120430.1, forward strand.
TGCGACGGACGAATTGAAGCCAGGGTCCACGTCGAACTGGATGCCGGCCACGTAGCTGTTGCCAGTGGTCTTGATCGGCTGCAGCAGGATGGACTTCATCTCCGGAGTGAAGCAGTCGCCGATCAGGCCGATGGTGTCGCCAGCCGGGATGCCCTGGGTGGATATCGTGAGCTGCAACGTCGCGGATTCTCCGACGCTCATGGGAATGTTGAATCCCATCCGGGCGAGCAGGGGGCCGGTGACCGGGTCAAAGGTCATCATGTTGCGAAACCCGATGCCCAGTTGCTGGGTCAGCAGTTGAGACATTTCCAGCCAGCTGCTGATGGTGGGGATGGGCGCTGCATTGTTCTGGGCGACGAAGCTGTAGAAGGCGTTCGGGTTGGACAGTGACACGGTGCCGGTGTCGAGCACGAAGCCGTCGTTGCCCACGCCGACGAAGCCCGGCGCTGCCTGCACCTTTACGCCTTCACTGCCCGATGCGGTCAACAGTGGGTTGTTCTTCCAGGTCGAAGGAAACAGGATCAACTGTGCAGGAGTCCAGAACAGGCTGATCTGGCCTTCGAAGTCTTCAGACGAGCCGTTCAGGCCGCGCACGTAGTAGTAGTTTTTGCCAGGCGCGGGAGAGGTCGGGTAGATCGTGTTCCAGCTGCTGACCGTGCCGAATGTCTTCTGAGGATCTGCAACCGGCATGCTGCTCTGAATGATGTCGGGGCAGGCGTTGAACGGCGCTACGGCCGGAAGCGTGCCCTGCGACTTGAGGTTGTCCCGCAGGTACAGGCCATCGTAGGTCGATGCGGTTCCCGGCAGCGCCGGCGCTGCGTCGTGCGCAAATGCTGTGCTCATGGAGTATCTCCTTGCTCTGGGGGGCGACGAAAATCGCCGGGGCCGTCACTTGATGGCCGGGTTGTTCGTGACTTGCCAGTTGTAGGTGCCCTGAATGATCCAGGCGGTGGGCTCCACCGCTACTAGCTCAGGGCAGCTGCGGCGCAGTCGCAACATGAATTCGGTATCGATGAGGTTGCGCGAGATGGCTTCGAGATAGCTCTGCGCACCGGCCACGTAATTGACCGACATCGGCACACGAGCCCCCGGCGCCGGACCGCGGCCGTCGGGGCTGTACATGTTGACCGTCATGAGTGACTGGTAGCCGGGCTCCAGAACGGCGGATGCCACGCCCAGCAAAATGCCGTCCTGCGTGACCTTCGTGCGGCCGAGCTTGATCGGATTGCCCTGGGAGTCCGGGCGGCTGCTGTAGAACTCCGCATCCCAGCCCACGTAGCCCGTGGGCGCGATGAAGATGGAATAGCTATTGGTGGTGGGATAGTCGCTCGGAATGTTTAGCGGCGTCGTGTACTGCCAGGTCGGCGTGGCCGAGATCATCGACGTGTTGCGCCATCCCCAGCCCAGATTGTTCATGATCAGGGCGCCCATGTCCAATGCGGTATCGACGCTCGGGAAGGGATTGCTGTTGTTGGCGTCGTTGAACTGGGCGAACACGCAGTAGTGGTCGCTGCCCGGAGGGGGAGGGGCGACATTGGTCCACACGAAGGTCGCATCGCACACGCCCACGGTGCCGGGAGCCAGGTTGGCGATGTTGCCGTAGGTGCCTCCGGTGTCCGTCTTGATGACGTTGTTCTGCCACTGGCTCGGTGCATTGATGATGCCGGAGGGGGCGTAGTACAGCTGCACCGTGTTGGTCCTGTTCGCGGTGGCGCCGTTCTTGCCGCGCACGTAGAGGATGTTGGTCTGGCCTGAGTAGATGTTGTTGTTCGACGACGTGGCGTAGCTCGCGTCAGTGGCGAGCGCTGTTTGATAGTTCGCGATGGGCGTGCTGCCGGCGAACCAGATGTCCGGCGAGGCGGAGTATGGCCCGCCGGCAGGAACGGTTCCGGTGTTGCCCGAATTGGGCCGCAGGTAGGTCCCGTTGAATTCACTCGTGCCCTGGACCAGCACCAGAGGCAGGCCCACAGGCGTGCGGCTCACGAAAGCGGAGCTCTTAGGTATACGAACGAGCATGACGGTCTCCTTGTTGGGAGGGGTGAGAAAGTCGGTGGATAGCGATGGTTACGAGGCGCGGGCAGAGATGCCGACGGTTGCCGGCATCTCTGGTTCAACTGGATCAGACGGCGAGCGCCGGCACGGCTTCGGGCACAGCGCCGGGTGCGGGGTCGCGCGTGGCCGTCAGCATGGCGTCGAGTCCGAGGCGAGGCACGGCGCCAGGCACGGCGGCTACGCGAAGTGACGCGTTGCTCGAGCTGTTCAGATCGACGAAGCCCAGGATGCCGGCAGACGTGAGGCATAGCGCATCCGCCGCTGCGATCACGACCAGCGAGATCCCACTGGTGGCGGTTTCGACAGCCGGCAGCTTGAGCAACTTGCCGATCTCGGGGATGAGCATCACGATGTTGCCGGCCTGCGAATAGCCCGACATCTTGGTGAAAGTGACACCGGTGACCACCGCGTGACCCACGCCATAGAGCGAGGCCAGCACAATGCCCCAAATGGTGTCGTTGTTCTCGGGGAAGGCCTCGTCGTAGATCGTGAAGGCCGAATCCAGCACCACACCCAGGGAGGTGTAGATGTACATCCACTTGCCTGCGCCCTCCGCTGTTGCGCAGTCCGGTCCGCCGGACGAAAAGATCCACGGGCAGGCAGCGGCCTGCGCGACAATCTCGCCGCCCAGGGCGAACTTCGTGAGCGTCTTGGTCAGCGGGTCCACCACGCCTGTCCCGGTGGTCGGCCGTACATCGAGGGCGGCGGAGATAAAGGCATAGGTTGCCATGGAGACCACGGAGGCAATGCCCATGAGCTCTTGCGCGGCGTTCGGCGTACTTTCCGCGGCGGGCGTGGCCTGTGCCCGGGTTGCCTTGACCGATACGGCTTTGCCCGTTGCGCTGGTCGGCGCGAGGCCGGAGTTGGCCAGCATCGTTTGCGCGCTGAAAGAAGCCTTGAAGCTGTCCACGCTCGCCTGGTCGGGGAAGGGTGCCTTGCCGTAGATTGCCTTGTAGATGATGGTCGAGGGAATCGCGAGCACGAGTGCGAACAGGTCACCGAGGCTCAGTTGCGATCCATTGGTCAGCCAGCCGTAGAACTGGGTCACGAAGGGGATGTTCCAGTCGGCGGTGAACAGGTCCTTGAGCGAGCTCAGGAACGTCTGCACCAGTTGCAGCACCCCATCGACGACGGCCTGAACGCCCGAAAGCATGGCGTTGGCGAGACCCTGCATGACGCGCAACAGCGCGCTGAGCAACTGGCTGAAGATCTGGTCCGGACTGCCGCCCAGGTTGTTCATGTACGCGAGGGCATCATTGAACGCCGGATCGTTCTGCACCGAAGTTGCCAGGTTCTGGATCTGCTGGGTCAGGATGTCCCATGGGCCGGTGTTGGATGGCGGCACCACCGTGGTTTGCTTCGCCGCGGGCGAGTTTTCCACGGTGGCGTTGAGCACGATGTTGTTGGCGTTGCCGGAGCTGTAGACCGGCGCTGTCGGCGTTTTCGAGTCGGTGTAGCCGCCCAGCGTCGACGTCCCGCCTACGCTGTTGACCAACTGGTCGAAGATGGCGCTTATCTGGTCCTTGACCTGGGCGATGCCCTGGTCGAACCTGGTCTGGATGCCGCCGACCGCGCCGGGAAGGAAGTCGAGGAATTGCTCCAGCGTGTAGTAAAGCGCATCGTGGGTGCGCAGGATGTCCGGCCAGGAGAACACGAAGCCAAGCCATTCGAAGATCTGCTCGAAGATCACCTTCACCTGGGCAAAGAACACTTCGACAAGGTCGAAGGCATCCTGCACGAACTGCACCACGGTCTCGAAGAGGTACTGCACGCCGTTGACCACGAAGGTGATGGCCGCTTTGACGGCGCTGCCGACCGTGGTGATGATGGTGTCGACAACGTTCACGATGCCGCTGACCACCCCTTCGACGAAATCGCCGATGCTGCCGAACCAGTCCAGGATGCCACCCGCTGCTTGCGTGGTCAACACGTGCCGGGCACGTTTTTCGTGGATCAGGTGTTCGGCCTGCTCGGCCGTCATCGTGCGGAATTTGGGCTTCCCAGCGCTGAATTCGAGCTGCCAATGCCGGGCTTGGGTCGCCGCGCCCAAACGGGTGAGGTCGGTGGTTCTGTCGGCATCGACACATGACACACCCACCTTGGGCGCCGCCCCGAGAACCGGCGTCTGCAACGCGCGCTTCACATAAGCGGACTGCGTGATCGCCATGCACTGGTTGAAGGCCGATGCCAGTTCATTGGTCTGTTCGACGGTGCGGTACTGGTCTTGCAGTAGGTACTGCCCATCGGCCGTGCGTGCGTTCATCAGGTCGGTGCCGCTGACCGTGGCGAGTTGCTCCTGTACCCCGGCGTATTGTTCGAGTGCGATCGCTTGCCCCGACGGCATCAGGTTGACCAGATTGATCTGCAGCGCGGGAATGCCGAGCATGCCTGTGCCTTGCGTGATGCTCAGGGTGCCGCCGGGCGAACAGGTGAGGTTGGCGGGCGTATGGGCATCCACGGTGTAGCTCGCGCCGTTGACGACGATCTGGGTTTGCGACGAAGCCCAAACCTGTACAGGGGCGTTGGGCAATGGCGCGCCGGCGGCGTCATAGACCATCAGGTCGGTGGAGTAGGAGATGAATTCCTCGACCTGCCCCGAGGTTGGCACCTCCAGAGGCGAAATCTGCCAGTTGCCGCTGTCCTGCTCCTTGATCAGGTGGCTGAGCGTGGCCTGGGTCGTTCCTACCGTGAAGGCTTCGATGTTTCCCTGGTCGAGTTGGGTAACCCCCAGCAACGCCACGCCCGTCTGGATCGCCATGGTGTTGGACCATCCCGTGGCCGATTGCTGATCCGGCGCGAAATGACATAGCCGCGCGCCGGTGTCGAGCGTGAAGAGTTCGATCTGCCCGGACGCGGACACGGCGCTTTGCACGTCCCGAAAGCTCATGCTTTGGGTCACCTGAGCCCAGCTATAGGGGAGGCCGCCCGAGCCGCCCACCATCTGGTAAAGGTTGCCGTCCGACAGCACACTGAAATACCTGTTGTTGCCGGCGGGGTCGAGGCTCGTCGCGACGGCAATGGACTTGAATGTGGCCGCGAACGGATAGCGCTTGACCTGCTGCGTCGAGACGTTATAGCCGAGGAATACCGTATCGAGCACCGTGAATTCGGCGGTACTGGCTGATGATCCGGACCAGACGCAATTGAGCGAAGACAGGGTCACGGAAGTGGACTGGAATACGCCTGGTTTTTGATCCCAGATGGACGTCGCCAGGGAATAGGAGCTGCCGGGGGACGCGCTCTGGAATTTGGTGAGCGCAGCCACATAGAGCTTGCCTGCTATCTGCGCGGCATACAGGCCGGCGATGGCCGTCGCGTTGACGGGCAGCGGCAAGGTGGCGGTCATCACGCTTGACCAGCGGTCGGATCCTGTCTTGCTGGTCTCGACGACGTAGTTCAGGTTCAGATTGTTTGCCGCAAATAGCACGATACGTCCCGCGGAATTCAGGCCTGCCACCACCCAGCGCGCGGCCAGGCCCGTGCTTATTGCGCTGTAGCCGGTGTCGCTCGCCGGGTCAGGGAAAAAATTCCAGACGGTACCGTCGGTGCCGACGGTGAAGGCTTCGACCCGACCGTTGCCGTTGCGTACGGCGACAATGTCTCCTCCGCCGTGTACAGCCGCAGCGATCCGGTATTGCTGCATGAATTTCGTTTCGGTCTCGAGGCGGGGCGAAGCAGCGCCGGTTGACCGGGCGTAGGGCCTGGCCACGGCTTGCGCCACAGGCGTCCTGATGCTGGGAGGTTTCTGGGTCATGGCTGACAACTCCTGTTGAAGTGGTCGGGCAGACCCGGAAAGGCATGAAGCCCCCGTGCTCCCCGATGGTTTCGAGATCCGCCAGAGCATGGCGGAGCAAACGAAATGGATGTCTTGGTCTAAGTGCCTCAGGTCGGCGTGACAAAACCGTTACCCGTGCATCGGCTGTTCTTGTTTCTTCAATACTTCGTCAAGTGCCGGCCTTGTCGGAATTCTTCCCGCACACAAGACGGCAATACCGCTATGGGCATTTCATCCGCTTAATTGATTTAATATGGATTGCTAACAAAAATGAGCCGCGAAGCACCCGGAAGATCCCAACTGACAGCTTTCAGGCACGGCCCGCTTACGCCGATAGCTGAACGACGCGTGACGAAAAGGCCGTCGCCGGATAAGCCACGTTCGAGCTTCGCAATTTTGAATATGGTGAATCGATCATCGTATTGCTGTGTGGTCTAACCGGATAAGCAGCGCCCGCAATTGTTTGCAATCATCTGCCTCAATGGCATGGGGGAATCGCGGCGCACTAAGGAGGGTGGGGGTAATGGAATGGCAGGTTCATCGCTTCTCCTTGTCCAGTCAAAACGACACCTGCTGCGTAATCTAATCCTCAGAGGGAATATGCAAATAGCTGTTGGAGTTAGCAGGTTGAGTTAACGTCTAGAGTGGTCTATGGCCAATTTGATGGCGGCAGGCGGCCATCGAATCGAATCGGAATACATGAAGGAAGCACCTCAGGGAATGAACCGGCGGCAGCCACGCTACCAGTCTCCCCCCGCCTTCTTCGCTTTCCTGTCAGGTGCAGCTAGTGGTCGCCGCGCCGGTCCGTTTCTGGGTGTCCCAGCGTTGCGCCGATGAGCTCGCGGGCCGATCACATACTCGAAGTCCAGCAAAAAGCGTAACCGTTCGAGGCCGGTGACACCTTTGGGGGTGGCTTGCCTTGTCAGATGAAATGCTATGCCTATACTCTTCTCAATTGCCTGAGGATTTCCGGTGATCAGGTTCATGACAGCCGCGGCTGCGACTGAGGTATCAATCGACGCTGCCTGAAACGCCTGTATGAGCCGAAGGGGCGCCGAGAAGCCCTCGTTTGGAATTTGCCGTCCGGACAATGCCTGACCCGGCGACCCAGGCTTGCCGGCAGCGCCACGCGATCATGCCGGAGCCTCGTGCACATAGGCGACGGTCCGTCTTGAGGAGGTGCTCGTTCGAACGAAATATTCGAGAGGCATCTGAGCGTCAGGAAAAAGAGCTGTCATGCCGCGCGAGCGCGCTGGCGATCGCCTGTGAGGCGAGAGCAGTGCGGTGACGAAGGCATCGACAAGCCATTGGTAACCCTAAGGGAGGGGCACCACGATGACATTGCTCGACCAGGAAATTGCACACATCACCCGCGCGGTGCGGTCCTCAGATTGGAGGGACGCCGGCGCGTCCATCCTGCCTGCCGGGTACTGGCGCCAGCGGCTCTACCGGCTGCTCGACTCGGGGCACGTCACGAAAGCGCAGTTATGCGCGATCGACGCCCTGCTGCTCGAACTGGACACGTGGGAGGTGCAACGCCATGAACAGCGAGAGCACAGCCGGGGCGATACCTGAAACGGGTCGTTGAGCCGCCACCGGGCATGATTGCCCCCCCGGCCTGTGCGCTCAGCGTCGGGGGCGGAGTCCGTATGGCCGTTCGGTGAAGCGATCCACCGCTTACAGCTGCAGCGCGTCCGGCGCCTTGGCGCGTCCATCGCACTGCCGTGCGTTCCACGCCGCGGACGGCGCGAACCGCTGTGCTTGAGTTGATCGAATTTCCCTGCGAGGCAACTGGCGGATATGTCGAATGCTGGCAGCAGCGAATCGGGCGTGTCGAGTCAAGTGAAGCGAGGCCGGCATCTGCGTCACTCCTCAAGACACTCGCGCAACGTCTGCGCGAGCCGGGCGGCCTCACCCGCATCGGCGACGTTCGCGAAGCCCATTACAAGGCCGCGCGGTGTGTGTTGCGTACGGCCATTCGCGTACCAGATCGAAAGCGGCAGCACCGCGAGCCCCGCCTCGCGTGCGCGCGCAGCAACGGCGACGTCGTCGACCGGACCATCAGGGCCTTCGGCGAAGCGCACCGCGAACTGGATGCCCCCCGGCGGCAATTCGACAGTCAGCCGTTCGCCGAAAGCCTGCTCGAGAGCGCGCACGATCAGCACGCGCCGCTGCCCGTACAACGCACGCATGCGCTTCAGATGCCTTGCAAAATGCCCCCGCTCGACGAAATCCGCCAACGCTGCCTGGAACAGCGTCGGCGATCCGGCATTCATGCTGTACGCCACCCTGGCGACGCGCTCGACGGCCCGCTCCGGCACCACCGCATACGCCAGCCGCAAACCGGGAAACATCACCTTGCTGAACGTGCCGCAATAGATCACATGATCGTGCCGGTCGAGGCTTTTCAGCGCCGGCAAAGGACGGCCGAGATAACGGAACTCGCTGTCGTAATCGTCTTCGATGATCCAGCTCGATGCCTGCTCTGCCCAGTCCAGCAGCGCCATGCGCCTCGCGAGAGACAGCGTGCGCCCGAGCGGGCTCTGATGCGACGGCGTGACCAGCGCGAAGCGCGCCTGCGCGTCCAGGCGTTTGCCGCGTTCGACGTCGATGCCTTCATCATCCGCCGGTACCGCTATGAGCTGAACGCCGGTCTCGGCCAGAAAACCGCGCGCGAGCAGATAGCCCGGATCTTCGAACCATACGCGATCGTTCGGGCGGGCGAGACTGCGCAATACGAGTTCGAGCGTCGCACGATAGCCGCCGGTCACGAACACCTGCTCCGGCAGGCAGGTCACCCCGCGAGACAACCCGAGATAGGTGGCGATGTGCTCGCGCAGGGGCCGGTATCCCGCCGGATCGGGGTACGCGAACATCGCGCGCTCGCCGCTGCGCGCGCGATGTGAAACAAGACGATTCCATACCTTGATGGGAAACGCGTCGAGTGCCGGCAACCCGGGCTGCAACGGTCGTGGCTCGCCGCTCATGGCGGCAGCGATGGCAAGCGTGCGCGGCGCCACGGGCGCGCCGCGCACGTCGGCCGGTGCTTCCGGCGCGGCCTTTCCCTTCGTGTTTTGGCTGCCGTTCGACTCCCTCGCGACCTGCGCATGCCGCGTGACCGACGCCGGCAGCGACGGTGACACGAAGGTGCCTGCCGCACCGCGCATTTGCAGGTAGCCCTCGTCGACCAGGATCGTGTAGGCCAGTTCGACCGTGCCGCGCGCCGTATTCAGCTGGGTGGCGAGGCTGCGCAGGGCGGGCACGCGGTCGCCGGGACGCAGGTGCCCGGCAGCGATCGCCGTTCTGAAGCGCTCGCAGATCTGCAGGTAGATCGGCGAGTGCTGCTGGCGATCGATATCGATGGTGAAGGTGGCGGGCGGCGCGGGCATGACTGTCTTGCTGGCAAGGAGCTCGGAAATGACTTGGCCTGGTCGAAACGGTAATTCTTGGCACTTTTCGATGGTTCATGATCTTCCCACAATAGCCTCACGCGATGCGCCGGCGGCGAAATCTTTCGGTCGATGCGACCCGCCAGGCGCTTTCGCGCGTTCATTGCCTCTCATCTGGAGAATCTGTCATGAAGATCGTCGTAATCGGTGGTTCCGGCCTGATCGGGTCGCGTCTTGTGAAGCTGCTTGGCGATGCGGGACATGAGGCGCTTGCCGCGTCGCCGCGTAACGGTGTGAACGCCGTGACGGGGGAGGGCTTGAGCGGCGCGCTAGCGGGTGCGGACGTCGTCGTGGATGTGGCGAACGCGCCGTCGTGGGAGCCCCAGGCGGTGCTCGACTTTTTCCGCAACTCGGCGCGCAACCTCGGCAAGGCGGAAGTGGCCGCTGGGGTACGCCATCACGTCGCACTGTCCATCGTCGGCTGCGAACGCACACCGGAGAATGCGTATTTCGTCGCCAAGGTTGCGCAGGAAGAAGCGATCGAGGCGGCGGGCGTGCCTTACACGATCGTGCGCGCGACCCAGTTCATGGAATTCATCGGCGCCATCGCCGATTACGGCACAGAAGGCGGGACGGTGCGTGTTGGGGACGGGCTGTTTCAGCCGATAGCCGCGGATGACGTCGCGGCAGCCCTCGCTGAGGTCGCGCTCGCCGCGCCGCTGAACGGCTCGGTCGACATCGCCGGCCCCGACCGCGGACCGTTCGCGGAGATCGTCTCGCGCTATCTGAAATCGGTGGGCGATGGCCGCCCGGTCGTGACGGATCGCGATGCGCTCTACTACGGCGGCCGTGTCGAGGAACAATCGCTTGTCCCGCTCGGCGATGCACGGATCGGCCGCATCAGTCTCGACCAATGGCTGGCGCAGACAAAAAAGGGCTGAGTGCGCTTCGCTTGATTGGAGCCGTCGGCCCGGCTTTGGCATAAACTCCTCGCGGGGTTGAGGGAGTCGCCCACCGCAAATAGACCGGACACGACTGTTTGCGGGTAATCCTGAGGTAGACCGGCCTGGCTTTCGTCGGCCGATATGCAGAGGGCCAATCAATACGCAGGCGGCCGCGCGCGCCCCGAGCATAGCGTTCGAGGCATCCGGGATTCCCTCAGCAGAGCAGGAGTAGCCATGCGCCACGCGCTTCGTTCGGTTTTGTCCTGTCTTGTCGCTGTAACGACGCTGCTCGTCACGCCGGCCGCGTCGCTCGCCTGCACGCGGGTTGTCTATCTGGGCGCCGACAACGACGTCATCACGGGCCGCTCGATGGACTGGAAGCAGGACGTCGCCACCCATCTCTACATTCTTCCGCGTGGTATCGCGCGCAACGGCAAGGCCGGTCCGAACTCACTGAAGTGGGTTGCCAGATACGGCAGCGTCGTCGCAACCGGCTACGACGTCTCCACCACCGACGGCATGAACGAAAAGGGCCTCGCTGCGCAACTGCTCTGGCTCGCCGAGTCACAATATCCGCCTTTCGACAAGAACTCGAAACCCGGACTGACCATCGCCGCATGGGCGCAGTACGTACTCGACAACTTCGCTACCGTTTCGGAAGCCGTGGACGCGCTCAGGAAAGAGCCCTTCACCATCGTCACGGACAACGTCCCCGGAGACCAGCGTCTCGCCACACTGCACCTCTCGATGTCGGACGCCACCGGCGACAGCGCCATCATCGAGTACATCGGCGGCAAGCAGGTCGTCCACCACGGCCGGCAGTATCAGGTCATGACCAATTCACCGACCTTCGACGAACAACTCGCCCAGAACGCGTACTGGAAGCAGATCGGCGGCACCGCCTGGCTACCGGGCACCAATCGCGCGGCCGACCGCTTTGCGCGCGCCTCGTTTTACATCAACGCGATCCCCAAGAGCGAAGACCCTGACATCGCACTCGCCAGCGTTTTCAGCGTAATTCGCAACGTGTCGGTGCCATACGGAATTAGCGCTGAGAATGAACCGAATATCTCATCCACGCGCTGGCGCACCGTTGTCGACCATAAGCGCATGCTCTACTTCTTCGAATCCGCCCTTACCCCCAACACGTTCTGGGTCGACCTCAAGAAGGTGGACTTTTCCTCGGGCGCGCCCGTCAGGCGTCTCGACCTCGGCAAGGATCAGCGCAATACCTTCAGTGGCGAAGTTTCCGCAGACTTTCAGCCCGCGCAGCCGTTTCCGTTCCTCGGTCTCGATGCAGGAAAGTCCCGCTGATGCAAACAGTGATCAACGAATCGTTAGCGTGACAGAAGGAAGTAAACCTGCTGGGCCTCCATAAGCAAATTGGCTGTGGCTGCAATAAGGCGTACCCACCAGGCGCAGGAAAGCTGCGCCTCTCGCGCAGCAAGGTCAACTCACGAATGCGCGAAAATCGGGCCAAGACCGGGAATCTCGGAGCCGTCCACGCGGGCACCCGAGGCCCAAGTGCCCGCGGCCGAGCCGCCATAAGACGCCGTGGCGACACGGTCGTGCGCGTGCAGGCGTGCTTCGGCCTGCTGGATGTTTCTCGGGTACTGCGTTTCGTCTGCGGAAGGGTTGTAGCCGGCCTGTTCCAGTGCGACCAGTTCCTGATGTACCTGGGCGCGCGTGAGCGGCTGGGTCGACTGGGCAAACGAGAGAGCGGGCAGGGCGATGGTGGCGGCAACGATGAGCGATTTGACGAGGTTCACGGTGTTCTCCAGAAGAAAATTTAAAGGGCTTGCAGGCGGGTATCGCGTTCCGGTTTTCGTTCGGTGCTGCATTGCGTCCTGCCATGGAAGTATTTGACTGCGCGCACGTATCTCGCTTGTGTCGGGAGTGAGGGGCGGGTGCAACGCTGTGTATCGGCTGGCAGCGCGGATACATGCGGATACAAAATCTGTATCGTGACCGTGATTGAGAAACAAAACTGAAAGATTGTTGGCGCGTGCAGCGGCGATTGTTGTCGGCGCAGTCATAGAGTGATGCCGCGCGCGACGGTTGTGCTGAGCCGTCTGGTCAGCTAATCTGTGCATATACACAGAAATGCCCGACGCTTTTGCGCGCACTGCGTCCGCTCCTGTGCAACGCTCTGGTGAAGGACACGGCGGGCGCAAGCGATTGCCGCCGCCGTCGCTTCGCACTTGCGCCGGCGGGCCTTGCGCGGCTTGGCGAGCGGGTGTGCATTGGCGCGCGGCGCAAGACGAGTTCGAGCAGCGCTTCGGAGCGATGCATGCCGCATGCCGCCTGTCGCGTGGCCGTGGCGCGAGGGTAATTACGCGCGTGGTCGGAAGTTTCCGGTGATTCACGCATGGGCCGCTTTCAGTTGTTCGGCGGCTTTTTTTAATTTTTATAGTGCATATGCACAGGTGATCGTCATGTCGAGTCCTTCCACACCCGCGCCGGCTGAATCGCGGCGCGAGCGCGTCGGCCTGCCCTGGAGGCGTCTCGCGGTGGGCGCGGTGGCGCTTGTGCTCGCGATCGCGGGTGGCTACTGGTTTTTCGTGTTGCGCTTCATACAAACCACCGACGACGCCTACGTGGGCGGCAACGTCACGGTGATGGCGCCGCGCGTGAGCGGTTTCGTCTCCGGGATCTTCGTGCAGGACAACGAGCGCGTGCATGCGAATCAGGTGCTCATGCGGCTCGACGCGCGAGACTACGACGCGAAGCTCGCGCAGGCCGACGCCGAGCTCGCGAGCGCGCGCGCCGCAGTGACGGAGCTCGAAGCGCAGCGCACGCTGCAGGCCGCGGTGATCGGCCAGCATCAGGCCGAAGTGCGCGCCTCGGACGCGGAGCTCATTCGCAGCGCGCAGGATCAGACGCGCTACCGCGAACTCGTGAAAGACGATGCCGTGTCGAATCAGCTGGTCGAGCGCGCCGATGCTGATTATGCGAAAGCGCAGGCCTCGGTGGCGAAGAGCGGCGCAGCGGTGGTGGCCGCGCAACGCCAGCTCGACGTGCTCGCCGCGCAGATCGCCGACGGCGAGGCGCGCGTGGCGACCGCCGAGGCGAACCGGCGTCTCGCCGCGCTCAACGTCGATTACACGACGATCCGCTCGCCGGTGGACGGTTACGTCGGCAACCGCACGGCTCGGGTGGGCATGCTCGCGAACGCGGGCGCGCCGCTGCTCACGGTGGTGCCGGCCACCGACCTCTGGGTGGACGCGAACTTCAAGGAAGACCAGCTCAAGAAAATTCACGCAGGAGACCGCGCCGACGTCGCACTCGACGCCGCGAGCGGCACGCTGCACGGCACGGTGGAAAGCCTCGCGCCCGCCACGGGCGCGACCTTCAGCGTGCTGCCGCCCGAGAACGCCACGGGCAACTACACGAAGATCGTGCAGCGCGTGCCGGTGCGCATCCGCGTGAAGGTGCCGCAAGGCATGGAAGGCGTGCTGCGGCCCGGTCTTTCCGCCACGGTGACGGTGCATCTGGGCGACGGCGCGCAGACCGGCGCCTCCGCGCGCTGAACGAGGGCGGCACGCCATGAACGACACGACTTCCATCATCGAAGTACGCCCTGTAACGGCCGGGCACGAGGCCCGCGCGGCGCACCTCAAGCTCGCGCCGCACGAGCAGCCCATGGCGCAGCGCGCCTTCGCCTTTGCGCTGATGTGCATCGGCTTTTTCATGGCCACGCTCGACATCCAGATCGTCGCCTCCTCGCTGCGCGATATCGGGGGCGGGCTTTCCGCGAGCCAGGACGAGCTGTCCTGGGTGCAGACCGCCTACCTGATCGCCGAGATCATGGTGATCCCCCTGTCCGGCTGGCTCTCGAAGGTGTTCTCCACGCGCTGGCTGTTTGTGGCCTCGGCGGTGGGCTTCACGATCACGAGCATGCTGTGCGGTCTCGCCTGGGACATCCAGTCGATGATCATGTTTCGCGCGCTGCAAGGCGCGCTGGGCGCGGCGATGATCCCCACCGTGTTCACCACGGCCTTCGTGCTGTTTCCGGGCAAGCAGCGGCTTGTGGCGTCCACGACCATCGGCGCGCTCGCCTCGCTCGCACCCACGCTCGGCCCCGTGATAGGCGGCTGGATCACGGACCAGTGGTCGTGGCACTGGCTGTTCTACCTGAACCTCGTGCCGGGCATCGCCGTGGCCGCGCTCGTGCCGAAGTACGTGCATATCGACGAGCCCGATCTCTCGCTCATCAAGCGCGGAGACTATCTCGGCATCGTGCTGATGTGCGGCTTTCTCGGTTGCCTCGAATACGTGCTCGAAGAAGGCCCGCGCAAGAACTGGTTCGGCGACGACGCCATCGTGGCCTGCGCATGGATCTCGGCGATCTGCGGCTTTCTCTTCGTCGTGCACGCACTCACCGCGAAGGATGCGGTGGTCGACCTGCGCGCGCTCGCGGTGCGCAATTTCGGCATCGGCAGCCTGCTTTCGTTCGTCACGGGCATCGGCATTTTCGTGGCGGTGTTCCTCACGCCGCTCTTTCTCGCCGAAGTGCGCGGCTTCAGCTCGTTGCAGATCGGGCTTTCGCTGCTCTCGGTGGGCGTGTTCCAGATGCTCGCGCTCGGCGTTTATGCCTTCGCTACGCGCTTTTTCAGCCTGCGGGTGTTGATGCTGTTCGGCCTCGTTTGCTTCGGCCTCGGCTGCTATTTGTACGTGCCGATCACGCACGACTGGGGCTGGCAGCAATTCCTGCTGCCGCAGGCCCTGCGTGGCGTGGGCCAGCAGTTCGCGATTCCCCCGATCGTCACGATGTCGCTCGGCTCGCTGCCGCCCTCGCGGCTCAAGTCGGCAAGCGGCCTGTTCAACCTGATGCGCAATCTGGGCGGCGCAATCGGCATTGCGGTCAGCTCGACCATGCTCAACGACCGGCTCAACTTCCACTATCTGCGCCTGAACGAGCACGTCGTGCAAGGCGTGCCACAAGTCCAGACCTTGCTCGCGGGGAGCACGGGCCACTGGGCCTCCGTAGCAGGCAACACGCTCGACGCGTCACAAGCGAGCCTTGCGCAACTGCATGCGCTCGTGCTGCGCGAGGCGCAGGTGATGACGTTCTCCGATACGTTTTTCGTACTCTCGCTGTGTTTCGTGGTTGCCATTGCCTGTGTGGCGTTCTCAAATCCGATCCATGGGGCGCCGCCGCCCGATGCTCACTGAGTTCATGAGGTTTCCTATGCTATCGATAAACCAACGTTTCCGGAGCTCGGCACGCATGGGACTCGCGGCGCTAGCGGCGGCCGTGTTGGCCGCCTGCGCCGTGCAGCCCGCGCAGCACGCCGACCTGCCTGCCGCCGTGCAGGCGACGGCTCCTGCCGCATGGCGCATCGACGCGCCTGCGGATGCCGTCGACGTGCGCGCGTGGTGGGCCCAGTTTGGTGACCCGACGCTCGACGCGCTGCTGTCTACCGTGCTGAGCGGCAATCTCGACCTGCAAGCCGCCGCCGAGCGTGTGAAGCAGGCGCAATCGATCACGACGCAGAAGCACGCCGCGCTGCTGCCGCAACTGGACTTCACGGCGCGCGGCGCGTACGCGCGGCAGAACACGCCGCCGCCGCTCGGCTACGTGAAGCAGGCGGGCGCGGGTCTGGCGTTGGGCTGGTCGCCCGACGTATTCGGCGGCGAGCGCCTCGAACTGCTCGCGGCTCAGGCGAATCTGGTGGGCCAGCAACACGCGCTGGACGCAGTGCGGCTCGCGCTGGCGGCGGACACCGCGTCGGCGTATATGGACTTGCGTTGGGCACAAGCCGAATTAAAGATACTCCAGGATAACGTATCGATCAGACAACGCACGTGGCAGCTGACTCAGGACCGCCTGAAATATGGCCTTTCGACGCAACTCGACGTATCGCGCGCGCAAACGCAGTTGAGCGAGTTGCAGGCACGCATTCCGCGTGCGCAGGCGAGCGTCGATCATCAACTGAACCTGATCGCGGTGTATACGGGGCGCACACCCGAATCGGTTGCGCAGCTTGCGCTGGCTGAGCCCGCGCCGATTCCCGCCGCGCCCGCGAGCGTGCCGCAATCGCTGCCCTCGGAGGCCCTGCTGCGCCGCCCCGACATCCAGGCCGCTTACGCGACCGTGCAGCAGCGCGCTGCGGAAGTGGGCGTCGCGCGCGCGGAGCGCTATCCGAAGTTCACGTTGAATCTCACGGACGGCGTGCTCGCTTCGTCGTATCTCGGCCTGCCCACGCTTACCGACAATCTTTTCAGCGCGGCACTCAGCGCCACGAGCCCGATCTTCAACGCGGGCCGCATCACCGCCGACATCGAGCAGAACGAGAGCCGCATGCGCGAGTCGCAACTGAACTTGCAGCAGACGATGTTGCAGGCGCTGCGCGAAGTGGAGGACAGCCGCAGCGACCTCGTGAGCACGGCGGGACAGACGCAGCAGTTGCGCGACGCCGTGGCGTCTTCCGGGCAGGCGCTCAAACTCGCGAATCAGCTATACAAGGGCGGCGCAACCGACTTTCTCGACGTGCTGAGCGCGCAGCAGACCTGGCTTGCCGATACCGATCTGCTCAACGACGCGCAGCGCGAGCGCGCGCTCGCGGCGGTGGCGCTCTACCGGTCGCTGGGTGGCGGCTGGAGTCAGAGCGGCGAGGTGGTCGCGGCGGGCGCAAGTATGGCGGCCACGCGCGCGGCTCGAGGCGGATGACCATGCGCGCCGCGGTGCGAATCTGCGTGCGGCCGGAGCAGTCGTTTGGGTCATGGCGCTCATGTACCCGCGCGCACTGTAGCGCGCCATTGCGCGGGCGTCATCCCCACGTGTCGCTTGAAGCTGCGCTGAAACGCGGCATCGGACTGATAGCCCACGAACTCGCCGATCTCGGCTACCGGCTGGCCACCTTGCGCGAGCAAGCGGCCGGCGAGCGTCATGCGGATGTCGGTGAGCACCTCGGTTGCGCTGCGCCCGATTGCTTCGTCGAAGTGGCGCGCGAACGTCGCGCGCGACATGTGGCACAGCGCGGCGAGCTCCGGCAGCGTCCACGGCTTGCCGGGCGCATCGAACATGGCGTCGATGGCCGGTTGCAGGCGCGGTTGCCGTGCGAGCGCGAGCAGGCCGCGCGGCGGCACATCGGCACGGCTTGCATAGCGCAGCGTGAGCGCGAAGAGCGCACCCGAAAGATGGTTGACGAGCGATTCGCTGCCGGGCTGCGCGTCGAGCGCCTCGTCGCGCAGCAGCGCGATCAGGCGCACGAGACGCTCGGGCGGGTTGTCGCCGGCACTGGCGCTGTGCACCACGAGCCGCGCGGGCAGATTCTCGCGCAGCAGGCGCTGCGGAACGGCGGGCAACAGGAAGCTGCCGCAGAGCACATCGGCGGCGCGGTTTTCGGCAAGGTTGGTTTCGACCGCATGACCGTGCTCGAAGCGCCGTTCGACAGCGGCCGGCGGCGCGCCGCTGCCATCGTGCAGCAGATGGGGCGCGCCCGAAGGATACAGCACGATGTCGCCCGCATGCAGGGCCGTGGGTGCGCCGTGCGCATCCTCGACGATGGCCTTTCCGCTCAACATCACGTGATAGCGGATCTCGCGCGCGTCGGCGGCGGGCTGATCGATGCGCCACGGCGCGCCGAAGTGGCAGCGCACGTCGAGGCGGCCCGCGACGGGCATGAGCGTGAGCAGGCGGCTGAGGATGTCCATGGGCGGCATGGATGAGACGAATGGGCATGAAGTCGCGTCATTCTGGCATTAATAGCTTGGGGGCGCGCGACTAAAGTGACTGCATGCCATCGACGATGGCTACGCAACGCAGTCAGTGCAATTCAACTCAAGGAGTCGATCATGTCCCGTCTTTCCGCCATTCGTCCCGAAGCCGCCACGGGCGCAGCCGCCGAAATCTTCGCGAAGATCCGCAAGGCCATCGGCAAGGTGCCGAACGCTTATGCCACCATCGGCACGCACAGCCCCGAAGCACTCGGCGCGATGCTGGCCGTTGATGCGGTGCTGGCCGGCGGCTCGCTTACGAAGCCCGATATCGAAGCCGTCAAGCTTGCGGTGAGCGAAGTAGCGGGCTGTGACTACTGTATCGCTGCGCATACGCTGGCAGGCAAGGCCGCGGGTCTTTCCCCCGAAGCCATGAAGCAGCTTCGCGCCGGCGCTGCAACCGGCGACGCGAAGCGCGATGCGCTGGTGCATTTCGTGCGCGTGCTGGTGCGCACGCACGGCACGGTTGCCGAAGCCGAGGTGAATGCGATTCGCGGCGCAGGCTATACGGAGCGCCAGATCGTGGAGATTGCGCTTGCCATCACGTCGATCACATTCACGAACCTCGTAAACCGGGTCAACGATACGACGCTTGATTTCCCGGCAGTGGCGTAATTGCATAGCGACGCTCGCGCGCTGGAATTTCGCACTGCCTGGATGGCGTGCCATAAAACGTGCCACGAATCACGAGCATCGATTCGGCGAAAGCAGCCTGCCACCCGGTACGTACCGCCATCGGCGCATACAATGGCGCACAAAAAGGCGTGCAGGCGACGGAACTGGGCGCGATTTGGTCGTGACGCTTTGCATCGGCGGCGGCCAGGGTATCGCGCTCGCGCTCGAGACAGTATGATGGCCGGGCGCGGACGGGGCCGAGCGAGGCGAGCAGGGCGCATGATGGACGAAGCAAATCGAGGTAATCACAGATGGCAAAGCGAGTGGCACGTGAGGAATGCAATTGTTTCGCGTTGCGGCAGGCGGCGCGCTTCGTTACGCAGCTTTATGAGCGCCATCTTTCGCAGGCGGGCGTCACGGCTGCGCAATTCACGATTCTTTCGCGTCTCGCGGGCCGTCCGGACGCCACGGCTGCGGAACTCTCCGACGACCTTGTGATGGACCGCACGACGCTCGTGCGTGCACTCAAGCCCTTGCAGCGCGACGGCCTCGTGCTCGCGTTCGCGGCGGAGCACGACACGCGCACACTGGTCTATCGTCTTTCGGCGGACGGCGTGCGCCGCTACGAGAAGGCGCACTCGCTGTGGCTCGACGCGCAGGCTGAATTCGAGCAGCACATGAAGCGCGACCGCGCCAAGGCGCTGCGCGCAGAACTCTTCGCGCTTACCGGCGCTGCGGGATGAACGTTCGAGGTTCACCCGGCGCACTGGGTGGGGTCCGAAGGTTATCGCCGGCGTCCAGACGTACCGGGTAAAGCCACGATATTGTGGTGGGTCAGATGGTGGTCCAACAATTGCACGAACGCCCACGTCCAATACAGATAAGACTTTGACGGGAATAGCAGGCTTTCGCATGAAAATCCTCATCGCGCGCATGAATCACGAGACCAACACGTTCTCGCCGGTCGCGACGCCGCTGGCCGCGTTCGGCGGCAACGGCCCCGCGTGGGGCGAGGACGCGTATCGCGAGAACAAGGGCATGCGCACGGCGATGTCGGCGTTCATCGACGCGGCCGAGCGCGAGGGCGCGCAAATCGTCACGCCGGTGTCGGCATCGGCGAATCCGAGCGGGCCGGTGGCCGCCGATGCCTTTGCGGCGATCTGCGAGGCGATCGTTGCGGCCGCGCCGGGCTGCGACGCGGTCTTGCTCGACCTGCATGGCGCAATGGTTGCGGAGCAAACGCCAGACGGCGAAGGCGATCTGCTCGAACGCGTGCGCGCGACCTTGCCCGATGCGCCGATCGCAGTCGCGCTCGATCTGCACGGCAACGTCACGCAGAAGATGATCGAAAACGCGGACGTGATGGTGAGCTTCAAGACCTATCCGCACGTGGACATGTACGAGACGGGAGAGCACGCCGCGCGCCTGCTATTCGCGCGCGTGAAGGGGCGCGCGCGCCCGGTGCTCGCATGGCGGCGTCCGCCGCTGCTCACGTCGACCCTGCGCAGCGCGAGCGCCGATGGCGCGATGCGCCGCGCCGTCGAGGCCGCGCGCGCTGCCGAGGCCGAGGGCATGCTGGCCGTATCGGTGCTCGCCGGCTTTTCTCTCGCGGACATTCCCGCGCCGTGCATCAGCGTGGTAGTGGTGGGCGACGGCGATGCCGCAGCGGCGGAAGCGGTGGCCGAACGCATTGCGCGGCAGATCTGGGACGAGCGCGGTGAGTTCGTCTATCGCAGCCCGCCGCTCGCGGAGTCGGTCGCGCAAGCGGCGCGGCTCGCGCAGGACGCGCACGATGCCGAAGGCACAGGCAAGCCCGTGCTCCTGCTCGATCACGGCGACAACTGCATGTCGGGCGGAACATGCGACACGATGGATCTGCTCGAGGCGGCACTCGCGCAGGGGCTGACGGGCATGGTGAGCGGTCCGCTGTGCGATCCCGAGGCCGTTGCCGCGCTGATCGAAGCGGGCGTAGGCGCGCGCGTGACGCTCGGCATCGGTAACAAGCTCGCGCGCGAGGGCGCTGCGCCGCGCGCGCCGTTCATGGCCACCGGCGTCGTGCGCGCCATTACCGATGGCGAATACGTAATCACCGGCCCGACCTATACCGGCCAGCGTGCGTATATGGGACGCGCGGCGGTGCTCGACACGGGCGCGGCGACGCTGGTCGTGACCGAGCGCACGCACGAACCGTGGGACCTCGGCGTGTTCGAGAGCGTGGGCATCGATCCGCGCCGCGCGCGCTTTCTGCTGCTGAAGTCGCGCATGTATTGCCGGCCGGTATTCGTGCCGATCGCGGCGGGGCTGGTCGAATGCGACAGCCGTGGCGTCACGGGATCGGACTATGGGCTCTTCCGCTACACGCGGCTCGAGCGCCCCGTCTATCCGCTCGACGAGGACACCGCGTGGCGCGAGCGCTGAATGCGTTCAGCCCGATCGATACGCGTGCGAATCTCTACGACGATATCGTGAAGCACACCTCGGCGAGGCCGGGCAAGAAGCGCAGCGTGTAGAAGGCCGCAAGGGTCTTCACGAACACGAAGCACGCCGAGAGCGGGCCCCACGTCACCATGATGCGGCCGATCCAGATCTTCGCGCCGAACCAGGTGCAGCGCGAGATTACTTGGTACTTCGAACAGAAAACAGCCGATGAAGAAAATGCGGTGGTTTCCGCCGCGTCTCCCTTGTCCTGTTATCAGATACGTCAGTGCTGCCGCGCCGGTCCTCGGGGTGACCAGCGAGAGCATCTACAAATGAGTCGAATTGGATTTTGCATGCAATATATATTTTTATAAACATGCGGCTTCTGGTAGCCCACGTTAGACCTTAGGCTGAATGGACGATGGCGCGGCAGGGGCGTCCCACTAACTTGTCAACATTCGTCGCGATGCCGAATCGCCACTGGCTCGAAGCCACGAATGCCCCGCACGTTTTAATCGGGAGACGGTCCATGAAGCTGACGAAAAAGGTGTGCACGCTTACCGTTGCGGCACTCGCTACTGTCGCGGCCGTGAGTTACTCGATGGGCGCGCCCGATCAGGATCGGTATGCCGCCGGCGCATCGCCGTGCCGTCCGGCCGATGCCAGCGGGCAGCCCCAGGGCTGCGCGCCGCTCGACCGATCCCGTCTGACCATTGCCGCGCTGCACGGCATGTGACGCACGCCGCGGTCCCGGCGTGTGATTTCTGCCTGATCTGAAAACCTGCCGGGCGCGCATCGGCGCGCTCGGCAGATTGTGCTTTCCGCGAGGCAAACGACGTGGCCCGCCTCGTCCGCGAGTGCTGGACGAGGCGGGCCGGTGCTTGCCGCTTTAACGATGCAGGAGCCAGTCGACGATTCTGCCGGCCGCGTGCTCCGGCGTGTCGGCGGTCGTGTCGATGCGGATCTCGGGATGCTCGGGCGGCTCGTACGGCGAGTCGATGCCGGTGAAGTTCTTCAACTCGCCGCTGCGCGCCTTCTTGTAGAGCCCTTTGGGATCGCGCTCTTCGGCCACGGCGATCGGCGTATCGACGAAGATCTCGACGAAGCTGTCCGGTCCCGCGAGCGCGCGCGCCATGTCGCGTTCGGCACGGAACGGCGAGATGAATGAGACGAGCGCAATGAGCCCGGCGTCCATCATGAGCCGCGCCACCTCGGACACGCGCCGGATGTTCTCGACGCGATCGGCTTCGGAGAAGCCCAGGTCCTTGTTCAGGCCGTGTCGCACGTTATCGCCGTCGAGCAGATACGTGTGCTTGCCGAGCGCATGCAGCTTTTGCTCGACGAGGTTGGCAATCGTCGACTTGCCCGCGCCCGAGAGCCCCGTGAACCACACTACGCGCGGCGTCTGATGTTTGAGCGTAGCGCGTGCGCCGGCGTCGACGACCGTGGCCTGCCAGTGCACGTTCTGCGAACGCCGCAACGCGAAGTGCAGCATGCCCGCGCCCACGGTGTTGTTGGTGAGCCGGTCGATCACGATGAAGCCGCCCGTTTCGCGGTTTTCTGCATACGGATCGAACGCCACGGCGCGGTCGAGATTCAGGTTGCACACGCCGATTTCGTTCATCTCCAGCGTGCGCGCGGCCAGGTGCTCGAGCGTATTCACGTTCACGCGGTATTTCGGCTGCTGGCAGGTCACGCCCACGGTGCGCGTGCCGATCTTCAGCAGATAGGGGCGGCCGGGCAGCATCGGCTCTTCGTTCATCCAGACCAGCGTGGCTTCGAACTGGTCGGCGACGGCGGGTGGCGCGTCGGCGCGCGCGATGACGTCGCCACGGCTGATGTCGATTTCGTCTTCGAGCGTGAGCGTGATGGCCTGGCCGCTGCGCGCGCTGGCCGCTTCGCCTGCAGCAGTGATGATCGACGCGACGCGGCTATCGCGGCCCGACGGCAGTACGCGCACGCGTTCGCCGCGGCGGATCTCGCCCGCCGAAATGTTGCCCGCGTAGCCGCGGAAATTCAGGTTTGGACGATTCACCCACTGCACCGGCAGCCGGAACGGCTGGTTCAGGCGCGCGTCGTCTTCCACGGGCACGCTTTCCAGATACGCCATCAGCGAGGGACCGCTGTACCACGGCGTATTGGCGCTGGAGTCGGTGACGTTGTCGCCCGCGAGCGCCGAAAGCGGAATGCTCACGATGTCGTGCAGCCCGATCTGCGCCGCGAACGCGCGATATTCATTCGCGATCCTTTCGAATATCTCCCGCGAATACCCGACCATGTCGAGCTTGTTCACGGCGAGCACGATGCGGCGAATGCCGATCAGCGAGACGAGATAGCTGTGGCGGTGCGTTTGCGTGAGCAAGCCCTTGCGCGCGTCCACGAGAATCACGGCCACGTCCGCCGTGGAGGCGCCCGTGATCATGTTGCGCGTGTACTGCTCGTGGCCCGGCGTGTCGGCCACGATGAACTTGCGCTTGTCCGTCGCGAAGAAGCGGTAGGCGACGTCGATGGTGATGCCTTGCTCGCGCTCGGCCGCGAGGCCGTCCACGAGCAGCGCAAAGTCGAGATTGCCGCCCTGGCTGCCGACCTTCTTCGAATCGGCTTCGAGCTGGCTCAGCTGGTCTTCGAACAGCATCTTCGACTCGTAGAGCAGGCGGCCGATCAGCGTGCTCTTGCCGTCGTCCACGCTGCCGCAGGTGATGAAGCGAAGCAGGCTCTTTTCCTGCTGCGCGCTCAGGTATCGCGCGATGTCGTCGGCGATCGTGGTGGTGACTGTGGACATTAGAAGTAGCCCTCCTGTTTCTTCTTTTCCATCGATCCTGCCGAGTCGCTGTCGATCAGCCGGCCCTGGCGCTCGGACGTCTTCGCCAGCAGCATTTCTTCGATGATGCCGGGCAGGGTGTCGGCCTCGCTTTCGATCGCGCCGGTGAGCGGGTAGCAGCCGAGCGTGCGAAAGCGCACGTTCTTCATGTGCGGGACTTCGCCTTCGCGCAGCGGCAGGCGCTCGTCGTCAACCATGATGAGGGTGCCGTTGCGTTCCACCACCGGGCGCTTCTTCGCGTAGTAGAGCGGCACGATGGGAATAGTCTCCAGATAGATGTATTGCCAGATGTCGAGCTCGGTCCAGTTGGAGATGGGAAAGACGCGAATGCTTTCGCCTTTGCGTTTGCGGGCGTTATAGAGATGCCAGAGCTCAGGGCGCTGCATCTTCGGGTCCCAGCGGTGCTGCTCGGAGCGCAGCGAAAACACGCGCTCTTTCGCGCGTGATTTTTCCTCGTCGCGGCGCGCGCCGCCGAACGCGGCGTCGAAGCCGTAGTGGTCGAGCGCCTGCTTGAGGCCTTGGGTCTTCCACACGTCGGTGTGGACCGCCGAGCCGTGCGTGAACGGGTTGATGTCCTTTGCGACGCCTTCCGGGTTCACGTGAACCAGCAGGTCGAGGCCGAGGCGCTGCGCAGTCTGGTCTCGAAACTCGATCATCTCGCGGAACTTCCAGGTGGTGTCCACGTGCAGCAGGGCGAAGGGCGGCTTGGCGGGGTAAAAGGCCTTCATGGCGAGATGCAGCATGACGGAGCTGTCCTTGCCGATCGAATACAGCATGACCGGCTTCTCGCACTCCGCCACGACCTCGCGCATGATGTGGATGCTCTCGGCTTCGAGGCGCTCCAGATGGGTCAACGTCGGGCTCAACATCGATAGTCTCCTGTTTTTCATGCATCGCTCGCGGTTCGGGTTGATCGACGGGGGAATCGACGGGGGAATCGAAACACGCGGCTGCATGGAGGAGAACTTACCGGTTTGGGGGCTGTGAATTCTTCGTCCGACCGGACTAAGATCCGGCGGTCCGCGATCGGACGGGCAGGATCAACTTGCGGCGAGTTGCTGCGTGAGCGCGGGATCGTTGGCGGGGCCGAGCACGCAGCTCACGCCCGCCGGGTCGTAGATTCTCGCGACGCAGGCGTTGCAGCTATTGCACGCGGAGCGCGTGACGGTGCCGTCGCGAAAGTGCGTGACCAATGCGGGATCGTGGATCAACGCCCGCGCGAGCGCCACGCAGTCGAACCCTTCGGCCATCAACTGCCCGACGCCGTCGATCGACAGCACGCCACCGACATAGGCAAGTGGCATTTTCACGGCATCGCGTATCGTTCTGGAATCCTCAAGGAAATAGTGCTCGCGGAAGCGCAGATCCCGCGGCGTGCGCATTTCCAGCACCTTCACCCCGAAGCGCGCGAACGCATGCGGCGCGGCGGCCTTCATCGCTGTAGTGGGCATGGGACTGCCGAACAGTACCCAGGGGCTTTCCACATTGCGCCCGCCGCTCAGCGTGAGGAGATCGGCGCCGGCCGCTTCCAGCAGGCGCGCGGTCACCGCCGAATCGTGCGCGGTGTTGCCGCCCGGCACGCCGTCGTTCACGCTCAGCTTGCACGTGACCGCGAGTTGCGCGCCCACGGCGTCCTTGACCTGATTGAGCACGTGCACGGGAAAGCGGCTGCGCTGCTCGACGCTGCCGCCAAAGCCATCGTGGCGGCGATTGCTGAGCGGTGAGAGAAACTGGTTGAGCAGATAGCCGTGGCCCATATGGATTTCCACGGCGTCGAAGCCGCTCTCGCGCGCGAGCTGCGCCGCTCGAGCGAACTCGGCGGCCATGCGCACCATGTCGACCTCGCTCATCGCGCGCTGGAAATACACGCCGTAGAGCATGCCGAATGCGTTCAGTCCGCCGGACGCCGAACCCGGCGCACGGCTGCCGCCGTGGCGCATCATCGTGAACGAGCCGGCATGCGTCAGTTGCAGGCACGCGGCAGCGCCTTCGCGATGCACCGCATCGGTCAGCGCGCGCAAATGCGGCACGATGCCTGCGTGCATATGCATTTGATGCGGGAACGTCAGGCCGTCGGCGGCCACGGCCGCATAGGCCACTGTCGTCATGCCGATGCCGCCGGCAGCCAGGTCGCGATGGTGTTTGAGCAGCGCCTGGGTGGGCAGTCCGGCGGGCGTCATGCCCTCGTTGGCGCCCGCCTTGATGAAGCGGTTGCGCAGCGTGAGCGGGCCGAGTCGCACCGGAGAAAATGGCGAGGGCGGCGGATCGCCAGCGTGTTCTTTGTGCATGTCGCTCACTCCGTGGTGATTTCAGAAAGCGTCCGGGCGCACCGTCGCGTCGTGGCCGCCGTCGATAAAGAGCACGCTGCCATGCATGAACCCGGCCTGCTCGCCGCAAACATAGTGGATCAGCGAAGCGATTTCGCCGGGCTCGGCGCGGCGCCCGACCGGTGGCACGAACTGGCGGATGGCCTCGCCGTAGCGCGCATCGCGCAAGCCCGCTTCGAGCAGCGGCGTTTGCACCGCGCCCGGTGCGACAGCGTTCAGGCGCACGCCGGCACGGCCCCATGAGTCGGCGCGGCGGCGCACCGCGACGGCGAGGGCGTGCTTGGAGCTGGCGTAGGCAAGGTAGCCGGCCTGGTCGGCGGGGCTTGCATCGACGAGAGCGTGCACGCGAGCCTCGTCGCCATCGAGAAAGGCTTCGTGCAACGGATGACCGCTCCACGGTTGCAGTGTCGCGGAGTTCGACGACACCACCACGGCCGCCGGCTGGCTGCCGCGCTTGAGCGCTTCGAACAGGCCGTCGAGCAGCGCAAGCGCGCCGAAGTAGTTGACGCTTGCGCCCAACGTAGCAGGCTCGGCCTGCGGACCGAGGCCCGCGCAACAGACCAGCGTGTCGATGGCGTCGCCGCTGCGCGCGAGCACGGCATCGAGGGCGGCTGCGCGGCCGGCGGCGTGCGAAAGGTCGGCGCATACGTCGGCGCGCGCGATATCGACGCCGATCACGTGCATGCCGGCATCGGCGAATTGACGATGAACGGCCGCGCCGATGCCCGAGGCGCTGCCGGTGATGACTGCGGTTTTCATGTGTGGGCTCTTCGGTTGGAGTGGCGGGATGAGGGGAAGCGCCGCGCCTGGTCCGCCGACCGTGCGCGCGGCGCAGGAGCTGGCTGCATGCCTGAAAATCAGGCGGTTTGTGCCGCGCGGGCCTCGCGGTACAGCGTTTCCGCGCGCTGCTTGAGCGCGTGTGCGACGGCGGAGAATCCCTGACGCACCCATTCACCGTGCTGCGCCATCACGGTGGGCGCGGTCGGCCCGATGAACAGATCGGTGGAGTGATAGCGGCAACGCGCTTCGTCCAGCACCTCAATGATCTGGTCGCGGCGTGCCGCGTCGGGATTGTCCGCGCTTGAAATCATTTCCCACGAGAGCAGTTTCGGGTGGTCGAACGCGGCCAGGTGCTCGACCACGTGGATCAACTCGCCGTTGCGCGTCGGGTCGGGCAGATACAGGTTGACCGGCTCGCCCATGCGCAGCGTCGATTCGACTTTCACGGTGTAAGGGTTCCACTCGGGATAGCGCGGGAGATCGATCAGGATGTCCCAGACGAACGATGCTGGCGCATCGATTTCGACTTTGTCCGAGATGACGAGGTAGGGCGAGTCGGGCATGCAAGGCTCCTTGGGGTGGAAAGGGGTTGTGCGAGGCGTGCCCGCCTCACGCGTCGACATCGTGTCACCCGAAGGGCCACGCCTTCCTCGTCCGGACGGACTAAAGGCGGGCAAACCCCAGGAGGCTGTGGCGTGGTGGTGATCGGGGAGGCAAGCCGGGTGGCCTGGTACACGAAAATGCTTCGTATAAGAGGCGTTTAAGAGAATCAGAGTCCACTTGTCCTACATTTATGAGGCAAAGGAGATGATCCGCGGATTGCACCCTGCAAATATTCCTGAACGGTCACTGGGTCGATTGTGCGCAGGTCGAGCCCGGCGGCAGCCGTTGCCAGTGGAATGCCTGGTGCCGTCCATCGATACGCAGGTCCGACAACTCAAAGCCCTTCAACCGCCAGAGGATCATCATGCCGCGCCGGACACGCCCCACCCATGAAGAGCAGAATGCCCTGCGCACGGCCTTCTACGAAAGGATCAATCGGGGTGACATGAGCATTCCCGAGGCGATGAAGGCGATGCGCAAGATGACTGGCCTGACCCAGGCGGAATTTGCCGCGCACCGTGGCGTGAGCCGCCGTGTCATTCAGGACATCGAGCGAGGCACCGGGAATCCGACCGTCGACTCTCTTAACAGCATTGCAAAGCTATTCGGCTTGCAGGTCGGTTTCGTTCCGGTTCGGCACAACGAACCCCGCAGCGAACCCCTTTCTTCGTCCACGAACTGAGTGGTCTGGGCGCTCCGCGTCTCACACCCTTTTCCCGGTGATTTATCCATCGATTTATTTATGTTTTTTTTAACCACCGGCGCAGGTAGGCTCCATGCCATTGACTAGCAAAAGGGGCACATCATGTCCGGAGCGCCTGCGTCCCGCGCACCGTCGGCCAAATCGCTGAAGATCGACGCGATCCGGTTCATGGCGGCGCTCTGGGTGATGCTCTATCACTTTGGTCCGCCGCCGTTCAAGGCATTCTTTCCGGCCTCGCTGGCGGGTGTCGGCGGCGCGTTGTGGTCCGGCTCCGTGCTGTTGTTCGCGGGACCGGCTGCGGTGATCGTTTTTTTTGTTATTTCCGGTTATTGCATTCACAACGCATATCACCGCGACGCCACGCTGCGGCCCATTAATTATTTCGCATCACGCTATGTGCGTATTGGATTGCCGCTCGCCGTTGTTGCGCTGCTCTGCCAGCCGCTCGGCAATGCGGCCAATCTGCTGGAATCGGTGCTCTGGTCCCTTTACTGGGCGTTGTTGCGTAAATCAGGCGTAGAGACGACATGATCTGTGTGCTCTCAATCTCAGGCGATACGGACGGACTGCGGGCGAGCGAGGGCTACCATGCGATTGAGTACACCCGCACGGATTGATACCTCGGTGGCTTGCGAGCCCGTCGCGCGCGCCCACAGACAGGAGCCCGTGAGTACCTTGAGCCGGTACATCAAGGTCTCGGCGAGCGATCGCCGGTGGTAGCCGCTCGCCTGCTTCCATTCGCGCCTGCTGCTTCCTTCGATAGCGGCAATAGCTGCATTGCGCCAGGTGGCGCCGGGCGTGCGGTCTGGCCACGGCTTCGCTCCCTCGCGCGGCGGAATCGACGGGCTGGCGCCACGCGCGGCGATCTGCGCGTGACAAGGCTTGGTGTCGTAAGCGCCATCGCCTGCGATGGTATCGATCATTACATCAGCCGGAATCTGGTCGAGCAGATCGGGCAACACTTCGCCATCGCCTTCGTCCTGATGGGTCATCAGCGCGGCGCAGATCTGGCCTGTGTTCGCATCCATCGCGAGGTGCACCTTGCGCCAGGTGCGACGCTTGGACCAGCCATGCTTGCGCACCTTCCACTCGCCTTCGCCGTAAACCTTCAGCCCGGTGCTGTCGATCACGAGGTGCATGGGCTCATGGGGACGTTGCGCCGGCAGCGCGACCTTGAGGGTCTGGGCGCGACGGCTCAAGGTCGTGTAGTTGGGTACCGGCAAGCTCGGAAAGGCGAGCTTGCGCAAGCTCTGGGCGAAGCCTTGCAGTGCGCGCAGCGGCAGATGAAAGACTTGCTTGAGACTGAGCAGCATCTGGATCGCTGCATCGCTGTAGACACGCGGTCGGCCGTGCCTGGTCGGGCCAGCCTCGGGTACCTGCGTCAGTACGCCTTCATCAATCCACATGGTTACATCGCCTCTTGCGATCAAGCCCGCGTTGTAATCCCGCCAGTTCCTGACGCGGTACACCCCTTTGGGTTCGCTGGCCTTGCGTTCGTCCTTGCGCATCTTCTCGGGGAAAAAATCGAGAATCTACGCAGCTCGATGCGAAGTTAACATCCTGGTCAACCCGAGCGTTGCACGTAAACGTCAGTCCACCTGGAAGCGCCCCAATTTCTGCAACAACGCCCCTTTACTGCGAGATCGTCTATTACACGATTTACCCGCTGCTGCGCAGCCGCTTTCGCTATGTGGGCGAGATGATTGTCGGCGTGGCGCTGGCCGCTGCGGTGATGGTCTGGTACCGGCACACGCATACCCAACTCGT
This sequence comes from Paraburkholderia sp. A1BS-2L, assembly GCF_051125205.1. Lineage (NCBI taxonomy): Bacteria > Pseudomonadati > Pseudomonadota > Betaproteobacteria > Burkholderiales > Burkholderiaceae > Paraburkholderia > Paraburkholderia sp. A1BS-2L. The sequence continues at coordinate 310,910 of NZ_CP120430.1, forward strand.
GTGCGCGCATTGCGTCTACGAAAACTATGGCGTGGCGGGTACCGCGTTCCTGTATCTGCCGGGCTGGCTGCTCGGCTGTCTCGTGGCCGAGATGCACCGCACCGCCCTGGACGGCCGCTCGAGCTTTCGCGCGTCGGCGCTCACGGCGGGCATTGCGCGATGCATCGGGGCTGTGTCGGGCTGGCTCGCGAAGCATCTGGCTGCTGCGCGCGTGGTGATCGTGGCCGCTGGGTCGTTTACGTTCCTGCTCGCGTCCACCTCGCATATCAAGCCGGCTTTTCTGCCGTTCATCGGGCCGGATATCACGCTGCCGGTGTTTCAGTTCGTCGTGGCTGGCTGGATCGCTGCAGAAACGGCCACCCAGGGTAACAGTGCGTTCTGGCGATATGCGGGCGCGCTCGGAGCGTGGTCGTATAGCCTGTATTTGTGCCATAAGCTGGCGCTTGCCATTCTTGGCGTGACCGGCTATCCGCAGGGGCAGACGCTCGCATGGCTTGCAACTGTGGCTGTTGCGATCGCAACGAGCTATGCGTTTTATTGCGCCGTCGAACGGCCGTCGCACAAGCTCGCGCATCGCCTGCGAAAATTCGTTGCCAAGGCGCCTGCGCAATCGGTGGCCGATTGAGGGAGTGGGGCGCAAACCCCACGAATTGACGCACTCACACCATCGACACCACGCTGTTGAGCAGCGTTTTCACGAGCACGGCCTGGCGCGTCGCGCCGGTTTTTCCGAAGATGCCGCGCAAATGCGCCCGCGCGGTATTCTTCGCGATTCCCAGCGCTTCCGCCGCTTCGTCGAGCGTCAGCCCATCCACGAGCAATAGCGCCAATTCCGTTTCCGTCGGCGTGAGCCGATAAAGCGAGCGCAGCATCGCGCGTGAATGCTGCGGCGAAGAAGCCGGGTCGCGGATGAAAACAGCCACGGCCGGACGGCGCGCGCGTTCATCGGTGCGGTAGTTCAGTGGAATCGGCCGCAGCAGCACGCTGAGCGGGATTTCGCCGGAGGCCCGCGACAGCGTGCTGGCCTCGATGCACGAGGTCGCGGCCATCAGGTGGTGATGGATCGCCGCTTGAATGGCCTTCTGCAGGCGGCGATCCTCCACCGGGCAGCGCGCGCGCAGCCCGTCGTTCACGAGCGTGATGCTGTCGGCGGCGGCAAACAGGCGGTTGGCCGCGCCATTGCTCTTCATGCTCTTGCCGTGTTCGTCCAGAATCACGGTGCCCACCAGCATGCGGTCCATCGTGCCGGCGTACAGCGTGCGCTCCGATTCGAGCACGTCGAACGTCGAATGCAGGTCGACCGCGCGTTGCAGATGCGGCAGCAACACGGCCACGAGCGCTTTGTCGGCTGCATCGTAATCGTGTGCGTCGTGGCGACGGCTCAAGAAAAAGGCGCAATCCACGGCGTCGTGCGTGCGGATGTTGGCCACGAGGATATAGCGCAGGTCGAGCGGCTTCAGGTATTGCTGATAGAACTCGTGCTCGCACCATGCCTGCGAGCCGAAGAGCTCGTCGGCCGTCACCGCCTGGCCCGGGGGCACGGTGGTGAATGGGCAGATCGAGTAGTAATGCTCACTATAGGAGGGCTCGCCAGGCAGCAGCGGGCCATGGACCGACGCGTTGACGATCAGGCCAGGATGCCCCGATGCCGGATTGCGCAGCACGAGCGTCACGAAGCTCGCATCGAGCCGTTGGCGGATGTATTCGAGCAGGGCCGCCCAGGGCGTCGCTTCCACCGGCCCGCGGTAGACGAGCGCCAGCAGCGCGCTCACGTCGCGCGGTGCGAGGCCGGCCGCCGCGAAGCTTGCGGGGGCAATGCCTTCGTAGTCGGCTGCTATTTCCGTCGACACGTTGTTTGCCTCCGTGGCGTTGCGGCGGGTTTCGGCCTTCGGTTCGAGTAGCCGTCTGTGACGATGATAGGCACGCGCGCGCTGCCCGCATCGTCCTTTTGAGGTAGGCGGGGCGGGCAGGCAAACCCTGGGTAGTCCACCTGGACGAAGAACGCCGCGCATCGGTGTCGGTATCGTCTCCCCACGGCACAACGGAGGAGACAGAGCATGACGACGCCAACCGGCGAAGCACAGTTGCTATCGGGCGAGACATGGGCAGCCTTTTGCGAAACACTGCGGCGCAGCGGCGAGCAGATCCTGCGACCCGAGGCGCCTCAAGACGCGTTCACGCGCGCCGAAGGGTTCCGCTATCTGAGCCGGCTTTTGCGCGTTGGGCTCGAAATGCACGTGGAATTCGCGGATGCGGATTTTCCGGGTTTTTTCTCGCCCTCGCACGAGACCGCCAAAATCGGCGCCGATAATCCCGACAATCTCTACCAGTACGCGCGCCTCAACGGTGCGCACGAATACCGTGTGAGCGGTCATCGCGGCACGGTCGCGTATCTGAGCTTCGGCACGCAGAAAGGCGGCTACGAAACCGATGGCAAGATGCTGCAAACCGGCTTTATCGACGCGGACCATATGCGCGTCGAAGCCAACGGCAGCTTCGAAATTGTCCTGAGTGCCAAACGGCACGAAGGCCGGGAGGGCCGAGGGGGCAACTGGCTGCCGATGGACCCGGCCACCAACGCACTGGTCGTGCGCCAGACCTTCCTCGACCGCAAGACCGAGAAGCCTGCGCAACTGAAGATCGAGCGCGTAGGCGCATCGAGCCAGCCCGCGCCGCTCGACCCGATGCGTTTGCATAACGGCCTCCAACGCGCTGCCGCATTCGTCGAGCAGACCTCGCGCATCTTTGCCGACTGGGCGCAGGGCTACCAGGCGCATGCGAACGCGCTGCCGCCCGCCGATCAGGCCGTGTGCCAGGCCGCGGGCGGCGACCCGAACATTTTCTACTACCACACGTACTGGGCGCTCGCAGACGACGAGGCGCTCGTGATCGACGTAGCGCACGCGCCAGAATGCGACTTCTGGAACGTCCAGGTGAATAACTACTGGATGGAGTCGCTCGACTATCGCTATCACCGCATCTGCCTGAACAAGCACTCGGCGCAACTGCGCGAGGACGGCGGCGTCACACTGGTGCTGAGCGCGCGCGACCCGGCCGTGCCGAACTGGCTGGAAACCGCGGGCCATCGCGAGGGCACTTTATGCCTGCGCTGGGTGGGCGCGCAAACGCCCGTGCATCCGGTCACGCGTGTGGTCAAGCTCGAAACGCTCAAGGAGACCGCATGAACGCCGCCGCCCCCATCGCGCCGCGCCGGGACGCTCAGCACCTCGTCAGTCAGCTCATGGAGGCCGCCATCGAGCGCTCAGGAGGGCTGAGCAATTTTGGCGAGGGAAGCTATCGTGTGGCACTCGAGGTGTTGTTCGACGCGCTCGCCGGGCAGGCAAACCTTTCGCCGCAAGGCGAAGCGATGATGCACGAAAAGGTGCGCGCGCAACTCGTGAATCGGCTCGTGATCGAAGATTATTGCCAGCGATATCCCGAGATTCTCGCGCGGTCCATCGACGATCCCGTCGTGGTCGTAGGACTGCCGCGTACCGGCACGACGTTGTTGCAGCGCCTGCTCGCCACCGACGCGCGCTTTCATTCGGCGGCGTGGTGGGAAACACGCTACCCCGCGCCGCTGCCCGGCGAACCGCCTGGCGAGAGCGCGCGGCGCATCGCAATCGCGCGCGCTGAAGTGGAGCAGATGATCCGGCATATCCCGCAGATTCTCGCGATCCATCCGCTGGACGCCATGCAGCCCGACGAAGAATTCATGCTGATGGAGCATTCGTTCCTGTGCGCGATGGACTCATACGTGAATGTGCCGCGCTACACCGCATGGCTCGCCCAGCAAGATCATACCGAGGTGTACGCGTATCTGAAGAAAATGCTGCAGTTCCTGCAATGGCAGAAGGCGCAGCGCGGCGATCCGGGCGCGCTGCGCTGGGTGCTCAAGACCCCGCAGCACCTGCACGCGCTCGAAGTGCTGTTCAAGGTGTTCCCGCGCGCGAAGGTGGTGTTGACGCATCGTGACCCCACCGCAACCATCGCGTCGATGGCGAGCATGGCGCATACGCTCTGGAAGCTCTACGCCGACGAACCCGACGCACGCGAGGTCGGACGGCAATGGAGCGCGCAGATGCAGCGCGCCGTGCATCACGCGATGGACGTTCGCGCGAGCCTGCCGGCGGAGCGCTTTCTCGATGTGCGCTTCGAGGACACGGTGGCCGATCCGCTCGGCGTAGTCGAGCGGGTGTATGCGTTTGCGGACATGACGTTCCCCGATCACGTGCGCGCCGGCATGCAGGCGTGGCTCGCGCAGAACGGGCGCGAAAAGCGTGCGCCGCACGACTACACGCTCGAGCAGTTCGGCCTGAGCGTCGAGCAGTTGCAGCGCGATTTCGCGCGCTATCGCGAGCGTCATATCGGAGCCGGCCATGGCGGGTGATCTCCAGTATCTGCTCGACCGCGCGGACATCGGCGATCTGCTGATCGATTACGGCACGGCCATCGATCGGCGTGATTTCGCCGTGCTTGAGCGCCTCTTTACCGAAGACGCCGCCATCGATTATCGCGCCACCGGCGGACCGCTCTGCACGCTGCGCGAAGCCCAGCAGTTCCTTGCGAAGGCGTTGCGGCAATTTCCGCGCAGCCAGCACATGATGGGCAATATCCGCATCGAAATCGACGGGGAGACGGCGCGCGCCCGCACGATGTGCCACAACCCGATGGTGTGGCGTGCGCCCGACGGCAGCGAACGCGTGATGTTCTTCGGCATCTGGTACGCGGACGCGCTCGTGCGCACGCCCCAGGGCTGGCGCATTCGCCATCGCGAACTGGAACTCGGTTATTCGTACAATTACGAGAGGGGACTTTGAAATGCTTTTGAACAACAAGGTGGTGATCGTGTCCGGCATCGGGCCCGGGCTGGGCATGAAGCTCGCAGTGGAAGCAGCGCGTGAAGGCGCTCGCGCGGTGGTGCTTGCCGCACGCACGGCTGCGAAACTCGATGTCGCGGAAGCGCGCATTCGCGAGCTCAATGTGGACTGTGAAGTCTTCAAATGCGTGACGGACATTACGGATCGCGCGCAATGCAGCACGCTCGCGGAGGCGACGGTGGCGCGCTTCGGCCGCATCGACGCGCTCGTGAACAGCGCCTTCGTGCACGGCAACTTTCCCGAGCCGGTGGACGGCGCGGATCTCGACGGCTGGCGCGCGGTGTTCGACACCAATCTCGTGGGCACGATGACGATCACGCAGGAGGTGGTGGCGCGCATGAAGGCGCAGCGCAGAGGCGCTATTGTGATGATCAACACCCAGGCCGTGCGCAAGCCGTTCGTGGGCGAGGCGGGCTACGCGGTGTCGAAGGGCGCGCTTGCCGTGGCGGTGAAATACCTCGCGAAGGAGCTCGGCCCGCACGGCATCCGCGCGAACACGATTCATATGGGCTGGATGTGGGGCGCGCCGGTGCAGGGCTACGTGCGGCATGCGGCGGCCGAGCACGGCGTGCCCGAAGAGCAGATCGTCGCGCCGATTGCGGCGAACATCGCGCTCGGCGCGATTCCGAATGACGACGATTGTGCGAAGGCCGCTCTCTTCCTCGTTTCCGATTACGCGAAGGCCATCACGGGCGCTGCGCTCGACGCTAACGGCGGGGACTTCATGCCATGAGCCATGCCGCATTCATGACGGAGCGTGCGGGCATCGCGCCGCCCATTTACGCCTTCAACGGCGATGCGGACGGGCTCTGCGCGTTGCAGCAACTGCGGCTGACCGAGGGCGTGCAGGCGCGGCTGATCACCGGCGTGAAGCGCGACATCCATTTGCTCCAGCGCGTATCGGCGAAGCACCGCGAGCAGGTCACCGTGCTCGATGTCTCGCACGACCAGAACCGCGATGACGTCCAGCGGCTGCTCGACGAAGGCGCGTCGCTGCGCTATTTCGACCACCATTTCGCTGGCGAGCTGCCTATGCATCCGCGCTTCACGGCGCACATCAACACGGCGCCGGACGTGTGCACGAGCGCGCTCGTCAATGGTTACCTTGGTGGACGACATGTGCGCTGGGCAATCGTGGGCGCGTATGGCGACGCGCTGACCACGCTTGGCGAAGCGCTCGGCCGCGCGCATGACATCGATGCCGAGACACTCGGGCAACTCGCGCAACTAGGTCTGCTGTTGAACTACAACGCCTATGGCGAGACAGTCGACGACCTGCATTTCGCACCAGAAGCGCTGGCCGATGCGCTGCTGCCGTTCGCCGATCCGCTCGCGTTTACGGCGGCCGATGGCACGAATGGTGCCGGTGGCGTGTTCGCGGCGCTGAGCGACGGCTATCGCGACGACATGACGAAGGCGCGCGCGCTGCGTGCCGAGCGCGACGCGCCGGGTGCGCAACTGATCCGCCTGCCGGACGCGACATGGGCGCGCCGCGCAACGGGCACGCTTGCCAACGAGCGATTGCAGCACGAACCTGACCGTGCGCTTGCGGTGCTTTCGCCGAAATCGGGCGGCGGCTTCGTCGTGAGCTTGCGGGTGCCGGCCGGCTGTGCGACCGGCGCTGACGACTTCTGTCGCCAGTTCGAAACGGGCGGTGGAAGAAAGCGCGCCGCGGGCATCAACCACTTGCCCGAGGCTGAATTCGATCGTTTCGCCGCGCGCTTCGAGGCGGTGTTCAGAGTGTGAACGAAGTTGTCGTGGCGAGCGGCCTCAATGCTTGCCCCAGCGCCAGCGGGGCGGCTCGCCCTTGAGCCAGCACACGGCAACGAGGACGACGCTGTACAGCACGAACAGCGAGATGAAGGCGGCGCGATGCTGGTCGGGCGGGGCCAGGCGCACGGTTGCGCCGATCAGCGCGAAGTAGACGAGCAGGACCGCCCATCCTTGCCAGCGCGTCGGCAAGCCCCATCCCCAGCCATAACGTTTGGCCCGAAACCAGTAGTTCGGTGTGGGTGACATGATGCGACCTCCGGTTGCAGCGCGTTGCCCCTTGCTGGTCAAAGGCGGGCCGCGCGGTTGATGTCCATGTGCCTATTGTCTGCGATTTCGCCGCGCATGGACGAAGCGACGATCTATCATGCCGGGATTGCAATCCATGTTGGGCCCGCCATGCGTATCGCTCCCTTGCCGCCTCTTCACTGTCTGGTCGCTTTCGAAGCCGCCGTGCGGCACGCGAGCTTTACGCGGGCGGCCAGCGAATTGCACCTGACACAAAGCGCGATCAGCCGCCAGATCCAGCAGCTCGAGGAATTTCTCGGGCGCTCGTTGTTCGTGCGCGAGCATCGTTCGCTGCGCCTCACGATCGCGGGCGAGCAGTATGCCGCGCAAATCCAGCGCCTGCTTGCGCAATGCGCCGACGCCACGCGCGACGTCATGAAGCATTACGGCGATCTCGAGCTGACCGTTGCGTGCTCATCGGGCGTCTCGGTGCTCTGGCTCACGCCACGGCTCCCGGCTTTTATCGCGGCCCATCCGAACATCAAGCTGCGCCTGATCGTGCGCGACGGCCTCGCGTCGATGTCGCCGGCGGAATTCGACGTGGGCGTGTATTACGTGCGCCAGCAGGCGAGTGCCGCTTATACCGCGCGCCGGCTCTTTCACGAAGAGGTCTTTCCCGTCTGCTCGCCCGCGTATCTGGCGGGGCGCACGCTCGATGCCGGCGACCTCGCGAACGAGACATTGCTGCTGCTCGAAGACGGGCAGCGCCAGTGGATGTCGTGGCCCGAATGGCTCGGCCTGAACGGGGTGGACATGCCCAAGGCCCCGCGCAGCATCACGATCAACCACTACCCGCAAATCGTGCAGATGGCGATCCTGGGCCAGGGAATCGCGCTCGGTTGGCGCTATATGATCGACGCGTGCCTGAACGCAGGCCTGCTCACGAGGGTCTCGCCGGCAATGGCCAGCCACGGCGGCGGCTACTACGTGCTCTCGCCCAACGATCGCGCGGAGAACCAGGCGGCGCGCCTGTTCACACGCTGGCTGTTCGAGCAGGCCCAAGCGCAAATGCCGGCGCAGTCGCCCCAAATGAGCACGGCGTAGAAACTTCTCGCATGCGCCTGGCGCATGCATGCATGCGAATCTTTCGTTCGGAGATAAGCGCGAGTGTCCTTAGCATGTCCTCCATGCGGGCAAGCCCCCGCTTCGATCAAAAAGGGAGGAGACGATGCAAGGAACGCTTTCTCAGGGAACGGCGCCCTCAGTCCACATAGCCGCGCGGCAGCGCCGCCGCGCCATTATCGCGACCGTGCTGGGCAACGGCCTCGAATGGTTCGACTTCACTGTCTACAGCTTCTTCGCCGTCATCATCGCGAAGCTGTTTTTCCCAACTGGCAACGAGCTGAGCTCCGTGCTGCTCACCGTAGCGACCTTCGGCGTGGGCTTCGTCATGCGCCCGGTGGGCGGCATCGTGCTGGGCGTCTACGCCGACAAGGCAGGCCGCAAGGCCGCGCTCTCGCTCACCATCTTGCTGATGGCGCTGGGCACGGCCATCATCGGCCTCGCGCCCACCTACGACCAGGCGGGCCTCGCGGCGCCGTTGCTGATCGTCGTTGCGCGGCTGCTGCAGGGCTTTTCCGCCGGCGGCGAAATGGGCGGCGCCACGGCGTTTCTCACCGAGTACGCACCGCCCGGCAAGCGCGCGTATTACTCGAGCTGGATCCAGTCGAGCATCGGCTTCGCGGTGCTGCTGGGCGCGGCCACGGGCACCTTCGCCACTACCTTCCTCGACACCCAGGCCCTCTATGGCTGGGGTTGGCGCGTGCCTTTCCTGCTCGGCATTCTGGTCGGACCGGTGGGCTATTTCATCCGCAGCCAGATGGACGAAACGCCCGCGTTCAGCGCCATCGAGGAGCAGGGCAAGGAGCATTCGCCGCTCAAGGAAGTGCTCGCGCGCTTTCCGCGCGAGACGTTCGCGAGTTTTTCGATGGTGATTCTCTGGACCGTGTGCACCTACGTGCTGCTCTTCTATATGCCGACTTATTCGGTGCGCACGTTGCACCTGCCGCAATCGACGGGCTTTTTCGCCGGCATGATGGGCGGCCTCATGATCATGTGCTGCTCGCCCGTGGTCGGCAAGCTTGCCGATATCTGGGGCCGCCGCGTGTTTCTTTGCGGCTCGGCGTTCGCGATCCTGGTGCTCGCGTGGCCCATGTTCACGTGGATCAACCGGGCGCTGGGACTGATGTCGATGCTCGTGTTCCAGACGGTGTTCGGCGTGTTGATCGCCGCTTACACCGGGCCGATTCTCGCGGCTTTCGCCGAGCTCTTTCCCACCAGGGTGCTCTCGACCGGCCTTTCGGTTGCCTACAATTTCGCGGTCACGATCTTCGGCGGCTTCGCGCCGTTCCTGATCACGTGGCTGATCGCCCGCACGGGCAGCAACATGGCGCCCGCCCTGTACGTGATCGTCGCTGCGGCGATCAGTCTGGTCGGCACGTTTTTCATCAAGGACGTACGGCACAGCGCAGGACGTGCGGGCGCGGCAATTCAATAAGGATGACGAATATGTCCATAACCGTAATTCACGGCGGTAACGTACTCGACCTCATTCGCGGCGTGCTGCTCGACCATCATCATGTGGTGATCGACGGCGAGCGGATTGTCGAAGTCACGGATCGCCCGGTCGATTATCCCAACGCCCGCGTGATCGACGCGCGCGGCAAAACCGTGATGCCGGGCTTCATCGACTGTCACGTGCACGTGCTGGCCTCCAATGCGAATCTGGGCATCAACGCCGGGCAGCCGAATATCCTGGCGGCCATTCGCGCATTGCCGATCATGCAGGCCATGCTTTCGCGCGGTTTCACGAGCGTGCGCGATGCAGGCGGCGCCGACTGGGCGCTGATGCAGGCCGTGGAGACGGGGCTCGTGCCGGGGCCGCGCATTTTCCCGTCCGGCAAGGCGCTTTCGCAAACGGGCGGCCACGGCGATTTTCGTCCGCGCGGCGACCTGTTCGAACCTTGCTCGTGCTGCTTCCGCACGGGTGCGATTGCGCGAGTGGTGGATGGCGTGGAAGGCGTGCGTCTGGCGGTGCGCGAAGAAGTCCAGAAGGGCGCCACGCAGATCAAGATCATGGCGTCGGGCGGCGTGGCCTCGCCGGTGGATCCCATCTCCAATACCCAGTACTCCGAAGATGAAATTCGCGCGATCGTTGCCGAGGCCGAGGCGGCCAACACCTACGTGATGGCACACGCCTATACGGCGCGTGCGATTGCGCGTGCCGTGCGGTGCGGCGTGCGGACGATCGAACACGGCAATCTCGTCGATGAGCCGGCGGCGCGCGTCATGCACGAGCACGGCGCATTCGTGGTTCCCACGCTCGTCACCTATGACGCGCTCGCGCAACACGGCGCACAGTTCGGGCTGCCGCCCGATTCCGTGGCGAAAGTCGCAAGCGTACAGCGCGCGGGGCGCGAATCGCTGGAGATCTACGCGAAGGCGGGCGTGCCAATGGGTTTCGGCTCAGATCTGCTGGGTGAAATGCATGCATTCCAGTGCGGCGAATTCCGCATTCGCGCCGAGGTCCTCGGCAATCTGGAAGCGCTGCGTTCCGCGACGAGCGTGGCCGCCGATATCGTCAACATGAAGGGCGAGTTGGGCGTGATCGCGCAGGGGGCGATTGCCGATGTGCTCGTGCTCGATGGCAATCCGCTCGCTGATATCGGGGTGGTGGCCAACGATGGCGAGCGCGTCGAGGTGGTCTTGCAACGCGGGAAGGTGGTAAAGAGCGGTTAGGATTCGGGTGGAATGATGCTAAAAGGGCGGCGTGCAGCAAATGCACGCCGCCCTTTTTTATTGCACACATTATGTTCGCCTCACTTCAAATGGCCTTGGAGCACCCTTAATAAGTGAATTGCCGCCGTATTGATTTTTGTGTCACGAACACGAAATGACTGCCGCATATCATCTGAATGGCATGAAGTATGCTTCGTCGCGCAAGCGCAGCGCGCGCGTCCAGCGCGCCGGGAATAATGCTTCATGCTAGGCTGCGCGTTCATCTGGCCGAATGCATGGGATCGGGGAAGCACTTGTCGTGTTGTGCGTCGCATCATTCTTCAATAAAGCCTCAACGGATAAAAGGACTCTCATGAAAACCACTCAACAGCGCAATGGCCGGTTCGGCGTTGGTTTGCGAGCGGCGTCTGCGGCGCTGATGCTCGCCGGGCTGATGCAGGGCGCTCACGCAGCAACCGAAATCCAGTTTTGGCATGCGATGGAAAGCCAGCTTGGCGAGCGCGTGAACGAGATCGCACAGCAGTTCAATGCGTCGCAAAGCCAGTACAAGATCGTGCCGGTTTTCAAGGGCACTTACGACCAGACGATGGCTGCAGGCATTGCCGCGTATCGCAGCGGTGACGCGCCGGCGATCCTGCAGGTGTACGAAGTGGGCACCGCCACGATGATGAGCGCAAAAAAGGCGATCGTGCCGGTGTACGACGTGATGACGAAGGCCGGCGTGGCGTTCGACGAGAAGGCGTTCGTGCCGACCATCGCGAGCTACTACAGCGACGCGAAGACGGGCCATCTGGTGTCGATGCCGTTCAACAGCTCGACGCCGGTGCTCTACTACAACAAGGACGCATTCAAAAAGGCCGGCCTGAATCCGGACGTGCCGCCGAAGACCTGGGCCGAACTCGCCGACGATGCCGCGAAGCTCAAGGCGTCGGGGATGACCTGCGGCTTTACGACCGGCTGGCAGGGCTGGATCCAGATCGAGAACTACAGCACATGGCACGCTGCGCCGATCGCAACGCGCAACAACGGCTTCGACGGAACCGACGCCCAGCTCGAAATCAACAAGCCGCTGCAGGTCGCCCACATCGCCTTCCTGCAGAACATGGCGAAGCAGGGCACCTTCACCTACGTGGGCCGCAAGGACGAAGCCACCGCCAAATTCTATAGCGGCGACTGCGGCATCATGATGGGCTCGTCGGGAGCACTCGCGAACGTCCGGCAGTACGCGAAGTTCAAGTACGGCACCGGCATGATGCCGTACGACCCGAGCGTGAAGGGCGCGCCGCAGAACGCGATCATCGGCGGCGCAAGCTTGTGGGTGCTGGGCGGCAAGAATGCCGATACCTATAAGGGCGTGGCGCAGTTTCTGTCCTATCTGACGTCGGCGCCCGTTGCTGCGAAGTGGCATCAGGACACCGGCTATCTGCCGGTCACGAGGGCGGCCTACGACCTGACGCGTCAGCAGGGCTTCTACGACAAGAATCCCGGCGCCGATACGGCGACCAGGCAGATGCTGAACAAGCCGCCTCTGCCGTACACGCGCGGCCTGCGTCTGGGCTACATGCCGCAGATCCGCACGGTCGTCGACGAGGAACTGGAGCAGGTCTGGGCAGGCAAGAAGACGCCGCAGGAAGCGCTCGACAGCGCGAACTCGCGCGGCAACGACTTGCTGCGCCGCTTCGAGAAGACAGCAAACCCGTAAGCGGATACCTCGATACATGGAACGCCGGACGAATTTTGGAGCGGGGTGGCTACCCTGGCTGCTGATAGCGCCGCAGCTCGCGATTACGGTCGTATTTTTTCTGTGGCCCGCGGGCGTCGCGCTCTGGCAGTCCACCTCGTCCCAGGATGCGTTCGGCATTTCCACGGTATTTGTCGGGCTCGCGAACTTCAAAGCCCTGTTTGCAGACCCGCTGTACCTCGCTTCATTTCGCACGACGCTGGTTTTCAGTGCGCTCGTCACCGCGATTGGGCTCGTGGTGTCGCTGTTTCTCGCGGCGATGGCCGATCGCATCACGCGCGGCAAGCTCGTCTACCGGACATTGCTGATCTGGCCTTATGCGGTCGCGCCCGCGATTGCCGCGGTTTTATGGGGATTCCTGTTCAATCCGAGCATCGGCATCGTCACGTTCGTGCTGGCACAAGCGGGCATTACGTGGAATCACGCGCTCAATGGCGGCCAGGCGATGGCGCTCGTCGTGGTGGCGTCGGTCTGGAAGCAGGTGAGCTATAACTTCCTGTTCTTCTACGCGGGCCTGCAGGCCATTCCCCGCTCGTTGATCGAGGCGGCTGCGATCGACGGTGCGGGACCCGTGCGGCGTTTCTTCGGTATTGCGCTGCCGTTGTTGTCGCCGATCAGCTTCTTCCTGCTGGTCGTCAACCTGGTGTACGCGTTCTTCGACACGCTTCCGGTAATCGACGCCGCGACCGGCGGCGGACCGGGACAGGCCACCAAGACGCTCGTCTACAAGATTTTCACCGAGGGCTTTCAGGGACTCGACATCGGCAGCTCGGGCGCACAGTCAGTGGTCATGATGCTGATCGTCATCGGGCTGACGGTGGTGCAATTCCGCTTCGTCGAACGCAAGGTGAAATATTCATGATTGAGAACCGGCGCGGCTTCGATCTGTTCTGCCACGCGATGCTGATTGGCGGCGTCGCGATCATTGCGTTTCCGGTGTATGTGGCTTTTTGCGCAGCGACGATGAACGAGTCGGAAGTATTCTCCGTGCCGCTGCGCCTGGTGCCGAGCACGCACCTGGTCGAGAACATCGTCTCGGTGTGGACGTCCGGCAGCGGCAATGCCGCCGCGCCGTTCGGGCGGATGCTCGCCAACAGCCTCGTGATGGCGCTCGTGATTTCGGTTGGCAAGATCGCCGTGTCGATCATATCGGCGTATGCGATCGTGTTTTTCCGGTTTCCGCTGCGCACGGTGTCGTTCTGGGTGATCTTCTCGACGCTCATGCTGCCGGTCGAAGTACGGATCTTTCCGACCGTTCAGGTCGTGTCGACGCTGAACATGTTCGATGGCTACGCGGGCCTGACGCTGCCGTTGACCGCGTCGGCCACCGCGACGTTCCTGTTTCGCCAGTTCTTTCTCACGTTGCCCGACGAACTGGTCGAGGCGGCGCGTATCGACGGCGCAGGTCCGATGCGCTTCTTCTGGGACGTGCTGCTGCCGCTCTCGAAGACAAATATCGCGGCGCTTTTCGTCATCACGTTCATTTACGGATGGAACCAGTATTTGTGGCCAATCCTGATTACGAATTCGCAGTCGATGACGACGGCGGTCGTTGGCATCAAGAGCATGATCGCGAGCGGGGACGCCGCGACTCAATGGCATCGCGTGATGGCCGCAACGCTGCTCGCGATGCTGCCTCCGCTCGTCGTGGTGCTGACGATGCAGCGCTGGTTCGTGCGTGGGTTGGTCGATTCAGAAAAATGAGTGCAAAAGGGAGGGGCATGAGCGGATTCGCGGCAGACGTTCCAATGGTTCGATCGACGCTGGAGGGCGACGCATGGCGGCCCTGACACTCGACGCCGTGCACAAGAGCTATGACGGCAAGCACACGGTGCTCCACTCGGTCAGCCTCGATGTGGCCGATGGCGAGTTCGTGGTCCTCGTCGGCCCTTCGGGTTGCGGAAAGTCCACATTGCTGCGGATGGTCGCCGGGCTCGAGAGCCTGACTGGCGGCACGATCTCCATCGGCGATCGCGTCGTCAACACGCTGGAGCCCAAGGACCGCGATATCGCGATGGTGTTCCAGAATTACGCGCTCTATCCGCACATGAGCGTCGCGCAGAACATGGCGTACGGACTCAAGATCCGCGGCATCGAACGTGGGCTGATCGAGCAGCGCGTCGCGAACGCTGCGAAGATTCTCGAGTTGGACAAACTGCTCGATCGGCGGCCTCGCGACCTTTCCGGCGGCCAGCGCCAGCGGGTCGCGATGGGGCGCGCGATCGTGCGCGAGCCGTCGGTGTTTTTGTTCGACGAGCCGCTCTCGAACCTCGACGCAAAGCTGCGCGTACAGATGCGCTTCGAGATTCAGCGGCTGCATCAGCGGCTGAAGACCACGAGCCTGTACGTGACGCACGATCAGGTCGAGGCGATGACGCTCGGGCAGCGGATCGTGGTGATGAACGGCGGGCACATCGAACAGATCGGCGTGCCGAGCCAAGTGTACGAGGCGCCAGCGAGTGAATTCGTCGCGAGCTTCATGGGTTCGCCCGCAATGAACCTGCTGAAAGGGCGTCTTTCGAACGACCTGTGCTGCTTCGAGGTCGCGGGCAACGGTCCGCACCTGCCGATCGGCGCGGACGGAGGCGCGTTTCAGCTGGATCCATCCGTTCTCGCCAAGCTGGTACCTGGAGGCGAATACACGCTGGGCGTGCGTGCCGAGCACATGACGCCCGCTGCCGGCCTGCGGTCGATCGCCGTGGAGGTCGAAACGTGCGAGCTGCTGGGCGCCGACAACCTCGCGCACGGCCGGTTCGGCAATCAGGAAATCGTGTGGCGTCTGCCGGCGGCGCATCGGCCGCAGCCGGGCGAACGGATCAACGTCGCATGGCAGCCGCAGCATTTGCACTTCTTCGATTCGGCGACCGGATTGCGCGTGTGACGAGCGACTCGAATACGCCTTCTACGGCTGGAATCTCCAACGCCCTCTTAAAGTCCAGCAGGTCTTGAACGTGGCGTTATTGATTCGTTGTGTGTACAGAGATAAGGCAGATACATTGGCATACAACGTTCTCTTATGACTCGGCTATAAATCCGTTGCAGCCCTCTAACACCATCAAAAAGGAGAAGTGAGTCATGTCAGATCCCGTCAATGTCCGCCGTCGCCGCCTTCTTGGCACCGCGCTGGCGAGCGTCAGCCTCGCGGAACTCGGTATGAGCAGCATTGCGCGCGCGCAGTCGTCGGGCGCGCGCACGGGTAGCGGCGTGTCATTCGGGCCGATCCAGCAGATCGATGCCGGCGTGCTCAACGTAGGCTACGCGCAGGTGGGGCCGGAGAACGGCATTCCGGTGTTGCTGTTGCACGGCTGGCCATACGATATCCATAGCTATGCCGAGGTCGCGCCGCTGCTCGCGGGGGCAGGCTATCGCGTGATCGTGCCATATCTGCGCGGCTACGGATCGACGCGCTTTCTCTCAGCGGATACGCCGCGCAACGGGCAGCAGGCCGCGACCGCCGTCGACATCGTCGCGCTGATGGATGCCCTGAAGATCGATCAGGCCGTGCTTGGCGGCTACGACTGGGGGGCGCGCACGGCCAACATCATCGCCGCGCTGTGGCCCGAACGGGTCAAGGGGCTGGTTTCGGTGAGCGGCTACCTGATCGGCAGCCAGGCGGCGAACAAGAAGCCACTGCCGCCGGAGGCGGAGCTTCAGTGGTGGTATCAGTATTATTTCGCGACCGAACGCGGCGAGCGGGGTTACGCGGAAAACCGTGAAGCATTCAACAAGCTGATCTGGAAACTGGCGTCGCCCAAATGGAATTTCGACGATGCGACCTACGCGCGCTCAGCTGCGGCGTTCGAGAATCCGGATCACGTGGCGGTCGTCGTCCACAATTATCGGTGGCGTCTCGGCCTCGCACAGGGTGAATCGAAATACGACAGCATCGAGCAGAAACTGGCCACCGCACCCACTATTTCGGTGCCCACGATTACCCTCGAAGGCGATGCCAATGGCGCGCCGCATCCGCAACCGGCCGCTTATGCGAAGAAGTTTACGGGCAAGTATGTCCACCGCGATATTGCCGGCGGCATTGGTCATGACTTGCCGCAGGAAGCACCCAAGGCATTTGCCGAAGCTATTTTGCAAGTGACGCATTTGTGATGTGGGTTCGTCGCGATTATTCGTAAGGATGTAAAAAAAGCACCGTTGCCGGTGCTTTTTCTTTCAGAATAACGTATCACCCGTGTTTGCCATCCACTCCCAGCAGATCCCGAATCGTCCGCTCGGTCTCGTCGTAGCGCCCCTCGCCAACGCGCTTGTAAGCCACCTTGCCGCTTTTATCGATGAGATAAAGCGCGGGCCAATACTGGTTCCCATACGCATTCCACGTCGCATATTGGTTGTCCTGAACGACCGGATACTGAATGCCGAACCGCGCAATGGCTTTCTTCAGATTGCCCGTGTCGCGCTCGAACGGATATTCGGGCGTATGCACGCCAATCACCACTAGCCCCTTGTCGTGATAGCGGGCGTACCAGTCCTTCACATAGGGCAGCGTGTGCGCGCAGTTGATGCAATCGAACGTCCAGAATTCGACTAATACCACCTTGCCGCGCAATTGCTTGAGGTCGAGCGGCACGCTGTTGAGCCACGCGCCGGTGCCAGTGAAGTCGGGCGCGATCGCGCCGGTTTGCACGGGCGCCGGTTCGGACTCGGGATTCGGGTCGGATGCAAAAGCCGCCCAGGCACCAGTGGCGGCCAGCCCGGCGAACGTGGCGAGGGCCGCCGCAATCTTCAGTCGATCGAACATGGGGACGTCTCCTTGATGAAGTGTTCGACCATAGTGGGGTGCACGTGTATCGGGCAGATGTCTGGCCCGCTCGCCCACGAAACAGCGTGTGTCGCGGAGCGCGCCAGATACATCGCGATACAACCTCGCATGTGCGGTCGCGATGCCCAACCCGTACTCCGCTCGCCGCCGCGAGAGCTCCATTTGCTCCGCCGTAACGACTTTCGCCCCCGGACCATTGAGCTTGCCGGCCCGGAGGCCTTCAGCCCGTTGCGCAGGGAGTGCATCGACATACCCAATTCCCGGGATACGGCGCTCAGGCCTTGTCCGTCCTTGACTCGTTGCACGGCGGCTACCTTGAACTCAGCGGTGTAGTTCGTGGCGTCGCTCTGGGACTCAGCATGTATGGTTCAAAGGCGAGGAGAACTTCATCAAGAAGGGGGCAGGGCCGGGCGCTGGAGTGTTGACCATCCATGCCATGAATCCCTCACGTCGCGAGAGGCCTGCACGCTTGATGAGGTTAGCGAGATCGTGCGAAGGACAGCGCTTTGGCAATCTCCGCTATGAGCTGCTTCTGCTGATAAGGTTTGCGCAGCCGTGGAATATCCATGTTCGTGTTCTGTGGCAGATCTGCGTATCCTGTGGCGATGAGAACCGGGAGACCGGGTCTTAGCTCACGTGCAGCGCGCGCCAGCTGCGCGCCATTCATTTTGGGCATTGAGTAATCGGTGATGAGAAGGTCCACTTTCTGCTCGTTCCTGAGGACGTCCAGCGCATCCTCGCCCGAATTGGCGCCGATGACCTCGTGCCCCAGGTCTTCGAGCAGATATGCGGTACTCGTCGAGATCAGCGCATCATCGTCTACGAGCAAAATGGTGGCGCGCCCAGCAAGCTGCGCACTTTCCTGAGAGGCCCTTTCGGGGGGCTCCGGCGCGCAGGGCGCCCGCGAGGTGACCGGCAGCCACAGCTCAGCCTGTGTGCCGTGGCCGGCCTCGCTGTTGAGCCGTAACGCGCCGTTCAACTGGCGCGCCAGGCCATGGATCATGGAAAGGCCGAGTCCCGTGCCTTTGCCGACTTCCTTCGTCGTGAAAAAAGGCTCGGTGGCCCTGGAGAGCGTTTCCGCATCCATTCCACACCCGGTATCGCTCACGATGACGCGCACATAGTCGCCCCCGGTGAGATCCACGCAACCGGTTGACGAAACCGCGTCGACGCGGACCATGATCGTCCCGCCGTCAGGCATCGCGTCACGCGCATTGACGACCAGATTGAGGAGAGCAAGTTCGATCTGGTTGGCATCGACAAGCGTGAGTGGCAACTGGTCGGGCAACCCGAACTTCAGTTCGATGCCCGGCCCCACAGAACGCTCGAGCAGGTCGGTCATTCCACGAATCAGGCTGGACAAGTTACTCGGTTCTATCCGGAGGTCTTGCTGCCTGGCGAATGCGAGCAGACGCTGGGTCAGTGACGCGCCGCGCTGTGCGCCCCGAAGCGCACCATCGATCAGGCGCACGATCCTTTCCCCGGAAAGTTGCTTGCGTAATAGTTCGAGGTTGCCCATCACCGCCATGAGCAGATTATTGAAGTCGTGGGCCACGCCACCCGTCAGCTGCCCGATCATTTCCATTTTTTGAACCTGGCGCAGCGCTTCTTCCGTGCGCTCGCGCTGGCGGGCTTCCTCGAGGACGGCCTCATGTGCGCGCTCGAGTTGCGCCGTGCGCTCGAGCACCTTCGCTTCAAGCGTCTCATTGAGGCGCCGCAGGTGTTCTTCAGCGGTTTTTCTTGCGGTGACGTCGGAGCAGACGCCAACGAGACGCATGGCGTTATTCGTTCTGTCACGCACTAGCCGGGCTCGAAGCTCCCCCCAATGGAGCGTGCCGTCAGGCCAAAAGTTGCGGCATTCGCAAGCGAGGTCACAGCCCGTCCCCATGCTCTGACGCACGGCCTCGCGCACCCGGGCCCGGTCGTCGCTGTGAACGCTCGCCTCCAGGTCTCCATAGGTAAAGGACCGGCCCGGCGGCCGGCCGAATACGGCCCTGCAGGCTGCGGACGCGCTCAACCTGAACATGGGCAGGTCCAGTTCCCACGCGCCAAGCTGGCCCGCGGTCAGCGCCGTCCGCAGTCGTGCCTCACCTTCGTGCAGCTCTTCAATTAGGGAACGCGCTTCGTATTGCCGGGAACGTCCTCGTTGTGCGGTTCGCACCACGCTGATAAATGTCATCGGGTGAAACGGGCGTTCGAGAAAGATGACGTTGCCGAGCCGCTTCGAGAGGCTTTCCGCGCCAGGGTACGGATCAGAAAATCCGCCGTGCTGCGTCAGGACGATAAACGGGAAATCCGACCAGCTCGGTTGCCCCGCCACCCAGGCCGTGACGGCAGCGAGATCGGCGCCGCGCAGTGCCTCTTCGGTCACGACCGCAGAGCAGACTCCGTCGCCCAGCAGCGCTGCGAATTGCGGCAGATCCTGGCAAACAATCGACTCAATCCCGGACTGTTGCAAAAGGGTAGCCGCGACGGCTGCATCTCGCCCGAGCGGCGCCAGGATCAACGCAGGACAGCCATTTCGCTTAGACGTTGCCATCGCCAGTGAGCCCGGGGTTCAGCAGCGGTCCGATGTTTCCGACGAACGACGGCACGCCGTGCAATACGCCCTGGAATTCTTCTAGAGGGGCGCCCACTGTCAGCCCGCCCTGGCCGATGCGAAACTCGCGGATCGTTTCTTCGTGGCGACCGGTGCGCTTCTTGATCACGGACACCGCGCGGCGCACCCGGCCAAGCGCCTCGAAGTAGCGCAGGAGGATGACCGTATCCGCGAGGTAGGTGACTTCCACCGGGGCCTTCATGTCGCCGACCAGGCCATGCTGCGCAACGGTGAGGAAGGTGGTCGCACCCTGGCGGTTCAGATATTGCAGCAACTCGTGGATGTGAACCACAAGCGCGTTTTCTTCTGGCATGGCTGCCTGATAGCCATTGAGGCTGTCGATCACCACCGTTTTAGCCTGCGCCTCATCGACGGCGGCGCGCACGCTGCAGGCAAACTCTCCGGGAGACATCTCCGCCGCGTCCACCTGAGCGATGTGCAGGTTGCCCGCCTCGAACATGGTCTCCAGGTCGAATCCCATCTTTCGGGTGCGATCGAACAGCAGCCCCAGTTCCTCGTCAAAGACGAACAGGGCGGCTTTTTCGCCACGCTCAAGCGCCGCGCACACAAACTGCAGCGCGAAGGTCGATTTGCCCGCCCCGGCGGGCCCAAGAATCAGCGTACTGGACCCCTGTTCCACGCCGCCGCCGAGCAGCGTATCGAGTTGCGCGACGCCACTGCTGACGCTCTCTCGCGCGAGCCGGCTGCGATGTTCGGCGGCGACGAGGCGCGGGAAGATGCGAACGCCCCCCGTTCTGATCGCAAAGTCGTGATAGCCGCCGCGGTAAGCCTGGCCACGGTACTTCGAGATTTTCAGCCTGCGCCGCTCGGCTCCATAGTCCAGCGCGAGTTCATCCAGCTTGATAACGCCGTGGGCGATGCTATGGACAGTTCTATCGGTAGCCTCCGAGCTCAAATCGTCGAGCAACAGAACCGTTGCGCCGTACCGCGAAAAATAGTGCTTCAAGGCCAGGACCTGTCGGCGGTAACGCAGGGAGCTTTGGGCGAGCAGACGAATCTCGGACAGGCTGTCGAGGACAACGCGTCGTGGCTTGACGCGTTCGAATGCGCCCAGGATTGCCTTGATGGTCTCGCCCAGTTCCAGGTCGGACGAGTACAGCAGACTCTGCTGCTGGTTGGCATCAACCAGGCTCTCCGGGGGAGTCACCTCGAACACCTCGATGTTCTCGCCCAGACGCCATCCGTGCGAGAGGGCGCCATTGCGCAATTCCTTTTCCGTTTCGGAGAGGGTGATGTAGAGGCCCGGCTCGCCCGCTTGCGCACCGGTAAGGACGAATCGCAGGGCGATTGTCGTCTTGCCGGTCCCGGGAGCACCCTCCAGAAGAAAAAGGTGTCCTTCAGTGAAGCCCCCGATCAGAACATCGTCGAGCCCGGGGACGCCGGTCCGGGCTTTGCGCACGCATTCCGTCTCAGCGTTCATCAATCGCTCCCAGCTGTTTAAGGATTTCCGGGGAAAGACGGTGCCGCGGTATCGCGGGGAGGACGTTCACCAGCGAAACCTGGGCGCGCTCAAGGTCGTACTCGCACTGCAGATGTAGCCAATACATCGAAGGCACACCGGACAGTCTCGCGAGACGGGCAGCCGTTCCCGGGGTGAACGCTGACGTGCCGCCGAGCAGGCGGTGCAGGGATTGGCGCGAAACGCCCAGTTCCCGCGCGGCCTGACTGATGGTCAAACTCAATCCTGGCAGCACGCAGTCACGCAAAATCGTCCCCGGATGGGGCGCCTGGACGACCCCGGCGGGAAGTTGGCCAGTTGGCATTCCGACTCTCCTGTAAAGTGCCACGTGACGGAAGCAATTCGCGAACCCGAAGGCATGCAGCGGGAATCGTGCGGGAAGCTGGTGCCGCCTGGTTTGCTGTTGACTGATGTGGCCCCCTCAAGGTCGGGCCGTTTTGAACCGTTATTCCGTGGTGAGAAGCCGCTTGCACCCTGGGCGCGCTCTTTTTAGTATGCGGAAACCAGTGCCACATAGGCTCCCCCGCCCGTAAAAGACAATGAAGACTCGGGAAACAGCCCCTTACGCCATCGTGGTGGGTGGCATCCTGATCGCCTGCGCGCTGGTCGGCCTTTGCGTCTTGCAATTGCTGCAAAGCCGGCAGGATGCGCTTGACCGGGCGAGCGAAACCTCGCGCAATCTCGGTCTCGTCGCCGAGCGCGACATCGAGCGCAACTTTGAGCTTTATGATCTGTCGCTGCAGGAGGTGGCACAAGGGCTGCAAAGGGCGGACGTGATGGCGTTGCCGCCGCACTTGCGGCATGATGTGCTGTTCGATCACGCGATGACAGCCAAATTTCTCGGCTCGATGCTGGTGATGGATGCCGCCGGCAACATCGTGCTGGATTCGGCCAACGACGTGCCGCGCAAGGGCAACTTTGCCGACCGCAAATCCTTCACGGTCCAGCGCGACAATCCGAACGTCGGTCTCTATGTTAGCGATCCGTACGACTCGCGACTACGCAACGGCACACCCAGCATCGCCCTGTCGCGACGACTCTCGCATCCGGACGGCACGTTTGCCGGCATTGTGCTGCTGGCGATCAATCTCGAGTATTTTCACAGCCTGTTCTCCGGCCTGTCGCTAGGCCCGCATGGCTCGATGTCGTTGATTGGCAAGGACGGCATCATGGTCATGCGCCAGCCGTACGACCCGCGCATTCCCGGGCGAGATATCAGCAAGGCGAGCACCTTCCGTCGTTTTGTGTCCGCGTCGGAAGGGACGTTTATCGAGACGGCATCGATTGATGGCGTTCGACGGCTTTACTACTTCAAGAACCTGCCAAATCTGCCATTGATCATCATGGTCGCGGAAGCCGAACAGGATATCTATGCAGCGTGGCGTCATCGCGCCCTGACGATTGGCCTGCTGGTGGCAGCGTTTGGCGCAGCACTTATTGCGCTGTCCGTGCTACTGAGCGTCCAGTTGCGTCGCCGCATGCGGGCAGAATCGGAACTGGTGCTGCTGGCCCGGACCGATGGTCTCACCGGACTCAACAACCGCCGCACGTTCGGCGAGATCCTCGAACAGGAATGGCGCAGGGCGCGTCGCGCACGCAGCGTGTTTTCGCTGTTGTTTGTCGATGTCGACCGCTTCAAGGCGTACAACGACACGTATGGTCACCAGGCAGGGGACGATGCGCTGGCAGCCGTCGCGCGGTGCATCGGCGAGAGCATCCGCCGTCCGGGCGATATCGCTGCCCGCTATGGCGGGGAGGAGTTTGTCGTGTTGCTGCCCAACACGTCAATGACCGGGGCCTTTGCGATCGCGGAGAAAATCCGGGCCGCGATCAGCGGACTCGCCATCGAGCACGTGAGCAGCGAGTATGGGCGCGTGACTGCCAGCATCGGAATGGCTAGCTGGACGCCGGAAGAGGATGGCGACGCCGGCGCGGTGATCAAGGCGGCCGACGAGGCGTTGTATGACGCGAAGACAACCGGCCGGAACAAGATTGCTTCGTTCCAGACGACCTCCTGACCCATGGGCCGTGAAGGGCATCACGCAGGCGGCGGGGCCGACTCCAAGGACCGGATCGAATCGAAGCTGAACTGATCGCATGCGAAGCGGCCGCCACCTGTTCGCCAGGAATCGCCTGATTTCGCGCGATAGTATGGTTAGTTCGAGCGCTGCGGAAGTCCGATTGGACCGCTTCAGGCTGCCCATGTAGTTGGTGACAGCTACGGTTGTTATGCAGGGCCGCCAGTGAAGCGATCGAATGAGAAAAGCGATAAATCCGCACGGCTCACACCTTGTGTGAGGCGCTCGGCCAGTGCCTCGCCGATAGCGCTGGCAAACTTGAATCCGTGTCCGGAAAAGCCGGTTGCGACCAGGACGTTCGGGCAGGCAGGCACGGTATCGATGATGAAATGCTCGTCCGGTGTGACGTCGTACTCGCAGATCCTTCCCGTTCGAAGCGCTCCGGCTCCCGGCAGGAATTGCTGCAGGAAGGCCCGCAGATCACCGAGATCGGTCGGTTCGGACCCGAACGGGGTGAGCTCTGCGTCTGCCGCGATGTGCTGTCCCCCGTCATGCCTGCCGAGCTTGAGTCCCTCGCCGCCCAGGTCGGGGAAGCCGTAGAACTGGCCGGTCGCCGATGTGACCGCGAAGCCGGGGAAACGATCCGGGCCGAAGTCCGGCGCGGGCTCGAACCAGGCGAAGCTCTTGCGTACGCGAGTCACAGGAAGCGCCATGCCTAGCGGGGCCAGCAACGTACGCGTCCATTTGCCCGCACACACGATGAGCGCTTGCGCGGAGTACCGTTCTCCCTCGCGCGTCACGACATCGACGCTGTCCGGCGCACGCCATTCGATGCCGCTGACCGTCACATTCGTACGCAGCGCCGCGCCATGCATGGAAGCGAGTGTCCGGTAAGCGCTGAGCGCACGTTCGCAATACAGCACGCCAGCGTCGGGTTCGAAGTGAACGATATGCTCTTCGGAAAGTCGCCATGCTGGCCATCGGTTGCGTGCCTCGGCGCCGTCGAGTGTCTCCAGCGTCAGCCCGTACCGGATGGCGCTTTGCCTGACCTCATCCAGAAAGTGGTCGCCGGGCAGACCGATGTTGGCCACACCGGTGCGCACGAAGAAGGGAGTAGCCGTCTCGAGCTCCAGTTCGGTCCAGAGCTGCTGCGCCCGCAACGCCAGCGGGACATAAGCGGCACCCTCTCCGTAGGCATGACGGATAAGGCGCGTGCTTCCATGATGCGAACCAATGTCATGAGGCGGATCGCCGGCGTCGAGCATGAGCACCCGGTTGCCGGCTTTGGCGAGGTAATACCCGGCAGCCATGCCCATCGAGCCAGCGCCGATGATGATTGTGTCGAAGGCGCGCGCGTTGACGTGCAGAGAGGGCATCAGGGATGTATGTCGTGTCGAAGAGTGAGGCAGCAAGCGGTTCCCGCCGCGAGGGCGGAGCGCATTTCACGGTCGTCGATCATTGTCGTCGATTAGTGGTTGCCGGTCGAGCGCGGCGGCCGGTGATCTAGAGTGTCTCAGGCGCGCGGGGCGAGTCGGTATCGACGCCGCGCACGGCCTGCTGGGCTTGCATGCGGTCCTGCCGCATGGCTTCCGCCAGGTCCTGCTCAGTGATGGGCGTGAAGTGCGAGCCCCACTGGTCTGAGTGGCGTGCCCACGGTATCGCCGGGCGCTCGAACGGCCAGACGTGGTAGTAGAGATATAACAGTGAGTTGTCGTGGGCGTGCTGCGCCAACCCCGCGAAGCGGTAGATGCCGCCGTCGATGTGCCGAAACAGTTGCCCCCACTTCGGGGCGCTCATCAGTGCTGCCAGAATCTGGTCGCTCATCGCTCAATCCTCGGTTGTGTTTTCGGAATCCGCGGTCACGAGCTCCGTCTTCCCCGGTCGCGCCATGGCCGCCCTTTGCGTTCTGCCAGCGTCGATGTTGGTGCAGCGCGCGCTGCATTACCGTGCAGTCGCGCACATGTAGTTTCGCGCCCGGGTTGGCGCCAGGCTCACGCACGTCCGGCGTGGCAAGGCTGCGCGACCTCGCAGTTCTTGCGCAGGCGACGGATGCGTAAGTATGTGAACAGTCGTCGCTTTTCCAGACAAAGCGCCAGATTTTGCACGATTCGAAGGTCAAAGCCTGCCGCCCATGTCGAATATCCGCGCGTGGCGCACGTCCTCGTCGATTGAGGAAGAGGCGCTTTATGTTCTCTCAGTGCGGAGGCTCGCCGGAATCGGTTTCCTTCCATATCTGCTCGTATTCATCCAACCCCGCGTGGGATACGATACGCATTAGGCGCGTGCCAGCGTTGCGCGACTCTTGTTTTTCGTTTTGCTTTCAACGATTGACTGCCGGCTTTCTTATTTCAGGCCGCCCTTCCTTTTCATTGCCAGCCCAATTTCATGCTCAGCGCCATCGCCTTGTTCGGCATCTTGATCGTATCTTGCCTGATGAGCGTTGCCATCCTGGGTTCGCTGCTTCGGACAGCCGTGGCGGGAGTTGGTCGTTGGTGTTTCGCTTACGCGCTATTGGCTTCGGCTTCGTCATGGGTGTTGGTCGTCGGCAATCAGCCTGGTCCGGGCGCAATCCTGGGCGTCCTGCTCCTTACGCTGGGCGCCGTGATGCTGCTTGTTCAGGGCATGCGTCAGTTTTTCGGCCTTAGTCCTGTACGTCGTGACGAGTCAGTGGCGATCGTGATCGTCGTTGTAGCGCTGGCGTACTTTACGTGCGTATCGCCTGATCTCCATGCAAGGGTCACGCTGGCATCCATTGTGTTTGCGTATGGACGCATCACCGTGGGTACGTTGGCCCTGCGTCACGCGCCGAGGGACGGCACGCGCTACGCGCATCGATTCCTGGCTGCAGCGGCTTACCTTGGCGCGTTGGTACACATCGCGCGGATCGTTGCGGCAGCGTCCGGTGTCGTGCCGCCCACTACATTCCTGCAACTGTCGCTCTGGAACGTTCTGCTGCTCGGACTGGCGGTTGTCACGTTACCGTGCATGTCGATCGGCATGGTGATGCTCGCACACGATCAGCTCGCCCGAAGGATGGAAAAACTCGCGACCATCGACGAACTGACGGGCGTACTCATGCGGCGCGCGTTCATGTCCAGGGCGAACCTGCTGCTTTCCGAGGCGCAGGAAAAGTCCAGGCGGCTGTCCATCGCGATCCTCGACGTCGACAATTTCAAGGCCGTCAACGACGGCTTTGGCCATGCAGTCGGTGATCGTGTTCTTGCGCGCGTCGCATCGGTGGTGTCCGACGGGCTGCGGTCGTGCGATCTTTTGGGACGGCTGGGCGGCGAAGAGTTCGCGATCTTGTTTGCAGATACCCGCAAAACCGATGCCGCGCGAATGGCCAACGCACTTCGGCTTGTTGCCGAACAATCGCCTGACGATGGCGTGCGCTGCACGTTCAGCGTCGGGGTCAGCGAGATCTTGCCTGGCGATACGCTGGAGAGCGCAATGGCGCGGGCAGACGCGGCACTCTACATGGCGAAAGCGGCAGGCCGCAATCGCGTCGTGGTGGCGCCCGAGACGGACGAACTCGATACGCTGGAGTTCGTGAGGGTGCGGGACGGTAGCGGTTAGCGTCATCCGGAATCTCCCGGACATTTCGGGCGCTCCGCCAAATACATGCGTGCGCGGCTTGTGCGCGAGCGCGCGCAGCATGAGCGCCCAATGGGCGTGGTATTGAACGCCGGCGGCTTTCAATGCGTCATTCACCGCGTTAAAGCGGTGCAGCTTCGCTGCATTGCGATATCCGGGCTTGCCTTGTGCGATCTGTGCGCGGGGGACATGCTCGATGCCCATGCCTACCGATCGCCCGCTGCGCTACGTGAACCCCACCGCGCCCGGCAGAAAGCCTTGGCCGAGGGTCACGCAGCCGTCTGGCCCGAATCGCGGCAGGTTCAATGCGCCCCTGGCGGAACTTGAAGGCGGGGCGTGCTTTCTCTCTTCAGTTTGAGCGGGCCTCGGCCGCGAGGTCCGGGGTCGACCTCCATGTCCGAGTCACAGGAGGGGGCACGTGTGCTGCATGCCGCATCTCGACCACTATCGAGCGTTGCTTCGCGTCGGCGAAGAAACGCTCGAGCAACTCACGGACGTCGTGATCAATGAAGTCGGCACGCGTGGTGTCGACGATTACCGTGGCACGGTCAGGAATGCGGGTGAGCATCTGCTTGAGCGGCACCTTGCCGAGGAACGACACATCCTTGCGAAACGAGAGCAGAAAATGGTCGTCGTGCTGCGCGAGCGCAATCGGCCGATGCAGGTTCGCCCACAGTGCCAGCCCGACGCTGCAGAGCACGCCAAGCATGATCCCGGTAAGCAGATCGGTGGCAAGGACACCAGTGACAGTCACAATGAACGGCGCGAACGGCGCTGCGCCCTGTTTCGCGAGTCCGACGAATAGCGAGGGTTTGGCGAGCTTGACGCCTGTATGTATCAGAATTGCGGCCAGGCTTGCGAGCGGAATCAGGTTGATGACATCGGTGAGGGCGAACACGCTGACAAGCAGCAGCACGCCGTGCACGATTGCTGAGAGCCGGCTTTGCGCACCGGCGTGCACGTTTGCCGAACTGCGTACGATGACCGATGTAATTGGCGTTGTTGCAGAAATTGGGGCGCTTCCAGGTGGACTGACGTTTACGTGCAACGCTCGGGTTGACCAGGATGTTAACTTCGCATCGAGCTGCGTAGATTCTCGATTTTTTCCCCGAGAAGATGCGCAAGGACGAACGCAAGGCCAGCGAACCCAAAGGGGTGTACCGCGTCAGGAACTGGCGGGATTACAACGCGGGCTTGATCGCAAGAGGCGATGTAACCATGTGGATTGATGAAGGCGTACTGACGCAGGTACCCGAGGCTGGCCCGACCAGGCACGGCCGACCGCGTGTCTACAGCGATGCAGCGATCCAGATGCTGCTCAGTCTCAAGCAAGTCTTTCATCTGCCGCTGCGCGCACTGCAAGGCTTCGCCCAGAGCTTGCGCAAGCTCGCCTTTCCGAGCTTGCCGGTACCCAACTACACGACCTTGAGCCGTCGCGCCCAGACCCTCAAGGTCGCGCTGCCGGCGCAACGTCCCCATGAGCCCATGCACCTCGTGATCGACAGCACCGGGCTGAAGGTTTACGGCGAAGGCGAGTGGAAGGTGCGCAAGCATGGCTGGTCCAAGCGTCGCACCTGGCGCAAGGTGCACCTCGCGATGGATGCGAACACAGGCCAGATCTGCGCCGCGCTGATGACCCATCAGGACGAAGGCGATGGCGAAGTGTTGCCCGATCTGCTCGACCAGATTCCGGCTGATGTAATGATCGATACCATCGCAGGCGATGGCGCTTACGACACCAAGCCTTGTCACGCGCAGATCGCCGCGCGTGGCGCCAGCCCGTCGATTCCGCCGCGCGAGGGAGCGAAGCCGTGGCCAGACCGCACGCCCGGCGCCACCTGGCGCAATGCAGCTATTGCCGCTATCGAAGGAAGCAGCAGGCGCGAATGGAAGCAGGCGAGCGGCTACCACCGGCGATCGCTCGCCGAGACCTTGATGTACCGGCTCAAGGTACTCACGGGCTCCTGTCTGTGGGCGCGCGCGACGGGCTCGCAAGCCACCGAGGTATCAATCCGTGCGGGTGTACTCAATCGCATGGTAGCCCTCGCTCGCCCGCAGTCCGTCCGTATCGCCTGAGATTGAGAGCACACAGATCATGTCGTCTCTACGCCTGATTTACGCAACAACGCCGATGTAATTGGCAATCCTCCAACGGCGCCCGCGATGAAATTGCCGACGCCTTGCGCCTTCAGTTCGCGGTCTGGCGGTGCCGTGCGTCGCAGCGGGTCGATCTGCTCGACGGCTTCGAGACTCAACAAGGTCTCGAGACTTGCAACGACGGCCAAGGTCAACGCCACGATCCAGATCTCCGGAGAGGCGAGAAGTGCGAAGCTCAGCTCAAAGTCGCCAAATTTCAGGGCGTCGCCCAGTGCCGCTAACGACCCGATTGCAGGCAGCGCCACACGGTGTTCGACCGGGAGCGCAAACGTAGGCCCGAGCGCGCCGCAAACCACTGTGACACTTACGCCGGCAACCACAACGGCAAGCGGTGCAGGCACGAGCCGCACGAGCGAAAAGCGTCGCAGGGCACGTGTTTCCCACGCCGCGAGGATGGCGAGCGAAAGCGCAGCAACGATGCATGCGATGGGAGAAATCGACTGAAGTGCAGCCAGGAATGATTCGGTGCGGGGCGCTGACGCAAGTCCCAGTGCGAGCGGGATTTGCTTCACGACCAGCAGCAGACCGATTGCGGCGAGCATGCCTTTGATAACGGGCGTGGGCACATAGGAGGCGAGCCGGCCGGCTCTCAGCATTCCAAAGCCGAACTGTATGACGCCCGAAAGCAGCACCGCGAGCAGAAATGCGGAGAAGCCGCCAAGGCGTGCGATGCCATCCACGACGATCACAACGAGTCCCGCGGCGGGGCCGCTCACACTCAAGCGCGAACCGCTGAGCGCGGCGACGACGATGCCGCCGACAATACCAGAAACGAGACCGGCTAATGGCTCGGCGCCGGAGGCTCTTGCGATGCCGAGACACAAGGGTAGCGCGACGAGAAAGACGACGGTGCCCGCAGCGAAGTCGCGCGCAAGCGCGGACAGAGAAGCTCTTGAAGTCATGACGGAAGCAGGAAGAAGAGACGGGTGGAAAACGCGAGTGCGTGCTTTGTGCAAGTGCCGGGCCACGACGGCCGACGCACGCCTGAAGGGGACACGCAATTCAGAATGAATGATCAGCTTGCCGCGATTGCCAACGTTGTTGTCGCATCGTAGCCCGAAGCGAGTTCGCGCAACTGGCCGTCGCTGAGCGAAAAGATCCATCCGTGCACGAGCGGTGCGGGTTCGCTCTCACGCACGAGTGGATGCTCGCGCAGCAGGCGCACCTGCTCGATCACGTTGAGTTCGGCAAGATGGTTGATGCGAGCTTCTTCCGACGGCAGGCGTTCGAGGGTCGCGCGATGCGTCTGCGCGAGCGCGCAAAGCGGCTTGATGCGCCGGTTCACGTGCGGCAGAGCGCCGGCGGGTGGGAGCAGCGAGGCGCGTACGCCGCCGCATCCGTAATGGCCGCAGACAATAATGTGTGCGACCCGGAGTACGCGCACCGCATATTCAAGCACGCTCATGTTGTTGTCGTCGTCGGGGTGGAACAGGTTGGCGATGTTTCGGTGGACGAAGAGGTCGCCTGGTGCACAGTGGGTGACGCTTTCGGCCGGTACGCGGCTATCGGAACAGCCAATCCAGAGCACTTGCGGCTTCTGCCCGGCGGCTAGCGCGCTGAAGAACTGCGGGTCGCGTCGGGCAATTTCCTGCGCCCAGGCGACGTTGGCTACGAGCATGCGTTTCGGAAGATTCATGGGTCGAGGCTCCAATGAGCGGCGGCTCCGCTCAATTCTTACGTATTGCTTTCTACCAGAAAAAAACTGGACGCCCGCGAAAAATAAATCGAAACCATGCGCAGTGAATATAAAAAGGCAGATTGGCCGTGTTTGCGCGAGTACGCGGGAAATTAGCGGCGGCTAACGACCATCGGGAACAATCTTGCTGTGGCGCCCTGTCGAAGAGGGCAGGGCGCGCTTTGGCGCGCTTTGGCGCGCTTGGGCGCGGTTGGCAAGCGTATGCATATCCGCTGAAACCCACGAACGCTATGCGGTGGCGGGCATGTGGTGCGCCTGGTTTGCCGATGGCGCGATCTGTGCGTGCTTTCCCTGCCTGCCAGCCGCTCGGCAAATCTTGAGGAGGCGCCTTCACATACGGCTGGCCCTGATGCCGGCCGTGATGCCGGATGGCCTTTCAATGGATGACCCAATGATGGGCGCAACGGTGACGGAATTAATGCGGACGACGCTTGATGCCCACATCGATCATTTTCCGACCCGCTCGCGCGTTGCTTCAGTCACCGCGTCGCGCACGCAGGCGGTGAGCAGTTCCGAGGCTCGCGTGTGCGGCACACGCGCGGGTCGTGCAATCACGAGCGGCTGAATCACGGTGGCTTCACGTATCGGCCGCTCGGCAACGAGCGGCGTCTTCTCGGCCGCGGGACTTTGCGTAATTAGCAGCGACACGCCCAGCCCGCTTGCCACCATCGCGCGCACGAGTTCAATGGACGTCGCCCGATACTGCACGTTGGGCGACAGGCCGTGCTGCCAGAATGGGGCCATCAGAAAGTCACGGCTCTGCGGCAGGTCGATCTGGATGAATGGCTGCTCCGCGAGTTCGTGCAGCGAGATCGCGCGCCGGCGCTTCGCGAGCGATGACGCGTAGGGCAAGAGCGCGTACGGCTTGAGTTCGGCGAGGCACTCGCGCTCGATGTCCCCGGGCAAGCCCACGTCGTACATGAGTGCGAGATCGATCTGGCGCTTGCGCAGCCACTCATCGAGTTGCGCCAGGTCACCTTCGCGGAACTGCACGGTGAGACCCGGAAAGCGCGCCTGCGCGAGCTTGAGCACACGCGGCAGATAAACCGGCGCGATCGTGCGGAACACGCCGATCTGAACGAGGCCGCCGTCGCCTTCGCCAACGTCGTCGGTGGCGAACGCCAATGCCGAGGCGAGCAGGTGGCGCGCCTCGGCCAGCTTTCGTTGTCCGAAATGCGTAAGCGTCATGCCGGTGCCTGCGCCGCGCGCGAAGAGCGGCGCGTCGAACAGCGCTTCCAGCTCACGGATCGCCACTGAGATTGAAGGCTGCGACACGTTCAACTGTTTCGCCGCAGCGGTCGTGCTGCCGGTTTCCGCGGCCGTAACGAAGTAGCGCAGCAGCCTGAGCGATAGGGCCATACGATTTTCATATAGCGGTTAATTTATTCCAGTATTTTATCTTATTGCCTCCAAAGCCGAGAATTAATTCACCCGCCGAATTGGCCGGCTGTTCTGGAGGAAGACGCTGTGACACTGCTCGCGCTGCCGCTCGACGGCATTCGTGTGATCGATTTTTCCCGCGTGCTCGCGGGCCCGCTATGTTCCGCGCTGCTCGGCGACCTGGGCGCCGAAGTCATCAAGATCGAGCCGCCCGGCGGCGACGACTACCGCGCAATCGGCCCGTTTTCTGGAGGAGAGAGCGGTCTTTTCAGTGCGATGAACCGCAACAAGCAAAGCGTCGTGATCGATTTGAAGCGCGACGAAGGCCGCGCGCTGGCGCAGGCGCTTTGCGCGCAGGCCGATGTCGTTGTCGAGAACTTCCGCCCCGGCGTGGCCGAGCGTCTCGGCATCGACTATGCGCAGCTCGCCGCGCACAATCCCGCGCTCGTGTATGCAAGCGTCTCGGGTTTCGGCCAGACCGGACCGGAATCGCATCGGCCCGCCTACGACATCATTCTGCAAGCGATGTGCGGACTGATGGACGCGACCGGTTTGCCCGATGGCGCACCAACGCTTGTCGGCGATTCGGTCTCGGACGTCGTGAGCGGCATCTTCGCTTCGTGGGGCGTGCTCGCAGCGCTGCTAGCGCGCGAGCGCACCGGCAAGGGTACGCACGTAGACGTGGCGATGTTCGATGCGACGCTTAGCCTGACTGCCGCGCAGGTCGCGCGTTATGCGACGACCGGCATCGCGCCGCAGCGCGTAGGCAACCGGCACCCGTCGTCGGCGCCGTTCGGGGCCTATCGCGCGAAGGACGGCTATTTTGTCGTGGCGGTGCTCAACAATCGTCTTTTCGAGCGCTTCGCGCACGCGCTTGGCCAACCCGCGCTGGTCGACGATGCACGCTTTGCGAACGACGCGGCGCGCTGCGAAAACGAAGCGGTGTTGCGTGCGTGCATCGAAGCGTGGTCTGGTATCCGTAGCATCGACGAGGTGAATGCGCTACTGAGCGAGGCGGGCATTCCTGTCGCACCGATCCAGAACATCAGAGACGCGCTGGAGAGCGAGCAAGCGCGCGAGCGTGGCCTGCTGGTCGAGACGCCGTCCAGCGGCGGGGGCACCATGCGCCTGCCGAGGCAGCCGGTCCAGTTCTCGGCCTGGCCCGCCACGCGCACGACGCGTGCGCCGCGCCTGGGCGAGCACACGCTGGCCGTGCTGCAGCGGCAGCTCGGCGTCGACGCAACCCACATCGATGCGCTGTGCGCCGCCGGCGTACTGGGTGTCGACAAAACCTTAAGCATGCCAAACGAAACGATTCAGGAGATGAATGATGCTTAAACGAATGGGTGTCACCGCGGCCGATCTCGAGATTGCCGAGGCGATCCGTCGCTTTGCGCACGCAGAGTTGGCGCCGCACGCGGCGCAGGTGGACCGCGACGAGATTTCCACTACGCGCTATGTGCCGGCGCTTGCCGATCTGGGCGTGATGAGCATGAACCTGCCTGAGCGCTGGGGTGGCATTGGCGCCTCGCCCGCAGCGATCATTCTTGCATTGGCAGAGATTGCGCGCGCGTGCGCGTCGACTTCGTCGATGATTGGCGCCCACTACCTCGCCACTGATTCGATCCTGATCGGTGGCGACGATGCGTTGCGCGCACGCTATCTGCCCGACGCGGCGACGGGCGTCAAGCTCGGCGCGTTCGCGTTGACCGAGCCGCAAGCCGGTTCGAATCCGGCTGGCATGACGACCCAGGCGGTGCGTGATGGTGATGGCTACAGGCTGCGCGGTGTGAAGCACTTCATTTCGAACGCCGGGGCGGCGCAATTTATCGTGGTCTACGCGAAGACCGCGATGGAGCTCGGGACGCGCGGTATCAGCGCGTTCGTTGTGGATGCCGATACGCCTGGCGTGTCGGTGTCGTCGGCTGAAATGCTGATGGGCATTCGGGGCGCACCGGCGCACGAGGTCGCGCTCGATTGCTATGTGCCGGCGGCAAACCGGCTGGGCGAAGAAGGCACCGGCTTTCGCACGGCGATGAAAGTGCTCGACAACAGCCGCCTGGATGTGGCGGCGACCAGCCTCGGCATTGCAGAAGCGGCACTTGGCGACGCGATGGAATGGGCGAAGACGCGCCACGTCAACGGCGAGCCCCTTGCAGCGAAACAAGGCTTGCAATGGAAATTTGCCGACATGAAAACGCAACTGGAAGCAGCGTGGCTCCTGACGCTTCAGGCGGCGACGCGGCGCGCGGCGGGCGAGCCGTTCACCGATGCGGCTTCGATGGCGAAGCTCTACGCGTCGGAGATGGTGGCGTTCGTCACCGACGCGGCGCTGCAGATACACGGCGGCTATGGATTCACGCGCGAGATGCGCGTCGAGCGGCTCGTGCGCGACGCGCGGATTCTGCGTATTTACGAAGGGTCGTCGGAAATTCAGCGCACGGTGATTGCGCGGTCGATTCTGGCGTAACGACGGTCAATGGACGGAGGGCGAAAATGAAAGTGCTAGTGGCGGTCAAACGCGTTGTCGATGCCAATATCAAAGTCGGCGTGAGGCTCGACGGCACTGGCGTCGACATTGCGAACGTAAAGATGTCGATGAACCCGTTCGACGAAATCGCCGTGGAAGAGGCGGTACGCCTGAAGGAAGCGGGCGTGGCGACCGAAGTGATCGCCGTGTCGGCAGGCGTGACGCAGGCGCAGGAGACCCTGCGCACCGCGCTCGCGATCGGCGCGGACCGCGCCATCCTGATCGAGTCGAATGAAGACCTGCAGCCGCTGGCGGTGGCCAAGCTGATGAAGGCGCTGGTCGACAGGGAACAGCCTTCGCTGGTCATCCTGGGCAAACAGGCCATCGACGACGATTCGAACCAGACCGGCCAGATGCTGGCCGCGCTGGCCAACCTGCCGCAGGCAACGTTCGCGTCGAAGGTTGTGGTGGCGGATGGCAAGGCAAGCGTGTCGCGCGAAGTGGACGGCGGCGCCGAGACGCTGTCGCTGAAGCTGCCGGCCGTGGTCACGACGGATCTGCGCTTGAACGAGCCGCGCTACGTGACGCTGCCGAACATCATGAAGGCGAAAAAGAAGCCGCTGGAAACGATCAAGCCGGAAGACCTCGGCGTGGACGTCGCGCCGCGCCTGAAGACACTGAAAGTCAGCGAGCCGCCGAAGCGCGCCGCCGGTGTGGTGGTGCCGGACGTGAAGGCGCTGGTGGCGAAGCTGAAAACCGAAGCCAAGGTGCTTTGAGCAAACCACGGATACAGAGCAAATGACGAATCTGGTAATTGCAGAACACGACAATGCGTCGATCAAGGCCGCTACGCTGAATACGGTTGCTGCGGCGCTGAAGATCGGTGGCGACGTTCACGTGCTGGTCGCGGGTCACCATGCGCAGCCTGCAGCGGATGCGGCAGCGAAGATCTCAGGTGTGTCCAGGGTGCTGTTGGCCGACGCGCCGCAACTTGAAGCAGGTCTTGCGGAGAACGTCGAAGCGACGGTTCACGCGATTGTGCAAGACCCGGCGAAGAACTACACGCACATCCTCATGCCGGCGACTGCCTGCGGCAAGAACATCGCGCCGCGTATCGCCGCGAAGCTGGACGTCGCCCAGATCAGCGATATTACCGCAGTCGACAGCCCGGACACGTTCGAGCGCCCGATCTACGCAGGCAATGCGATTGCGACGGTGCAATCTCAAGATCCCATCAAGGTCATCACGGTCCGCGCGACCGCATTCGATGCGGTTGCAGCCGAAGGCGGCAGCGCGAGCGTGGAAAAAATCGAGGCTGTGGCGGATTCCGGCCTCTCGCTATTCGTGAGCCGTGAAGTCACGAAGCTAGACCGCCCGGAACTCACGAGCGCGAAGATCATTGTCTCTGGCGGCCGCGGTCTGGGCAGCGGCGAGAACTACACCAAGGTTCTGGAGCCGCTGGCCGACAGGCTGAACGCAGCGCTGGGCGCCTCGCGTGCGGCAGTCGATGCAGGCTACGTGCCGAACGATTACCAGGTCGGCCAGACCGGCAAGATCGTCGCGCCGCAACTGTACGTCGCGGTGGGCATCTCGGGTGCGATCCAGCATCTGGCCGGGATGAAGGACTCGAAGGTCATCGTGGCGATCAACAAGGATCCGGAAGCGCCGATTTTCAGCGTCGCCGATTACGGCGTCGTCGGGGATCTCAACGACATCGTTCCGTCGCTTACCGAAAAAATCTGAACAACGTACGCCGCTTTGTTCAACGCCTGGTGCGCCGCGGTTCGCAGCGCACGCGGGCACGACCCTGCAGCAGTTACCTTTTGGAGATGAGCACAAAATGGACCGTACCGCATCACGGAGTGCAAGAACCGCCATAGCTGAGCGTCGTTCGATCGACTACATCCCCGATGCCGAGCGCCACGGCAATCTT
This sequence comes from Paraburkholderia sp. A1BS-2L, assembly GCF_051125205.1. NCBI lineage: Bacteria > Pseudomonadati > Pseudomonadota > Betaproteobacteria > Burkholderiales > Burkholderiaceae > Paraburkholderia > Paraburkholderia sp. A1BS-2L. The sequence goes on from NZ_CP120430.1 coordinate 347,428, forward strand.
TCCAGCCAGTTTTCGCTCTGGTTCGGTGCGAATCTGCAGATAACGGCAGTCGTGGTTGGCGCGCTCGCCGTCGTGCTGGGTGGCGACGTATTCTGGTCGTTGATCGGGCTTCTCCTCGGGCAGATTCTCGGCGGCGCGGTCATGGCCTTGCATGGTGCGCAAGGCCCGCAACTCGGCCTGCCTCAGATGATTTCGAGCCGCGTGCAGTTCGGTGTCTATGGCGCAATCATTCCGCTCGTGCTGGTCTGTGTGATGTACGTGGGGTTCTCTGCGGGCGGCACGGTGCTGGCCGGTCAGGCCATCGGCGAACTGCTCGACGTGAACAACACCGTTGCGATCCTGATCTTTGCCGCCGTGGTGATTCTGCTCACCGGACTAGGCTATCGAATCATTCACGCAATGGGCCGCGTATCGAGCATCGTCGGCACACTGGCCTTCCTGTACCTCTTCGCGAGCCTCCTGACGGGTCACGCATGGAGCTCGCTGATCGCCAACCGGCATTTCACCGTCGCCTCCTTCCTGCTCGCCGTTTCGCTCTCAGCGTCCTGGCAGATCGCATACGGTCCCTACGTCGCCGACTATTCACGCTATCTGCCGAAGTCCACCTCGACGCTCAAGACCTTCTTCGCCGTATTCAGCGGAACGGTGATCGGGGCGCAGGTTTCGATGACGTTCGGCGTGCTCGCCGCCGCGCTCGCGGGGAACCGCTTCTCCGGGCATGAGGTGGCGTTCATTGTCGGCCTCGGTGCGACGGGTACCATCGCTGCGATCCTCTATTTCACGATTGCGCTTGGCAAGCTCACCATCACCACGCTCAACGCGTACGGCAGCGTGATGTCGGTGGCGACGATCGTTACCGGTCTGGGCCAGCGCCGCGAAGTGTCCCGCCGTACCCGCCTCGCATTCGTGATTCTCTCCGTGAGCGCGTCGAGCGCACTCGCGCTTGCCGGGCAGCATTCGTTTCTGAAGGCATTCTCGTCTTTCCTGCTGTTCCTGCTGGTGTTCTTCACGCCGTGGAGCGCGATCAACCTTGTCGACTACTATTGTGTCACGCGTGAGCGTTACGACGTGCCCGCGCTCTTCGATGCGAATGGCCGATACGGGCGCTGGAATCCGGTCGGTATAACCGTCTACGTTGCAGGTGTGCTGGTGCAGATGCCTTTCGTTGCCACCGGCTTTTATACCGGGCGTTGGGTCGAGTATCTCGGCGGCGTGGATATTTCGTGGATCGTCGGCATCGTCGTGCCGGGCGCGCTGTACTACGCGGCGACGCACTTCGCGCCTTCGCGCGTGCCTGCCCAGCTCATCCTGCCTGATACGCTGAGCGATGAGGCAGGCGCCAGGGAAACGCTGATTTAGCGTGCTGGCACGACCGCGCGGGGCTGAAAACGAAAAAATTTGCAGCCCAAGGGCTTCGAGGCGGCAAGTGGGAATTGTCCCCTTTGGCTACAAAAATCGGGGAACGGGTCTCTTTTATAGCTCATGGGCTAAAAGGCATTCCCGCTGGGCCTACGCCACCCCTCCGACGCCGAAAGCGAGCAGCAATTTTTTTCCGGAAATGTCATAGGACAATATTCTTCGCGTCCTGTTTTGCCGCAATATAGACGAGGGAAGCCACAAAAACCGGTGGTAACCGGATACGCGAACCGGAAAACGCGGAGGTCGTCGGTGATCGAGCAGTGGCGGGAAACCCTGCGCGCGGTGCATGGCGTGGAATCGAAATACAAACGGCTGGTCAAGGCTATCGCGAGCGACATCGAGAGCCAGACTTTGCCGGCTGGCGCACGCCTGCCGCCGCAGCGCGACGTCGCGGCCGAACTGGCGATCAGCGTGCAAACAGTGACCAATGCGTACAAGGAACTGGAGCGACAGGGGCTGATCCGCTGCGAGGTAGGACGCGGCAGCTTCGTGGCTGCGCGCGTTACCGAGACCATGTCGAGCTACATGCTCGATACCGCCGAGCGATCGGTGGTCGATTTTTCGATCGCGCGGATCATTCATACGGCGGAACACGACGCGATGTGGCGCAAGGTGTGCGCCACGCTTTCAACCATCGACGATCAGCCGTGGATTCGCGCGTTTCGCCCGATCGCGGGCTTCGAACACCACCGGCAGGCGGGCGTCGCGTGGCTCGCGTCACTGGGCATGCCGGCTTCGGCCGATACGCTGCTTGTGACGAACGGCACCGCGCACGGCATTTTTCTCGCGCTGGCATCGACGGTCGGCCCCGGCGATACGGTGTTGTGCGAGAGCCTGACCGATCACGGCGTGATCGGCTCGGCCAACGTGCTGGGCTTCACGCTGAAAGGCCTGGAGATCGACGAGTACGGCATTCATCCCGAACATTTCGAGGAAATGTGCGACAGCGAGCGCATTACCGCGCTCGTCTGCACTCCGACGCTGAACAACCCGACGGTCGCGCTGATGCCGGACTCGCGGCGCCGCGCGATTGCGCGAATCGCCGAGCGCTACGGCGTGTACATAATCGAGGACGATGTCTACGGCCCGCTTCCCGCCAAAGCGGCCACGCCGATCTCCAGCCTGATTCCCGACCTGTCGTTTTACTGCACGAGCATGACCAAATCGGTGATGGCGGGCTTGCGGATCGGCTATCTGGCGACGCCGCGCAGGCTGGCGCTGCGCGTGGAGAGCGTGCTTCGCGTCAGCAGCTGGATGGCCACCTCACCGATGGCGGAAGTGGCCACGCGCTGGATCGCGGACGGGACGGCGGCGCGGCTCGTCGAGATCCAGCGCGAACGGCTTGGAAAGCGTCAGGCACAGTTGCGCAAGACGCTGGGCAAATACGTGCTCGGCGCGCATCCGCAGGCGCTCTCCGCGTGGCTGCGCGTGCCCGATCACTGGCGCACCGATCGCCTCGTGAGGGAACTGCGCAATCGCAATATCGCCGTGACTTCACCCGATCCGTTTCTGGTGCGCGACGCCGATAGGCCCAACGCCGTGCGCGTGTGTGTGGGCGCCGAGGTGGGCGAAGGAACTTACAACAATGCGCTGGAGACCATGCTCGATGTGTTCGAGCAATACCCGCAAGTACACGATTTCGTGTAATCGTCGCGCGCATTGCGACGCGCGAACTGGAAATGTACCAGGACAATAAAAATCGCTTTTTAGAACATTAGACTGGGCTGGACTGAGCACGATGCAGCCACCCATGAGCCAGCAAGGCGGGCGTAGCCGCATCGGATTCGAAACCTTCGAACCCTTTCGCGCAGAGCCGAGTCGATGTCCGCTTCGATATCCCTTACTTCGCAGACCGGTCTTTCATTGGCCGATGTCTATCATGCGCGGCGGCGTATCGAGAGGCGCATCTGCCGCACGCCACTCGTCGAATCGCAGGGCTTGTCGCATCTTGCGGGCGTGCCCGTGTATCTCAAGCTCGAAACCGTGCAACCCACTGGCAGTTTCAAGGTGCGCGGCGCCACCAACGCACTCGCGCGTCTCGCCGAGGCCGGTTGCCGCAAGGTCGTGACCGCTTCCACCGGCAATCATGGGCGCGCGGTTGCGCATGCGGCCCGCGCGCTCGGCATCGACGCGATGGTCTGCATGTCGGCGCTCGTGCCGGCCAACAAGGTCGACGCGGTGCGCGCGCTCGGCGCACAGGTTCAGATTGTCGGTAAAAGCCAGGACGAGGCCGAACACGCAGCGCGGCTTCTGGTGCGCAACGAAGGCTATGCGTATGTGCCGCCGTTCGATGATCCGCATGTGATCGCCGGGCAGGCAACGATTGGCCTGGAAATCGTCGAGGCGCTCCCCGATGTCGCGAACATCGTCGTGCCGCTTTCGGGTGGTGGCCTCTTTGCCGGCGTCGCGTTCGCCGCCAGGAGCGCGAACGCCGCGATTGGCCTCACCGGTGTGACGATGGCGCGCGGCGCGGCGATGCAGGCGAGCCTCGCGGCCGGCAAACCGGTTCTCGTCGACGAAGTCGAAACGCTCGCCGATTCGCTCGGCGGCGGCATCGGGCTTGAAAACCGCTACACCTTTGGGCTCACGCGCGATCTGATCGACCAGATCGTGTTGCTCGACGAGGCATCCATTGCGCGCGGCATTGCGCACGCGTACTGGCATGAACGGCTCGTTGTAGAGGGCGCGGCAGCCGTCGGCATCGCCGCCTTGCTCGACGGCAAGCTCGAAGCCGGGCGTCTCGCGCACGGACCGCTCGTGCTGGTCGTGACCGGCGCGAACATCGATATGGACCTGCATCGGCGCGTCGTTGACCGCAGCCGTGCACCACGTGACTCACTCGAGGCCCCATGACTTCCATCACGCTCCTCGGCGAAGCCGAACTACGTCAACTCGTCCCGCTCGATCTCGCGGCGGTCGATCAGGTGGAAACGGCGTTTCTATCGCTTGCCACCGAGGCCGTTGCCATGCCGCCGATCCTGCGGCTCGACCTGCCGGACCACAACGGTGAAATCGACGTGAAGACCGCTTGGCTGCCGCGCTTCGACAGTCTCGCGATCAAGGTGAGTCCCGGGTTTTTCGACAATCCGTCGCTCGGGCTGCCAAGTCTGAACGGGCTGATGCTGGTGCTGTCGGCGAAGACCGGTTTGACCGAAGCCGTGCTGCTCGATAACGGTTATCTCACGGCGGTGCGCACGGCGGCTGCCGGTGCGGTGGCGGCGCGCTGGCTCGCGAAGCCCCACGCGCCGCACGTCGCGGTGCTTGGCGCGGGCGAGCAGGCACGCCTGCAATTGCAGGCGCTGTCGCTGGTGCGCTGCATCGAGCGAGTGCGCGTGTGGGCGCGCAACCCGGAAAGCGCGCAGCGCTTCGTGCAGGAGATGAGCGAAACACTCGGCGTTCGATGCGAGGTGGCGCGCGACGTTCGCCATGCGCTCGCCGAAGCAGATATAGCGATCACGACCACGCCGAGCCGCACGCCGCTGATCGAAGCCGCCCATCTGCATCCTGGTCTGCACATCACGGCCATGGGTTCCGATGCCGAACACAAGAACGAAATCGCCCCGGCGGCGTTGGCGGCGGCGCGCTACGTGTGCGACCGCGCGCAGCAAACGCGTGTGCTCGGCGAACTGCATCACGCGCTGAATGCCGGTGCGATGCACGCCGACAGCGCGATAACCGAACTCGGGCAGGTGATCGCGGGCCAGAGTGCCGGCCGCGTCGATGAAGCCGACGTGACGATCTGCGATCTGACCGGAACCGGCGCGCAGGACACCGCGATTGCGGCACTCGCCTTGCAGCGGGCGCGTGGCGCGAGCGCCGGGGTGCTCTTTTCGCAATGACATCGCCATGAAGGCGCAACAATCGAAACGCCGCCCAGGCGGCACATGAAGGAGCAGTTCAGATGCGTGCATCACCTATTCAGCCGACGGTCGATTTCAACGCGGACGGCGAACAACATGGCTTTCTGAAACTGCCGCACTCGCACGATGGTTCTGCGTGGGGCGCCGAGATGATTCCCGTCACCGTCGTGCGCAATGGCGAAGGACCGACTGCATTGCTCACCGGCGGCAATCATGGCGACGAATACGAAGGGCCGATCGCGCTGTCAAAACTGGCGGTGTCGCTGAAAGCGAAGGATGTGAAGGGGCGCGTGATCGTCGTGCCGTTCATGAACTTTCCGGCGTTTCGAGCGGGAAGCCGCACGTCGCCGATCGATCGCGGCAATCTGAATCGCAGCTTCCCCGGCAAGCCGGACGGCACGGCGACCGAAAAAATCGCCGACTACTTCCAGCGGTATCTGCTGCCGCTTGCCGATTACGTGCTCGATCTGCACGCGGGCGGGCGCACGCTCGACTTCGTGCCATTCGCCGCCATTCACGTCTTGCCCGACGCGAATCAGCAGTCGCGTTGCGAAGCCGCGATGCGCGCATTCGGCGCGCCGTATTCGATGCGCATGCTCGAACTGGATAGCGTCGGTTTATACGACACGGCCGTCGAGGAGGCTGGCAAGGTGTTCGTCTCGACGGAACTTGGCGGCGGCGGCACGGCCACCGTGCAGAGCGTTGCAATCGCGGAGCGCGGCGTGCGAGGCTTTTTGCAGCATGCGGGCATTCTCGCAACGGCTGCCGACAATGCGACCGCGCCAAACACCGCGCGCACCACGACGCTGCTCGATATGCCCGACGCCACCTGCTACACGACGAGCGAGCATGATGGTCTGCTGGAATTGTGCAAGGACCTCGGCGATATGGTCGAAAACGGAGAAGTCATCGCGCGCATCTACGATGCGTCGCGCACCGGCACCGCGCCCGTCGAATATCGCGCGCGTCGTGCGGGCATGCTCGCCGCGCGGCATTTTCCCGGCCTCGTCAGAACCGGCGATACGGTGGCGGTGCTGGCCGACGTCGTCGAGCGCGGCATACCGGTCACGGCGCGCTAACGGCGTAATCGTCCGATGAAGCTCGACCGCTACGATCTGGCGATTCTGCGCATCCTAGCGCACGATGGGCGCATCACCAAGTCGCGCCTCGCCGAGGAAATCAACCTGTCGATATCGCCGGCGTGGGAACGCGTCAAGCGTCTCGAGGAAGGCGGCGTAATACGCGGCTATCGCGCCGACATCGATTGGGTGGCCGCGTTCAAAGGCAGCCGCGTGGTGGTCGAAGTTACACTCGCGCGTCACACCGCGCACGACATGCGGCGTTTCGAAGAGCGTGTCGCTCGCGCGCCGCAGGTCGTGCAATGCCACGCCACCGGCGGCGGCGTGGACTATGTCATGCACGTGATGTCGCGTGATATCGACCACTATCAGCGCTTCATCGATTCGCTGCTGGGCGACGAACTGAGCATCGAAAAGTACTTCACGTACATCGTCACGAAGGTCGTCAAAAGCGGCGTCGAAGAGTTGCCGGACTGGGCGCAGGAGAGCATCGGCGACGGCGCATGAAGCGTGCCGGCGGCTATCGTCCGGCGGCTTTGCGCGGCCGCAGAAAAACGCACGACGTCATTTCGAAATTCAGAAAAAAAGCCAGGTTTCAAGGCGCATCAACCAAAAAAAACACAGCGCCGCAGCCCGTACAGTGACACACATGGATTGCAAACAGGAGGCATTCATGTTGCTGGGTCATCCGGTTCTTTTCAAGTCGTTGTGCTATGTCGATGGGCGCTGGGTGCATAGCGCGAGTGCGACGAGCATTCCAGTCCTCAATCCCGCCGATCAAAAGGTGCTCGGCCACGTACCGATGCTGGACGCCGCGCAGATTACCGAAGCAGTTGACGCCGCCGGGCGTGCGTTCTCGAAATGGCGCTGGCTGCCGGTTAATCAACGCACGGCATTGCTGCTGCGCTGGCATGAACTGATCCTGCGCCATCGGAATGATCTCGCGGCGATTTTGTCGCTCGAACAGGGCAAGCCGATTGCCGAAGCGCGCGGCGAAATCACATACGGCGCGAGTTTCGTCGAATGGTTCGCGCATGAAGCACGCCGGCTGAATGGCCGCAACATTCCGACTCATATCGATGGTGCGCATCTCGGTACGGTGATGGAACCCGTGGGCGTCGCTGCGCTGATCACGCCGTGGAACTTTCCGTGCGCGATGATCACGCGCAAAGCGGCTGCCGCGCTCGCCGCCGGGTGCACCGTGGTCGTGAAGCCTGCGCACGAAACGCCGTTCTCCGCACTCGCGCTCGCGCAACTGGCCGAAGAAGCTGGCTTTCCGGCGGGCGTGTTCAACGTCGTGCTCGGCGAGCCGCAAGTGGCGATGGAAACGCTCGTGAGCGACAAACGCGTGCGTTCAGTGAGCTTCACGGGATCGACGCGCGTTGGCGCGCTCGTCATGCAGACGGCCGCGCGCGCCGGCATCAAGAAGACGGCCCTGGAACTTGGCGGCAACGCGCCTTTCATCGTGACGGCGGACGCCGATCTCAAAGAGGCCGTGCGTGTTGCAGTCGCGGCGAAGTTTCAGACCTCGGGGCAGGATTGTTGCGCAGCCAATCGCATCTTCGTCGCGCGGCCGCTGTACGAGGCATTCGTCGAACGCTACACCGAAGCCGTGCGGGCGCTGAATGTGGGCGCCGCATTCGAGGAAAACGTGGATGTCGGGCCGCTGATGCACCAGGCCGCATTCGACAGCACAGCACAGCGCGTTGCCGACGCGAAGGCGAAGGGCGCGCGCATCACGGTGGGTGGCAACCCGCACGAGCGCGGCGGCTGGTTCTTCGAGCCAACCGTGGTGGCCGACGCGGCGCCGGGCATGCGTATCTACGACGAAGAAAACTTCGCGCCGATCTCGGGGGTGTCGCCGTTCGATGCGCTCGACGAAGTGATCGAGCGCGCGAACGATACCGAATACGGCCTTGCCGCCTACGTCTGTGCGCGGGACATCAACACGGTTTTTCAACTGATCCGCCGTCTGGAATTCGCGATGGTTTCGGTCAACGGTGCGAAGTTCACCGGTGCACCTATTCCGTTCGGCGGCGTCAAGTCTTCGGGACTCGGCCGCGAAGGCGGAGCCGAAGGCTTCGAACCGTTCGTCGAAACCCGCTATTTCTGCCTCGGGCAACTTGGCCTGCCGGTTACCGAGAGTCGCGCAGCGTAGCGCAACTCAAACCCTGGATGGATTACACGAAGGAGCTTCCGATGACTCAACTCGATCAACTCTTTAACACCGACCGCGCGCACTTCATGCATCCGTCGACGCATGCGCACGACCACGCGAATGGCGCGCTGCCCGGGCGCATCGTGACGGGCGCCAAAGGCATTCGCATCGAAGACCACCAGGGCAAGTCGTATATCGACGCGTTCGCCGGTCTCTATTGCGTGAACATCGGCTACGGCCGCACGGAAGTCGCCGATGCTATCTACGAGCAGGCGAAGAAGCTCGCCTACTATCACACCTACGTCGGCCACTCGACCGATACGATCATCGAATTGTCGAAGCGCATCATCGACTGGTCGCCGCAGGGGATGAAGAAGGTGTACTACGGCATGTCCGGGTCGGACGCCAACGAAACGCAGATCAAGATCGTCTGGTACTACAACAACGTGAAGGGCCGTCCGAACAAGAAGAAGATCATCTCGCGGCAGCGCGGCTATCACGGCTCGGGCATCGTGACCGGCAGCCTGACGGGCTTGCCGAGCTTCCATCAATGCTTCGATTTGCCAATCGATCGCGTCAAGCATACGGTGTGTCCGCACTGGTATCGGCAGGCGCCGGCGGGAATGGACGAAAAGCAATTCGTCGCGTATTGCGTCGACGAACTGGAGAAGCTGATTGCGAAAGAGGGCGCCGATACGATCGCCGCGTTCATCGCTGAACCGGTGATGGGCACCGGCGGCATTCTGCCTCCCCCTGCCGGTTACTGGCCCGCCATCCAGCAGGTACTGAAAAAGCACGACATTCTGCTGATTTGCGACGAAGTCGTGTGCGGTTTCGGCCGGGTCGGTTCGAAAATGGGCGCGCAGCACTATGGCATCGCGCCGGATCTGATTACCGTCGCGAAGGGCCTGACGAGTGCCTATGCGCCGCTGTCGGGCGTGATCGTGAGCGAGGGCGTGTGGGACGTGATCGACAAGGCGTCTCAGGAACTCGGCGCGATGGGGCATGGATGGACGTACTCGGGCCATCCAGTGTGCGCGGCGGCGGCGCTCGCGAATCTGGATATTTTGGAGCGCGAGAACCTCACGCAGAACGCCGCGCAAACCGGCGCGTACTTGCTCGAACAGCTTCATGCCGCGTTCGACTCGCATCCACTGGTCGGTGAAGTGCGCGGCGCGGGCATGCTGGCCGCGCTCGAATTCATGGCCGACAAGGAGGCTCGCCGGCCGTTCGACGCGGCGCTGAAGGTCGGTCCGCGCGTGTCGGCGGCGGCCATGCAGCGTGGCTTGATCGCGCGGGCGATGCCGCACGGCGATATTCTCGGCTTTGCGCCGCCGCTGGTGACCTCGCGCAGTGACGTTGACGAGATCGTGAAAATCGCGCGTGAGGCGTTGGATGAGGTTGCGTCGGCGGCGCTTGCGCCGGCTGCCTCTTCGTGAGGCTTCGTGATGCGTCAATAGCCTGAACACAGGTGCAAAAAAGCCAGACCCGTGGGTCTGGCTTTTTTGCGCTGCGAACCGCGTTTGCGTTTCAAGCTGCCTTGGCATCGTCGCGGTAATGCCGATCCGGCACGACGACGATGTTGCCGACGAAGCGTTTCGACATGAATTGCGCTTGCGCTTCATGAAACTTCGACAGCGGCCAGGTCGCCGCAAGCACCGGTTTGATGGTGCCCGCCTGAATATGGTCGAGCACGCGCTTGAATGCGGCGCGCGTGCCTTGCGACGATCCGTTCAACTGTAACTGTTTCAGATACATGGTGCGCAGATCGAGTTGGACGAGCGGGCCCGCAATCGCGCCGGCCGTCGTGTAGCGGCCTTCGGGGCGAAGCACGTTCAATAGCTTGCCGAACAATGGGCCACCGACCAGATCGGCCACGACGTCGACAGGCTTGCCACCGGTCATCCGTTCGACCGCAGCGCCGAAGTCCGCGCTGTCGCGCAGCATCGCGCCTTGCGCGCCGAGCTGGAGCACTGCATCTTCCTTGCCCCGGCTCACGACCGCATACGGAATCGCACCGCGAGCCCTGCACAGCTGAATGACGGCCGAGCCCACGCCGCCCGAGGCGCCCGTGATCAGTACCGCTTCGCCGCGCTTTACGGCGGCGCGCTCGAGCATCTGCTCGCCGGTGTGGTACGCGCACCAGAATGTCGCGAGTTCGGCATCGGAGCAAGACGAATCGACGCGATGTGCGCTCACCGAAGGCACCGCCGTGTATTCGGCATAGCCGCCGTCGCGGCCGTGGCCGATGTAGTCGATGTCGGCGAGGCTGTCGTCATCGCGGTTGTAGATCGACGCATCGACGATCACCCGTTCGCCGATGCGCGTTTCGCTCACGCCGCGGCCGACGGCGACCACACGTCCGACGATGTCCGCGCCTTGAATGCGCGGAAACGTCAGCGTCGAGCGGCCGCGCCGCCAGGTCGAAACGGCTTGCGGGTCGTCGTCGGTGCCGTAAGCGCCTTCACGAACCCACACATCGGTATTGTTCAATCCGCACGCGGTGACGTCGAGCAGCACTTCGCCTGGCTGGCACGCGGGAACGGGCACGTCGTTGCGATAGACGAGCTTGTCGAGGCCGCCGTGCGCGGTGAGCACGACGGCCTTCATGGTCTTTGGCAGCATGGTTTTCCTTTGGGGAACCCGTTGCGGGATGCGAAGTGAGCACGCAGACGGGTTCCAGGCGGTGGCAGGGGCTTACGGCTTGATGAACAGCTTGCGCGGCGTGTTGCAGAGCGTCTCGACGCCGGTATCGGTGATCAGGATGCTCTCGGTGATCTCGAGGCCCCAGTCGTCGAGCCACAGACCCGGCATGAAGTGGAACGTCATGCCGGGCTCCAGCACGGTCTTGTCGCCGGGGCGCAGGCTCATCGTGCGCTCGCCCCAGTCGGGCGGGTAGCTTGCGCCGATTGGATAGCCGCAGCGGCTGTTCTTTTCGATGCCGTATTTGTTCAGCATGGCGAAGAACGCGTTGGCGATGTCTTCGCAGGTATTGCCGGGTTTGGCGGCGGCAAGCCCCGCTTCGATTCCTTCGACCACGGCACGCTCGCCGTCGAGGAAATGTTTCGGCGGCTTGCCCAGGTACACCGTGCGCGATTGCGGGCAGTGATAGCGCTTGAAGCAGCCTGCAATTTCGAAGAACGTTCCCGCGTCTTTCGCGAACGGCGTATCGTCCCATGTTAGATGGGGAGCAGCGGCATCGGCGCCCGTCGGCAAGAGCGGCACGATGGCGGGATAGTCGCCGCCATGACCGTCCACACCCGCAATGCCGGTCGAGTAGATCTCGGCAACCAGGTCGTTCTTGCGCATGCCGGGTTCGATCCGCTCGACGATGCGCGCATGCATCCGCTCGACGATACGCGCGGCCACACGCATGTATTCAATTTCACGTGCCGATTTGACAGCGCGCTGCCAGTTCACCAGCGCGGTGGCGTCCTGCCATTTCGCGTTCGGCAGATGCGCGACAAGCGACCGGTATGCGGCTGCGCTGAAATAGTAGTTGTCCATTTCAACGCCGATGCGTAGTGCGCCCCAGCCGCGCGCCTCGATCACTTCATTCGCGAGGTAGTCCATAGGATGGCGGTCCGGCGACTGCACGTAATGATCCGGATAACCGACGATCTGATCATGCTGCATGAACACGGTGCGTTTTGCGCCGTTGGCGTCCTGACCGCGGCCGAACCATACCGGCTCGCCCTCGAGTGCGAGCAGCACGCACTGATGCACGTAGAACGACCAGCCGTCGTATCCGGTGAGCCAGGCCATATTGGTGGGATCGGACACGATCAGGAGTTCGACTCCCGCCGCCTGCATGGCCTTGCGCGTTTTGGCCAGACGCGTGGCGTATTCGGCGCGTTCGAATGGCAAGCGTACCGCAGGCGCTGCACTTTGCCGTTCCAGGTTTGTTGTATCGGACATCTTCCTATCTCTCTCTGGGCGTGACGTCGGTTCGGAGAATGGCGCCTTGTTCAGGTGCTCCGGCACGCGACAAGACGCCTTTGGGGCGTTTCTGGGCGCAGTCTAATGCCGCGAAAAAGCCGCTTCGAATGTGCTAGTTCAATCTTCGACGTGCGCATGAGAGCACGGTGCGACGCAGCAAAAGCTCGCTGGCTCGTCCAGGTGTTGACCCTGATGCGAATGCCGGTTTGGTGCATGAATGCCCTGTGGGGCGGCATTGCGCGGCACGTTTTCGGTGCGGGGAAAAAGAATTGTTCTAGAGCAATCGGATCGCGAATATGGCTTTGTATTCTGATTTGCATAGCGGAACCGGCCAGCCTGGCAGCATTGCCGGGCGCGACTGCCGATGAACCGCGTTCCGGCAAACCCCTGGCATGAAGAACGGGAATCGAATCGAGATGAATACCGCGCGAGTCACCGACACGCTGAACGTTTCAGATATTGCTCCGACCGCCTTTGCTGCCGCCTCGCGAGTCGCGCGAGCTCACGTCGGCGATTCGCATGTCGAAGCCGCGATGAACAAGCCGCTGATCAAGATCGACCGCGTCACGAAGCGCTATGGCGCGCTGACCGTGCTCGACGAGTTGTCTCTGGAGGTGATGCCGGGTGAGAAGCTCGCGTTGATCGGACCATCGGGTTCGGGCAAGACGACGATCCTGCGCATTCTGATGACACTCGAATCGATAAATGGCGGTCACGTCGAGATCGATGGCGAGCCGCTGTTTCAGATGCGGCAGGGCGAGCGCATGGTGCCCGCGAACGAGCGGCATTTGCAGAAGATGCGCTCGAAGGTCGGCATGGTGTTTCAGCATTTCAATCTGTTTCCGCACAAGAGCGTGCTCGACAACATCACGCTTGCGCCCATCCTGACCCAGGGTGAGAGCCGTGAATCGGCTGAAAGGCGGGCGATGGAATTGCTCGACATGGTGGGCATGGCGGACAAGGCGAAGAGTCGTCCTGCGCAACTCTCCGGTGGGCAGAAGCAGCGCGTCGCGATTGCGCGCGCGCTGGCCCTTGCGCCGCGAATCATGCTGTTCGACGAAGTGACGTCGGCGCTCGATCCCGAACTCGTCGAAGAAGTGCTCAACGTGATGCAGCGCCTGGCGAAGGAAACCGACATGACGATGCTGCTCGTCACGCATGAAATGGGTTTCGCGCACGACTTCGCCGACCGCGTGCTGTTCTTCGACCGCGGCCGGATCATTGAAGAAGGCAAACCCGAAGACATCTTCCGGCACCCGGAACACGAACGGGCCCAGGCGTTTCTCCGCAAGATCATCGCTGCGGGCCACAGGCTTTGAGCCGCTGCGGTGTCTTGAACGCACGCCATTGCATACGACCACGATAAAGGAGCCGCAACCATGAAATTGAAAGGCATGCTGATCACGGGGACGATTTCGCTGCTGGCGCTAGGCGGCGTTGCGCTCGCCGCGCAGGACAAGCTGGCGCAACTAAGACAGCAGGGCTTTGCGCGCATTGCCATCGCGAACGAACCGCCGTTCACGGCAGTGGGCGCCGATGGCAAGGTGACCGGCGCCGCACCGGATGTGGCGCGCGCGGTGTTCAAGAAACTTGGTGTGAACGACATCGTCGCGTCGGTTTCCGAGTACGGTGCAATGATTCCTGGTCTCGCGGTCGGACGTCACGACGCGATCGCGGCAGGGCTTTTCATGACGCCGCAGCGTTGCGCAGCCGTTGCGTATTCCCAACCGGTGCTGTGTGCGGTCGAGGCATTCGCGGTCAAGAAAGGCAACACGAAGAACATCAAGACCTATGAGGCGATCGCCAAAGATCCGAAGGCGGTGATCGGCGTGGAAGGCGGCACGACCGAACAGAAGGTTGCGATGGCCGCCAATATTCCGGGCGACCGCGTGATCGTCGTGCCGGATGGCCAGAGCGGACTGAAGATGCTGCAGGACGGTCGCATCGATGCATTCGCGCTGCCGCTGCTGTCGATCAGCGATCTGCTCGCGAAGGCGAAAGATGCCAATCTGGAATCCATTGCGCCCGTGCAGGGCACGCCGGTGCAATGCGATGGCGTAGCGTTCCGCAAGCAGGATACGGCGCTGCGCGATGCGTTCGACGTCGAGCTGAAAAAGCTGAAGGAGTCGGGCGAATTCGCGAAGATCGTCGAACCCTATGGATTCTCCGCCAAGGCCGCGATGTCGACCAGCCGCGAAAAATTGTGCGCGGCTTCGAAATGAAGCCGTTCGGGGCCTGTCGCAACACGAGGTGCGTCCATGCATGACTGGTACGGCTATCTTCTGCTGATTCTGAAGGGCGCTCAGGCCACCGTCGAACTCACGGTGATGGGGGCGGTACAGGCCCTCGTGATGGCGTTTGTCGCCGGATTGGGGCGCTTGTCGCGATTCTCCGCGGTGCGATCGCTGGCGACAGCGTATATCGAGTTCTTTCGCGGCACATCGGTATTCGTCCAACTCTTCTGGGCGTATTTCGTCTTGCCGATGATTGGGTTGACGCTGACGCCCTTGCAGGCCGGTGTCCTCGCGCTCGGTCTGAACGTCGGCGCATATGGCGCGGAAGTGGTGCGCGGCGCAGTGGTGGCGATTGGCCAGGAGCAAAGGAACGCCTGTATCGCATTGAATCTGACCCGCTATCAACGCATGCGGCATGTGATCCTGCCGCAAGCATTGCCGCTGATGCTGCCGACCTTCGGCAACAACGCAATCGAATTGCTCAAAGGCACCGCTGTCGTCTCGCTGATTTCGCTTGGCGATATGACCTTTCAGGCACAGGTAGTGCGCTCGCAGACAGGCAATACCTTGATTCCATTCGCGACGATACTCGTACTGTATTTCGCCATGGCGTGCCTGATTGCGTTCGGCATGCGCAAGCTCGAGCGCCGGGTGAGCTTCGGACTCGACGGGATGAGGAGATAAGCGCATGGAATGGGACTGGAGTTTCGCGCGCCAGATCTTGCCGATTCTGCTGCAAGGTCTGGAGATCACCGTGCTCGCCACCGTGCTCGGTGCGATCGTGGCGGCCGTAGTCG
This sequence comes from Paraburkholderia sp. A1BS-2L, assembly GCF_051125205.1. NCBI lineage: Bacteria > Pseudomonadati > Pseudomonadota > Betaproteobacteria > Burkholderiales > Burkholderiaceae > Paraburkholderia > Paraburkholderia sp. A1BS-2L. The sequence continues at coordinate 362,914 of NZ_CP120430.1, forward strand.
GCATGGTGTTCGCGGTGCTGCGCCTTTCGCCGAATCGTGCGGTTGCCGGCGGCACGACGGCTGTGGTGAGCTTCATTCGCGGCACACCGTTGCTCGTGCAACTGTATTTCGTGTTTTATGTGCTGCCGGATATCGGCGTTCGCATGCCCGCGCTCGCTGCCGGCGTGCTCGCGCTCGGCGTGCACTATGCGACGTATGCGGCGGAGGTTTATCGAAGCGGTATCGAGAACGTGCCGCGCGGACAGTGGGAAGCCGCGAAGGCGTGCAATTTGAGTCCATCGCAAACGTGGCAGCACATCATCCTGCCCGAAGCCGTCCCGCCGATGCTGCCCGCGCTCGCGAACTATCTGATTTCGATGTTCAAGGAAACGCCGCTGCTGTCGGCGATTACCGTGCTCGAATTGATGAACGAGGCGAAGATCATCGCGAACACAGACTACCGCTATCTCGAACCGATGACGCTGGTTGGCGTCCTGTTCCTGTGCATCAGCCTGATCGCAGTAGCCGCGGTGAGATTGCTTGAAAAGCGCTTTCCGCCTCTCGGACATTGAGCAATGCGACCCGTCATCCAGTCTGCCGATCGTGCACCGCGCCTTAATGAACGCGCACTAGACAAGCGTATCGGGCTCGTGATTCTCGCCACCGATCACACAACCGAACCGGACTTCGCGGCGCTCGTCGCAAGCGAACGGATCGGCATTTATGTGAACCGCGTGCCTTACGTGAACCCGGTCACGCCGGAAAATCTGCGTGCGATGCAGCCCTCGCTGACCGCCGGCGCAGCGTTGATCTTGCCCGACGAAGCGCTCGACGTCGTGATGTATTCGTGTATGTCGGCGTCGGTGATGATCGGCGCCGCGCAGATCGAAGCGGCGATTCATGCAGCGAAGCCGCAGGCGCATGTGGTTACGCCGACCGCCGCCGCAGTGGCCGCGTTGCGCGCGCTCGGCGCGCGGCGCATCAGCGTGCTCACGCCCTATACGGTGGAAACCAGCGCGCCGATGGCAGCGTATTTCGCTGCGCAGGGCTTCGTAATCGATCGCTTCACCTGCCTGGGCCTGGCCGACGACCGCGAGATGGCGAGAATCTCGCATGACGACATTGTGGAATTTGCCCATTCGGCAACTGCCGACGAATCCGATGCACTTTTTATTTCCTGTACGGCGGTGCGTGCGGCCGCGCTGGTCGCGCGCATCGAGACGTCGATTGGCAAGCCCACAGTCAGCAGCAATCTTGCAACGGCGTGGATGTGTCTGCGTCTTTGCGGCAACAACAACGCGAGGCCCGCACAGGGACGATTGATGACGCTGCCATTGCCATCGCTCGAAGTTTGAGGGACGCAAATCGCGGCAAGCGCGGATCACCCGCAGAGATTTCGATGTGGTCGGGACGCTATCACATCGCTGGACATTCAGGACGAACGATGGACTACGCACATTCATGGGACAACGAGGCGGAGCGGTGTCAGTCAACGAGTCTGCTTTGTCGCGCCATTGCAGCTTCGGCGCTCGGCAACGCCACGGAGTGGTTCGATTACGGCATCTACGCATATGGCTTGAGCTACATATCGGCCGCACTATTCCCGGGCAGCACGGCTCAAGCCACACTTTTCGCGCTCGCGACGTTCGCCATTTCATTTCTGGTTCGTCCACTGGGCGGATTGTTCTGGGGACCACTCGGAGACCGCCTCGGTCGCAAGCAGGTGCTGGCGACAACGATCATTCTGATGTCGGTGGCCACGCTGCTGGTCGGACTCGTGCCGACCTACGCGCGCATCGGCTGGTGGGCGCCGGCACTCTTGATCGTCCTGCGGATGGTTCAGGGCTTTTCCACAGGTGGCGAATATGGCGGCGCCGCGACCTTCATGGCCGAATACGCGCCCGACAAGAAGCGAGGTTTTTGCGGCAGCTTTCTTGAGTTCGCGACGCTCGCGGGTTTTTCGCTCGGCGCGTTTCTGATGCTCGGCTGCTCGGTCGTGCTCGGCAATACCGCCATGCATGAATGGGGATGGCGACTGCCTTTTCTGATCGCTGCGCCGCTGGGTCTGATCGGCTTTTACTTGCGCTCGAAGCTGGAGGATACGCCGGTGTTCGTCGAACTGGAGCGCGCGAGCCAGAAGGAACAGCAAACGGAACCGCAACAATGCACCACGCTGAAGGCACTGGTGATTGATCACTGGCGGCCGCTGGTGTTACTCGGTGGTCTGGTGGTGGCGCTCAACGTGGTCAACTACGTGCTGCTGGCATACATGCCCACCTTCATGCAGAAGCAGCTTGGCATGGGCGAAAATGCGTCGGTTCTGGTGCCCCTGATCGGCATGCTGACGATGATGCTGTTCCTGCCTTTCGCAGGGGCTGTCTCTGACCGGATCGGCCGCAAGAACGTCTGGTGGTTTTCCCTCGTCGGGCTTTTCGTTGCCGCCATTCCGATGTTCCTTCTGATGAAGCACGGCCTCATCGGCGCATTGATTGGATTTTCGGTGTTGGGCCTGCTTTACGTTCCGCAGCTTGCGAGCATCTCGGCGATGTTTCCCGCGATGTTCCCCACGCAGGTGCGTTATGCGGGGATGGCGATTGCGTACAACGTATCGACGTCGATCTTCGGTGGCACGGCTCCGCTGATCAGCGAGTGGTTGATCGCGCGCACGGGCAATGTCCTCGTGCCGGCTTACTACATGATGGGCGCGTGTGTAGTCGGCGCGCTGGCGCTGATCTTCGTGACGGAGACGTCTGGCTGTTCGCTACGGGGGCGAGACATTCCTGGCAAGCGGAAAGCGTCGATATAGCGTAATGCATTCGAGTTCCCGGCGTGGGCTGTTTTCGAAGTTGCCTCGTTGCCGCGCACGCGTCGCCTGGGTATGACGCATGGAGGCGCACAGCGGGGCGGGGCACGTCCACGCGGGACCGAGGCCTTGTCCATCCGGTCGCTTGTTAAAAGCCAGAAGCGGTGGGCGAGACACGCGACCGCAACATGCATTGGCAACTGTGACAATCTCGGGCGTCATCGATGTGACGACTGTTGCGGGCCTGGAGGCTCGTGAATTCGGCGCTCAAATGCCGCTCAAAGTCTAAACGGCGTCTTTAAGCGCCAGGTATGGCACAGGCTGCCGGGCAAAAGCGGATCTAATCCTTTCATATTAGCGATCCGCTCCTGATCGCCTGACCGGCTCGCCTGTTCACAGCTGCGATTCGATGGGCAACAGCCCAAGGAACCAGACTTCCAGTCGCCGCGCTGCAGACACTGCAGGTTCTGCATCCAGCGTGGTCTTCGTGCCATCCGGCGCGGTCTGGATCCACACGAGATGCGTGCGGCCAGCGGTGTCCGTCCGAGTCGCCACGCGCCACGCGATCTGGTCGATTCCCGATTCCAGGTCCGTTGCCACTTTGGCGGCAATGTCTGGGCTCTCGCAGTAGACCCCGATCTCCGTATTGAGCTTCAGGGAGCGGGGGTCGAAGTTCATTGAGCCGATGAAAATGCTCCTGCGATCGAAGATGTACGTTTTTGCGTGAAGCGAGGCGCGCGACGACCCGAACACTACCTGCTTCGAAATGCTCTGGTCTCCGAACGGACGTCGCTCGTACAGCATCACCCCTGCGTCGACGAGATCACGGCGGTAAAGCCGGTAACCGGCATGGACGGCAGCCACGTCGGTAGATGCAAGGGAGTTGGTCAGTACCGTCACGCGCACGCCGCGCGCGACGAGTGCGCGCAGCCGATCGACCTCTGCCTTGCCCGGCACGAAGTACGGCGACACGATGATCAGCTCATGCCCGGGTTCGAGTTCGAGCGCTTTCAGCTTCGGGAACAGGTGCCCTGCGTCGTCGCGCGGCGAATGAGCGATCTTCGACGGATCGTCGTACAGCACTACGGCATGCCCCCAGGAAAACTGCGTACCCTGTCCGTGAACGATCCTCTCGAGCCGTTGCCGTGCTATGACCACATACGGGTTGTCTTCCATGGTCCGCAGGTAATCGCGCAACCGCTCGCGTTCCTGTTCGAGACCTTCGGGCGCGGCATCGTGTCCGACGAGCGCTTTGACAGGGTACACATAAGGGGAATTCCAGAACGTATCGAACTCGGTCGATACGTCGGCCACGGCGGGACCACGCACTACGACATCGAGATCGCCAAATTCGAGCATCGACGATGCGCCGAAGTATTCATCACCGATATTGCGGCCTCCGAGGATCGCAGCCTGGTCGTCCGCGATCATTGCCTTGTTGTGCATGCGCCGGTTGACGCGGGCAAACTCAAGCGCGGCGCCAGTCTTCCGGAACGTGCGGGTCGCGACCGGATTGAACAGGCGGATCTCGATGTTCGGGTGCGAACTGATATCGAGCAACTTGCTGTCATTCGCGTTCGTGCCGAGATCGTCGAGCAGTAGGCGCACCCTTACGCCGCGATCCGCCGCGCGGATGATTGCATCGGCCAGTTTGCGGCCGGTCAGATCGTCATGCCAGATGTAGTATTGGAGGTCGAGTGATCGATCGGCGCGATCGGCGAGCAGTACGCGCGCGTCCAGAGCGTCGACCGGATCCTGCAACAGGTGAAAGGCATCGAGACCTGGGTGGGCCTCGGCCTGAGCCCGAAACGCGAGGCCCAGCCGTGTGTTCGCGGTATCCGTGATGGCGTACGATGGCTCGCGGTCTGGCTGCGAAGGCAGGCTGCCGCACGCGACCAGCGCAAACAGCGAAAGCATCGCGGTAAACGAAGCCGGCGTGACCATGAATGCCTTTCCTTCGGGCGAAGTGTGCTGTCTTGCCGGCGGGCGAACCGTTCGCCGCATCGCGTGCCGGTTTGTCAGATCAATCGGGTCCGTCGCCCGTCGTGCTTGCCGCGACAATCGCTCGGGTGAGCACGGACCGGCAAGGTGCAGTGAAGACGCCGGACATCACGGGCGAGGGCGACGGCATTCGGGCGAGCATTGCAGCGGGACCGGATGCCGTCACAGGACCATATGAATCACTCGCGCACGTTACTGGCTGGCGCCCGCAGCTGCGTTGGCCTTCTTCTGCGCATCCTGCAGGTTCTGCGGATAGTTCGGGTCGTTCTGCGCCGGCTTGTAGCCAGCATCTTCAAGCTTCTTGATTTCGGCTGTATTTTTCGCGCGGGCGGCTTTGCGTTCTGCCTTGTGCTGTGCTTTGGCCTGTGCCTTTGCCTGTTTCTTCTGTTCCTTGGTGAGCGGCTGTGAAGCTGCGGCCTGGGCGGCGGCTGGCGCACTGGCCTCCGTTTGCGCGAGTGCTGACGAGGCGGAGCCAATCAGACATGCCGTGGTGGCAGCGGCGAGAGTCAGCTTGCAGATGGTGGAGCGCATTGATTCCCCTAGTGATTGATTGGAGTACCCAAGGTTGGGAGGACGCGAGCCGCTACGTAGCACGGGGGTGTGCCCCGGGGTACACCCGTTATGCAATGTAAGCGATCCGCGCAAAAGAGAATAGCAAACGCAATCCTGATGCGCCAGAGGATGCACCGTGCGTACCGCAGCCTTGCCTGGTTGGGGGCTTTTCAGCCACTGCAGCGACGATGAGGGGGCGTTCTATGGCTAATACATATCGTTGTACGCACAACTGTTAAACGGTCGCGCGGGATGCGGCGGGGTTGCCACTGAGAAGTGGTAATGTCCGCCATGCGATGGCGTGAAAAAGAAGGAGAGGCCCGGACAGGCCTCCCCCGAAACACGCCTGCGCGGTGCGCAGTGCGTGGAGAAGATACCTTCAGCGAGAGCGCTACGCTAAAGGGATTAGGACGATGATTCCCGAACTGGACTTCGTGTGATTGCGCGTCGCACCGCCGGTATGACCTCGGTAGCGAACAGCTCGATCGATTGCCGGACCATGTCGAATGGCAGTCCGCCGATATCCATCTGGGCCATGTAACGCTGATGCCTGAATAGCTCGTACTCGAAGAGAATCTTGTCGACGATCTCATTGACGCTGCCGACGAACAGCGCACCACGAGGCGAAGCCAGGGATTCGAAGTCGCCACGCGAGATTTCAAGCTGGCCGCGCGGCAGGTTGTTCGCGATGTAGCGGCGGTAGTGGGGAAAGAAGTCGTCGCGCGCCCGGGCGCCATCTCGCTGCACGTGGAAATGACCGGAAATGGCCACCTGCAGCTGCCCGGCCGGATGCCCCGCGGCGAGACCGGTCTGCCGATACATGTCGATGAAGGGCACGAACTTCTCCGGCAATCCACTGATGTTGGCGAGGTTCAGGGGGGTGTCAGAATTTCCGTGTTCAAGGCGGGGTTGAGAATCACACGGATGGTCGAACGAATCGATCCGCGTAGAGGATAGCGAATTGGTTCATGGCTGTCTTCCAGTCGTGAGCCGCACGGCCCCAGTCAGCGGTGATGTTGCGCAGTGCCAGCCAGATCAGTTTTGTTGCCGCATCATCGCTCGGGAAGTGGCCTCGGGACTTGATGATCTTGCGTAACTGCGAATTGATATTCTCGATGGCGTTCGTCGTGTAGATCACCTTGCGCACGCCCGGCGGGAACGCAAAGAACGGAATCACGCGATCCCAGGCGCGGCGCCACGCAGCACTGACCGGCGGGAACTTCTGGCCCCAAGGACCTTCGGCAAACGCCTCCAGTTCGGCCTGTGCCGCTTCTGCGCTTGGCGCGGTGTAGATCGGGCGGATCGCGGCGGCCAGCGATCTGCGATCTTTCCAGCTCGCGTAATCAAGGCTGTTGCGGATCAGATGCACGATGCAGGTTTGCAGGGTGGTCGCCGGGAACACAGCCGCGAGCGCTTCGGGCATGCCCTTGAGGCCGTCGGTGACAGCAATCAGGATGTCGCCCACGCCACGCGTTTTCAGATCGTTGAACACCTTCATCCAGAACTTCGCGCCCTCGGTGTTCTCGATCCACAGGCCCAGGATGTCGCGTGTGCCGTCGGGCAGAATGCCCAGCGCCAGATAGACGGCCTTGTTGCGCACGACGGCATCCTCGCGGATCTTCACGCGCAGCGCGTCGAAGAACACGACCGGATACATCGGCTCAAGCGGTCGGGCCTGCCATGCGGTGACTTCGCTCATCACCTCGTCGGTGACCGAACTGATGAACTCGGGCGAGACCTCGGTAGCGTATTGCTCTTGCAGGAAACCCTGAATCTCGCGCACGGTCATGCCTCGGGCATACATGGCGACGATCTTGTCGTCGAAGCCCGTAAAGCGTCGCTCATGTTTGGGAATCAGCAGCGGCTCGAAGCTGCCGTCACGGTCGCGCGGCACCTCGATGCGGATCGGGCCGTCTTCGGTCAGAACCGTTTTGGCACCACGCCCGTTGCGCTGGTTCGTCACGCTCGCCGGTTTGGCAGCGCCTGGCGCGTAGCCGAGGTGGTGATTGAGCTCGCCGCCCAGCGCGCGCTCGATCAGCGCCTTCTTGAGGGCGAGCGTCGCGGCGTTGATGGCTTCGGCCGTCATCGGGCCGTTGCCGAATTGCTCCAGCAGTTCAGCGGGAATCGCCGGCAGCTCTACCGGCGGGGTTTTTGGTTTGCGAGGCATAGGTTCTCCAGGGGAGCATCATATGCCTTGAACACGAAATTAATGACAGGCCCAGGTTCAGCGGCAGACCGGCGCGGCCGGCGCGAATGGCACTCGACGGCGTGCCGCCCGCTGCCAGCCAGATCGGAAGACGCCCGCGCACCGGCCTCGGCATGATCGCGGCGTCGGTGAGGCCCGCGCGATGGCGTCCTGACCACGTGACGCGCGCTTGCTCGTTGATCGCTGTGAGCAACGCCAGCTTCTCCTCGAACAGCGATTCGTAGTCCGCAAGCGCATAGCCAAAAAGCGGAAACGATTCGACGTATGCGCCTCGCCCGACGAGCAGCTCTGCACGTCCGCCCGAGATCAGGTCGAGCGTCGAGAACTGTTGATAGAGGCGAACGGGATCTTCGGAGCTCAGGATGCTGACCGCGCTCGTCAACCGCATGCGACGGGTCACGGCGGCAATCGTGCCCAATACGACGGACGGCGAGGAAACGGCAAAGTCTGCGCGATGGTGCTCGCCGACGCCGAACACGTCGATGCCGGCTTCATCGGCGAGTTTCGCGGCGGCGACGATGGCTTCGATGCGTCGTTGCGCTGCGGTGGCGCCGGATGCCCCGGTCGCGAGATCGCCGAACGTGTAAATACCGAATTCCATGGCATCAGTCCCGGGCAAGGCGCGTCACGCGTCAGGCGTTGCGCAGCGTCGGCTTGAGCGCGAAGGCTCCATCTCCGAGCAGCGCCAGGACAGCGGCAGCGACCGCGAGGAAAACCGGGTATTCCCAGCCACCGTTCGCGCTGGTGAACATCCAGCCGTTGCCGAAGTGGACCGTCGAGGCCATGAACAGCTCGATCGCGGCAACCGCGGCAATGGCACGCGCGTACACACCCGTCAGCAACAGTGCGCCGCCAACAATCTCGAAGGCAATGATGGGCCAGGCGAACCAGCCGGCGAAGCCCACGGACTCGAAGAATTTTGCGGTGCCGGCCGGCGTGAAGACGAGCAGCTTGGTCAGGCCGTGTGCAACGAACATGAGGCCGAGCGCGAGGCGCAGGAGGAGGGCGGCATACGGTGCGGTGCGGGTATCGGTCATGATGGGCTCCGGTTGGTTGGGTTAGTCCAGATTGATCTGCTGGTGAATCCAGCGCGAGAAGTCACTTGCGATGTCGGCGCTGAGCGTATGGCCGACCGGGTACAGGCGCGTGTCGTGCATGACACCGAGGCGGGTGAGCCAGTTATCGGCATGCCCGGCAAAGCTCACAGGCAGTTTGTCGTCGTGCTGGCCGTGCGCGATAAACGCCGAGACCTGCGCGAGCCGGTCCGGGGACGCGAGATGCGGCTCGATCTCGGGCAGAATGCGGCCGCTCAGGATCGCGAAGCGCGACACGTCTTCGGGCGCGGACAACGCGACGCTCGCGCTGAGAATGCCGCCCTGGCTGAAGCCGGCCATCATGGCTGGCTGTGCCACGGGGGCGTCGGCGCGGGCCAGCGAGCGCACCAGTTCGCGCAGACGCGTGCGGCTCTCGTCTGCCTGCCAGGCGTTGATGACGGGCCCCTGTGCGCTGAAGCGGACATGGAACCAGGCGTGCTGTCCCGGGCCAAGCGTGAGCGGGCCGCGCACGAAGACGATTTCGAGGCGAGGGTCGAGCGTTTGCGCGAGCGGCATCAGGTTCGTTTCGTTGCCGCCTACCCCGTGAAGCAGGAAGAGCCTGGCCGCCGGCTGCCCTGCCGCCTGCCGCAGCCGGAACGAGAGACCTGAGGAGGTGTCGTTGTGCAGAATATCCATGAGTCGAGGGCCTCCAATGGCCTTACTTCGCAATCCATGCCGGCGCGATGACAGTGGGTTTCATGCCCCGCGCCTTGTTTTACGCGTGAGAGGGGATGGGCAGATTCTATTGATCGCAGTAATGAAGATAAACTTGGGTGCTGTGGATTTATAATCCCGATAAACGAGACAATAGATGGATCGAAGTCAGGAAATGGCGGTATTCGTCGCGGTCGTCGACGCGGGCAGCTTTGTCGGCGCCGTCGATACCTTGCGGATATCGAAGGCGGCCGTGTCGCGCTATGTCGAGTCGCTTGAGCAGCGCATCGGGGTGCGACTCCTGCACCGTACGACGCGCCGTCTGTCGTTGACGGAAGAGGGGCGTCTGTTCTACCAGCGGGCGCGTGAAATCCTCGAGGCGATGGACAACGCGGAAGCCGAGGTGAGCTCGCGCACCCAGGTTCCTGGCGGGCTGGTGCGGGTCAACGTCCCGCTCAGCTTCGGCGTGTCGCATCTTGCCCCGCTATGGGGCGACTTCATGGCCGCCTGGCCGCAGATCGACCTCGAGATCACGCTGAACGACCGCGTCGTCGATCTCGTCGACGAAGGCTACGATCTGGCCGTGAGGATCAGTACGCTGCCGGATTCGTCGATGGTGTGTCGCAAGCTGGCCTCGACCGCGATGGTGGTGTGCGCCTCGCCCGGCTATCTCGCGCGCCACGAAGCGCCGCGCCATCCGCGCGATCTGGCCGCGCACCGTGTGCTGGCCTACACGCATTTGTCCGGCCGCGACGAGTGGCAATTTGAAGGGCCGGAAGGCAAGGTTCTGGTGCGCACGCAAGCACGCATGTATTCGAACAACGGCGACACGTGCCGCGCCATTGCGCTGCGCGATGGTGGCGTCATCCTGCAGCCGGACTTCATGATTGGCGAAGACGTGAAGGCCGGACGGCTGATCCGGTTGATGCCGGAATATCATTCAATCGAACTCGGAATCTACGCGGTTTATCCAAGCCGGAAGCAGTTGCCGCTGAAAGTGCGTTGCCTGATCGACTTCTTGTCGGACGCGTTTCGCGTGCCGCCGTGGCACCCCTGCACGGAAGCATGAGGTATCGCTCGCGGTCCCGCTTGATCGTTTGATGCAAACGCGGCGCGGCTCTCAGTGCGCCAGGTCGGCGCGGCACAAGCCGGGGTATTCGTGGCACCTCGACGAATTGTTCGTGACGCGGCGCGGGGAGCCTTACTTGGTGTGGCATGCGGTCGACGAACACAGCGCCGAACTGGATGTGCTGGTGCAAAAGCAGCGCAACAAGGCGGCGAAGCGCTTTTTCCGGCGGGTGCTGCGCTCAAATCCGTTGCCGCGCCTCGCCAGGTTGACAAAAAAGCGTGTCACGCTTGGGGATATTCGTCAGACACATGCTCCAGGGCGTGCCGACTATTTTCCGGCGGCTGTATATACCGCGTCATTGACGATCGCAAGCGCGGGTTAACGAGGCCATAAAAACCATATTTTTCCAAAAAAAATGCGGTATATACTGCCCTTCATCGCAGCGTCCGCGCAGCGCGTATTTCACGCATCGCCATTCTTGTCAACAGCTGTCATTCTCTCAGGAGAACTTATGAAGCGCGTCGCAAGTTGGAAGCGTTTTACGCTCGCACTCGCATTGGCCGCCACCAGCGTCTCCGCGTTCGCTGAAGATCAGCTCGCCAAGGTCAAGAAGGCCGGCGAACTGGTGGTCGGAACCGAAATGCAGTTCGCACCGTTCGACTTTCTCGAGAACGGACAGCAAGCCGGCTTCAACAAAGAACTGTTTGCCGAAATCGGCAAGGAGCTCGGCGTGAAGGTACGCTTCATCGACCTGCCGTGGCCGAGCGTGCTCCCGGGCCTCGAAGCGGGCAAGTTCGACATGGTTGGCGGCCCGCTCACGGTTACGAAGGCCCGCATGGAGCGCTACGCGTACACGCTGCCCGTGGCTGACGCGACCGATGCACTGCTCAAGCGTGCGAACGACACGTCGCTCAAGCAGTCCAGCGACGTCGCCGGCAAGAACATTGGTGCGGCGAAGGGTACCGCGCAGCTCGACCAGTTGAAGGCCTATGTAGCGACCCTGCCCACAGCGCCGACGATCCGCGAATATGTCGACAACAACCAGGCGTATTCGGATCTCGCCGCGGGCCGGATCGTCGCGGTCGCGAATGCAATGACGAATATCGCCTACGTCGCGAAACAACGTCCGGAAACATTCGCAGTGCTCACGCCACCGTTCGGTGCAAAGGTTTACTACGCATACTGTGTGCGCAAGGACGCGGACAGCAAGCCACTGCTCGACGCGTTCAACGCGGCGCTGCTGAAACTCCAGGCTGACGGCAGCCTCGCCGCGCTGCAGAAAAAATGGCTCGGCACGACGATGGCCGTTCCCAATACGATGCCGACGCCGAACTTCTGACGCGCCTCGTTCCCCATCCCGCTGCGATGCACGCGGCGGCACCGTCCGACAACGACACGCCCCGCCATGTTCCATCTGAACGTGTTCATGCAATCGTTGCCGCTGCTGTTTCAGGCGACGCTCGCCACGGTGACGATCTCGCTGGCCGGACTCGCGATCGGCTTTTTCATCGGCCTCGCGGTTTGTTCCGCGCGGCTCTCGCCGAACCGCTGGCTAAGCAGACTGGGCGGCGCCTATGTGTTCTTTTTCCGGGGAGTACCGCTGCTCGTGCAACTGCTCCTCGTCTATTACCTGCTGCCGTTCGTCGGCATCAACGTGCCGCCGCTCGTGGCCGCCATCAGCGCGGTGTCGCTGTGCTCGGCGTCGTATATCGCCGAGATTCTGCGAGGCGGGTTTCTGAGCGTGCCGTATGGACAGATCGAAGCGGCACGGATGCTCGGCATGCGCACGTTCGCGACGCTCTGGCGCATCAAGGTGCCGCAAGCGTTCCGTCTCACGCTGCCGTCACTCGCGAACGAAATGGTGCTGCTGATCAAGGCATCTTCGCTGATTTCGGTGGTCGGCGTAGCCGAGATCACGCGCACCGCGCAGAACATTGCCGCGAGTACCTACCGGCCGCTCGAAGTTTATGTTGCGGCTGGGCTGATCTATCTGGTCATCAACGGCGTGCTCGCGAGCCTCGCACATCTCGCCGAAGTGCGGCTGCACGCATGAGGGATGCACGATGAGTCAGTTCGATCCCACCGTCATCACGCACAATCTGCCATCGATCGCCTCGGGCTTCGGCATGACGCTCGGCACGTGGGTCGCGGGTGTCGTGATCGCAATACTGATTGGCTTCGTCATCGCGGTGATGCAGTTGTTGTGCGCCCCCTGGGTTCGCGGCGTGCTACGCGCCTATATCGAATGCTTTCGCGCGACGCCGTTCCTCGTGCAGCTATTCGTCCTGTACTACGGTGGCCCTTCGTTCGGTCTCACGCTCGATCCGATTCCGGCTGGCATCATTGGTCTCGGCTTATATGGGGGAGCGTACTTTGCCGAAGCGTTTCGCTCCGGCTTCCGATCAATACCAGCGGGCCATCTCGAAGCCGCGCAGTGTCTCGGCCTGTCGAGATGGCAAACCGTGTGGCGCGTGCAGTTGCCGCAAATGCTCGTGCTCATCATGCCTGCGATCACCAACCTGACGATCGTGCTCAGCAAGGAAACTGCCGTGCTGTCGATTGTCACCGTGCCGGAACTCACTTTCGTGCTGACTGGCATCGGCTCCGAAACCTTTGCTTTCGTCGAAACGCTGCTCGTGCTTTGCGTCTGCTATCTCGCGCTCGTCGAGCTCACCTCGCGTGTGGGTGCGTGGGTCGAAGCACGGCTTGCAGATTGACTAACCCACCAGCGCCCGATTCCGATGAACGCTCCCATCGACATTCATACTTCCTCGCTACACGCGCATGCAGTCACGGGCAGCTCGCCGCTGATCGAAGTTCACGGTCTCGGAAAAAAATTCGGCGAAGTCGAAGTGCTTCGCGGGGTCGATCTGGAAATCCACAAGTCCGAAGTCGTGTGCATCATCGGGCCGTCAGGCTCGGGCAAGAGCACGCTCTTGCGTTGCCTCGCCGCCCTCGAAAGCTACGACCGGGGCGAGGTGAGGATCGAAGGCGAACTGCTCGGCTACAGGATGCGCAATGGCCACCGCGTACGCGCATCGCAGTCGGAGATCAACCGGGTGCGGCGCAATATCGGCATGGTGTTCCAGCAATTCAACCTGTGGCCGCACATGAGCGCGCTCGGCAACGTCACCGAAGCGTTGCAGCGCGTGCGCAAAATGCCACGGGACGAAGCGCGTCAGCGCGGTATTGCGATGCTCGAAACGGTTGGTCTCACGCATAAGGCGGACACGCGGCCCGCAAAGCTGTCGGGCGGCCAGCAGCAGCGCGTAGCGATCGCGCGAGCACTGGCGATGGAACCGCACATCATGCTGTTCGATGAACCGACTTCGGCGCTCGATCCGGAACTCGTTGGCGAAGTGCTCCAAGTGATGAAACAGCTCGCGCGCGAAGGCATGACGATGGTGGTCGTCACCCATGAGATGGGCTTTGCCGCGCAGGTCGCTGACAAGGTTGTCTTTATCGACGAAGGCCGCATTGCCGTGCAGGGCAAGCCGCGCGAAGTGTTCCACGACGCCACGCAGCCGCGGCTGCGCCAGTTCCTGCAAAACTATTTCGACCGCAATGCTTTCTGGGCGCAGTCTGACGACAAGGACTCCGAATGACACCGACCGAGCTGTTCATTGGAGCAACCCGCAGCGAAGTGCGCGCGCTGCCCCCTTACAATGCCGGCCTGTCAGCGGACAGTGTGCGCGCGCAGTACGGACTCGCACGTGTCGCGAAGCTGGCGAGCAACGAGAATCCGCTTGGCGCGGGCCCGCTCGTCGAGGCCGCGCTAGCGCACGCGCTCGCCGGGGGCGTCAGTATCTATCCCGACCCGTCGTGCGATGCATTGCGAGCGGCGCTCGCCGAACGTGTCGCGCTCTCGCCCGAGCGCCTGTGCTTCGGCAACGGCTCGGAGGATTTGCTCGCGGTTGCCGCGCACACATTTCTCGCCCCGGGCGACGAGGTGATCACAGTGGCTCCGTCGTTTGGGCTGCACATCATCTACCCGCAAAGTGCCGGCGCACATGTGAAGACGGTGCCGATGAGCGCGCTCGAATTCAACGTCGACGCGCTGTGTGCGGCGCTCAGTCCGCGAACGCGTATGCTAATATTAAGTAATCCTTCTAATCCGGTAGGCTGCGCAATGAACGCCGCGCTGATCGAGCGGCTGCTTTCCTGCGTCTCACCCTCGACGCTAGTGCTGTGGGATGAAGCCTATTACGAGTACGCACGCCATGCACCCGATTACGCCGACTGCTTGCCGCTATTGGCGCGGAGCCGTTCGCCGTGGCTGATGCTGCGTACGTTCTCGAAGGCGTATGGGCTCGCGGGCATGCGGATCGGCTATGGCGTTGCTTCCGATGCTCGGCTCGTCGATCTGATGAACCGCATTCGCACGCCGTTCGGCATCAATCATCTCGCGCAATGTGCGGCGCTCGCGGCGCTTGCCGATAGCGCGCATGTGGATGCGAGCGTGGCGCACGTCGAGTGCGAACGCGAGCGCATGCGCGGGGCGCTTGTCGCGCTTGGCTACATGCCGGCGCGCTCATATGCGAATTTTCTGTTTTTCGATACGCACGAGGACGCGAGCGCGCTGTCCCGGCGGCTACTTGCGCGCGGCGTAATCGTCAAACCTTGGCGCGAAGCCGGCTACGAAAGCTGCATGCGCGTGTCGATCGGCAGCGGGGACGACAACGACCTGTTCGTCGACGCGCTCGCGCGCGAGCGCTGCGCGGTCGCCGTGAGGGCATCGCATTGAAGATCGCCAAACTTGTGCACGACACCGGGACACCGCGCGCCGTAGCGGCTTCGCGCTCGGACCTCGCGCGCTACGAGCAGGTCAAGATGTACGTGCGCGACAGCATCGACTCGGGTGCATGGAGGACGGGCGACCGGATACCGTCGGAACTTGCGCTGGTCGAAACGCTCGGCGTCTCGCGGATGACGATCAATCGCGCGTTGCGCGAGCTATCCGACGAAGGGGTGCTCACGCGGCAATCGGGCATCGGCACGTTCGTCGCCGAGACCAAGCCGCTGTCGACGCTATTGACGATCGCGCACATCGGCGACGAGATCCGTTCGCGTGGCCATGCGTACAGTTTTTCCATCCTGCTTCAGGCGCGCGAAACAGCACCCATGCTGGTATCCACCGCGCTCGGGCTAATGCCGGGCGCTTCTGTTTTTCACGTCATTTGCGTGCATCGCGAGAATGGCCTGCCGGTGCAACTGGAAGAACGTTACGTGAATCCCGACCTCGCACCGGATTTTCTCACGCAGGACTTCAGCGTGCGGCGGCCTTCCGAGTATCTGTACGACACGGTGCCGCTCGACGAGATCGAGCACATTGTCGATGCGGCGCTGGCGACGCCCAGCGAAGCGGCAATGCTGGAAATCCCCGATCGCGAGCCTTGCCTGACGCTTGTGCGGCGCACGTGGACCAACGGCCGGGCGGTCACGTTCGCGCGCTTCGTGCATCCTGGCTCGCGTTATCGGCTCGGCTGCCGCTTCTCGCCCGGTGTCGCACCGCAGCAGGGATGACTCGCGTCGCGTGTATCCGGCCGGCCTATCGACTAGAACCTTGACAAGAGAATAGCAATGACTGATACCGCCTACATTCCTCTGATCGACATGCAGGGTGTGCGCAATCGCGACCGCGAAGTCACACAACAGGTCGCGCGTGAAATCTTCCGGGCCTGCACAACCAGCGGTTTTTTCTATATCCGGAACCATGGCGTGCCGGCTGAAATCATTGAGCGTGCCCAGGCGGCGGCGCGCGCATTTTTTGCGCACCCACTGGAGGTCAAACGGCAGGCGGCGGTCAATCACCGGCATCGCGGCTTCAATGCGCTGGGCGACGCGACGATGTACCAGGCAACGCGTCCGGACTTCAAGGAGTTCTTCTCCATCGGTCTGGAACTGCCGGAAGACGATCCAACCGTGCTCGCGGGCGAAGCGTTGCGTGGTCCGAACAACTGGCCCGCGTTCATGCCGGAGTTGCGTCCTGCCCTCTACGACTACTACGAGGCGCTCGGCGCGTGCGGCTCGGATCTTCTGCGGGTGGTCGCGCTGAGCCTCGGTATAGGCGAGGACTTTTTCGTGGATAAGTACACCAAACGCCTGCAACGTACGCAAATGGTCTACTATCCGGACCAGGACCCGCAGTCTGAAGCCGATCAGTTCGGCGTCGCGCCGCACACCGACTACGGCTGCATCACGCTGCTGTGGCAAGACAACGTCGGCGGCCTGCAGGTACGCGAGCTCGGCTCGAACAGCTGGGTCGACGCACCGCCGATCGAAGGCACCCTCGTGATTAACGTCGGCGACCTGCTCGCGCGCTGGTCGAACGATCGCTTTCGCTCGACGATGCATCGCGTGATCAATCGCTCGGGACGCGAGCGCTATTCGATCGCAACGTTCTACGATCCCGACTATTGTGCGGTGGTGGACCCGCGCGGCCTGGGCGTCGGCGATGCGGACGCAAAGTATGAACCCGTCGCTGCCGGCGACTACATTCTCGGCCGCATCAATGCGTCGATGGGATACCGAAAGAATTTGCAGCAGGCGTCCCGCTGAGCGGGAACCGCAAGCCGGTACGCAGGCAATGCGCTTCACTCCAAAATCGAACTCGACACGCCCCTCATGGAAACGATACTGAACGCGCTCAAAGACGCGCTTGGCGCGGACGCGGTGCGAACCGGCGATGACATCGCGAGCCGCTACCGTGGCGACTGGAGCGCGAAGTCTCCACAAGCCCCGCTTGCGGTCGTGTTGCCACGGAATACACAAGAGGTTGCCGCCGCGCTGCGGCTTTGCAATGCGGCCGGGCAAAGTGTCGTGCCTCAGGGTGGATTGACGGGCCTCTCGGGGGGCGCCGTGCCGACGTCGCGCGACATTTGCATTTCGCTGGAGAGAATGGCCGGAATCGAAGAAATAGACCGTTGCGCGGCCACCATGACTGTGCAGGCGGGCACCACGCTGCAGGCGATTCAGGAAGCCGCCGAGGCCGAAAATTTCGAGTTCCAGCTCGATCTCGGTGCACGTGGTTCGTGTCAAATAGGCGGCAACCTTGCGACGAACGCAGGCGGCATCCGCGTCATTCAATCGGGAACCGCTCGAGATCAGGTGCTGGGACTCGAGGTCGTGCTCGCAGACGGCAGCGTGCTGAGCGCCATGGGAAAGATGATCAAGAATAATACCGGCTATGATTTGCGGCATCTGTTCGTTGGTTCGGAAGGCACGCTCGGCATCATCACACGAGCCGTGTTGCGACTCGCCCCTCGCCCGGCCGCACGACACACCGCGCTTTGTGCGCTTTCCGGATACGAGAGTGTCATCGCGCTGTTGCGAGCGCTCAGAGCGCGCCTTGGCAAGGAACTCAGCGCGTTTGAGCTGATGTGGCCGGACTTCTTCGAATTGGGCGTTTCCCTGTCCCGAAACCAGCATGCGCCGTTTTCAAGCGCGTACCCGCTCTACGCGCTGATCGAGCATACATCCTATGCCGACGACCGGCACGACAGTCTCGCGCAAACGCTGGCGAACCATCTCGAATCCGGCTTATTACTCGACGCCATTATTGCGCAATCCGAATCACAAGCTCGGTCGTTGTGGGGAATACGTGAGGCAACATCGGAATTTCCCGTCAAGCTCACCCCCATCAATTTCGACATCAGCATTCCGATCGGGGACATCGGCAATTTCGTCGACATCTGCCGTGCCAAATTCGAATCCCACTGGCCGGCCAGCCGATTGTTCTTCTTCGGCCACGTCGGCGACTCTAATCTCCACGTTACCGTAGATGGACGCTCGATCCCGGGCGTATCGCCCGACGCGGTCGAAAGCGCCGTCTACGATCTCGTCAGGGCGTTTCATGGATCGGTTTCGGCCGAACACGGCATCGGCTTGCACAAACGCGCATTTCTGGGCTACACGCGTAGCGAGACGGAGCTTGGGTGCATGCGGGCGATCAAGCACGCACTCGATCCCAACGGGATTCTGAATCCGGGAAAGCTGTTTCCGTGAAAAAACATCAGGTACGTATTGCGGCGCTTGCGGTCGCCACAAGCAAGCCGTGGCGTAAAGGTCCATGTGAACTCCCAGAAAGTTCCGCATGCAAGCAATCGACTTCCCACCCATCGCTTTAGCGATCCCATCGCCTTCCACCTCGCACAAAGCAAAGCCATTGTAGTCACAGTCAATCGCGATCCGATCCTGAAACCGAGCAGAGTGCCAGCCGTATCGCCGGCTAACCCGGCAGCCAGCGCGGACGCTCTCGCCATGGCTGCGGATTTGCTCGCCGCCGCGCGCCAGCCACTCATTCTTGCAGGCGGCGGGGCGGTGCATGCGGCGGTCGAGTTGCGCGAACTCGCTGAACGCTTGCAGGCGCCCGTCACGCTCACCAACAACGCAAAGGGCCTGCTGCCGTGCGGTCATCCGCTCCTGATCGGGTCGACTCAGTCGTTGCCGCCGATGCGGGCGATGGTGCGCGATGCCGATGTCGTGCTCGCGGTCGGCACGGAGCTGGGCGAGACCGACTATGACGTCGTCTTCGACCGGGGCTTTGGTATCAAGGGCCGACTGATCCGCATCGACATCGACGCGCAGCAGCGGATGCGCAACTTCCGCGCAGACGTCGCGATTGCCGGCGATGCGCAGCAGGCGCTGAGCAGCCTGTCGAAGCGGCTGCATGAACTGCCCGTGCCCGCACGTCAGTCCAACTGGGGCGCGGCGCGCGTCGCGGAAGGGCGGCGCGCCGTGCTGGCGTCTTACGATGCGCTGACGCGCTCGCAGAAGCAATTGGTCGACACGATCGCCAGTGCGCTGCCCGGTGTGATCATCGCCGGCGACTCGACTAGCCCGGTTTATGCGGGCAACTTCGTGCACGATGCTGCGGCGCCGCGCTCGTGGTTCAACTCGTCGACAGGTTACGGCACGTTGGGCTACGGCTTGCCGGCTGCGGTGGGCGCAAAGCTTGCCGCGCGCGAGCGGCTTATCCGCCGTTGCCGCTCACCCGGTCTGCTTCGGCTTCGGTGCCCGCGTGCTCCGGCGCGTAATCGCCGAGAGCGGCGATCGATTTCGCATACCGGCTAATCGATGGAAGCGCCGAGAGCCCATGAGCGACGATGCTGAGCAGGACCGTGGCCATGACCGCGAGTTTGATCGTCGACTCGCCAGGCAAGCCTTTTTCGCCTTCGAGATAGACGAGCCCGAGAACGATGGACGCGAGCCCTCGCGGGCCGAACCAGCCCATGAACAAAGTGGTCGGGCGGCTCAGATGGGTGCCGCGCAGCGCGATGGCCACCGGCACCATGCGGATCAACGTCAGGCTAAGCACGCCGTAGCCCACCACCGCGAAGCCGAACTGCGGCACGACGCCGGTAACCAGCAGGGCGAACAGGAAAAAGACGAAGTAGTTGAACAGTTGCCCCCACTCTTCGGTGAACTCGACGCTGTGCTTGCCGACGTCGTGGAAAGCAGCCTGGGTGGCGAGCCCTGCAACGAAGGCTGCGATGAACATGCTTGCGCCGGTGCTTTCCGCCGCGACCACGCATGCAAAGGGCAGGGTGACCACGCCCAGCTGCGCGGCTGGATTGGACGTCCATTGCCGGCGCTGTGCGAGACTGAGCAGCCAGCCGCCGGCGAGCCCGATGCCTAGACCGATCAACGTGCCGTAACCCAACTGCTCGAGCATGAAATGCGCGAGGACCGCGCCGCGTCGACCCATTTCGCTCGCCTCGGCCAGGGCAATGAAAAACATGAGAAATGGCACGGAGAGTCCGTCGTTGAGTCCCGCTTCCACGTTCAATGCCTGGCGGATTCGCGCGGGAACAAGCGGGCTGTTCACGATGATTTGACCGAGGCCCGCGTCGGTCGGTGCGAGGATCGATGCAAGAATGCCCGCCTCCGGCCAGCTCAGCGCCGGAAAGACGAGCCTGGCGCCAATCATGCCTAGCGCAATGGTGAGCAGCATGCCCACGCTGAGCAGGCGCGAAGGCAGATTGGCCTCGCCCTTGAGCATCGACAGACGAACCCGTGAAGCGTCGGTGAACAAGGTCATCACGAGGCCCAGCTCGGCCATCATCAGCAGATCGTGGCGGCCGATCGTGAGTTCGTGAAGCGCTTCGCGAGAGAAGTGCATCAGCGCACCAGCAGCGGCAAAGACGATCGGGGCAGTGAGAACCGTTCGCTCGAGGCGCCGGGATAACAGACTGTACAGAAAGACAGTCGCTATAAAGGCAGCGATGATGATCATCGATCGGCTCCTGCGTGCGGTGCACCGCGTCGTGGTCGACTGGATGTGAGCCCCGCGTGCGAACACGGTGGCCCTGTGCACCATTCACGCTCAGCTCGCCGGAGCATCGCTTGATTCAAGTCAAGCACTTGTGCCGCTCGGCGCTCCGGCATTTGCCGCTGCCGTGACGTGCTGACTTGCGGCGAGCGATCTCATGGGCGCAGGCGTGCCCAGCAGCACAATCGCTTTCCCCCGCTTACCCACCCATAGCCGCTTCAAACTCCTCCAGCGCTCCCTCGTGCGCCTCGAGCAGACGCCGCACTTCAGGCAGTGCGCGGCGCACAGGCGCGCGGGCCGAATCGGGCAGGTCGGCGCATGCATCTTCGATATCGCCGCTGCGGTGCTCGCCGAGCATGGCGAGGAGCACGCAAGCCTGATGCACGTCTTTCTGCGATTTGACGAGCATGCTCGTGCGCAAGCGCGACACCAGCAGCTTGTGAATCGCAAAACGCGCCGGGTCCGGCACGCGCACCGGAACCGCGCCGTGCCGCGAAATGAGCGTGCCCATCTGCGACTTGCCGAGCAGATAGGCGAGGTAAGGCAATCCAGTTGCGTGCGCATCCAGTTCGGGCACCGCGACGATCGGGAACGAGTCGTCTTCCGAAGGCACGAGCAGATCGACATGAAAACGCGTCGCGCCGGCCTGCTTGAACGAGGTCGATGGCGCGCCGCGCGTCATCGGCGGCACCTCCACGAAGGCGATGCCGGTCTCTTTGAGGATCGCGAGCAGGCCGCCCGTGGGCACGTGCTGCAACGCCAGTTGCCGTGCGCGGGCAATATCGACGTCTTCGGTTTCGTAGGCGAGCGACTTGATGCCGAGGCTATTGAGCAGCACCGCATAGGCATGTGAGCCGATGAGCACCGCGCCGGCCTGGAACAGGCCGTGGTTGTAGAGCACGCCCATCGTGGCGCAAGTCTTGTTATCGGCGATCTGGAAGCCGAGCTTCGCGAGTTCGCGAATGCGGTTCACGAGATCCTTGCTTTGCACGATGCGCTCGCGCATCGCCGCCACGCGCGCTTCCACCTCGGCGTCGCCTTGCGGGCCGCCAAGGCTTTCTTCCTGCTTCTTGCCCTCGGGGTTCATGAACTGGCGGGCGTAGTAGACGAGGCCCCTGCGCTTGTGCTCGAGTATCGTCCCCGGCGCGCCGATGAGCACGGTGTCCTGTGTGGCGGCCGCCTGCTCGACGTTCGCAAGCTGCGCGCAAAAAGCCTGGTCGTGACGTTGGTAAAGCGGTGAGCCGAGCATGTCTGGAGCCGTTTTCAGTAATTTTTTATATTTTACTGAAATTATGGATGGGCGGAGATTTCAGTAATTTTTCGGAAATTACTGAAAGCCGTGCGCCAGCGGTGCAAGGGGGGGCGTCCATGCCGGCCATGAATCCCGACATCAATGGTGCCGCAATTGGCGCGGGCGTTCGGCGGGTAGAATGCGCATCAACGGCGCGGGGCCGATCTCCGGGTCAAAAGAACACGGCGGGAACAGCCAGGAACAGGGCGGAGGCGCGGCAAGGTGGTAATCGATTATTTTTTGGCGATTCGGGCATTTCTTCAGTCCGCGGAGCTGGGCAGCTTCAGCAAGGCGGCCGAGCGGATCGAGGTTAAAACGTCCACGGTCTCGCGCTATATCTCCGAACTCGAAGCCGATCTTGGCGTCTCGCTGTTCAATCGCTCGACGCGCGGCCTCACGCTGACCGAGGGCGGGCGCGTCTTTCGCGAGCGCGCGCTGCGCGTGATGCAAAGCCTCGACGAGGCGCGCGAGGCCGCTTCGTCGCTCAATAGCGCGCCGCAGGGTGTGCTGCGCGTCACCATGCCCACGTCGTTCGGGCGCAGGCACGTGATCCGCCATTTGCCCGAATTCATGGCGCGCTACCCCAAGATCAGCGTCGACGCGATCCTGACCGACGAGATCGTGAACATCATCGAGGCCGGCATCGACGTGGCCGTGCGCATCGGCGTGCTTCCCGACTCGCAGCTGATGGCAAAGCAGCTCGCCACGCACCGGCGCATCGTCTGCGCGAGCCCCGAGTACCTGTCGCGGCGCGGGCATCCCGCCACGCCCGCGGAACTCGCCTCGCACGAGGCCATCCGCTTTCCGCTGACCGCCGAGGACAAGTGGGTCATCGTGAGCCCCTCGGGCCGCAGCAGTTCGGGCGAGGTCACGGTGAAGCTCGGCGGACGCTTGCGCGTCGACGACACCGAAGCCGTGCTCTCGCTCGCGCTGGCCGGCATGGGCGTCGCGCTGCTGCCCGAGTGGGCCGCGGGCGGAGCGCTGCGCGAGGGCAAGCTCGTGCGCCTGCTGCCCGGCTGGGAGGCGCGCACCTCCACCGCGACGCCGGGTGTGTGGGGCGTTTATCCGCCCCGCAAAACCGTCTCGCCGAAGGTGCGCGCGTTTCTGGACTTCTTCGCGGGGCTCTACGCGCGCGAGGGCTACTGGCAGGAGCCGTCTGCTTGAGGCCGATGTCGCCAATGGTCAGTGCAGATGCCGCAGCTTGTCCGGATTGCGCATGACGTAAATGGCGGCGATCTTGCCGTTCTCGATTTCCAGCGCGGTCGTCTGCAACTCCCCATCGGCTTCTAGCGTGACGAAGCCGGGCAGCCCGTTGATGAAACCCGCGCGCACGAGTGTCGAGCCGTTCTTGCGGAACAGCTCCGCCAGATGCGCGTGCACTTTCATCACCGACCCGAAGCCGAACAGCGGCTTGGGCGCTGCGGAGCGCTTGCCGCCGCCATCCGCATGCAGGCTCACGTCGGTGGCCAGCATGGCGCCGAGCGCGCTCATGTCGCCGCTGCGCGACGCGGCGAAAAATGCCTCCGCCAATTCCAGGCCGCGCGCCTTCTCCACGTGAAAACGCGGGCGCGACTCGCGCACATGGGTGCGCGCCCGCGCCGCGAGCTGGCGGCACGCGGCCCGCTCGCGCTGAATCGTGGCGGCGACTTCGTCGAAGTCGAGGCCGAACACGTCGTGCAGCAGGAACGCCGCGCGCTCGAGCGGCGAGAGCCTCTCCAGCGCGAGCATCAGCGGCAGCGTGACGTCGTCCTGATCGTCCTCTTCGACGACCGGCTCGGGCAGCCACGGACCCACATAGGTTTCGCGCTGATGCCGCGCGGACTTGAGCTGATCGAGGCACATGCGCATCACCATGCGGCGCAGGAAGGCCTCGGGCACGCGCACCTCCGTGCGATCGACCTGCATCATCCAGCGGATGAACGCGTCCTGCACGATGTCCTCGGCGTCGGCCACGGAGCCGAGCATGCGGTACGCCACGCGGATAAGTTTGCGCCGCAGCGGATCGAAGCTCGCTGCGGCGTCGCCGGCGTCCCCCGGGTTTTCAGGGGCGGTCAGGCCGGTATCCGTCATGCGGCGGCCCGGGTTGCCATGGCTTTCGCCGCCGCCGGATCGACCCACAGGCCGAAGCCGACTGCGAGCCGATTCCAGCCATTGATCACGTTGATCACCAGCGTGAGTTTCACCTGTTCTTCCTGAGTGAAGTGGTCGTTGAGCGCGGTGCGGGCGCGCTCGATTGCATCATGGCCTTCGGAAATACGCGTGAGCGCCTCGGTCCACGCAAGCGCCGCGCGTTCGCGCTCGCTGTAGCAGGGCGCCTCGCGCCAGGCCGAGAGCAGGTAGATGCGTTGCTCGGTCTCGCCTGCCTCGCGCGCATGGGCCGTGTGCATGTTAATGCAATTGGCGCAGGCGTTGATTTGCGAGGTGCGGATCTCCACGAGCGCGACGAGGCTGCGGTCGAGGCTGCCGGCAATGGCCAGCGAGGCGCCCATCCAGGACTTCATTTGAGCGGGGGCGGCGGCGAACGGGTCGAGCTTGGCAGTCATGGTTCCATCTCCTTTCGTTGGGTTCCATTGACATGACGAGCGAGCCTGGCCCGTGTGTGACATCGGGGCGAAAAAATTTTGGCGGGCGGGGCGCATCACCCCCCTGGCGTTGGCCGCGTGTCGAGCCTGAGTTGCATGAATGCCAGATCGAGCCACGCGCCGAACTTCATGCCCACCTCCTTCATATGCCCCACGTGCTCGAACCCGAGCTTCTCGTGCAACGCGATAGAGCCCGCATTGTTCGCCTCGATGCCGGCCACCATCACGTGCTTGCCGATCGCGCGCGCCCGGCCGATCAACGCTTCCATGAGCGCCACGCCGATGCCGCGCCCGCGCTGGTCGTTGCGCACGTAGACCGAGTGCTCGACCGTATGCCGATAGCCGTCGAAGGCGCGCCAGTCGCCGAACGAGGCATAGCCGAGCACCGACTGCTGAGCGTCGACAGCGACCAGCACCGGGTAGCCGGCCTTGCGCCGCTCGGCGAGCCATGCCGTGCGGTTGGCTGCATCGACCACGGTGTCGTTCCAGATCGCGGTCGTGTTCAGCACGGCGTCGTTATAGATCGCCGTGATACCGTCGATGTCCTCGGGTCCCGCGTTGCGAATGTTCATGGCCGCCTCTTCGTTGAATCTACTATAATGGAACAAGTGTACACGATATTAGACAACATAGATCAACGCATCGGCACGCGCATTCGAGGCGAGCGCGAGGGGCGCGGCTGGTCGCTCACCGACCTCGCGGCCCGATCCGGCGTCTCGCGCGCCATGATCCACAAGATCGAGCGCGGCGAGAGCAGCCCGACGGCGTCGCTGCTCGCGAAGCTGGCAGGGGCGTTCGGCATGAGCATGTCGGCGCTGCTGGCGCTCGCGGAACTGGAAGAGGGCCGCCTCTTGCGCGCGGCGGATCAGCCGATGTGGATCGATCCGCAAAGCGGGTATGTACGGCGTCACCTGTCGCCGAAGTCGGCGGCACCGCTCAATCTCGTGGAAATCGATTTGCCGCCGGGTGCGGAGATTCCGATGCCGGCTTCCGCCTATTTGCACACGCGGCAATTGATCTGGGTGCTGGCGGGCAATCTGGTCTTTATCGAAGCGGGCGAGCGCCATGACCTGGGCGCGGGGGATTGCCTCGATCTGGGACCGCCCGGCGATTGCGTATTCAAGAACGAAAGCGCGCACTTGTGCCGGTATGCCGTGATCGTTTTTCAGAAGGGCTGATTGCGGGACTGGAATTCCTTCCTTTTGTATCGCGTTGTGATATATGATATATCACAATAGCCGCAACATCCAACAACAGCCGGGGCGATCTCGGCGGCGATCCGCATCCACCTTCAGGTCCGTCATGTTCGATCCCTCGCTGTTCGGTCGCCTGTCCTTTGCTCACGCCGAGCCGACCCAGGGCCGGTTGCCGCCGGGCCGCCATCATCTCGGGCTCGCCGATGAGCGCGACGCCGTATTGTTCGTGCCGCCGGGCCTCGATGACGATGCGCCCGTTGCGCTCTTCGTGATGTTTCATGGCGCGGGCGGCTTTCCGGAGAAGGTGTTGCCTTTTATCGAGGAGCATGCGTGCCAGCACAAGTTTCTGGTCCTCGCGCCGCATTCGACTTACCCGACGTGGGACATTGTGATTGGCGGCAACGGCCCCGATCTTGAGCGGCTGCGCGAGGCGCTCACGCAGGTTTCGTCGCGCTACCGCATCGATCCGGGCCGCCTCGCGTTCGCGGGATTTTCGGATGGCGCGAGTTACGCGCTTTCGATCGGCGTGACGAATGGCGATGTCGTGAGCCACGTGATCGCGTTTTCCGGCGGCTTCATGTCGATTTTCATGCAGGAAGGCGCGCCGAAGGTGTTCATCGCTCACGGTCTTGTCGACGAGCAGCTGCCGATCGAAACGAGCGGCCGCGCCAATGCCGCAAGACTGCGCGCAGCCGGATACGATGTTCAGTACATCGAATTCAATGGCGTGCACGTGGTTCATCCGCCCATCGTCAGCATGGCAATCGAATTCTTCCTGAAATGACGCGCGAGTCCGCTGCCGCAATGGCGGCGGCAATGAACGGGGGTCTTGCACATGGATTTTGAAATACCGGAATCGCTGATTCATCCGTTGCTCGGGATGATCGAGACCGAATCGCTGCTCGCCATGCGGCTCAAGGAGCACGGCGTGTGCCACGGCAACATGATCGTGTCGAGCAAGCTGTTCGACGCGCGTTCGCTCAATACGCTCTACGCGTTGAGCAAGACGCAGAACGAACGCATGCTGATGTTTCAGATGCTGGCGCTCGACAATATCTACAACGCGCCGCAGGCGCGCGTCATTCCCGCATTGGATCAGCTGGTGCCGGGCCTCGTCGCGTACCTGTCTCGCGACGCCATCGATGGCTGGCTTTACCAGCGCAACAAGGACGGCACGCTGCTGCCGTGGCTCGTGCACCGGATTCGCTACATGGAGCCGGAGCAGGGTGCGCCTTATGTGGTGGTCGACATGCTGGCCAATACGATGGTGTCGGCCAATTCGGAGCTGACCGACTATCACAAACGCCGCTCGGGCATGACCACCTCACTCGTGATCAATCGCCACGATATCGTCAATCGCACGATTCCCGAGCTGCTGGCCGAGTTTGGCTTCTACAAGGAATGCGCGGAGTTCAAATCCGAATACGAGCAGCACGCGCAGCGCTTTCTTGAGTTTCAGCGCCGCTTTGGCGCGCAGTTCGTCGTGACGAAGGCTGCGTTCACGGTGAACGAGAAAGGCGCGGTGGAGCTGACGCGCATCGTCGACGGCGTCGTCGCCAAGTGCGTGAACGACGAGGAGCGGCTCGAGCGCCGCTTCGAAATGATTTGCGATCCTGAATTCTGGCGCGGCGCCGGCATTGCCGCAGGTTTCGAAAGAATTCCGCTGCACGGCTATGTTCACCTGTTCCACCTGGAATGGCATCGCGATATCTGGGTGCACGTGCAGCACATGGAGGCGTATCGCTACCAGCCCGAGTTGCGCGACAAGCTGGTGTTGCCGGCCCACCATCACGATCTGATCGACATTCTCACGTCGAACATGAACATGTTCGTGCAGGACGTCGTGCCGGGCAAGTCGGGCGGCACGACGATACTCTGCCAGGGTGCGCCGGGCCTCGGCAAGACGCTGACTGCCGAGGTTTATGCGGAAGTGGTCGGCAAGCCGCTCTATCGCGTGCATTCGGGGCAGCTCGGAACCACGGCGGCTTCGGTGGGCGCGGCACTCTCGACCATTTTGCGGCGTGCGATGCGCTGGGACGCCGTTCTTCTGCTCGACGAAGCCGACGTCTATATCCGCAGGCGCGACAATGATCTCGAACACAACGCGATCGTCGCGGAGTTCCTGCGCACGCTCGAGTATTTCAACGGGCTGCTGTTCATGACCACCAATCGCATCGACGATGTCGACGATGCGATTCTCTCGCGCTGCATCGCGACGATTCACTACGAAACACCGCCGAAAGCCGACGCGGTCCGCCTCTGGAAAGTGCTTTCGGAACAGTTCGGCGCGGCGCTCGGCGATGACGTGATCGAGACGCTCACGCAGACGTATCCGAACGCGAGCGGCCGCGACATCAAGGAGTTGTTGAAGCTCGTCACGCGCTATTGCAAGGCCAAAGGGATTCCCGTTTCGGAGGACGCATTCCGGTTGTGCGCGAGCTTTCGCGGGCACGCCTGAGCCTTGCGTCGTCGAACGTCGTCGAGCGCGGTTCAGTGGATTCAAGCGGAGTCAAGCGCGGGCCTGCCGCCACTGCAGATATCGCGCGGTCAGCTTGCGCGTGCGAAGCTGATCGATCACGAGGCTGTAGAGCGGCGAATAGCTGCGCCCCGGCCGTCTGCCTGCTGCGATGACGCGCAGCCGGCGCTTGGCGAGCGCCATGGTCGCGAGCCCGGCCACGGCCTTGTCCCGCCAGTCGACCACGGCCAGCGGCGCATCGACGGCTTGCCCGTCGCGCCAGCGCCTGGGCAGATCCGGCACGCAAGCGAGCGCGCTCGCCATGCCGACCACGGCCACGCCTTCCGCAAGCACGGCCTCGGCCACCGCTTTCCGGCGAATGCCGCCTGTGGTCATGACCGGCATGCGTGCGACCGCTGCAATCTCCTGGGCGAAGCTCAGGAAATACGCCTCGCGCGCGAGCGTGCGGCCGTCCGCGGTGCGCCCCTGCATTGCGGGGCTTTCGTAGCTGCCACCTGAGAGCTCGACCAGATCGACGGCCTCGAGGTTGAGCCATAGCACGATCTGCCGCGCGTCCGCTTCGGAAAATCCGCCGCGCTGGAAGTCGGCGGAATTGAGTTTGATCGCCACGGCGAACGACGCGCCAACGCGCGCGCGCACCGCCCGCACGACCTCCAGCAGCAGCCTTGCGCGGTTTTCGAGCGCGCCGCCCCAGGCGTCGTCGCGCCGGTTGGTGAGCGGCGAAAGAAACTGCGACAGCAGATAGCCGTGCGCGGCGTGGATCTGCACGCCGTCGAAGCCAGCTTGCTGTGCGGCTTGCGCGGTATTCGCGAAGCGTTCGATCACCTCGTGAATGTTCGCTTCGGTCATCGCGCGCGGCTGCGCGAACAGTTTGCTGTGCTTCCCGAGATCGACCGGCACGGCCGAAGGCGCCCACGCATCGCGCCCCATCGCCGCGATGACCTGCCGCCCGGGATGATTGATCTGCATCCAGATCCGCGCGCCGTGCTTGCGCGCGCCGGCCGCCCAGCGCCTGAATGGCTCCAGCGGCGTGCCCCGCTCCAGCACGACGCCGCCCGGACCGGTCAGCGCGCGGCCGTCGATCATCACGTTGCCGGTGATCAGCAAGCCCGCGCCGCCCGCGCCCCAGGCCTCGTAGAGACGCCATAGCGCCGCGCCCGGAAGCTGGCCGGCGTCGGCGAGATTTTCTTCCATCGCGGCCTTGGCAATGCGATTGGGCAGGGTGCCGCCGTTGGGCAGCGCGAGCGGAGCGAACAGTGAAGCAGCCATCGATTGACCTTTTCAGCATGGGTGACTGGCATATACTAAGTTTCAAGTTCACTTGAAGGTCAAGCACCATGAAGATCGGCGAATTGGCGGCGCGCATGGGCTTGGCTGCCTCGGCCATCCGCTTCTACGAACAGAGCGGCCTGCTGCCGCCGGCGCACCGTGGCGCGAACGGCTATCGCATTTACGACGAAGCGGCCGAGGAGCGGCTCAGGCAGATTCAACTGGCGCAGCGGCTGGGTTTCTCGCTGGAGGACATGCGCGCGGCGGTCGAGCAAATGCAGGGCTTCTCGAAGGAGGCGCTGCTCGGGCGCATCGAGCAGCGTCTGCAGGAGATCGATGCGCTGCGTACGCGGCTCGACGAACAGCGCACGGCGCTGCTGGACGTGCGCAAGGCGCTGCAGGCCGAATGGGCGGCTGGGCGCTGCGTCAAGATGGAGCGGTTCGAAGCGCCGGCGTCTGCTCCGGCGAAGCGGCCCCGAACGAAGCGCGGTTGAATTTCGCACGACGCATGCATTACCCATCGACGAACACCGGGCACCCAACAGCGGGAGATGCGGCGGCACAACGCTGGATCCTGCGGTTATCGTGCTGGTTTTGTTTCGTCATTCTGATGTTTCCAGGTGCCGCGCCAGGGATGGACTTCAAGATTGCCACCCAGCCACAGCTCAAGCTGAAAATGGTGATCGGCGAGGGGAAGATTCAGGACGGCGATGCAAAGAGGTTTCTGGCGGCCGCAAAATTGGCCGACCGTGACGACGAAGGACTCGTCATTCTTGTTTTAAATAGTCCCGGCGGAAACGTCGAGGCTGCTTTCCGAATCGTCGATGCGATGGATAAAGTCCGCGTCTATACCCTGGTTCCAGATAATGCCAGGTGCGCATCTGCTTGCGCTTCCATCCTGTTCGCTTCAGGAGAGCGCCGAAGCGTAGTGGGTACGGGGCGGCTCGGTTTCCACAGTTGCTACCGGCGCGATAAGAGAAACTACGCCACCGACTCGCTTTGCAACGAAATAATCGCGGCAAACGCCATGCAAAGGGGCGTCAGCCAGGCCGCCATCAATCGTTTCGTCAAGCAATACGGCGCACAAGACATGGCATGGGTCGGACGCGATATCGCCTGCAAGTCGCTGCAGGGGCTCTGCAGGCCGGGACTGCTGGAAACCCAATCCGCGGCGAAGACGGCCCTAGCGCGAAGTCTTGATTGCAACACGCTGATATCCGTTCAAGCGCGGCTTATTTGCGGGGATGCGGAGCTTACCCGCCTCGATAGCATATTGGCAGAAACCTATAATCAAAAACTAAAAGCATCATCTAACAAGGCGCAATTGCGGGCGGAACAACGAGCATGGCTTCGAAATTCCCGCAATGTGTGTAGCGATAAAGCTTGTCTGCTCAGAAGCTATCGTCTTCGCATCGACGAGCTAAAGCGAATTCATGAGCGTAGCGCGCCAGCGGCCGAGAAATAGCAGGATCATCACGGCCCTGAGGCACGCGGCAATCAGCGACTCGCACTTGCTTTTCGCTCGCACGATATTGGTGTGCAGCGCTGTGGCTTTCCCTTCCCGATGATCTGGCTAGCAATGCCGTCTGTTCCCTCAAGGAGATCGCTGCGTGCTACAGCCCCCCATTTGCAGGGGGGTGGAGGGGCTCGCGCGGTCACTATGCTCATGTCTGGCAAGTGTGCATCGGCGATTCGCTGCATGCAGGCTCATGAACGGAGCAGGGCGGGAGATAAGCGATGGCGAGTCACAAAGGGGCGCATGGAAGGTCGTTGCGCGCGGCAATCGAGAAGTGGCTGGCGCCGGAACCCGCAGCCGAGGTCGTGCTGACCCGCGTTCAGCCATGCCGCTCGACGCCGTGGCGCTGCGTGCGCGTCGAGACCGCGAGGCCGTCCGGCGGCTACGCCATCGTGTTCTTCCGGCACCACGACGGCTCGTGGTGCGTGTTTCCTCCGCCGTTTACGCGTCCGGCGATGGGCGGCGGCTACCCGCAGCCCGCCCTTTGCGCCACCCAATAAGGGGGGGCACGCGCATGCCTCCAACTGGCTTACTTGAGTGGGTGTAGCGATTGCTCGTGACGGCGGCAATCGCCAGACAAGTCCAAACATAACGGAGACAAACAATGGGTGTGCTGAGCGGAATTCGCGTACTCGAATTCGAGGCGATTGGCCCCGCCCCATTCGCGGTGATGATGCTGGCCGACATGGGCGCCGACGTCATGCGCATCGACCGGCCCGTCGCGCCGGACGACCTCGGCCCGAAACGCGAGGGCAAGCTCATCAACGTCGTGGGCCGTGGCCGGCGCTCCGTCACGCTCGATCTCAAGGACCCGCAGGCCTGCGAAGCCGCGCTCGACCTGATGTCGCGCGCCGACGTGGTGATCGAAGGCTTCCGGCCGGGCACGATGGAGCGCCTCGGCCTCGGGCCGCAGCAGGGACTCGCGCGCAATCCGCGGCTCGTCTACGGCCGCATGACGGGCTGGGGGCAGACCGGGCCGCTCGCCGCGCGCGCGGGCCACGATCTGAACTACATCGCGCTCTCGGGCGTGCTCTCGGGCATCGGCCGCAGCGCGGACAGCGCGCCGGTGCCGCCGCTGAATCTGGTGGGCGACTATGGCGGTGGCGGTATGCTGCTGGCGCTCGGCGTGGTGGCCGCATTGCTGAACGTGCAGCGCGGCGGCGAAGGCCAGGTCGTGGACGCCGCCATGATCGAGGGCGCCGCGCAACTGGGCTCCGTGATCTGGGGCCTGCTCGGCTCCGGCCATTGGCGCGAGGAGCGCGGCAGCAATCTGCTCGACGGCGGAACGCCCTGGTACGACAGCTACCGCACGCTCGACGGCCGCTACATGTCGGTTGGCGCCGTGGAGGCGCGCTTCTACGCGCAGTTGCTCGACAAGCTCGGGCTCGCCGGCGAAGACCTGCCGAAGCAGCATGACCGCCGTGGCTGGCCGATCCTGCGCGAGCGCTTCGCAGCCGTGTTCCTGACCCGCACGCGCGACGAATGGAGCGCCGTTTTCGAAGGCAGCGATGCGTGCGTCGCGCCGGTTCTCGACTTCTCGGAAGCGCCGCATCACCCGCATCACCGTGCGCGCGGAAGCTTCGTGGAGTCGGCTGGCGTGGTCCAGCCCGCGCCCGCACCGCGCTTTTCCGCCACGCCGTCGAAGCTTTCCGCACCCGCGCCCGCGCGCGGCGAGGGCGGCCGCGAAGCGCTGCGCGCCTGGGGCTTCGACGACGATGCGGTGGCGCGCCTGGGCGAGAAGGGCTTGGGCTGCAACGCCTGAGCGCCGGCGCTTCGCTAGATAGTAAGGACCGGGAAATGAATTTTTGGAGACAAACATGAAGGTGTTGGTAGCAGTCAAACGGGTCGTTGATTTCAACGTCAAGGTCCGGGTCAAATCGGATGGCACGGGCGTCGATCTCGCGAACGTCAAAATGAGCATCAATCCGTTCGACGAGATCGCCGTTGAGGAAGCTGTGCGCCTGAAAGAGAAGGGCGTGGCGACCGAGGTCGTTGTCGTTTCGTGCGGCGCGAGCGCTTGCCAGGAAGTGCTGAGAACCGCCATGGCGATCGGCGCCGACCGCGGCGTGCTGATCGAATCGGATGCCGAGTTGCAGCCGCTGGCCGTGGCCAAGCTGCTCAAGGCATTGATCGACAAGGAGCAGCCGCAGCTCGTGATTCTCGGCAAGCAGGCAATCGACGACGATTGCAACCAGACCGGGCAGATGCTTGCCGCGCTGATGGGTGCGGGTCAGGCCACGTTCGCCAGCAAGGTCGAGATCGCCGATAGCCAGGCCGTGGTCACGCGGGAAATCGACGGCGGCCTCGAAACTGTCAAGCTCGCGCTGCCGGCCATCGTCACGACCGATTTGCGCCTGAACGAGCCGCGCTATGCCACGCTCCCGAACATCATGAAGGCAAAGAAAAAGCCGCTGGACACGGTAACGCCCGAGCAACTGGGCGTGGACGTCGAGCCGCGCCTGAAGACGCTCAAGAGCACGGAGCCCGCCGGGCGCAGCGCGGGCGTGAAGGTGCCCGACGTGGCCACGCTGATCGCAAAACTGAAGAACGAAGCCAAGGTAATTTGAGGGAACTGCAATGACTGCGCAAGGCAAAGTGCTGGTCGTGGCCGAACACGATCACGTTTCAATCAGGAACGCAACGCTCAACGCTGTGACCGCCGCGTGGCAATGCGGCGCCGAAGTTCATCTGCTGGTTGCCGGCCACAACGCCGGCGGCGCGGTGCAGGCCGCTGCGGGCATCGCGGGTGTCGCGCGCGTGCTGCACGCTGACGCGCCGCATCTGGCCGAGGCGCTCGCCGAGAATCTCGCGGCGCAGGTGGTGGCGCTCGCGCCGGCTTACGGCCACATCCTGTTTGCTTCGACGAGCACGGGCAAGAACGTCGCTCCGCGTGTGGCCGCGCTGCTCGACGTCGCCCAGGTCTCGGACATCACGCGCGTCGTGAGCGCCGATAC
Source organism: Paraburkholderia sp. A1BS-2L (assembly GCF_051125205.1). Classification (NCBI taxonomy): domain Bacteria; kingdom Pseudomonadati; phylum Pseudomonadota; class Betaproteobacteria; order Burkholderiales; family Burkholderiaceae; genus Paraburkholderia; species Paraburkholderia sp. A1BS-2L. Next base: position 396,826 of record NZ_CP120430.1, read on the forward strand.
CTTCGAGCGGCCGATCTATGCGGGCAACGTGATTGTTACGGTGCAAAGCAGCGATGCCGTGAAGGTCGTGACGGTCCGTGCGACTGCATTCGAAAGCGCGGCCTCGCAAGGCGGCGCGGCAGCGGTGGAGCAGGTGGCTGCCGTGGCGGATACGGGCCTTGCGAGCTTTGTCGGGCGCGTGGTTGCGAGGAGCGACCGTCCGGAGCTTGCCGATGCCCGCATCATCGTGAGCGGCGGCCGCGCCATGGGCAGCAGCGAGCGGTTCAACGAAGTGCTCACTCCGCTTGCCGACAAGCTGGGCGCGGCGCTTGGCGCATCGCGCGCGGCAGTGGATGCGGGCTTTGCGCCGAACGACTGGCAGGTCGGGCAGACCGGCAAGATCGTCGCGCCCGAGCTTTATGTGGCATGCGGCATTTCGGGGGCGATCCAGCACCTTGCGGGGATGAAGGATTCCAAGGTGATCGTCGCCATCAACAAGGATGGTGAAGCACCGATATTTAGCGTTGCTGATTATGGGCTCGAGGCCGATCTTTTCTCGGCGGTGCCCGAGTTGATCGCCGCGATATAAGGTTCCGCCTGCTTCGTGCAATGGCTTCGTGAAACTGGCCGGCGCGCTCTTCAGGCGTGCCGGCCTTGTGCTTTTATCGCCCTGCCTTTGCATGCCACGTCGCGCCATCGTCGCGCAGCGCTCTCGCTAACTTAGCCCGAGCGTCAGTCCTTTGATCTCCACCTGAAAGCCGTCTGGCCATTCCGGTGCGGGCGAGCGCAGCGTGAGCGTCGCGCCTGCGGCTTTCACAATGGCATCGACGATCGCCAGCCCTAGCCCGCTGCCTTTCGCCACCGCTGCGCCACGCTCGAAGGGCGTAGTCAAACGTTCCAGCGTGTCGCCTTGTATTACAGGTCCACGATTCGCCACGCTGAACGTGCCATCGGACGACAGCGACACCCGTATGGATTCTTCCTGCGCGCCGTACTTCAGCGCGTTCTCGATCAGATTGCGCGCGACGATCGCGAACGCGTCCGGATCGATTCGTGAGCGCAGCGGATGCACCGGCAGGTCGAGCACGATTGCGTTCGCCCGCACGCCGCGTCGAAAGTCGTCGACGACGAGTGAGACGATGGGCCGCAAGTCCTGCGGCGTGTCCGCGAGCACGCGCCCGTCCTCGGCTCTTGCAAGCTGCATCAGCTTCTCGCTGATTCGCGACAAGGCGTGCAACGCGCTTTCCACATTGAGGGCGCGCTCACGCAGCGCTGCCGACGGTGCTTCGGCGATCAAACGTTGAGTCTGCGCGAGGGCGGCAGCAATCGGCGTACGAAGCTCATGCGCGCTGTTCGCAGTGATGCTGCGTTCGGCGGCCAGTGCGCGCTCGAGGCGTGCCATCAGATCGTTGACAGCGCTTGCAACCGGGACGATCTCGGTGGGCAGCGCACGCCTGTCGAGCGGTGACAAGTCGTTCTGGCCGCGTGCCGCGATGCTGCGGCAGAACCGGCGTATCGGTGTGAGCCCCGTGCGCACGATCAGCCAGATGCCAATGAGGCCGAGCGGCAGGAATACCGCAACGGCTCTGCCGACCGCCAGCGCGGCCTTGATTTGAGCGTGACGTCGCGCCGTGAGCGGTTCGGCCACCAGCAGCGACATCGTGCCCTGCAGCCCGGTTTCCGCGTAGACGCGATGCGTTGCGGTCGAGACGAACCCGGCCTTCAGGTTCGGAGGGAAAACCGTTTCGTCTGCGTCGTGCGAGCGCAGCAGTGTCTTGCCCGTTCCGTCGCGCACGACGTAAGTGAGCAGTTCGACGTGCGGGCGCACCGCAGCGGTGCGGTGGTTCTCGTCGCCATCGGAGTCGCGCCCGAGAATATCCACGACCGCGAGCGGCAGCAGACGTTGTGCGGTTTCCTGCAGCGCGCTGTCCGACATGCGGTCGATTTCCTTGCTCAGCACGTGAAACGCAGCGCCCGCAGCGGCAAGCGACAACCCGACGAGCCCCGTCACGAGCGCGCAGGCGAGGCGGCCCTGAAGGCTTTTCAGCATCGCTATTCCTGCTTGAGGCGATAACCGAGGCCGCGCACGGTCTCGATCAATTCGGCGCCGAGCTTCTTGCGCAAGCGGCTCATATGTACCTCGATCGTGTTGCTTCCGATTTCGTCGTTGAATGAATACAGACTTCCTTCGAGCTGCGATTTCGACACGATCACGCCACGACGCTGGATCAGTGCTTCCAGTATTGCCCATTCGCTCGCGGTCAGGTCGATGCGCACGCCTTCACGCATCACGTTGCGTGTAGCCGTATCGATGCGCAGGTCGCCGAGTTTCACCAGCGGATTCGGATTGCCCGCGTATCGGCGCGCGACCGCATTCACCCGAGCCGACAGCTCGGCAAGATCGAAGGGCTTCACGAGATAGTCGTCCGCGCCGGCGTTAAGCCCGGCGATCCGATTCGCCACCTGGTCGAGCGCAGTGAGGATGATGACCGACACCGTTGAGCCCGCCGCCCGCAGCTCGCGCAGAAAATCAAGCCCACGGCCGTCCGGAAGCAGTAAATCGAGCAGGACCAGGTCGTAGTTCGCGGCCACCAGATGGCGGCGTGCGTCGGCCAGCGTGCCGACGAAATCGGTCGGGTGACCATCCTTTTCGATCTGGTCGCGTACAGCTTCTCCGAGCCACCGGTCATCCTCGACAAGCAGAACTCTCATGGAATAGCCCTGGTAAACGTCCTCGACGATTTTGCCACGTCAACCTGAAGCGAACATGACGGAAATTCTGCATGTCTGCAAGCTTCACTTCAGGTTCAGCAGGCATCGTAGAGCGCAACTACCCGAACGAGAGAGGTCATGCAATGAATCGTTCCCGATTTGCGAAACGCTGCGCCCTGGCATTTTTCGTACTTGGCAGCGCGGCCGGCATTGGCGCTGCTTCGGCAGGCGAAAGTTGCAGCAAGCTGCTTGCCGACTGGAAGCCGGTCGATGCCGTCTACGCAATGGCAGGGCAAAAACGCTGGCACATCGACAAGCTGAAGGTCGACGACGGCTGCTACCAGATCAAAGGCTCCGACGCCGACGGTCGACGATTCAAGGCGAAGCTCGACCCCGTCACGCTTGACGTGGTTCGCATCAAGCGCGAAGGCGATCACGACGACGAGGGCAAAGGGCATGACGACGACAAACATCGTCAGCGCCGCGAGACACCCGACAGTGCAGCCAGTGCCGTTGCAGCGCCGCCGTCGGCTGGTGCGCCAAGCGGCGGATTATTGACGCCCGGATCGAAGCCCGACGTGCAAATTCGTTAAGCCAGGACAGGCTGCGGAAAGACGTTTACTCATGTCAACCGCCGCCATAACCAGGAGGTCACCAATGAAACAGACATTGCCGATTGCTGCGCTCGCAGGCGCGCTGGCCGCACCGTTGCCGGCGTTCGCCCGCCAGGTCACGTTCGAAACCCAACTCACCAACTACGGCGGCGACGGTGCGTATGTCGTGATGTACGTCACCGACCAGGCGGGCCGCTATCAGGGAACGCTCTGGATGGCGGGCCGCGAAGCCAAATACTACAGGCATCTCGGCGATTGGCATCGCGCCACGGGAGGAACAGCGCGCCTGGACGGGATCACGGGCGCCAGCGTCGGCTCAGGCAAGACGCTGCGCGCGACACTCGACCTGTCCGACGCACTGCTCGATGCCGGCTATCAGATTCGCATTGACACGGCGGTCGAGGATATGAATGCCAACCCGTCCGAAGTCATCGTGCCGCTGACCAGATCGGGGGCGGGCACGGCAACGAAAGGGCGTGGCTACGTGAAGACGTTCCGCTATTCGCTCTGATGGAGAGAGAAGGTGCTGCGCAAACTTCATTCGATTCCCGGTCTGATCGCGGCGCTGCTGTTCACGGTGATCACGTTGACGGGCGCGGCACTGTCGGTGATTCCCGCGCTCGAGCGTGCCAACGTCGCCGGCACGGCACATGCGCCAATGGATGTGGCGACACTCGCCGAGCGCACAAGCTCGCACGTGAAGGGGCTCACCAGGCTCGTGCGGCGGCCGTCGGGAGAATTCGTCGCCTATCACGAACTCGACGGCGAGCCGCAAGCGTCGGTCATCGACCCGTCGACGGGCCGCGCCATCGGCCCCTACCAGCCGTCGCCCGCAGTCCGCTGGCTCACGAACCTGCATCGCAAGCTATTGCTCGGTGACGCCGGCCGGATTGCCACGGGCGTAGCATCCGCCGCGATGCTGTTCGTCGGGTTGTCTGGCCTCGCCCTGCTGGCGCGCCGAATGGGCGGATGGAAACATCTGGGTGGACGGATTCGAGGCGATGCTTTGCAGCGCCTGCACAACGAAACGGCGCGAGTCGCCCTTGCGGGATTGACGCTTTCGTCCCTGACCGGGCTCGTGCTGTCGTTGACTACGTTTGGTGTGATCTCCGAGGGGGGCTCGACGAGTCCCGGGCTCGTCGCGCCGGCGCGTATCGTAGGCACGCAGCCGCCGTCACTCGGGCGGCTCGCAGCGCTCAAGGCCATCGACGTGTCCACGCTGCGCGAACTGACGCTTGCTGCGCCAGCCGAACCGGATGACGCCATCGCAGTCGCGACGACGCGAGGGGCGGGCCAGGTCGATCGATTCTCGGGTAAATGGCTCGTCTGGCACGCTGCGGATGGGTGGCAACGCCTGCACGGGCTGGTGCGGATGCTGCATACGGGGCAGGGATTGTGGTGGCTCGGACTCATTCTCGGCGCGTCGTCGCTGTCTGTACCCCTGCTTGCGGTGACAGGCGTCATGCTCTGGGCGCGCCGGCGGCGTGCGATGCCCCGGTTTGCCGGAGCCGTGTCGGCTCGGGAGGCGGACACCGTGCTGCTGGTCGGTAGCGAAGGCAACAGCACATGGCGCTTTGCGCTGGCTTTGCATCGAGCATTGACACAAGCAGGATTGCGCGTGCACGTTTCGGCGATGAACGACGTGTCGAATACTTATCGCGCTGCAAAGCGCCTTCTCGTGCTCACGGCCACCTACGGCGATGGCGGTGCGCCAGCGAGTGCCGCGCAGTTTCTGTCAAAATTTTCGCAGTTCTACGGAATGCACGATATTTCGTTTGCAGTGCTTGGATTTGGCGATCGACAGTTTCCCCAATTCTGCGGATATGCGCGGACGGTTCAGGACGCATTCGCTGCGAAGGGCCTCGATGAACTGCTCGAGATGGGCATGGTGGACCGGCAATCCGAGTCCGAGTTTCGCTCGTGGTGTGCGCGTCTCGGTGACGCGCTCGCTGTCGACCTCGATATCCACTACACGCCTTCGCTGCCGCGCACGATACTGCTCGAACTGATTGCTCGCGAGGATTACGGCATGGACCCGCAAACGGCGACATCGGTGCTGCGCTTTGTGCGCCCGGCATGCACCTCGATGCCGCGGGCGATGCTCGGGAGGCCCAGGCTACCGACATTCGAAACGGGCGATCTTCTTGGCATCGTGCCGCCGGGCGAAGCGGCGCCGCGCTACTACTCGCTTGCGAGCGCATCGTCGGACGCCGTCGTTGAGATCTGCGTGCGACGCCATCCCCACGGCGTGTGCTCGAACTATCTGACCGGTCTGAGCCCGGGGCAGACGATCGAAGCATTTTTCCGCCCGCACCCGCAGTTTCGGCCAGGCGAGGGCAGCACGCCCGTGATCCTGATCGGCGCCGGTACCGGCATTGGCCCCCTGATCGGCTTTGCGCGCCACAACGCCCGTTGCCGTCCGATGTACCTGTACTTCGGCGCACGCGACGAGGACGACGGCTTCCTCTATCGTGACGAATTCCCCGGTCTCATTCGCGACCGGCGGCTGTACGCGTTGAAGACAGCCTTCTCGCGCGCGGAACGGCGGGCATACGTGCAGGACCGCCTCATCGACGACGCGCAGCATCTCCTTGATCTCATCGCCCAGGGCGCGCAGATCGTGGTGTGCGGCGGGCGCGCGATGGCCCAGGGCGTCGCACACGCGTGGGAACGAATTCTGGACGGTTCCGATTTGTCCGTTTCACAACTGAGAGAGCAGGGACGCTATGTCGAAGATGTCTATTGAATGGTCGCCGGGCTCGCTGCTGAACCGATGCCGCGTCAGCGGAGCGACGATGGGGACTCGCTATGATGTGCAGTTCTACGCGCCCTTGCACACGGACCTGAAAACGCTCGCGGCAGAACTCGATGCGGCAGTCAGCGCAGTGGACGAGCAGATGTCGAACTGGAAGACGGACTCGAATCTGTCGCGGCTGAATCGGGCAGAGCCGGGCTGTTGGGTGCCCGTTTCGGCCAATCTCGCCGCAGTGCTGGTTCGTGCGCTGGAAATCGGTCGTGAAACGGATAACGCATTCAACATCGGCATAGGCGAACTGGTCCAGGCATGGGGCTTTGGTCCGGCGTCGCCGCTTCACGCCGACCATGGAGATGCCCGTGGCGCAGCGCCACTGCTTCCCGTCGGCGATCTGCTCGAGGTCGATGTGCAGCACGGCCATGCCCGAAAGCGTGCGAGCGTCGCGTTCGATCTGTGTGGCATCGCTAAGGGATTCGGCGTGGACGAGCTCGCACGCGTGCTCGATCGGCATCGTATCGGCGCCTGGCTCGTCGGTATAGATGGCGAGATGCGCTCCCGCGGCCGGAAGGCCGACGGGTCTGCGTGGGCAATCGCCGTGGAGGCGCCCGATGACGAGCGGCGCGATATATTCAGCGTGATCGAGCTGGGCGATGCGGCCGTGGCGACGTCAGGCGACTATCGGCATTGGAGAAACGTCGGTGGCACGCGTGTCTCGCATACGATGGACCCGCGCGCCGGCTTGCCGCTGTGCGGCGAGATCGCGTCGGTCACCGTCATCGCGCCTACTTGCATGGATGCGGACGCTTATGCGACGGCGTTGATGGTCCTGGGCATAGAGGCTGGAAGCGATTTTGCCCGGCGGCACAACCTCGACGCGTTCTTCATCGTGCGCGACGGCGACGCGTTTCGCGGAATCGGCACCGGCTGCTTTCTGGAAATGCAGCCAGCCGCCTGATTGACGGCGCGGATGTCATGCCGGCGTCGAAAGTTTCAGGCGCGCGTCCGGTCCTGATTGCGTACGACGTGCCGTTAGCGGACGGGGGCGATGTTCCACTTGCAACGCCGAAGTCCGGATTTTTATCGCCCCGCCATCGCATACCACATCGCGCCATCGTCGCGCAGCTCTCTCGTCACCTCCCCGCGGTGCATCAAGTAGTTCAGGCAAGCAAAACTCTCACCCGTTGCCAGGCCCATCTCGCCGATCTGCGCTTCGCCAATCGGCCGCGCGAACAGCGTCGGGAAGACATCCACCGCGCGCCTGGGCTCCGTCAGGCTGCGCCGCAACCGTTCGAGACTGCGTTGCTGCCCACGCTCCAGCCGATCGAGCCGCGCATGCAAGCCGCGAAAACAGTCGTTATGCGCCGGCAGCACCAGCACATCGTCAGGCACGTGCGCCTTGAACTTTTCGATCGACGCAAACCAGTCGGCCATCGGGTCGGCGTCCGGCTCGATGGGATATACCGAAACGTTCGATGAAATGCGAGGCAACACCTGGTCGCCCGAAATCACGAGATTGAGTTCGGGGCAGTAAAAACACGCATGTTCGGGCGAGTGCCCTGAGCCCGTGATCACGCGCCAGACATGCGCGCCGATTCTGATTTCCTCACCGTCGCGAAGGCGCCGGAAGCTCGCCGGCAGCGCGTGAACATGCTGGCCGAAGCGGCCAAAGCGCGCCCGATAGAGATCGATCGCGCGATTGCTCCATCCCGCTTGCCGATAAAAGCGGATCGCGTCGTCGGGCGCTTCGAGGCCTGTGTCGGCCATCGTCACTCTGCAGTTGTAGTACTCGCCGCGCGTCATCCAGAGGCGGCAGTCGTTCGTGCGCGTGAGCCACCCGGCCATGCCCACGTGGTCAGGATGCATGTGCGTGACGAACACACGCGTCACACGGCGTCGCTCGCCGCTGCGCTGGAGCCACTCGTTCCAGATGGCAGCGGCGGGGTCGGTGCGCAAGCCGGTGTCGACCACGGCCCACCCGCCATCCTCCGCGATCGCCCAGACATTGATGTGATCGAGCTCGTAAGGCATCGGCATGCGGATCCAGTGCACGCCGGGCGCGACTTCGAGCGTGCCGCCCGGCGCGGGCGGAGCGTCGAACGGATAGACGAGGGCGCCGGGCGCCGTGGGCGAAGCGGTATCGTCGTTCATCGCATGGTCATGATGGTTGTACGCGCATCGATCTGGAGCGTCCCGCAACAAGCCGGCAGACATCACGAGAACGGCCCGTGCAAGAACGCGGGAACATCCTTGCACGGGCCGGTTCACCGCCACGGGTCGCGAACCGCGTCGCGCCAGAAGGCGTGGAAGCGCGCCGAAACTTTACTGCACGTTGCCGGCCACGGCAATCGTCTGTGCGTGGAGGGCGTTCGACTCGGTCGTGCCTCCGCGGCAGGGCCACGCCATCGTGAGCATGCCGTGCGCAATCATGCCGGGCATGTTGAGCGCCGCATAGGCCAGCGGCTGCTGCGCCCATCGCGTCGCTGGTTTCGCTGGCGCCCGGCTTCCTGAACGGAATCATCCCGCCGGCAACGAAAACATTCCGGCCCATGCGCTGCCTACTTGATCAGTTATGCAGACATTTTGAATCAGAGCTTGCGTGAGATGAGGTCGCGCATCACTTCGCTCGTGCCGCCATAGATGCGGGTGACACGGGCGTCGGCGAACGCGCGGGCCACGTGATATTCGAGCATGTAGCCGTAGCCGCCGTGCAACTGCACCATCTCGTCGAGCGCCTTGCCGAGCGTTTCCGTGGCAAAGAGCTTGGCCACGGCTGCTTCTTCGAGGGTGAGGCGGCGGCTCATATGCTCGGCCAGATAGTGATCGACCATGAGGCGCACGGCGATGGCCTGGGCCTTGATGTCGGCCAGCTTGAATTTGGTGTTCTGGAAGTCCCACACGGTCTGGTTGAACGCGCGACGGTCCTTCACGTAGTGGATCGTGTGCTCGAGGCTCGCTTCGAGGCGCGCGGCCGCGCCGATCGCAATCGACAGACGCTCCTGCGGCAGCTCGCCCATCAGATAGGCGAAGCCCATGCCTTCTTCGCCGAGACGGTTCGAGACCGGCACGCGCACGTCATCGAAGAAGAGCTCGGCCGTGTCCTGCGCATGCTGGCCTACCTTTTCGAGCTTGCGTCCACGGCGGAAGCCCGCGCGGTTCCCTTCCACCACGATCAGGCTCACACCTTTCGCGCCGGCGTTGGGATCGGTCTTGCAAACGACGATGATCAGGTCGGCGTTCAGGCCGTTGCTGATGAAGGTCTTGCTGCCATTGATGACGTATTCGTCGCCATCGCGGATCGCGGTCGTGCGGACCGCTTTCAGGTCACTGCCAGTGCCGGGCTCGGTCATGGCGATCGCGAGAATGGTTTCGCCGCTGCAACAGCCGGGAAGCCACTTCTGCTTCTGCTCCTCGTTGCCGATGCGCGCGATGTACGGGGCGATGATGTCCGAGTGCACGCCAAAGCCGAGCCCGGAGAGGTTGAGCCGGTTGACTTCCTCGTTCATGACTGCGGCATGGCCGTAGTCGCCGCCGCCACCGCCGTACTCGGTGGGCAGCGTCAGGCACAGCAGGCCCTCGCGGCCGGCCTTCAGCCACGTTTCGCGGTCGACCTTGCCGGCCTTGTCCCATTCAGCCTGTTTCGGCAGGCATTCCTTTTCCAGAAAGCGGCGCGCAGTGGTGCGCAGCATTTCATGATCGTCACGAAAAACGGTACGGGTAATGTGCATTGCGGATGTCCTGAAGATTGGGCCAGCGTTCGTTCGCGCGGGGGCGCAGCCGCCTGCCTGCCCGGCTCGAACCCCATGAGCCAAGAATAGAGACTCTCAATCGGCCCAGGCACCACCCGCGCAAGGGGGGGAGTGCGCGCCCGAGAAGGGTGCGGGGTCCTTCATATCAAGCACGCACGCCGTTTCGCACGCGTTTATCGGGGTATTCCCGTCCCACTCCGGGTGGGGAGGTGTATCGCTGCCCGTCACCGGCACCATGAGGAAACCGACCAATTCATTCGGACAGGCCGACGAGCCGTGGGAGGGGGCTGCACTGGCCAGGTTTGACATTCCGCGTCCACTGGATGCGGCAAACATAATGAGGAGACGTGCATGCGGTTTGTAACCAGGAGCATTTACGGCGCTGCGCTGATACTGGCGGCGGGCAGCGCATCGGCACAGTCGAGCGTGACGCTGTACGGCGTCGTCGATGCGTTCGTGCAGTACTCGATGAACGGCTCCGGCACCAAAGGCGGCCCCGGCACGGCCTATGTGCCGGGCAGTCATACATACTCGGAGCGAAGCGGCGGCCAGAACCTGTCGATGTTCGGGCTCAAAGGCACCGAAGATCTCGGCGGCGGCCTGAAAGCCATCTTCGATGTGGAAAATGGCTTCAACGTCAACAACGGGACGTTCTTTGCCGACTCGACAGCGCTGTTCTATCGTCAGTCGTGGATCGGGCTCAAGGACGACGCCTGGGGGCAGCTTACGTTCGGCCGGCAATATCAGCCGAGCTTCATCGCGATCTATCCGTCTGATCCGTTCCGCGCCAACGAGCTCATTTCGCCGATCTCGGCCGTCGTCCTCGCTGGCGCGCGCGACCGGGCGACGCTCGCCACGCAATACGTGACGGGCCGCACCAGCAATTCGATCGTCTATCAGTCGCCGGATTGGCGCGGGTTGCGCTTCTACGGCATGTACGGGCTCGCCACCACGGTGACGCAGCCGATTGTGATGCGAACCGGCAACATGCTCGACCTCGCGGCCACGTATTCCGGATACGGGCTCTTCGTCGGCCTTGGCTACCAGTTCCAGCACGGCGGCCAGGAAACCGCTTCGCTTGGGACGTTCCCGGCCGGCACGCCGCTGGCCGGCCAGCCGCTGCCCGCGAGCACCTTCGATCTCGTCTCGACCGCGCACTATTCCGCAGCCATCGCGTATCGCATCGGCATCGTGAACCTGCAGTTCAACTACAGCTACAACAGCCCGAGCGATCCGCCGGCCGGCTCCCGCGTCACCGCGCCAGGCGTGGGCACGATCGCGCCGCTTGCCGCGCTGGTCCATCCGTACAGCATCATGGAGGCGGGCGCGACCATTCAGGCCACGCCGGTCGACGTGATCGAGATCGCCGGAATTTACCGCAACGTGCGAGGCGTGGACGACAACACGCCCGGCTTCGAGATCGGCGCGGAACACTTCTTGTCCAAGCGCACGAGCGTGTACATGCGCGCCGGATACATAAAGAACAACGGCATCGCGAATGTGAGCTGGCCCACGATCGCGGCCGCGAGCGGCTCGAAGCAGGTGCTCGCCTTGATGGGCATGACACACCGGTTCTGATACGGCGGCTGACGCGCGCGGCATGCTTCACGCGATGCCGCGCGCCACCTGCCGAGATGCGCGTTGCCGGACCCAACGACAATGGAGGACAACAATGAAGACAAATCATATGAAATATCTGGTTGCGGGATTTTTAATCGCGCTGACGTCGATTGGCGCCAATGCGCAAGACGGCGACACCGCGTCCCCGGCGACGGGGCCCGCTTCGGGAGCAGGGGCCGTCAGCGATGCCAAGGCCGCAAAGGCTGCCGACCGCGCGTTGCAGAAGGCCGTGATGCGCGCGCTGAGCAAGACCAAAGGCCTGCGTGTATCCACGATTTCGGTGCGCGCGCGCAACGGCATCGTGACGCTCGAAGGCCAGGTGCCCGAGCAATCGCAGGCCGAGCTGGCGACCAAGGTGGCCGAAGGCGTGCAGGGCGTCAAGCAGGTGAAGAATGCGCTTACGCTCTCGTCGATATAAGGGCGTTTCAGCGGTGGTGAGGTGAACTGAATGGAGGGATGAACGGGAACGTTCATCCCTCCATTTCTATGGGGCGATGAGTTGATGCGTGGCGCTCGGGTTGTGGCTCAAGCCGTAACAGCCGCCGCGGCGTCCTTCAATGCGTGTTGCGCACGCGCCGGGTGTAGCCACCTGAGCGCGCAGAGCGAAACCCCGATCATCAAGGCCGCGCCTACGACGAAACCGATCTCATAGGCGTGACTGGTCCCGCTGCCATACGCCTGCACGATGCGTCCCATGACACCGGGGCTGATGGCTGCACCAAGGCTCGCAACGGCGGTGTTGATGGCCACCATCGAAGCCCGTTGAGCCGTGGGCACCATTTCCGCGAGTAGAGCCGGCGTAACCGAGAGGCAGACGGCGGGCAGCGCGCCGGCCACGGCATACAGCACCACCTTCGCCGCAGCGGAAAGATCGACGAGCATGAGAGCGATCAGGAGCAGTGCGGCGACAATCATCGCTACGCAGATCAGTTGCACGCGCGCCTGACGCGAGGTCGCGCCGCCATTGAGCATCCGTTGCGAAAGCCAGCTCAAGCCGATATTGCCCATGGCAATGGCGAGGATCACCAGCGCGAAGCAGCGGCCAGCCGTAACGCCACTGAAGCCGAGCCCTTTTTCGAACCACGTGGGAAGCCACGTGATGGTCTGGCCCAGCAGCCAGTAGGCCGCAAAGCAGAGCAGAAAGACGCACAGCACGGAACGATCGGTGAGCATCCTGAGATAGGGCTGCCGTTGCGCGTCAGGCACGCCGGCCGCTTCGGCTTCGGCTTTGGTTTTGACTTTTGTGGCGGCTGCGGCGCCTGGCGCGCGCGGCGCGTCGTCGAGCGTGCCTTCGCGCCCGAAGCAGAGCCATAGCACACTCCACATCACGCCGATGGCGGTAAGCAGGAAGAAGTTCATGCGCCAGCCCCAGTGTTTCGTGATGAGCGGAATGGCCAGGCCCGCGAGGATCATGCCCATGGCCGCGCCCTGGTTGATGATCGCCACGGGCAGGTTGCGGTGCCGGTCCGGGAACCACTTGAAGATCGCATGCACCGAGGTCGGAAACGACGGCCCCTCGGCAGCGCCCAGCACCACACGGCAGACAAGCAACGCCACGGCGCTGCTTGCGAATGCCTGGGGCAATTGCAGCACGGCCCAGCTAACGCCCATGGCAAGCAGAATCCAGCGCGTGGGAAAACGGTTGGCGAGAAAGCCGACCAGGATAGCCGATACGGAGAACAACCAGAAGAAGCTGCCGGCCACTAAACCGAATTCCGCCGGAGACAAATGCAATTCGGCGATCAATGGCACGGCGACCATGCCAATCACGATCTTGTCGAGGAAGTTGATCATGGCGAGGGCGGTCAGCAGCGCGGTCATGATCCATGCGGACTTCGGGTTGTAGCGAGTGTGAATGGTCATCGAGAGCCTCGGTGGCATCGGATGTTATAGCGCGGAAAACGCCGGGATTGCCGCTCGAACGGCCGGATGCGATCACGGTACGGTGGCGGGAAACGGCGGGTACCACCCACACGGGGTGGGCAGGGAAATCCTGAGTCAGAGAGGGTTTCCGTGAGCTGCGCGCGCGCTGCGCGTAACGGATGGTGCGGGCCCGCCGCATCGCGCACACCAGTGTTTGCTCATGCGCCCTGCGATGCGGTAGGGCGCAGGTTTGTCTTCGCGAAAACGGTTGTCCATGAACACGACCGGATCGCGCAAGCTCTCAGACGGACTGAAGCAACGGCACGTAGTCACGCTCTCGATTGGCGGAAGCATTGGCGCGGGCCTGTTCGTTGGCTCGGGCCATGCCATCGCGGAAGCCGGGCCTGCCGCGGTGCTTGCGTATATCTTCGCGAGCCTGCTCGTCGTCACGGTCATGCGCATGCTTGGGGAGATGGCCTGCGCAATGCCCGATTCAGGCTCGTTTTCAACCTACGCGGACAAGGCCATTGGCCCTTGGGCCGGCTTTACGATCGGCTGGATGTACTGGTGGTTCTGGGTCCTCGTCGTCCCGCTCGAAGCGACTGCCGCCGCCAATATCCTGAACGGATGGCTCCCCCAGATCCCCATTTGGGAGCTTTCATTGTTCGTGACCGCTGTGCTCACGGTTGCGAATCTCGCTAGCGTGAAAAACTACGGCGAGCTGGAATTCTGGTTTGCCATTATCAAGGTGACGGGCATTCTGATGTTCATTGGATGCGGGGTCGCGGCGATGTCTGGGTGGATTCCGTCCGTGCACCTTACGCCCTGGCGCACGCTTACCGAACACGGAGGATTCGCCCCGCGTGGTATGGCACCGATCGCTGGCGCGCTGCTCACCACGATGTTTACCTTCCTGGGCACGGAAGTGGTGACGATCGCGGCAGCAGAGTCGGAAAACCCCGCAAGGGAGATCGGACGCGCGATCCCCTCCGTCGTCTGGCGTATTTCGCTTTTCTACATTGGTTCCATCGTGGTTATCATTTGCGTGATTCCGTGGAACGATCCTGATCTCACGCGTCTCGGCGCTTATCAAGCTGTACTTCGGGTATTTCATGTTCCCTATGCGCGCGTTATCACTGACGGCCTCATTCTTGTCGCAGTCGGAAGCTACCTGAATTCCGCGCTTTATACGGCATCGAGAATGATGTACTCGCTTGGCACAAGAGTTCAGGCTCCGGCTTTGGTGACGCGGACCACTTCGAGCGGTGTGCCGGCCAATGCGGTGATTGTGTCGAGTTGCGTCGCTTTTCTTGCCTGCGCTTCAAATTACCTTGCGCCAAAGTATGTTTTCGACGCCTTGCTGGCTACCACCGGCGCAATCGCGTTGCTCGTCTATCTTGTCATTACCGTGAGTCAACTGCGGCTACACAAGATGCTCGCCGCCAAGGGCCGCCTGAAGGTGAAAATGTGGCTGCATCCGGTCCTTGGAATCGTTGTGGTGGCGCTGATTGCGGGTGCGTTTGCCGTCATGATGTGTAGCCAGGATCATCGTCGCGAAGTCGTTGCCACGCTGGGCTCCGGAGCTGCACTCGCTGCTTTGGGCTATGTTCGTCAGCAGCGGTGTCGCGTGAAGTAGCACGTGGCGGGAGCGGGCGTTCGTGGCAGGACTTGACGTTGACGTCTACTCAGCCGACTGCGACGGCGAGCGGGGCGCCGCAATCATCGCCGCGAGTCGCCGGCCTATTGGGCTTCTCTGGAACAACGCATACGAGACAGCCACGCCGAGCACGGTTTTGTCGCGATAAGGCGAGCTGTTATGCTGGCAGCGTAAAGGCAAACGCTTTGATCGATGAAACGGAACCTGAATCCGGCCGTTGCAAAAGTGCTCAAGCGCTTGCACTACCCGCTCGACGTCATCTTGCTCTGCGTGCGGTGGTATGTGGCGTATCCGCTGAGCCTGCGCCATCTTGAACAAATGATGGCGGGCTGCAAAGCAACTCGTAGCGGCCGTCACCGGAGCCGCAGTGTATCGTGTCCCAGGGCGGCGTCAGGGTGCCACATTGTTCGCAACGCTCGTGTGCCATGTCGTGTTTGCTGTATCGGTGCTTCCTGCGATCGCGGGGGAGATGATGCCATCAGGTTGCCGGGAGCTGGTCATCGCACGCTGACGGCTATGAATTCATGTTGCCGTGGGTGAAAGCCGGGAGACCTGCCGCCATTGTGACACCCACTAGCCGGGTTGCAATCCAGCGATACGTGCGTGACACGGGGCTCCTGGACGTGCCGGTAGCGACTCGCTCGCCGATGAACATGGCGGCGAGGTTGTCGCCGGGCGCGGCGGAGAGTCGGACAGCCCCCCGCGCCGGCGCAATCTGCACACGTACTGGGGAGGTCAAAGCGCAGCGCAGAGGCCGCGCTTGCCCCGTCCCGGTGCTTCGGGCGGAGGTCCACCGCAGGGGAGCGTGGCGGGGCGCGAGACCCTGGAGCACGGCAGGTTCGCCCGTGCCGCCTGAGACGCTCATCTGCGCCTCGATGCGACGGGACCGTGGCAGGTTAATGGGACCACATATTGCCCTGGAGGACTCTCCATTGTTTCGCGGCTGGCCGAGCCCCCAAATTGCGATTTTGCCGATATTGTCTATAATGTTGGCAGATTCGCAAGCTGCAGGAGGAGGTCATGATTCAGGTTCATGGTGACGCAAACACAGATGTCGTGTTGAATTTGCCGCTCCCGCGGGGAACCGATCCGGCCGTCGCTTCCACCCTTAAAAAGGGCATGCAGGAGTTGCTGACCGTTCTTCTGGCCACGCCCCAGTGGGAGACACAGGTGTTCCTGCGCGCGGATGATCTTGCGCGTGCGATCACTGGCCTGGCAGCGCCGACGCCCGCGTTGATCGAGGAGCGCATCCGGCGCCAGAAGACCATGCGCGACGTTTTTGCGCGAGGCGACTGGCTGACGGCGGAGGAAATCAACCGGCTCCAGGTAACGCCGCCCACCAACAAGGCTCAGCCTGCGAGCGACTGGAAGCGCCGGGGGCGGATCTTCAGCGTGGCATTCAACGGCAAGGAATACTACGCAGGCTACCAGTTCGACGCGATGTTCCAGCCGCTGCCCGTTATCAAGGACATCCTCGAGGCGCTGGGCCCGGTCGCAGACAGCTGGAAGATTGCGGCCTGGTTTCATTTTCCGAACGGATGGATCGCAGGCACTGGCGACCAGGAGGCTGAACCTGTGGCTCCACGGGATGCCCTTGACCGGCACGACGAGGTGGTCGACGCGGCGGCGCGCCACGCCAGTCACGGGTACGTCGCCTGATGGCCGGTCCGCACTTGCCTGGCGGCGCGGAAGCCTTCACCGTCGTGTCCGTCACGTGGGAAGACGTGCCGGTCTGGTATCACGCGTACTGCACGCACCCCCATGCAACGACCGCGACGACCTTCGCGCAAGGCTGGGGCAATACCCGCTTTGCGCCGATTTCCTGTCCGGATGGCTCGCCGGTCCATACGTACTATGCGGCGAGCTCATTCGCCAGCGCTGTCATGGAGTCGCTGTTCCATGACTTGCCGTTGCGTCCGCCGGGCGTCTTTGACCTCGACCGGCTGAAGCACTTCCGGCTCGCGAGGCTCACCATTCCGGATCCGATCCAGTGCGTCAGTTTTCACACGCCACACCTTCCGGCCCTGGACCTCACACGGGCGGACCTGATAGACAGCCTGCCGGCCGTCTACGACTCGACACGGAAATGGTCTCAGGCGGCATACGACCAGTGCCCGGGCGCGCAGGCCATTGCCTACGGCTCGCGCAGGGATGATTCGGGCCGTTGCGTGATGCTGTTCGGCCAGCGGCTCCCATCCTCACGCCTCACTGTCGTCAGCGACGAGTCGATGGCTGTCGATCCGTTACGGACGAAGGTGCTGCAACTTGCAGATAGCCTGAGGCTTAACGTCATCTGATCTGACGACGCGTCCGGCGCTGGGCGGATATGCTCGTCGTACGACCAAATCGACGTTAGGATACATTTCATAAACTTCGATAATTATGCGGGGTTCTGTCAAATGATCCTCGGGGCGTGGTCAGCCGTCAGAAAGCAACTAACGGTCTAAAGTGCTCAGCACACCCAAGATGTCTTCAGGCGACGCAAGGGCTGTTGCCCATGCGAATGAAGGCGATGACCTCGGCTTGGCGCCTTTCAAGTTGACGTTACGTGCTGCGACTGCATCATCGCGGCCGTGCTTGTATGGTTGCGTGATACGTAGCGTGGCACAACGCGAAGGCCATGCCGGCGCACGTTCAGACTTCTCGCCCGCGAAGTAGCCAGACGGCCAGCTCCCGAAGCTGATGGGTCGTGAGGCGTTCGCGCAGCATAAACGTTCGCAGATAGATGGCACCAATGAGGCAGTGGAGCATCGGCATGGGATCCGCGCTCGGCGGCCATTCACCTCGTTGCGTGGCGCGTTCGAAAACGGGCTGGACCGACGAGAAACGGTCCGTCCACAACTTGCGCAATTCATCCGTCACGCCCGGGTCGCCATACGTGGCTAGCACGAACTGAATGGCGGCCCTGCCCACGCCCGTGCGCAAGTAGCGCGCAGTCGCTGACATGAGTGCGACGAGATCTGACTGTAGCGAGCCTCGATTGGGAATCGCGATGTTCTCGGCGAAGAGCTCGAAGACGGCCTCCATCATCAGCCCTTCCTTGCTCTTCCAGCGGCGGTAGATCGAAGTCTCGTTCACACCGGCGAGTTCGGCGACTGCCGCAATGGTGAGCCCCTCGAAACCCACCTCCTGCAACTGGGTAATCGTGGCCGATACCACCGCATCACGGACGCGGGCACTGCGGCCGCCCAGGCGGCGGCGCGGCGGCGGCGATTCTTGTTCGACTGACTTTGGCATAGGCCGATTTTACACGCGGAACCGGCGCCGGCCGGCCTGATCATCGGGGCCGATCTCGAATCAGGGGCTGCCCCGGCGACGAGTTCCGGGCAGGTACGTGGTAAACGCTAATGCAAGTATACTTGCGTTAGCGAGATGGATGAGGAACCATAGCGACTCGATCAATAGCCCTGTGGAGGCTCCAATGAAATCAGTGACGTTTTTCCGCTCCGGGACCGAAGTGGCCAGCCATGAGATTCTTCAGATCGAGGTAAAAAGGGCGCGGTACATGATGGCCATGCTGATGGAGAAACTGGGCGCCGAGGGCATGGCGGAATTGTTCGCGCCGGAGATTGCCGCGCACGAATCGGAAACGAAGGAATGGGCGCTGCGCGCGGATGGCCGTTTTACGCAGTCCGTTGCGCAAGCGCACATCGCGGCGGGAAACGGCGCCGAGTTCATCGACTGGTTCTGGAGTGCGTATGCCGGCCCGGACGGCCTCGCCATGCTGCGCGCGCACCCCGAGCACCTGGGGGCGCTATTGCTGCCCGATGGCCGCGTGGGCATTCTGGAGGTGCCGGGCCATACCACGTCGCCCGCGCTCCTGAGACTGCGCCGTCTCGATGAATGGAATGGCATCCCGATTGAGCTGGATTCCGGAATGCCGCATCGCATGATGGGGCGTGTTGAATCGGCAGACGGCGAGACCCTCGGATATTTGCTGCATCAGTTCAGGGACACGTCGGCAGGATTCGACGCGAAGCTCGAGATTTATTGGCCGTCGAGCGCGCCGGCGCAACTCATACGCGGCCACTCCGATCACCTGATCGTCGAGTGGAACAACTGGTTCGAACTGTACGTTCTCTCGAGAACACGCAAGACTGACCTGATGTCGCTGGCGCTCTGCGTCAACACATAACGGCGTGCGGCATCGTGGCTCACGCGAGTACGCCAATCAATTAGTAGTCCATTAAGTTGAGGAATTCTTTCAATGTCCAGAAAAGTCATCATCACATGTGCCGTGACCGGCGCTGTGCATACGCCGAGCATGTCGCCGCATCTTCCCCTGACGCCCGATCAGATCGCACAGGAGGCCATCGAGGCGGCCGAGGCGGGCGCGGCCATTCTTCACCTGCACGCGCGCGACCCGGCCGACGGCCGCCCACGCGCTGACCCGGACGTTTTCATGCAGTTTCTCCCGCAGATCAAGGCGCGCACGAACGCGATCATCAACCTGACTTCCGGCGGCAGTACGAAGATGACCCTCGAAGAGCGCCTGGCGCCGCCGCTGAGGGCGAGACCCGAGATGGCGTCGCTGAACATGGGGTCGATGAACTTCTCGATTCATACGGCGGCGCGCAAGATCGACACCTGGACGTACGACTGGGAAAAGCCCTATGTGGAGGGCACCGAGGACACGATCTTCAGAAACACGTTCAAGGACATCGCGCGGATCCTGAAGGAACTGGGCGAGGGCTGCGGGACGCGCTTCGAATTCGAGTGCTACGACGTGGGCCACCTGTACAACCTGGCTCACTTTGTCGACGCCGGCCTGGTGAAGCCGCCATTCCTGATTCAGACGATCTGCGGCATCCTCGGTGGCATCGGGCCCGAGCCGGACAACGTCGCCTATATGCGGCAAACGGCGAACCGCCTGTTCGGCAGGGACTATCACTGGTCGGTGCTGGGCGCGGGACGTCACCAGATGCCGCTGGCGACATACGGCGCGATCATGGGCGCGAACGTGCGCGTTGGGCTCGAGGACAGCCTGTTCCTTGCGCGCGGCGAACTGGCGAGGAGCAATGCCGATCAGGTCGGCAAAATCCGGCGCGTGCTCGACGAATTGTCGCTGGACATTGCAACACCTGAGGACGCACGGGCCATGCTCGGGCTCAAGGGTGCCCACGCCGTCGCATTCTGAGCGTGTTGCGCTTTACACAAAGAGGACGGATAGCTGCCATGAACAGGATAGTCGACCTTTCGATCTTTCTGGAAAACGACGTGGTGTCTGACCCGCCCGCGTTCGCGCCCAGGATTACGTATTTCGATCACCACGCGACCACGGGGCAGTTGCTGCCGTTTTTTCCGGGCCTCACTGAGCGCGATCTGCCCGATGGCGAAGCGTGGTCGATCGAGAAAGTCGAACTGGTTACGCACAATGGCACGCACCTGGACGCACCTTACCATTTTCATTCGACCATGAACAAGGGCGAGCGAGCCACCACGATCGACGAGGTGCCGCTCGACTGGTGTTTCCGGCCGGGCGTAAAACTGGACTTCAGGCATCTTCCGGACGGGCATGTCGTCAGCGCTGCAGAAGTGGAGGCTGAGATCGAACGGATCGGATACACGCTCAAGCCGCTCGATATCGTCGTCGTAAACACGCGTGCAGGCGCGCGGTATGGGGAGGACGATTACGTCGCCTCCGGGTGCGGGATGGGTTATGAGGCGACCCTGTACCTGCTCGAGCGCGGTGTGCGGCTGACGGGTACCGACGCCTGGAGCTGGGATGCACCCTTCGTTCATACGGCCAGGAAATACAGCGAGACGGGCAACGCGAGCCTGATTTGGGAAGGGCACAAGGCGGGGCGCGATATCGGTTACTTCCATCTGGAGAAGCTGCACGATCTCGAATCGCTGCCATCACATGGTTTTCGCATCGCCTGTTTCCCGGTGAAGATCCGGGGTGCTTCGGCCGGATGGACGCGCGCGGTGGCGATCTTCGACGAATGATCCGCGGTATCTGAGCCTGTTGTTGCGGCACGCTTCCCGAACACATGGAATCCGACAGAGGTTCCGGAATATCGATGAACAATGGGGTGCGCCAGCGGGATCGCGCTGTGCACAGCCCGAAGCGGGAATTGAAGTTGTTTGTCGCCGAAAAAGGCGTCTTTTATAAGAGCCGGCTCAAAAATCCCGCTCTGTACGCCTGTAGATGTTCCAGCAGACAAGAGAGTAGCCGAGTTTCGAAAGCGCTCCATGTATGTGTGCGCCCAGCTCGGGCTGGTGTGTTCAGCAGGAGTTAGTCCTGCCGGGGTAATAAGTCAGGCGACCCGTAGCCTGGATAGCAGGGCGGTGGGAAACCACGACCCTGAAGCCTATCGAAAAGTGGGACTTACACTGCGGTAATTTGTAAATTTGTAAAGTCAACATCGATCAATTCAACAATCAGGATACTGAGAATATGGATGCACAAATCGATCACGCAGCCGGGATGCCGATTGGCTTGCTCGACGAACTCCCACCGCGGGTTGATGCTACCGAGTCGCTATTTTCCGCACTACAACAACTGCTGACACAGGAAAATCCCTACAGGAGTAGTACTGGGTAACCTCCCCTCGGAGGGTGTGAACCGAGCTCCAGGTAAATGATGTCATTGAAGTCGGAGGGTATTCTTCATAGATTCAACCTAGAACGTTAGAATTCCGAAATTACAGGAAATGAGAGGAGACATAGGATGCGCTGGAAAGGGAAAATTGTCTGCAGGTTGAGCCTGTGTATGGCGAGCGTACTGTCGATGGGTGTCGTACATGCGCAGAGTGGCGTCACGCTCTATGGTCTGATGGATGGCGGGTTGTTATACACCAGCAAGACGGCTGGCGCGGGCGGTCAGAACGAAGGGCACCAGTTTTCGGCGATCGATTCAGGGGCGGAGCCGACGCAGTTTGGCCTCTATGGCACCGAAGACCTTGGTGGTGGTCTCAAAGCGAAGTTCAGGCTCGAAAGCGGCGTGAGCGTAATGAATGGAGCGTTCAACGATTCGAACGGCAACCTGTTCGGACGTCAGGCGTACGTCGCACTTTCTGGTCCGTATGGCGAGGCCACCATCGGCCTGCAGTTCTCTCCGTTTTTTCTTGCGCTTTACGAGACCGACGCGCGTGGCTTTTCCCAGTTTGGAAGTGGTGTCATCAATTATGCGGATGGCGTGCTCGCCACAGGAATATTCAATTCGAACGGCATTGCTTATACGAGCCCACGGATTTACGGGTTCCAGGGGAGTGCGCTATTTGCATTCGGCGGCAGGTCCGGCGATTTTCAGGCGGGGCGGCAATACTCAGCGAAACTCGAGTATGAGAACGGCACGCTGCTACTCAACGCCGCAGTTTATTCCGGCAATGGAGGTGGAGCGGTTCAGACGCCGGTTCCTTCCAATGTCGAATTCTGGGGGCGCACGTTCGGCGCGACCTGGAAGTTCGGCGTGGTTACGGCGAAGGTGCAGTTCGTAAACTACAAGGTGGCGCAATCGTTTAATTCCAATGTCTACAGCGGTGGTCTCGACTGGTATGCCGCGCCGCAGTTGGACGTGAACGGTGGCGTCTGGTACACGAGCGACCGAAACTACACTGAGAATCACTCGCTAATGGGCGCGGTCGGGGCGACGTATTTTGTTTCCAAACGTACGGCGCTATACGCGCAGGTGGCGGTCGTTAATAACCACGGTGCGATGGATACCGGTCTCTCGCTCAATGGTGCGCTGTATGGTGTTCGGGGCACCACGGCTGGCGCGAACATCGGCATGCGGCAAACCTTCTGACGGTTATGGTGCATGCAGTTATTTGATCTGCCCAAACGAACTATTGCTCGACATTTCGATGATTGGATATATGCCGTCTGTCCGCCGGTACGGTGGGCGCCCGGCGCTGACACGCAACTGACGGTTGCAGCAGGCCGTAAGGGAAAAACGCCGCCGCACATTAATGCGGCGGCTCGAATCCACGGGTGTTTGCGGTACTTCAAGCGAGAAGAACAGCTGACCAGAAGCCGTCGCGTCTTCGGGTAGCAGGAAAGAACCAATGGTGACTAAAATTTCGAATCACATAATGTTTCGTTATACTATATATGACGCAGTGATCTCGAAGGACTTTTTCCGGTACTAGGCTGATGTGATACGAACACTTATCATTACCGCATCGTTGCATGTCGGAGTCTCGGGAAAACTCGAGCGCATCGCGTAATCAACTTGGGAATCGAAGCATGTTGTATGGTCAAGCCCAGGATGCAAGGTTGGCGGCCCTGATTGATCAGGGCAAATCCGGTCCGGTTGGCAAACACGTGACAGACCTTACGCATATGCATTGCTGGTGCGCTATCTCGAAGCGAGACTCGCGCATGCCTGCACGCGGAACCTGTCCGCATTTTTGTGGGCGAGGCGGTTAAAGGAATCGTTACCCGCGCGCCTGCGTGAATCGATCACCAAACAGGATAGCAAACTGGTTCATGGCCGACTTCCAATCGAAGGCAGCGCGAACAGATTTTGCCAGGACATTGCGTAGCGCCAGCCAGAGCAGCTTGATGGCAGCCTCGTCGTTCGGGAAGTGGCCGCGGGTCTTGATGATCTTGCGTAGCTGCATGTTCAGACTCTCAATGGCGTTCGTTGTGTACACAACGCGCCGGATCTCCGGCGGAAACGCGAAGAACGGCGTGACGTGCTCCCACGCGCGCTGCCACGACTGCACGATCATCGGGTATCTGAGGCCCCAGGGACCATCAGCAAACGCCTGCAGCGCCTGCTGCGCGGCCTGCTCGCTGGCGGCGGAGTAGACCGGTCGCAGCGCCGCCGCAAGGGCCTTGCGGTCCTTGTAGCTGGCATAATCCAGGCTGTTGCGGATCAGGTGCACGATGCAGGTCTGCACGGCCGTGCGGGGGTAAGCGGTGCCGATTGCGTCGGCCAGTCCCTTCAGGCCGTCAACCACCGCAATCAGGATGTCCTGGCAGCCACGGGCCTTCAGTTCGTTGAACACCTTGAGCCAGAACTTCGCGCCTTCGGTCTGCTCGATCCACAGGCCCAGTACATCGCGCTGGCCATCGGCCTGAATGCCCAGTGCCAGATAGACCGCCTTGTTGCTGACCACGCCGTCGTCGCGGATCTTGACGCGCAGGGCGTCGAAGAACACCACCGGGTACATCGCATCGAGCGGACGGTTCTGCCAGGCCAGCGTTTCGGCCATCACCTCGTCGGTGACCGAGCTGATGAAATCAGGCGACACCTCGGTGCCGTAGCTTTCGGCCAGAAAGGCCTGAATCTCGCGCACGCTCATACCGCGCGCGTACATCGCGATGATGCGCTCGTCGAATCCGGTGAAGCGGCGTTCGTGTTTGGGGATCAGGATGGGTTCGAAGCTGCCGTCACGGTCGCGAGGCACCTCGACGCGCACGGGGCCGCGATCGGTGATGACTGTCTTGCCACTGGCGCCGTTGCGCTCGTTGGCTTGCCCGGCCGGTTTGGACTGGCCCGGTGGGTAGCCCAGATGCAGGTTCATCTCTGCACCCATTGCCCGCTCGATAACTGCCTTGTTGAACGCCAGCATCAGGTCCTGCACCTCGGCCGGCGTCATCGGCCCCTTGACCAGCTCGTCCAGCAGCGCCTTGGGCAGTTCAGGCAGCGGCCCTCGGGCCGCTGCCTGAGACGCCACCGTACGTTTCTTTTTCATTGGCATATCCATGACTTTTACCTCTCATGATATGCCTCACCCACAAAATGCCGGATAGGTCCGGAGGGGACGGCGATCGCCGTTTCCTACCCCTATCCCGCGAGCGCAAAGCGGTCATACTGTTGCCAGCCCACTGCCGCAGGAATCTTAGCCGTTCGGATTTATCGGCGACGGGGGGCGTTGTGAGGCGTGAAATCGAGTATGCTGCACCGGCAGTTGCGTGTGCATATTCTGCAGATCCTTGGCACGACGGTAGGCTGCAGCACATAATCCATCAACGTGCCTATAAGAAAGCGCCGGAACGTCTTTTTCTTCCACAAGAATGCGCCTACTCGACGCTCCCGACCGGGAGATACCATTAGCGTTCGAGCATCAAAGCCTGTAGACGCGCTCCGCATTGTCATGGAATAGCGCACGACGCTCAGATCCGGTGAACTCCTTCGTAATTGCCTTGAACGCGTCGAAGATTGCGTCGTAAGTGCTGAACAACTTGTCCACCGGGAAATTACTGGCGAACATGCATCGTCCGACGCCGAATGCATCGATTGCATCGAGTACGAACGGCCGAATGCTGTCGACCGTCCATTTCCAGTCCGCCATGCCAAGACCTGAAATCTTGCATGAAACATTTGGGGCAGAGGCCAGTAGTTTCATTCCTTTTCTCCAACCTTCTATTTCGGCAGGCGTGCGATCCACCGGCATGCCAGTATGGTTGAGAATGACAGGAGTATCGGGATAAGCCTGGGCCAGCGCCGTCGCTTCTTCCATCTGGGTGCAGTACAGTTGTAAGTCGAAAGACAGGTCGTACCGCCGGAGAAGGGAGTAGCCTGATCGCCATTGCGGGTCGCTCATGAGATGCGGATTGTCAATGAACGTCTTGACGGGGTCCCGATGGAAGTTAAGACACTGGCGAATTCCACGTACGTTAGGATACTCGAGGTGTGCTTCCAATACCTCCTGCACCTTCGGTGATGACAGGTCCGCAAAGCCGACAATTCCATGCGGGTACCCATGCTTGTCCGCAACGCTCTGTAGCCAACGCGTTTCCGCAACTGGGTCATTGTGATCATATTCAACCTGAAGATGAACCGTCTTGACGACATTCTGGTTCCTTATGTCCGCCAGGAAGTTTTCAATCAGATAGTCTTCGCGTATCGCCGAGTAATCACCGAAAACTCGCTCAAGCATGGGCCCCTGAAGCCACGGATAGTTGCCGTCCTTCAGGTCATAGAGGTGGTGGTGAGGGTCAATGATAGGGAGCTTTTCCACGATGTCTCCGGATGCTTTCAAGTTGAAGCACCAGGCCGCCGGCGCATCTGCAGGCGGCCTTGGCGCGCGCGATTGAGCTTAGTAGCTGCCTGCCGACGGCGGATACACGCGCTTCACGATACCCTGAGTCTCGGGCTGGTCAATCGTTTCCTTCGTCACGAGCGGCTCTTTGAGCGCCAACTCCTGAGTCGTCGGCTTTTTGTTCAATGCATTGTTCACTTGTGTTGTCGCGTCGATTCCCTGGCCGACGGCTTCCTGCAGGAAAATGCCCTGAATCGCGCCGTCACGCAGCAGTTTGATGGTGGTCGGGCTTCCATCAGCAGTCACAACGGCAACCTTCCCGGTGAGGCCGCGTGTCTGAAGCGCTTTGGCTGCGCCCGTAGCAGCTTCATCGTACATGCCGTAGATGGCCTTGACGTCCGGGTGGGCGGTCAGGATGTCGTTTGCCTGCGAAACAGCCTCATTGACAGTCAGACCGTGGGTCTCGAGAACCTGAACCAGGTCACAACCGTTCGCAGCGAACGACTCTTTCGCGCCTTTCATATATTTTTGCGCGTTCTCCCGGTCCTGCGGAAGTGACAGCATCGCAATCTTGTTACCACCGCGCTCCTTTGCAAGCTTGCAGACATATGTGCCCTGCGCCTTGCCGGTTTCGTAATTGTTGGCCGTGACCGCCGATGTGTAGTCTGTCTGCCCCGCCTGCGGACCGATACCAGCAAACGCGATAGGAACAGATTTATCCTTGAGCAGCCTCAATACAGGAGGCGTGCTCGTCGAGCTGACAGGCCCCATGACGATGGCAGAGACGCCTCGCGTCAGTGCCGTCTTCACATTGTCCATCTGCTTCGCGGGAGAATTCTCGGAGGTGAATTCCACGTAGTTCATGCCCAGTTCTTTTGCGCGTTCCTTGACCCCGTACGCAACCCATTGCCAGTACGAGATGTCCAGCGACGGCGCGATATAGGCAACCGTCTGCTTCGCCTGCGCGAGTGCCGGCTGTGAGACCATGGCGACGCAAGCCAGCGCGCTACACACGGCCATCGTGGTCAACGGCGTTCCACGGCGGCGGAATTTGGCGAATCGAAAAGCGTTCATCATTGTCTCCATGCTGGGTGTTGTAATGCCGGCTTATCGCCGTGCTTTGGTGACGCGGTCGACAAGGACCGCGATGAGAATCACGACACCTGTCACGGTGCCTTGCCAGAAACTGTTCACGCCAATGAGGTTTGCGCCGTTCTGGATAATCGTTATCATCAGTGCGCCGAGCAGCGCACCGATGGCCGAGCCGGTTCCACCGAAGAGGCTTGCGCCGCCGATAACCACCGCCGCGATTGCTTGCAGCATCAAGCTCGAGCCGGCCGTTGCTTCTGCGTTGCTGATGTACGAGATGCTTACGATGCCGGCGAATGACGCGAGTAATCCCGAAATGACATAAGCGGTTAAACGAACGCTGTTGACGGGGATGCCGATGACACGAGCCGAAGAGCTGCTGCTGCCCACCGCGTACAGCCATCTGCCGGCCACGACTTTGCGCAGACAGAACTCGATGACAATCAGAAGCAGCACGCACCAGAGCACGTAGTTGATGACACCGGGAATCAGCGTTCCGGAGTTGAGAAGCCAATAGTTCGGGTCGTTGACAGGAAGTGAGTGGCCGTCGGTGACGATGAACGACAGACTTCCAGCAATGGCATATGTACTGAGGGTCACGACGAATGGCGCGAGACCTACGAACGTCACCAGCGCACCATTAATCGAACCGATGATGAAACCGATAGCCAGGCCGGCGAGACTGCTCACAATGGCGCCATAACCATGCGACATAGCGAGTCCAGTCACCATGCCAGGACCTATCCGGCATTTTGTGGGTGAGGCATATCATGAGAGGTAAAAGTCATGGATATGCCAATGAAAAAGAAACGTACGGTGGCGTCTCAGGCAGCGGCCCGAGGGCCGCTGCCTGAACTGCCCAAGGCGCTGCTGGACGAGCTGGTCAAGGGGCCGATGACGCCGGCCGAGGTGCAGGACCTGATGCTGGCGTTCAACAAGGCAGTTATCGAGCGGGCAATGGGTGCAGAGATGAACCTGCATCTGGGCTACCCACCGGGCCAGTCCAAACCGGCCGGGCAAGCCAACGAGCGCAACGGCGCCAGTGGCAAGACAGTCATCACCGATCGCGGCCCCGTGCGCGTCGAGGTGCCTCGCGACCGTGACGGCAGCTTCGAACCCATCCTGATCCCCAAACACGAACGCCGCTTCACCGGATTCGACGAGCGCATCATCGCGATGTACGCGCGCGGTATGAGCGTGCGCGAGATTCAGGCCTTTCTGGCCGAAAGCTACGGCACCGAGGTGTCGCCTGATTTCATCAGCTCGGTCACCGACGAGGTGATGGCCGAAACGCTGGCCTGGCAGAACCGTCCGCTCGATGCGATGTACCCGGTGGTGTTCTTCGACGCCCTGCGCGTCAAGATCCGCGACGACGGCGTGGTCAGCAACAAGGCGGTCTATCTGGCACTGGGCATTCAGGCCGATGGCCAGCGCGATGTACTGGGCCTGTGGATCGAGCAGACCGAAGGCGCGAAGTTCTGGCTCAAGGTGTTCAACGAACTGAAGGCCCGTGGCTGCCAGGACATCCTGATTGCGGTGGTTGACGGCCTGAAGGGACTGGCCGACGCAATCGGCACCGCTTACCCCCGCACGGCCGTGCAGACCTGCATCGTGCACCTGATCCGCAACAGCCTGGATTATGCCAGCTACAAGGACCGCAAGGCCCTTGCGGCGGCGCTGCGACCGGTCTACTCCGCCGCCAGCGAGCAGGCCGCGCAGCAGGCGCTGCAGGCGTTTGCTGATGGTCCCTGGGGCCTCAGATACCCGATGATCGTGCAGTCGTGGCAGCGCGCGTGGGAGCACGTCACGCCGTTCTTCGCGTTTCCGCCGGAGATCCGGCGCGTTGTGTACACAACGAACGCCATTGAGAGTCTGAACATGCAGCTACGCAAGATCATCAAGACCCGCGGCCACTTCCCGAACGACGAGGCTGCCATCAAGCTGCTCTGGCTGGCGCTACGCAATGTCCTGGCAAAATCTGTTCGCGCTGCCTTCGATTGGAAGTCGGCCATGAACCAGTTTGCTATCCTGTTTGGTGATCGATTCACGCAGGCGCGCGGGTAACGATTCCTTTAACCGCCTCGCCCACAAAAATGCGGACAGGTTCCCATGCCAGTCAGGGAAAAGACTGAGCCGACTGACAGATCGATTCCACCCGTAATAATCACGAGTAGTACACCGAACGCCATGATGACCAGCGGCGCGGCGGCCTGGGTAACGTTCGCGAGATTTCCAATCGACAGCGCAGCGGGAACGACCATTCCGACGGCGAGTTCGATGACGACAATCGCAATAGCGATTGCAATTTCGGTACGATACGTTGACAGCAGGCGTCGAATACCACCGCCTGACTCCTTCGAGCTGCTCTGTATTGAGTGCGTCGCTGCTTTCATGCTCTGTCTCCTGGCTTAATCTTCGATTTCCGAAACGTCATGCGTTTCAGGCGGCCATCCCTGTAGCGCTGGCAAGGCTCTCCTCATTAACGTCTGAGTGACGAAGAATGCCGGTCGGCCGCCCGGAAAGGTCAAATGCGAGCACCGTGTCACAGAGTTCGACCAGTTCCACGTACTCGGTCGACCACCAGACGACTGCCGTACCCTGCCTGGCGAGCTTGCGAATGAGCGCGTAGATTTCCCGCTTTGTCCGAATGTCGACGCCGCGCGTGGGTTCTTCGAGCACCAGCAGTTGCGGTCTCAGATTCAGCCAGCGCGCAACTAGAATTTTCTGCTGCGTACCACCGCTCAAAGTTGAGGGGAGGTGCCATAGGGAACCGGCACGTATCTTGAGCGCGTCGAGGAGGGCTTGCCCATGCCGAAGCTCTTCGTCACGAGCTATCTTTTTTCGCTCGACGATGCGCCGCGCCGCCATCAGGTTGTCGATGATGGGAAGCGTTGCAAGAATGCCTTTGTTTGCACGGTCGCCAGATATGTAGCCGACCCCGGCGCGAGCTGCGCCTGACGGACCGCGATGCTTGACCTGCACCCCGGCGCGCTCGATATTCCATCGAGATTTTGTCCCGAGTCCCGTGAGTGCCTCAATGAGAGCCAGAGGGCCGGTCGGTGCGCCCGCGAGTCCGATAATGGCCCCCGGACGTATTTCGAGCTCGATATCGTCGAGGCGGACAACGATAGGCTTTTCCGCGGTGCTACCGTTGTCGTGACGCGCGTCGTGACCTTCCCGCAAATCCGATGCAGCTTCCAGGCTGACCTCGGGTTGCTGGTCTGGCTCGACGGATTGCCCCATATAGTCGACGATTTCGCGGTCCGTGATGGCATTGAGCGGCGCACGGTCGATGGCTGTTTTCCCGTCGCGAATGATGGTGCAGACGTCAGCAATCTGACGTATCTCGCGCATGCGATGGGATACGAACAGGACGGCGAGACTTGTCTCCGCGACCAGCCTTCGAATGACCGCAAACAGACGCCCGGTCTCGGCAGCAGTGAGATTCGCTGTCGGCTCGTCAAGCAGTAGCAGCCTCGCGCCAGAGCGGAGTGCTCGAGCGATTTCCACGAGCTGCCGCTCGTGAAGCGATAGCTCGCCCACCAGACGACTAACCGATTCCCGGGCGAACTGCGAGTCAATCAACGATAGAGCGTCAATCGCGAGCGCACGTGATACCCGCTCGCTATAGGTCCCGAGCGCGCGATGCATCCGGGGTATTGCGATATTTTCCGCGACCGACAGATGAGGCAACAGTGCCAGCTCCTGGTTCACAACCGCAATCTCTCCTGTGTCAGCGGGTGATGCTGAGGAGCCACCGAGGTCCCGTCCGGCAAACTGAAGCGTGCCCCCGTCCCGTTGATGCTGGCCAGAGATAATCTTGATGAACGTCGACTTCCCGGCTCCATTGCCACCAAGGAACGCGTGAACCTCTCCCGGACGGACAGACAGGTCGAAGCCCTTGAGGACGCTGGTAGCACCGAAACTTTTGACGATTGACTTCGCGAGCAACAACGCAGGTTGTTCAGACATAGCAAATCTCCGTCGCGAAAACTGCGAACGAACGTCTCCAACCGCAGGCCACAAGAGCCGCCTGCGGCGTGTCACATTTTCCGAAGGCTTAACCGGGTGGCAGCAAATACGACGCGCCGAATCCGGTGACGGCCGGTCGCCTTAGCGCTGGACGACCTTGTAGCGACGGGTGGATTGTTTGCGGGAAGGGGAGGTCAGGTTATCCATCAATGTCTCCTGTGCGGTTGCTGCACCGCGCAATCTTTATATGAGGCAAGACTTTAGGCCACCAGGCGGCCTGACACGGGGTAACATTTCGTCTGTTTTCGTGTCCGTATCGCTTGACGTCGAGGATGGCAGCGAGCACCGTCCGAAGGCAATGCAGTTTTGTTCAATCGCGACTGAAAAAAATTTGATCATGCGAATTCCTCCGTTGAAGGCCATCATTGCGTTCGAGTGCATTGCACGCACGAAGAGTGTGAATCGAGCAGCAGAAGAGCTCGACCTCACGGCTTCGGCAGTCAGCCATCAGCTAAGCAACCTCGAATCGATGATTGGCCAATCGCTGTTTCAAC
Source organism: Paraburkholderia sp. A1BS-2L (assembly GCF_051125205.1). NCBI lineage: Bacteria > Pseudomonadati > Pseudomonadota > Betaproteobacteria > Burkholderiales > Burkholderiaceae > Paraburkholderia > Paraburkholderia sp. A1BS-2L. The sequence goes on from NZ_CP120430.1 coordinate 428,324, forward strand.
GGACTGGGCGTGGTCTCGTCCTGACGCCAACCGGTGAGCGCTATCTGGCGGATGTCACGGGGTCGCTGGCAGACCTCAGTCGGGCAACCGAGCGAGCCTCAAGCCAGAAAGAAGTCGACATCCTGCGCGTGCACTCGAGCCCGAGTTTCGGCCTGATGTGGCTATTGCCCCGGCTATCCTCGTTTCAGGAAGCAAATGGTGACGTTCAGCTGAACGTCGCCTGTTCGTACGAGAACGTTTCGTTTTCGAACGGGTATTACGACATCGACATTCGTCACGGCTATGGAGAATGGAGCAACCTTGAAGTACGTACGGTCCGGGGTGAATTCATTGCCCCGCTGGCGTCGCCGGCCTACCTCGAGCGGCATCCGGTGAAGACGCCGGAAGACCTTCTGGCGCAGCGGCTCATCTATTCGGAGACGCCGCTCGTTCAGTGGCGGCAATGGTTCGGACGGGTCGGGGTTGCCGGTGCGAACAAGACGTTCGATTTTTCATTCGACCGCTCGTACATGTCCATTGAGACAGCTTCGTTAGGGCTCGGAATTGCACTGGAAAGCGTAATGATGGCTTCGCAGAAAATAAAGGACGGCGCCCTCGTGCAGGTCTTCGACGATAGTCATTCGGTCGAGGTTGGGGCGCATCACATCGTTTACCCGAGCCAGAACGCTGAATTGCCTCGGGTTGCAAAGTTTTTGTCCTGGATTGAAGAAGAAATCGAGCGCTGCAAGCCGCGTACACAGGGATAACCCTGGGGGCTGAAAATTTCTCAGCTACGGTTGAAAGGAACTGCGTTGATGCAAGGCGCGCCGGCGGACAAACTTCGCCTACACCTAGTTCATCAACGGAGACACCCACATGTTGCTCGAGAATCAAGTCGTTATCGTCACGGGCGCGGCATCGGCGCGCGGCATCGGTAAAGCGACAGCAAAGGCGATGGCAGCGCAAGGAGCGCGCATCGCCATTCTGGACCTGAACCTGGCGGACGCGGAAAGCGCTGCGCGTGACCTAGGGGAAGGTCATCTTGGTCTGGCGTGCGACGTTACCGACAAGGAAGCCTGCGTCGCCGCAGCAGATGCAGTCGCTGCTAAATACGGCCGAATCGACGCGTTGATAAACAACGCGGGAATTACGCAGCCCATCAAGACACTCGAAATCTCCAAGAATAACTTCGACGCGGTTGTCGGCGTCAGCCTTCTGGGCACCCTGTACATGTCGCAGGCGGTCATTCCCCACATGAAAAAGCAGCAACGGGGCAGCATCGTGTGCATGTCATCCGTTTCCGCGCAACGCGGCGGCGGCATCTTTGGCGGCCCGCACTACAGCGCCGCAAAGGCAGGCGTTCTCGGCCTCGCGAAAGCTATGGCCCGTGAATTCGGCGGCGATCATATCCGCGTCAATTCCATTACGCCGGGTCTCATCCAGACGGACATCACGGGTGACAAGCTGACGCCCGAGATGCGTGCGGACATTATCAAGGGCATTCCGCTCGGGCGCCTCGGCGAGGCAAACGACATCGCCAATGCCTGCCTGTTCCTGGCAAGCGACCTCTCGTCGTACCTGACTGGCATTACGCTTGACGTCAACGGCGGCATGCTGATTCATTGAAGTGACGTGCCCGCGTTCGCTTCCGACATTGCATAACATACGACGCACTTGGACCAGCCGCGGCGTCTTGCAGCCAAAGCGGCACAGAGACATGGCACTGTGCCCGTCGCCGTGACGGGCTCAGATGACAGGAGACACCCCATGAAATCCAGACTGGCCACACCGGGAATCGGTGCAGACCTCTCGGCTTCGAGCGACTCATCAGACTTCGAAGCGCGAACCTACGCAAGAGTCGCTCGTCGCCTCATTCCCTTTCTGATGCTTTGTTACCTCGGCGCGTATCTCGACCGGGTGAACGTGGGCTTCGCAAAGCTGCAGATGCTCAACGACCTGCACTTCTCCGAAACCATTTATGGCATCGGTGCAGGAATTTTCTTCCTGGGTTACTTCCTCTTCGAAGTCCCAAGCAATCTCATTCTGCACAAAGTCGGCGCGCGAAATTGGCTCGCGCGAATCATGCTGACCTGGGCGGTTATTTCCGCGAGCTTTGTGTTCGTGAAGACGCCAACCACGTTTTATGTTCTGCGCTTTCTGCTCGGCGTTGCGGAAGCGGGCTTCGCCCCGGGCGTGATTCTGTACCTGACCTACTGGTTCCCGGCCGCCCGACGCGCAAAAGCGCTCTCGATGTTTTTCATGGCTATTCCGATGGCTGGCATCCTCGGCGGCCCGCTTTCCGGCTGGATTATGCATTCCTTCCAGGGCGCCCACGGACTTGCAGGATGGAAGTGGCTTTTCATGCTGGAGGCACTGCCGTCGTTGCTCCTGGGTGTCGCAATTTTTCTGTATCTCGACAATGGCATCGCCAGCGCCAAATGGCTCTCAGACGACGAAAAGGCGCTCCTCAAGCGCAACGTGGAAAGCGACCGTACAGCGACCACCGAACACGTGTCGATCCGTGCCTTCGTCCGCGACCGCCGTCTCTGGCTGATGGCTGGAATTTACTTTTGTGTCGTTCTCGGTCAATACGGCCTTACGTTCTGGCTGCCGACAATCATCCGCCGCACTGGTGTCGCCGACCCGCTGTGGGTGGGTGTCCTGACCGCGATTCCGTACATTTGCGCCATCGTCGCGTTGCCCTTGCTCGGAAGCAGCGCCGATAAGCGCCGCGAACGCCGTTTGCATCTCGCGATTCCGATGCTGGTTTCTGCCGCGGCATTCGCAACGCTGCCGACGCTGGGAAGCGTGGGTGCATCGATTATCTGCGTGAGCATCGCTGCTGCCGGCATCCTCGCCTCGTCGTCATTGTTCTGGGCGCTTCCCACGGCCGTTCTCAGCGGCATGTCCGCCGCGGCCGGAATCGCTGCGGTGAACTGCTTCGCCAATCTGGCCGGCTTTTTCTCGCCCGCCATCGTCGGGTGGCTGAATGACCTCACCGGCAAGGCGACAGCAGGCCTCATCTTCATTTCGACGGCCGTCGTGCTGGGCGCGGTGCTGGTGTTCTTCGTGCCCGCAAAGACGGTCAATCGCTGAACGAACTCTTTCAAGGAGACGAGTAAATGAGTACAACCGTCATCGAGGATGTGTCGCTCGCCGAGCGCGCATACCGCATCCGCCGCAACGCCCTGCTGATGGGCGAAGTACAGGGCCAAGGTTATATCGGACAGGCGCTCGACATCGCTGACGTTCTCGCTGTTTCGTATTTCAGCGCCATGAATTACCGCGCGGCCGAGCCAGACTGGGAGGACCGGGACCGCTTCCTGTTGTCGAACGGTCACTACGCTATCGCGCTATACGCCGCACTGTTCGAAGCCGGTATCCTTCCCGAAGAGGAGCTTGAGACCTACGGCAGCGACGACAGCCGTCTGCCGATGTCCGGGATGGCGAGCTACACACCGGGGATGGAGATGTCCGGCGGGTCGCTCGGCCAGGGGCTAACGATTGCTGTGGGCCGGTGTCTCGGACTCAAGCGCAAAGGCTCCAGGTCGTTCGTGTACACGCTCTTCTCGGACGGCGAACTCGACGAAGGCGCCATCTGGGAAGGTCTTCTCTCAGCGGCACACTGGACGCTGGACAACCTGATTGCGATGGTCGACGTCAATAACCAGCAGGCCGACGGCCCGTCGACGCAAATCATGGCCTTCGAGCCGCTCGTTCCGAAGCTCGAAGCGTTCGGCTGGTACGTGCAACGCGTGAACGGAAACGACATCGATGCCGTGAAGACGGCCTTCGACAACGCCCGCAACCTGAAGGAGCCGAAGCCCCGAATCATCGTGTGCGACACGAAGATGGGCTGTGGCGTGCCTTTCCTCGAGCAACGGGAAAAGAACCACTTCATCCGGGTGGACGCTCATGAATGGAAGCTGGCGCTGGATGCACTTGATGAAACTTTTGCAGGGATCAAAGCATGAACCCGGTAGTCGATAAAAAGCCGCGCCTGAAGACCTCCGCAATGATTGCGTCCATCGCCGGCGAAGGTCAGGTAACCCGCTCCGCTCCGTTCGGACATGCACTCGTCGAATTGGCTCGAGCGAAGACCAATGTCATTGGCATGACGGCCGACCTTGGCAAGTACACCGACCTTCATATCTTCTCGAAGGAATTTCCAGAGCGGTACTACCAGATGGGCATGGCAGAGCAACTTCTGATGGGCGCCGCTGCTGGCTTCGCCCACGAAGGAGCGCAGCCGTTCGTCACCACCTATGCAGTGTTCGCGACGCGGCGGGCGTACGACTTCATTCATCAGACCATCGCTGAGGACAACCTCGATGTCAAAATCGTTTGCGCCCTCCCGGGCCTGACGACCGGCTATGGGCCAAGCCACCAGGCCGCTGAAGACCTCGCGCTCATGCGCGCAATGCCGAACATGACGGTAATTGACCCGTGCGATGCGCTCGATATTGAACAGATGGTACCAGCCATCGCGGCGCATAAGGGTCCGGTCTATGCACGCCTTCTGCGTGGCAACGTTCCCGCGGTGCTCGACGAGTACAACTATCAGTTCGAACTCGGCAAAGCAAAAATGCTGCGCGATGGCAACGACGTTCTCATCATCGCGTCCGGCCTCATGACCATGAGGGCGCTGGAAACTGCGAAAGTGCTGGCGTCCGACAAGGTGGACGTCGCAGTGTTGCATGTTCCGACCATCAAGCCGCTCGATACAGAGACCATCATCCGCGAGGCAAAGCGGACGGGGCGCATGGTCGTCGTCGCTGAGAACCATACGGTTATCGGCGGTTTGGGTGAAGCTGTCGCAACCACGCTCTTGAGCGCCGGCGTTTCGTGTACGTTCAAACAGGTAGCGCTGCCCGACGAGTTTCTCGATGCAGGTGCACTGCCGACGCTCCACGACCGCTATGGTATTTCGACAAATGTCATGGCGGCCAACATCAAGCAGTGGCTGGCTTAAGCATCGGCTGGTCAACTGGCGTTCGCATGTAGAAGATGCGTACGCCAGCGACACTCCTTGGGCTGGCGCTACGCAAAGTCCTGGCAAAATCTGTTCGCGCTGCCTTCGACTGGAAGTCGGCCATGAACCAGTTTGCTATTCTGTTTGGTGATCGATTCACGCAGGCGCGCGGGTAACGATTCCTTTAACCGCCTCGCCCACAAAAATGCGGACAGGTTCGTACGCATCTGCTGCCAGTGAGACCCGACATTCACGGTCGTTGAGGTTCGATCGACGGGAGTACGACCTTAAGCTGCCTCATAAAGGGCGACACCTGAGCGTCAGCAATGGCCGATTGTGGGCGCAGCATCTCCTTCTGGTTGCGGAGTATTGCTGCCGTTCCAGCTGAAGTTTCCCGCTCGCTGAACGGCAGCTATGGACGTTTGTTCGACGAAAGCACCGGCTGTCTTGCTCCTCCCCAGCTATCCGCGGAACAAGATGCGGCTAGATCGTCAAAGCGTCTTTTGCTATCGACGTTACCCTTGGTCGAAACACGTGCTCGCTCAATACTCGGCCTCCAGGAGGCGAAGATAGCGGGGCGTTACGGGTTCATAGTTCGACGCGGACAGCCAGGCGCGCCCACCAGTGGCATTTGCGGCAGCGTAAGCCCATGCCGCGACGCGATTCGCTGTGATCCTGTCATTTGCCAGGCCCGCTAAAACGCCGATTTCGTTGAGTGCATCAGACGGTTGTGGTGAAAATAGCGATCGACGATTCGGTTAGAGTGGCGGGCTGACCAATTTGAGGGCCCGCGATGAGCAAACTGAAGAATCTGGACGGGCTGTTCGCTGGCCGTCACTTTGACCGTGACGTGATCATTCTTTGCGTGCGCTGGTATCTGCGCTACAAACTCAGCCTGCGCGATTTCGTCGAGATGATGGCTGAGCGAGGGTTGTCGCTTGCTCACACGACGATCCTGCGTTGGGTGCGGCGCTATACGCCCGAGTTCGTCAAGCGCTGGAACCACTTCGCCATGTCTGCGGGGCGGTCTTGGCGGGTTGACGAGACGTATCTCAAGATCCGGGGGTGAATGGGTTTATCTATATCGAGCGGTGGATCGGAGCGGCCAGACGGTAGACTTCATGCTCAGGGCAAAGCGCGATGTGGCTGCGGCAAAAGCCTTTTTCAGCAAGGCTATCAAGCATCAGAGGCGGCCACCGGAGACGCTCACGCTCGATGGGTATGCCGCGTCGCATCGAGCCGTGCGTGAGATGAAAATTGACGGCCTGCTTCCCGAGGACACGAAGGTGCGCTCCTCGAAGTACCTCAACAATCTGATCGAACAGGACCATCGCCACATCAAGTCCAGAACGAACGTGATGCTCGGGTTCAAACGATTCAGAAGTGCAGCGACCACGATTTCAGGCATCGAGTTGATGCATCGCATTCGCAAGGGGCAATTCGACCTATCCGCTATCGCGCGTGAGGACATCACTGCTTCCTCTGTCTGGAGTGCTGTCCTTTTCACTCGATAAGGTATCCATATTTATACGATGGATCGCAGACTTGCCATCTATTTGCACCAGATCCCCATGCATCTGGTTGATCGTTCTCGTACGGTCCCGCACCATCGATTCACGTACGCGGTGCGGTTGTTTCTCGATAGCGGAGTGGGCGAATAATGATCTAGTTAATCAGGATTCGTTATTTTGCAAGCGAGTAAAATTGCTCAGCGACGCTGCGACTATTATCTCCCTTCACCTGACCTTTGCGGATCATGTGCATGATCTCGATACCGGAGAGGATGATACGCGCACATCGGAAATCCTTGAAACCCATCATCGACCAGGACCATCGCGCGATCAAGCGACGCACGCGTCCCATGCTGGAGTTCAAGACTTTTCGGTGCGCCCGGATCCTCTCTGGCCGGCATTGAAGTGATGCACATGATCGAGAAAGGACAGATGAAGCGTGCTCGCGGACCTGGATTCTGGCTCAAAGAGGGAATGCGCCTCCAGGCGCACCGTCACGACCGTCCATTTGCGGACCGTGCAGCGCACTGGACGAAGCCGAGTGGGCATCAGAATCGGTCGTGGCCGTAATGCAAGTGTAATTCTCCGTCACGAAAGCATCATTTGTTTCCAAACCGGTTTTGGACTAGAATCCAAACCGGTTTGGAAGTGCTACTCCTACCTTTCCCACACTCACTGTGACATGGGGTTCGAATGCAAAATTTAAATTTCTCTCGTTCACGATTTATGCGCAAACGTTTGACGGCTGGGCTCGCTGCGGTTTGTGCAGTCGGCGCCTTGCCGGTTCATGCACAAACTTCGTCAGCGGGATCGGGTTTCCCCGCTCCAACTGCGCATACACAGCAGGCCTACGATCCCGAGGCCAACTTCACGATGCGCTGGACGCGAGCGGACATCCGGCAGATCCTCGCACAGTCCCATACTGGGGATCTACGCCGGAACCCCAGAAAATTCCGTCGTTCCACATTGTGAACATTAATCGGCTTATTCCAGCCGAAGAATGTTGGAGCGACGTCCGGTGAGTGACATGACGGTCTCGGTCACACGGACCATCAGGACCGTTACGCGGGGCCCAGTTCGATTACATTGTGGGACAGGTCGAGACAATCTTCGCAGTCCCGGCAAACCCAGTGCAGCATCGGCCCGACCGGATCTGGATGGTCGCTGAACGTTGTCAGCGCCGCGTCGTACTGAGCATCGGACGTGCTCGAGCGCAGTATCCGCTCGAGATTAGACTCGATGCTGTCCAGGCTGCATTCACCGATGCCGGACTTGAACACCGTCACACCGCCTGACGGGTTGACCGCGAAGAAGAAAAACGCCTTCGTGTCGACCATGTGCGACAGGATTGTCCTGGCGATGAAGTTGCTCGGATTGATCAGCGCATTGAAGATGCGGTAGCCGTAAAACTCTAAGCCGAAGTGTACGACCTCGAAGTCGTCGGTGCCGCGTATCGAGTGGCCAAAGTTGAAACCGCTGCGTGTTACGTCGTTCGGAATGTCATCCACCGGCCGCAGTGCCAGGCAAGCATAGTGCGTCTGGCCCTCGGCCACGAGTCCCATCGCAAAGCAGGGCGCGCGCTCGGCCAGCAAGGCCTCGACAAAATTCCGGTTCATGCGGAGCGTTGGCAGCATCGGGCATCCTTCATCGTGAATCAAATCAACATTTGCCGACCTGGCTGTGCGGTGCGTCGACGTCGAACATCAAAGGCTATACATCGTCGAGCTCGAACAGCGCGCGATCGGCGGGCCGCGACAGATAATCGTCCATCATCGCGCGGAAATCGGCTTCATCCCACTCGCCGCGATCGACACGCCGCAGCAACGCCTCGCCGGCCAGCATGATCTTTCGCTCGCGATCCGCGCGCGTTTGCTTGACCTGCTGGCGCTGCGCCTTAGCTGCCGCTTTGCGGGCTGTTTTCAGCTCCTGCAGCTTTTCGTCTGTCGCATCGAGACGACGTTTCAGCATGTTCATTCTGGCGTCCTGTTCGAAGAAGCGGTTTGCGCGGGAAACCGGCGCGCCGGCGTGCGCCGGTTCGTTACATTCGCGCCGTACTGTCGCGCCCAGGTGCGTACCGAGGGAGCGATATCGACTAACGTCGGCGGCATGTTCGGCAACACATCCATCGTCCAGCCACCCAGCCGCTTTGGCGCAATATACGCCGGTCGCCAGCTGCCGTCGGCCAGGATATCGATCACGAACAGCGACGTGCCGACGCTCAGTCGCCAGGTGTTGACCACGGCTGGGGGTAAAGGATTACCTGGTTGTGGCATCGTATTCCACCGTAACAGGAATAAGGGATTCCAAGCCAGAACCGCCGAAAATTCGATCACTCCAATTCGAGCCCTGCAATGAGCGCGTCCAGGTCGATTTTGTTGTCGCTTTGAAAAGTGTAGTGCCCGTTCAAAAGGATATGCCGCCAGGCTGCCGGTGATATCTGCGTAAGCCGCGCCAGCGCCTTGGCGTTGCCACTGGCCTCCCATTTCGTCAGTAGATGCGACAGAATCGCCGAGTTGTAAAAAATGATGACGTTGGCGATCAGCCGGGCGCACTGGTTGCTGATCTCGATTTCGATGTCGGTGCGGCCGGTCAATTCCTTCTTGCCGCCGACCTGGGCGATGGTCGAACGAAGCTGATGGTAAGACTCGAGGCGGTTTTGGGAGCGATGCACGTTTCGCTCGAGCTGCGGGTCGCGCAGGTAACGCAACGTGTAGATGGTACGAATGAGCTTATCGAACTCAAAAATCGCGCGACGTGTCGGGTTTTCCTGCGAGTACGTACATAGTTTGCGGATCAGCGAGCCCTGCGTGATCTCTTTGAGGCCCAGCGTGGCGACGATCTGATCGATATTTGTCTTCTCACTGGTGATGAGCTGCCGATCGATTTGTCCGATCGGCTGAATCAGGCATTTCTCGTACAGCGCCGGGTCGTCGATACAATACAATTCCTGCAACTGGTCATCGAGGTTTGTGAAGCGAGGCTCGAAGCGCAACCCGAACCAATACAGGATAGCGAAGTTGGCTTTGTTGATGCTGTGCATGTCGCCGGTGATCGCAGTCGGCACTATATCCGACGTGTTGCGATACCAGATGTCGAACACGTGATGCGCCTCGTACTCGTGCGCGCCGATTAGGTAGCCGTTCAACGGGACATGATTGCACAGCAGCGTGTAGGCGACGACGCCTTTGCCTCGTCCGAAGTATTTGCGCGAGTAACGCGCCTTCACGGTCGGTCGCTCGACGCCGAATTTCTGCCCATCGACGGCGCTGTACAGCGCATCGAGATCGAACGAGTAGTACGGGAAGATCGGCAGCGCGGCGATGGCGTTGCTGATGCAGTCGTTGGCCGCATGCAGCGTCGCCTGACGCAGATACTGCTGGTAGGTGCTATCCAGAACGTGGTACGGAATGTCGCTGGTGCGCGCCATGACATGGTTGCCATGGTTCATTGCCTGAGCGATGATAACCGCCATCAGGCTATCGGCGTCCGCTACCTTCTTCGCGTAGCGCGGCTGCAATGGCGTCAGCGCCGACAGGAACTGGCACTGGCCGTTGACGAAGCGGAACACGTCGGCAACATCGCAGAATGGCAGTTGCTCGTAGAATGCCTGCTCACGCACCTTCTGGTTCTCGGTTTTCGGTTTGCGCCAAATCAGCTTCTGCGTATCCTTGTCGTATTCCAGGTGCGTAAGCTTGCCCTGTTTCAGCTCTCGGTTGAAGGCCAGCCATTGTGCATGCAACTCGGCCGCTAACGCATCGAGTTGGGCATCGATTGGCTGCTGCAGGAACGGGATCTCCATCTGCGCCAGCGCGTCGGCCTTCTCGTTCATCGAAACAAGCTCGTCGGAGAAGTGACGATGTTGCAGACTGTCGTCGAGATAGATCTCTCCCGACTGGAAGCGCTTCCGGATCTGGCGGTACAACCAGAATTCGTAGCGATCGGCGTGCAAACCGGTCGGCTGACCATCAGCGCCGAAGATCAGCAGGTACGGTCGCAGGCGCTTCGGCAGCGTGGCCGCGGGACATTCGGCGAGCGGTCGTTGTGACAGGCGCTGCTGTTTGGCGAAGGCCCCCTTGACCCAAGCCAGCGCCGCGAGCCACGGGTTGTCTGGGGAGGTGCCGACGAAGTCGAGCTCGACGTACAAGGGGCGCAGGTGACGGCGAATACGTTTGGCTAGGCCGTCCACCGCCAACCAGTGTAGTGCCAGTTGACTCAGCGGCTTGACCGTCATGCGTTGCGCCGTGTTTTGTAGCACATCTTTGGCCATGATTTTATAGGCGCGCTGACGCACCTCGCCGAACGGCGTCGGATCGGCTACGCTGTCGTCCACATAGAGCGACAACAGGCGGCCGATCTGCGGCGTTTCCCGATGGCGTTTTACTTGCTCGGCGATGAGTGACTGTTTCGCGCCCGCGCTGCTTTCTTCCTCGAGCTGCTTCATGTGGAAGGCCATCGCATCGACCAGGTTGTCGGTGAGCTGTCGGAAGCGCACCCAGGCGTAACACAGCAGGTAGAGCTGCGCCTGATCCGCCTTCAGGTTGCGCAGGTCGTGGACGGTATAGAAGTTCGCCAGGCTTGCGTAGTACAGCACGTTCTGCTGCGAGATATCCAGCCGGGGCAGCAGCGTCCTGGCGATTTCGTGCAACGGCTGCAGCGTGCCGCGCTTTTCGCGTTCGCGGACCATCTGACGCCAGCCGAAATTCTTGGCATCCTGTTTCAGCGCCGCCAGTTTCGACAGAGTATCATCGCGCACCAGAAGTTGGTCTAGCGCGGTTTGGGTCAATTCGTCCAATACGCCGGTGAGCAGGTCGCCCAGCCGCCGACGTTCGACGGACAGGGCTTCGCTGACTAGCTCTTGCAAGGTCGTGTAGCCGGGCCGGATCATCTTGTGCTCATTGAGCCACACGATGAGCTCGGCGGCGACGAATCCCGGTGTCACGTCGCGACGTACGATCTGCGCGGCCTGCTGCATGAGTTGCGGCAGGAAGGCGGCCACCCACGGTCGATAGCCGTACAGTTCAGCGATCTGTTCGCGCTGGGCGTAGTACTCGTGCCGGGTGATCGGCTTGCGTTCGAACGGCTCGCCGTGGAAATAGCGGCTCAACACGAAATCGTAATCGTCCTCAACCTCGTCCCAATCGAAGCGGAAGAAGGCGTGCTTGGACTTGAAGTAGCCAATCTGCAAGATGCAATAGACCTGCGCGGGTATGGAGGGCCGGCTACTGGCGAGCGCCAGTTCGGATTCGGTCAATGCCAGGTATTCCAGCCGCTGCGCATCGTCGAAATCAGGCAGGCCATACAGGGCTTCCTGTTCGGCGTCGGAAAAGACGCTGAGCAGCTTATTCTTGTTGATCATCGACCATCCTCTCCACGCAACGTCAGATCCTTCAATTTTGTGATATCACGACATGGGGTACGACAGAAATATTGAACTCCCGCATTCTACAGAGATAAGCTTTATTATCTCTGTGGCATTGTTTCCATATTAAACTCGATGACATGAAAACGCGCCCCACGAGCCCGTCCGCCGCCGACATCCCGACCGACTTTCCTGATGCTGATGCACTGGCAGCGCTGCGTGCCTGGTACGAGGGCGCATCCTCGCGTGAGGCGGCACACCGGTACATGCAAGATCGGCTCAGCCACAGCCAGTCAGCCCGCGGCGTCATCGGCCAGATCCGCCGGCAACTGGCACTTTATGCCCGTAACCGACAGCGGGCAGATCTGGCCACGCTGTTCGAATGCCCGGCCCAAAAGCGTATGCATCATGCGCGCGCCACCACGCAGGCTGTCGAGCTACTGCGCATCATGCCTGCGCCAGCTCCGCAGATCGGCGACGACATTGCGCACTGGCTGCCGAATCGCGCTGCCCGCACCCTGCACGCGGCCGGCATCCGGACCCTGGCCGATCTCACGGTACGGATTCCGCGTCGCCGGCAGTGGTGGACCGTCATTCCGGGTCTCGGGCCGGCCAGTGCAAGAAGGATCGAGGCCTTCTTTGCCGCGTACCCGGCGCTCACGGAGCGGGCCCGCGCACTGATCATCGCGGATCGGCAGTCAGTCGTGACGCCTTGGGAGCAACTACGGCTACCGCACGAGATCGACGGATCCGCCGGCGCCTTCCGCGCACCGGTGTCGGCCTGCATCCTCGGCGTCGACAACGATTACGACGCTATCCAGGCATGGCTCGCGTTGCACGAATCCCCGGCCACGCAGCGGGCCTACCGCAAGGAAGCCGAACGGCTGATTCTCTGGGGCATCGTTGCTCGCGGCAAGGCGCTGTCTTCGCTGACCACCCGGGATGCCACCGACTACAGGGCGTTTCTGCGCAGACCTACACCGCGAGAACGCTGGGTCGGGCCACCGCGGCCGCGCACATCAACGGACTGGCGCCCGTTTGTCGACAACCTCTCGGCCCGTTCGATTGCGCATGCGCTTGCCGTGCTCAGCGCCATGTTCCGCTGGCTGGTCGAGCAGCGCTACGTCGTGGCCAACCCATTCTCCGGCATCAAGGTACGCGGCAGCAAGCGCGCCATGGCTCTTGAAACCTCGCACGCTTTCACCGAAGGAGAATGGATGCTGACGCGCACCATCGCCAACGGGCTCGAGTGGTCGTACGGCTGGCAGGCGCCCGCTGCGCAACGGTTGCGGTTCATGCTGGATTTCGGCTACGCAACGGGACTGCGGATCAGCGAACTGGCTGACGCCACACTGCGCAGCATCGAAGTCGACGCAGCCGGTGATCACTGGCTGCACGTGGTCGGCAAGGGCGGCAAGCCAGCCCGCGTTACCCTGACACCCCTAGCGCGCACAGCGCTGGACCGATATCTGCAGGAGCGGGGGCTTCCTGTCAGCCGTGCTCACTGGAATCCGACCACGTCCCTGATTGGCAGCCTTGACGACGCCGATGCCGGCATCAAGCCCTTGCGGCTGTGGGAAGTCATGCGCCGGTTTTTTCGGCTCGTCGCGCAGATTATCAAGAACGACCATCCGGTGCTGGCTGAAAAGCTGCATCGGGCCTCTCCGCACTGGATGCGGCACACCCATGCGACCCACGCGATCGCCAGAGGGGTTGAGCTGAGCGCCGTACGAGATAACCTGCGTCACGCGTCGATTTCGACCACGTCGATTTACTTGCATACCGACGATGTAAAGCGGGCACGGCAGTTCGGGCAGGCATTTACCGACTGAGTTACTCGCTCGGCACGTCAGGCAACAAACCGATTGACGTTCACAATGTGGAATGACGGAATTTTCTGGGGTTCCGGCGTAGAACCCCATACTGCGACGGCCGTGGACAAGAATTCGCTGCCGCAGGCGCTGACGATGCCTGATATTGCGCAGGACTTCCCGTTGATCAACCCGAACGTATGGGTGTGGGATACGTGGCCGCTTGCGGACGTTCACGCGCACCAGTTGAGTTACAAGGGCTGGGAAGTAATCTACTCGCTAACTGCGGACCCTCATGCCGGTTATACCTTCGACGACCGGCATGTACATGCGCGCATCGGCTTCTTCTATCGCCGCGCAGGCATACCCGCGTCGCAACGACCAGCAAACGGAGGATGGATCTGGGGCGGCCATCTGTTTCCGGACGGTGCGAGCGCGAAAGTATTCGGCACGGCGCCTATGACCAACAACGCTGAATGGTCGGGGTCTGCGCGCTTTACTGGGGGCGACAACGTGAGCCTTTACTACACGGCGCTGTCCTTCAATCGCTCGGCACCCGGTGGATCGGACATTACGCCGCCGATCGCGATCATCACCCGAGCGGATGGCCACATACATGCAGACGACAAGCACGTCTGGTTCACCGGGTTTGACGATCACAAGCCACTGCTGCAGCCCGATGGGGTGATGTACCAGACCGGCCAGCAGAATGACTACTTCTCCTTCCGCGATCCGTTCGTCTTCACCGATCCGGCACATCCAGGCAAGACGTATATGGTGTTTGAAGGCAACACGGGCGGCCCACGTGGCGCGCGCACCTGTACTCAAGCTGATCTTGGTTACGCGCCCAACGACCCGTACGGCGAAGACCTGAACACGGTGATGAACAGGGGCGCCGTTTACCAGAAGGCAAACGTGGGCCTCGCGGTCGCGACCGACAAGCAGCTAACCGAGTGGAAGTTCCTTCCGCCAATCCTCTCGGCGAACTGTGGGGACGACCAGACCGAGCGGCCGCAGATCTACATGAAGGACGGCAAATACTATCTGTTCACGATCAGCCATCGTGCGACCATGGCGGCTGGAGTGGACGGACCGGACGGCGTGTATGGATTCGTCGGCAACGGTATCCGCAGCGACTTCGAGCCGCTAAACAAGGGCAGTGGCCTTGTCCTCGGCAACCCGACCGACTTTAGCGCACCGGTGGGCGCACCCTATGCCGAGGATCCGAACCAGAATCCGCGTGCATTCCAGTCTTACTCGCACTACGTGATGCCAGGCGGCCTTGTCGAATCGTTCATCGACGCCATTGGGGCACGCCGTGGCGGCACGCTCGCTCCGACTGTGAAGGTGAACATCAGCGGCACTTCGACGGCAGTCGATCGCTCGTACGGCACGGGTGGTCTAGGCGGCTACGGAGATATCCCGGCGGACATGCCTGCTGTGGGCGATGGCCACGGTGAAGACGGCAACTCGAATCATTGAGGCCACAAGGCGGCAGCATGCATCCAACGATCTGCGGGCTGTGCTGCCGCCATCCGCCAGGGCTGAGCAACCGCTCAAGCCCAACATTGGGAGCGCAACAATGGTCTACTGGATAGCGAAATTGTCCACACACCTCGGGCCTTCATATCTCGCAATAGCCGATGAAATCGAAAAGGCTATTCGCGACGGGGCCCTCAAGAGCGGAAGCCGTCTACCGTCGCAACGCCTGCTCGCGGATTTTCTCGGTCTACATGTGAATACGGTCAACCGTGCCATGCGCGAGACCGCTCGTCGCGGACTCACGGCCGGCGCTACCCGCAGGGGCACCGTCGTTCTAGCACGTTCGCCCTAAGCAGCGCGCCGCGTTTCGCATATCGCATCACTGCGGCGCGCGAGAACAATGTTGCATGCTGCGTAATCGCGGGGAGACCACCCTGAACCAGCAAAGCGATGCCACGCCGTTGCGCTCGAAGAGGCCAACCAACAGCGCGAACATGCGATGGGCGGCGGGGAGATTAACTTTCAGTACACAAGAGGCCGCTTAGAGCGGACCACGACCGGAACACGGTCAATTTCAGTGGCTGCCTTCGTTCGTTGTAGCACGGTGGTGCGCGTGCACACTGCGCGTAGTGCTCACTTACCAAGGAGCGAACTTGATGCTTACCTTCGTGGACATCGATGAATTGTGTGGCCGCACTCTGCGCGTGTGGTTGCGTTGGTTTTTCGGCGCTCTTGTCGCCACAGTGGTGACAGCTGTGCCGCTTTGCGCAGCGGGGGCGGTGCAGGGCACACCACAGTGGCGTCCCGCGCTGCACTACTCGCCGCAACGCAACTGGATGAACGATCCAAACGGCCTTGTCTACTACAAGGGGATCTATCACCTGTTCTATCAGTACAACCCGAACGGGAATGTCTGGGGCAACATGTCGTGGGGTCATGCAACCAGCCGCGACCTGCTTCATTGGACGGAGCAGCCGGTCGCGCTCGACGCGAACCATACGGAGGAGGTGTTCTCTGGCTCCATCGTGCTCGATACCGACAACACGTCCGGCCTCGGCACGGCGGCGAAGCCACCGCTCGTTGCGCTCTATACGTCGGCGTACAAGGCAGGGTCCGGCCATAAGCCGGGCGTGCAGGCGCAATCGCTTGCCTGGAGCACCGACGCAGGCGAGACCTGGCAACGCTATGCACACAATCCGGTGCTTACACTCGACCCGGAGTCGAGCCATTTCCGCGACCCGAAGGTGTTTTGGTACGCACCCGGCGGCTACTGGTTGATGTGCGCCGTCGTTGCTGACGCGAATGTCGTAAAGTTTTACCGCTCAAACAACTTGATCGATTGGACGTTTCTCAGCGACTTCACTCTCCCGGACATTCCGCATAGCGGCGCGTTGTGGGAGATGCCGGACCTGTTCCCCTTGGCACTAGACGGTAACCCCGCGAACGAGAAATGGGTCATGCTGGTCAATGTGAATCCTTGGTCGATCGCTGGCGGTTCGGGGGCGATGTACTTCGTCGGCGATTTCGACGGCACGCGCTTTGTACCTGTGAACGTCGCGCCGGCGGGCTCCGACCCGGCTCGCTTCCAGTGGCTCGATCACGGCGCGGACTATTACGCTGCTGGGACTTTCTCGAATGCACCGGGCGGCAAGACCGTGGGGGTCGGATGGATGAGCAACTGGGACTACGCGAACGATGTGCCGACTTCGCCGTGGCGCGGGGCCATGGCGCTGCCGCGAGAACTCTCGCTGGCGACAGTCGACGGCCATCCGCAACTGGTTTTCGCGCCTGTCCGATCGTATGCATCGCTAGTGGAGCAGAGCCCGGCGACGCGTCTCGGAACCATCGATGTTGTATGGTCGACTAGGGCCTTACCCGCAACAACGAACGGAGTTATTCAGGATATCAAACTCACAATCGAGCCAGGCGACGCCAGCCGTGCCGGTCTGGTCGTTCGCGGCTCGGCGGAGGGCGAGACGGGCACGCGGATTATCTACGATACACGTGCGCAAACGCTCACGGTTGACCGTTCGCACTCGGGCGACACGTCGTTTTCGCGCGCCTACAGCGCGCAGCACATCGTGAACTTGCCTCTGCATGACGGCAGGTTGTACCTGCATATCATGGTCGATCGTGCGTCGGTTGAAGTATTCGTCGATCATGGTCGGTATGTCGTCACGGACGCCATCTTCCCTGCGCCTACGGACAACCGGCTGAGCCTCTTTGCCGAAGGCGGCGACGCTACGTTTAGAGATATTGTCGTGACCGATCTTTCGCACTCGCACTAAGGCCTGTTTTGCGCGGGACCTGGTGTGTCGCGCATTGCTTTCTGGGCTTTGATTAAGTCGCCGTTATGCAGCCGACCCGTTGATTGTCTGGGACTATCCTCTGATTCGTTCGCTGGCCGTGAGATTGGAGGCGATATGCGATGTCAAGCGGATCCCAGTGCGCGCAGAAAGTGACGCTGATACTCCACGTGCTGGATAGTCAGCATTTCCAGGAGAGGACAGGTTATCCACTCCGTGAGGGTCCGACCGAGGACAGAGAACTCGCTGCGAACCAGTCAGAGCGGCTGGAAGACTTCTTTGTGCCCGCTGGGATTGGCTCTGCAAACTTGACCAACGTTATCGTGTTGAGCCATTGGCCGGCCATAGGTTGCCGCTCGCCCATGCGACGAGCCCGCGTTGGCGGCACTATATGCTTAAGTTCGTTGAGCGCTAGAACCACTTCGCCATGTTTGCGGGACATTGCTGGAGATACGCTTCTGTGTACAAGAGGCACGCGCCGAGGCGACATTGCCGCCCGGTCTTGCGTTGTATGGCGTTGCGGATGTGAATGTACAGATTAGCCCCCCAAGGGACCGTCCGTGTCACCAGGTTCCAGGTGTGGCGAACACAGCCGATGCGCTGGCGGTTTCTGCCCATCGATCGCGGCGGCGATTAGTTCGGCGAGGGCATGGCCCGATTCTTGGCCGGTAGGCTGCGTAACTGATGTGACAGTGAATGGAGCGGCGATATCGGCGGGCACCCCATCGTAGACAATCAAGGAGACATCTTTGCCTGGTTTGTGCCCACTATCCAACAGCGCACGCAACGCGCCCACACCGGCGAGATTGTTGTCAACCAGAATGGCGGTGGGCGGATTGGCGCTCGATAGCAACGTGCGCACAGCCTCATAGCCGCTATTGCGCTCGAAAGCATTTTCCTTCATGAGCGCGCGCAACGGCTTGATTCCCGCCTTGCGCAAAGCGGCGAGATAGCCTGCGCGGCGTTGGGACGCAAAGGTCAGTGATAGCGGCGCGCCTACGAGGGCAATACGCCGATGACCGAAATCAATGAGTCGTTGCGTAGCAGCGTAGGCGCCAGCTTCATTGTCAAAGTCAAACCAGAAGTAAGGACGCTCCGTGCTCGTGCGTCCGTAGGCGACAAACGGGAAGTCACGTTCATGCAAAAACGCGATGCGCGAATCCTCAACAAGCGTCCGTGCGATTATGAAGCCATCGACCTGACGGTTGTCGACAAGCCTGCGGTAAGTCTCGAGTTCAGCGTTAGCGCGGGCAGACACGATGACGAGGTCCAGGTCGCCCAGTCCCTCTGTAATGCCGGCGATCACTTCGCAAAAGCGCGGGTCGCCGAGATCTCCAGCGGAGAACGGGTAGACGATACCGACTGCGTTGGCACGTCCCGTTGCGAGCTTTCGGGCCGTTGCATCCGCTTGATAGCTCATCGCCCGGGCGGCTGCGACGACCCGTGCACGGGTGGCTTCGCTAACATCGTCATAACCATTGAGCGCGCGGCTTACCGTTGTCTTTGAGAGGCCTAGAGAACTGGCCAATGCCTTCAGGCTGGTTTTCATGCTGGGCTTGCTTTCTTCTTCAGGCCAGGGATCAATCTTTCGATGATACTGCGATTGTGATTGGGTAACGATTTTTCGCGACGGGCTGGAGTGAGGCAAGGCAGTTCGTCGCCTTTGTCGAGGAAGAGTTTAGCGTAAGAGGTACACGGGGTGATTCTTGACTGCTGGCGAGTGAGAATTGACGGTCTGGCCAATGAGTTCCGAAGCGCACACAGGTATTTCTCTCATCCTTCGACCCAATCCGGCTGCATTTTCGCGTTGCCCAGACATTGGACGACCGCAGTCGACCGGACGCCACAGCAGATACGGCACGCCGCACATCGGCCAGGCATATGGGGTTGAGGCGTTCTCCTTACGCGAGGCGGCCCGAAACGTCGGGGTGTCAGCAAATGCGGCTTATCGTCATTTCGAGGACAAAGACGCGCTCCTGAGTGCGGTTGCGTCGAGTTGATTCGCCGGTTCTGGTGCAAATAGGTAAGCGGGTTGAGAAAAGCCATATTGGCAGGATACCTTATCTATCGGACACGACCGCAGTCCATACGGCGGGCGCAGCGGCATCCTTGAGATCGAGCTTCGCGAGATCGAACTGCCCCTTGCGAATTCGATGCGTCAACTCGATGCCTGAAATCGTGGTCGCGGCGCTCCTGAATCGCTTGAATCCAAGCATCACGTTCGTTCTGGATTTGATGTGGCGATGGTCCTGCTCGATCAGGTTGTTCAGATATTTTGAGGAGCGGACCTTCGTGTCTTCAGGCAACAGACCATCGGTCTTCATTTCGCGCACCGCGCGGTGCGAGGCAGCATAGCATAGTCAATATGACTCCCCGTGGGGCGGAGAGGCTGGCCTGCCGCGAAGGAATCAAACACGGGCTAGCATGACTGCCAGAGCCGCATGGTGTGGACAGGGCCACACCCGGCGGTTTCCGAGGCGGAGGCCAGCATGGAAAACGATAGCACGGTATACGCCGGACTGGATGTGCACAAGGAGTCGATCACGGTCGCTTACGCGATCGGAATGGGCGACGTCGAACTGTTAGGCAAGATCGGGACGACGAAGGCGGATATCGATCGCCTGTGCAGGCGCCTGCAATCGAAGGCGCGACGTATCTCCATCGTCTATGAGGCGGGTCCGTGCGGCTACGGACTTTACCGTCAGCTCCTGCAGAAGGGATTCGACTGCATGGTGTGCGCGCCGTCGCTGATTCCCAAAAAGCCCGGTGAGCGTGTCAAGACCGACCGCCGCGATGCGATCAAGCTCGTGCGCGCGCTACGCGCCAGGGATCTCTCGGCGGTATATGTGCCCGGCGTGGAGGACGAAGCCTTCCGCGATCTGGCCCGCGCGTGGGTCAGCGCCAAGGACGATCTCAAGCGTGCCCGACAACGGCTGAAGGCCTTTCTCCTCTCGCATGGCGTGCGCTATACCGGCTGCGCTGACTGGGGCCCGGCGCACCGGCGCTGGCTGAGCACACATGCTTTCGAGAGTGCGTGGCAGCAATTGGTGTTCGAGGAACAGCGGCGCGCGATCGAGGACCGGCTCGCGCAATGTGACCGGCTGGAATTCGCGCTGCGTGAGGCGGTCGGCAACTGGCGCTTCTATCCGGTCGTCCTGGGCCTTCAGGCAATGCGCGGCGTACAGTTCACCACTGCCGTGGGCATGATCGCCGAACTGGGAGATCTCTCACGCTTCGTGCACCCACGCCAGCTGATGGCCTGGCTGGGGGTGACGCCCTCCGAACACTCGTCGGGCGGGAAGCGCCGGCTGGGCAGCATCACGAAGAACGGCAACAGCTATGCGCGAAAGCTGCTCGTCGAAGCGGCCTGGAGCTACCAGCACCCGGCCCGTGTGAGCCGCGAGATCCAGCGCCGGCACGAGGGCATCCCGAAGCCCATTGTCGATCGGGCCTGGGACGCGCAAGTGCGCCTGTGCCAGCGCTACCGGAGGCTCGTCGCAAGGGGCAAGGAGAAGAACATCGCCGTGGTCGCGATCGCCCGCGAACTGGCGGGGTTCATCTGGGACATCAGCCAGCTCGCGATGTCGCTGGCCATGCCACGCGAGGTGTCAACAGCATGACACGCACGTGAGCAACCAATAACGACGGAGGGGAACACGAGTTTCCTGAAGGCGGCGTAGCCCGGCACAACCCGCGAGATGGTTAAGCAATCGATCTCATCGGACTTGCGGTCATAGATAGCGGCAGGCTCATTGGACGGACCACTGGAATGCGGTACCCAACCCGCGGATATCAGCGTGATTCACCGTCGAGACTTACTGCTACGTCGCCCTCAGGAAACTCGAACAACATGTCTTTAGCGAAAGCGAAAAAACGATCTCTTGTTGACACGGGGAGTCATATCAGCCATCGAGCGTGATGGTCTCTGGCGATTGGCCCTGACGCCTGATCGCCTTGCTGAAAAAGGCTTTGGCGGCGTCCACGTCGCGCCTCGCCCTGAGCATGAAGTCCACCGTCTGGCCAGCCCGATCGACCGCCCGGTACAGGTAGACCCACCTGCCTCGAATCTTCAGGTAGGTCTCATCGACGCGCCATGAGCGACCCGCAGGGATTGCGAAGCGGTTCCAGCGTTTGACGAACTCGGGCGTATAACGCCTCACCCAGCGCATGATCGTGGTGTGAGCCAGCGACAAACCCCGCTCGGCCATCATCTCGACCAGATCGCGCAGGCTGAACTTGTAGCGCAGGTACCAGCGAACACACAGAACGATGATCTCCCGATCAAAATGGCGTCCACCGAACAACCCCTCCAGACTCTTCAGCTTGCTCATCGCGGGGCATCAGTTCGTTTTGTTCCGACAACTCTAACCCATTCGCCGGCCCTTATTTGCACCAGAACCTTGGTGCAGAACTGGGGTGGAGCAGGCGCGATCGAGGCTACCGTCCGCACAGTTGAACCGGGCGCTTTCACGAAGATTTCGGCCTTGGGGGTAGAAGAACAGCGCGTGAATATCGTTGCGGACCTGAGCCGAAGACCGGAATCGTTGATAGACGGCTATCGTGTGGAAGGAAGAATCGTCATATGGGAGCGAGCCGACACATTGAAGTTGCCGGTCAGCGCGCTATTCCGGACAGAAGGGAAGTGGACGGTGTTCGCGATCGAACACGGTCGAGCCAGGCTTCGGCAAGTGGAAAATGGGCCGCGAAACGCGGAAGAGGCGGCGCTTCTCAATGGGCTATCGGATCAAGCGGTGGTCGTTCTTTATCCACCAAGTACGCTTATGGACAATGCCCGTGTCGAAGTCTCCGTCGCAAGACATGGTGTTGCGGATCGTTAGTTCTGGAATACCGCTGGCTCAAATGGTGGCGTGACGAGTGGGGACGTCCAGCGGGGAAATCTCACTGAGCGCCCGTTCCCCGCAATGACCAGCTATTGCGTCGCGTGCGGCGTCGCGTAGGACCGCAGCCGCTTTCATGTCTTCTCCTGATGGCTGCAGAGCGGGGAGCACGGTGACCGTCACGTCGGCTCGCGTTGGCAACCACTGTCCATCCGGAAGCACAACACGGGCGCCTGCGATTGCGACCGGCACGACCGGGCAGTGCGATGCACAGGCCACCACGAAGGCGCCGAGACGAAACTGCCGCAGCCCCGCGGATCTGACGAATGTTCCTTCTGGAAAGAGCAGCAGCGAGGTTCCAGACGTCGCGTGCTTCACCAGTTCGCGCTCGTCCTCGGTCATGCGCTGATAGTCGACGCGCTCGACGAAGCGCGTGCCGATTGCACGAAGGAGGGGACCCATCAGCCATCCGTCGGCCAGCTCACGTTTCGCGACCATGCCGATCGGCATGGGGATGGCCGCCAGCAGCACCAGGCCGTCAAGATAGCTCGCGTGATTCGCAACGAAGATGGCCGGCCGCGCTCTGTCGATGAGATCGACTCCGCGTACCGTCATGCGAATACCTGCGAGCTTCAGGGCGAGGCGTGCTGCGCGCGATGCAATCGTCCAGTTTCGCCCGGTGTCCGGATGACACAGGATCATCAACGTTGTCGGTATGGCAATCAGAATTACGATCAACCAGCACCATGCGCCGTAGGCGGCGTGCGTGGCGGCGGCCCGAATTCGTCGGGCAATCGGCCATACGGTGTTCACGCCGATGTCGAGCCACTGAAGCCACGCGGGGCGCGGCAGGAGATTGCCGCGATTGCGCAGGTACAAATCCAGTGTGGCCGCGTGGCGAATCTTGCCACTCGACGTCTTAAGAATGCTATGCGGCGGGACCAGAGCGACTTCTTCTGGCGGAGCGCCCAGCAGGGCCACGGAGGCTTCGTTAATGCCAGTGCGTATTGCCGCGAGTTCCTCGGGTGCGGTTTCGCGAGTCTCCGCAATCACGATCAGGCGGTCGGTGCCCGTCTCGACGTCAGGCGTTCCACACACTGCGACACAACCGTTGCGCACGTGAGGCAGATGCCCGACCGCGGCTTCCAGTTCATACGGGAAGAAGTGACGGCCAGCCCGAATCACCAGATCCTTCACGCGGCCCGTGATGAACAGATCTTCGTCGTTCATGTATCCTAGATCGCCGGTATCGAGCCAGCCGTCATGAATCAACCGCGCGGTCAGCGCCGGGTTCTGAAAATACCCACCGGTCGCGGACGGACTTCGGAATTCAATTCTGCCAATCGTTCTTTCGGATACCTCATTGCCCCCGGCGTCAACGATACGGATCTGGTTGCCGGGTAACGCGTGTCCGCATGAAACCAGTTCGAGTACGTCATCGGGCGACTCCGCTTGTGCTGCACGCTGCGAGTCCGCCAGCCGGCCACGACTGATATTGTCTGTCCGTACCCCTCGGCCGGGCTCCGAAAACGTCAGTCCAAGCGTGTTTTCCGCCAGACCGTAGACGGGGTTCAGTGCGTTCTCCCTGAAACCATGGCCGGCGAAGCGTGACGCGAATGCTCGCATGGTTGACGCGCTGACGGGTTCCGCGCCGCAGAATGCGAGGCGCAGCGAAGACAGATCGACGCCTTCGAGGTCGGCGTCGTCGATCCGGCGCGTGCATCGCTCGTAGGCGAAGTTGGGCGCTGCCGTAATGGTGGCATGGTAACGGCCGATCGCCTGCAACCAGCGCGCTGGGCGTGCGAGGAACGTCAGCGGGGACATCAGAATCAGCGGGATGCCAAAGTAGAGCGTACCGAACCATGCTCCGATCAAGCCCATGTCGTGGTACAGGGGGAGCCAGCTTGCGAAGACGTCGTGTGCCTCGATCCTGGCAGTCTGTCCCATTGCCCGGATATTGGCGAGCAGGTTGGCGTGGGTGAGCACCACGCCTTTTGGCGCGCCAGTACTGCCGGAAGTGTACTGAAGCAACGCGACGTCTTCCGGGAGCGAGACGTACCGTTCATTGTCCGATTCGCCCATGAGTTGATGCATTGCGACGATCTCACGTAACACCGGAATCCGGGCCTTGGCCAGAAGGCTTGCTCCGAGCGCATGGGAGGGCACGATCATCACGCGCGCACGCGCATCCGAGAGAATGGCCGCGTGGCGCCTCAAGTGATCGTCGATCCGCGCCGACTGCACTGGCGGATACACCGGCACGACGATTGCGCCGATCAGCATGATGCCCGCAAAGCACGCGAAATAGTCGCTGCCTGTGGGCAGCATCAGTGCGACGGTATCTCCGGGATTGACGCCGAGCCGGCGCAGCCCGCGCGATACCCGCAGGGCGGCCTCGTACAGCCCCGCATACGTCATCGTATGTGACGACGCGACTTCGTCGAGAAACACGATGTGAGTGTGCTCGGGTCGTCGGGACACGTGCCACTGCAGTGCGTCGACCAAGGTTTGTGCGTCAATCGGCAGGTCCAGCGCATCGCCCGGCGCTGGAAGCTCGACCGTGCCGATAGCGCCCTCAGATCGCCCGGATACTTCTCCTTCGAGTGCACGCAGTAAATCGGCGGGCGTCGTCGCCTGCCCGAATGATGCAAGCGGAAAATGCACGTCGAGCGTGTCCTCGATGCGGGTCAGCAGTTCTGCACGCGCAAGACTGTCCAGGCCAAGATCTCGTTCGAACTGGCTCCTCAACGTGACGTCCCGTGGCTTGTGTCCCGCTGGACTCATCTCCGCGGCGAAAGCGCCGACTATCTCGAGCAACTGCTGCGCGTGGACCGATGAACGGCGTGTAAGGTCATCACTCATATCACTTGACCGCTTCAGTGTCGGGATGCCAGCAGGGGCGCGAGAGCGAGAAGAACACTTCAGGTCCTTCAAGTCAGCGCGCGTCGGAGTACCTTGCCGAGCTGGTTCAGAGGCAGGGTGCCGCGGAACTCGATGAACCGGGGGATCTTGTAGGCGCTCAAATTGGCCCGGCAGTGCTGCAGGACGATTTCGGCAGTCATATCCTTCGAGGTTGGGACGACGAACAGCTTCACGGCCTGTCCGGTCCGTTCGTCCGGCACTCCGACTACCGCTGCGGCGCTGACGCCCGGAAGCGCGGACACCACGGCCTCGACTTCCGAGGGATAGACCTTGAAACCGGACACGATCACCACGTCTTTCTTGCGATCGACCAGCACGAGCGTGTGGGCGGGTGTGAGGTACCCAACGTCCCCCGTGCGAAGCCAGCCATCAATCGAGATGACCTCGTCGGTCTCCGCGGGGTTCATCCAGTAGCCGCGCATGACCTGAGGACCTCGGACCCACACTTCCCCGATCACACCCGCGTCGACCGGCGCATTGGCGTCATCGCGGATGCTGAGTTCGGTTAAAGGCAACGGATAACCCACTGATCCCGAGAAGTGCTTCGCATTGATCGGATTGGCACAGACGACCGGCGATGCTTCGGTCAGCCCATACCCTTCGATGAGCGGTACTCCCGTTGCTGTCTGCCATCGAGCTGCGACGCCAGCCTGAATCGGTGAGCCGCCGCCGATCACGAGGGTGAGGCGAGACCAGTCCACCGTCTTGAAACGTGGTGCGGCGAGAAGGGCATTGAAGAGCGTATTTACACCTAACAGGGCGGTGGGCCGCGTGCGGCGCAGCGTTCTTATGAGCCCGGCGAGATCGTGCGGATCGGTTATGAGAACATTGTGCGCGCCGATTTCGACAAACGTCAGCAGGCTGGCGGTCAACGCGAATATATGAAAGAGCGGTAGCGGCGTGAGAATGATCTGATGCGCGGAACAGAACGACTCACCAAGCCATGCGCAAATCTGCGCAACGTTCGAACTGAGGTTGCGGTGCGTGAGCATTGCGCACTTCGGCGTGCCCGTCGTTCCTCCGGTGTATTGCAGCAGTGCAACATCGTCGAGGCCGGCCGGGGGGAGATGTCGCTCGTTCGAGTCACGGCGCGAAAGAGTGGCTCTGAATGTCCGGTATTGCCTTTTAGTCGGTGGAATCGAGTGACGTACAACGCGCTGCAGAAAGTCGATCGCGGTGCGCGTGTGCAGCGGTAGCAGATCGCCCGCCGCGACGGATATGACCGCTTTCGCGAGCTTCGCATCAAGGATTTCGTCCAGTTTGCAGGCAAAATTCTCTAATACGACGATCGCTGAAACCGCCGCCGTGTCGAGCTGGATTTGAATCTCACGGGCTGTGGCCAGCGGGTTGACGTTGACGACAACGAGCCCAGCGTCGAGCACGCCATAGAAGGCCACGACATAGGGTAGGCCGTTCGGCAGGATGAGTGCCACGCGATCGAGGGACTCGAGCTTCAGTTCGTTGACCAGGAAGGCGGAAAAGCGGTGTACATAATGGGCGATGTCCCGGTATTCGAGAGTGTGCCTGAACGAGCTGAATGCGGGGCGTCCAGCGTAACGCGTGCATGCCGCCTCGAACATTTCCGGCAAGGTTCGAACGCTTCTCGCATCGATAGCTGTGACAGGCGGCTCGCAGGAGGGGATGTCCACTGCGTTGGGGCAGTTCATGGTCGATCGAGCCTTTACCGGATTGGGGCAGACGCGCGGACAACGAGATCTGCGCACTTAAAGACTACGTGTGTCCATCCAGCCCGGCAGACGTTCTCCTCTTGCGAAGGCGTGGACGAAGACAGACTGGGCCGGGAATGAGTAGCTCGCCCGGCCGCATCAAGAGACCAAGGAGTGCGGTGTTCCTCAACGTATTTCCTCTAGCACGTGATTCGTGTCGCTATGGATCGAGCATACGGTTCGTTTGCGATGGTAAATTGACGTGCATCAAGGCTACGGGACAGCCGCTTGCATTGATTCCGGTAGAGAGCTGCATTACGTCGGCGGTCCTGTCTGCGCGATCGGAACCTATGGGGGCGAACGACAATGCGAGGCATGAAGTGCCCTGTTCAGATATCGTCGAATAACAGCGATAGCCGCAGCCGAGAGCTTGATCTGGATCAAGGTGGAGGATGAGTCGGGGAATAGAGTGATTTGTGGCATTGTCAAAGGCCGTCGATCCGGATAGCGGTCGTCGACTCGGAACGGTAACCGACGGACTTGTTGAGGAACTGCTGTCGCCGAATATCGGTGGCGCCTTTGAGATGTTTCTGGGCACCTTTGAACCTGGCGCCGTCCTCGCGGAAGCGACATTGCGCGATACCGAGGAAGAAGGGTATCTGGTAAAGGGTGAGCTCGAAGTCTGGATTGGGGACAATGCGTTCAAACTGGCTGCGGGCGATAGCTTCCGTATCGCACACGAGCCGTTCCGTTGGGCAAACCATGGCGACACGGAAGCAGTCGTGGTCTGGGTAATTTCGCCGCCGGCGTACTGATCGCCTAATTGACCGTTCGAGCTCTACGGTCTCGGTCGGGCATGTTTCGAGTCGGAGCGCCAAACTCGTAGCTAGAGCACGGGCAGTTCGCGTCAAGATAAAATGCTGGACTACCAAGGACCTCGTTTCTTGCCGCAGATTGTTCTTGCGGGGCGGCCAGGTTATCTCGATTGCCACGCTCGCGTAGCAGCCGGGATGCGTGTTGAATTGCGTGCCTGCGATTCCAGCCGGGATGAGATCCTCAACGTCGTTGACGACAACTTGATGAGAGGTGCTCTAATTGAAATGCGCCCGCATCTTTCAAACGACGGCTGCGTGAGGGTTGCAACGGCGCTAGTTCCGCACAATGGCATTCGTGCGGCGCGGGTGACCATCTCCGATTCTTATATGGATCCTGGTTTGAAGGCACGGCCAGTGCATAGCGACCGCTGCACTGTGCTTCTGACGCCATGGGGTAAGGGTGTTCTCATGGGACCGCGCCGTGATCCCGCTCTCCGCGAATTTATCGAATAACCGGCATCGTTGTGACAACGCGACGCGGGATGCAAACTAGCCGAACAACAGAGAGGCGCCACGTTGGTTGGCACATTTACGCGTTGTGCCCGGGCGGTTGCACGCACCCGGGCGCCAAGTGCATCGGCTGATTTCGCTTATATCGACCAGGTTCCACGATGCCGATCACCTGCTGTCGTCTGATCTGAAGATAAAGAGCCAGCCCCAGGGCTAGCCACCGCCATGAGGTCGCAGGACGCAATTGCACCCCTGCCGGTGTGAAAGCGTAGCTGGGGTGCAGTCTCTTTTTATATCCTGATGCAAATTACCTGGCCACGGGCATCGTGAATTTCGCACCCTTTTCGGTGCTTTCCGGCCAGCGCTGCATGATCGACTTCTGCTTCGTGTAGAAGCGCACGCCTTCTTCGCCGTACGCGTGCATGTCGCCGAACAGGCTGCGCTTCCAGCCGCCGAAGCCGTGCCATGCCATCGGCACCGGAATCGGCACGTTGATGCCCACCATGCCCACTTCGATCTGGCGGCCGAACTCGCGTGCCACGTTGCCGTCGCGCGTGAAGCAGGCCACGCCGTTGCCGAATTCGTGATCGTTGATCAGTTGCACCGCTTCGGCGAAGTCCTTCACGCGCACGCAGGCCAGCACCGGACCGAAGATTTCTTCCTTGTAGATGCGCATCTCGGGCGTGACGTGGTCGAACAGTGTGCCGCCGGTGAAGAAGCCGTTTTCGTGACCCGGCACCTTGTGGCCGCGGCCGTCCACCACCAGCGTCGCGCCTTCTTCGACGCCGCTCGCGATATAGCCTTCGATGCGCTCCAGCGCCTGGCGCGTGACGATCGGGCCCATTTCGGCATCGGCTTCCATGCCGTTCTTGATGACGAGGCGCTTCGCGCGCTCGGCCAGCAACGGCACGACCTTGTCGGCCACGTCGCCCACCAGCACTGCGACCGAGATTGCCATGCAGCGTTCGCCCGCCGAGCCGTAACCGGCGCCGATCAGCGCGTCTACGGTCTTCTCGATGTCGGCATCGGGCATCACGACCATGTGGTTCTTCGCGCCGCCCAATGCCTGCACGCGCTTGCCGTGTTTTGCCCCCGTCTCGTAGATATAGTTCGCGATAGGCGTGGAGCCCACGAAGCTCACGGCCTTCACGTCGCGATGCGCGAGCAGCGCGTCAACTACGACCTTGTCTCCCTGCACGACGTTGAACACGCCGTCCGGCAGACCGGCTTCCTTGAGCAGGCGTGCCATGAACAGCGACGCCGAAGGGTCGCGCTCGCTCGGCTTGAGCACGAACGTGCAGCCCGCGGCCAGCGCGACCGGGAACATCCAGCACGGCACCATGCACGGGAAGTTGAACGGCGTGATCCCGGCCACGACGCCCAGCGGCTGGCGCACGGTCCAGTTGTCCATGCCGGTGGAGACCTGCTCCGTGTAATCGCCCTTGAGGAGTTGCGGGATGCCACAAGCGAATTCGATGACGTCGATACCGCGAGCGACTTCGCCCTGCGCATCGGTAAAGACCTTGCCGTGCTCGGCCGTAATGATCGCCGCGAGTTCGTCGGCGTGACGGTTCATCAGTTCGAGAAAGCGCAGCATGACGCGCGCGCGGCGAATCGGCGGCGTGTCGCGCCAGGCCGGGAACGCGGCTTTCGCGCTGGCCACGGCGGCGTCGACGTCGGCGGCTTCGCCCAGCACCAGGCGGCGCGCGGTGGCGCCCGTGGCCGGATTGAACACCGGCTGGGTACGGTCGCCCGTGCCGCGCTCGGTCTCGCCGCCAATGAAGTGGACCACGTCTGCAATATCAGTGTAGGTCTGCATCTCATCTCCTCAATAGGTTGAACACTGGTAACTGGTACTCAGTGTACGGAGGCCCCTGCCTGCGGGAAAGATGCCTGGACTTAATTGATTGTTTTCATACGCAAACAATCATTGTTATAAATCATGGACGATAGCCGGACCAGCAATGATTGTTGGCAACGCTGGGAGGGAAAGGAAGAGGCAAGTGCGTCGGAATGTGAGTAGAGGCACGCATGAATGACATCGGTGTCAAGCAGACGCTTGTACAACGCCGCTACCCCGACGCTGGTTCAGCGTGCCGCGCGAGAGATCGCCCAAAATGTGGCGAAGCATGCTGTTATGTAATACGGTGCCGGCGCATCAGTCCCCGCTTCTGAAATTTCAATTTTGTTGGTTATATTGATTGCGCGAGTCGGTGAACATTCCCGTTGATGAAATCACCGCAAGGGTATGGCATTCGGCAGACATATTCTGCGGCGTATATCCGCGCCTCATCCTGGAGACAGTAAGACGAGACCGAGCGTCGTTGACGGCTTCGGTTTTGTTGGAATCGGCATTTGTCGTGAAACGCGGATCCTCGCGAGGGCATGCCGAGGGTGCCGGTCAGGTTGCAGATGCAGAATCTAGCTAACAGCTCCGCCGAAACGTCGGGTTGTGAAGATTGACTCTTCTATCTTTCCGTGACTTTCGGCATTCCGCACATCGAAGGTGTGCGAGTGCCTTTGAAACCATCTCTCATGGACAGGACATCAAGGGTTAGCACTTCATGAGGGGCATCTTTTTATTTTTAGCTGCCGGTGTAGTTGCGAATAGGTCCCGCGAGTTCAAGGGCAGGTACGTATCCTGTGTTTTTGCCGAAAGCGCGACGCATCCATTTGTACGTGACGATGCTCACACAACCGATGCTGATTGAAGCCAGAAACCTGCGGAGGTGCCGAATAGCAGAATTTTTGCTCCATAACGTTTTACTGGCGCGAAACCACTGCGCTTGCGGCGGTTCCGGCTGCAAGGTCTGCTCGCCTTTCTGGGGATTCCCGGTGACCTGCTGGGAATCGCTTGTAGCCGACTGATGACGGAGGCGATAATTTGAACCCCCGGATCGATGGCCTTGTCGGATGTTCGATACGTGACTGAGTGCGCTTTCGGCCAAAGCAAAGGCACGAATATCAAACGCGCGACGCGCGCTGACAAGCCACAACGGGTTCCAGTCCCGAGGTGGTTGCTTGTGTGAACCAATAGTTTCACATAAATTTAATGGTCGAACTTTAAATAAGGATTGCGAAGGTGTTTCGTGTTTAGCTTCTTGAGCCGTGACAGTGCACATGTCATCCATGCTGAGCACATTTTCGTCACATCAAGACGTCTCTGATCCGCCGCGAAGGAGAGGCGCTGCTCGCGCGGCGCCTTCAGGTTGACTACCAGCCGAAGCAGGGACTCGGTGGAAAAGCGTGTGTGGCTTTGCTCGAGAGAAACCGGTAGAAGCACGATCTGAAGGCCGCCGTCAACACAGGCCGTGACGTCGATATCAGCTAACGTGGAGCCAGCGACCAGATTCCGGGCACACGGCGGCGGGTGAACCGTTGAACCAGACTTGCTCTTTCTCGAGATGCTGAGACGTCGAGGGGGCGATATCGAAGACGACCTTTAGCGCGCTTCCAATATTGGCGTCTTCGATGGGGAGTTCCCACGTCAGGAAAATCTGGTCGAAGTCCCGGTCCGGGGCGAAATCGGTCGCAGAAAAACTGTCGCTGCCGCGCTGAATGACGCCGTGGGGCTGAACCGGATCGAAAATCACTGCAGTTCCCCGCTTCAATGGAATGCGTTGGCCTGTAAAGGGAAAGTGCAAGTCCAGACCCTTGTCTTCACTCACGAAGAGATTGCAGAAAGCCATACCGCCGTATTGTTCGCCATCGTGGTGATACCTCGCGCCACGACAGGCCATCAGCGCCATGTTGCTGTCGGCAAGGACCGCGGGCAGTCCGAGGGCGTCCGTCCAGTCGGACATGGCCTGCACGCAGCGCCTGTAGTCTGGCCAGCGTATTTGCGTGCGCGGCAGATGCATCGCCTCGACATCCCCAGGTTCCAGGGCGAGCCGCGCCGCCGTCTCTATTTGCCAATCCGCAAGCACGGCCGCAGAAGGCGCGGGCAGATCGAGCGTTCCGGATAAAACGACGTCACTCACGCGTCGACTGCGGATGGCGTCGCCGCTCCAGAAAATGGAGGTCAGGATATTTCGCATTTGATGCTGTGGAAGGGAACTCGTCGAGGCATTGTAACGATTGATCCTGGGCATCCCGACAGAGATCGGGCCGACATCGGACCGCGGACCGGTGCGTCAGCCCATCGCCAAGCGTAGTCCAGTGAAATCGTGCTTCGCTACCTTCGCAGTCAGCGTCCGAGGACCGCTCTCAAGGCGCGTGTGGGAGCGTCGAGTCGAATATCGACGTGTGAGCGCGCCAGCCAACCACACGATTTAGCGCAAGCCTGACATCAGTTAGCGGCCGCTTTCCAGCGAGCGCATCCGGTGTTCGAGCTCGGCAATGTCTCGTGCACCTGCAAGGTACTCGTCATTGCGGCTTTGTTCAGCGCGCTCGAACCAGCGGCTAATCCGTGTAAGGAGGAAGGCAAACATAATAATCTCCAGAAAGTTGTTCACCAGTGACGCTGGTCGGACTCGACACTACGCATGTGCCTTGCGGCGCGTTCTCTTGCGCCGCTCGACGATTCAATCTTAGGCGGCTAGTATGCTTACGTATACTTATCGATTTTGACGTAATACATTAACCATTCTGTTGAATCGGTCTGTTCGTTCGGGAGGTACCTGCCTTGGAGCTCGGTCGAATGCGGGCGCTCTTGGAACTGGCGCGATGTGGCACGATTGCCGCCGCCGCTGAGGCTCTGTTCCTGACGCCCTCAGCGGTTTCACAGCAGATCGCACAACTTGAAGATGAGGCGGGCGTCACGCTCACGGAGCGCATCGGCCGCAGGGTCAGGCTTACGCCCGCGGGCCACGCACTGGTGGGCTACGCCGAGCGGCTGATGGTTGTGCTGGACGAAGCTCGCTCGGAGATGGCAGAGCTTCGGCGTGAGATCGCCGGCGAGCTGCGCGTCGCCGCGTTTCAGTCGATCGCCTCGGTTGTCCTCCCTGACACGGTCAAGACGCTGCAGCACGCGTATCCGCGTCTGGCGATCGCAATCGAAGAATTGGAGGCAATTGATGGGGTCGCGGCACTGCGGTCCTGGAGGACGGACATCGCCTTGATCGACGATCTCTCAATCGTGGCGGGCGAGAATCGGGAAAACATTGCGATTGTGCCGCTGGCCGAGGATGTCTGGTACGTGACACTGTCGACTGACCATCCGCTGGGCAAAAAGCCGTCGCTCAGCCTGGCCGATCTCAGGGACGAAACGTGGGCGATCGAATCAAGCGGTGGACCCTTTGGCAGCTTCGTCGCCGATTTGTGCCGCCGCGCCGGGTACCAGCCTCGGACCAACGCCACATGCCGTGGATCGGAGATGATCGAAGCGATGGTGGCCTCCGGCTGCTCCGTGTCAATCGTCCCCGGACTCAGGAAGCTACGCTCACCTCCCGGCGTCGCTTGGGTAAAGCTGAGGCCGGAGCTTCGCCGAAAAATCTACGTCGCTTATCGCCGCGGCGAACGAAACCATCCAATGGTCAAAGTGTTCGTCGCGGAAATCGTGCGGACGGCCGCTAAACTCCTCAGTTAGCAAGCGCGCGGTCGGAGTTTGGCCAATTCATCACATTTTATGGATGTTTCTGAACGTTGATTTCACGCTTTGGCCAGCAGGTCATCGAGCGAAGAGAGCTTGGACTCGGCCCACGCATTAAAGTCCTCGACCTCGCCGATCACCGCGCGGAGTTGGTGCTCGCTCGAGATATCCACTGATATCGTCGTGGCGCCGGTCGGTCAATTCGGAACGGGTGTCGAGAAAATCACCACTACACTTGACGGCAGTCTTCGGACACGAGAACCGGGCGTATGCGAGGCGAAAGTCATGAGCACCCGTTGGGATCCAACAGCTTCATGGCCCAGCGGTGCACGGTCGAATGATCAACCGCAATGCCCCGCTCGGACATCATCTGTTCAAGATGACGCAGGCTCGACGGATACGCCACGTACCACCGCACACACAGCAGGTAGACGTCGAGCGGGTAGTGCAGGCGCTTGAGCACCTTTGCAACGGCCGGATTCAGGTTCGGTTTCATCGAGCAAAGCGTTTGCCTTTACGCTGCCAGCAGAGCAGCTCGCCTTATTGCGACAAAACCTCGGCAAGGTCGCCTTCTGGTTCCTTGCGCGCAAGCAGCAAGTCCATCAGGTCGTTATCGCTCAGCTCGAGCAGGCGTGTGAGAGCACCCACGTCGGCGTCGCTGAGGTCATGCTCGTAGCGGTCGAAAAAACGCTCGAAAATCAGATCGTTTTCGAGCAGACCGCGCCGTGCGCGCCAGCGAAGGCGCGCGCGGCGATGGGGGTCAGACTGATGCGATTCCATTTCGCTTATTTCAGGTACGCAGCGTCAAACCGCGCGGCGAACCATCAGTTCCTTGATCTTGCCGATCGCCTTCGTCGGGTTCAGCCCCTTCGGGCAAACGTCGACGCAGTTCATGATCGTGTGGCAACGGAACAGGCGGTACGGGTCTTCGAGGTTGTCGAGACGCTCGCCAGTGGCTTCGTCGCGGCTGTCCGCGATGAAGCGGTAAGCCTGCAGCAGACCTGCCGGGCCGACGAACTTGTCCGGATTCCACCAGAAGCTCGGGCACGACGTCGAGCAGCTCGCACACAGAATACACTCGTACACGCCGTCGAGCTCGTCGCGCTGTTCGGGCGACTGCAGACGCTCCTTCTCGGGCGGCGGCGTGTCGTTGATCAGGTACGGCTTGATCGAGTGGTACTGGTTGAAGAAGTGCGTCATGTCGACGATCAGGTCGCGCACGACAGGCAGGCCCGGCAGCGGACGCAGCACGATCTTCTGCGGCAGCTCGTTCAGGTTCGTGAGGCACGCCAGTCCGTTCTTGCCGTTGATGTTCATGGCGTCCGAACCACACACGCCTTCGCGGCACGAGCGGCGGAACGACAGCGTCTCGTCCAGTTCCTTGAGCTTGACCAGCGCGTCGAGCAGCATGCGCTCGTGCGTGATTTCCAGCTCGTACGACTGCATGCGCGGCGCCGCGTCCTTGTCCGGGTCGTAGCGGTAGACTTCAAAAATACGTTTGGCCATTTCCAAATTCCTTTTGACTGGCGTGTGCCTTAGAACGTACGCGCCTTCGGCGGCACGGACTCGACGGTCAGCGGCTTCATGTGAACCGGCTTGTATTCAAGACGGTTGCCTTCGCTGAACCACAGCGTATGGCGCAGCCAGTTTTCGTCGTCGCGGTGTTCGTAGTCGCTTTGTGCATGCGCGCCGCGGCTTTCCTTGCGGGCTTCCGCCGACACCATCGTTGCTTGCGCAACTTCTACGAGGTTCGCCACTTCGAGCGCTTCGACGCGCGCGGTGTTGAACACCTTCGACTTGTCCTTCAGGTGGATATGCTTCGCCTGCTCGGTAACCTGCGCGATGTCCTTGACACCTTCCGCAAGCAGCGCCGAGGTACGGAACACGCCAGCGTGCTTCTGCATCGAGCCGCGGATCTGGTTCGCGACGGACTGCGCGTACTCGCCCGAGGTCGAGTTGTCGAGCTTCGCGAGGCGCGCGAGCGAGAAGTCGGCGGCATCTGCCGGCAACGGCTTGTGCTCCTTGAGCTCCTTCACGTGCTTGACGATGTGGTTGCCGGCAGCGCGGCCGAACACCACGAGGTCGAGCAGCGAGTTCGTGCCCAGACGGTTTGCACCGTGCACCGAGACGCACGAGCATTCGCCCACGGCGTAGAAGCCGTTGACGACTTCTTCGTGGCCCTTCGGCGTGCCGACGACCTGACCATTGATGTTGGTCGGGATGCCGCCCATCTGGTAGTGAATCGTCGGAACGACCGGGATCGGTTCCTTGATGCAGTCCACGTTCGCGAACTTGAGCGCGATTTCGCGGATCGACGGCAGACGCTTCATGATCGTCTCGGCGCCGATGTGCGAGAGGTCGAGCAGCACGTGGTCCTTGTGCGCGCCGACACCGCGGCCTTCCTTGATTTCCTGGTCCATCGAGCGCGAGACGAAGTCACGCGGCGCGAGGTCCTTGAGCGTGGGCGCATAGCGCTCCATGAAGCGCTCGCCGTTCGAGTTGCGCAGAATGCCGCCTTCGCCGCGCACGCCCTCGGTGATCAGCACGCCCGCGCCGGCCACGCCGGTCGGGTGGAACTGCCAGAACTCCATGTCCTGCAGCGCGATGCCCGAGCGGGCCGCCATGCCGAGGCCGTCACCGGTATTGATGAACGCGTTCGTGGAAGCTGCGAAGATACGGCCCGCGCCGCCCGTGGCGAACAGCGTGGTCTTGCCTTCGAGGATGTAGACGTCGCCCGTTTCCATTTCGAGCGCGGTCACGCCGAGCACGTCGCCTTCGGCGTCGCGGATCAGATCCAGCGCCATCCATTCGACGAAGAACGTGGTCTTCGCTGCAACGTTCTGCTGGTACAGCGTGTGCAGCAGCGCATGACCGGTACGGTCAGCGGCCGCGCAAGCGCGTTGCACCGGCTTTTCGCCGTAGTTGGCCGTGTGGCCGCCGAACGGACGCTGGTAGATCGTGCCGTCCGCATTGCGGTCGAACGGCATGCCCATGTGTTCGAGTTCGTAGACGGCGTTCGGTGCTTCACGGCACATGAACTCGATCGCGTCCTGGTCGCCGAGCCAGTCGGAACCCTTGATCGTGTCGTAGAAGTGATAGTGCCAGTTGTCTTCGCTCATGTTGCCGAGCGAAGCGCCGATGCCGCCTTGCGCCGCAACCGTGTGCGAACGCGTCGGGAACACCTTCGAGAGCACGCAGACCGAGAGGCCAGCACGCGCCAGTTGCAGCGAAGCGCGCATCCCCGAACCGCCCGCGCCGACGATGACCACGTCGAATTTGCGACGCGGCAGAGAATTCTTGATTGCAGCCATTCTTTTACACTCTCCAGAGAATCTGAGCGGCGTAGCCGAGGCTGCCCAGCAGCCATGCGATCGTGAGGACGTCCAGCGTGATGCGCAGGCCGACCGGCTTGATGTAGTCCATCCAGATGTCGCGCACGCCAACCCAGGCGTGATAGAACAGCGCGAGCAGCGTGACGAACGTGGCGAGCTTCATCCACTGCGCGGAGAAGATCGAGGCCCAGCCGTCGTACGAAAAATCGTGTGCGCCGAAGAACAGCGCGAGCAGCACGACCGTGTAGATCGCCATGATCACGGCGGTGGCGCGCTGGGCAATCCAGTCGCGCAGGCCGTAGTGAGCGCCCACGACGAGACGCTTCGGACCGATACCGTTTTTAGCCGACATTATTAGAACGCTCCGAAGAGTTTGGCCGCGAAGGCGATCGTGAGAACCGTGGAGATGACAACGACCACGAGCGAGGTCGACTTGCCCTTTTCCTTGCTCACGAGGTCATGGCTGAAGTCCATGAACAGATGGCGTACGCCGGCGCAGAAGTGAAACAGGAACGCCCATCCGAGGACCAGCACGATGAGCTTGACGACGATGTTGGAGAGGAAGCCCTTGAAGACCTCGAAGCTGAGCTCCGAAGTGAGGCTCTGGTCAAACAGGAACAGCAGGAAAGGCAAGAACAGGAACAGCAGCGCACCGCTCACGCGGTGGCCGATCGACACGCGCCCCGCGAGTGGCAGGCGGTATGCGAACAATATTTGCCCAAGCCCGATGTTCCGGTATTCCGGCCTCGGTTTTTTTGTGGCTTCAGCCATGCTAGACCCCTTCACTGATTAGACAACAGAACACATCCACTGCCGTGATCTGGCGCCAAGGTGAATGGGCCGCCCGCATTGTTGCGAGCCACTGGGGAAAGGAGCACGGCACAGCGCAGATGACTGCCGGCGCTCGATGCGCCGGCGGTTTTACATCATCTTCATCCAATGATGATATTCTGTCCAATATCTATCTCGTCTTTCTGAAATACGTTTTACAGATATCACAATGGAACTCCGGCACATCCGTTATTTCATGGCAGTAGCAGACGAGCGCAACGTCACGCGCGCCGCCGAGAAGCTGGGCATTGGCCAGCCACCTTTAAGTCAGCAGATTCATGCGCTGGAGGACGAACTGGGCGTCCGGCTGTTTCGTCGTACCGGTCATGGAGTAGTTCTTACGGAAGCCGGCGAAGCGTTCGCAACCGACGCGAAGCGTTTGCTAGATAACGCACAGCAAGCGATCAAGAACGCACAGAGCGCAGGACGCGGCGAGGTGGGACAACTGAACATCGGCTTTACTGGATCTGCGGCGTTCAATCCGGTCGTGGCGATGCTGATCCGTAAGTTCCGCCAGACCTATCCTGCTGTTTCACTGACACTGGTAGAAGGGAATACGGCACAGCTACTTTCATATCTGGACGATGGCCGGCTCGATGTCACCTTCGTGCGCCTTGGAAATCAATCGCCAGCTGGAGTTGCGTTCCATCACATTGCGGTTGAGCCCATGAAGCTCGTCTTGCCAACTACTCATCCCCTGGCGAAGAAACGAAAAATTCCGCTTATTGCACTTGCTCAGGACTCTTTTGTTCTACTTCCTCGCGAAGCAAGTCCAACTTTGCATGACGTGATCGTTGGAGCGTGCGGGGACGCTGGCTTCACTCCACTAATGGGTCAACAAGCCCCGCAACTCTCGTCTGTCGTCAATCTGGTCGCGGCTGAATTCGGTGTATCACTGGTACCAGCATCGGTATGTCAGATTCGCGTTGAGGGTGTTGTCTATGCTGACGTTCTCGGTGGAAACATTTCGATCCGCCTCGCACTCGCTTCGCGCAAGGACGCAACGACCGCAAAAGTCGCAAACTTCCTTGCGATTGCGAACGATCCATCCATGCATCCGTCCGGCTGAGTTGCTCGGAATTGACATGTGAGACGGCCTAGTCGCTGTCTGCGCTGGAAACCTAAATTTTATATAATTCTATTGATCAATTTTGTGTAGGAGTGCTATTCATCCATCGAAGCAATGCCGACATCAGTAGGTTCAATAGCATTGTCGCGCGATGCGCGTGCCTGCCCGAGCCCGCGCTCCATCCCAGCAGGGCGTTCAAGCGATTCAAGCGCGTCGCTTCTGCAGGAGTGGGCGTTTTCGTCCGGCACGGCATACGAAATCGATACGAAGCCGGCATAACCGGCAACAGGCAATTCGATGAAATGGCGGCCGCCCGAACGCCAGCGATCACCTTTTTCGCCGTTGATTGAGCCGTCGACAGAACGACGGCGCTTCCGACAGATGGAGACTCCGATCCCGCCAGTCGAAGCGGAGTTGTCGCTAGCCTGAAACGACCGGGCGTGCGACCGTCAAAGCCATGCGCGCGGCGAGAATGCTCCGGATGGTCGCCAGGCATTGCTCTGCCACCGGACTCGTGCTCTCCCGCCGCGCCAAATGAAATTCGGGCGTCTTGACGCCCAGTTGTCTGCAGACAGCGGACAGGTACGGTTTGCCCGACCCCGCACATCGTTCGACGGCGGCAGCAAGCGCTGCGTCTCCGACGTGCCGGCGCAGCCATTCGAGCGTTTGCCGGTCCTTTTCGTTGTAGACCCTGACCAGATGCTCCATTGTCGCCTCCCGATCATACTGTATAAAAATACACTGTAAATTTATACAGCTTTTGAGCTGATTGCAACCGCCACGGATTCACGTGATGACGGACGAAGAATGTGTCTCACTTGCGCAGGCTGAGCTTAGCGCCGGGCGGTAACGAAAATATGAAATGCCCCGGCCGCGGTGCGTTGAGAACGTATCCCGGGATTCGAGCCATCGAATGCCCCAGGTCGCTCTCCAGAATGCCCGTGCGCCATGCGGCAGCCACCGGCGCGCACGCTGCGCGCGTTGCTCATGGAGGCGTCTCGTCCGGCGCCGCGGGACCCCGCGCGTGAAGGGCCCAAGACGCCGCTCCGCGATGTGCGGCAGCAGGGGCAGTCCTGATCCGGATTCTCGACGCTGCGGGCGCCGGGCAGCGCCGTGCGGCGAGCGCTCCGCGTAAAATGCGGCCTGCGTTGTTAACCTGACACCTACGGCCGATGTCTGTCTTCTACGATCGCAAGCAAATCACGGCATGGCTGGATCCCTACACCGTGTCCAAGGCGCGGGACTACGCGAATGCCATCTCGGAACTGCGCTGGATTGCCGACGATACCCTGGGTGGTCTGGTGCAGGGCACACGCAGCCGGCCGTATGACGTGCGCGTCTATTTCCACGATGTCGGCGAAGACATGTGGGTTGAAGGGGAATGTACCTGTCCGGTCGAAGTCGGCTGCAAGCATGTGGCAGCGCTCCTGATCGCCGGTCTTGCGCATCTGCCGAAGCAGGCCGCCACCGGCGTGCGCCCCGAGCTGCTGCGCTGGCTCGAAGGCTTTCGAACCAGACACTCCGCGACGCCCGCCAGTGGCAAAAAGCCCGCGGCCACCCGATCCACGCATGCGCTGGCCTATGTGATTGCCGGATCGTATCGCGGAAGCCCGGAGATTTTTCTCTACAAGGCCCGCGTCAGCACCGATGGCTCGATCCGTGCGCTCGACGACGCATGGCAGAACGTAGAAAAAGCGCTGGTCCAGCCACCGAAGTTTGTGAGCGAGGAGGATCTGCCGATCCTGCGCGGGTTGTGGCTGGGCCGCTCGCGCAACTACACGGGCAGCTTCGGGCTGGAGGGCACCACCGGCGCCGCGGTCATGGAAAAGCTCGTCGCGACGGGCCGCGCATTCGTCTCGCCGGCGGCGAATGCCATGCATTCCGGCGAACCGTGTGCCTTGCGCCCTGGCCCGTCGCGTACCGGAGACATTGCGTGGCGCACCCAGCCGGATATGCGTGTGCGGCCGGTACTGCAGACCGAGCCGTCCGCGACCGTGCTCCTGAGCGCAACCCAGCCGTGCTGGTATCTGGACGCGCATTCGGGGGAAGCCGGCCCCGTTGACGTGCCCTGGCCGGCCGGGCAGCTCAACGAGTACCTCTCGATGCCCTCCATCACGCTCGATGAGGCCGCCGTCGTCAGCGAGGTGCTGCGCGAGGTGTCGCCGGATCTGCCGCTGCCGCCCGGACAGGGCGCGTCAACCTTGCGCGTGATCGACACCGTGCCGGTCCCCATGCTGTCGCTTGATACGCTCTCGACCTGGAGTTCGGGCTGGTCATCGCCGGGTGCGCAGAACGCACTGGATTTTGCGACCGTCAGGTTTGCTTACGCAGGTGAGCGCATTGACGCCCAGAGCAACACCACGCTCGTACGCACCGCGGATGGCGAAGTGCTCCAGCTCAAACGTCAGCTCGAGATCGAGCAGCAGCGCCTGAAGGAACTGCACAGGGCTGGGCTTAGAAAGATTCCGGCCACCCGCGCCCACGGTCCGCGGCCGTTTCCGGACGGCGTGCTGGGACTGCAGGATGCCGATGACTGGTCCGCCTTCACCCGGCTCATCGTCCCCGCGCTACGCAGGAACGGCTGGCAGGTGACGATGACCGAGGCGTTCCGGTTCAATGTCATCGAGATCGAGACCATCGACGGCAGCCTGCGGCAGGCGGGCGACGGCTGGTTCGATGTCGAGATGGGGATCACTGTCAACGACCGGACGGTGCGCCTTGAACCGCTGCTGGCTGACCTGTTCCGGCGCGATCCGCGGTGGCTTTCTGGCGGGCTCGATGCCATCGCCGACGATGAAGCGGTCGAGCTGAAGACCGAACGGAACGAGCGCTTGCGCCTGCGCGCAGAGCGCCTGAAGCCTGTCGTGCGCGTGCTGATCGATCTGTTCGATCACGTCGGCGAGGGCGGCCTGCGCCTGTCGGAATGGGACGCGGCCAGGCTCGACGCACTGGAGCAGACCGGGCGATGGCAATTCCATGGCGACGCGTCGGTCCGGCAACTTGCCCGGCGCCTGATGGCGGGGCCCGGTGTGGGTGATGCACGCGTGCCGCGCGGGCTGCAGGCCGAACTGCGCACCTACCAGCGCCAGGGGCTCAGCTGGATGCAGTTTCTGCGCGAACACAACCTGTCGGGTGTCCTTGCCGACGACATGGGCCTTGGCAAGACGATCCAGACACTCGCACACATCCTCGCCGAAAAGGAAGCCGGCCGGCTTGACCGGCCCGCATTGATCGTCGTGCCCACCACGCTCAGGCACAACTGGTGCGAGGAAGCGCGGCGTTTCACGCCGGACCTGCGCGTGCTCGACCTCCACGGTCCCCAGCGCCATGAGCGCTTCGATGAAATTGGCCAGCACGACCTGATTCTTACCACCTATGCGCTGCTGTGGCGCGACCAGGCGATGCTCGTGCAGCACGCCT
This sequence comes from Paraburkholderia sp. A1BS-2L, assembly GCF_051125205.1. Lineage (NCBI taxonomy): Bacteria > Pseudomonadati > Pseudomonadota > Betaproteobacteria > Burkholderiales > Burkholderiaceae > Paraburkholderia > Paraburkholderia sp. A1BS-2L. The sequence continues at coordinate 470,678 of NZ_CP120430.1, forward strand.
GGCACCTGCTGATTCTCGACGAAGCGCAGTACGTGAAGAACGCTGCGACGAGAGCCGCCACCACGATCCGCGCGCTGCAGGCCCGGCACCGGCTGTGCCTCACCGGCACGCCGCTTGAAAATCACCTTGGCGAGCTATGGGCCCAGTTCGATTTCCTGCTGCCCGGTTTCCTGGGCACCCGCCAGGACTTTACGCGCCGCTGGCGTACTCCGATCGAGAAAAGCGGTGACCACGTGCGCCGCGACCTGCTTGCGCGGCGTATTCGCCCGTTCATGCTGCGCCGTCGCAAGGACGAGGTGGCCACCGAACTGCCGCCCAAAACCACGATCGTGCGCACCGTCGAACTCGACGGCGCGCAGCGCGACCTCTATGAAACCGTGCGCGCCGCGATGCAGGAAAAGGTCCGCGCGGCCGTCACCGCAAAGGGCCTCGCCCGTAGCCACATCATCGTGCTGGAGGCACTCCTGAAGCTGCGCCAGGTCTGCTGCGACCCGCGGCTCGTCAAGCTCGGCCAGGCAGGCCAGATCCGCGAATCGGCCAAACTGGAACTGCTGCTCGGGATGTTGCCCGAACTGATCGAGGAAGGGCGGCGCATCCTGCTGTTTTCGCAGTTCACCGGCATGCTGGATCTGATCACCGCCACGCTCAACGAGGCCGGCATTCCCTATGTGATGCTGACGGGTGACACCACCGATCGCGTCACCCCGGTCACGCGCTTCCAGCGGGGCGAAGTCCCGCTCTTCCTGATCAGCCTCAAGGCTGGAGGCGTTGGCCTGAACCTGACTGCGGCCGACACCGTGATTCACTACGATCCGTGGTGGAATCCCGCCGTCGAGAACCAGGCCACCGACCGCGCACACCGTCTCGGACAGGACAAGCCCGTGTTCGTCTGCAAGCTGATCACGGCCGGCAGCGTGGAAGAAAAAATCGTCGCCATGCAGGAACGGAAGGCCGCGCTCGCCGACGCGATCCTGTCCGAGGATGCCGCGGGGGCCGTCAAGTTCTCGGAAGACGATCTGGAGGCGCTCTTTGAGCCGCTCCCGACTGCGGCCACGGTGGCGCCCCAGCCCAAGGCGCGCCCGCGGGCCAGATCAGCCACGCGCGCCCGGTGAGTGTCCGGCGTACGCCGACCTCCGCAGGGGCCGCGCCCAACTGCCTGGGCGCGCACGGCGCCAGCCGTTTCGTCAGGGCGAACCGGATTTCAGGCGTGCGCGGCGCGCTCCAGCACTTCGCGCGCGGCGCGGCCCAGCACTTCCTCTGACCACTGGTTGACGCTCTCGCCGGAGACAGCCGCCGCAATGCCCACGCGGGCATGCACGTCAGGATCAATGCGGAGCATGAGTTTGCCCGACGCGGGTTTTTGTGGCTTGCGGCCGGCCTGCTCGCAGTCCGTCAGGTAATGATCGACCGCCGCATGAAAATCGACGGTGAGCTCGTCAACGGTCGAGCCGTGAAAGCTGATCCGGTCGTCCACGCCGAGGACATGTCCGACGAAAATGTTGTCGCGCCCGTCGAAGTCGATGCGGGCGAAATAGCCCTTGTAGGTCATTGCATTGCTCATGGCATGATCCCCATTTCGCTGAACCAGTCGCGCAAGTCTTCCACCTGATACCGCTTCGCCTCTTTGCCCGGGTGCGGGCGGTGATGGTAGCGGCGCTGGCCGTTCAGCGCGAAGGCGACGCGCGACCCCGCGCCTTCGTGGATTTCGCCGCCCAGGGCGACGACGAGCGCTTCAATGTCCGAAAACACGATGCCACCCGGGGTCGGTTTTGTATAGATCGCGGCGAGGGTGCGGGCGTGTTTCGTCTTCATGCCCAATGATAGCAAAAAGTGATATCCATGTGCTATCAAAAAATGATAGCACATACGGGGCGACGGTTCGTCGTTCCCGGTGGCGCGACCCTCTGGGAGCTTGGCGTGGCCTGGGGTGCGGCGCGGGCGTATGCCCACCTGTTCGGGGCCGCCCCAGACCGCAGGGGGTGCCACACTGGTGGCGCTGGCGATACCACGATCGCGGCATCGCCAGCCGGTCTGACGGGACCGCCCGGAGCCGCCGCATCAGATCGCGCGAGAACGCGTTCCGGAATGGCAGAAAGGCTCAGTTTGGCCAGGGTCGTTAAATTTACAACGTAATACGCTATATATTTTGCTACTTTAGCACTATACACGACATTAGTACTATAATGTCGTGTATAGTAGTATCAGCCAAATTAGCAGCCTGCGCATACCCAGCCGGAGCCTTCCAGCCGTGAAAAACACCGATCTCGCCACCATTCAGCCTGTCGAATCGCTCATTGTGCCGTCCGCGCTCGATGGCCGCGACGGCAGCAACCGTGGCGTTGCCGGAAACAGCCAGCTTTCGGCGGACAACGATCTGGATGCCTTGCGCGCGTGGCTCTCGAACTATGCGGATACCAAAACCACGTTCGACAACTATCGCAAGGAAGCCGAGCGTTTGCTGCTTTGGGCCGTCGTGCAGCTGGGCAAGCCGTTTTCCTCGCTCACGCACGAGGATCTGCTGCTATACAAGACGTTCCTCGCCGACCCGCAGCCGGCCAGCCGCTGGGTTTCTGCGAACGGCGGCAAATATGCGCGCAGCGACGAACGCTGGCGTCCGTTCAACGGCCCGCTTTCGCCGGCCAGCCAGCGTCAGGCGCTCATCATCCTCAACGCGATGTTCACCTGGCTCGTCAACGCGGGCTACCTGCGCGGCAATCCCATGGCGCTGCTGCGGCAGCGCGCGAAGCGTTCGGCGCCACGTGTGACGCGCTATCTGTCCACATCGCTGTGGGACGAAGTCAAGGTGTGGGTCGAGCAACTGCCGCTGGAGTCCGAAGCCGAACGCAAATATCACGCGCGCTGCCGCTGGCTCACTACGCTGTTCTATCTCCAGGGCATGCGCATTTCGGAAGTCGCGGGTGGGCGGATGGGCGACTTCTTCCGGCGCCTCGGCGCCGACGGCCAGGAGCAGTGGTGGCTGGAAACCGTGGGCAAAGGCGACAAGGCGCGCATCGTCCCCGCTTCGCCCGAATTGATTGCCGAGCTGCGTAGGTACCGGGTCGCGAATGGGCTGTCTGCGCTGCCCACGCGCGCCGAGGAACTGCCGCTCATTCTTCCGTTCAAGGGCACGGCTCGCTGCCTGTCGCGCTCGGCGGTTCACGACGCCATCAAGGGCATTTTCGGGGGCGCTGCCGGGTGGCTGCGCGACAAGGGCCCGGAATTCTCCGATCGCGCCGACGAACTCGACCGCGCCTCGGCGCACTGGCTCAGGCACACCGCCGGTTCGCACCAGGCGGACGGCGGCGTGGACCTGCGCACGATCCGCGACAATCTCGGCCATGTATCGCTCAACACCACCAGCCTTTATCTGCATGCCGAAGACGATGAACGCCATCGCGAGACTGTGGAGCGACATCGGATGAACTGGAACGAGCGTGACAAGAAGTGAGAACGGCGCAATAGCCGGCGCTATGAGCTTTTGACTGTTCAGTCGTAAAAGGCCGTTTAATTCCGGAATGCGATTCCAGCCGCTATTGGAACGGCTGAAAAATATCGTTCAATCAATTCCCCTCCAGCTTTTTAATGGCCGGACTTCTTTCCAGATCCTTTCTAATTTGGCACTCGATAGCGGTTATTTTTAAATATTGTCAAATCGCCGATTATTTATTGAGAGTTGTGCTTCGGTGAACTATAAAAACGCGACATGAGCGCTCGATAAAAATACGTTAATTGAATCGCGGCAATTGCCATGCGTGCCGCGCTAAACAACAGCGCACAGATCGGGGCCATACCTATCGGAGAGGAGGACACACCATGGACCAAAAGCGCATTGCACAAGCCGCCCGCTTGACGGCCATAGCCGCGACCACCGCCGCTCTGCTGTCGCTGAGCGCATGCGGCGGCTCGGGCTCGCTCAGCAGCGGAACCGGCAGCGGCGGCGCCTTGCAGACGACGGGTGGCGCGGGCGGAGGCACCAACGGCGGCGGGTCGGATGGAGGCACTTCAGCGGGCACCTCGTCAGGCAGCGGTGGCACGACCACCGGGGACAATGGCGGCGTGGGCGGCAACGGCAATAGCGCCAGCAACAATGGTGGAAACAACGGCGGCCAGGCCGTCGCTGCCAATGCCGTGGGCCAGCTCGTGCAGCCAGTGGGCAACGTCGTTAGCGACGCCGGCTCGACTGTCTCGGGCGTCGGCAGCACCATCGCTGCGCAAACGCTGCCCGGCACGAACCCGCAAACCACTCAGGCCGCAGGCGGTGTCGTTCAGAATGTGGGCGGCGCGATCTCCACACTCGGCGACGGCATATCCCAGGGGCTTGGCCAGATCGGTGCGAGCAGCAACCCGGCAGGCACCACGCTCGCTAGCACCGGCGGTGTCGTGAGCGATGCAGGCAAGGCCGTCACCAGCACAGGCCAGCTCGTTACGAGCGTCGGCAGCGGCCCGCTTGCGCCCCTCGCCGCCGTTACCACGCCCGTCGGCGGCACGGTCGGTACGGTTGGCACCACCGTCACCGGCACGGGCAACTCGCTCACGAACACATTCACGCAGGGCCCGGTGCAGCAATCCACGGCACAAATGAGCGCGACCATCACGCCCATCACCTCGACACTTGCTGCCACCACGCAAACGGTAGGGAATACAACAGGCGTTGGTGCACCAACTTCGGGTCTGCTGCAAACACTCGGCGGTGAGCTACAGAAAAGTGGCGCACTGGTGGCGCAAACCGGCGGCGCGAATCCGGTCACGGCGGGCGCAGGCAACCTCGTCGCCGACACGGGCAAGACCGTCGCCAGCGCCGGGAATCTGCTGTCCGGCGGCAGCACGAACGGCGCAGGTTCACCGCTCGCAGCGGTCACGGGCATCCTGAGCGGCGCGACAGGTGGAACGGGCGGAACCAATGGCGGCAGCGCGGCCGTCGGCGTTGGAGCAGGCGTGGGTGTCGGCGCCGGCGTCAGGACCGCGAGCACTTCCGGCACATCGAGCACAGGTGGCGCCGCGCCGGGCCTTTCACTCATTTCGTTGACGGACGACAGCTCCGGCAGCAATACGGCCGCCCCGCTCAATAGCCTCACGTCACTTACTGGCAGCCTGCTCGGCGCGAAAAAATAATCTTCCCCGCCGGCTTCATATTGTCGTTTGCATGCCGTAATAAAAAATACAGGCAATCAGGAGCCGCATAAAGACCGCCACAAAGGCGGCATAAAGAGACGGACACGCCGGAGGACCGAGGCAACCGGCGTGCGCCGCCCGACAAGTCGAGGGTAGTTCAATGAAAGGCGCACCATGGGCCGTGCTCGCCACGGCGGGGATCATCGCGAGCGCGGGCTTGACGAGAGTCGCGCTCGCACAGCAGAACCGGCCGGTATCGGCGGGTGGTTTGCAGGGCGGCAATCCCCTGGATGCCCTGCCCCAAATCAACGCGCCAAGGTCGAGGGCGTGAAATCGATTCCGTTCGACGAGGTCGCCCGCCGCTTCGCGCCGCTCGCGAATCACGACATCACGATCGGCCAGCTCATCGAAACCGCCAATGGCGTGACGAAGCTCTATCAGGACCGGGGCTATGCGCTCTCGTTCGCATTCGTGCCCGCGCAGGACTTCGCGGGCGGCGTGGTGCGCATCACGGTCGTGGAAGGCTACGTGAAAGACGTGAAGATCACAGGCAAGCCCGGCGCGCTCGAGGGCAGGATGCGCGCGATCGCTGCGCACATCGCCGAAGACCGGCCGCTGCGCACCGCCACGTTCCAGCGCCACATCAACGTGCTCGGCATGCTGCCGGGCCTCAAGGTGAAGGCGAACGTGCCACCGCCCACGACCACCGACGGCGCCACCACGCTCGAACTCGACGCCACGCAAAAGCCCTGGGACGTGAGCACCGGCATCGACTTCAATCACCCCGGCGTGCAGGGCCTCCTCACGCTCACCGAAAACGGCCTCACGCCGTTTGGCGAGCAGTTGAGCTTCTCCGCACTGTTGCCCAAAGGACGCGACAACGTCACGTACCTCGCCGCACACGCGGCCGTGCCGATCGCGAGCGACGGCCTCGCCGCGAAGCTCGACGCCTCGCACTATCGCGGCAACCCGGTCGACAACCCGGGCCTGCCGGCTTACGTGGAGCGCACCGTCATCAGCGACAAGCTCACGGGCTCGCTCTCGTATCCGCTGCTGCTGGGCAATACACGCAGCCTCATCGGCACCGCGAGCGCCTACGCAGCACACGACGAGGACCGCTACCGCAACACCCTCAACGGACTGCAATACGACCTGAGTTCACAGGTGCGCGTGCTGCAGCTGCAAGCCGATTACACCGAGGTGAAGCCGGGCCAGGTGCGCAAGGCGAGCCTCGTGGTGGCGAAGGCCTTCGACATTCTCGGCACGTCGAAGTCGGCCCAAACGAATATTCCCGGTCTCTCGCTGCATAATCCGGTGTCGCTGAATTTCGTGCGCACCGATGCCTCGTATTCGCAGAGCAACGACTGGCCGATGGGCTTTGGCACGTCCGTCGCCGCAACCGGGCAATACAGCCCGAACACGCTGCCGACTTCCGAGCAGATCTCGTTCGGCGCGCAGCGCTTCGCGGCGGGCTATCAGCCCGGCGAGGCATCGGGTGATTCGGGCTGGGCCTTCGTGCTCGAGCTCAATCATCCATTCAGGCTGGGCAAGGTATGGCTGCAGTCGATCACGCCGTATGTTTCGTTCGACATGGCGCGCGTGTACCTGCATGCGGGCACGCCCTCGCCTTCGCGGCTTTCATCGGCTTCGGCGGGGTTCCGGATCACGGACGGCAAGTACTACAGCCTCGATCTCTCGGTGGCGAAGGCGCTGGCCGATGCGCCCGTAGAAAGCGCGTCGCGCAGCCCGCGCGTGAATGCGACGTTCTCGTATCAGCTCAATTGAGCGGCGCAGATGATTAGCATATCAAATCACTTGGCACCGACGTGCTGCCGACAGTCGGAATGTCATGAGGTGGCGCGGTCTTGAGCACGACCATGAGCGTCACGAGTAGTATGACCGCAATGGTCAGCAGGATTGTCATCGCGAACCGCTTCATCGTTCCATCCCCTTCGAATCGAACTCGTGGCTCACGAGTCTCGTCAATTCGAGATCGTATCAAGGACGGTTCCGGAAGAGAGTCAAAGATAGTCAAGTGTGCTTCAGGGCGCGACGTGATCGGTTCGCGCGGCATAGATCATCTCGCCCAGAACCGATCGCCGAGATCACCGGCGTATCCTTGAGCAACGAAATCACATTGTTCAGGGTGAGCGCCGCCCCCTAGATTCGACTCTGTTTGCGCTTATCGCTGATCATGACGCCGGAGATGGACGAAATTCATGCCGTCATCGTCGGTCGACGCGAAGATGCTGGTGAACTGCGTATTTACAATACGCAGTTTCAAATGCTGCTGCCTGGCGATCACATCGATAATGTCGATGTCGAAGTCAACACTCTGCTTGTCCTTGTTTTCAAACGCGAACGGAGTGTCCGTGGCGCTCGATGCCACGACCAGTTCCCGGTCGTTTGGATGGACGGTGGCGGACCAGACGGCGCAAGCGGCCGCCGAGGCGGCCAGGGTAAGTATGAATTTTTTTACAGTGGCATTGCCCCGGGAGACTGGTAAAGTCGGAAAAGGATATTCGTTCGTTTATGCCTGCTGGGAGGTCGTCAGCTTTAAATTCGGCCGCAATTCCTGCGTGACGGACTCATGTTGTCCCTTGCGGTGATCCGAAACCTGTTCGATCCCCGTCTTCAAGACCTCTTCGCAGAACGCAATGCGCAAACGATAATATTCGGCCTGCAATTGCGCATCCAATACCCTCTGCTCGGCCTGAAACAGCGCCATGCGCAATTCGCCCAGCGCCCGTTCGGCCTGCTTCTCCGGCGTTGCGGCATGATGGGCGATCAAGTTTGAAAGCCAGTGCAACATGGATAAGCCCTCCTGTCTTCGATTCGACAATCGCGCGTTTCGGGGCGCGGATCAGCCCGAATTGGTCCTGCAGAAAAGGCTAACAGAGTCGAATGAAAGCAGTGAGTGCACTAACGAACATGTTGTATAAACGATGAAAGTTATTTAAAGGCGCATCGTTGAACCGGTAATTCGGGCCGCAACGAGCCAGACAGCCCGTGTCGGCCCACAGGGTCACCACCGATAGCCGATACCGCCCAAAATGATGTCGGTGTCGCGGTTATAGCTCGTCACCACGCGATTCCACTCCAGCCGCGCATCCCAGTGCTGGCTGAAACGATACGAGCCGGCAATCGTGACGATCCCAGAGAATGTCCCCGCGCCCGGCCCCGGCGAGCGGCTGTTCTCGTGCTCATCGATCGCATAGTACGCACCTGCGCCCACACCCAGCGTCACGGCGTCGTTGAGGAACGCACGCGTGAGCCAAAGCTGGCTGGCAATGCCGTCGCGGCGGGCGACCGCGCTGCTGCCTTCGTGGATGTAGCCGACCGTCCAGTCCACATACTTTGCGAGGCCCCGCCGATATTCGATGGCACCGCCAAATGCGCCCGGCGAGCTGGTCGAGTTGACGATGGTTTTGCCGAGGTACACGGCAACTTCGTTATGGGTCGTTTTCTTTGTCGAGCCGACCGCCCAGTCGCGCGGCCCCGGCGTATCGGGCGCGTCGAGCTGATAACCGACACCGAGCATCACGCCGGTGGAGTCCGGGCCGCGCTGCACGTGCACACGGTTCAACTGCAATTGCGTGACCCATCGGTTGGATGCGTACCAGGACCCGCGCAGGCTGTACACCACGCCCCAGCCGTGCACGTCCGAATAGCTGCCGCCCTGGTCGGCGGTAGTCGTATCGAAGTAGCGATACGGCCCAATGCCGGCCTGCACCACGAACTGCGGGCTGCCGACCGGCATCGGCGCCCAGAGCTGAACCAGTTGGCCATCGCGATGGTGATTCGGATGTGCCCTTCGTTGAGCCACGTGAAGCTTGCCGCGAAGTACTTGCCGAGCCCCTCTTGATAGTTGAAGGCCCACGTATAGGTATTGATGTCGCTGGCACGCGAACCGCCGCCAAACAGTGAGAATTCCTGCGCTTGCGCCTGGGTCGGAAGGGCCAGCCAGGCAAACGCGAGCGCTATCGACGCAGCAGGACACGCCATGCGTGCGCGTTGGTGCATGCGCGGCCGGTTCCCATCGATCGACTCGAAGGGTTTCATCAACGTGGACTCCATGAATTCCTTGCAATAAAAAATGCATCGCCCTGCGGACGGCTTACAAAAATATGCGCGCAGAGTAGCACGGCACACCGGCCAATGGCGTCTACGCTGCCACTCACGCGTGCCGTCGGATCACGTCCAGCAGCCGATCGCAGTTTCGGGCGAGGTTGCGCTCCGGCGATGTCGCAATACCCAGCAGCAGGCCGGATCGCGCACTCGCCGGCGACATATACCAGGGCGACAACGGTGCGGGACCCAATCCGAAAGCCAGCGATTCTCTGAAGATGGACACATCAGGCGCGCCGTCGGGCAGACGCACGAGCACCGCGAGGCCCGCCGCCCGGGTCTCGAAGCCGCGTTCTTCGAGGCATGCGAGCAAGCTATCGCGCTGCGTGCAATAGAGCCGCTTCAGGCGGCGCAGATGGCGCAAGTAGTGGCCCTCGCGCATGTACTGCGCCGTTGCGAGCTGCACCGAGGGCCACGGTGCCGGCGCGAGACAGGCCGCCACCTCCGCGAACCGCGACGCGAGCAGCATGGGCGCGACGACGAATCCCAGCCGCAAGGCCGGGCTGAGCGTCTTGCTGAAGGAGCCGATATGGATGACGTGCTGGCTGCGATCGAGCGACGCGAGCGCGGGCGCCGCGCGCGCATTCAGTTGCAGTTCACTTAGATAGTCATCCTCAACGATCCATGCGCCCTGCTTCGCTGCCCAATCGAGCAGTTGCAGCCGTCTTGCCAGAGACAGCGTGGGCCCGAGCGGCGCCTGCTGCCCAGGTGTCACGACGGCAAGCGCCGCGTCGGATGCATGCCTCATGCCGTAATCGACGTCGATGCCTTCCATGTCCACCGGCACCGGGGCAAGCTCGAGCCTCGCGAGTTCCAGGCCATGCCGCGTGAACGGAAAACCGGGGTCTTCGAACCAGGCTTTATGTCCATCGAGGGCGAGCCCGCGCAGCGCCAGCCCGAGACCACCGCTGAACCCGCTCGTGACGATGATCTGCGCGGGCGAACAGGTCATGCCGCGCGCAATGGCCAGATACGCGGCGATTTCCCGCCGCAATTCCGGCTCGCCACGCGGGTCGGGATAGCCAACCGAGGCGCTCGACTCCGCGCGCAGCGCGAACGAGCGTACCTTGGTGAAGAGCCGCGCGGGAAGCGTTTCCTGGGCAGGCACGCCCATCTGGAAGATAGCCGGGCCGGAGGTGAGTTCCCGATACATTTCCATGAACGAGCCCGGATCGCTGCGCTCGTGCACGACTGGCGCGGCGGGCGGCCGGTCCGCCACGCGCGTTCCAGCGGCCCGGGAAGCGACGATCAGTTGAGCGTCGGAGAGCCGCTCGTAGGCGAGGCGCACCGTGCCCCGCGCCACGCCCAGCTGCGCGGCAAGATCGAGCCACGAAGGCAGACGGGCGCCGGGCGCGAGCACGCCGCCCTCGATGGCAGCACTGATTGCGGTGCGGATCTGCTCGGCCAAAGGCGTCTTCGCAGACCGGTCGAGTTCGATTTTGAGCGGCTGGGACATGCGCTCATGGTACATAAAGAATGTTCATTTCTGGTGCTTTCTTGTGGCCCAGCATCCCGCCACAATAGCTCTGGTCACAAGGAGAAAACCTGTCATGAAGATTCGAATCGCACTCGGCGCGGCCTGCGCGGCGCTTGCCCTCAGCGTCGCCGCGCCCGCCATCGCGCATGACGGCGGTGCAGCCGTCACGCCCAATTTCGAGCACGCCCTTCCCAACCTGCCCGGCAAGTCGTTGACGGCCGTGGTGGTCGACTATGCCCCTGGCGGCGCCTCGCCGCCGCACGAGCATGCCAGGTCGGCATTTATTTATGCGTATGTCGTTTCGGGCGCGATCGAGTCGCAAGTGGACGACGGCCCCAAGCGCGTCTATCACGCCGGCGAAAACTTCTTCGAAACACCGGGCGCCATTCACCGCGTCAGCCGCAATGCGAGCACGACCGCCCCAGCGAAGCTGCTTGCAGTGTTCGTCGTCGATACCGGAGACAAGGTTCTGACCACGCCGGTCAAGTAAGCCAGCCCAGCAAACACAGGAGAACACTCATGAGCAAACGTCTCGATTACAACCAGATCGCGCCCGCAGGCGCCAAGGCGCTTGGCGGCGTCTATGGCTACCTCATGCAAAGCGGGCTCTCGCCCGTTCTCGTCGATCTGGTGTACTTGCGCATCTCGCAGATCAACAACTGCGCCTATTGCCTCGACATGCACACACGCGACCTGCTGAAAAAAGGTGTGAAAGTGGAAAAGCTGGCGCTGGTGCAGGCCTGGAGGGAAGCCGGCCATCTATTCGATCCGCGCGAGCGTGCGGCGCTTGCCTGGGCCGAGTCGGTCACGCTCGTCGCCCAGACCGGCGTTCCGGACGCGGCATACGAGGAAGTTCGCGCGGTATTCGAGGAGCGCGAGCTCGTGGACCTCACGATCGCCATCGGCCTGATGAACACCTACAACCGCATGGCGATCAGCTTCCGCAACACGCCTCAAGCCATACAGGAGCAGTGAGCGTCCGCAACGCCTGTGCAAGACATGCGCAGCCGCCACGGCCGTCCCGGCAGCGCACATCAACGCGAGTCAACCGGGCGGCCGTTTGTTGCTAGATATATAAATATTTTCCGGAATCTTTGACAGGAATTCGTATTTCATTCATCGAATTAGCCGGAATCAGGTGCCGCAAAAAATCAGAATCATGCAAACACATTACAGGTAGTGATTTAAGTCAAAACCCTCAAGCATCGATTCTCAATCTTGAGGTAAAGGCGTTGAGAGCGCACTCCCGGCAGACGCGCTCGTTTTGAAAAAATGTCTTTTAGAATTAGATGTCTGTGCGCTGCTACGTCAGCCCCTCCGGATGTGCCTATCACCAATATTCATCTCTTTAAATTAGCGCAGAGAAAAAATCATCGACGCTCCGTGGCTGTCATTTCAAGGGATATGTATAGTCCGTTCCCGCACAAACGCGCTATGTGCTTATTTCCCATTCGTCAGTCGTAGTTCAGATAAGAGCGATCCATGAAAAAGACCTATATTCTTGCCGCCACAGTCGCCGCAGCCGCTGGCAGCGCCCATGCTCAAAGCAACGTCACGCTATACGGCCTCATCGATGCAGGTTTGACTTACGTGAGCAACGAGGCGAGCACTTCCTCGCCGATGTCGCCGAACGGCCTGACCGGTGGCAAAGCCGTGTTCGGCATGACTGGCGGTAACATCCAGCAAAGCCGCTGGGGCCTGCGTGGCGTCGAGGATCTCGGCGGCGGCCTGAAGACGGTCTTCAACCTCGAAAGCGGCTTCAACGTGACGAACGGCAGCACCGTGAACAGCTCGCTGTTCAACCGCCAGGCCTATGTCGGCCTTTCGAGCCAATACGGCACGGTGACACTGGGCCGCCAGTACGATTCCATGGTCGATTACGTCGCGCCGATGTCGGCAACCGGTACGTGGGGCGGCACCTACTTCGCTCACCCGGGCGACGACGACAACCTCAATGGCTCGTTCAGCCTCAGCAATACGATCAAGTATCAGAGTGCGAACTACGCTGGCTTCTCGGCGAGCGCCCTGTATGGCTTCTCCAACAGTGCGGGCTTTGCCGACAACCGCGCCTATAGCGCGGGCATGGGTTACGCCAATGGCGGCTTGCGTCTGGGCGCGGCCTACCTGCAGCTTCAGGGCCTCGACTCCAGTAACGCTAACGGCGCGGTGCAGAATCTGCCGGCGTTCACGACGGCCAATCTGCCCGGCGTCCAGAATCAGCGCACCTGGGGTCTCGGCGCGAGCTATGCGTTCGGCCCGATGATCGTCGGCACCGTGTTCACGCAGACCCGCTTGCAGGACAAGCTCGCGGATGCGTCGGTGCGCTACAACAATTATGAAGTCAACGCTCGCTACAACCTGACGCCGGCCTTCTACGTGGGCGCGGCCTATACCTATACGCAAGGTCTGCGCAACACGCCGGGAAGCGGCGCCTCGGACAATCGCTCGGCGCATTGGAACCAGTTCGGTCTTCAGGCTGACTACTCGCTGTCCAAGCGCACGGACCTCTACGCGCAGAGCGTCTTCCAGATCGGCGCCAACAATGCGGAAGGCACGAATGCGGCGCAAATCAACGGTACCGGCGCGCCTTCCACGAGCCGCAGCCAGGTTGTGGTGACCACGGGGATCCGCCATCGCTTCTAAGCGTTGACCCGCCGTTACCTCCCGCCCGACGTGGAGGCGGCAACCCGGCCGCCGCCACGTCTCACACCCCAACGACAATCGGCAGTTGCGCTTGCCCCTGCCGCTATTGCGATGCCAGCTCAGGAGCACCCGTTGATGTCACCACGAGCGAGTCGAGTAGTTGAGCCACACCGTGTAAAACCCGCATGCGCCACAGTTGTGGCCGCGATGCTGTCGATCACTGCGCTGATGTGGAATGCGCCTGCCGCCCGTGCGGCCGACGCGCCGGCAACCCAGGCGCAATCCGCCGATCAGCGCGGCTGGCCGCGCATGCTGGAGAACGGCACCGAACGCGTCGAGATGTTCCAGCCGCAAATCGAGCAATGGACCGGCAACCGCATCGCAGGCCGCGCGGCGATTGCCGTTGGCGCGTCGAACGGCACCCCCACCTACGGCATCGCCCACTTCTCGGCGCAGGCCGATATCGACAAGGCCGCCGGTCTTGTGCAGTTGACGCAAATCCAGATCGCCTCGGTCGAGGTGCCGACGGACACGAGCCTGGCCGGGCGCGTCAAGGGTGCCCTGGTCGCCCACATTCCCTCCAGCGGCATGACCGTTTCGCTCGACCAGCTGCAAACGAGCTACGCCGCGTCGCAAGGGCTCGATCGCTCCATGCGCATTGCGGTCAAGAACGACGTGCCGCAGATCGTCTTCAAGGACACGCCTACGGTGCTGGTCCTCGTCGATGGCGCACCGGCCTGGCGCCCGATCGCCGGCACCGGCTTCTCGCGCGCGATCAACAGCCGCGCGTTGCTGATGCGCGATGCAAACGGCGCGGTCTACGTGCATGCCGCGGGTTACTGGTACACGGCGCGGGGCCTGAGCGGGCCATGGCAGCAAGTGGCTGGTCCGCAGCAGGCGCTGCTTGCGGCGGCGCAAACGAGCGAAAAACACACGGCCGCCGACGCCATGCTGCCGTCGGACGGCAAGCCGGTCGTGCCGGCGCCGGCCTTGATGCTCGCCACGCAGCCCACCGAGCTGGTCGTGACCCAGGGCGCCGCGCAGATCTCGCCGGTCGCGGGAACCAACCTGCTGACGATCACCAATACCGATCACGCCGTCTTCGTCTATCCGTCCACGAATACGTATTACCTGCTGATTTCGGGCCGCTGGTTCCGCGCGGCCTCCACGAGCGGTCCATGGCGCTGGGTGGCCGGCAGCGACCTGCCACCCGACTTCGCGAAGATATCGACGCACGACCCGAAGGCCAACGTGCTGGTCTCCGTGCCCAACACCCCGGAAGCGAAAGAGGCCGAAATAGCCGCGACGATTCCGCAGACAGCAACGGTATCGCGTTCGCAGGCCAGGCTGACAGTGAATTACGACGGCGCGCCCCGCTTCCAGCCGGTATCGGGCACCTCGCTTAACTACGCCGTCAACACGGCCACGCCCGTGATCGAAGTCGATGCGTCGAACTTCTACGCCGTGTCCAATGGCGTGTGGTTCGTTTCGGGCTCGGCGCTCGGGCCCTGGACGGTTGCGACTTCGGTGCCGGGCGTCATCTACACGATACCGGTCAGCAGTCCGATTCATTATGTGACGTACGTGCAGATCTATTCGTACACGCCCGATACGGTCGTGGTGGGCTACACACCTGGTTACATGGGGGTGGTGATCAGCCCGGACGGCACTGTGGTTTACGGCACCGGCTATGTCTATCCGGCGTATGTGGGCGACGTCTACTACGGCTATCCCGCCACCTATGGCTACGGCGCCGGCTTCGCGCTGGGCGCAGCGGAAGGATTCGCATTCGGCTTCGCCGCCGGCGCGATCTGGGGCTGCGCATCGCCTTACTGGGGGCCGTATTGGGGCGGCTACTGGGGCGGCGGGGGCTGGGGCAGCGTCAATATCAACCAGACGAACTTCTACGGCCGCTGGGGGCAAGGCACCGTGACCCATGCGTCGGGATGGAACGGCTGGACCGGCACGCAGTGGCGCGGCGCAGCAGGCGCGGGCTACAACCCGGTAACCGGCGCCCACTATCGGGGTGCCGCGGGCGGCGCGTTCAATCCGTACTCGGGCAATTACGCGGCGGGGCACCAGGGCGCTTACGGCAACCCGGTGACCGGGCGCCAGGCAGCGGGCCGGGGCGGCGTCGTCGGCAATCAGTACAACGGCAACTACGCGGGCGGGCGCGAGGTCGGGGGCTACAACCCGAACACCGGGCGTTCGGGCGCCGCGGAGTTCGGCGTGGCGGGCAATATCCAAACCGGCCAGCATGAGGCAGGAAGCCGGGGTTACGTGACGAACCACAACAACGGCAACTCAGTCGCCTGGAACAACGGTGACGTTTATGCGGGCCACGACGGCAACGTTTACCGGCACACCGCCGACAACGGCTGGCAACAGCACACGTCAAACGGCTGGCAATCGGCACAACCGGGCGGCGACCTGGGCAACGACCTCAATCGCCAGCAAGGCGCGCGCTCGCTCGGCGAGCAGCGCTTCGGCGGCGGTTTCGGCTCGCGCGGGGGATGGAGTGGAGGCGGCATGGGCGGCCGATTCGGCGGCGGCTTTCACGGCGGCTTCCGGCGCTGAACGGGTCACTTCGTAGACGCGAACCGGCGGGCCGGCGCGCCAATGGCAGCGGCCCGCCCTGGCGCCATCACCGCGACGCGCAGGGTGCCGATGCGCTCGGCGAAAACGCATCGGCCAACTGGTGCAACCCGAGCGGTCACGCGAGCGGAAGCGCGCGCTCCAGAATCGCGTCCACCTCCACGCCGGCGGGCAGCGTGCCGAACACGCGGCCCCACTGGTCGTCGAAGCGGCTGGCGATGAACGCGTCCGCCACCGGAGCGGGCGCGAATTCGTGCAGCAAACGCGCCTGCACCAGCAGAATCAGACGTTGCGCCTCGCGCCGTGCGAGGAATTCGAGCGTATCGCCGTCTTGCCGGAACGCGCGCGCAATGGCTTCGAGGCTCGGGCGCAAACGCGCGTCGCCGCTGCACACCGAGGCCAGATCGCCCATCAGCGCTTCGAGCGCGTCCGGCTCGCGGCCGATCGCACGCAGCATGTCGAGCGCCATCACGTTGCCGGATCCCTCCCAGATCGAGATGACCGGCGCCTCGCGATACAGGCGCCCCATCGGACCTTCGTCCATATAGCCATTGCCGCCGAACACTTCCATCGCTTCACCGGTCAGCTCGATGCTGCGCTTGGCAATCCAGTACTTGGACGCCGGCGTCACGATCCGCTTGTAGGCGCGCTGAAGCGGCGAGTCTTCCGCGCGCGCGAACGCTTCGGTGAGGCGCATCATCAATTGCGTCGCGGCCTCGCTTTCCAGCGCCAGGTCGGCCAGCACGTTGCGCATCAGCGGCTGGTCGACGAGGTATTTGCCGAATGCCTGGCGACCGCGTGCATGGTGAATCGACTGCACGAGCGCCTGGCGGATCGTGCCGGTGCTGCCCATGACGCAATTCAGGCGCGTATAGGACGCCATTTCGATGATGGTCGGGATGCCGCGCCCTTCCTCGCCAACCATGCGCCCCCAGGCCCCCAGGAATTCGACCTCGCTGCTGGAGTTCGAGCGGTTGCCGACCTTTTCCTTCAAGCGCTGGATATGAATGGCGTTCTTGCTGCCGTCAGGACGCCAGCGCGGCACGAAGAAGCACGAAAGGCCGTTCTCCGTGCGCGCGAGCACGAGGTGCGCATCGCACATGGGCGCGGAGAAGAACCACTTGTGGCCCGTAATCTCGTACTCCGCGCCGCGCCCCTGGCCGCGCAGCGGCGTGGCGCGCGTGCTATTGGCGCGCAAGTCGGAGCCGCCCTGCTTCTCCGTCATGCCCATGCCGACCAGCATCGACGATTTTTGCTCGAACGGAATATCGCGGGCGTCGTAGCTGCGCGAATAGAGCTTCGGCGCAAGCTGAACGAATAGTTCGGGCTCCTTCTGAAGCACCGGAATGCATGCGAAAGTCATCGAGTTCGGGCATTGCGATCCCGCCTCGATCTGGCCATGCATCGAAAATCCCGCCGCATACGCCGCCCATGCGCCCGGCCGCAAATCGCTGAATGGCCGCGAGACCAGGTCATACTCGCGCGCCATTTTCATGAAGCCGTGCCAGGCGGGGTGGAATTCCACACGGTCGATGCGATTACCCTGGCGATCGAAGGTATGGAGTTCGGGTTTGAAGTGGTTGGCGTCATCAGCCATTTGCACCATTTCTTCGCTGCCGAGCAGCGCGCCATGGCGTGTCAATTCCTCTTCATAGGCTGCGCCGCCGCCGCGCTGGACCGCCTCCTGCAGCACGATATCGGTGCTGTAGAGGTTGTAATTTTTCAGTTCCGGCACGACATTCGTGACTTCGTGGGTTGTCCAGTTCATATCGCAATGTCCCTTTCCTGTTCCATTATCTTGCGCCGATACCCACTGGCACGCGAATTGCCCTGCCAGCGGCCGACGCGGGATACACATAACAGTGTAGGGAGGAATGCTCGCGGGAGTGTCCGGTTTGAAAAACGTCAGGCCGCCCACGCCTGGCGCAATCGCAACGGCGGCAGGCTACGGCGCGGTGTCGATTCGCCAGATCGTGGCGCTGGCGGGCGTGGGCGTGGGATAGCGCACATACGCGCGAGATCGGATGCGTATTCCCGCCCCAGGGTTTGCTGATTACTGCACGCCCTCTGCCCGGCGCGATGGCAGCGCATACTCCGCGGCCTGCCAGGCGAGCAAACCAGGCACATAAAACAGCAGATCGCGCACGCGCCGCGCGCCGGCGAGCGCGAGACACGTGGGCGCGTCGAAACCAAGCAGCCCGCCAATCAGCACGAAGCCGCCCTCCTGCACCCCCAGGCCGCCCGGCACCAGAAACGCAGCACTACTGACAAGCTGAATCAGCGCCTCGATCACGAACGCCTGAGCAAAGCTCGCCTGCGCGCCGAGCACGTGCAGCGCGCCCCAGATCTCAAGTGCGTAGCCCGCGCACTGCAGCGTCTGCCAGATGAGCAGATAGCCGACGACCACACCCGTCTGCCGCCAGATCAGCTTGACCGACTGGTCGACGCGCACCGACTTGCCCACCAGATCGACCACCTTGCCGCTCGTGACCCGGTTGATGACGTGAGCGGCCCGCTCGAATGGCCGCGCATGCTGAACGAGTGCGAACAGCACCAGCACCGGCGCGATTACGGCGATGCCCCACGCCAGCCGCCCTGCCACGCGCGCGGCATCGGAATTCGAATGTTCGAGCAGATAGCCGGCGGCGATCAGCCCAAAGACGAGCTGGCTGATCAAGGTGAGCTGCATGTCGACGACGAGGCTCGCCGCCGCCGTCGCGGGACGCACGCCGGCGCGCCCGAGCAGGCGGAACGAGACGATTTCCCCGCCGATGCGCGCGACTGGCAATAGATTGTTGATGGACTCGCGAATCCACACGAACCGAAGCATGGTCGCGAACGACGGTCGCTGCGCCCTGCGAATCAGGGTGCGCCAGTCCCAGGCGTTCGCGGCCATCGGCACGATATGCAGCAAGGCGGCCAGCACGAGGCCCATGCCTGCGCCTTGCAGGAGTTGCAGCACGGCTGCGGGATGGTCGCGCCATACGAGCCACGCGGCAACCGCGAGACCGCACAGCGCAGCAATACGCCCAAGGTGTTTCATCCGCTGATATCGTTGATCTACTCATTTGTCTTGAACGGGTGACAGCATCCCGTTCGCGTCGACGCGAAAACGCGTCCCGCGCCACACCACGCCCGACGAGCAAAAGCTCGCCGCATAAATCGCGAACTGGGCCGCATCCCAAAGCGGCAGGCACAACAGCCCGCTGCACTTTTTCCCGGTGGCGCGATCGGTCCTCCAGACCAGCAGCGCGCGGGCGCACAACGCAACACCGGCCAGCGCCCAGGCGGGGATCGCGCCGCCCGACATCGCCACCGCAAGCAGCGCGAGCGGCAACGGATGCATGAGCACCGCGCCCAGATGCCCCGAGCGGTCCGCCGCTCGGATGGTGCGGCTCCAGCGCAATTCGTGCGCGAACACCCTGGAAAACGTATTCTCCGCGCAAGCGTGCTCCACCACAATGGGCGGAATGGCGACGGTGGCGCCCGCGCGCCGCACGGCCTCGCCCACCGCATGGTCCTCCGCAAGGTGATGCGCGAACTGGGCCAGACCGCCAATGCGCGCGAGCATCTCGCGAGTCATGGCGATGGACTGGCCGAAACACGGCCGGGCGCGCCCGAGCGCGAGCCCCGTGACCACGCCAGGCAGAAAATGATAATTGGTCAGCGCGGCGGCAAGGCGCGGCCAGAATCCCGTCGCATGGCGGCCGCGATAAACCGTCGTCACGAGCCCCACGCCCGGTTGCTGCAGCGTCCCGACGATATGGCGCAAATAATTCCGCTCGACGCAGACATCGCTGTCGGCGAAACACAGCACCTCGTGCTCGGCCTTTTCGAGCATGTTCACGAGATTCGCGATCTTTCGGTTGGGCCCGTACAGGCGCGCATCGGCCACCACGGTGATATGCGCGCCGGGATAGCGAACCCGCAGCCTTTCGACGGCCAGGAGCGCTGCATCGTGCGCATCATGAACGCCAAAAAGATACTGCACCGGCCCCGGATAATCCTGCTCGAAGAAACTGGCGAGATGCGCTTCGAGTTGCCATTCGTCGCCGTGCAGCGGCTTGACGATGGTGACGGCGGGAAAGCGCTGCGGCGCAGCCACGTCGCGCGCAAAAAAGCGGCCTATCAGCCAGCTTGCCACCACCGTATAGACAATGCCGAAGATGGCGCCAAGGCCGCACAGGATCGCAAGGCATTGCGCAACCATGTGAGTAATGGTCAGCAGCGCGACATGCCCCGGCAGAAGCGCAACCGAAGCGATATCGACAGAAGCGGCGGCCGCTACCATGACGCCTCCCAGGCGCGCCGTCGCCCGGCAGAAAGGCAAAGCTGCAAAAGCCAAGGTTGCAAAAACCAGGGTTGCAAAAACATTACATGCCCCTTCGAGTGCCCATCTGGTTCGTCCGCGGTTCGTTCGCCATTCGCCGGTTAACCGAGCGTAGCAGTGTTTTCTGACGAAAAGATTAACTTCTTACTAACGGTTCGTCCCCTCTTAATCTTTAGTTAACGGTCGGCGGCTACAATTGGTGCTCGAATTCACTCTCTTGCGTCGAGGTCTCCATGCATACCCCATTACGATACGATGCGCCCGCGCGTCTTCTTCACTGGCTCGTCGTGGCGCTCGTGGGCGCACAGTTCGTGCTGGGCTGGACGATGCCCGACGTTCACCGCGATACCCAGCCGGTCGGTCTGATTGCGGCGCACCTGATCGTCGGCACCACGCTGGTCGCCGCCATGGCGCTGCGTATCCTCTGGCGCGCCACGCATCGCCCGCCCCCGCCCGCAAGCGAACTCTCGCAGCCGCTGCGCACCATTTCCACGCTCACGCATATTGCACTTTACGCGTTGCTGGTGGCCGTGCCGGTGCTCGGCTGGATCAATGCGTCGTCGCGGGCCTGGCCGCTGACGCTGTTCGGCGTGGCGCCGCTGCCCGCGCTCTCGCCTGCGGGGTCGTCCTTCGGGCATGCCATGGGCGACGTTCACAGCGTTCTCGCGTGGGCCTTGTTCGCGCTGATCTGCCTGCATGTCGCGGCCGCGCTGCTGCATCGCTTCGTGATTCGCGATCGCGTGGTGCAACGCATGGCGTTGTGGTGAGCGGCGGGCCCAGGCTTCATGCGGCGGCGGCCAATTGCTGAGTCAATTGTCCGGCTGCCGCCGCGATTTCCCCGCGCAGCCATCGATGCGCGCCCGACGTATGGCGGCGCGCGTGCCAGACCGCCGATACGGTGAACGGCGCCATTTCCACGGGCGGCTGGAGCACCTGCAGCGGCAGATTGCCGACGATGCGCCGCGCAGTCAGTTCGGCAAGCCGGCTCGCAAACGCCATGTGCTCGCGGCTACGCACGAAATCGTGCAGCCGGTACGGCACACCCGCATGCTGCAATGCGCCCGCCATGGCGAGAATCGGCGTGATGCCGATGCCGCCCGCTATCAGCACGGCAGGCGTTCCCCCCACGAGGCGGAAATGCGCCTTGGGCGGCGAAACGAGAATCTGCGCGCCCACCTCCAGCACATCGTGCAGCGAGCGCGATCCACCGCGAGAGACGGGTTCGCGCTTCACGCCGATCACGAAGCGGTCGCGCTCGCCCGGTGCGTTGACGAGCGAGTATTGGCGCACGCAGCCCGCGGGCGTCTGTACGTCGATGTGCGCGCCGGGCTCCATCGGCAACGAGGCGATATCGGGCACGCTCAACTCGAACGCGACGATGTCCTGCGCGGTTACCTCGCGCCTCAGCACCGTTGCGCTCAGCCAGCGCTTTACAGCACCCCGCGCGCCCGCACGCACCGTGATCGGAATAACACGTTGCTCGCGCAACGATGCCGTCGCGTGCGTGTTGCGCTCCACCGTGCGGCGCAGCGCATTCAGCAAACGGTTGTGAAAGCGCGGTAGATCGATCTGCGCCGTTGCGGTGAAAGCCGCGTTGCCGTGCACGATCGTTCGCGCATCGCTGGCCAGTTGCAGCCAGAACTGGACCGAATGCGCACCATCGGCGTTCTGCCACGCAATGCCGACGCGCTCGCCGCTCCGGCGCACGGAAACGCTCGCGTGCACGGCTTCACCATCCGCAAGCGCGTAGGCGGCGAGCGCGTCCGCCACGGCCTGGAGCGGCGCATTGAACGGCAGGCTGCGCAGCGCCACGCGCGGCGACATGATCGAGGCTATCGGTCACGACGTCTTTCGCTGCTGGATCGAAGTTGACCCATAGCCCGTTGTCTTTCTCCGCAACGGCGAACGTGCGCGCGCACAGGCTCGCCGGAGGCTGCCCCTGCAAGGATGCGGGAATATGCGTGCAGCGCCCGTCGCCCGCGCGGTATTGCCAGCCGTGGTATTGGCAGCGCAAGGTCGCGCCGGTGTTCGTGCCCAGCGTGAAGCGCACGCTGCGATGGGGACAGCGGTTTTCCCAGGCGTTGAGCGTGCCGTTGTCGGCACGCCAGAGCGCAAGCTCCACGCCGTGCAACTGGGTGTGAAAGACGTGCCGCAACGGCACGTCGGCGGCGCGGCCCACCATGTGCCAGCCGCGCGGGAGCAAGGTTATCGTTTGATCCATGATCGAAGTTCAATGCCCAGCGGATGAAGAGATGCCCAAAGCGCCGGTCGCGCTGAACGTGCCGTAAGCAACACCGCGCTCGCGCAGCCAGCGCCGGTAGGCGACCGACATGGCATCGGCGCGCGTGGGCATTTCGAACGCGAGATCGAGCGGCAGCGTGCGCGGCACGTGATTGGACAGGATCATCAGGTCCTGCCCGAAGATGGTTTGCTGAAAGAGCCTCAGGCCGCTGTCCGAGGTGGAGTCGTCGAGATAGACCAGCACCGTATGGGCGATGCAGCGGCTCTCGTCGACCGGCTGCACGAACAGGCAAATGACGTCGCGCCGCGCAGGCTGCTGCGGGCTGGTCTTGTACAGCATCGCCGTGAACGGACGCGCGACGCGGTACACATAGTGAGCGTCGATGCCCGTTTGCGCGGAAGCCGCGCTCATCGGCTGATAAAAGCGGCAGTCGCGCGCGAATAGTTCGCCGCTTTCGTGTTCGACGCGGTAAGGCGCGACCTCGGTATGCGGCTCTTCGCCCAGCAGTCCCGTGTGCACATAGGGAAAATGCGCCATGTCGAGAAAATTCTCGATCACGCGCAGCCCGGACGCATGTACGGCGAACGAGCCTGCGCCCAGAATGCGCCGGCCGGGTTCGTCGAATTCGGGGAGCGCAAACGTGTCCGCTGGCGGTTCGCCCAGCGAGAGCCACACGGTATGCAGCCGCTGGCGTACCTGGCAAGGGCTGCCCGTGTCCGTGCGCGTTGCGCGCACGGCGCCCATGTCGTCGAGCGCGTAGTTGACCGGCGTGCCGAGCAGGCGCGTCGGGTACGTGACGCCGGGTTCGACATCCTCTATTACCGCTACCGGATACCACTCGTCCAGAACGGACGATTCAATGGCCATCTGTTGTTCTCCCATCGAGGTCGCGCGATGCATGCGCCGTGGGGGAACGGTAGTGGCTTCAAAAAGCCGCAGCCAACGCTATTCCTTCATGCGAGGTATGAATGATTTCGATGGGTTCGGAAAAGGCCGCCCAGTGGCGAGCGGGTCATCGTCGAGCGGGTGATCGTCTTTTGCCAGCCGCGAAAAAGATTCGCCCGATGCATGGAATAGTTCGCGCCGGCAACCGTTTATCACTTGCCGCAGTCAGGGAGGAACCTTCTCTTGCAGCAGTGCCCCGCTTGCGGCTTTCATACTGCGTGGTCGCGCGGTGATGCCGCGCGCCGCGCCTATAAAAGGAGTAAAAACATGAACAAAACTCTGTTGTGCATCCTGGCTTGTACTTTGCCGGTTGTGTCGACATACGCCGAGACGCCAAAAATTTCGAACGGGATGGTGGTCGACGACAACGGGATGACGCTCTACGCATTCGACAAGGATACGGTGCCGGGCAAGAGCGCCTGCGTGGGTGCCTGCGCCTCGCTGTGGCCGGCAGCCGTTGCGGATTCATACGACAAACCGGGCGGCGACTGGGGGTTCATCGACTCCGGCTCGGGCAAGCATCAGTGGACCTACAAGGGACGCCCGCTGTATCGCTTTGCAAACGACAAGCAACCTGGTCAAATGAACGGTGACGGGGTCAAGGGTATTTGGCATATCGTGAAGCCTTAAACCCCTTGCTAACCTTATCCTGCCGGGGGGCTTCCCCCCGGCAGGATGGTCCATGCAGGTGGCGA
Source organism: Paraburkholderia sp. A1BS-2L (assembly GCF_051125205.1). Taxonomy (NCBI): domain Bacteria; kingdom Pseudomonadati; phylum Pseudomonadota; class Betaproteobacteria; order Burkholderiales; family Burkholderiaceae; genus Paraburkholderia; species Paraburkholderia sp. A1BS-2L. Next base: position 494,845 of record NZ_CP120430.1, read on the forward strand.
GAACGTTGAATATGCAGCGCTCCGCAAAACACCGCAAAGATGGCACGCACTGATGACATCAATCGCGTAAGCGCGCACGCGACAGCCTGCTACCCCGCCCGCGCGAGCAACCACTCAACCGCCCGCCAACGCACTCTCCATCACCACCTGCAGCAGCACGTTCGCGCCGGCCTCGGCCCGTTCAGGCGTGATCGCCTCGCCTTCGTTGTGACTGAGTCCGTCGATGCACGGCACGAAGATCATGCCCGTGGGCGCGACGCGCGCGAGATAGCACGCATCGTGGCCCGCGCCCGAGACGATATCGGCATGCGGCAAACCCAGCGTCACCGCCGCACGCCGAACGGCGTCGATGCACGCGGGTGCGAACGGTACCGGCGCGTAGTCGAAGATCTGCGTGATCGTGTGGCCAAGCTGTGCTTCCTGCGCCACGCGCGCAAGCTCGGCGCGCAATTGCGCATCGAGCTCGGCTAGCACGCCCGAGTCCGGATGACGAAACTCCACCGTGAAAAAGCAGCGCCCCGGCACCGTGTTGCGCGAGTTGGGCTTCGCCTCGATCATGCCGACCGTGGCGCGCCCATACGGCGCATACTTGCGCCCCAGCGACTCGACGAACGTGATCATGCGCGCCGCCCCGGCCAGCGCGTCGCGGCGCAGGTCCATCGGCGTAGTGCCCGCGTGCGCGTCCACGCCCACGAGTTCGATCTCGTACCAGCGCTGCCCCTGGCCGGCCGTCACGACGCCAATGGTCGTGCCGCTGCGCTCGAGAATCGCGCCCTGCTCGATATGCAGTTCATACGCGGCGTGCACCGGCGTGCCGCCCACCGGCTCATCGCCCGCATAACCGATCTGCTCGAGCGCCTCGCCTATCGTCGTACCCGATGCGTCGGTGCGCGAGAGCCCGTATTCGAGCGCATACACGCCCGCATAGACGCCCGACGCGATCATCGCCGGCGCAAAGCGCGAGCCTTCCTCGTTGGTCCAGATCACCGCTTCGATGGGGTACTCGGTCTGCACGCCGGCGTCGTTGAGCGCACGGATCACTTCGAGCCCGCCCAGCACGCCATAAATGCCGTCGTAGCGGCCGCCGGTCGGCTGGGTGTCGGCATGCGAGCCGATCAGCACGGGCGCGGCATCGGGATTGCGGCCCGCGCGGCGCGCGAACACGTTGCCCATCTTGTCGACGCGAATCGTGCAGCCCGCCTCGCGCGCCCACTGCACGAACAGGTCGCGCCCTTCGCGGTCGAGCCCGGTGAGCGCAAGGCGGCACACGCCGCCCTTCTGCGTCGCGCCAATTTGCGCCATGCGTTCGAGCGAATCCCACAGCCGCGCGCCATTCACACGCAACGCGCCCAGCTCCGATGCCCTATGTTGCGAGCGTTCAGTCATCGGAACGCTCCTCGGCCGAACTGGCGGATTGAGCGGCTTCGGCCGGCTTCGCATCGTGCATGCGGTAGCGGAAATCGCAGCGCTTGCCGCCCTGCATGATGGTGCTCGTGCGCGTGAGTTCGACGCGCGGATCGTAGCCCGAGATGAATTCGGCATCGCGCGCGCAGCTCAGCAGGTGGCCGATCTCGCCGAGGCCCATCGCGTGATACATCTCCGCGTAGGCGCAGCGATGCACGTTGTAATCGTAGGCTTCGTCGTCGGCGCGCAGGGTTTCCACTTCGAGCGCATCGTCCTTTTCCCAGAGCACCTGCAGCGCGACGAACGACGCGATGCTCGTGCCGTTCGGTTCGCGCGCCGCGAACTGGCGGCCCGCATCGATCGCCGCGCCGCGCACGGCTTCGGCAATCACGGCCTGGGCGCGCTCGATACCGAAATCGCGCTTGAGGATCTCGTAGATCGGCTTGATGATTTCCGCTTCGATGCGCCGGCGCGCAAGAATGCCGAGTGTCTCGCCGTTCACGCCAGTCTCGTCCGCGACGCTTTCGCGTTGTTGCTGTGTCATCTTTGTCTCCTCGTTACATCGTCACATCGTCACATCATCGCGTTCAGCGGGCAGCGGCCTTCGCGAGCGTCTTCGTGGCCGCGCCGCCGCCAAGCACATCCACCACGGCCCATTTGCCATTCTTCACCTGATAGATCGTATAGGCGGGATCCACGAGATTGCCTTGCGCATCGAAGCCAATCGTGCCGGTCACGCCATCACGATGAATCGCATGCAGCGCCGCGACAATCTTTTTCGGTGCAACAGAATTGGCCTGCTGGGTAGCGGCGATCAGCGTCGCCGCCGCGTCATAGGCGAACGGTGCGTGCAGTTCGATCGGCGCGTGCCAGCGCGCACGGTATTGCGCATCGAACGCCGCGCCGCCCGGCATGCGATCGAGCGGACGGCCCGGCTCCAGCGCCGTCACGCCGTCGCCCGCGGGCCCGGACAGCGTGAGGAAGGTCTGGCTCACGAAGCCGCCCGCGCCGAGCAGCGGCGCCTGGATATGCAACTGGCGCATGCGGCGCGCGAGCGGCGCAGCCTGGGCATCGAGGCCGCCGAAGAAGATCAGGTCGGGACGCTTCGCCTTGATGGCCGTGAGCACGCCGCTGAAATCGAGCGTCTTGTCGGTCACATACTGATGATCGACCACCGTGCCACCGTTGGCCTGCACACCCTTGATGAACTGGTTCGCGAGCCCTGCGCCAAATGCGGTCTGATCGTCGATCACGGCAACGCGCTGCGCCTTCAGCGTTTTCACGGCATACGCGACGGTGTACGCGCCGCCATCGTCGTCGTGGCCCATGATGCGAAACGCGGTATCGAAGCCTTGCTGCGTGTATTGATGGCCCGTCGAGGCTGGCGCGATCTGCGCGATGCCCGCATCGTGATAGACGCGCGCGGCCGGCACGCTGCAGCCGGTGTTCCAGTGGCCGACCACGCCAACCACGTGGCGGTCGACGAGTTGCTGCGCGACCGTGACAGCCGTGCGCGGGTCCGACTGATCGTCGGCGCTCACGAGCTTGTAGACCACGGACTTGCCCGCGATGGTCGGATGTTTCGCATTGGCGTCGTCGACGGCGAGCTGCGCGCCGTTTTCCAGATCCCTGCCGATGCGCGCCGACGCGCCGGTCAGCGGCGCGGCAAGCCCGATCAGCACCACCTGTTCGTCCTGGGCGTGCGCGACGCCCGTGAAAAGCGACGCCGCAAGCGCGGCGGCCGGCAACAGCATAGCTTTCTTTTTCATGTCGACCGATCCTGATAAGCCCGTGTGTTGAGGCGCTATTGAGGCGCATGCCTGCCCATCCCGGGGTCTATGGCGCGCAACCTTGAATAGTGAAAAAGATTAGTCTGTTGTGTTCCGTGGTCTAAATTACGTTTGGTTCGATCAATATGCCGGCGCCCTATAACTTCGATTAAATCCCTGCTTTACAACGGTAAACTGGATTCCATCCGTTCCGCGCACCTTTCGATATAATTCGACACATGAATAAAATTCAGCGAATTGCCGATGATCCGCCGCTGCGGGCGGTGCGCGCATTCGAGTCGTTCGCGCGTCATGGCTCGGTCGCGGCCGCCGCGCGCGAGCTCGACATCACGGCCTCGGCGGTGAGCCATCAACTGCAATTGCTCGAATCGTTCGTGCAAACGCCGCTGACGATTCGCCGTGGCCGCGCGCTCGTGCTCACCGACGAAGGCCGCGACTACTATCGCTCGATCAGTGCGGCGTTTTCGGTGCTGCGCAGCGCCACGGGCTTCGTGCGCGAGCGCTCGTCGCGGCGGCAGATCACGATCAGTCTGATTCCGCTCTTTGGCATGGGCTGGTTCATTCCCCGGCTGCATGACTTTCTCGCGGCGAATGAAGACGTGGACGTGACAGTGCTCTACGCGAATCACCGCAATTACCGCAGCGACGCCGCCGATTTATCGATCCGCTTCGGCACTGGCGACTGGATCGGTTATACGAGCACGCCGCTCATGTCGGGCGCGGTTGTGCCGGTCTGCACGCCGCGCTTTTTGCAGCGCTATGGACCGCTGCGCAAGCCCGCCGATCTCGCGGGCGTGCCGCTCGTTCACGATGAGGACCGCAGCACGTGGGCGAACTGGCTGCAAAGCATGGGCGTGCGCCACGTCGCGCGCACCGAGGGACCGCTCTTCGAAGACGGCCAGCTGACCTTGAGTGCCACGCTCGCCGATCTGGGCGCGGCGCTCATGCGCGCGCCGCTGGTCTCGCGCGAGCTTGCGTCGGGTGCGTTGCGCAAGCTGTTCGACCACGAACTCGACGATGGTCGGCACTACTACCTCTGCTGGCGCGCCGATGCCGAAATGCCGGACGGCGCACAGCGGCTCGCGCAATGGCTGCTGGAGTCGGTGAAGGCGCGTTAATCGCGCCAAAAGACCTCAGAAGCTCAAGAAGAGGAAATGATGTCGCGGCCGTGGACGGATTGATCCGCGCTATTGATGCGGATTGCGTTATGGTGCATCCCCTACGCGGAAAGCGTAACGACGCGCCCGCCCTGCCAGGTATGGATACGCGAGCATGAAACGCAAACGCATGAATGACGTACGGGGCGAATACGTTCGATTTTATGTTCCAACCGGCTCCAACCGTTTTGTCATTGCGTGGTCCACGGACTTGCGCTTTTGCGATTATCCAGCTCCTCAGGCGTTAGATAGTGACGAAAGATTTCGACCTCGCGCAAATCCACTGCCCTGCGAACATTGCGTATATCCCACGGTCCTTTTTCACTTGCTAGTTCGGCAAGATATCGAATGTTGGCCTCAATATCGTAGGGGGAGTCATCCGCCAATGGCAGGCGATAGCCAAAAACAACCGTATTAATCGGCGTGCCGCCAAAGATGTCGAAAAGATATGGATATCCAACGAAATCGCTTTGTTCGACGCGAAAATTATCGATGCGCTCTCCACGCTCAATACGTTTCATTCCTATCTCATCGAAGTTCTGGTAGAGAATATTTGTTGAGACGTCATCCTCAATTTGGATGTTGAATTCGCTCACGCATGGCGTTCCATCCGTAGAATTTCGCGTATCAAATATAAAGCTCACCGACATTACTTTTTCTGGAAACCACGCGTATTCTATTTTTCCATCTTGGTCGGAGTGAAATTGGGGAATCCCCATATTTTTGATGACATTATCAAGCGAGATTTCTCCACGAACCCAACGAAGCCCAATTTTTGTATACCGGAGAAGCGCTTCCTGTTGCTCCGGTGTCATCGGTTTTTGTTGTGAATACGTCATGTTATTGACCTCCGCTCGTGCGACTGGAGGAAAACTCGCAGCGGTCACTGTGGCCATAATCAAACTCGTAAGCGCGGCTACACTGGTCTGCCGGGAAAGTCTTGAGAAGCAAACCCATCTTCGCTTTCCAGTAGGCTGTAGCCATGTCGCCACAGAAGAATGCATCATTCTCCCAGGGTCTCCCGCTGTAGTCGCGTCGGCAGCCAGACGGCGTTTCCACCATTGCATCGATATCAATTGGAGTTCCTCCCAAACCTACGTGTTGCAAAAGATTCTTGGCCACCGTGCGCGCACGCTGGTATTCAGCTTCCAAAGCAGCCATGTCCGCAAGATAGGGCGGAATATAGGGCGTCTTTCGCCATAACACCAACGTTTGCAGATACATGCCAACAGCCATCCGCTTGAGGCTAATGAGCGCTGCCGTATCTTCCGGTACCGGTTGCTGCGCCGCCAGGCGGACGGCCGCGCGAGCGAGTTCGGATGATTTCGCCTGCGTTCCGCTCGTAAGATCCGGCCACTTTGAAATATTCGGAATATCCTCGAAGTTATCAGGGTGCCGGGCGATCAGTGCGTAAATCCAGAAATTTTGCTGACAATGCCGGGATTCGTGGTAAATCGTATCAGCGAATTCAGCGATTTCTTTAGTTTGGCTAACGCGCCCCGCAACATCGGTCGCCACCTGCTTTATCTTGAATGTATCTTCCAGTGATGAAAGATTTAATTGCATGGTCCACGCGGAAGGCGAGAACGAACCCCGCTCAAGAGAATTCTCAGGTCGATACGAAATAATTTGTGGTACTGTTTCAGATGGAATTCCAAATCCACCAGCCGGATTAGTCAGCGGGCCAGTCATAACAGGTTTGATCAGGGTGTGGAAATTCTTGAATTGCTCTTTATCTATTGGCCACGTCAGTTTAAGCGCAGGCGCTATATCGGTCGGCCCGAAATAGGCGCCACCCCACTGAATTTGATTGAGCAGCAGGGAATGCATCGCTTTCGCGTAGTCGCGCGCGAGCGGATACATAAGCTGTCCCTTTCGCTCAGGGTCACGGTCGGAGTAGCGCATGCCCCATCTTTCCGGCGTGCACGTGGCATAGGTCGGTTCAATTCCGGCGGAAGTTACCCCTGGCTTCACCTTTTCCAGTGTGTACGGACCTACTTTCTGAACTACCGCGTTGTCTGCGTTGCGGTCGTTGCTCATGACTGTGTGCTCCCTGAAGAATTAAAAGCGGTCTTCACTGTCTTTGCCAGCATGGGACGGTAAGCCGACAATAACGAGCCATCCTTTCGCAAGAGTTCAATTTCTGCGATCTGCATTTCATCGCCTAATACCAATGAAGTTTCGCCTTTCTCGCTGGAGGTTCCTTCGATGAGTTGTCCATCCTGAAGCGTGATCCGGTAGCGTTGGTGCGCTATCGGCAGGCCGGAACCATCGTCAGGCAAGACGTAGTGGTCGACGACTTTTGCGTCGGCGATATTCGTAATCGGCGTTTTGACTGGTACGTCCTGCGGATCATCCGTAGCGTGAGAAGCCGCATGAACAAGAAATGCCCCATTCGTCTTCCCGATTACGCCTTCCGAGCCGATCACTAGTTGCGAGCCACCACCGTTGAACACAAGGCGTCTTGCTGTAAGCCAGATTTCGTCCTGCTCGCTCAGGATCGTGATGACCTTCCGGGCGATCATGTCCAGGGTGTCGGTCTGTGACGTGATACGCACAGACCCCGGCGTGACAAGCGATATGGCTTTCTGCGCGTAGAACGCGATGGTCTCGCGCACCGATGCAAAGAACGATTTGCCCGTGGCGATGGAAACATGCCCGCCCGCGGTGAGCGCGGTGTTTTCGTCGCTCGCGATGTGCGTGCTGCCTGCCGCCGCTGTCTGAATACCCGCCCCGCTCGAAATCGTCAGGTGCGGCGCTTCGAACTCGGGGAAATCGTCCCCGCCCGGGCGCGTGCTGACCGAAGGCTTGCCGCGCAATTCGGCGTTGTCGCGCTGCATGTTCGCAGTCACGCCGGACTGATCGCTGCCAGCGTCCTGCGCGCCATGTCGCTGCGCCTGCTGCGCCAGGCGCTCGTGAATGTCGCGCGCACGCGTGAGGCGGGCGATGGTCTCACGCATGTCCAGTATCTTGCCCGCTGCGCCAAGCTTCGCGATGGTTGTGATAATCAGGCCCAACCCTGCGCGCACCGCGCCCCGCATGTCCGTGCGCAGTTCGAAGCCTTCGCCGCGCGCATCCTGCCGCCCCTCATTGCCTGCGATGCGCGTGACATAGCCCAGACTCAGGCTGCTCTTGCCATGATCCGATGCCAGTTGCGCCTGCTGACGATTGTCCGTGTCGTCCAGTGCAAGATGGTTTGATGCGCCGCCGTTGCCGAGCGTGCGGCTCACGATGCCGGTGAGCGCACGATTATCCGGCAGTTTCCACGGCGGCATGTTGTCCTGATTCGGCACGAACGCCGCAACGACAGGGCGGTCAGGATCGCCGTTGACGTACGCGACCAGCACTTCCTGACCGGGCCGCCCGTGCATGACGACGCCCATGCCGTCCCCCTGCCAGGGCAGCGCGAGGCGCACCCAGATGGACGTATTCCCGTGATGGTTGCCCTCGCGGTCCCACGCGTACTGGATGCGCACACGGTTATAGGCATCGACCGTCATCGGATGCTGTTCCCATCCGACAATCACCGCATGTTCGTACCCGTCGATGCGTGGACGCGGCGTGACCTGCGGCATGCGATACGGCTCGCGCGTCGGGTGCAGTTCGAACTGCGCTTCAAACTCATACTTCGCTGCTGCGCCGTCCAGCTTCGACGACCGTCCCTGGGTGTTGCGGATATCGATCCGGCAATCCAGCACGAAATACGTGTCGTTCGCTCCGGCGTGTGGGTGATCCGTCAACGTGAACGTCCTGCCGGCTTCGATGCCGCGCAGCGCGCCGCGGCCCTTCGCACGCATGCGCCCGCAGCGTGCGGCTTCGAGCTTCACGCGGGCGAGATGCTGCGCTTCCTCGCGCCAAACCTTCGCTTCCTGGGGTCCCGGACTTTCCACCGGCTCTGTGCGGTAGTGGGTGGTCTCCGGCTGTGCGTACTCCGCCGGCTCGTAGGATTCGATTCGTTCACAGTCGAAGACGTACTCTTGTCCGTCTCCATGCCTGATGCTGTGCTGCTCGCGATACGGCGCGCTGTTCGCGCTCAGTCGCGGCGAAATATAACTGTGGTCGTGGACCACGACCCTGTTAAGCGCAACCGACGTGCGCCAGGACAGATGCGTGACATATTCCCTGTCGAGATGCCCGCCTTTGGGACGGTAAGACAATGTCGCGTAGGGCGGGGTCTGCGCCTTGCAGGCACGGATACTGTCGGCAATGACAAGGAAATGGCGGCCTTCACGGTGTTCGAACCAGATCAGATAGCCGAATTCCTCGCACAGGCGCATGCAGAAGTCCCAGTCCGTCTCCCATGCCTGCCGGATGAAATCGCGCCGGGGAGTTGGGTGCTCGCCGCAGCGAAAATCGATATCGTGGCTGTACGACTTAAGGATGGTGCAGAGGATATTGGTGATATCCGTGTGGATGAAGATGCGCGAGTTCTTGCGCAGCGTCGCGCACCACCATTGCGGGCGCAATACGAATTCATAGACGACATCGTTTCCTTCGATGTCCAGAATTCCGGCCTCTGCGACCATACCGGTGATTTCGCGCAGGCCCGTGCGTTCACGGTCACGGGGCTCACGCCAGTCACGTGTCCGTGTGAAAACATCCTTGAACGTCAGCGTGATGGCCGAGCCCTTGATGGCATCGAGATCGACTTCGAATTCGTCGGTTGCAAACCACTCCGGGTGGGGAACGGATCTGACCGCTTCGATGCGATATTCGAAAAGCTGGCCGATAGCTTCATGGCCTGTAATGCGTCGCGGCAGCAGGACATCCTCGCGGTAATCCTGTTCCCGCCTGCGGTGTTGCAGGGTGATTTCCCGTACGGGCAATGCGTGGCCGTGCATGCGTACGGGGGTGTTGTACTTCCTGGGGAACCACATGCTCAGGTTCCCTTCTGCAATGTCGCGCCGCACGTTGTGGTGTCACCGATGAACGCCACCGGTACGCCGCCGTGCGTGCGCCCGCCCGTCGCGACAATTGCAAAGTCGCCACCGCACTTCGGGCAGCGCACAAGGTGGCCGTCGAGCGCGACGGGTATGCCCTGGTGTGTGAGGTTGGGCGCGGCCTGAATGACTTCGCCGCCGTGGTCTGTGGTATCGCCCAGGCGCGCGACATCGCGCCCCGTTGTTGCGTCTCTCATCGGCTCCGGCCTCCAAAGGACAAGGAATGGCGGCAACTTGCGTTGTCGGCAGACGCTTATCCTTTACGAGCTATTTTTCGCCTGGAACACGAAAAATCCGAAAATCGGCCGAACTAAAACTCAGGGCGCGTAAATGCCCGTGAAATGTCTCCCTCCTCTGACATTCCACAAAATGATCGTCATCGCACAGCCGAGGCGCATCCGGTGTCAGCTCAACCGCCTCGAATCGGTGCCGGAGGGCGCACAGCGGCTCGCGCAATGGCTGCTGGAGTCGGTGAAGGCGCGTTGGTCGCGCGAAGAACCTCAGAAACTCCAGAACAGGAAATGATGTCGCGGCCGTGGCCTGCTCTGGCGCGCTACCTTGCGCGGCGGCGCAAGCTGCGCGTGCGAATCGACCACCTGCGCACGTAGCGCCATGTCGTAGAACGCCCCCACCATCGGCAACGCGCTATGCGCGCCTTCACCCCAATAATCGTTGCGCAGCGTCACGCGCGCGTCGTCGAATCCCACCCATGCTCCCGCAACCAGTTCGGGATGGATCAGGATGAACCAGCTATCCGTATTGTCCTGGGTGGTGCCGGTCTTGCCGGCCACGTCCGCGCGAATGCCGAAGTGGCTCCGAATATCGGTACCGGTGCCTCGGTCCACGACATCGCGCATCACATCCACGAGCTTCAGTGCCGCGCTGGCGGGCAGCGCCCGCTCCGGCCGCGCTGCCGGGAAATCGGCGAGCACGTTGCCCTCGCGGTCCTCGATGCGCGTCACCATGCGCGGCTCGATATACGCGCCACGATTTTCGATCGTGCAGTACGCCGACACCATTTCCTTGAGCGTGACCGGGCTCGTGCCCAGCGCAAGCGACGGCACCGCATCGAGCGGGCTTTCGCGCACGCCCATCGCGCGCGCCAACGCCACGACCTTCGCAGGGCCTTCGCGCTGCATGAGCTGCGCCGTTACGCGGTTGCGCGACAAAGCCAGCGCGTCGCGCAGCGACATCGGCCGGCCGGTGGGCGGCTCGGCGTCGGTCGGCCGCCACACCGCATTGCCCTTCGACGCAATGGTCACATTGCGATCGACGATCGTGTCGCCCGGCTGCGCGCCATCGGCAAACGCCGCGCCGTAGACAAACGGCTTGAACGTCGAGCCCGGTTGACGCCGCGCCTGCTGCACGTGATCGAACGGCTCGTCGCGGAAGTCGCGGCTCCCGACCCACGCCTTGATGTCGCCGTTGCGCGGGTCAATCGCTAGAAACCCGGCCTGAATCTGCGTCTTGCTGTGGCACAACGCATCGACGAACGGGCCGTCCATCGCGAGCTTTCTGATCGCCGCCGGATCGGAGAGCCCCGCGTCGCGCGCACTGCGGTATTCCGGGGTCTGCCTGATGAACGACTGGAACAGGCCATTGCCCGGCCAGCATCCCGTGCGCGTATTCCAGGCGGCGTTGGCGATCGATTGCAACTGGCTCGTCTGCCAGGCAAGCGCCTGGTTGGCCATGTCCTGAAGCCGTGAATCGATGGTTGTCCGCACAACTAGCCCATCGGAGTAAATATCGTAGCCGTTGCGGTCGGCCCAGCCGATCAGCCAGCGGCGCAATTGCGCCGCGAAATGCGGCGCGGCGCCCGTGGGTTCAGACTGGATTTCGAAGTTCACACCAAGCGGCTGACGCTTGAGCCATGCGCAGTCGGACGGCTTGAGCTTGCCGAACTTCACCATCTGCCCGAGCACCGTATTGCGCCGCTCCAGCGCGCGCTCGGGATTGAGCACCGGGTTATAGGCGCTATTGGCCTTCAGCATGCCAACCAGTGTTGCGCTTTCCAGAATATTGAGCTGTGCGGCAGACTTGCCGAAGTACGTGCGTGCGGCCATTTCCACGCCATAGGCGTTGTAGAGAAATGGCACGGTGTTCAGGTACGTCTCGAGAATCTGGTCCTTGCTGTAGACGGATTCGATCTTGAGCGCGGTAATGGCTTCCTTGAGCTTGCGCGTCAAGGTGGGCGCGCGGCCCACTTCATCGGGGTACAGATTGCGCGCGAGCTGCTGCGTGATGGTCGAGCCACCCTGCCGCGTGCCGGAGAACGTATGCAGCGCCGCAGGCGCCACACGCAGGATGTCAATGCCGTGATGCTGATAGAAACGGCGGTCCTCGGTCGCGATCAGCGCCTGCACCACGTATGGCGAGATTTGCGCGAGCGTCACCCATTCGCGATTGACGGGCTTGAACTCGGCGAGGCGATCGCCATCGGCGGACACGATCAGTGCGGGACGATCGACGCGGGCCTTGCGAATATCGCCGATGTTCGGCGTGAGCGGGATGAGCGCGAGCACATACGCGAGCAGCAGCAAAGGCACGGCGGCGAGCGCCAGCACAACGCCACGGCGCGTCGGGTGGCGCAGGCCGTGCAACGCGGCCGCAAACACGCCGCGAGCTTTTACGCCGGCGCGAGCGGCAAGCGACTGACCACGCTTGAGCCATCGCGCGCAGAGGTCACGAAAAAACGATCCAGGCGGGGGATTCACGGTGACTGAATGAAGAACTGCGCGAAGATCGGCGCGATAAACGAAAGGCGGGATCGTACCAAAGCGAAAACGGGGCACTGACGCTAAAACAGCAGTTTGCGAGGGCCGCTAACAGATGATTACATTTGTTTCCATTCCGGTTTCAATGGCGCAACGCCGGTTGCGCGCGGAATATTCGACACCTCGTTTCGTTTACGCAGCACGCGAGGCGCGCGAGGTCATGCAGGCTCGATGCCGGCGCGATTCGCTCTGGCGGCCGACACCACGCGTGCATGAAGGAGGTGTCAAATAGAAACCTCGCGTTTGTTGTCTGCATTCGATTCATACATGGGGTTCGGCGGGCGCATGAAAGGTGCGCGCATCGCGTTTCGTGCGGCGCGCGGTATGTGCTGGGCTAACGTGAACGGACGAGGCTCGCTGCTCGTTACCAATCCGCAAGGACGGCTGGTCATGGATTGAGCGAACGCACTGCAAGCTTGCCTGCTCCAGCGCCCGATGCTGGAGCAGGCAAGCTTGCCCGGCGACGGCGTTCACTTGCCGACATCGATGCGGCCGTAGAGTCCGTCGGCTTCGTCGTTGAGTCCGGCCGCGAAAAACAGCGTGTTGGCGGGTTGACTGTCGAGGCCATTGCCGAATGCCATGCCCCACAGCCCCGGCTCGACGATCGGCGTACCTTCATGCTGCTCCAGGGACCCGAGCATGACTCCAGTGGTCGGGTCGAACGCATGAATCATGCCGTCACCAAAGTTGCCGATCAAAACGGCATGACTGAAGCGGCCGAAATCCCCGGGCGACAATGCCATGCCCCACGGCGCATTCAGCACCCCACCGGTAGCGAAGCGCTGAATGAATTGCCCCGACGGGCTGAACACGTCGATCAAGCCCATGCCCGCGCCCGCAACGTCGTCGTGCGCGGCTGCATCCTGCTTCGCGTACGAAACGAACAGCTTCGAATCGATCACCTGGATGCCAAATGGCGCGAATCCAGCCGGTAATGTGGGATCCTGAAATGTGCCGGCCAGCGTGACCTTCGTGAAGGTCCGGTCGAACACGTCGATCCTGTTGTTGTGAAAGTCGGTGGCGTACAAGAAGTTCGCGCCGTTATTGCTGGCCATGGCGAGCCCCTTGTAGACTGCGCTGCCGCCGCTGTCGAACACCGTGATAGCCGATGTCGGGTTCACCGTGGGCGACCACGCCGTCATGGTCCCGCCCTCGCCCACGAAGATAAACGCCGCAGGGCCCGATTTTGCCCCTTGGGTCACCACGAAGTCCGTCGTTCCATTGAACACGATGCCCGTTGGATCGGCGTCGCCGCTCTTGCCAGCGGGAATCGTGACCACGAGAGACTGCGGCACGCCATTGCCGTCGTAGAGTGTCGCGCGCTGGGTACCGTTATCGGCGACCCAGGCAAAGCCCTTGGGATTGAAGGCGACGCCCCACGGATTTTTCAGGTTGGCGTCTACGTGCGCCGCCGCGACGGCGCCATCGGAAACCAGTGCGCTAACCTGATACTGCATCGATTGCATGCTGTGGGATGAACCTCCACACGCTGCAACGCTCGCCAGCACCACAGCCGCCAACAGCGCGCCGAGCGGCACATCAGCCTGTTTCATGATTGCACTCCTGACACGAAATCATTGAGATTCGCCGGGAGATTCACGGCGTCACGACAAGCGCCGTATGCATCCCCATTGCATAGTGCCCTGGCTTGTTGCAAATCAGCGCGTAATGGCCAGGCGCAAGCGTGAGCGACGCGCGCTTGCTCTTGCCCGGCGCGATATCCTCGACTTCCCCGATCTTTTTCAGCTTGTGCTCCAGCACCTGCCCCATACCGACGGGCAGCGCATCGTCCGGGAGATTCGTCTTGAGCACGACGAGTTCGTGCGCCATGGTGTTGCTGGCGTCATTCCTGATATCGAGCGTGAGGCGCCCTGCCTTCACGCTGTGCGTTTCGAGCTGGATCGAATCCGATAGCAGGGTTGCGTTGACGGTTTGCTGGGCCCAACTCGCGTGCGGTGTCATGCCGGACGCGACCACGATGGCGATGATGGCAATTCTGTGAGTGGCATGCACGGCCGCCTCCCTTGCGTCGAGACCTCGCGCTTGCCGGACATCGCGCCATTGCCATGCGCGCTTCACATTTCGCAGGCGCGCGAATACCCCTGCCTGCGCGATGGCATGACTGCGTTGAGCGGCACACGATACGTGGTGTAAACGTGTGCCGTTGGCGGCATATTCCGGCGCCGTTCAGGATCTATCCGGGCCTCTGGAATCATTGCCCATCGCGCTCGTCGCTCGCATCCGCAACATTTGCTTGCATAACTCACAAGTGTTGCGTAATCCGCGCCGTTCATTGCGCCGTTGAGGATGCAGGCGGCACACGAGCGTGCCGCCACCCCTTGCACCCCATGCTCAACGGAGCTTGCACATGAACACGATCCCGGGTCCTGATACGTCGCCGCGCGCCCGCATTCATCCTCTCGTCGCGGGGGCAGCCGTCGCTGTGATTCTCGCGAGCGCCACCGGCATCGCCGCCATGACGGGATGGCTGCCCACCACGCATGCGAGCACGGCACCCGTTGCCGCGCCCGCCGTTGCCGCGCAAGCCGGCACCGCGGCGTCGGGCGGCGTGCAGACGATCACCCATCAGCCCGTTAATCAGCCGGCCATCGCGCAAGAGCCCGTGCGGCGCGAGCCCGTTCATCATTACCACGCCGCCCCGGCCGCGCCTCACTATGCAAATGCCAACGCCTACCCGGTGAGAAGCGAACCCAGAAGCGAACCCAGAAGCGAGGCCGTGGATCCGAACTCAGGCTCGGTCGTTGCCATCAATGCGATTCAGGCGCCCGAGCCCACTACGGGAATCGGCGCGGTGGGCGGGGCCGTCGCGGGCGGGCTGCTAGGCAACCAGATCGGCGGGGGACGCGGCCGCACGATTGCCACCATCGCGGGCGCGATTGGCGGCGGGCTCGCAGGCAACGGCATCGAACACGAGGTGCGCAAGGCCACCACGTACCAGGTTCAGGTGCGCATGGCCGATGGCAGCTACCGGAACTTCACCTACTCGACGCCGCCTCAGTTCGCGATCGGCGAGCGCGTTCATGTCGATGGTGGTGCGTTGAATGCGGCATGAGCATTTCTGGCGGTCGAGCGCGCCGACCGCCCTCGCTCACGACACCGACCGAACCTGATTGATCTCGACCGTAATGTGTGAAAGACCTTTGAAACGCTTTAGCGCCGCACGATAAAAACCCGGACTGCGCTGCGCATCACCGGTAGCCACCGATATCACCGCGCTCATGTGCCCCGGACCCACGCGCCAGACGTGAAGATCGAGCACGGCGTCGCCATGCTTCTCCACGACGCCGCGAACGTTTTCAGCCAGGCGCCGGTCCGCGTTCATGTCGAGCAGAATGGCTCCCGTATCGCGCATCAAGCCCCATGACCAGTTCGCAATCACGAGTGCGCCAATCACGCCCGCAAGCGGATCCATCCAGACCCAGCCGAAAGTGCGGGCCAGCAGCAGGCCGACGATCGCCAGCACCGAAACCGCAGCATCCGCAATGACGTGAATGTAGGCCGAGCGAATGTTGTGATCGCGATGCAACGCGGCGTGGGCCTCGTCGTGCCCGTGCTCGTGTTCTTCGAACTCGATCCGGTGCTCGCCATCGGGCAGACCGACAACGGCCACGAATGCATGCGGCTCGGGAATGTCGTCCACCGATTCCAGATAAGCGCCACGGTCCGCGAATGCAAAGGTCTGGCGCACGCCGTCGCGGCGAATCGTCGTGACCGAAACCGCATCGGCAGTCAGCTTCGCAGCCGAGGCTTCCAGCGTAATCCGGAATACAGGCGGCACGCCGTCTTCGAAGATCGACACGGCGAATGCCCCTGCGCCACCGACGATGCGATGCCCCTCTTCTTCATGATCGTGTCCATCGTCGTGACCGTGGCCATGGCTATGACCATGGCCGTGACCGTGGCTATGGCCATGATGATCGCCGCTCAGCAGCCAGACGCTCGCCAGATTGACCAGCAACCCCAGCACCGCAATAGGAATCGCCTGGCCGAACTGAATCGGCACGGGCGCGAGAAAACGCGAAATGGCTTCGTATCCAATTAGCAGCGCGATCATGGCGAGCACGATGGCGCTGGTAAAGCCCGCGAGGTCGCCCAGCTTGCCGGTGCCGAACACGAAACGGTCATCGCTCGCGTGCCTGCGTGCATAGGTGTACGCCAGCGCTGCAATCAGCATCGCACCCGCATGCGTCGACATATGCAGGCCATCGGCAACGAGCGCCAGCGAGCCGAACATGCTGCCGCCGACGATCTCCGCCACCATCATCGCGCTGCATAGCGCGATCACCATCCAGGTTCTGCGCTCGTTGTCCTTGTGAGCGGCGCCCAGAAAGATATGGTCGTGCCCCGCCCCGAATGCGGCGTCTTCAAAATTGCTCATGGTTGTCTCACTTGAAGTAGCTGTGTACCACTTCGATTAGCTGCTCCTTACCGCTGCCGTGTTCGTCATCGGGCTCCGCGTCGACCAGGTGAGTGCGGATATGGTCCTCCAGCACCACGGCGAGAAGCCCGTTCATCGCGCCCCGGCTGCTCGTGATCAGTTGCAGCACGTCCATGCACCCGCGCTCTTCCTCCAGCGCGCGCTCGATGGCCTCCATCTGCCCCTTGATGCGGCGCACCCGATTAAGGAGTTTCTGCTTCTCGCGGATCGTATGGCTCATGCCTTTGCTCCAGTTATGCGACGTGTGCATATTAGCAAAATAGTATGGGGGGGTATACTAATCTTCGTTCGCAAGCGGCGGGCTGCCGCGTTCAATGGCGCGCCTTTCGCAATCCAGGCGGGGGACGACATCACCGCGAAACGCGGCGCAATGGAACGGGCGGAGTCAGCGTGCGCGGCGGCGGCCATGGCACAGGGTCTGTTCACATTGGAAACAGACCTAGCGATCGTGCCTCCCAAGACGTGGCGCGAAGCGGCACATCACCACGGGGACGACCGCAAGAGCCGCGCCGCCCCAAAATGTGGCCGTAGCGCCGTGCCGGTCCCACAGCCATCCGGCAATGACACTCGCGAGCAGCAAGCAGACACCACTCACGAGATTGAACACGCCGAAAGCGCTGCCGCGCAGCGCCGGCGGCGCCGTTTCCGCGACCATCGCGGCGAGAATGCCTTGCGTGAATCCCATGTGCAGCCCCCATAGGGCAACCCCGATGAGCACCGTGACAATCGACGCGCTCATACCGAGGATCAGATCCGCCGCAATCAAGAGCACGAGCCCGCAGGCCAGCAGAACCCGCCGGTCGATGCGATCCGATAGCGCTCCCACGGGGTACGCTGAAAGCGAATAGGTCAGGCTCATGATGACCATCACACCGGGAATCCATGCGATATTCAACCCTGTCTGCTGCGCGCGCAGCACCAGGAACGCTTCGCTGAAGCGCGGCAGCGTGAAAGCGGCGCCGAGTGCTACCACGAACCAGTAGCGTCCGGAAAACGCTTGCAGTGCGCGCCAGTGCAATGGAGACCGGAACGCATGGGCGGCGCCCTCGCCCGCCGGCTCCTCGATGCCGAATGCGATCAATCCCACCGAGACAAACGCCGGCAATACGGCAAACCAGAGAACCGTGCGAATGTGATCGGAGAACCAGAACATCAGGACAATGGCGGCAAGCGGCCCGGCAAACGCGCCGACCGTGTCCATCGACTGCCTTAACCCAAAACAGGCGCCGCGAATCTCCGGCGGTGCGATATCGGCAATGAGCGCGTCACGCGGCGCGCCGCGAATGCCTTTACCCACGCGGTCGATGATCCGCGCGGTCGCGACCATCAATGGCGTGCTGGCGAGCGGGAAAAGCGGCTTGGACAACGCGGCCATCCCGTAGCCAAGCAACAGCAGCGCCTTGCGTTTGCCCAGCCAGTCGCTTATCGGCCCCGAAAAGATCTTGACGATCATCGCGCTCGCCTCGGCGGCCCCTTCGAGCACGCCTAGCGCGCTGACGCTCATGCCCATCGTGGTGACGAGAAATATCGGCAGCAGCGCATGAATCAGTTCGGAGGAAAGATCCATGAAAAGGCTGACAAACCCGAGCATCCGGATTGCACGCGGAATGGCAATGCGTGGGGCACGGGTGGCATCAGGCAGCATCGTTCGTTTTCCGGAAAATCAAAAACCCCCGACCCGCGGTGCGCCGAGTTGCCGAAGTATCGACAGATGAACGTTCAAATCGACCTTCACGAGATGATCGATGGATATCTCTCCACCCACGATCAGAGCGGGCTCGAAGCCATACATCTCCTCCGGTCCCAGCGGCCCCAAACGCTTGAGCGCGCGCTTGAACAAATTGTCCCGGTCGCAGCCTGCTCGCGAAAGCGTTGCGAAGAAAATACGCAATGCCCGATCGGGGTTCTCAACCCTTTTTTCGACTCTGCCCGGCAGGAAAACCAGCATGTGCAGCGGACATGAAAGAGTGATCGTGGGTCCCGTGACCTCGCCCCACAGAAAAAGATCGCCAAATGCAGTTCTCGCAATGACGTGGTATTTGTCGATGCCTGCAACCGGCGTATTGCGCAGCCACATATCGACGATGCCCTCGTATGCTTGCGGGTCGACGATCCAGACCAGACCGTCTCCATACGAGGACCACCCTTCTTCGCGCCAGATCTCCAGCAAACGGTCGGGCAGTACGCCCCGGTACCGGCTCAATGCGGACTCGGGAACCTGCTGGCGAGTCTTCCCGCGGCCGAACGTCTGGATAAATGCGTCAAATAGCTCGTCTGTCATGTCGTTACAACCCTATCATTTTTTTCCCAGGCCACGGCATAGTTTCAGTTTAATGTTCATGAGATAGCCGCCCCTCCCGATATCAATTGCGGTCTGCGCCCACTGTTCAAGGGCATCCGCGCGACCGTCGCTGTTCCAGCCCGATCCAATCGACGAGTTCACGGGGGAGTCACCCATGCCTACCGGCTCGTAGTGGTGCCACCCTCCGGCGACCATGTCGGGATTATGTAGCGCCGCAAGCGTGTCCATGATTTCTCTGGTGCGTGCCTTTGCTTGCTTCAAGGCTTGTGCTTCGGTGAGGCTCGGGTTTTTCTTCATTATGTCTTCAAGAAGGCTGGCCTGAATCGGAGCTTCGTATAACTTCCGGTAGGCCCGTTGCGCTGCTTTGCCTTTAGGATTTCTTCCGCTTGGCTTCTTTTTGCCGGCTGCCTTCTGCGCCTGGAATGTTGCTTCGAATGCATCGCGCGCGGCCTTGAATTCATCCGCCGTCATGCCGTTGATTCCGCGCTCCTGGCCGCTTAATTGCTTCGCATAGTTTTCCAGGTACTTGCGCTGGGCGCTTTCGGACAAGCCTTTGTAAGCATCTTTGTCGAATGGATGGAAACACGGAATTTTCGGCCATTCCACGTCCACGGGCTCGTTCGATCTCGGGTCCACGACCGGCTTGATGTCCGCCGGATACTCTCCCGGGTGCCCCACATACTCATGATCAGGTCCCTTTCCATCGCAATCGTTCGGATGATCCGCGTTGACACAACGCAGCCCCAGCACGTCGACCTGAACCAGAGGATTCGCCACATACGCGTAGAGATTGATTCCGCCCGACTGCCCGGCCGGGTCGGACTGCAAGTACCGTCCCAGCCCCGGATGATAGGAGCGGAACCGGTTGTCGTGCAGCGACGTGTCCCGGTCGTAATAGTGTCCGGGCCATCGCAGCGCGTAGTCGATGGAATTTCCCGCCGCAACCCGGCTCATCCCGTAGGGATCGATATCCGCCGCAAGCCATGCCGTTTGCCCATCGCAATCGACGATCCGCTCCGGCAATCCCGCCTGATTGCACAGCACGAAATAGGCACTGCCGGATTTCGGATCGGCGTCCAGGCCGGCATAGTCGATGAACATGAACGGCAGCAGCGCGGTTTCGTTCACGTATAGATAAAGGCGAACCCGCCCGTCCGGTCCCACTTCCGCGCCTGGCCGGTCGCCGTCCCAATAGTATTGCGTACACGCGTCGCCCATTCTCGTGGCGGTGCGCCGGCTCAAGCCGTCATACTCGGCGGTCCACAGCTCCGGTCGATCGCTCCATTCGACCTGCACCAGCAAGTCCAGACTGTTATAGCGCCAGGTGGTGCGGCGGCCATCCGCTGCAATCTCGTGCGCGAGGTGATTGCGCTCGTTATAGTGAAACACCGCGGACGACGTATCCGAAAGCCGGTTGCCTTCGGCATGGCGCATCGACGAGCCGTCTGGAGCCAGTAGCAAATTGCCTGCGGCGTCATATTGATAGCGGCGTACTGGCCATCCTTCGCGCGTCTCTCCAATCAGGCGATGAGCCGCGTCGTATTGATACTCGGTTGTCCCCGCTTCGGTATCGATCACGCGTTGCAGTTCGCCCGCCGCGCTGTACTGATAGCGCACGCCCCGCGCCCCGCGCGCCGCCGCGCCCGGACCATCGCGCCATACGAGCCGCCCCGTGCAGCGGCCCGCAGCATCGAAGCTGCACAACAGGTTCAAGCCGTTTCCAAGACTCAAATAGATCCGGCCGTCGTTCGAGCGCAGAAGCCGGTGCCTGCCGCCCTCCGGCGTGCGGATCAGCGTTTCGCCGAGAGCAACCAGGTCGTAGCGAACCACGAAGCGATCAAACCACGTCGTACTAGCCAACCTGTCTTCGAAGTACTCATGATCGACGCCTGATCCATCGCGCTTGTCCGCGGTGCGCCGTCCGTCTTCGTCGTAATCGATCAAGATATCGAACTTGTCGGTCGATGCCTTCGTGAAATTTCCACGGGCGTCGTATTCGTAAAAGTGCGTCTCGCCACTCGCGAGCATTCGCTTGCTATGCAGGCCCTGCTCGCCGACTTCGAATTGAAGCAGCAGATTGCCTTGCCCGTCGTGCTTCTCGATTAGCCGGTCGCCGGCGTCGTACTGATACGTCTCACGCAGCCGACCGTGTCTCGCTACACTGGCGACCCTGCCTTTCAGGTCGTAGGTGTATGCGCTCTCATTGCCATTCGCGTCGATGATGGCGGCAATCCCCGCTTTGGCCGTATACCGGTATCGGACGGTATGGCCCATCGGGTCCGTCTCGCTCTCGCGCAAGTTCCACGACGCAATGGTGTAGTGGTAGTCGCGCCCATCCTTGTCGCGCAGCCGCACCAGATTGCCCGCAGCGTCACGGTGGAGGTGTTCGGCGTTCCCAAGCTCGTCCGTGCGCTCGACCACGCGACCTACTGCGTCATGCTGATCTTTCGGTATGCCAAGGGAGCGGGCCGGCGCGGCAACGGCAACCGCGAGCGCCTCGATTTCCGGCGGCAACAGCATCCGGTCCGGCATGTCCTCGGGATTGTCCTGCCCCCACTGCTGCCCCAACGGCGTCACCGGTACTTCAAGCGCTCTCGCATTGGGCAGCGCGGGCGCATCTTGTCGCGTCGGCCATCGGTTCGCCCACTGATCCAGACGCCCCGTGTTGGCCCCTCGCCTGTCATAGAGCCAGCTCATGACGCGCCCGCCCGAATCGACCTCGCAAGCGACTCGCCCATCGTCGCCCAGCACACGCTCGGTTACGCCCCCGTACGGATCCAGAATGCGCGTCACCGTTTGTGCCGCGTTGTACAGGAACGTCCATTTCCCGCCGTCGGCCCGCGTGACGATGGTGCGGCCCGGCTGATAATCGAGCAGGACGCGCCACAACCCATCCTGCCCCGCACTCTCGACGCAACGCCCACGATCGTCGTAGCGGTAGGAAAACGCATAACCATTCGCGTCCGTTTCCCGGATCATCCGGCGCCCGCTGTCGTAGTCGTGCGTCATCGTTGCGCCAGGCGCATTGGTGGATGCCACGAGGCATCCGGAGCGATCGTAGCGATACCGGGCAATGCATGACACGGCGCCCTGGGCGTCGATCATGTTCACCTCGGTGACATGGTTGTGCGCGTCATAAACGAAGTCGATCAATCTGCGTTGCCCGCCGCGCTGCGCTGCCAGCTCGATTTGACGCAATGCCCCATCGCTCGCATAGCGAAGCGTGCTCTCGACTCCCTCGTTGACATGACGCACGAGCCGCGCCGAACGTTGCGATTCGTCCGCGCGTTCGAACGTGAATTCGCCCGATGCGCCATGCCGCATCACGAAGCGGTTCGCGCTCTGCTGCTCCAGTTCGCAGCCAGCGAACACGCCCGCGTAGCGCCCCATGTCGTCGCGGCGAATCGGATATTGCCGATAAAGACTATCCACGTACACCGCACGCGTGCGCCGCAGGCGCAGCTCATGCTGGAAGACGTGACGAAAGCCGTAGCCGAGGGCGCCGTCCTGATCGCTCCAGGCGCTGCAGTAATAGCGCTCCCATTTGAACGTGGGTGCGACGCGCGTGCTGTAGTCGACGAACTCGTTTTCCGCCGCGCCCGTGACGACATCGACCGGGTGACCATCCTTGCACGGTTCTTCGTGCGTTCTCTTCGGCCCTTCGCCTTCGTCCCTCGGCTTGGTTTTCTTGCGCAGCCCCCATCCCAGCATCAGCATCGCCAGCGCGTCGGGCATTGGAAAGCCGCCGATCAGCACGCTCCCGTCGCCGAGGAGCAGCGTGCCCATTCCCGGCTCCACGCCAGGGTCCTTGCCCATCAGATTGCTCAACGCCATCGCCATGGCATCCGCCGCCGTCTGGGCCGCGGTCACCGCAGCGTCCACCGTGCGGCCGCCGATTGCCTGGTCCGCCGCCGTCGCCCCGCCTGCCACTACGGGCGCCGCCGTTCCGGCAATGTTCATTGCGCGCCTGAACCCGCTCGCCTTCCCCGCCTCCTCGGCAACATGCCCCTTGCCGCTCATCCCGAGCGGATTGCAGTGGCGCGTGAGATCGATCGCCATGCGTGCCGCGCGCGCGCCGCCAATGAAGGTGTTGCTCGAACCGGTGCTGATCTCGAACACCGGTGCGAAGCCGCCGCAGGTGGGCGCCATCCCCACGTCCAGCACGCGTGCGGCGGGCATGCCGCCATACAGCACGCTCAGGCAACCGCTGCCGATGGTCTCGCCGACGCTAGGCAGCGGCACGCCATTGCTCGGAGGATGCGCGTGCGCATGCGGCACGCCCAAATGAGGCACGCCGATGAACGCCGCAGGCATGCCCGGCATCAGATTCGCGCCCGGAATCAGCGCCATGCCGGTATTGAGCAGCTGATCGAACGCGCCAAGGCTGCCCACCGCGCCGTTTACGACATCCGATATGCGGTCCAGCGTGCTCGCCTGGGGATTACCGAGATCCTGAAACGGCTGTGCACCGCTATTGACCGCACTCGCGAGTGCATCGACCGAAGTGTTGCCGGTCGGGGCGATCAGCGGGCCGGGTGGCGCGGGCGGTGCGCTGGCCTCGGTTGCAGCACTGGCCGCTCTGGCCGCTCTGGTCGGATTGCTCGGATTGCCTGGCGGGGTGCTCATCTAGCGCCGTCCCTCCCGTTCCATCTCCCGATGCACAGGAATCCGATCTTTTTCCATTTCGTATGCCATGGCTTGCGTCTTCAACCCAGCCTGCGCGTATAACGCAGCCAGCCGCTCGAGCACCGAATGGCGCTGATGCTCGCAGCCGAAACGCTCGCACAACGCCTTCGCATCGGTCCACGCACGCGCGGCCTCGACGGTCTTGCGCGCGCCCAGCAACGCCACGCCGAGTTTCTCCAACGCATCGACGGCTGCATGCGGGAACATCAGCTTGTCCGCCGTGCGGCTCGCGAGCTCGAAATACTCGACCGCGTGCGCGGGCTGTTTCAGGCTCAGCCGCGATTGTCCGGACGCCATGAGCAAATTCAGCGCGACACTCAGGTTGCCGCTATCGGCCGCGGCGTCGAGTGCGTGCGCATACCAGCGGCTCGCATCGGCATGCTGGCCGCTGCGTGTCGCGACATCGCCGATTCCCCCCAGCGCCAGCGCCTGCCCGAGCGGATTGCGCTGCTCGCGATGCCAGCCATGCAGCAAGCGATATTTCTCGAGCGCCTGGTCGAGGCGGCCATGCGCGAGATCGAGCGCGGCCAGTTGCATGGCCGCCTGCATCCGCTCCGCGAGCGGACGGGCCGCATCGTTGAGCGCGTCCACCAGCGTATCGGCGGTTTTTTCCGGCGAGAAGTCGAGGTCGAGCGCAAGCACATGACGAGCCTTCTCGCGCTGCTCGGGCGTCAGAAGAAAGCGCCGCGCAAGATCCTCGCGCAAGCAGAATCGATGCCCTTCCATCCACGCTTCGAAGCCATCGAGTGCAAGCAGCGGCCAAACTGCTTCCCGATAACTGGTTGCGTCCGCAACTGTCGACGGCATGAGTGCCCAAACGATATCGACGCCCACCTCCACCAGCCCGCGCACATGCTCCACCGCCGCCTTGAGGCGGCTCGCGTGGGGCTGGCCCGGGTCGGTGCAAAGCAGCGGGAGTGCGCCCCAAGGCGGCTCGCCCGCTTTCACGCGCGCGTCGTTCTCTGCGGCGATCTGCGCGGCAAGCGAATCCATGCACTGCTGCAAATAGCGGCCTGGCGCATCGCATGCGAACGGAAACAGCAGATAGATGCGCTGCGCGTCGCGCCGGTCGCGCTCCTGAAGCATCTTGAACGCGAGCACGATGTCGAGATCGGTTGCGCCGAGCACGAGCGTCGGATAGTCGGGCTGCTCGATGAAGTCCCCGAGCGCGGCGTCCGTGGCGGCAAATTCGCGCTGCATTGCTGGCGTGCTCGCGCGTCAGTTCAGCCGGATAAAGCGGCTTCGCACGACCGTATCGGACTCGGTGCGGATGTCGACGCCGCCGCGCCCGGCTTCCAGTTCCAGCGTCTGCGCGCGCAGGCTGAGTTTGCCCGCGGCCTCCAGGTTGATGTCCGGGCTCATGAGCCGCACCACCGGCCCCGCGCCCGAAGCGAGAATCCGAACGAGCGGCTTGCCCTGGACATCGTCGATCTGCACGCATTGGTCGGGCGCGAGTTGGATGGCGTGGCTCGCGTGCGTGTCCTGGTCCTCCTCCAAAGCCGGCGTGACGGGCTCCGCCGCGCCCGGTGCGAAAACACCCGTCACGAGCGGCTCGGCCCAGTTCACCGGCTGCTCCACCAGTACACGATCGCCCCTGCGCGGCCTTTGTCCACGCAGGCAGGCAAGCCAGCACTCCACCATCTCGCCGTGCGCATCGAACCAGCGCACGCGCACCCGGCCCGGACAATCCGGGTGATGCGTATCGATCACCTCGCCGACGAGCAAGCCCTGCGCGGCAGGCGCTCGCGCGGGCGCTGCCGGAGCGGGCGCCATGCCCGCTTCGAACAAGGCGCGCAGCTTCGAGCGCGTGGCGGTGTCGATGGTGTCCGGGTCGATTTGCACGGCTTCCGTTGCCGCCGCGTCTTCGGCGTGATCTGCGTAATTTTCTTGAATATCCATGAGATCCTCTCCGTTTCTCTGCTTGCCTGCCTTCGCGGAGCGATGCAGCTAGTGCAGCACCACCCTTATCGCGTTGCAGTCGGCGGCGGCGCTTGACAGTTAGTTGCATCTACGAGGCGAACCGCAACTAGTTGATGTGCGCGATGGTCCCCTGAATCGTGATGCCGGACGAGTCGAGCGTGATGCTCGCGCCGTCCGTCGAGATCACGATCGTCTTCGCGTTGATATTGACCTGCTTGACGTCCGCGTCGCCCACGTTGATCGTCGGCGCCGAGACATCCACGTTGGTGATGCCATAGACTGCCGTGAAAGGCGTGCCGGTGATGATGACGCCCTTGCCGGTCCCGGTGATGTTCACTCCCCGGCCCCCGCCATCGCCCGTGATGCCGACACCGTTTTCGAGTCCGTTCACGTCCACGCCCGAATCGCTGCCCTTGATCGCGACGCCGCCGGTGTCGCCGGTAATGTGCATGCCCTCGCCTATCGCATGCAGTCGCACCGCCTTTGCGGCGGTCGCGCTGTAGTCGCCGGTATTCACATTCACAATGCGCGAGCCTGCCGCCACCGTATGCGCGCTGGTCTGCTGCACCACTACGGTGTGAGTGCCGGTGGCCACGGTGAAGCTGTGATTGCCATTGGTGACGGCATGCGTGCTGTTGCCCGTCACGGTCACGCTATGGTCGCCGCCCACGCTCGTGGTTTCGTTGCCGCCGATCTGCGCCGTGCGGTGCTGCTTGACGCCCACGGTCTCGTTGTTGCCGATCTGCTTGTTGCGGTTGTTGCTCACCTGCACCGTCTCGTCGCGCCCCACACTGCGGGTGCGGTCGCGGCCCACCGAAACGGAATGATCGACCTCCGCCTCCATGTCGAGATTGCGCTCCGCGTGCATCCACAGTTGCTCCGAGCCCTTGCGATCCTCGAAGCGCAGCGCGTTCGCATGCTCGATTGTGCCGCCCGGCGTAGAACGCGAGAGCAACCCGCTTTGCGTCGCGCTCATCGGCAGGCCCCAGGGCGGCATGCGCGCGGCGTTGTAGCAGCGCCCGGTCACGATTGGATAATCGGGGTCGCCGTTCAGAAAATCGACGATCACCTCGTCGCCCACACGCGGAATCTGCACACCGCCAAAGCCGCCGCCGGCCCATGGGCTCGACACGCGCACCCAGCATGAGGAATCCTGATCATTCTTCCCGTAGCGGTCCCAGTGGAATTGCAGCTTCACGCGGCCGTACTGGTCGGTCCAGATTTCCTCGCCGGGCGGCCCGACCACGACCGCCGTTTGCGGCCCGTTCGTGTGAGGCCGCGGCGTGGCGCACGGCGAGCGGTATGGCAGGCTGTCGGGCTGCGCGAGCAAATCCGTCTCGTGCAGAACGGGCTCGTTGCCCGTATGGCTCGCGTAGGGGTTCTCCTGAAAGCGCCAGGCGCAACGGACGATCAGATACTTGCGGTTCTGATCCGCGCGCGGGCAGCGTGCAAGCTCGAACAGATAGCCCGGCGCACATGCGCGCACGTCGGTATGCGCCTGCGCGCGGTCGTAGACGCCCTGCAGTTCCTCCAGCCGCACGCGGTTGCGATGCTCGCCGTGCGCATCGTCGCGGTAGCCGCCCGGCCACTCGAATACGGCATAGTGGTCGTGATCGTGGCCGCGCGGTTGAGCGCGCTGCACGCCCAGATCGGCAAGCGGCTTCGTGTAGTCGTAGTCGCTCGCCTCGCGGCGTCCCGCGCTCACTTCCTGCACGGGCTGCCAGCGGTCGATATGCTCTTCGTCGGCAATCGCGGCACGGTCGCTGGCGATGAACGGAATCGTCGCGAAGCCGGGCAGGTCGCCATGTGAGGCCGTTGCATCGCAGAGCACCAGCGTATGCGTGCCGGCCTCGTGCCGGAAGAAATAGTAGATGCCCTCCGTCTCCATCAGCCGCGACACGAAGTCGAGGTCGGTCTCGTTGTACTGGACGCAGTACTCGCGCGGCGCGTAGGTCTCGGTGAGCCGGCTTTCGATGGGATAGCCATAGGGTGCGAGCACCTGCTGCACGATCTGCGGCACACTCTTTTCCTGGAAGATGCGGCAGTCGGCGCTGCGGCTCGCGAGCCACAGCCAGGGCCGCACGATCAGTTCGTATGCGTAGTGGCGCTCGGCGTGCCGCCCGATCAGCGTGGCGCGCGCGACGATGCCGTTCAGATAGCGTTGCCCGCCCTCCGCCAACTCGACGCGCACCGTCACCGGCTTGCCGAGCAGATCGCGCAGCGACACGCTATAGCTCGCGGCCAGAGCCTCGATGCGCCATTCGAACGGATGCCCGAGTTCCTCCTGGCCACTCAGGCGATAGAACTTGAGCTCGTCGCCGAGCGGGCTGTCGAGCGTAAAGATGCGCGCCACGCGTCAGCCTCCTTGCGCGCGCGCGAAGACGGGCGGCTCACGGGTGTCAGTGCGCGCAGCATCCACAGCGCGCGCGGCCAGATCGATCACGAGCTCGCGCGCGGGTTCCTCGCTCAGCCGCTGTCCGAGCCAGGTCGAGAAGCCGAGCCGCCCCGCTCCGCCGGGCGCTGCGCGCGGCACCTCGGGCGCGGCCAGTTCGAGTTGCAGGTCCCAGTCGAACTCGGCGCCCACGTACTCGCGCACCCAATGCACGAGTCTCGCGGCATCCGCACCACCGGGCAGGAACGACTGGTAGCGCGCGAGCGGCAGCGGCCCGAGCACGATGCGAAAGCTGCCTTGCGCGTCGCGCACTGCGCGCCCGAGCACCGCACCTTCGCCGAGCGCCGCGCGCGCGCCGCGCCCCCGCCGCCCGCCCTGCGCCACGCCGCGCATGCCGGTTGCGCCTGGCGTACCGGATGCGCCCGGCGTGCCTCGCGCACCGATCGCGCTACGTTGCCGTGCGTCGAGCGCGACCCAGCGAACGACATGCTCGACAATGCGCACCGGCACGCCGAAGTCGTGGTGCAGCATCTGCGCGAGCCCCTCGGGATTGCGCGTCTGGCGCACCCAGTGGCCCGCGTGGAAGTACTTCGCATGACGGCCAGGCGCTTCGCGCGCTGGCAACGCGGGCTCCGTGGCACGCGCGCCGATCAGGCTCGCGACATAGCCGTCGAAGCGCGAGGCACCGGGCCAGTCCAGACCGACGACCGGCTGCGCATCGGCCCAGGCGCGATAGAACAGCACGAGCAGGCGATGATGAAAGACGTCGGCGAATGCGCTCATCGATGCATCGCCCACGCTGTGCGCACGCTCGAATGCGTACTCGGTCACGTGCTGCGGCAGCGCGCCATTGGGACCGAACAGCCCGAAGCCCTGGACGAGCACGCGCGGCGGCGCCGTCTCGCCTGGCGCATCGGCAATGCCGGACACCATCGAAGGCGCGAAGGCAAGCGAAGGAATCTGCCCGAGCCGCACCGGCTCCGCGCCGGGGTGTTGCGCCGCGCCGAGCCGCGCGGGCGCGCTCGCGAGCGCATCGATCCAGCGCAGCAGGTGAAACAGGTCGTGCTCCGCCGGCGCGGCGCGCAGCCGGCGCCAGAACGCCAGGTAGCGGGCGCGGTCATTCTCGCGGCCCATATTTTGATATCCTGATCGATCGTTCATATCGCAGGCCTGCGTCCCACGCGCGCGGGCCATTCGGCGATTTCCCCGCGCTGCGCCGAATACAGCGCGAACTCGACGAACGCGTTAATCGAAGCATGCCGCGCGAAGAATTGCTCCAGCGCCGCGCCAAGCGCGTAAGGACTGTCGCCTGCGAAGGCGTGGTCGTCCACCGTCATCTCCACGCGCACGCCGCGCCCATAGACGAGCGGCCCGGCCACCGGCAAGCGCCTGAATACCGGTTCGCACGCGAGCCGCCGGATGCCGCGGATGCGGCGCGCGAGCGGCGCATCCGCCGGGTCCGCGTAGATCTCCAGTTGCTCGCGCAGCCGCTGTGCGCCGGCCTCGTCGTCGATATCGGCGAGCGGCTGGTAGTTGAGCCCCAGATGCGCGATCAGCCGCCAGTTGGCCTCATCTTGCGCGAGCGGCGGGCGCGGCGTCGAAGGGCCGCGCACGATGTGCACGCGGCTCACCGGTGCGGATATTTTCAGCGTGAGATCGGTCACGCCCGCGGCCGCGAGGTGCAGCGGCAAGTCGCGGTTCGTACACAGCGTGTCGGCGGAAAGCAGTTCGATGCGCTCGTCGAACGGTGCGTGCCTGCGGTCGACGAGCGACACGTAAACGTCCGTGCCCGCATAGTTCGAACGCATGCCGCCGCGCCGCGCCTGAGTACCCACAAGCCGCGTTTCGCGCCGCACGGAAAAGTACGCCCCAGATTCCTCGGCATCGCTGGCATTCGCCATGTAGAGCGGAAGAAACGCAGTCTCTCCCTGGGCGTTTCCATTGCTGCCCTCGCCGGCACGATGACCGATCACGCGCTTCACCGAGAAAATTTCGTAGTCGAGCGCGCGCGTGCGGTCGACCATCAGCCGGTATTCGCTCGCGCCGGGCGTCACAGGTATGCGCTCCGTGCGCTTCGGAAACAGATTGATCGCCGGCGTGCAGTTGAGGGCGAGATGGGTGGCGTCGATGCTGCGTTCGAGATCGGCGTCGTCGCCGTCGATGAGCAAGAGCATCTCGATGCACTCGCCACGCGAGGCCTCGAACGCCTGGCGCAGGCCGCGCACGCTGAAAAATAGATTGCGCGCGCCAAACGCGAAGTGCTCGCGCAGGATCCGGTAGCCCTCGAAGCCGCGCGAGCCGGGTGGAAAGAGCGCCTGGTCCGCGTCGAAGCCTTCGTGAACAACGGCCTCTGGCCCGAGCGAGGCGAGCCGACGGCTTTCCGCGCCACGATCGGATTCAGCGGATTCAGCAGGATTGGCGCCATCGCGCAGCACGACGCCGAGCGTGCGCGCGCACACGAGTTCGAGCAGCCGCATGGCCTGCCGCTCGGGTCCGCCAAGGAAAAACGTCAGCTGGTCGACGGGCAAGCGATTCAGACTCGCCCCGCCTTGCGCGCCCAGCACGACGCGCAAGGCGCGTCTCGCGCCCCTGCCCTCGCCAGCGCCCGCCGGCACCGGCATCAGATCGACGGCGCGCAGCACGAGCGGCCACAGCGTGACTGGCTGCGCGGTGCGAAACTCGCAGGCCGTACCCATGCCGCGCGGCGCGGCCGCCATGAGGCTGGTCCCCGCCGGCACGGTGAAGCCCTGGCCCAGCGTGCCCTGGGCCGGATCGGCCTCGAACTGGACGATCGCCATCGCGGGCGTGGGCGCGAGATGATCGGGATACACGACATCGAGCAGCCGCTCGGAAAAGCGCGGAAACTCGGCGTCCATCTTCAACTGCACGCGCGCGGTGAGAAAGCAGAAGCCCTCGAGCAGGCGCTCGACGAACGGGTCCGCGACGTCGATGCCGTGCATGCCGAGTCCGCCCGCAACCTTCGGATACTGGCGCGCGAACTCCGCTCCCAGTTCGCGCATATAAGCCAGCTCGCGGTTGTAGTAGTCAAGAAAGCGTGCGTCCATAGCGTGACGTTGGTTCAGCGCCGCGCGCGGCCGCTGGTGGAGTCTGCATCGCCGGACCGGTTCAGCGGGCGCAGCAGCGCGAAGCCCGAATCCAGATCCAGCTCGGTTTGCAGCAGCATCGCAATCGGCGGCTCCACGCACGCGAGCCGCCCCGCGATCTCGAAGGTCAGCACGTTGTGCCGGCTCGCGCGCCGTGGGTCGCTCACACACCGCACCTCGACGCTCTCGCTTTGCAGGCGCGGCTCGAAGCACACGATGGCCTCACGCAGCGCATTTTCCAGGTACTGCGTATCGATGCCCGAAAGCGGCGTGCCCGCGAATGCCGGCACGCCGAAGTTGAGCACCGAGCGGCCCGCTTCGGCGTAACGGCGCGCATCGTGCTCGTCGAGGGCGCAGGCCGTGTTCAAAAGCCACGACAGGTCGCGCAGCACCGCTTCGAGCAGCGCGCCTGTGCCGTGGCCGTCGTCGCGCAAGCGGTCGAACAGCATGGGCCGCGCCGTGCGCCGGGGTTCGACCGCATGGCCCGCGCGGGCTTCGCGCACGAAGTCCCGATAAGCGGAATCACTCGCCATGCGGGCCTCACATTTCCGTGTTCTTCTTGATGTCCCAGCCCATCGTCACTTCGGGCCCCTTGCCGCCGTTCGCGTTCTGCTCCCAGTACTGCTTTTTCACGCGCGCGGCCTGAAAGCCGTATTGCATCATCAGCCGGTCGGTGGCGTCGTTCGTTTCCGCGCCCACCACGCGCGCCGTGGTCACGATCACCTCCTCCAGCGTGACGCGCGAGAACTCGATCTGCTCGCCGCCGGTCTTGCACGACGATATCTCCACCTTCGATAAATGCTTGCCGCTCGCGCAATGCTTGATGATGGCGGGCGTGGCCTTGTCCATGAAGGCCATCACCACGAGGTCGTCGAAGTTCGCCTTGCCCGCATTGCCGCCCCCGCCCGTGGCCATGGCCGCCGGTTGCGTCGCGCCCCAGGAAAACGACTGGATGTCACTCCAGCCGCCATGCTGCTTGTCGGCGGATTCGCCCGTTGCGCCATCCACCTTCATGAACATCGCCACGCCCATTGTGTTTCTCCTGTTTGCTCTCGCGGATTGATCAACCATCCTCATCAACTGCCCGATACCTGCAAGGCCGGCAATCGGGACACCAGCCGCAGCGACACCGTCAAGCCCTCCAACTGATAATGCGGCCGCAGGAAAAACCGCGCGGAGTAATAGCCGGGGTTGTCAGCCACGGCGTCCACCACCACGCGCGCCTCGGCCAGCGGCTTGCGCGCCTTGGTGTCCTGCGAAGAGTTCGCCGGGTCGCCGTCCACATAGTTCATGATCCAGTCGTTGAGCCAGCGCTCCATGTCAGGGCGCTCGCGGAACGAGCCCACCTTGTCGCGCACGATGCACTTGAGGTAGTGCGCGAAGCGGCTGCACGCGAACAGATACGGCAGCCGGCCCGAAAGCCGCGCGTTCGCGGTGGCGTCGGGGTCGTGATACTCGGCACTTTGATACAGCGACTGCACACCGATGAAAGCGGCCACGTCGGAGTTCTTGCGATGAATGAGCGGAATCAGCCCGTTCTTCGCGAGCTCCGCCTCGCGGCGGTCGCTGATCGCGATCTCGGTCGGGCACTTCAGGTCGACGCCGCCATCGTCGGTGGGGAACGTGTGACACGGCAGGTTCTCCACGGCCCCGCCCGACTCCACGCCGCGTATTGCCGAGCACCAGCCATAGAGCTTGAACGAGCGGTTGATGTTGGCCGCCATCGCATAGGCCGCGTTGGCCCATGTGTAATGGTCGTGGCGCGCGCCATCGGTTTCTTCTTCGAACTCGAATTCGTCGACGGGATCGGTGCGCGCGCCATAGGGCAGGCGCGCGAGAAAACGCGGCATCGCGAGCCCGACGTAGCGCGAATCGTCCGATTCGCGCAGGCTGCGCCACGCGGCGTACTCGGTGTTCTGGAAAATCTTCGTGAGATCGCGCGGGTTCGAAAGCTCCTGCCACGAGTCCATCTGCATCAGCGACGACGACACCCCGCCGATGAACGGCGCATGCGCCGCCGCCGCGATCTTCGAGATCGATTGCAGCATTTCGACATCGGGCGGGCTGTGGTCGAAGTAGTAATCGCCCACGAGGCAGCCGAACGGCTCGCCGCCCAATTGTCCATACTCCTCTTCATAAACCTTCTTGAAGAGCGGGCTCTGGTCCCAGGCAATGCCCTTGTGGCGCTTGAGCATGCGCGCGACTTCCTGCTTGCTCGCGGGCAGCACGCGAATCTTGAGCATCTCGTCGGTTTCGGTGTTGTTCACGAGATAGTGCAGCCCGCGCCACGCGGACTCCAGGCGCTGGAAATCGGGGTGATGGAGCATCGCGTTGATCTGCGTGGACAGCTTCTCGTCGATCGCGGCAATCATCTGCCGCACGCCTTCGTAGGCATCCGACGATAGAGTCACCGTGCGGCTCTGTTCGAGCGCCTCGCGCGCGAGCGTCTGCACCGCGGTTTGCACGGCCACGCGCGCGAGCTCGGTCTTGGGACTGATCTCGCGCTCCAGCAGCACCGAGAACTCCCCGCCGCTCAGCGTAGCCGCCGGCAGCGTGGTGGCGGCGCTGCACAGTGCGCCTTGCGTTTCACTTCGGCTCATGGTCGTCCTCCTCGCTGGCGTTGCGTGCCGGCGGCGCGCCGAGCGCCTTGGGCTCGGACAGCTCAGCGAGCAGCGCCGGGTCGCCCAGCGCCCGCGCGATCAACTCCTCCGCGCCGCGCTTGCCGTCCATGTACGAGAGCAGGTTCGCAAGCTGAGTGCGCGCTTCCAGCAAGCGTCGCAGCGGCTCTACGTTGCGCGCGAGCGCGGCGGGCGCGAAGTCGTCGATGCTGCGAAACGCCAGCTCGACGCTCATCGTGCCGTCGCCCGTGAGCGTGTTGGGCACCTGAAACGCGAGCGCTGGCGCGATCGACTTCATGCGGTCGTCGAAGTTGTCGACGTCGATCTCCATGAAGCGGCGCTCGGCGAGATCTGGCAGCGCCTCGCTGCGGTTGCCCGCGAGGTCGGCCAGCACGCCCATCACGAAGGGCAACTGCACCTTCTGCTCCGCGCCGTAAAGCTCGACGTCGTATTCGATCTGCACGCGCGGCGCGCGATTGCGCGCGATGAACTTCTGGCCGCCGTCCAATGACTTGTTACGAGACATGTGAGTCAACTCCCGCGCAATCCGTGCGCTTTAATCCACAATCCAGCAATACGATTGAACCGGGCGCTTCACTGCGGCGATTCATTGCGGTTCCCGCTCAGGTGGTCGAGCTCCCGCACGCTTTCCGGCGCAATGTCGCGAAAGATCTCGTAGAAGTTCAGCGAGAGCAGGCGCTGCGCCCGGCGCAGAAAAATGGGCGCCGGGTGGCTCGGCTCGTGCAACTCGAGGTAGCGGCACATTTTTTCGAGGCCGAAATCGATGTCGGCGCGGCTCGAAATCTCGGCGTCGCGCCATGCCGTGCCATTCGTGCCATTCGTGCCATTCGTGCCATTCGTGCCATTCGTGCCATTCGTGCCATTCGTGCCATTCGTGCCATTCGCGGCGGGTGGTCCCGCTGCGCGCTGCTGCGGTAGTACGCTTTGCTCTGCGTTTTGCTCCGCGTTTTGCCCCACGTTTACGGGCGTGCCTTGCCCCGCGGCTTCCGCCATGGCCTGAGGCAGCTCGGCAGCCAGCGCGGCTAGCTGCCGTTCGAATGCGCTCCTGTCGATCGCCCACGCCTCGCCGAGCCTCTCGCTCGTCCTGCGCCGCAAGCCCTCCAGTTGCTCCCGCACCGCGAGCGCGGCCAGCAGCGCGGGGCTGTCCGCAGCGTGCGCCTCGCGCAATTCGCGCAGAAGGCGGGCGCGTCCACCGGCGTAGCTACCCACGCCGTTGCCGGCATCGCTGCCGCTTTCGCTGGACATCACACCTTCGCCTTGCTGCAACAGTTCTGCCGCCGCGCTCACGCTCAGCGTCCCGATGAGCGACTGCTCGCGCGCCGCGCGCACGCAGCCCTGTGGGCCGGCCAGTTCCGCCAGCGCATTGAAGCGCGGCAGCGGATCGGCCTCGTCGTCGAAACGCAGCGCCGGATGCAGCGGCTCCCAGTACGCGTCGAGCAGCGCCGACGCAAGCCGCAATCCATCCGCATAGCCTTGCAGGCCGCGGCTGTCGATCCACGCCCAGGTGAGCGGCACGACGATGCGCAAGTCCTTCGTGCGCGCCAGCAGCGCGAGCGCGAGGCGCTCCACCTCGCGCCACGCAGGCGACTGCGCAGCGATGACCACGTCGCCGTACTGCTCTTCGGGCTTCGCCGTGGCGCAACGCTGCAGCTCCAGAAAGTCCGCGTCGTATTCGAGGTCCGGTCCGCACGGCGCGTCGGCGCTGATCGGTGCGAGCAGGGTGTCGATCATCGTTCGGTCTCCTTGACGCATTACTCGAACTTGTAGCTGATTTCGAGCGGCGGGCTGCCCGCGTCGAGCGTCACGGTCCGCACGTAGGGCGCGAGCGAGCCGTTGCGGATCTCGATGCGATGCGTGCCCGGCGAAAGGCTTGCTGTATGGAACGGCGGGCTCACGCCGCGCCTCACCCCATCGACATAGACCTCGCCCCACGGCAGGACCTGGAAGTGCACGCGCACGGGGCGCATCGGCGCAGGTGTGCGCACGGTGGGCGCAATGGCTGGCCGCGACGGCACCTGGGCGACCTGCGGCTCCGAAGGCGCGGCCTGCGTGGAGTCCGCGGCTTGAGCCGTTTGCGAGGATGCGGCGGCGGATTGACTGGTGGCATTGTCGACGGTGTTATCCGTGGCATTGGCGGGCTTGTCCTTGCCGGCGTGAACCTCCACCACCGTGGTGTCCGTAGTCAGGGCCGGCGCGGCGGGCGGCATGACGGAAGCTGGCGTGGCCGCTGTGGCCGCTGCGGCCGCTGCGGAAACTGCCGCGCCGGGTTGCGCCTGCGCGGGCGGGTTGGCGGCGGGGGCCGCCAGCGCGAGGGTAGCCGGGTGGCTCGCCGGTGCAACTGGAACCGCAGGCGCGCTGGAGGTCGCTGCCGTCTGCGTCGAGTCTTGCGGCGTGTGAATCGCATAGCGCAGCGCCAGAATGCCCACCGCCAAAACGAGCAGCAAGACAAGCGCGGGGATGCGCATCGACCGCCATGCAAAACGCGGCGCTAACGATTCGGATGCCGAATCGTCTGGTTGCGCGGCAGCCGAAGCAGTAGCGTTATCGGCGGATGGCGGCCGTGGCTTGTCCGGTTCGACTACGCGCGGGCTTGCCTCCGGCACCGGTGCCGCCACCGGTGCCTCCACGTCATCGCGTTGCTCTACCACCCTCGCCTCTGGCTGCGCATTCGCCACGGTTTGCGCGGGCTTTTCGGCGGCGGGCGCCGGCAGATCGGGCGTCGCCGCGCGCTGCATCGCTTCATACCCGGCAGGCACGAACACTCCCGGCGTAGGCTCGTGCAGGCCAAGCGACTGGGCAAACGCCGCCACCGACTCGGGCCGGTCTTCGATCCGCAGCGCGAGCGCATGGTCGATGGCGGCCCGCACGCGTTCGCTGTAGTGCTCCTGTTCGTGTTCGCCTTCGTTGGCCGCCGCGCGCCCCGCCAGCGGCCGATACTGGTCCTGAATGCTGCGCACCACCGCCGCCGGCGGCAGCTCCCCCGTCATCAGCACATGCGCGAGCGCGCCCAGCGCATAGATATCGGTCCAGGGCCCCTGCCGGAACGCGGGGTCGTCGGTGTATTGCTCGATCGGCGCGTAGCCTGGCTTGAGCATCATCGCGGTCTCGTCGACCATGTCGCCGATCAGCTTGCGCGCCGCGCCGAAGTCGAGCAGCACCGGGTTGCCGTTGGGCAGGATGAGAATGTTGTCGAGCGAGATGTCTCGATGAAAGCACTGCGCGCGATGCAGCACGTCGAGCGCACCCAGCACCGCCGCCAGCATGCGCAGCAGCGCGGGCTCGCTCATGCGCTGGCCGCGCTGATGCAACTGTTCGAGCGTCTGGCCCTCGTAGTACGGCATCACCATGTAAGCGGTGCCGTGGCTTTCCCAGAAGTGCAGCACCTTCACGAGGCCCGGGTGATCGAATTGCGCGAGCAGGCGCGCTTCGTTCAGGAACGCGGCGCGCCCTGCATCGAAGGCCTGCGAGAAGCGCGCGGCGCGCAGCGCGACCGTGAAGTCGCCCGCGCGCGACGCGAGCATCGCGGGCATGTACTCCTTGACCGCGACCGCGCGCTGCAAGGTGCGATCGAACGCGCGATAGACGATGCCGAAGCCGCCCGTGCCCAGCACCGAGTCGAGCTCGAAGCCGGCCAGCCGATGGCCGTTCGGCAAGGGCCGCACGCCGTCGCTGCCGGGCGCCGAGCCCGCTTGCGCGCCCCCGTGCGAACCGCTTTTCGAACCGTTTTTTGAGCTGCCTTGCGAGCCCGCGCGCGCGGCGTTCGGCGCGGCTTCGGCGTAGTGCGGGTCGGTCATGCCAGTCCTCCCTGCGGCTCGCCGAAGAGCCGCTGAAACAGCGCGGCATCGAGCCCGCCCGTGTGGACGTCGGTGCGCGGCGCGCCGCCATCGGCAGCGGTCCACCAGAAGCTCGTCATGCCGTGCGGGTCGAAGTATTCCCACAAATTCGGCCAGCCGCCTTCAACGCCCGGCGCATCGCTGCCTGCGAGCGCTGCGTCGTCGCGCAGGCCCTGGGCCAACGCCAGATCGAAGTCCTCCGGCCCCAACGCGCCGCGTATCGCGTCGCGCACGATCGCCCCCATCAAGCGGATGCGCAGATCGGCGCGCTCGCGCTCGCCGCTCTCGCGCCCATACCGCTGCGGCGCGAACGGCTGCGCGACCACGAGCGGATAGCGCCGCCCGACGCGGTCGCGACTCGGCGCGACGCAGCCGAGCTGCACCCAGCCCTCGCCGCTGCCGGCGGGAATGGCGAAGCTCCAGAGCGGCGCGTGCGCATCGAGCGTGGCGCCGCCCGCCGCCATCCCCTGCGAAAGCCATTGCTCCCATGTGCGTGCGAGCGCGCCCTGCATGCGGCGGCCCACGAAGTCGCCTGCGCCCGGCAGCTTGCCGTACCAGGCGGGCAACGCGAATTCAGCGCCAAGGAGCGCGCCGTTCATGATTTCCCCGGACACGAAAACGACTCCAGTTGCGCGAGACGCAAGGGATTGCGCACGCTGTCCGCGCTCACCTGCATGGCGAGCGCGTGATGATCGACGTTGAAACCGGCCACCATCTGCTCGGGGCCCTGGCCGCGTCCCGGCGCGGCGCGACCTGAGGCGGCCCCATCGAACAATCTCATGAGCGCCCACGGCCCCTCGGTCACGATGCCGTCGGTCGCGCCCGACTGATCGACGACCTGCAGCCGCACCTGGTTCATGCCGCGCGGCCCCGGCCACTGCACCGTCACGGGCGCCTGCGGACCGTGCGCATAGCGCACCTGCTGGCCGTCCACATCGAGCGTCCATTCGGAGATGTCGGGGTCCATGTCGAGCGGCTTGATTTCCAGCTTGATGGTGGGCGTGCGCGCGCCGCCCGCGAAAAACGCATCGCGTATCACGGCAGCTTTTTCGAACGAGGCAAGCAGCGCGCTATCTCCCGAAACGCCCGATGCCCCCGCACCGCCGATGAAGCGCCACGGCTGCACGCTCGTATCCACGCGGTTTTGCAGGTTCTTCTGGAAGAACTCGTCCATCATGCCGCCCTGCGCGAACAGGCGCGCGAAGTCGCCGGGCGCGACGTCGCGCGACGAGCCCCGCGCGAACGGATAGCGCCCCGCGATGGCCTGGCGGCAGAAGTCACCGATGTTGACGGACGCGCTCTGCGCGAGGTTCTGGTCGACGTTGTGCGTGACGGTGCCCTGCGCGGCGTTTGCGAGGTCGCCCAGCATCTGCCGGAACGGCGCGGGCATGCGGCCGGCCTCGGCGCGGATCTGGTCGGCACTGTCCGATTGAGGCGGCGTCCCGCCACCGCGCAGCGCGGCATCGGCGGCGGTGAGCCACGTATAGAGGTTGTCGATCGACTTGAGCACCGCGGCCATCGCGGGATTCGCGCCGCCGCTGCCGCCACCGCTGCCTTCGCTGCCGCTGCCCGCGCCGCCGAACTCGCGCAGGCCCGCGAAGTGTGCATCGACCACCGCTTCGGGCCGCGCGTCCGCGCCCGATGCATCGCTGCCGCCCTGCGGCTGGCCGAAGATCTGCGCGAGCGATTCGCGCGCCTGGTTCACCTTGTCCTGTGCGCCCGCCGCGAGCCCGCCTGGCCCGCTGGCGCTTTGCGTGAGCGTGGTCTGCCGCGCGGCGGCGTTGGCCAGACGCGTGAGCGGCGAGTCCGGCGCGGACAGCACGCGCGCAATCTGCGTGACCTGCGCGATTGACGCCGTGCCCTGCAGGCGCAGATCGCCAAGCAAGGCGTCCCAGCGGCGCATGTAGTCGTCGAGATAGAGCGCGCGCACGTCCTTCGCCTGGGCGCTTGCGGCAGCGGGCGTCGCGGCCTCCTGGGCGCGCAGCCCGAGCACCCAGGTTTCGTCGCGGCCAAACGCTTCCACCGCCGCCGCGA
This sequence comes from Paraburkholderia sp. A1BS-2L, assembly GCF_051125205.1. NCBI lineage: Bacteria > Pseudomonadati > Pseudomonadota > Betaproteobacteria > Burkholderiales > Burkholderiaceae > Paraburkholderia > Paraburkholderia sp. A1BS-2L. The sequence continues at coordinate 534,279 of NZ_CP120430.1, forward strand.
GCCGCTTGTCGAACACCTTCCAGTAGCCGTCCCAGGTATAAAGACCCGGCACGCCCTCGTTCAGGCTCGCGCCGCTCGCGCGCCTGAACACCAAGGCGCCCGAGGGGCCCGCCATCTGCGTCACGTTCACGTCGTAAGCAGCCGCCGCCGGGCGCAGCGTGCGCGCAAGCTGGGCGTACAGACGCTGCGCGAAGGTGAGCCGCAACAGCTTGTCGCGCGCGGCGGCCACCATCTGCTCGTTCTGCGCGAACGGCGAGACCACCACGCGGCCCGAGAACAGCGCCGCCATGTGCGCGCGCAGGTCGTTGCGCTGCGCGGGCGTCAGCTGAACGCCGGGCGCGGAGGCAATCTCCAGGTCCAGCACCGCCTGCACGAAGTCGGGATCGTAATGGGCGCTGTCGTAGAGCATCAGATACGCCTTGAGCGCCGCGTACACATAGGCGGGGTCGTCGGGCGGCGCGTCGTGCACCGCCGTTTCGAGCCGCCGCGCGGCCAGCGGCAGCAGCAGCTCGTCGAGCGCGCGGTGATAGACGTTCTCGGCGGCCGACTGCACCTTGTCGCCCTGGAACAGCCCCCAGCGATACGCAAGCGGCGCGTTGGCCGGGTCGACGCCTTCCACGTGCCCGATGTTGCGCATCGCGTCTAGCATCGGCAGCACACGCGCGATGTTGTCGGCGTCGGTGATCGTCACGCCTTGCAGCGCGCGGTCGATTTGCGGCACGCGCGCCTCGACCGACGCCAGATACGCACGATTGCGCGCGTAGCTGCCCACCCACGCCGCCAGCGCGCCGGCCAGCAGCAGCGCGAGCGCCGCGTAGGCGGCGAGCGCAAACATTCGCTGGCGCTGATACCAGCGCATATCGGTGCCGGCGAGGCGCGCTTCCTTGAAGATCAATTCCTGAAGCAGGTCCTTGAGGAAGAAGCTGCGCCCGCTCGCCGCCGACCCGGCCACATGCGGCGCGGGCGGCGCGCCGTCGATCTTGAGAAAGCGCTTGATGCCGCCCATCACGCGGTCGAACACGGTCCCCTCTTGCGTGCCGCTCGTGAAATAGACGCCGCGCAGGAGCGGCATGGCGTCGAAGCGCGAGGTCGAGAACACCTGCTCGACGAATTGCCCGAGCACTTCGTGCAAGCCGATGAATTGCTGCGGCAGCGAATAGATGAGCTCGCGCCGGCGCGCATCGGGCTCGGCGGTGAAGAGCTCGGGCAGCGCGTCGTTCAGGCGGCGGTGCAGCAGCCGGTATTCGCGGTCGAACACGGGGCGCAGGCTGAAGTCTCGCGCTTCGGTCTCGGCCAGCGGGATCGTGAAGCCCCACACCTGCGCGCGCTCGGTGCGGTTCAGGCGCGCGAAGTAGTCGGTGAAGCCCGAGAGCAGGTCCGCCTTGGTCACGAGCACGTACACGGGGAACTGGATGCCCAGTTCGGTGCGCAACTCCTGCAGGCGCTTGCGCAGCGCCATCGCATGTCCGGTGCGCTCGACCTCGGAGGCGCCCAGCAGATCCGATACGCTGATGGTCAGCAGCGCACCGTTCAGCGGCTGGCGCACGCGGTACTTCTTGAGCAGCGCGAGAAAACCCGACCATTCGTCCTGATCGAGCGCGCGATTGCTTTCGTGCGTAGCGTAGCGGCCCGCCGTATCGATCAGGACGGCTTCGTTGGTGAACCACCAGTCGCAATGGCGCGTGCCGCCCACGCCGCGGATGGCCGCCTTGCCGAACTGCTCGGCGAGCGGAAACGTGAGGCCCGAGTTCACCAGCGCCGTGGTCTTGCCCGAGCCGGGCGCGCCGATGAAGACGTACCACGGCAACTGATAAAGATACTGGCGCGTGAGGCCTTCGAACCAGCGGCCGATGCGGCCGCGCAAACCTTGAACGTTCTGCGCGCCCGACTGCGCACCCTGCAGTGCGCCCTTCTGCGCGCTCCCGAGGCGCGCGCTGCGCAAGAGCCTGGCGGCCTCGTCGAAGCGGCTGCGCAACTCCTGCGCATGCGGCGCTTCCTCTTCGCGCGCGTGGCGGCTTTCAACGGGCTCGCGCAACTGGCTCAGCAATTGCGCATTCAGCTGCGCGGCGCGCCAATGCCGATACCCCACGCGCGCGGCCCACACCGCGAAGATCAGCGCGATGAAGAGCACGCGTGCGAGCGCGCTGTCGAGCGGGCGATACGTGCCCACCGAGATCAGCGGCCCCACGAGCCAGATCAGCGCCGCGAACGCCACCAGGCCGATGACGGCCCACACGCGCGCACTCAGGAGCGCGCGCAGCGCGTGCCATGCCGAACGCCCGACGCCGCTCATGGCGCACCTCCCGCAACGCCCATGTCCGGCGTCGCGAGCTTCGGCGGCGCGGTGAGCAAGGTAATTTCCACGCGCCGATTGCGGGCGCGGTTCGCGGCGCTGTCGTTCGGCGCGACGGGATCGGCGGCGCCGCGTCCTTCGGCGCGCACGCGGGCGGCATCGCCAAGTCGCGCGGCAAGAATGGCCGCCACGGCCTGGGCGCGCTCGACCGAGAGGTTCCAGTTCGACGGAAAACGCGCGCTGTGCACCGGCACGTTGTCGGTATAGCCGGCCACGACAATCGCGCCCGGAACGCGCGCCAACGCGGCCGCCACGCGCGCGAGCGTCGGCTGGTAGCGGTCGATCACGGTGGCGGAGCCCGATTCGAACAGCCCGTCGCCGCGCAGCACGATCACGCTGCGGTCGGCGGCGTCGCGCACTTCCACGAGCCCCTCGGTAATCTCCGGCGCAAGGAAGCCCGCGAGGCGCGGCGGCGGCATCGGGTGGACCGCCGCGGGCTCGGCGGCTTGCAGGCGCACGCTCGGGATCTGCAGCCGGCCGATCATCGCGAACGCCTTGTCGGAGCGCCCCGCCAGCGCGAGATCGAGCCCGAGGTAGACGCCGAAGCCCACCAGCAAGGCGAGCGCGGCGCAGGCCCAGAGCGGCACGGCGAAGCGATGCGGGTCCTCGCGCGCGATCTCGTCGCGCCAGTGCGCCGAAAGCGCGGCGTCATAGTCGCCGCGCACGCTGCGGATCGTGCGCGCGAGCGAGTGACGCAGATCGTCGAGCTGGGCGCGGCCATTGTCGAGCACGCGATAGCGCCCTTCGAAGCCCAGCACGAGGCAGTAATAAAGCAGTTCGAGCAGATTCAGCTGCTCGCGCGGCTGCTGCATCAAACGGTTCAGGAGTTCGAAGAATTTTTCTCCGCCCCACGTCTCGTTGTGAAACGCCACGAGCAAACTGTTCGACGACCAGTCGCCGGCCCCGCCCCACGGCGTGAGCGCCGCCGCCTCGTCGAGCGCCGTGCACAGGCAGTAACGCGCCGCGCCGATCTGCTCCGGCGACGCCCCCGCGTCGCGCGCACGCTCTTCGAACTGGCGGATCTCGTTGGCGAGATGTTCGCGCAGCCAGGCCGGGTTCGGATGGTGCACGGTGTAGCGAATCTGCGGAATCAGGTTCAGCAATGCGTTGGCGGCGGCCACGAGCGGATTGCCGCCCTCGGCAGAGGCCGCCGATGCGGCGGAGGCCGCCAGTGCGTCGCCCGCGAACCCGCGCGCCTCGCCGGCCGGCGCGTCGGCGCGCCACGGCTCGTCGCCGGTTGCCCGGGCGAGATCCGGCGGCGCGGCCATGAAGGCGCCATGGCCGGCCTCGCGTTGCGCGGCGAAGGGATCGTTGAGCGGATTCATCGCGTGTCACCTGCGCGCATCTCGCCCATGCGCACGCCGCCTGTGCGCACGCCACGGATCGCCCAGAACTCCATCGCGAGGCCCGGAAACTCGCCGGCCAGATGCAGCGCGAGACCACCCGAGCGTTCGAGTTGCCGCCACAGGTCGCCGCCCTTGTCGATCTCGAAGTAGCTATGGCCGGCGTGATACGGAATCTCATGCGGCGCGACCGGCAGCGCGCGCACCGGAATGCCCGGCAACTGCAACTGAACCAGATCGCGGATGCGCTCGACCGGCCCGAGCTTGACCTGGGCGGGAAAGCGCGTGCGCACGCTTTCGGCGGGCACATCGGCGCGCACCGCCAGCACGAAGCCCGCGTCGCGCAGCAGCGAGGTGTCGGCAATCACGGCCACCTGCACGCCGTTGCCCGCGTCGGTGAGCGCGATCTGCACGGCGTTCTGGTCGAGCACGGTGGCGAGCGAGCGCCGCAGTTCGGCGAACAACTCGCCGAAGCTCGCGCGCAAGTCGTCGTGACGATAGGCCGGCAGCACCTCGGGCCGGCGCGAGGCCGCCGTAAACGTCGCGAAGTCGCAGGCGAGCTTGAGCCAGTCGCGAAATAGCAGCTCGGGGTGAACGCCTGGCGTTTGCGCGGTGTGCGAAGTCACCGCCAGATAGCGATTCACGAGTTGCAGCAGCAGGAAGTCGGCGACCTCGGAAACGCCGCCGCGCCCAGCCTGCGCGAGCCGCCCGGCAAGCAGCTCGCTGCGCTGCGCGAGCAGCCGGTCGAGCTCCTGCACATAGCCAGCTAGCTGCGGATGCGCGTGCGCGTCGAGCAGCGGCGGAATATAGGTCTCGTCGATCACCAGTTGGCGGTCGGCGCGCCGCTCGATCACACGCAGCACGCCCATCGCGTGCCAGTCGTCGTCCACGCTGCTCGCGAGCGCGAGCTTGAGCTTCAGGCGTCCTAATTGCACGAGCGCGGGTTCGAGGCACACCTCGTTGACGTCGGCGATCTCGGCCTCATGGGCTACATAGCGCGCGAGCGCCGCCGCACCGCCGCCGAACGTCACCTGCGCGCTGCTGCTGCGCGGCGCCGGCAGCGCCAGCACGACCGTGGTATCGCGCACGTCGGCGCCCACTTCCAGCGCCTCGGGCGCCTCGTCGAGATGCGAAAAATCGAACGGCGTGCCATCGGGCAGCATGCCGCTCGCGGCGCGCAGCATCACCTTGCCGTGCGCGAGCGCCTCCTCGTCGATGCGCAGCGACGCGAAGCCCCATGAATAGCACTGCAGCGGCGCGCAGCGCAGGTGCACGTAGCGCTCGAAGTAGCGTTCGAGTTGCTGGAAATGCTGGGGCCGCAGGAACATGCCCTCGGACCACACCACGCGGTCGCGCTGGCCGGCGCCGCCCGCGACGGGCACAACAGGAGCATTCATGCGGTCGTTCATGGAGCCTCACCGGAATGGGGTGTGGCGACGAGTCCGTCGCCCTGCACCGCGATCACGTAGCGCATTTCGGAGGGCTTGCCCTGCCAGAACTTGAACAGGTTGGTGCTCGCGGGCGGCGGCAACGCCACCACGACCTTCCAGCGGCGCTTCTCCAGCTTGCGGTAGCCCGCCACCACGCCGAGCGCCCGCACTGCTTCGCCGCCCGGGTAGTGAATCGTGCGCGACTCGCCCGGACGCAGAACGATGCGGTCCGTGCCCGCCAGTTCCGCGCCGAGCGCGTCTTCGGGTTTGCTTTGCAGCGAGAAATAATCGGCTCGGCCGAAATTATTACCGGATTTCAGCTGAAAAGTTTGCAGCGCGATAGGCGCGGGGCGATTTTGAGAATCGCGATTGACGTCGGCCGCCACCTGAAATGTGACCGAATAGGGAACCGGCAAATCCTTCTCGGTCGATGCACACCCCCATAATAATAAAAAGGCAAAATAAATCCCCGCGCGCGGTTGAAGCACGCGCTTAATTTGCGCTCCGTACATACCGTGCCAGTCCTCTGATTCAGCGCGAAAACACGTTGCTCATGCACAGGCACGAACACGCCCCGTCCCCGGTTCATGCCTGCAAACAGGGGCTAAGAGTGCTGCTCCAGGAATACCCACCCTGACCCATGCGTGCCGGATAACGAGCCACGGGGCCACGACGCCATGCCTTTTGCTGTTTCGCGGAATTAAATTAATCTATCGCCGACGCTGTCTCACGAGTAATAATTCATATGAGGAAAAATCAGGTGACTAGACTATAGTTCGTACGATTCCTTACCGCAACGATCTCCGAATACGCGCTCTACAAATAAATTTTTCATGCCGTAGTATTTACACTGCGCGCTTGAATCCAGAATTAAATACCGGACTGCCGACGATGAATTGGCCGATACGCTGGAATTTATTACGTGCGAATGGCACGCCGGCCGCCCTTGGCGGCGTATTTTTACTGGCGCTTGCTGCAATGCTTTTTGCAACGGGCGGCTGCAGCAGCCTCTCGCCCGCGCAACGGGCCGCCGCGAATACCGTTGCGTCCGCAAACGATGCGTATCTCGCGGGCGACTACTCGCGCACCATCCAGCTGCTGCGCAACAGCAACGCTGTGGAGGACGGCGACCGCGCCACCCAGATTGAAGCGCACAAGCTGATGGCATTCAGCTATTGCGTGACGAACCGCGTCGCGCAGTGCCGCGCCGAGTTCGAGGCCATCTTGCGCATCGACCCGCACTTCGAGCTGTCCGCCGCGGAGAAGGGTCATCCCGTCTGGGGCCCCGCCTTCGATGCGGCTCGCCGCAAGGTCGCGCCATCGTGACAGGCTGCCGTGACACAGCGGCGCGCCGCAAGCATCTTTTGTCCGTTATTGAGTGAGTCAGTCAGCATCATGCAATTGACCGTCATCGAATATGCAGGGGAGCCGGTCCGCACCGAGACCAGCGTGATGTTTCATGCGCCGGGCGGCACGATCGGACGCAATGCCGATAACCAGATGGTGCTGCCCGATGAAACGCGCCAGGTCTCGCGGCTGCAAGCGCTGCTGCAGATCGACGGCGAGCATTGCGTGCTGAAGAACTTGAGCAGCGTCTCGGTGGTGGAGATCAACGACACGCCGCTCGAGTACACCGAGGAACATGCGCTGGCGTCCGGCGATGCGATCCGCATCGGGCCTTATGTGCTGCGCGCCCATGATGGCGAAGCCGGCGTGGAGGACGTGGCGCAGACCGCGCCGCCGGCGCCGGTCGAGCGACGCATTGCAACGCCCTCGCGCGAGCGGGAAAGCGAAGGCCGCGCGCCACTCAACGGAAACGTCAAGGAAAACGTCAGGGAAAACGCGCCGATCCCGACCGATCCGCTCGCGCTGTTCGCGCGACCGAGCCGTGACGAAACGGGCCACGCATCGGCACAAACACTGGCACCTACGCCGCCCCCGACATCGACGCAAAAATCCGCGCCAACGCCGGCCCGAGAACAAGCAGCCGCGCACACCCTCAATATAGATGCGCACGCAACTAAATCTTCAGAGAGCGAGCCGGAGCGCGAATTCCCGCTACGGCCACCGCTGACACGCGCATACGACCCGGCATCCGCGCCAACCCAGGCAGCAAGCACCACAACCCGCGCCGGTGCGCCCACGCCTTCGGCCGCACCCGATTCCGCCGATGCGCTGCTTTCCGCTTTCCTGCGCGGCGCGGGCCTCGACAAGGCCACTTGCGACTGGCAAACCGAGCAGTTGTATACGGCCGGGCAATTGCTGGCGCTGTTCGCGAACGGCACGGTCGAACTGCTCTCCTCGCGCAGCATTCTCAAGCGCGAAGTGAAGGCCGACATGACCGTATTGCTCGACCGCGAAAACAACCCGCTCAAGCTGCTGCCCGATGGCAGCGCGGCGCTGCGCCAGATGTTCGGCCTGCCGTTTCCCGGCTTCATGACGCCGCCTGGCGCCGTCGAAGACGCGTTCCACGACTTGCAGGCGCACCAGATCGCCATGGTCGCGGGCATGCGCGCCGCGCTCAATGACGTGCTGCTGCGCTTCTCGCCCGAACGCCTGGCCGCTCGCAATGCGCCGAGCCGCTACGAAGCGTTCCTGCCGGTGCTGCGCAAGCTACGTTTGTGGAACCGTTACGAACGCCTGCATCACGAGACCATGCTCGCCGTCGAGGACGACTTCAGCGCGGTGTTCGGCCGGTCCTTCCTGCGCGCCTACGACGAGGAAGTAAGGAGCTATCACGCGCGACGCCGCCCGGCTCGCGCGAGCGACGCATGAACCTCTCGTGCGCCCAGTTCTCGCGCGCGGGCTCGCGCGAAAGCAATCAGGACGCACTCGGCTATACGATCTCCGACGACTACGCGTGCTTCGTCGTGAGCGACGGCGTCTCGGGCGAGCCCGGCAGCGAGATTGCCGCGCGCTGCGCGGTCGAGCGCATTCTGGAGCGTGCACAACACAGCGATTCCACTCGCACGCCCACGCTCGCGCACATCCTGCATGCCTGCATCGAGGACGCGCACGGCGCGATCCGCGCGGGCCAGCAGCGCGAGCACGAACGCGGCCGCATGAGCGCGACGGTGATCGTGCTGCTCATCGACCGGCGGCGCAACCTCGCCCAATGGGCGCACCTTGGCGACAGCCGGCTATACCGCTTCGCGCGCGGCGCGCTGATCGAGCGCACGCGCGACCACAGCGTGCGACAGCAGTTGCTGGACGCGGGGCTGCCGAGCGACGGCGTCAATCCTGGATGGCTGCATATGGCACTGGGCATGCGCGGGCCGATGGCGCCCGCGATCAGCGAGCCGCATGCGCTGGAAGACGGCGACGTGTTTCTGCTATGCACCGATGGCCTCTGGCAGACCGTCGCGGAGGATGCGCTCGAAGACCGGCTGCGCATCGTCCATAGCGTCGACGACTGGGCGCTGCTGATCGAGCACGAGGCGATGCGCCATTCGGGCAGCGCATCGAATGCCGATAATTATTCCGCGCTGGCGGTGTGGGCGGGGAGCCCGCAGAACGTGACGCTGCAGCGGATCAGGACGCGGCGGGAAGGGTAAGGCCGGAAGGCCTGGGAGAAGCCCCCGCCGCGCAAGGGCGAAGCACCGATTAGTCGTAATGCTTCTTGTGCTTCTTGTTCTTGTGCTTGTAGCTGTTGTCGTGATGGTAGTCGTTGGAGTACGAGTTGTTGCGCGAGATGTTGCCCCCCAGCGCAGCGCCACCGGCGCCACCCGCCGCCGCGCCCACGAGCGCGCCCGTCGTACCGCCCATCGCGTTGCCCGCTGCCGCGCCTGCGCCGCCGCCCAGCGCGCCGCCCACCACGGCGCCCGTGCGCTCGCGATGGTTCGACGTTACCGCTGCGCCCGCGCCGCCGCCCACGGCGCCGCCGATCACCGCGCCCGTGCTGCCGCCCACGGCGTTGCCCACCGCCGCACCGGCCACGCCGCCAAGCGCGCCGCCCACGGCATTGTTCATGTCACCCGCTACGGCGGGCAGCGACGCCACGGCCATCGCAGCAGCAATCGCCGTCGTTCCTGCAAGCTTCTTCAGCATTGACTTGTCCTTTGCCTTGTTGAGATATGGGGGCAAGTTTAACATTTAATATGAAAGTATAATGTTAGATAGTGTCAAAAACCATGCATCGCACGCCATTTCACGTCAACAATTGGTCTTTCTACTGATATCTCGCTCCATCCGGCGAAAACGCAGGTCGCGCTGCGGGTCGTGCCATTTGCGCTGGCGCGCGCGGTGGCTTTGGCAGAACATAGGCCATTGCCATTGAGGAGCGCGCCATGAAATTCGTGCCACTCAGGTACGCAGCCGGCATAGCCGCTGCGTTATGGAGCATTTGCGGCGTGGCGACCCTGCCCGGCGCGGCTTACCAGACCACGGTCCAGCTAGCGAGCGGAAAACACTTGCTGTGCAGCGTGAACGAAGCGCGGCCCGCCGGCGAACCGGCGGTGTTGACGCGCCGCGAGCAGGACCAGGCCGAGGTGCTGGCGACGCAGCGCCTGCGGCTGCTCAGCGGGCCGTATTCGGATTACCCATCGGACTACACCGCGCCTGCCGTCGCGTGCGTGAATGCGGACTAATTGCGCAGACCGAAGCCGGTGCAATGACATGAAGAAATAGAAAAAAGCCCGGCGCGCGGCCGGGCCAAGCGTGGAATCAGACTGCCTTAGAAGCGCGTGCGCACGCCCGTGGTCAGTTCGAGCTGATTGGACGCGCCAAACGTCGAGCCGACCGTGTAGCCGCCGTGCAGCTTCATGTAGTCGCCGGCCAGATACAGCTCGGTGCGCTTCGAAAGGTGATAGAAGACCGAAGCGTAGAGCGTTTCCTTGAAGCCGTTGTGCAGGCCGCTGGTCAGATCGAAGGTGCCGAGGTTGGCGTTCGGAATGTTGCCATCGGAGTTGTACGCGGCGTTATGCACGCGCATCTGCTGATAGCCGAGTTCGTAGTCGAACGCACCCTTCGGCGCGACCTTGAGCGACACCGTCCACGAATTGTCCTGACGCTGGCCCAGCGCGCCCTGGTTGCCCCAGTAACGGAAGTAACCCGCGTTGGCGCGCACGATGCCCAGCGTGTAGTTGCCGCCGACCGAGAACGACTGGTTCGTGTTGCCGTTCAGGTTCACGTGGCTATAGTACGTCGACGCCGCGTACGAAGGGCCGTTATAGCCGAGCGCAAACTGGTAGGTCGCGTTGTTGCCGAAGCTCGTCTGGTTGCCGAACGCGTAGCCCGCGCTCGCGAAAATGCCGTTGCTGAACAGCTTCTTCCACGCCAGGCCGTTGTTATAACGGGTGCCGGTCGCGCCGGCGGCGTAGAAGATCATCTGCTTGAAGTTGTTAGAGTTGGTCCAGCCGCCCTCTTCCGTGGTCAGCTTCGCGCTGCCATACGCGTCGCCGTAGATGGCCGAGGCGTCGCGCGCGATCGTGTTCTGGAAGCCGGCGGTGAACTTGCCCAGGCGTTCGTCTTCCACGCCCACCCATGCGTCGCGGTCGAAGATCTGGCCCGGGTCCTCCATCGCGCCGTTATTCACGGTGTATTCGCTTTCCAGACGGAAGATCACCTTGGTGCCGCCGCCGATGTCCTCGGCGCCTTTCAGGCCCCAGCGGCTGCCGCTGAACCACGGCTCGCCGTCGTTGCCCATGCCGATCACGTGGTTGCCGTTGGCGTCCGCGTGCGTGCGGTAGGTGGGAACGCTCAGGTCGATCAGGCCGTAGAGTTGAACGCTCGACTGGGCGTGTGCGCCGCTCGCCGCCAGAGTGCCGGCCGCCATGGCGAATGCGAGATGCTTCTTCTTCAAGATTGTCTCCTCAGGTAACTGCATTGAAGTTCTGTTTATTCCGTTGCCCTTTTCTGGCCGGCTGCTGCTCCCGGTTTGCATGACAATCAACGGATTGGTACGAATCGTAGTGCGCCCAATCCTTCGCGCTCCTTTCGCGAATGCTTCGCATCGCTTAGTGGATTCACCAATGTCTAAACCGGGGAAATGGCGCTTTGGTCGCGCGGCGTGGCGTCCTTCGCGCGCAGGATGTAGCCAAGGCCGCGCAGCGTCATGATCTGCGCGCTCGACTCTGCCAGGTGCTTGCGCAGCCGGTGGATATAGATGTCGATGGCGTCCGCGCTCGGCTCGTCGTCGAGGCTGTAGACGCGCTCCATGAGCGTGTGCTTCGACACGGTCTTGCCCTGCTGCAGCATCAGCGCTTCCAGAATCGCGTGCTCGCGGCGGCGCAGCGCGAGCGGTTCCTCGTTGTGGCGGAATTCGCGCGTGTCGGACAGGTAATGCAGATCGCCGCAGGTGAGCCAGCCCGACTTGTCGCCCACCTGCCGGCGTATCAGCGCCTTGATGCGCGCAACGAGCTCGCGGCTGTCGAAGGGCTTCACCACGTAGTCGTCGGCGCCGGCGCTGAAGCACGCCACCTTGTCGTCGATCGAGCCGTGCGCGGTGAGCATCAGCACCGGCACGTTATCGCGCCGGCGCCGCAAGCGGTTGAGCACGTCCTTGCCGCTCATGCGCGGCAAGCGCATGTCGAGCAGCACCACGTCGTAGCGCTGCGTCATCAGCACCGAGTCCGCGGCCTCGCCGTCGGCCACGCAATCGACCGTGAAATTCTCGGCACGCAGCAGATTGACGATCCAGTGCGCGAGCTCGGCGTTGTCTTCCACGAGCATCAGCTTCATTGTTGTTCCTTGTTCACGTCAGCGCTGTCTCCAGCATCGCGGGCCGCTCCTTCGAGCCGCTGCGCGCCGCCGCCTCGCGCCACACCGGCAGGCGCACCGTCACGACGAGTCCGACCCGTCCAGCGCCGGACCCCACGCTCACCGTGCCGCCATGCGAGCGCGCCACCTGGTGAACGATGGCGAGCCCAAGCCCGGTTCCTTCGGTGTCCGTTGCAATGCGATAGAAGCGCTCGAACACGTGCTTGCGCGCTTCAGCGGGAATGCCGGGGCCGTTGTCGACCACCTGCAGAACGACCTCGGCGCCCTCGCGGCGGCAGATGGCGGTCACGTTGCCGCCCGTCTGGGTGTAGCGGATCGCGTTGTCGACCAGATTCGCGGCGAGCGAGGCCAGCAAGCCCGCGTTGCCCGCCACCACTACGCCGTCGTCCAGTTCCGCGCCCAGATCGATATCGCGCTGCTGCGCGGCTTGAATCAATTCTTCGAGCACCGAGGACACCACCGCGCCAAGATCCACACGCGTACCCATGCGCTCGGGCGCGATCGATTCGGCCTGGGCGAGCAGCAATAACTGGCTCGTCAGTTCCGCCATCTTCTGGCTCGTGCGGCGCACGCCGTGCAGCGCGACGAACAGCGCCGGGTCTTGCGCATCGCATTGGCTCGCGAACTGGATCTGCGTGGCGAGCAGCGTGAGCGGCGTGCGCAGTTGATGCGCCGCGTCGGCGATGAATTGGCGCTGGGTCGAGGCGTGCACCTTCAGGCGCGCAATGCATTGATTGATGGCGTCGACGATCGGCCTCAGCTCGGAGCGCAAATGATCGGGCCGGATAGGTTCGAGCTCGGTGGGCTCGCGGTCGGCCACGTCGTTCTTGAGCTTCATGAGCGGGCGCAGTTCCAGCGTGAGCCCGAGCGGCACGAGCAGCGCGGCGAGCGCGAGCATCAGCCACTGGCGCATCAGCTGCGGCCGCCAGAGACCGTCGATCATCGCCTGGCGCGAGGCCACGGTCTTGCCGACGATCACCGTGACGCGCTCGGCGCGGCCCGAGTCGTAGAGCGTGCGTTCGTAGGCCACCGCGCGAATGGGTGCGCCGTCGTACTGGCTGTCGTAGAACGCGGGCAACGGCGCTGACGACTGCGCGGATGATTGCGCGGACGACTGCGCGCTCGCGGGCGGCGGCGCGAGTTCCGGCACGCCACCGAGCAGCCGGCCGTCGCCGGCGAGCACCTTGTAGAACACCCGGTCCTGGTACGGCGACTCGAACATCTCCAGCGCCGCCGGGGGAATGTTCGCAACGAGCGCGCCGTTCTCCCAGTCGACGTCCTCGATGATCGTGCGCGCCGAAGCGAGTAGCGAATTGTCCTGCAACAGATCCGCGGTCTGCCGCGCGGCATCGTAAGACATGCCGCCCGTGACGACGGTGAACGCCGCCAGCGGCAGCAGCAACCACAACAGCAGACGCGCACGCAGGCCATGCACCATGTCACGTTCTCCGGTAATCGGGATAGGGGCAGGCCTCGCGGCCCGGCCCCTCCCACGCCACCGTGCGTACGGGTCCGTACACGGCGGCTCGGATCGGTTAGCCGACTGGGCCGACCGAGGGAAGTCCAAGAGAACGTAGATACCGGTTTGGCAGTGCGAGACTCAGCGCGGGGCTGCAACTAAGCCGCCATACATTGTGCGGCGATCCAACGGTCTGAGCGGCTAGATCACGGCTAACCCCGCGGGCAGTCAATTCCTTGAAACGGGTCCGGCCACGCTTCCATTGCTTCCAGAAGAAGCAGCGGAGACGGCGACGAATCCATTCATCGAGGCGCTTCAGCACGCTTGGGGTTTCGCAGAAACCAAAGTAGCCACGCCAGCCCGTGAGATACCGCTTCAGCGTACCAATCATCTGGTCGACGCTGACGCCTCGGGTGCGCTGTGTCAGTTCCCTGATCCTCTCCTTGAAGCGAGCCAGTGCCTTGGGTGCAATGCGCCGTTTGACCTGTTCCCGGTTCGAGAAGGTAAAACCCAGAAACTTCCGCGTGTGTGGTGGCGCGACCGCGCTTTTCGCTTCGTTGACCGTCAGCTTGAGCTTGCCAGTGAGGAAGGTTTTGAGACCCATCATCACTCGCTGGCCAGCGCGTTCGCTGCGTACGTAGACGTTACAATCGTCGGCGTACCTCACGAACCGCAGTCCGCGTTGCTCAAGCAGTTTGTCAAGATCGTCGAGCATCAGATTGGATAACAGCGGCGACAGGGGACCGCCTTGTGGCGTACCTTCGTCCGTTGCACCAACCAGCCCGTGCTCCATCACGCCTGCCGTCAGGAACGAGCGGATCAGCTTCAGGACGCGCCTGTCGCTCACCCGCTTTGCCACCCGGCTCATCAGGATATCGTGGTTCACGCGGTCAAAGAACTGCGCCAAATCCAGGTCTACCACCCAGCGGTGTCCCGCCTGGATGTAGCCCTGCGCGCGCGCCACGGCCTGATGTGCCGAGCGTCCCGGACGAAATCCGTAACTGGAGTCCGAGAACGTCGGGTCCCACTGCCTTTGCAGCACCTGCAACACCGCCTGCTGAACGAGCCGGTCGAGCGCAGAAGGAATGCCGAGCTTGCGCACGCCTCCTCCGTCCGGCTTGGGTATCTCGACCCGTCTCACAGGTTGGGGTTGGTAGGTGCCTTCGAGCAGTGAGGCCCGTATCGTCGGCCAATGCTCCCGCAGGTACGCCGGTAATGCCTGAACTGTCATGCCGTCCACACCCGGTGCGCCCTTGTTCGCTTTCACACGCTTCAACGCCTGCTTCAGGTTCTCCCTTTCGCAGACTTCTTCCATCAGTCGGTCACAAGCCGACGGGCTTTCAGGCTCGGGGTTCGCCGTCATAGGTTCAGCCCCTCGATCAGCAGCCACCGGAGCTTCACCCCTTCTTCCGCTATCAAGGACGCGATGCGTTTTCTGCTGCGCTCCCATGTCGAGTTCTCCGGCTTACTCGCCGCTCCTCTCCGTTTGGGCCTTCAGGCGTCGCCGCCCTAATATGCCCGCTGCTGACTCCTGCACGGCGATCAACAGCCCTTGCGAGCTGTTCAGTCCTGATTCCAGGACACCGGGCAGGCCTCCCGGGGTAAGCTCAACCGCCTTCACCACACACCCGCCTGATTTACCACCCCAGCCTTTGATGGTGGAGGACTTCGCGATCATTGGCTCGCTCGTCCGACCGGGTAGGCCTCATATCAGGTTTCTGTTCGTCAGGTCGTGGCTTTGCTACACGCTTCCTTCAGACCCCGCCTCGCGACGACGCCCTTGCGTTTCACTAGTCCTTCGCCCCATCAGGCTGGACAGGGGACTTTCACCCCCAAGCTGTTGTGCATGCTCGGCACACCAAAAGAAGCCGTCCCGCAGCGCGGGACGGCGTTAGAACGCTTCGGACCTCGCCCGCCGGAACGGTCTCCGGCCGGGTCCTTCAAGTGATCGAAGCGCTCAGAATGCGGAGGGCCGCCATTTGAGCAGGCGCTTTTCCAGCGAGCTCAACAGGTAATCGGTTGAGAGCGCAACCACTGCGAGCACGATCATCGCCGCGAACACGCCGCTCGCGTTGAACGCGCCTTGCGCGGTCGAGATCAGCAGACCGATGCCTTGCCTGGAGCCCAGGAATTCACCCACCACGGCGCCCACCAGCGCGAAGCCGAAGCTCACGTGCAGGCTCGCGAGAATCCACGAAAGCGCCGAGGGAATCACCACCGACGTGGTCACCTGGCGGCGCGATGCACCGAGGATCTGCGCATTGGCGATCATGTAGCGGTCCGCTTCGCGCACGCCCTGGAACGCATTGGCGAACACCACGAAAAACACCATCACCACGGCGAGCGCCACCTTCGACGCCATGCCGAGTCCCAGCGCGATCACGAACACCGAGCCCAGCACCACGCGCGGAATCGAGTTGGCGATCTTGATGTAGAGGCTGAAGACGTCGGAGAGCAGCTTGTTGCGGCCCAGCACCACGCCGCATACCACGCCGCCCACGGCGCCGATCAGAAAGCCGAGCACGGTCTCTTCAAGCGTGACCCACACCTGCAGCAGCAGCGGGCCTTGCGAGGTGCCATTCACGAACCAGTCGACGATCTGTTGAAAGATCAGCGAAGGCATGGAGAAGAAGAACGGGTCGATCCACTTGTTGCGTCCCGCGAGTTCCCAACCGCCGAGCACGACGACCAGCACGAGCACGCGCAGGCCGATCACGAGCGCATGGCGCTGGCGGATGCGGCGCTGCGCGGCGCGCTCGACTTGCGCGAGCGAGTTGCGGTCGAGTGCGGCCGCGTTCGAAACAGTTGCAGGAGCAGTCATGGGCGGTTTCCGGAGTTGAAGCGTTTCAGGCAATTTGCACCTCCTCGCGCAGGTCGTGCCAGATGTCACGGGAGATTTCGATAAAGCGCGGTTCGTAGCGGATTTCCGAGGTGATGCGCGGGCGCGGCAAGTCGATTTCATAAACCTTCTTGAGCGTCGCGGGCCGCGCCGTGAGCACGAACACGCGGTCGGCCAGCGCAATCGCTTCTTCGAGGTCATGCGTGACGAACACCACCGAGCCCGTGCCGCCCCACAGTTGCAGCAGTTCGTCCTGCATCAGCGTGCGCGTTTGCATGTCGAGCGCCGAGAACGGCTCGTCCATCAGCAGGATTTCGGGCTTGTTGATGAAGGTCTGCGCGAGCGCGACGCGCTTGCGCATGCCGCCGGAAAGCTGATGCGGATAGTGCTTGCCGAACTTGTCGAGGCCGACGCGGCGCAGCCATTCGTTCGCCTCGTCGTAGGCCGCCGATTTCGAGCGGCCGCGAAACAGCGGGCCGGCGGCCACGTTGTCGAGCACCGAGCGCCACGGAAACACGGCGTCGGCCTGAAACACGAAGCCGATGCGCGGATCGATGCCGTTCACGGGCGCGCCCATCACGCGCACTTCGCCCGTGGTGGGCTTGAGCAGGCCCGTGATCATGCTGAGCGTGGTGGACTTGCCGCAGCCCGTGGGACCGACGATGGCGATGAATTCGCCCTGAGCGACAGCCATGCTGAAATCGCGCAGCGCCACGGTGGCCTTGCCGTCGGGTGCGATAAAGCGGCACGAGACGTTGCGGAATTCGATGGCCGGCATAGTGGATTGCGCAGGGTCTTGCGCGGAAGTTCGCGCGCCTGGTTGAACTGGAGCTTGCTTCATCAAGGACATCTCACGATTGTTCGGACTCGGCCAGAGAAGCAGCCGGCGCCGAAACCACAAAACACAGGAAAGCAGCAGCACGGCGGTCCTCGCGGACCGCCTTGCCGTAACGACGTCGAAACGCAGTTATTTCGCGCTGACGAACTCGTTGGTGTACGTCCTGGCCAGGTCCACGTGCTTGCCCTTGACCGACGGATTGAACGCCGAGAGCACCTTCAGCACGGTAGCGGGACCGTCGGCGGGCATCTTCGCGTCCGCGGTGTACATCGGCAGCGACGCCTTGAGCGCGGTGACGTAGAGCGCCTTGTCCTTCTGGTAGTCGTCGGGCATCTTTGCCGCGATGTCCTCGGCGCTATGCGTGTGGATGAACTGCATCGTGCGTGCGAACGCATGCGCGAGCTTCGCCGCCTCGGCCTTGTGCGAGGCCACCCAAGCGTCCTGCACGTACAGGCTCGCGGCCGGATAGGTGCCGCCGAGCGCGGCGCGCGTGCCGTCCACGGTGCGCATGTCCACCAGCACCTTCGCGTCGCCGGTCTGCAGCAGGCGCGAAACGGTGGGCTCAGTGGTCATGCCCGCATCGATGCGGCTCTGCTTGACGGCGGCGATGAAGCTTGCATCGGCGCCCACGGGCAGCATCGTGTACTCGGTCGACGCAATGCCATGCTGGCCCGCGAGATACTGCGTGAGGAAGCTCGTGGACGAGCCCAGCCCCGTCACGCCAAGGGTCTTGCCCTTGACGTCGGCCATGCTCTTGATCGTGTCGGCGGACTTCGACGACACCACCTCCACTTCGCCCGGCACCTGGCCGAACACGGCAATCGCCTTGACGTCCTTGCCCTTCGTCTGCAAGTCGATGGTGTGGTCGTAGAAGCCCACCACGCCTTGCACAGCGCCGGCGAGCAGTTCGTTCTCGGCGTCCACGCCGGCCGGCTGCGAAAGCAGTTCGACGTCGAGCCCTTCGTCCTTGAAGTAGCCGAGCTGCTCCGTGAGCTTCGCGGGCAGATAGATGAGCTTCGTGATTCCGCCGACCATGATGGTGATCTTGCCGGGCGCGTCGGCGGCCTGCGCATTTTGCAGCGCAGCGCCGAACAACAGGCCACAGGCGATCGCCATGGCAGGCAAACGACGGCGCAATGCGCGGGAAGTGGGTTGCATCGACTGTCTCCATTATTTTGGGCCGGCGGCACGATACCGCCTGCCTCGATGAATGGCGGCATTCTAGCCAGCGCAACCCTTCTCGATGCTTTCGCGCCAGGCGGCGAAACATGGGGGATTTCCATGAAATGCGGCCTGGTAGCCGGCAATCTTCTCAACGAGAATCACTTGCATTCAGTCCGCATCGCATCGCGCCGAATTTCAAAGCGAACAAATAATCTTCCATTCCAGCCAAAATGTTTATAAACAACTCAACGATTATTCGGATCATTGTTTTTATCGTATGAAAATATGCAATCCGACTATGACAAAAAGTCGCTTCTTTTTATTGTTGCCGGGTAACAACAGGTTATTGCCGCGGCGCTCGATATTGAAGAAACTGACTACGGGCTTACCGTTAAAGCCGATAAGATACAAACTACGCGCAGCAGTTAAATTTCCGCGCAAACGGCATAAAAGCCGTTATGCACTTCCTGTATTCCGATATGCAAATGTTTTACAACATGAATATCAAACGCATTCGCGGCGCATGAATTTAGCTGTTTACTCCACCCTGTACAGGAATTGACGACGATGAAAAAGAAGACCCTGGTTTTTGCTGCGGCGACTGCGGCTTTTGCGGGCGCAGCCCATGCCCAGAGCAGCGTGACGCTGTACGGTATCGTCGACGCCGGACTGACCTATGTGAGCAACGAAGCGAGCCGGACTTCCACCATCACGCCGAACGGGCTGGCCGATGGCAAGGCGACGGTTGGGCTGTTCAGCGGCAATGTGCAAAAAAGCCGCTGGGGTTTGCGCGGCGTTGAAGATCTCGGCGGCGGCCTGAAGACAATCTTCACTCTCGAAAGCGGTTTCAATGTCGCGAACGGCACCCTCGAGAACAGCGCGCTTTTCAATCGTCAGGCTTATGTCGGTCTCACGCATAACGACTACGGCACGCTGACGCTGGGCCGCCAATACGATTCCGTGGTCGATTACCTGGGCCCGCTTTCGGCAACGGGCACGTGGGGCGGCACCTACTTCGCTCACCCGTTTGACAACGACAACCTCAATAGCTCAATCAGCCTCAGCAATACGGTGAAGTACCAGAGCCCGGTCTACGCCGGCTTCTCGGCGAACGCCCTGTATGGCTTCTCCAACAGCTCGGGCTTTGCGGACAATCGCGCGTATAGCTTTGGTGCGGGCTACGAGTTCAGCGGCTTCAAATTCGGCGCCGCCTACCTGCAGCTTCAAGGGCTGAATACCAACAACCCCAATGGCGCAGTGCAGGGAACGCAGACGTTCGTCACCGTCAATCTGCCGGGCACCCAGAACCAGCGCACTTGGGGTGTGGGTGGCAGCTATGCGTTCGGCCCGGCGCTGGTTGGCCTCGTGTTCACGCAGACCCGTCTGCAGAACCAGATCGCCAACAGCTCGCTGCGGTGGAACAACTTTGAAGTCAACGGCCGCTACAACTTGACGCCGCAGTTCTACCTTGGCGCCGTGTACACCTACACGCAAGGCCTGCGCAACACGCCGGCAAGCGGCACGTCGAACAACCTTTCCGCGCACTGGAACCAGTTCGGCCTGCAGGCCGACTACGCGCTGTCGCGCCGCACCGACCTCTATGGCGAGACCATGGCCGTCCTCGGCGCGAACAACCAGAACGGTTTCAACGTGGCGCAAGTCAACGGTACGGGAGCACCGTCGACGAGCCGCAACCAGGTGGTCGTGAGCGCGGGTATCCGTCACCGCTTCTAACGTGTCGCGGTATGGCCTTGGGCAGGCCTGCTGGCCTGCCCGCCGCTCTTCGTTGTAACTCCGATTACCCGCCTCGCGCGGGTTTTTTTCTGCCTGGAATACCCTAAGCGTAAAAAAATAGGCCCCAAACAGGCCGCCGCTTTCGCTAGAATTTGCTTTCATCGAGGCGAAAAGCATATTTGTGTTGTTGCCGTCGTATCGAATCACAAATACTGCTCACCTCATTCATCTCATACCGGAGGCGAGCGTGCCAGGTTTACTCCCCAATGTCGACCGCGAGGGACTCCTCGAATATTCAGTGGTCTACACCGACCGCTCGATCAACCATATGTCGCAGCTCTTTCAGGGCGTCATGCGCGACATTTCCGGTCTGCTGAAAAAGGTCTACAACGCGAAGGCGGCCATTGTGGTCCCGGGCAGCGGAACTTTCGGCATGGAAGCCGTGGCCCGGCAGTTCGCGACGAATAAAAAGTGTCTGGTCATCCGCAACGGCTGGTTCAGCTTCCGCTGGTCGCAGATCTTCGACATGGGCGGCATTCCGTCCGAATCAGTCGTATTGAAGGCCCGCCCGGTCGAGCCCGGCAGGCAAGCCGCCTATGCACCAGCCCCGATTGAAGAAGTCGTCGCTGCCATCAAGGCGCACAAGCCCGATCTGGTTTTCGCCCCGCATGTCGAAACGGCATCGGGGATGATCCTGCCCGACCATTATTTGCGCGCAGTGGCCGACGCCGTGCATGCGGTCGGCGGCATGTTCGTGCTCGATTGCATCGCCTCCGGCACGATCTGGGTCGATATGCAGGCAAGCGGCGTCGATGTCCTGATCAGTGCGCCGCAAAAGGGCTGGAGCGCCTCGCCCTGCTGCGGGCTGGTCATGCTCAGCCCGCTCGCGCGCGAAAGAATCGACGCCACCACCAGCACCAGCTTCTCCTGCGACCTGCGCAAGTGGCTGCAGATCATGGAAGCCTACGAGAACGGCGGTTTCGCATACCACGCCACGATGCCCACGGACAGCCTCGCGACGCTGCGCAACGTGATGAAGGAAACCGAGGCTTACGGCTTCGACAAGGTGCGGGCGGAGCAGCTCGAACTCGGCAAGCGCGTTCGCGCGCTGCTGGAGAGCAAGGGGTTCAGGAGCGTGGCGGCCGAGGGTTTTCAGGCGCCGGGCGTGGTGGTCAGCTACACCGACGACGATGGCATCCGCTCCGGCAAGAAGTTCGCCGATGTCGGCTTGCAGGTCGCCGCCGGCGTTCCCCTGCAATGCGACGAGCCGGAGGACTTCAAGACCTTCCGCCTCGGGCTGTTCGGCCTCGACAAACTGCATGATGTCGATAGCGCGCTCGCCAGACTCGCCAACGCGCTGGATCGTATCCTTTAAAGCGCGTCTTCAGTTTCAGGCGGCCGCTCGCGCGGCCGCCGGCTCATACCTTCTCCGCCTCTCTCGCGGTAACGAGCGCTTCGTATTCTTCATCGCTCATCGCCGGGCCCGGCTGGCCCTCCCATTTCGCCACGACCGCCGCGGCCGCGCCGTTGCCGGGCACGTTGGGCGGCCGCGCGCCCCATGTCGAGGAACGTATCCGTGCGGAGGATCAGCCACAACCCCGCTTCGGGAAGTCAGTGCGCCACGTTGAAAATCAGTGATCCTGATGACTTGCCGGCGCGTTATCAGACGCAGCGCCGAGCGTGTCTTGTGGCCGAGCAGGTAAGCGGCGAGGCTATCGGGGCCTCATACTGCACGCACTTTTTCATCCACGCAGGCGAGTGCACGACAAGGTCATACTATCAATGACCTTACGTGCGCCTTGATTTAACGGCGCGCAGCGGTTTAATCGAGCACGCGCCCGCTCGCGTTAAAATATGCGCATTACCCTCAACACCCCACCCGCCGATGTCCAGCTACAAAGAATTGATCGCCCAGCGCGAGCAGCTCGAGGCCCAGCTTCAGGAAGCGTTCAAGGAAGAACGCGTGAACGTGCTCGACGAGATCATCTGCAAGATGAAGCTTCACAGAATCACGCTCGATGACATTCGCGGCCCTGTGCAAGCCGCGAAGGCCAGCAAGGTGCCGCCGAAGTATCGCGACCCGGCAACCGGCGCGGAATGGTCGGGGCGCGGCAAGCCGCCGAACTGGATCAAGGACGAGCCGGACCGGACGAAGTTTCTGATTAACCACTAATCGGAAGCCGGCTCTGCGAGACTCAGGGCCGCAGCCAGCCCTGGCGAATGGGAAGCGCAAGCAGCATGCGGTACAGCGTGACGGCAAACTGCGTGAGCGGCGTGCCGTACGCACCCCAGACCGGCGTAATCACCGCGTAGACGAGGCACGAGATCACGAGTGCGCCGATCATGTCGAACGGAAAGTGCACGCCGAGAAAGACCCGCGCCCAGGCAATCGCCACTCCCGCGACCAGCGCGAGCAAACCGCTGCGCACCATGCCGCCCAATAGCAACGTGAGCACGAACACCGAGCACACGGTCCCGTGATCGCTCGGAAACGACGAGTCGGGCGCGTGCTCGAAGAAGGTATGCCCAAGCCCGATCACGAATGGCCGCGGATGCGGCCAGGCGAAAGCGATCGCCTGATTGATGCCCAGCGTAACCAGCGCGACCACGCACACCCGAAGGGCGATGGCGCGCTTGCGCTCGTCGCCGGACAGCCACATCAGCACCAGCGCGAGCGGCACCAGCAGGATCAAGTCGTTCGCGACAACGAGCGCCGTTTCGATGAGCCAGTGCGGCGTGGCCGGCGTGGCGTTGATCGCGAGAAAGAGCGAACGGTTCAATGCTTCGAGTGTTTCCATTGCAAAAGTCGAATTCAGATTGATGTACAGGCGCTTGTTTCAGCGCCAGGCTGCGCGAGCCGCTGCCGCGCCGGAAAGCGCACGCGGACCGTCAGCCCCCGGCCATCGGCCCCGCTGTCGAGCGTAACGTACGCCTGATGCTGCTCGGCAATGCGCCGCACGATCGAAAGCCCCAGCCCGCTGCCCGAAATCGCCTGGGCTGCATGGCCGCCGCCACGATAAAAGCGCTCCCACACACGCTCGCGATCCCGCTCGGGAATCCCTGGGCCGTTGTCGCTGACTTCGAGCACCGCGCACGGGCCCTCCTTGCGCACCACAACGTCGACGCGCGCGTGCGCGCCGGCATAGCGAATCGCGTTATCGACCAGGTTATTGAGCAGCACGCGCAGGTTCTCGCCATAACCGCGCACGCTCACCGCCTGCTCGCCCGCGAGCCCGAGGTCGATCTGGCTCGCCTCGGCAAGCCGCACGCGCTCGGCCACCACAGAGCGCGCGAGCGCGGTCAGATCGACTTCCTGCCTTCCTTCGCGGCCCATATCGTGAGTGTCGGGATCGAGCCGCGCGAGTGTGAGCAGCTGCGCGACCAGGTGCGCGAGCCGCTCCGTACCCGAGCGGATCTGCATGACGATTTCGTCGCGCTCCTGCACGCTCTCCGCTTTCGGCAATAGTTCGGCCTGCAGACCAAGCCCCATGATCGGCGTGCGCAATTCGTGCGCGGCATCCGCGATGAAATGCTTCTGCAAGGTAAAGGCTTGATCGAGTCGCACGAGCAGGTCGTTGAGCGCGTCCACGAGCGGCTTCACTTCGTTGGGCATCTGCGACGTTTCTATGGTCTGCATGTTGTTGGCGTCGCGGCGCTTGAGCCCCGAAGCCACCTCGCGCAGCGGCCGCAAGCCGTAGCCGATGCCGAACCACAGCAGCAGCGCGACCACCGGCACCAGCGAAAGCACCGGCCAGAACAGATGCATCGAGACCTCGGCCAGCGCCTCCCAGCGTGCGAGGCGCGCCTGCGCCACACGCACCAGCATGGTCCCGCTCGGGCTCGCCCAGGTGTGCCAGACCTGGCCGTCGACGGTCATGTCGGCATAGCCCGGGCCTTGTGGCGCAGGCAGCCGCGCATCGGGGTCGCTGCTGAACACGAGCTTGCGGTCTTCCCACACTTGCAGCAGCACGCCGTGCGACTGCTTGCCCGAAAGCCGGCCCTTGCGGTCCGCGCCCGTGAGCGAGAGACGGCCGTCGGCGTCCACCACCACGTGCCGCGCGACCGCCTTCATCTGGTCGTTGAGGATTTCGTCGATCTCGCCCAGCGAGCCCCACCAGGTGGCCGCGCTCGCCAGCACGCCGGCGAACAGCATGGACGGCAACAGCCACAGCAACAGGCGCCGGCGCAGCGACGACATGAACCAGCGCGCGGAACGCGCACGCAACGTGGTCATTCGATCTTCCCGATACCGTAGCCCACGCCGCGCACATTGCGGATGGCATCCGAGCCCAGCTTGCGGCGCAGGTTGTAGACGTGCACCTGAATGGCGTTGCTCTCGATTTCCTCGTTCCAGCCATACAGGCGTTCTTCGAGCTGCTCGCGCGTGACGATGGCGCCCGGATCGCGCATCAGCTCTTCGAGCAGCGCGAATTCGCGCGCCGTGATGGAGATTTCCTGATCGTGGAGCCAGCAGCGGCGCCGCGCCGGATCCAGCCGCAACGCGCCCGCCGTCAGCATGGCCTGGGCACGCCCGGCCTGGCGGCGGTTCGCGACGCGGATGCGCGCGAGCAGTTCCTCCAGCGCGAATGGCTTGACGAGATAATCGTCGGCCCCGCCATCGAGCCCGGCGACGCGGTCCGGCACGCTGTCGCGCGCGGTAATGACGATCACGGGAGTCGAGTCGTCGCGCTTGCGCAATGCGGCAAGCAGCGTCATGCCATCCTGGTTCGGCAAGCCCAAATCGAGCAGCACGAGCCCATAGACCGTGGTGCGCAGCGCCAGCGCGCCGGCGTCGCCGTCCTGCACCCAGTCCACGGCAAAGCCTTCCCGACGCAAGCCGATGCGCAGCCCATTGCCGATCAGCGGATCGTCCTCAACCAGCAGTATTCGCATGCTGTCGCCATCTCCTGTACTGGCCGGTTCTCCAAAATAGGCTCACGAGCTTACCTTTGCGCAGATTAAGAGAGCATTAACGCGACGGACCGCGCCGCTGCTCCCGCTTCATACGGACTTCAGTCTCGCTTTCGTAGACTGCTTCCTGTCGCGGCCTCGGGGGCCGCACCTTTGAACAAGGAAAACCGATGAAAAAGCTCATTATCGCCGGCCTGATCGCAACCTTCGCTGCGGCTGCGCATGCCCAGTATACGGGCCCGGGCGAGCGGCCCGCGGCCACGACGGTCCAGCAGTTGGCCAGCGCGGGCAAGGACGACCAGCGCGTGGTGCTGCGCGGTCAAGTGGTGAAATCGCTCGGCGATGAGAAATATACGTTCAAGGACAGCACCGGCGAGATTCCGGTCAAGATCGACGCGAGGCACTGGCCGTCGGGGCAGCCGGTAAACGACACCACCACCGTCGACCTCACGGGCAAGTACGACAAGGAATGGTTCGGCACGCCAAAGGTCAAGATTCACGACGTGAAGGTCGTGCAATAACCGGCACGGCGCATTCCATCAGGAATGCAGATTATCGTGCGGCAGGCCAGAAAGAGGCCGTGCCCTTTCTTTGAGCATGAGAATGCGCACGGGAACGTGCGCGAAGCCGTGCGCCCTCGCCGGCGCGCGGCTTCGTTCCTGCACTACATCAGATCTTCTGGTCAACGGCGAGGTGCTCGCCGTTCTCGCCGCGCTTGCCCGCCTTGCCGACATGCTTGCCATCGTGCTTGCCCGGATGCGAGACCGCATGCATGCTCGCGCGATCGGCGGCACGCTCATGGCCGGTATCGCGATCGGCGGACAAATGGCCGTTCGTGTTGGCCTCGCCCTTGCCGCTCATATGACCGCCCGACATGCCGCCCGCAGCGTGGCCGCCGCTCATTCCGCCGCCCATTCCGCCGCCGACACCGCCATTGCCCCCTCCGTTGCCGCCGCCATTACCTCCGCCATTGCCGCCACCGCCGGCACCTGCGAATGCCGGTGCGCTTGCGCAAGCCACCAGAAAGGCGGACACCGCAACGATTGCTCGTACTTTTGCCATCATCTTCTCCCCAAAATTCGCTTCGATGAGGGATTGTATGAGCGCCGATATCGCCCGCACGCGTCAGATATGTAATCGTCTGTAAAAGCTGTTTCGGGCCGGTTTTCAGCCGGTTTTTAGCCGCTTACCCGCGGGTCTGCCGCCAGTTTCGGGCCGGATCGGACCCGCCCGTGCGCCGGCCCTGGGGCGTGCCGGCGAGGCGTAGAAAGCCAGTTCATCAAAACCGGTAGTCGAGCGCCGCGAACGTGGTCAGTTCGCGGCGGCTTTCGGTGATCGGGCTGCCCGCGGCGTAGTGCTGCAAACGCCCGAGCGTCGCGTTCACGGAGCCCACCCAGTGCTTCGAAAAATCGTGCGACGCGTAGAGCGTCATGTGCAGGTCGCGCACGCCGGAACCCGTTGCGTACTGCGGCAAGCCCGACGCCGCGCTCTGCGCCGCCGACACGCCGAACAGTGTGCGCGTATAAACGGCATTGGCCCATGTGAGCCCCGGGCCGACCGAAAGGAGCCAGCCCTGCAGCGGCAACGACGCGTACAGGTCGGCGCTGGCCGTCGTTCCCTGACCATTGCCGCTGATGTCCTGATACATGGCCACTGCACCGGTGAAAGCCCACACGGTGTAGTCGGCGAACAGGCGCAGCTTCGGGCCCTCATCGACATTGCCGAGGCCGTGCAGATGCGGTTCGTCCGCGACGTTGCGCGACTGGAAGTCGAAGCTCAGCGACGCGCCCACGTGATAGTTTTCCCCAGTCAGCACGTTGATGCCGAGCACGTCCGGCCCCTGCGAAAAAATGCGGTCGCGGTACGAGATGTCGAGCGCCGGGAACGGATACACCTTCATGTGCTTCGCGCCCGGATACTGCGGCGCGAAGTACGCGCCGGGGCCGATTGCAATCTTCCAGGGCGAGTCGGCCTGCGCCCCTGACTGCGACCCGGCCCGCGCAGCGGCAGCGCTTTGCTCAGGCGCCGCTGCGTCGTCGGCCCATGCCGTGCGCGCCAGCGCGAGCACCATGACAGCGGCGCACGCGATGCGTGCCGTCGATATGAACGGCTTCATGCTTTCTTCCTTCCCACGGCGGCCAGCTGGCGCAAGCGCCGCGCGAGCGCCTTCGAAACAACCGGTTGATTGGACGCGTCGCCCGAGCCGCGCGCCACTTCGCTCTCGCGCAGGAACAGCGCGGTTTCGCGCGCCACGATCTCGCGCTCGTTGTCCGAGGTGATCATGTGGTACGAGTCGTCGAGCCACAGCGTGCGCAGAAAATTCGCGCCGACATGGTCGATCACATAGCGCGGGTTGCGCGGGCTCGAGGTCTCGTCGTCGATGGCGTGAATCACGAGCGTGTCGGTCTCGATGCTCGGGACGTCCTTGCGCGCGGCGCGCGACAGACGCAACGCCTGGTGCAGCGCGGGCAGCGAGATCGTCGACGGCCCCACCTCGCTGAACGCATTGCGCTGCATGGCGCGCGCGATCTTCTTGCGCAACGCCTCGTTGCGCACGCCGAACGGTTCCGCCTCGCGATACCGGTAGCGGTGGCGCAGCGGCGTGTAATACGCCCAGTCGAGCAGAAAGCGATACCACGGTATCGCCCAGCCGTCGTAGGCGAGCGTGAGCGAAAGCAGCACCAGCGACTGCGCGGCGGGCCGCTCGCGCACGAGCCGCAGCGCGAGCGCGCCGCCAATCGAAAGGCCGCAGACGGACACGCGCTCGTAGCGTGTCGCAAGCGCATCGAACTCGCGCACCGCGCCCTCGACCCAGCGTTCCATGACCTGCTCGCGCGAGCCCGCGCTATACCCTTCGATGAGCGGCGCGCGGACCGTGAATCCTTCGTTCTGCAAATAACGCGCGAGGTAGCGCAGCTCAATCGGCGAGCTCGACAGCCCATGCAGCAGCAAGACCGCGTGGCCATCGCCTTCGCTGAAGATGCCCTCGGGCTGAACCGCTGATGCGGGCGCCTCGGGCGCGGTCCGCTCCATTTCGACCGTCGTCATCTCAGCGCTCTGTGCGCAGCACGAGAAAATCGCCCGCGTGCGTGGTGAAGCGTTCGCAGCTGCAATTCGTCATGCGGAACTCGCGCTCGTTCGACTCGCGCCGCAGACGCACCCGGTGCTGCCCCGGCCACAGCGCTTTGCTCACGCGCTGGATGTCCTCGGGATGCACCGCGTCGAATAGCGGGCCCGGCGCGACTTCGGTCGCCGCCGGCAATGCCGCAATACTCTGCCCCACGCTCGCGCGCTGCGCGGCATCGCGCTCGAGCGCCTTGATGAGGATGAAGCCGTCGTGGTGCTGCGCGAGATGGCGCAGCAGGCGATGTGTCTCGTCGACGGCGCGGCGCGCCAGCACGCGCTCGTTGTCGTGCCGCAGCAGCATCTCGTAGCGCGACTGAGCCACTTCAGCGAGCAATTGGCCGCGAAACTGTTCACGCCGCAAACGCTCGATCAAGGTCATCACGATGATCGTCAGGAACGGATAAGACACCAGCAGGACCACATCCCGACGATCGAGGTAGCTGAGGTTCCCGTAAGGAGGGACGAACAGAAAGTCGGCAATGCCGAGCCCGAGCACCATGACGACCGCTGCAGGCGCGAGGCCCAAATAGTATTCGACCAGCGAAGCCGCAATGCAGAACAGCGTTCCCGGCATCATCGGCCCGAGCACGGGGTGCAGCGCGATGCGGATGGCACTCGCGACGGCGAGCGCGGCAGCGGCCAGCCACCAGCGGCGCGGGCCTCGGGGTGCCCAGTTGCGGGCATTGCGGACTTTCATGTCTGGTTCAATGCCCCGGCATTCAGACAGGCCGGCGCAGGTCGATGGCGCAATCAACGGCGGCTGGCGCTGCGTTGTTGTCGCGTTGTAACGAGGGCGGGAAGACAGGGCCAGTGGCGATGGCCGACACCGGAACGTCCAAAAATATGACGAATCCTTCCACTGGTGGCTATGTTACTGACCTTTGCATACAATCAGCTTTCGGCAGCAGGAATTGACACAAATTAAAAGACGTGGCGGTTTCAGCCTGCGCCGATAGCTCCGCCCCGGTCCTGATTCGTAGACTTCCGGCCCCGCACCGGCATCCCGGCCGTGCGGCTAGCCAGCCTACGGACCCGTGACCGCCTTCCCGATTTCCCTTCGCATCGCCTGTGCCGCACTGTTCGGCGTGCTGTCCGCGTTCATCGCCTCCATCGCACTCGCGGCACCATCCGTCCCCGTGGCGGCGCCGATGCCCGGCGCGATCGGTACGCCCGCGCCGCGCCGGCCGCGCATCTGCCTGGCGTTGTCGGGCGGCGGCGCGCGCGGCTATGCGCATATTGGCGTGCTGCGCGAACTCGAAAGGCTGCACGTGCCGGTGGACTGCATCGCCGGCACCAGCATGGGTGCCGTGATCGGCGGGCTCTACGCGAGCGGCTTGTCCGCCGACCAGATCGAACACGCGCTCACCGCGCTGAACCTGAACGACGTGGCGTACGATCGCGACGCCCGCGAGCACTGGCCGCAGTCCATGCGCGAGGATAACCTCGCCTACCCCATCGGCATGCCCGTGGGCTTCGGCAACGGCCAGTTGAAGATGCCCAACGGTCTCGTGCAGGGCAACAAGCTCACGGCGCTGTTGCGCGCCAACACCGCGCAAATTCCCGCGGACGTGGACTTCGACCGGCTGCCGATTCCATATCGCGCCGTGGCGACCGATCTCGAGACCGGCGAGCGAATCGTGTTGCACGACGGCTCGCTCCCGCAAGCCATTCGCGCGAGCATGGCGGTGCCTGGCCTGTTCGCGCCCGTCAAGATCGGAGGCCGCACGCTGATCGACGGCG
This sequence comes from Paraburkholderia sp. A1BS-2L, assembly GCF_051125205.1. NCBI lineage: Bacteria > Pseudomonadati > Pseudomonadota > Betaproteobacteria > Burkholderiales > Burkholderiaceae > Paraburkholderia > Paraburkholderia sp. A1BS-2L. The sequence continues at coordinate 563,933 of NZ_CP120430.1, forward strand.
GCCTCGCGTCGAATCTGCCGATCGATATTGCGCGGCAGATGGGCGCCGATATTGTGATTGCCGTCGACATCGGCACACCGTTGAAACGCGCCGACCAGATCACGTCGATGGCGGGCGTCACGTCGCAAATGCTTCGCCTGATGATGACGCGCAACGTGCTCGAGCAAAAGGCCACGCTGCGTCCGGCCGACGTGCTGCTCGAGCCGGATCTGGGCGAGCTCTCGTTCAGCGACTTCGGCGCGATGCAGCAGGGCGTGGCCGCCGGCACCGCGTCTGCGCTGGCGCACGCCACGCAGCTGGCCGCGCTCTCGATCGGCGACGCCCACTATGCGGCGTATCGCGCCGGCCTCTCCCATGAGGTGTTCCTGCCGCCCGGCACGCGCATCGACCGCATCGACATCGCCACGCACGGCAACGTGCCGGCAAGCCGCGTGCAGGCGGCGCTGCAGGTCAAGCCGGGGGATGTGTACGACGCCGCCGCCATCGACAGGCATCTGGGCACGCTGATCAACACCGCCGACCTCGAAAGCGTCTCGCAGTCGTTGAGCGGGCCGCCCGGGGATCGCGTGCTGCACGTGGACGCCACCACGAAGAGTTGGGGGCCGAATCTGCTGCTGTTCGGACTTGGCGTGTCGACCAACTTCAACGGCGACGGCGGCTTCACGTTGCAAATCGGCCATCGCCTGCCCTGGATCACGGAGAGCGGGCTCTCGTGGCGCAACGACGTCGTGCTCGGCAGCCGCGATCTGGGCTGGCGCACGGAGCTGCGTCAGCCGCTCCTTCACAGCGACGTGTACGTTGCCCCTTACGCATCGATCCGGCGCAACGACATCAATCTCTACCCCGACGACAACACCGACGCCAAGGAAAACAGCCGCCCGATCGCCTCGTACATGCAGCAGGATTTGCGCGCCGGGCTCGGCCTCGGCGTGCCGCTCGGCACCTGGGGCAAGGCGCGCGCGGGCATCGCACAAGTCTGGACTGCATATCATCCGCGCTCGTCCATCATTACGGCGACCGACAATGGCGAAGGCGACTGGTCATATCAGGCCGCCGCGCTATCCGCCGGGTCGACGAGCCAGACGGTGGGCACGGTCGGCATGACGGTCGATCAACTCGACGATTCGCTCTTTCCGCGCCACGGCTTCTACCTCGACAGCGGCGCGCAATTCAGCCTGAACCGGAACGACGGCAGCTACAACATCGCGCAGGCGCGCGGCCTGTGGGCGGCGAGCCACGGCATCTATAGCGTGAATGCGGCGCTCGAAGCAGGCGGGCAATTCGGCGGCAATCGCGATTCGTCGGCCTATATGTTCAACCTCGGCGGCTTCCAGCGGCTCTCCGCGTACGCCCCCGACCAGTTCAGCGGCAGCTATATTCTCTACGGACGCGTGACCGGCTTCGCGCAGCTCTCGAAGTTCGATTCCGGGCCGTTGCGCGGCGTGTTCGCTGGCGCGAGCCTGGAGGCCGGCAATGTCTGGAACTCGCCCCAACACTTCGCGCGCGGCCCCTGGCTTACCAGCGCGAGCGTGTTTGCCGGCTCGACAACCGTGATCGGGCCCGTGTACCTGGGGCTGGCCATGGCGCCGGGCGGCACCTACAACGTCTATTTCCAGCTTGGCAACCGGTTCTGAGAATGGCGGGAACCCTCGCGCCCGTGGGCGGGCGCCTCGTCAACCACGACGCCGCAACAAACTTTACACGTCGTTACACGCGCGCAGCGGACGGCCCGCCGGGCATTCCTTATACTCCCGCGCATCCGCCTTCTCGATCATGCTCGCCGCGCCCAATGCGACGCCGATGCACACCAGACCCATGACCATGTTCTCTACCCAGTCCACCCTGATCGTCGCCCTTGCCACCGCCGCCAGCCTTTCGCTTTCGGCGTGCGTCGCGCCGGGCTATCCGCAAGGCTATACGCCGTACGGTGCACAGCAACAAGGCTACCAGGGCCAGCCGGTCTACGCGCAACCGGGCACCGTGCAGCAGCCGTATCAGCAGCAACCCTATCAACAGCCGCAATATCAGCAACCGTACGACTCGCAGTACGGCAATCAGAGCAGCAGCCAGTACGGGAATCAATACGGCACGCAGTATGGCACCATCGCGAACATTCGCGCTATCAGCAACGCCACGGGTGCTTCAGGCATCGCAGGCACCGTAGTGGGCGCGCTGGTGGGCGGCGTGGTGGGCAATCAGTTCGGCGGCGGCCATGGCCGCGACGTGGCGACGGTTATCGGCGCGCTTGGCGGCGCCTACGCGGGCAACCAGGTCGGCCAGAGCATGGGCCAGCCCGCGGGCTATCGCATCGACGTCCAACTGAGCGACGGTTCGATGCGCTCGTTCGACGTGCCGACGCCGGGCGACCTGCGCCCCGGCGAGCGCGTCCAGGTGAACGGCAGCCAGCTTTCGCGCTATTGATGTAAAAACGCGTTCGATTCGTCATCCTGAAGAATCGAACGCGTCAACGCTGGATTGCTCACTGCGCAGTGCTGCCATGCACTGCCGTCGATTACTCGGCAAACTCCTCCACATGCTCGCGATTGGCCGCATACGCCTGGCTCCGCATGCCGCGCACGAAGCGGCGCCCGTTGGGCCCGTACACCGCATCGGGTTCCGGGAACATCCCCAGCAGCGCCAGATACAGCGCGCCACCCGCGATCAGCGAAGCCGGCACGCTCAGGTCGCAGCCGCCCGCGAGATTGCCCAGCGGCCCGACGAACTGCCCCGGCAGATTCACGAACGCCAGCCCGATAAACGCGGCCGGCAGCCACGCGCCCATCGCACGCAGATTCCAGCCGCGCGTGAACCAGTAATGGCCGCCGCGTCCGCCACGATTGAAGATCTGCAGGTCGTCGGCGAGATAGAAGCCGCGGCGCTGCAAGAAGCCAATCACCATGATCGCCATCCACGGGCAGCTGAAGGTGTCGATGAGCGTCGAGAACGTCGAGACGCTCTCCACCAGATTGAACGCGAAGCGGCCCGCGAAGATGAAGCCGATGGCGAACGTGCCGATCAGCAGCGTCGCACGCACGCGGTCGAGCAGCCTGGGGAACATGCTCGACATGTCGAGGCCCGTGCCGTATAGCGCAGTGGTGCCCGTCGACATCCCGCCGATGATCGCGATCAGGCACATCGGCAGCAGGAACCAGCGCGGCGAGACCGCGAGCAACCCGCCCACGTAATCGTTCGAAGCGATATAGCTGGGCGCATGCGTGGCGATGATGGTGGCCGTGGCAAGACCGAAGAAGAACGGCACGAAGGTGGCGATCTGCGCGGCAAACACGGCGCCCATGATGCGATGGCGCGGCGTGGTTTCGGGAATGTAGCGCGCCCAGTCGCCGAGCGTCGAGGCGAACGACACCGGGTTGCTCAGCGCGACGAGCACGGAGCCCACGAACGCGGCCCAGAAGCCCGCGCCGCCCGCTTGCAGCGTGCCGGCATAGTTGATATCGAACGTGCCCGCGAACGCAAATGCACCGACGATGAACATGAGGCTGGCGGCCCACACCGCAATCTTGTTCACCCACAGCATGAAGCGAAACCCGTAGATGCAAACGATCAGCACGAGCACCGCGAAGATCATGTACGCAGTGCCGAGCGTCCAGTGATTGACCGGCACGTCCGCGAGGTTGTGCGCACCGCCCACGAGCGCATCGCCCGAGCTCCACACCGCCAGCGAGAAGAACGCAATCGAAGTCAGCAGCGCAAGAAACGAGCCGACGATCCGCCCATGAATGCCGAAGTGCGCGCCCGAGGAAACCGGATCGCTGGTGCCGTTGCGCGGACCGAACAGGCTCATCGGCGCGAGAATGCAGGTGCCCACGAGCACGCCCAGCACAATCGCGTAGACGCTCGCCCTGAACGAAAGGCCGACCAGAACGGGAAAACTGCCGAGCACCGAAGTGGAGAAGGTATTGCAGCCGCCGAACAGCAGCCGGAAGAGATCGATGGGACGCGCATAGCGCGAAGCGTCGGGAATGCGCTCGAAGCCGAATGCTTCGATCTGCGTAATACTGGTATTTTCAGCCATGATGTCTCACTCCTTGGCGCACCGGCACGGCGCCGCCCCGAGGATCGCTCGAGGCCGGCCGGTACAAGTCTCAGGCGGTCACTCTAAATTAGTCGAGTGCGCGCCATATTGCGTATTTAAAACGTTCACTTCGAGCCCGCGCGATGTATGCGCACACGCATCACGCGCACGCCGGCTCCTCCACCAGGACACGCGCACCGTACACATTGAGCAAGTCGTCGCAGAAAGCGCGCACGATCGGCTTGTCCGCTGCGCCACGTTTGATCGCAAGGTGTAGCGGCACGTCGAAGCCGAACGCCGAACGCCCGAGCACGCGAATCAGGCCACGCTGCTCGAAAGTCTGCGCGTGATGCTCCGGCAGGTAGCCGATATGGCTGCCCGAGAGAATCAGCACGGTGGCGGCGTCGATGCTGTCCGCGATGGCGGTCACCTGACGCTCGCCGATGCTCGCAAGCTCTTCGGGCACCGGGTAGCTGCGCCAGATCCAGTCGTGCGCGCGCAGGTCGTCGAGCGTGACGTGCGGCTCCGCGTGAAAAAGCGGATGCCCGCGCCCGCAGCAGATCACCTGGCGCTCGCTGAATAGCTCGGTATAGGTGAGCCCGGCCACGCGGTGCCAGAAGTAGCCGATCGCGAGATCGAGCTGCTGATTCACGAGGCCTTCTTCGAGCTCCTGCGGCGGCGCGACGCGCATCGCGAAGCGCACGGCCTGGTCACGCTTGCGAAATGCGCCGATGGCTTCGGCAAGACGGGCGTTCTCCACCTGCGAGGCCTGCCCGATCAAGCCGATCGACAGCGTGCCCACGAGCTTGCGGTCGATGTCGCGCACCTGCGCGACGAACTGCGAAGTCGCCGCCAGCAGCGCGCGCGCCGACGCCACGAAGCGCTCGCCCTTCGACGTCAGGCGAAAGCCGCCGCGCCCGCGCTCGCACAGCGTGAAGCCCACGCGCGCCTCAAGCGCGGAAAGCTGCGAGCTGATGGTCGACTGGCGCACACCGAGCGTGGCTTCGGCGGCGGTGATGCCGCGCGCGTCCACCACCGCGAGAAAGACCCGCACGAGGCGCAGGTCGAGGTCAGAGGTATTGGAAAACATGCCGACTCACACTCACACCGCAACTCACATCGGAAAGCCCATGGCCTTGATGCCCTTGATCCACGCGCGCTTCCAGCCGCCTTCGGCGTCGGCGCCATCGAAGGCATGGAAGGTGACCTTGGCCGCCAGCCAGCGCACCGGCTCGGGCGGAATCCAGCTCGGTCCCAGCCTGGCGATATCGAGTTCCTGCTCCGGGCTGTTGCGGCCGAACAGGATATTGAGGCCCATGAATGCGCCGAAGCGGCTCGCGGCCACGCCAAAACCCGTGTAGCCCGCAACGAACACGCCCTTGCCGCCGAGGTAGCGCTTGGCGAACACCGAGCCGCGCGAGCAATAGTCGATCGGGCCACCCCATGCATGCGAGAAGCGCACGTCGGAGAGTTGCGGGAAGGTCTTGTAGAACGCTTCCGCGAGCCGATAGTAGGTTTCGCGCTGCCCGTCCTGCGGCGGATGCGGATCGCCGTCGAAGTGATAGCTCACGAGGCCGCCGAAAATAATGTTGTTGTCTTTGGTGAGGCGGAAATAATTGAGTTGCGTGCGCGTGTCGTAAATGCCCTGGCGGTTCTTCCAGCCAATGCGCGCAAGCTGTTCTTCGGTGAGCGGCTCGGTGGCGAGCACGTGATCGCGCACTTGCAGCACGCGCCGGTTGATATCGGGAATGCCGACCTTGGCCGTGCCGCTGCCGAACAGCACGCGCGGCGCGCGCACGCTGCCGCCGAGCGTCTTGACGAACACGGTCTCACCCTCATCCTTCACGCTCGTGAGCGGCGAGTGCTCGTATAGCCGCACGCCGAGCGCGAGCGCCGCTCGCTTGAGGCCCCATGCCAGCTTGGCCGGGTGCACGATGCCACTACGATTGCGCGACCACAGCGCGCCCGCGAACAACGGCGAATCCAGCTGCTCGCGCGTGGCCTGCTCGCCCAATAGCACAACGTCGTGGCCGTGCTGCTTGTGCAGTACGTAGTCGGCGCGCAGATGCTCGACGTGGTCGGGGTCCACCGCCACCGTCATTTCGCCGTTCCATTCGATGTCGGCGTCAATGCCGTAACGCTTGAGCGTTTCTTCGAAGCCATCCAGATTGCGATGGCCGAATTCCTCGAGCTGCGCGATATCGTTCGGAAACACCCGCACCGCATTGGGCAGGCCGTGCATCACCGAAGTCGAGATGATGCCGCCCGCACGGCCCGATGCGCCATGCGCGACGCGGCCCGCTTCGATCACCACCACGTCGAGCTCGGGCATCTGCTCCTTGGCCTGCACGGCCGCCCACAGCCCCGTGAAGCCGCCGCCCACGATCAGCAGATCCGCCTGGGTGTCGCACGTGAGCTTGGGCTCGGCCGGCGGCTGGTCAGGGTTATCAAGCCAGTACGGCGAGAGCCTGGTGCGCGAGAGCGCATCTTCGACGCTCAGCGCGTTGGGCTTGCGGCCCGCCTGGCGCGCGGCGGCGGGCGCCGGCATGCCGGCTTCGTAGAGTTGCGCACTTTTACTCATGATGGCGTTCACTGCTTGAGGCGTGAGGGGAGCATGCCGCCCTCAAGAGGACGGCACGGCTTGACGCGGTTCCGGATTTAATGCCTGGTTTAATTACACGCTATTCCAGGTTATTCCTGGTTATTCCGGGTTTAAGGCTTATTGCTTTTCGAGCAGGACGTAGAACTTCCTGGCGTCTTCGATGGTTTCCCAGCGGCCTGCAAAGCCCGCCGGCAGCAGATAGCCCTCGCCTGCCTTGAATTCCTTGCGGCCGCCGTTCGCATCGGTGAGCGCGATCTTGCCTTCGACGAGCCACACGGCTTCGTCAGCGGTCGTCTCGGGGAAGTCCACCGCGCCCACCTTGCCTTCCCACCAGCCGATCACGTATTTGCCGCTCTGCCCCTCGGCCGCACGCCAGTCGCTTTCGTCCATGCCGAAATCGAGTTTGGTGAATTCGCCCAGGTCTGCGCCCAGTTGCACGATGTCCTGAATCAGCTTGCTCATGTGTGTCCTGTTTTATTCAATGAAATCAGTGACGCCAAAGTTACCGATTCGCGACGTCCCGGTATGCCCTCCCTCAGGGGGGACAACGTGCGTTTTGACGGCTTCCGGGGGGCGCTCGAGGCTTCGGCTATAATGAGTTCGCCTTTCAATCGGGGCACGCCATGCAGATTTCCGTCCCCTCCCCAGCCAGCGATCCGTCGAATTTTCCGCTCTCGTTCAAGACCCTCGGCAACGTTATCGAGGCCGTCGGCACGCCCGATTTCGTGCGGCGCCTCACGTTGCTGCTCAACGAGATCATTCCGCTGAACGTCGTGCATCTCGAGCGCTCACGCGCGGACAGCACGATGCCCAACGGCTTTCTGTGCGAATGGATCGGCAGCAGCGGCGTGGGCATGGACACCGGCGCGATCTCCGAGGTCATGACGCTCTACTACGACCGGTTCCATGAAGTCGATCCGCTGTTCGCGGGTATTCGCGGCAAGATCGGCACCCTGCTCGTGGTGCGCGACATCGGCGCGATTCCGCCCGGCGAGTTCCGCCAACGGCTTTTCGATGAAGCCTTCATCGCTCATGAATGCGTGCTCGCGCGAGGCACGCGCCACGCCCAGCACTCCATCGCTATCGAGCGCGCGCTCCATGAACCGCCGTTTTCGCTCGCGGAAATGAGCCTGTTTCGCAACGTGAGCGATTTCCTGTTTCCGCTGCTGGAACTACATGCCTCGACCAGCGCGGCCAGGCGCGTGGCCCATCCCACCTCGTATCTGCACCCGCTCGCGCAATTCGACGCGCGCATCGCGGCCGATAGCGTGCGGCTTTCGAAACGCGAATACGAAATCTGCGCGCATCTCATCGAGGGCAAAACGGTGCCCGAGGCGGCGGAAATCGTCGGCGTGCGGGCGGCCACGGCCGAAACTTATGTGAAGCGCGCATTCGCGAAGCTGGGAGTGCGCACCAAGCGCGAGCTGGTTGCGTGGGGGCATGCGCCGACTCGTCTGCAAGCGCCATAACATCCGCTGCCTCTCTGCTGCACCTCCGCCGCCGTTGCGCAGCCGGGTTATTTCCTCCGGTTAATCCCTGATACCCTTCCTCATCGCCGGCGTAACACCCCGCCAACATCGATCGGCATCGATGTAAACATCTCAACTTCGTGATTTGCATGGGCGGCGTGTCGCCTACCATCGGCGCACTCGCATCAACCCGCATCAACCTGCATCAATCAGACGGAGACACGGTCCATGCAAAGCGAATTCAACCAGCCGCTCGGCGGCAACGAGATGCCGCGCTTCGGCGGCATCGCCACCATGATGCGCCTGCCGCAAGCCGCCACCACCGAAGGCCTCGACGCCTGCTTCGTGGGCGTCCCGCTCGACATCGGCACCTCGAACCGTTCGGGCGCGCGCTTCGGCCCGCGCCAGATCCGCTCGGAATCGGTGCTGCTGCGCCCGTACAACATGGCCACGCGCGCGGCGCCGTTCGATTCGCTGCAAGTGGCCGACATCGGCGACGTCGCGACCAATCCGTATGACCTCAAGGACTCGATCCACCTGATCGAAGCAGCCTACGACGAGATCGTCGCCAACGGCTGCCGGCCGATCACGCTAGGCGGCGACCACACGATCGCGTGGCCGATCCTGCGCTCGCTGCACAAGAAGTACGGCAAGGTGGCCGTGGTTCACGTGGACGCGCACGCGGACGTGAATGACACCATGTTCGGCGAGAAAATCGCGCATGGCACGCCATTCCGCCGCGCGGTGGAAGATGGCTTGCTGCAGTGCGATAAGGTCACGCAGATCGGTCTGCGTGGCACGGGCTATCACGCCGACGATTTCGACTGGTGCCGCAAGCAGGGCTTCACGGTGGTGCAGGCCGAAGCCTGCTGGAACAAGTCGCTCGCACCGCTCATGGAAGAAGTACGCGCGCGCGTGGGCGACACGCCCGTGTACCTGAGCTTCGACATCGACGGTCTCGATCCCTCGTTCGCGCCCGGCACGGGCACGCCCGAAATCGGCGGCCTCACGGTGCAGCAGGGCCTCGAAATCATTCGCGGCATGAAAGGCCTCAATGTCGTGGGCGCCGACCTCGTCGAGGTCTCGCCGCCGTACGACCAGGCCGGCACGACCGCACTGGTCGGCGCCAACCTCGCGTTCGAAATGCTCTGCATCATGCCGGGCGTGGCGTACCGGTGATCCACGAGACCTTACGATGGCCACGATACCTTCGATTACGACGCCCGCAGAACAGCAACGCGAATTCGTCTTGCCGGCCGCAACGATTGCCGGCGCGCCTGTGAGCAACGGCGCGCAAAACGGTATGCATCACGCGACGCCCATCGTCAACGCCTCGACGGGCGCGACCATCGGCTGGCAGGAGCACGCCGATGCAGCGCTCGTCGACAAGGCGGTGCGTATGGCCCACGCCGCGCTTGGCTCATGGCGTGCCACCACGCCCATCGCGCGCGGCAAGTTGCTGAAAAAGATCGCAGAGCTGATCGAATCGGACCGCGCGCGCCTGAGCGCGATGCAGATGCAAGTGAGCGGCAAGCCGCCCGCGGAAGCCGACATCGACGTGAGCGACGCTGCGGCCACGTTCAACTATTACGCCGACCTGTGCTTCGACGACAAGACCTTCGCGCCCGAATCGCTCGCATTGCCCGACGACAGCGTGTCGGGCGAGCGTTTCTATGAAGCCGTTGGTGTGGCGGCGCTGATCGTGCCGTGGAATTTCCCGATGGTCACCACCGCATGGAAGATCGCGCCCGCGCTGGCCGCCGGCTGCACGGTGGTGCTCAAGCCATCCGAGATCACGTCACCGGTCGAGCACATGATCGCCGCCATCATCGACGAGGCGGGCGTGCCAGACGGCGTCGTCAACCTCGTGAACGGCGGCGGCGAAGTGGGCGCGCTGCTCACCGCGCATCCGCTCGTCGACAAGATCTCGTTCACGGGCAGCACGGCATCGGGCAAGAAAGTGATGCAGACAGCCGCGCAGGACATGAAGCGCGTCACGCTGGAGCTCGGCGGCAAGTCCGCGCTCATCGTGCGCGCCGATGCCGACGTGGAGCACGCCGTCACGCTCGCCGTGGGCGGCGCGCTCACGAACGCGGGCCAGATGTGCTCGGCCACCGCGCGCATCCTCGTGCACGACGACGTGTACCGCAAGTTCATGGCCGCGTTCGAAACTGCGGTGCGCGCCATCGTGGTCGGACCGCCGCAAGCGGCGAACGTCACGATGGGACCGCTCGTGTGCGCAGCGCAGCGCGCGCGCGTGCAGTCTCTCGTGGAGCAAGGCCTGGCAGCCGGTGCGTCCATCGCGTTCTCGGGCCGCCTCGATCAAGCCTGCGCGGAGGGCTTCTTCATGGCCCCGGTGGTGATTGCCGAGCCGCCAGCCGACAACCTGCTATGGACCGACGAGGTATTCGGCCCGGTGGCGTGCGTCAAGTCGTTCCGCAGCGACGAGGAAGCCATCGCGCTCGCCAACGACACGCGCTATGGACTTGTCGCGACCGTCGTAACCGCCGACCGCGACGCCGCGCGCCGCTACCAAATGCAGTTGCGTGCGGGGCTGGTGTGGATCAACACGCCGCAACTGATCTTTCCGCAAATCTGCTGGGGCGGGCTCGGGCTCAGCGGTATCGGGCGCGAGCTCGGTCTGGCCGGGCTGCGCAGCTATCAGGAACTGCGGCATGCGCTGGCAGACGCTGGCTATCAAACCGCGCCCGTTTGAATCGCCTCGGGTGGGCGTGCCCGGGCCAAGCAATCAAGCGTAGCTATAAACACCTTGGCCGGTCTTGCGCCCCAGCCGGCCCGCGGACACCAGCTCGCGAAGGAGCGGGCACGCCCGATACTTAGGATCGCCAAAATCCTTGAGATAAACATCCATCACGGAAAGGCAAACATCGAGACCCACGAGATCCGCCAGCGCGAGCGGCCCAATAGGATGATTCGCGCCCAGGCACATGCCGGCGTCGATTTCCTCTGCGGTCGCAGCCCCTTCGGCCAGCAAGAAAAAGGCTTCGTTGATCATCGGCACGAGAATGCGGTTGACGACGAAGCCCGGCGAATTCTTGACGCTGATAGGCGACTTGCCGAGCCGCGTGGTCAGTTCGCGAATCGCCTCCGCCGTGGCGGCGCTGGTCTGCAGGCCGCGAATGATTTCGACCAGCGGCATGAGCGGGACCGGATTGAAAAAGTGCATTCCGACGAAGCGCGCCGGATCGCCGAGTCCCGCGCCCAATGTCGTGATCGAAATGGACGAGGTGTTGGACGCAATAATGGCGGTGGGCGCCACTACCGATTCGATCTGCTTCAGAATGCGAATCTTCAGATCGAGGTTTTCCGTGGCCGCTTCGATCACGAGGTCCGCGCCCGCGAGACGCTGGTAGTCGGTGGACGTTTCGATGCGGCCGAGCGCGGCGTCCTGCGCAGCCGCCTCCAGTTTGCCCTTCGCCACGAGACGGCCGAGGCTGTTGCTGAGCGCGGCGATGCCTTTGGTCAGTGCGGCGTCGGCCACGTCGATCATGATGACCTTGAGGCCCGCGACAGCGGCGACCTGGGCAATGCCGGCGCCCATCGTTCCAGCGCCGATGACGCCCAATGTTTCGATTTTCATCGCAAGTTTCTCCTGCGCGCACGGTCACGCGTTGCTATTACGTACTATTACGTATCGTCATGCGGCGATCCTAGCATCGCGGGGAAAGGGGCAGCCTGGCCAAACCTGCCGCTCTAGTGACAAATTTGGCCACGGCATGCAGCGCCGCCGGTTGCCTCGTCTCAGGGGTTTGGGGTCGGACAGCAATCGGTCTGCGCGACTTACGATATTCGTGCGGGACAACCGGCACGCTCCGGTATCCCTGAGTGGCGAATTTTCCCGCTTGCCCGGGCTTTTCCAAATCGAACTCGAGTATGTAGAAGGCCTTGTTTTAAATGGCCTTTCAGCGCGCCATACCCGTCACACGGCCTAAATAATTCCTGCCGCGCGCAACGCTTCCAGTTGCGCCTCATCCATGCCGAGGCGTGCATAGATTTCCCGATTGTGCTGTCCCGTTTGCGGTCCCGTCGTCATCTCGGCCGGGGTTCTTCCCACGTAACGCGGCACGGGCGCTGGCGCGGGAACCGTGCCCAATTCCGGGTCCTGCAATTCGACGAGTACGCCACGCGCCTGAAAATGCGGGTCCGCCTCCACATCGGCAATCGTATAGATCTTGCTGAACGGCACCTCGCAATCTTCGAGCCGCTTCGCGATCTCCGGATACGGCAAGGATCTGAACCACGTTTGCACGCAGCGATCCAGTTCAGCCAGGTTCGCAACCCGGTCCGTATTGGTCAGAAAGCGTGGATCCTGTGTCAATTCGGGCTTGTCCATCGCCCGGCACACGCGCGCGAAAATGGCGTCGCCGGTGCCGACCAGCGTGACCCATTGGCCATCCTCCGTCTTATAGACGTTCGACGGCGCGGTATAGGTCGCGCGCGATCCGGTGCGCATCCGCGCCTCTCCGGTGTAACGGTATTCGGCCGCCAGAGGGTCGAGCAGACGCAGCATTGCCTCGGTGGCGGACAGGTCGATCTCCACGCCCTTTTGCTGGCCGGCCGGCAACGCGTTACGCTCGGCCAGCGCGGCAGAAATGGCGAACGCGCCGAACAGGCCTGCAACCGCATCGCCCAGCGGATAGTTCATATGCTGCGGGGGACCATCCGGTTCTCCCGTCAGGTTCGCAAAGCCGCTCATCGATTCGAAAATACGTGCGAAGCCAGGGCGGCGCGCATACGGTCCGGTTTGCCCGAAACCCGTAATGCGCAGCACGATCAATCGCGGGTTGTGCTCATGCAAAGTCGCCAGATCGAGCCCCCACTTGTCCATCGTGCCGGTGCGAAAATTTTCCACCAGCACGTCGAAATCGCGAATCAGGCGCAAAAAGAGCGCGCGCCCCCCGGGCTTGCGAACGTCGAGCGAAATGCCTTTCTTGCCACGATTGGCGGTCTTCCAGAAAAGCGGAATGCCGTCGTGCACCGGCGCCAGCGTGCGCAGGGAATCGCCTCCTCCCGGCAATTCCAGCTTGACGACTTCCGCGCCCAGGTCGCCGCAAAGCGTCGCCGAAAATGGACCGGCAAATACCGTGGCCATGTCCAGGATGCGCACGCCGTGCAGCGGGTAATGTGCGGTCTCCATCTGCCTACTTCCCCTCGCCGCGCAACACGAGCCTGGCAATATTCAACTGATGAATCTGGCTGGTGCCTTCGTAGAGGCGGAACAGGCGCACGTCGCGGTAGTAGCGCTCGATCGGGCTGAAGTCCGCCACGTAGCCGGAGCCGCCGAACATCTGGACCGCGCGGTCGGCCACCCGCCCGCACATTTCCGACGCGAAGTATTTGCACATCGATGCCGGGAGCGCGACGTCCTCGCCCCGGTCACGGGCGCGCGCGGCTTCGACGATCATCGAGCGCGCGGCGAAGATTTCGGTGCGGCAATCCGCGATCATCGCCTGAACCAGCTGGAAGTTCGCCACGGGCTGGCCGAATTGCGTGCGATGCGTGACATAGTCGATGGCGAGGTCGAGCATGCGGATCGCGGGGCCCGTGCACAATGCCGCGAGGTGCAGGCGCTGCTTGTTCAGCACCTTCATCACGGTCTGGAAGCCAACGCCTTCGCGCCCGCCGATCAGTTGGCTCGCATGCACACGGCAATCCTTGAAATATACATCGGACACCGGCGATCCGGCCTGGCCCATCTTGCGATACGGCTCGCCAGTGGTGAGTCCGTCGCTGCGTTCGACCAGAAACGCCGAGAGACCCGTGCTGCCGCGCGTGCCTTCTTCGGTGCGGGCGATTACCGTGAATACGTCCGCCACGGGAGCGTTCGTGATGAAACACTTGGTGCCGTTCAGCACGTAATGATCGCCGTCCTTGCGCGCCGTGGTCTGCACGTTGCTCGCTTCGGAGCCGGCCTCCGGTTCGGTCAAGGCAAGGCAGCCCGTGAGTTCGCCCGTCGCCATGCGCGGCAGCCAGCGACGCTTCTGTTCTTCGGTTCCATCGGCCACCAGCGCCTCGGAGCCTATTCCGGTATTGGTGCCCACGCGGGCGCGCAGGGCCACGGACGCTTGCGACAACTCCATCGCGCACAGCACCAGTTCTTCCGTGGTCAAGCCCAGGCCGCCGTAGGCTTCCGGGATGCTCCAGCCGAAATAGCCCTTGCGCCGCAGCGCTTCGACCATGTCCGGCGGCACGAGATCGTCGCGGGCGACCTGTTCTTCGATGGGGAGCCACTGATCGCGCACAAAAGCGCGAACATCGGCAATCAGGGCTTCAAGGTTTGCATTATTTCGGATCACGAATCTAACTCCGGGCAAGCGTGAATAGGGATGAGACGCCAAAGCGAATTCAGGTTCGCACGTCCGGCGATGCGCGACGGGTCGCCAACATCATGAGCACGGCGCCGCCGACTGCGATCACTCCCAGCGCGGTCAGCGCCGGATAGAGACTGCCGGTGCTGGTTTTGATCCAGCCCACCAGGGTCGGACTGGCGAAGGCGCCCGTGCCGCCGATGCTGGTGATCAGGGCAATCCCGGCGGCCTTGGCGTCGCCGTCGAGGAACGAAGGCGGGATCGTCCAGAACACCACGAACGCGCCGTACGACGCCGCGGCGGCGACACCGAGCATGGCGATGGCGAAGCCCTGGCTATGCAGCGCCAGCGGCAGCATGCCAAAGCAGATCGCCATGACGGCGCTGCTGATCAGCAGGTGCCAGCGCCGCTCCTTGAGACGGTCAGAACTCGCGCCCAGGATCCAGGTCCCCATTGCAGCGGCAACGAACACGAGGCTCGACAGCCAGCCCACGTGAATCAGGTCCTTGATGCCCATGTCCTTGAGGATGGTCGGCGTCCAGAAACCGATCGCATTGAACGGCATGATCACGCAGAAATAGGCGACCATCGCAACATAGATCCGCGGTTGTCCAAGCACCTTGAGGATCCCATGTCCCGCTGCGTGCCCCCGTGAGCCGCCGCCCTCGTCGGCGCGCAATTGCTCGATGACGATGGCCTTTTCCTTGTCGCTGAGCCAGCGTGCGTCGGCCGGGCGATCGCTAAGGATCAGGAAGGCCAGCGCCCCCAGCAGCAGCGACGGCAGCCCCTCGGCCAGCAGCAGCCATTGCCATCCCTTCAAGCCGAGCAGGCCCGCCATGTGCACCATGATCCACGCGGATACCGGGCCGCCGATAATGCCGGCAAGCGCCGTGGAGGCCATCAGATAGCCCGTTACGCGTCCGCGCCGTGCGGAAGGGAACCAGATCGTCAGATAGAACAGCACGCCGGGGAAAAAGCCCGCTTCGGCCACGCCGAGCAGCACCCGCAAGACATAGAACTGCATGGGCGTCTTCACGAACATCGTCGCGCTGGAGATCACGCCCCAGGTCACCATGATGCGCAGCAACGTGCGGCGCGCGCCGATACGCTGCATCAGCATATTGCTCGGGACTTCGAACAATACGTAACCGAGGAAAAACAATCCGGCGCCCAGTCCGTATGCCGCCTCGCTGAAGCCCAGATCGCTCATGAACTGCAGTTTCGCGAAGCTGATGTTCACGCGGTCGAGGTACGCGCAGACGTAGCAGACAATCAGGAGCGGCAAGAGCCGGAACAGAATCTTTCGATAGGTGGCGTCGACGTCGGCGGGCGCGGCGGGCGTATGGGCATCGTCCGTTGCGGTGACGAATTTGGCGGTGTTCAACGATGTCTCCTTCATGGGGGCGGGCTTCACCGGTCTTGGCTGGTGATAAGGGATGCGTCAGTGGCGACGCGCCCGACCAATGCGGCGACTCTACGCGCAAGCATCACAGGGAATGAACTAGAATTTCAAATATTGAAATCCGGTTGCAGCAAGGCCATTGGCGGCTATTTCGGGGAATTCGTATGCGCAAATCGCTGAACGCTTATTCGATGCAGGACGACACCGATCTGCGCCGCGTGAAGGAAGACGACCCATACTTTTCCGGCACCCTGGCCAAGGGCCTGCTGATCATGAAGTGCTTCGTAAGCGAGCCGCGCGCCCATGCCAACAGCGAGCTTGCGGCCCGGCTGGGACTGTCGCGCCCGACGGTTTCGAGGCTATGCCGAACGCTGCATGCGCTGGGCTTTCTCGACCACGACGAACGGCTGGACCGCTACTTTATCGGGCCCGCCGCCGTGATGCTTGCGTATCCGTACCTGATCAAGACGCCGATGCTGGCGCTCGTGCGCCCGGCCATGCAGGCGCTGGCCGATCGCGTGGAGGGCGCGGTTTCGGTCGGCGTAACGATGGATCTGGACGTGGTGTATCTGGAAACCTGCGCTTACGAGGAAGGCACGCTCAAGCGCCCCGGCGTGGGCGCGGTGAACGGCGTGCTGGAGACGGCCATGGGGCGCTCGTGGCTAGCGCAATTGACGGCGCCCGAACGGCAGGACTTCCTCAAACGCGCCCGCCAGCTTCGCCCCGAAAGCTATGCCCGCACCCACAAGCGCGCGATGGACGCCGTGGCGGGCTACGCCCAACGCGGATATGCGATCAACATGGGCGATTCGGGGCTCGGCGTGCTCGCGGTTGGCGTGGCGTCCCGAATCCATTACGGGCCGAGAAGGCTTTTGTTCAATTGCGCGGTTCCCGGCCTGCGCATGGGCGAGAAGGAACTGCACGACACGCTCGGACCTGAACTCGTGCAACTGGTCAGTCTCGCGGACAGGCAAATGGGATTGCGTTGAGGTCGGGGGGCCTCGACAATATCCGCCACCCACCCCCCCCCCGCACATTCAGCATCCTGGAAATTTTTGCCTTACACGATGGATCTGCTTCCGCATTACGAAAGGGAACCAGGTCTGCTGCGCCGCTCAATCGGCGTATTTGCGGAGCGCTACCCCAAGATTGCTGCCCGCCTCGGAATGGTTGGCGACCATGTCGAAGATCCCCATGTCGAACGGCTCCTGCAATCGTTCGCGCTGCTCGCCGCCCGTCTCGACAGCCGCCTCTGACGCTTATCCGGAGTTTGCCGACGCATTGCTCGACGTAGTGTTCCCCCAATATCTCCGAACGTTTCCGGCGTGCTCGATCGCCCGGTTCGACATCTCCGGCATGGACGGCGCGCTCAACGGAGCGAAGAACGTTCCCCTTTGGCGTGCTGCCCAGACCTGGCGTTGCGTCGGTGACGACAACTTCGAACGCGGCAGCATCATTCAGGTCGGTGGACCCATAATCCTCGAGCGTGTCGAACAGCAATGACGCCTGCAGCCAGGCGCCCACATCGGCACTTCTGGTTTCCTGCTGTTCATGAACGGAAGTCCGGAGTTTCTGGTATTGGTCGCGGAAATGGTCGAGGTCTTTTCCCCTCAGGCGGGCAGCATATTTCGACCAGTCGTAGGCCGTCGCCGAATCGATCTGCTTTTGCAGATCGCTTGCATGCTGGCCTCCTTCTTCTGTGCGTACGCACGAGCCTCCGACATGATTTCGTCGCGGTACTTGCCGGTGTAGGGCACGTTCGAACCGGGATTGGATACTGAACTGCTAATGCCCATTATGTTGAGCCGTCGCTGGTAACTGGGCGGCGTATTGTTCGCCGCCATCCAGGCCTGGTCGTCGTAGAACGCGTTGATCTGCGCAGCTCGCGCCGGATCGGCCCCCACCAGTGCCTTGGCACGCTGCTTCGCCAGCATCGTCTGCGCGTCCGGACTCGCCAGCGGGTTCATGACGACATCCTGCGCCTTGTACATCGTTTCGTTGCGCGACTCTACGATCGCTTTTGCCGCGTCGATGTCATGCTGCGCCCCGACCTGCAACGTCCGTTCGGTCGCGACGTAGCGGTCGAGCCACGACACGGGATCGCCCCGAAATCCGTTGAGTTCGTGGACGGTGCCAATACTGTCCCAGAGCGCCAAACAGCATCGGAGGGTGGTGTGAACCGGAAGCGTCCGTCCCGATCCGCGTCATCAGTTTTACCAGCGCCTGGCTCGCCGAGCGCGGCGAGACCTGCCGAATGGAGAGCGGATAGCGGGTGGCTTTCAGCTTCAGCCAGTCTTCCCTGTAATCGCCTTTTTCCGTACTGAACGGCTGCTTGTCGTCGGGCAGGCTGAGCTGCTTCGGATCGAAGGCCGGCAGATATTCAAGCACGTCGTCAATGGCGGCTTCGGTCGCGGTAACCGCATGCCCATGCGCATCCTCGCCACCGTCGATCCACTTCGAAGGCTCGATGTACTGCATCCGCGCCGTGCGCAGCTTCGGGTCCGATTTGTAGCGCTCAAATATTTTGGAATGCCATGCATGTTAGGAAAATGCGACATAGACTTTCCCGGTGCACCTCTTCGGCTGCTCGATGGCGATGACGTCCATCGGCAAATCCCGCATCTGGAATATGCAATGCGCATTGATAATGCCAATACCCCGCTGTTTGGGATTTACGTCCCAAGCCCCCCCGGCAAACGCCGCGTCACCCACTGCGTGGCTTGATCGTAGGCATGCGCCAGTTGCAGCACGGCAAGATCGGCGTGCGGCTTGCCGATCACCTGCAAGCCCATCGGCAGGCCCTGCGCGTTGAAGCCCGCCGGCACGCACATCACGGGCAGGCCCGCGAGCGTCCCGCCGATCACCACCTCCATCCAGCGGTGATAGGTGTCCATCGTGCGGCCCGCGACGGACTTCGGCCAGTGCTCCTTCGCATCGAACGGGAAGATCTGCGCGCTCGGCAGCACGAGGTAGTCGAAGCGCTCGAACAGCGCGAGCAGCGCGTTGTACCACTGCGTGCGCGCGACTGTGGCGTTCCACACGTCCTCGCCCGAAAGTTTCAACCCGCCCTCTACTTCCCATTGCGCCTCGGGCTTGAGCAGCGCGCGCCTGGCGGGATCGCGATACAGTGCGCCCAGCGTGCCCGCCACGGAGAAGTGGCGCAGCGTGAGCCAGCAGTCCCAGAGCTTGTCCATCGCATAGTCGGGACGCGTCGCCTCGACCTTGCAGCCAATTGATTCGAAGTCCTTGAGAGCGGTTTCGCAAAGAGCGAGCACGCCGTCTTCCATCGGCAGATAGCCGCCGTAATTGCCGAGCCAGCCGATTTTCGCGCCACCGAATTCACGCGCGAGCGGACCGGTAAATTGCGCCGGATCTTCGGCAATCGAGAGCGGCGCGCGTGCATCGTAGCCCGCCTGCGTGGAAAGCAGCATGGCCACGTCGGGCACGCTGCGGCCCATCGGCCCCGCGCAGCCAAGCTGGTTGTAAAACACGTCGACGGCAGGCACCGATGGCACGCGCCCCTGCGAAGGCCGGAAGCCGAAGATGTTGTTCCAACCCGCCGGATTGCGCAGTGAGCCCATCATGTCGCTGCCATCCGCCACCGGCAGCATGCGCAGCGCGAGCGCCACCGCCGTGCCGCCGCTGCTGCCGCCCGCGCTGCGCGTGGGATCGTAAGCGTTGAGCGTGGTGCCGAACACCGGGTTGTAAGTATGCGAACCCAGGCCAAACTCCGGCGAATTGGTCTTGCCGATGAAGATCGCACCTTGCGCGCGCATGCGTGCGGCCACGAGCGCGTCGGCCTTCGGCACTTCGTCGCGGAAGATCGGCGAGCACTGCGTGGAGGGAATCCGGGCCGTCGCGGTGAGGTCCTTGGGCGCTTGCGGAATGCCGTGCAGCCAGCCAAGGTATTCGCCGCGCGCGAGTTGCGCGTCGCGCTCGCCGGCCTCGGCCAGCAGGATGGCGCGCTCGCGCAACGAGACAATCGCGTTGGCCGGCGTGTTCACGCGCTCGATGTGGTCGAGGAAGGCGCTCATCACTTCGCGGCAGGAGACCTTGCGAAGGCGGATCCATTGCGAAAGTTCGAGCGCGCTGGCGGCGACGATTTCGCCATGCGTGGGCTGGGCGGGAGAAGGCGATGCCTGATTCATGCGTGACTTTCTTGAACGAAGGATTGTGGATGGGGACCGGAGAGCTTCATAGTTCCGCGCGATTCCAGCGCCAGCGCTAAATGCCGGCAAAGAAGGCCGCAGACGATAAAGTCATACCATTCGAGCGCATTACCGACAACGGCGGCGGCCCGTGCGCAGCGACGTTGCTCGTATTGGAAAGCCGGATTTCGAAAGATAATAGATACGCGGACAATCTCCATCAATCTCGTTGGCGTTCGGAACGTTACTCTCCGGCTAATGATCGCAGAGGACCGCCGGCGTCCTTCCAGCCGCCCCGCCCGAATTGCGACGGCTCGTGTTCTGGTGCAGAATTTCCTGCCGCCTCCCGAACAGCCGCCCCATCATGCTCCCCCACGTCGACGAAGAGATCACCTTCCGCAAGCTCGAAGTGCTGCTCGCGTTCATGCAATGCGGCAACCTGGCCAAGGCGGCCGAGGCGCTCGACATCAGCACGGTCAGCGTCCATCGCGCGCTGCATTCGCTCGAGAAAGGCCTGCGCTGCACGCTGTTCCGTCACGAAGGCCGCAGCCTGACCCCGACCGACGCGGCCCGTGTGCTCGCCGAAGTTGCCGGCGAAGTCCTCAATACGATGATCGACGGAATCCGCGCGACGCGCGAAGCCGCAGGCTACGGCTCGGAACATCTGAAGATCGGCTCGCTGTACTCGCTGACGATCCGCGCCGTGCCCGAAATCGTCACCGTCATCAAGAGCCGGCGCCCCGATCTGCAGGCGGAGCTGATTCTCGGCTCGAACGCCGACCTGCTCGACAAGCTCAAGCGCGGCGCGATCGACGCCTCGCTCATGGCGGCTCCCTCGCATGATTCGGAGATCGAATCGATCGAGTTGTTCGAGGACGAGATTTTCTTCGCGGCGCCAATCGGCTCCGCATACGGCCAATACGACGCGATCGACCTGCGCCAGTGCCGCGACGAGCCCTTCGTTTCGTTGAGCGAGGGATTCGCGACGTCCGAAGACTTTCTCGAAGCGTTCCGCATTGCGGACTTCACGCCGAACGTCGTGATGAAAGTCAGCGACATCTTCTCGCTGATCAACCTCGTCAGTGGCGGCGTGGGCTATACGTTGCTGCCGGGCCGCGTGCGCGACCTGTTCGCGCACAAGATCATGCTGATCCCGCTATCCGCCCGGTTCAACATGCGGCAGACCATCGGCCTGAGCTTCCTGCGCCGGCGCGAGCGCGACCCGAATCTGCTCGCGCTCGCAACCGTGTGCCGGCTCACGATCAAGGATCGGCAGGCCACCTGAGCCGATCGCGCGATGCGCGCCAGGTCACGGCCCTCCCCTGTTCATTCAGATAGGTGTTTCGCACGCGCACCGTGCGCTACAGTGTGTCCCAAGGGCATACCCCGACGCCCTTATCCGGTCTCCTCGTACTTGTGCCCGCCTTGAGCGGGCATTTTTCTGCTCAGTCGGCGGCGAAATCGCGATCGGTGTGCGCGCGATGAATGCGAACATCGTACGTATTGCCCCGAAATCAGGCCGCAACCATCCGGGTTTTGGGCAAGCCGAATGTCCCAAAGGAGCATTCACGCCCGCGTTCCTTCAATTAGCCGGAAAATCAAAACGCATTAACGACCCATGCACTCGCCGCCCCCCAGGAATCATCGCTGGACATTGCAGCCGGTCACGCGCAAATCGTGGATGCGTGAATTCCTCGTCCTGCTTTCGGTGCTGGTCGCGGCGAATATCTTTACCAATGCATGGCAGTCGTGGCACGACTTCCGCGCCGCGAATCTGCAAGCCGCCCAGCGGCTCACCGCACAAACCTCGCTGGTCGCACGGCTCATCGAGGACCGTCTTCACGATCTCGACGGCATGATGTCGGCCACCGCGACGCTCGTCGACGAAGGCAAGGCCACCAACGATACGCTCGGCGATCTCACGCAAACGCTGCAGATGTCACTGGGCGAATCCCTGATTGCAGTATTCGATGCGAACGCGCGCCTGGTGGCTGCCTCGCGCCCCAACGCGCGCAACGCGATCCCCGGCTTCGACGCGATCTTCGCGCAGGTGCGGGCCGCGCCGTCCCGGCGGCTGTGGCTGCCTGTCGTGTGGGGCAACCGGGGCGCCCTCGTGGTCGCCGAAAAGCATCTCGACCAGGCCGGCCAGCTGAACGCGGTCACGATTCACCTCGTGCCGCTCGAACAGCATCTGCTGGAGAACGTGAAGCTGGTTCCCGGCACCGCGCTGCTGCTGCGCGACAACGAGCATCGCGTCGTCGCGCGCTATCCTGACGTGCAAGGGCTCGCCATCGGGCAACGGCTCACCGACGACGGGGGTACGCGCGCTGGGCCGATGGAAGGCACGGTCTATGCGCTATGGCGGCGCGACCATACCGAGCGTCTCGTTGCGGAGCAGAGGATCGGACTCGGATCGAACACAGCGTACTGGACGCTCGATCTGGGCTATGCCATCAGCACATACCGCGACAGCCTCTGGGCGAGCTTCTACATCAATCTGGGCGGCACGGCGCTGTTGCTCGTCATGCTGGGCAGCAGCTTCGTCCTGCTGGGCCGGCAAAAGGATCTCGTCGGCCACGTGCAACGCTACGCGAGCACGGTTTCCACCATCGTCGAAAATATGCCGACGCCGGTGGCCGTGGTCGATGCAAAATCGCAACGCATTCTGCTCGGCAACGACGCCCTGCTTGCCGTGTTCGGCGCGGTGGCTGACCAGGGCCAGCCGTTTGCGCGCCTGCTGGTCGACGATACAAACTGGGTGCGCATGCAGGCAGAGGACACCATGGACCCCGAACCGTTCCAGACACGTTCGGGCGTTCGCCACATGCTGGTTCACTGCACGAGACTGCCTGCACTTGCGGAGCCCGGCGACGACGATCCCCTGCTCGTGGTGCTGACCGATATCACCCATCAGCATCTGCTGCTCAAGCAATTGCAGACCGATGCGGACTTCGACCCGCTCACGGGGCTCGCCAATCGCCGCTACTTCGAAAAGGCCGCCGGGCAGGCAGTGGCGCATGCGCGGCGGCATCATCGCCCGCTTTCGGTGCTCGCGCTCGACCTCGATTATTTCAAGCGCGTGAACGACACGTGGGGCCATGCCATTGGGGACCGCGTGCTCGCGGTGACCTCGCGGGTATTCGAGCACGCGCTGCGCGAAGACGATCTTGCCGCGCGCATCGGCGGCGAGGAGTTCACCGCGATCTTGCTGGACACGCCCGAAGAGCGCGCCCGTATGGTGGCCGAACGGATTCGGCATGCGCTGCAGGACACGCCCATCGAACTCGACGATGGCGGCACGCTCACGCAGACCTGCAGCATCGGCATTGCCTGCTACGACGAAGCGGAAGACAGCCTCGAAGCCACGCTCAAGCGCGCCGATGCGGCGCTATACGCGGCGAAACATGCCGGGCGCAATCGCGTTCAACGCTGGAGCGCGGAGATCAAAAGCTGAGCGCAATCCCGAGCGAAGCGCCCGACACATTCGGGCTGTTCTTGTTCTCGTCGATGTGCCGGTTGATCGGGACTGGGCCGCCGAGCGGGGTCATGTTCAGCGCCGGGTTGCACGTGTTGCCGTTGTTAATGCCCAGCGAACTCGCGGTCTGATCCGGCGTGACCGTGTAGCTGAGCAGCGCGAGCATGGCGTTGAGGCGCTTTTTCATCTCGGGGCCGCGGGCGGCGCCCGTGAGCCGCAACTCGGCCTCACAGGTCCAGACGGGTGATCTTGGTGCCGGAGAGCGAGAGGTCGCCCATCAAGCCGCTGTTCGTCGGCACGAACACCTCGACCGGCTTGGTGGTGGTCGTGGTGTCGAGCTGGCCATTGGCGCCCATCTTCACGACCGCAGCCGATGCGTCGCCGCTCGCCGACCAGCCCTTGGAGGCGCGGAATTTGTCGAGCGCGTCCTGCGTCCTGCGTCATGAACAGATAGACCACGGCCTTCGACTGCATGCCGAGGGTCGCGCCAAGCGAAGCGGCCAAGAGGCCGTAATATCCCGTCGTGCTGCCGCCCACGCGCAGTGCGCCGTCGCCGTGCTCGCCGCCGATGCCGATGCCCGCCTGGGCTGAATCAAATCGTCGAATTGCCGCTGAAGCGGCGAATCTGGCAGCATATGGATTCGGAGCCAGCTGATCCGCCTGCGAGCCGCAAACGTGCAAAGGCGCTGCGCCGCGCTCCTCCACCGCATGCTTTGAGAGACTGGAATTCACCATGTCGAACCACGACTCGACCGGCCTGGCCAGACGGGAAACTCACCTGGGCGCCGCACTCGGCGCACTGTTGCTCGCGCTGGCATCGGTGCCCGCCTGGTCCGCGCCTGGCGACTTTCTCGAAAGCACGCCGATGCCCCAGCTCGACAAGAACGACATCGCTGCGCTCAACAGCACGGTGCACGTCGTGCTGAACACGAAGAACGACGGCGAGACCACGCAATGGGTCCGCCCCGCCACCGCCGATCGCGCCGAAGTCAGCGCGGACATCACGCCGGAGAACACCTCGATCAAGAACCGCAAAACCTGCCGGTTCGTCGCCGTGACGGTGCATGCGGGAGACCACACAGTCAAGCTGCGCCCGCAATACTGCCGAAGCACGAGCGAGGCATGGGGGCTTCAAGACGCGCAGTGAGATCACGCGCCGCGTCGCGCGGCGTCCACTGCAAGAACCAACGACTGCCGCCCGAGGCCACGTCAACCTGCATCGCCCCGGGCCAGCCCCTCTACGCAGAACATGTGCCACGGGTCCGCCATCAAGCCCCTGCGTGGTCTTCGCCGCCGCGCTCGAAGCCCACGAAGCCCTTCAACTGCGCCCCAACCAGCCCGCCGCAGTGCATGGCGCAATCGCCTTCGATATAGACGTCGGTGGTGCGTGACAGATTGTAGTCGGCCAGCAACTGGAACTATGTTGCGTTGCCGCCGCCGCGCTGGTTATTGCCGTCCTGCCCGCTTGATGGCGACCTTTCACCTCCGCATGCAAGTTTTCGTAATTCGGCATAAACCCGCTATAGGTAGTAAGGGCAATTAATTGCCCCGCGCGGCAATTCAGAAAAAGTACGCGCCTGATACTCCATCCGAAGCCATTGTTTTTGGTGCCGCGCTGCAAGAACCCGAAACGAGTCAATTGCCGTAAAATCCTGACGCCCGGCCCTGCTACTCAATAAAACTCCAGTCCAGGAATAATTGAAATGGCCATGCTCGTTCACCACCCTGCCGTCCTGTTCGTCGCACTGATCGTGCTGTTCAGTGTGGCC
Organism: Paraburkholderia sp. A1BS-2L; assembly: GCF_051125205.1. Classification (NCBI taxonomy): domain Bacteria; kingdom Pseudomonadati; phylum Pseudomonadota; class Betaproteobacteria; order Burkholderiales; family Burkholderiaceae; genus Paraburkholderia; species Paraburkholderia sp. A1BS-2L. The sequence goes on from NZ_CP120430.1 coordinate 589,160, forward strand.
GCCGCTTTTGGCGCGCTCTTCATGCAGCGCGCCTTTCCGCTCTCCGACGATGCGCGCGAGAATTACAACGTCGTGCAAGGCGCAACGCTCACGCTGCTCGCGCTGCTAATCGGCTTTACGCTCTCGATGGCGGTGAGCCGCTATGACCAGCGCAAAAATTACGAGGAAGAAGAAGCGAATGCAATCGGCACCGAATACGTGCGTGCCGATCTGATCGGCGAAGCCGAGGCGCCCAGAATCAAGGCGCTGCTGGCTCAATACCTCCAATTGCGCATTGACTATTACAAAACGCGCAATGCGCACGAACTCGATGTCATTAACAACAAAACCACGGGGCTCGAGGCTCAATTGTGGGAGAACGTGCGCGGCGCAGCGCTCGCGCGGCCCACGCCGATCACGGCGTTGGCGGTGTCCGGCATGAACGACGTGCTGAATACACAAGGTTATACGCAGGCGGCCTGGCTCAATCGCATTCCGGTGTCGGCGTGGGGCTTGATGATGGCGATCGCGTTTGTCAGCAACCTCATGCAGGGTTACGGCGCACGCGGCACGACCGGCCGGCGCGTGCTGATGTTCGTGCTGCCCGTGACCGTGGCGCTTTCGCTCTCATTGATCGCCGATATCGACAGCCCGCGCGGCGGCATGATTCGCGTGGTGCCGGTCAATTTGATCAGCTTGCAGCAATCGCTGGGGCCGTTGCCCTGAATCGGCATGCGCGGCTAGCCGACAATCGGCGCGGCGCGCCGCAGCAGATCGGCAAACGAGGTCGTCTCGAAGCGCTGCATCAGCGCGGCACGGCAACGCCTGCTGAACAAACCGCTGGGTCCATTCTTGTATGTTTAAAATCGACGGGACGCTCGCAGACTGTCTGCCGATCGCTTAGCCGGAACGGTTTCGTAGCGAAACCGATGGCGATTCACCAAACATCCGCTTGTAGTCCATTGCGAACCGGCCCAGATGGGCGAACCCCCATTTGAGCGCGACGTCCGTAACGGACATCGGTTCAGCCGCCGCGCCGCGCAGTTCATCGCGCACACGCTCAAGGCGCAGCTGACGCACCCAGGCCATCGGGCTTACGCCGTGGCAATTGCGGAAGCCGGCAAACAGCGTGCTTGCACTTACGCCTGCGAACTCGGCGAGCCGTTCAATCGTCAGGGGTTCATGCAGATGCGCGCGCACGTACTCCTCAACCCGCTTCACGTAGAACGGCGCAAGCGGTCCGCGTGAGGGCCGCATGCCACTGCGCGCCGTGTTGGGCTGCCCATAGACGAGCGCGTTGAGCAAGGTCGACTCGAACTGCTCGTAGGCCAGTGGATGACGCAGCGGGTGCGCCGGATCGTTCAATGCATTCCCCAGCACCGAAAGCAGTGACAACAGGCACATCCCCGATGACGAAGCTAGTTCGAATGCAGGCTCGAACTCCACCGCTGCGTGCTCTTCGGTGCCAAAATGGCGCGCGCAGTGGCGCTCGATCGCTTCGCGCTCGATGCGCAGCACGACCTGCGGACAACGAATCCAGCGCATCCGCAAGGGCAGCGTCGGCGACACGAGCGACGCAACAGCCGGCGACGAGTCGAAACGGCGATCCCCACATTCGATTTCAGCACCGCCACTCACGGGGATCTGCAACAGGAAGAAGCTGTCGAGACGTTCGGGATCGATCGTCACGTCGCCATCGTAGTGGAGCAGATTGAGCGACAGGCTCCCGTGCCGGGCGTGATACATGCGGCTCGGCAACTGGTGTGAAGCGCCCGGCAGCGCGAGCTTGTGAGGCTTGAACACAGAGCCGACGCACTCGCGCACCTCGTTGAGGTCGCCCGATTCGAGCAACAGGGTGTCGCTGTTGAAGCAGGCCGCGCCGACCAGCACATTCGCAGCGGGAAGATGCTCCATAGAAGCGCTCCAAGAACGTTCGCGCGCACCTGATCCGTGCACGAGTTTCCCGACTCCACGAACCGTCTGAAGGAAGCGGATAGTCGCGTGGGAGATCCAGATAGTTTCCTCGCTCCGGAAGCCTCCAGCAAGCCGGGCGACGCCAAAGGCACAGGAGCTGTGCCCTCTGCCGGAAGCTGCGTACTGTAGGCCTGCCCTGCCGCGGCAGCCATCCTCAATTACCCTCGCCCGCCTGGCAGGGTTTTCCCTCGTTCCGCACGTTTTTGGATTCCGCGGATACCCGTTGAATGAAACGGATAGAGCCCATTGTTTTGTCGCAGAACACTGGGGGCATTCGAGACACAACCTTGGTGGAGAGCCCGCAATGAAAGGAAGATACATCGATATTCCCGCACCGGAAGGCGGCGTGTTCCGGGCCTACCTGGCAACTCCTGCAAGTGGCACGGGGCCGGGTATTGTGCTGTGCCAGGAGATCTTCGGCGTCAACGAGACCATGCGCGACGTGGCCGACTACTACGCCGAGGAAGGCTACACGGTGCTGGCACCCGACCTGTTCTGGCGCGTCGAACCGGGCATCGAACTCGGTTATACGGAGGCCGGCTTTGCGCGTGCGTTCGAACTCTATCAGCAATACGACGAAAACCAGGGTGTCGAAGATATCGGCGCGACGCTCGCCGTACTCCGGACATTGCCCGAATGCCGCGGCGAGACTGGTGTGCTCGGATTCTGCCTGGGCGGCAAGCTGGCCTGGCTCGCGGCCTGCCGTCTTCCCGTGGCTTGCGCAGTCAGCTACTACGGCGTGGGTATTGAGCAGGCACTGGACGAAGCGAAGAACATCAAGGGGCGCGTCGTCCTGAATATCGCGGCGCTCGATCGCTTCTGCCCGGCCGATGCGCAGCAGCAGATCACGGCCGCGCTGGGCAACAACGAAAATGTCGAAGTGTATGTCTATCCGGGCGTCGATCACGCGTTCGCCCGCAAGGGTGGTGAGCATTTTGACAAGCCCTCGGCCATGATGGCGCACGAGCGCGCGGTCGCCGCGTTTCGCAAAACGATAGGGCCGCAATACGATCTCTCTGCACTGTGGGAGGCGCACCTCGCCCACGAGTTCGCGACGCGCGACGTCGAAGCCACGATGGCGACGATGGTGGCCGAGCCCTACGTCAACCATATTCCGACGCTCACGGGCGGCGTGGGCTACACCGAGTTGAAGCGCTTTTATCGCCACCACTTCGTGCACGCCAATCCGCCCGATACGACGATCATCCCGGTTTCGCGCACCATCGGCGCAACGCAGATCGTCGACGAAACGCTGTTCTGCTTCACGCATACCACCGAGATCGACTGGATGCTGCCCGGCATTGCGCCGACGGGCAAGCGCGTCGAGATTCCGCTGCTTGCCGTGGTGAAATTCCGCGGCGACAAGCTCTACCACGAGCACATCTACTGGGACCAGGCCAGCGTGCTGGTGCAGATCGGTCTGCTCGACCCGAGTGGACTGCCCACAACAGGCGCTGATACCGCCTGCAAACTGCTTGACGAAACGCTCCCATCAAACACGCTGATGAAGCGCTGGCGGGACAGTGCCCCCGCCAACGACGCGAACTAACCGAATCATCCTCTCAAGAACATGGAGCAAGCCATCATGAATTCACTCGCAGGCAAAACCGCCATCGTGACGGGTGGCGCCACGCTGATCGGCGCGGCTGTCGCCCGGGATCTCGCCGCCGCCGGAGCCAGCGTTGCCGTGCTCGATATCGACGTTCAGAACGGCAGACGCGTAGCCGAAACGCTCGGCACCAACGGTCTCTTCGTCGAAACCGACATCACCAGCGACAGTGCGCTGGAGCAAGCTGTTGCCAGAACCGCGCGGCAGTTCGGCAGCATCGACATTCTCGTCAATCTGGCCTGCAGCTATGTGGACAACGGCATCCAGGCAGGCCGAAACGACTGGCTCGCCGCAATGAATGTAAACGTGATCTCGGCGGTCATGCTGGTCAAGGCCGTGCATCCGTATATGGTCAAGCGCGGCGGCGGCTCGATCGTCAACTTCAGTTCGATCTCGGCCGAGTGCGCTCAAACGGGGCGCTGGCTCTACCCGACATCGAAAGCCGCGCTCAAGGCGCTCACGCGCAATATGGCGATGGACCTGTCCCAGGACAGGATCCGCGTGAATTCGGTTTCGCCCGGCTGGACCTGGTCGCGCGTGATGGACGAACTCACGCATGGCGATCGCGCAAAGACGGACCGCGTGGCCGCGCCCTTTCATCTGCTTGGACGCGTCGGCAACCCGGAGGAAATCGCGCATGTCGTCACCTTCCTGTGCAGCGATGCAGCCAGCTTCGTGACCGGGGCCGATTACGCCGTCGATGGCGGCTATTCGGCGATGGGCCCCGAGCAGGCCGTGCCGGCCATTCCGAGGCTGGCTGAGTAAGACCCATCACTTCGCAAACACTCTTCCCTGACGTATCGACTTCGAGGTATTCGCTATGAGAAAAATTGCCATCGTCGGCGCCGGCCAGTCTGGTCTGCAACTGGCGCTCTCCCTGCTCGACCGCGGCTATGAAGTCACGCTTGCGACCAATCGCGATGCACAGCAAATCCGCACCGGCAAGGTCATGTCGAGTCAGTGCATGTTCAACACTTCTCTGCAAATCGAGCGAGATCTCGGCCTGAACTGGTGGGATGCGTCCTGCCCCCCCGTGGAGGGAATTGGCTTCGCGGTGCCGCATCCGGACCTGCCGGGCCGCAAGCTCATCGACTGGTCCGCGCGCCTGACTCGACCGGCCCAATCCGTCGATCAGCGCGTCAAGATGTCGGCCTGGCTCGAAGCCGTCGTCCAACGCGGTGCCGACGTGCGAATCAGCGACGTCGGCGTACCCGAAATGGAAGAGCTCGCAAGGAGCCATGATCTCGTGCTGCTGGCAGCCGGCAAGGGGGAGATCGTAAATCTGCTGGGCCGCAACGCCGAACGCAGCCCCTTCGACAAGCCGCAGCGCGCGCTGGCGCTGACCTACGTGAAGGGCATGACGCCGTCCACGCCCTACTCGCGCGTACGCTTCAATCTGATTCCGGGCGTGGGCGAGTACTTTGCGTTCCCCGCTCTTACCACGAATGGCCCGTGCGAAATCATGGTGTTCGAAGGCATTCCCGGCGGTCAGCTCGATTGCTGGGCGGGCGTCAAGACACCCGAGCAGCATCTCGAGACCAGTCTGGCCATTCTCCGCCAATATCTGCCTTGGGAAGCCGAGCGCTGTGCAAACGTCGAACTGACCGACCCCAACGGCGTGTTGAGCGGGCGCTTCGCGCCCACTGTGCGCAATCCCTACTTCAGGCTGCCTTCCGGCAAGACCGTGTTCGGCATGGCCGACGCGATCGTCGTGAACGATCCGATTACAGGCCAGGGTTCGAACAATGCTGCAAAGTGCACGAAGGTCTATCTCGATGCCATTCTGGAGCGCAACAGCGCTGCCTTCAGCGAGGACTGGATGCAGCAGACGTTCGACCGCTACTGGTCGTATGCGCAAGAGGTCGTCAAGTGGACGAACTCACTGCTCACGCCACCGCCGCCGCACATTCTCGAGTTGCTCGGCGCGGCCGGTCAGTTCCCAACGCTCGCCTCGACGATTGCCAACGGCTTCGACGACCCGCGCACGTTCTCGCCGTGGTGGTTTGATCCGGCGGCCTGCATGGCGCTGATCGATGAACACGCTGCGCGCGCCGCGTAACGAACACGAAAAGGAGAAAGCTCATGTGCAGCACGCTCGAACTCACCGCCGCGAAACCCGATGACCAGCTCAATGCGATGCGGCAATTGCGCAACGCCTTCGGGCAATATCCGACGGGCGTTACTGTCATCACGGCCGCAGCGCGGGATGGCCGCAAGATCGGTCTGACCGCAAACTCGTTTGCGTCACTGTCGCTCGATCCACCACTCGTGATCTGGAGTATCGGCAAGACTTCACCCAGTTGTGGGGATTTCGTCCAGGCGGGCTACTTCGCGATCAACGTGCTGGCCAAAGACCAGACGGAACTGTCGCGCCGCTTTTCGAAACCGTCGCCAGACAAGTACTCCGGTGTTGCCTGCCGTGAAAGCCTTGGCGGCACCATGGTGCTCGAGGGCTGCAGCGCGCACTTCGTGTGTCGCAACCTGGCGCAGCACGAAGGCGGCGATCACCTGATCTTCATCGGGCAAATCGAACATTTCGAAGCAGATGGCCACGCGCCGCTGGTCTTCCATTCCGGGCAGTACGGCGCAGTAGCCCGTAATTCAGAATTTATTTAATCGATTTATTTAGTAATACATATATATAAGGTGACCGCATGAAGCGCTCCGCGTCCCGCCTGCTGCTCTGCTTCGCTGTGTCTGGACTGATGCACACCGGATCGGCTATAGCGGGCGACCTGCCCAACGTCAATCTCGGCTTCACGAGCTTCCTCGATGGTGCACCGCCGGCGGGGCCCGGCTGGTATGCAACGCAGTACCTCGAGTACTACACTGCAGATCGTCTCAACGAGAATGCCGGAAACAAGGTCACCTTGCCGAAGCAGAACGTCGACATCTTCGCGGGCCTGACGCAACTCGTTTATCAGTCGCCCTTCAAGATTGCTGGTGCGCATCCGGGCGTCGACGTGATCCTGCCGTGGGTGGCATCAGCCCACACCGATGACGGCATGGGCGACGTGGCGCTTAATGCGCGCACAGGGTTCGGCGATCTGCTTGTTGGGCCGTTCATCCAGTTCGACCCGGTAGTCGGCCCGGACGGACCGCGCTTTGCGCACCGTTTCGAACTCCAGATCATTGTGCCAACGGGTGCCTATGACGCAGGCAAAGCGATCAACCCGGGCAGCGGCTTCTGGTCAATCGATCCATACTGGGCCGCGACTGTCTGGATCAATCCGAAGTGGACAGTTTCCTGGCGGCTGCACTATCTCTGGAACGCCACGAATAACCGACCATATCAGGGCTTGGGGGATGGGGCAGCTTCGTCGCAGGCCGGACAGGCGCTGCACGCCAACATCGCCACGGAATACGAGGTGATGCCTGGTTTTCGAATCGGCCTCAATGGTTACTGGCTGCGCCAGATCACCGACATGAAGGTGAATGGCCAGAATGTGCAGGGGCAGCGTGAGGCGGTGTGGGCGATCGGCCCGGGGGCAATGTACAGTTTCTCCCGGCAGGACCACCTGATGTTCAATGCCTATTTCGAGGCGGATGCGCGCAACCGGCCCGAGGGAACGCGCCTGGTGCTGCGCTACGTGCATCATTTCCAGTGACACGCTTATCAAGTGTTCGCGCCATGCACGCCGGCTGGAGTCGAGTCTGCGGATATGGCGCACGCGAATGCTTGTAGAGGGATTCGCTAGTGCCCACCCCTTGGATCCCTTCCCGGCTGCTCAGTGCCACGCTGCATTGACAGTTCGCAAAATCCTGCTCGCATGTCCTGAAGCCGCCTCCACGCCATGCCACGGCGCATAGCTTGCCTCGTCAAGCGGCGCACGTCGCCTGGATGCCTGAGCGCGAGCACTCCGTCCACACTACCTTTGCTTGTCTCGAAGCCGGGCAATCTAACGTCTTGAAGCGCGCTTCAGTGTCTGCGATGGCGTTTCGCCGAAGAGTTGCTTGTAGTCGTTGGAGAATCGCCCGAGATGTGAAAATCCCCAGTTCATCGCGATTGACGAAACGTTGCGCTCCGAGCAGTCCGAGAGCATCTCGCGGCGTACCGCTTCGAGCCGGTGCCTCTTGAGCCAGGCCATGGGCGCAAGCCCAAAGTGCTGCCGGAAGCCTTCGAACAACTTGTAGCGCGACACGCCCGCAGCACGCTCGATGTCTTCGAGTGCGATATTTTCGCGTGCGTTGTCGTGAATGAACTGTTTCGCGCGCAACAAATAGTGCGGACATGAAGGACGCATTGCCTCGGCAAGCGCCTTCGAGTAGTTGTGGGGCTGAGCAAGCAGCAGCCCTTTGATCAGCGCCTGCTCGAGATCTCCTGCCATTTGCTGGTGACTGAGCAGCGGCCCCGCCTGCCCCATCTCGGCCAGCAGGAACTTGACCATGCGCCACCAGGCCGCCTGGTCGCCTTCGGCGGCATTCATCTGCGGCTCAAACGTCAATGCAGCGTCGAGCGGACGTTGCAGAAGTCCCTCAAGCACCTGACGCAGGGCCGGAATCGGAATCGAAACGATGATCTTGCGACAGTTGCCCATGATCGCAAGGTCCTGCGTCTCATGCGGCGACAGAACGAGCCCCCTGTCCTGGTCCGACAGCCACAGGCGGCCCTGCGCGGCGAGCTCCTGCTGGCCGGTGAGTGGCAGGCTGACGCTATAGCTGTTTAGCGGCGCATCATTGTGCACCGAGACGGTGACATCGGTGCCGTACTCCACATACCCCAGCGTGCTGGCCATGGAACGCATCACCGTTCCAGAATGATGGAATTGCAGTTCGTTCGGGCTGCGTACCTGCAGCCCATGGGGTCCGCAAATCGACGCCATCCAGTCCCGCGCGCCCTCAAGATCGCGACTCAGCGCGTCAATACCTCGACTGTCGTTGAAGGCGGGGGAAGGCATGGCGTTTCACGGGAGGATTGACGAATGCTCAATGGTAAACCACCCCGTGCCCGGACAAAATACCGAAACACCCCAAGGCGCTCCGGCATCAGCAGCGTCAGGCGGACGACTGCGCACTGTTGCTGTCCCCGAATTTTTCGTAGTAGAGACGGCCTTCCAGTTGTTCGCTTGCAAGCCACGTCTTGATTGCCTCAACCATCGGCGGCGGTCCGCAAACATACATGTCGAACGGGTTCGCTTCGAGCATCCCGCGGTCGAAATGCTCGGGAATGAGCCCCGTCTTGCCCTGCCATGCTTCAGAGGGATTCATCACAACGATATCGCATGCGAAGTGCGGAATGCGTTCCTCGTAGGACTTCAAACGATCTAGCTCGCATAGATCCCGCACGTTCGTCACACCATAGTACAGATGAACCCTCTGGCCACAGCCGCCCTTGTGAGCGATATCGTCGAGCATGCCCAGAAATGCGGACAAGCCCGTACCGCCTGCGACCATCACCAGCGCTCGCTCGACCTCGCGTAGATAGAACGTGCCCAGCGGCGCCTCGAACTCGACCGTCTGGCCCGGCTGGCAGCGCTCGCGCATATAGCCGCTCATCGCGCCGTCGGGCAGCAGACGGATCAGGAACTGGATCTGGTTTCCGTCCTCGGGACGGTGCGCAAACGAATAGGATCGCCAAACGTCTGCGCCCGGCACCTTCACGCGGGCGTACTGGCCCGGCAGAAAATCGAGCCGCCCGGGATGGGCACTCGCGTCCAGATGCAGGATCGCCGACGTTTCTGAAACCTGCTTCACGGCGGTGACCTTGCCGGTGAGCAGCGTGGTGCCGCCGGCGCTGCACAGGTTCGAATCGAAGTCGAAGTAGAAGGACGCATCGGATTGCACGCGCGTCTGGCAGGACAGGATCTTGCGCGCAGCGAGGTCGTCGGCAGACAGTGTCTCCTCGTCGACATAGTCCTGCGTATAGCTGCCCGATTCGCAGCGCCCCTGGCAAGTTCCACACACGCCCTCACGGCAATCGAGCGGGATGTTGACGCCATTGCGCAGTGCGGCGTCGAGCAGGAGTTCACCCGCCCGGACATCAAAGAACGCCGTCCTGCCATCGGCAAAACTGAAGGCAACCTTGTGGCTCATCTCGTGGCACTCCCGCTTACAGATGGTAGAAATCGAGCACTGCGTTGATCGTGTCGTTGAGCAGGAGCACGTGCTTGCGAGCGATTTTCCAGGTCTCGCCGGCTGGGCGCAGCTGGTAGGTGACGTGTCCGAAGAAGTGTTCGGCAGCGCCATGCCGGGCGTAGAACGTGGCCCAGTTGGCCTTGACTTCCAGCTCGCCGCGATCACGCTCCGAAATACGGACGTTGGTGATCTGGTGCAACGTGCGCGGCAGCGGCGTCGACGCCGCCGACTTTCCCGTGCGCAGGCGGAACACGCGATCCTCGAGCCCCGTGCGGTTCGCATAGTAAATGAGCGACATGCCGCGCTTCGGGTCGGTCGTGTACACGTGCTCGGAGTCCCACTGGGGTACGTGGAATTCGCTGTTCTCGTCGAAGAGGGCGAGGTACTCGTCCCAGCTCTGCGCGTCGCAGAGCTCGGCCTTTCGATAGAGAAACTGCTCGACTGATTGTTGCAGGGTGACGGACATGATTCAGGCTTCCTTCGTAACGTTCGACTTCTGTGCGAGCCCCTTCATGAGGTAGGTCTGCCACGCACCGTGCTGGTTGACGTAAAGCCCCTCGTGGGTCAGCTCCGTGCCGCACAGCACGGGTTCGATGCCGAGCAGGCGCGTATTTGCCGTCTCGCCTGCCACCCACTTGTGGTGTCCGCGAGAGATGTCGCTCCAGCGCTCCAGGCGCGCCTGGAAGCCGCGTTGCTGCTCGCGAAACTCCACGAGATCGTCCGGCGTGCCCATGCCCGAAACATTGAAGAAGTCTTCGAACTGCCGAATGCGGCTCTCGCGATCCTGATCCGATTCGCCCTTCACGCCGATGCACTGGCTGATGACCTCCGTCTTGTTCCAGGAGACCGGACGCACGATGCGAAGCTGGGAGCTGATCTGATCCATGAAGAACAGGCTCGGATAGATGTTCAGGTTGCGCAGGCGATGCATCATCCATTCGGCCTTCTGCTGCCCCTGTGCCTCGACGAGGCGCGGCATGACGCTGCCGTAGCCCGGACGCACACTGGGGTTCGGCATGTCGCTGAACAGCACGCTATGGCCGTTCCTGAATGCGAACCAGCCGTCGTCGGTCTCGGAATCGCCTGCGCCAAGCTTGCTGTAGTCGAGCGTCCCGCTCGTTGAGCCGCCGCTTTGTGCATTGGCCTCCTGACGGCGCTGCACCGTGGCGACGTAGTTGTAGTGCACCGTGCTCACGTGGTACCCGTCGAGGCCGTTTTCGTTCTGCAGCTTCCAGTTGCCTTCATACGTGTACGTGGATTTGCCCTGCAGCACCTCGAGCTCGCCGATGGGAGATTGCGCGACCATCATGTCGAAGAAGATGCGTGCATCGCCGAGGTAGTCCTCGAGCGTGTCGGTCGCATCGGCGTCGAGGCTGATGAACACGAAGCCCTTGTAGCTTGCAATGCGCGCTTTTTTCAGGCCGCGCGAGGATTTGTCGAAGTCATCGCAGTATTCACCCGGCGCCTTGACCTTGACCAGACGTCCGTCGCTCTTGTAGCACCACGCATGAAAGGGGCAGGTGAAGGTCGACTGATTGCCTTTGCCCATACGCGTGAGGGTCGCGCCGCGATGCTGGCACGCATTGATCATCGCGTTGAGCTGACCGTTGCCGTCGCGCGAGATGATCATCGGCTGTCGGCCCGCGCGCATCGTCATGAAGTCGTGGGGCTTTGGGATCTCGCTTTCGTGGCACGCGTAGATCCAGTTCTTCTCGAAGATGAACTCCATCTCCAGGTCGAACAATTGGGGCTCCGTGAACATCTCCCGCGCAATGCGATAGACGCCCTCCGCCGGGCGGAAATCGAGGCATCCGCCAATGAAATCCTGCCATTGCGACGTGTTTTTCTCTGCACTCACGATGGGTTCTCCTCCTGCTGTTCAGCGGTCTTGCGACCGGGGTCTTGATGAACTGGATTGAATACCCGATTCGGTGCGGACGCTATCCACCTGGTCGCCGTTCGCTATCCGTTTTTTTTGCAGCTTTTTCCGCTTCGCTGGAAGCGTCTTCGCGACGCCGCACAACCGGCCCGGCGCCTGGCGTTTCGCGCCGCGCCGGAAAAAACGGATAGTGAGTGTCCAATAGACGGATAGCGCTCGCGCGGGCCCGGATATCTAATGCCGTCAGCGCCCCAACATGCCCATCGGGGCTACAGACACCAAGTTCAAGCGCCCGCGGGCTGATGTCCACCGGATTCCACGTACACCACTGATCTTCTGCCATGACCGCAACGACGATTGAACGTATCGAAACCCGCCTCGTCGATGTGCCGACGATTCGCCCTCACAAGCTGTCCGTCGCCACGATGTACGGGCAAACTCTGATGCTGGTGAAGGTGTATTGCAGCGATGGCGTAACTGGCATTGGTGAAGGTACGACGATTGCCGGCATGGCCTACGGTCCCGAAAGCCCGGAAGCGATGAAGCTGGCGATCGACGCGTACTTCGCCCCCGCGATGATCGGCCAGGACGCCACGCAAATCCAGGTGCTCATGGCGCAACTGGGCAAGCTCGTGAAGGTCAATCATTTCGCCAAGTGCGCGCTGGAAACCGCGCTGCTCGACGCGCAGGGCAAGCGCCTTGACGTGCCGGTGAGCGAACTGCTGGGCGGCCGCCGCCGCGAGCGTCTGCCGGTAGCATGGACGCTCGCTTCGGGCGATACCGCCAAAGACATCGCCGAAGCCGAGGCGATGCTCGAAGTGCGCCGCCACAAGATCTTCAAGCTGAAGATCGGCGCGAAAGACCTCAAGACCGACATCAAGCACGTGGCCGACATCAAGAAGGCGATGGGCGATCGTGGCGCCGTGCGCGTGGACGTCAACATGGCCTGGAGCGAGACGCAGGCGGCGTGGGCGATTCCGGCGCTGGCGGAAGCCGGCTGCGAACTGGTCGAGCAGCCGGTGGCTTCGCCCGCGGCGCTGGCGCGCCTCATGCGCCGTTTCCCGGTCGCATTGATGGCCGACGAAATCCTGCAAGGACCGGAAAGCGCGTTCGAGATCGCGAAGAACGAGGGCGCCGATGTGTTCGCCGTCAAGATCGAGCAAAGCGGCGGACTGTTCGCGGCGCAGCGGGTGGCGACGATTGCGGACGCCGCGGGTATCGAGCTGTACGGCGGCACGATGCTCGAAGGCGCGTTCAGCACGGTGGCGTCGGCGCACCTGTTTGCTAGCTTCGCCAACCTGCAGTGGGGCACCGAACTGTTCGGGCCGCTGCTGATCACCGAAGAAATTCTGACGACCCCGCTGGACTACAGCAACTTCGAGCTGACGGTGCCGAACGGCCCGGGCCTGGGGATCGAACTGGACGAAGCGAAGGTCAAGCGCTTTACCCGTGACGGCTTCATGAAAGCCACCAAATAATCTGGATACCTGATAAACGGAATTGACGATGCTTTTCCACGTACGCATGGATGTGAACATCCCGGCCGACATGCCCGCCAATGTCGCCAGCGAAATCAAGGCGCGCGAAAAGGAGTACTCGCAGGAGTTGCAGCGCAGCGGAAAGTGGCGCCATATCTGGCGTCTTGTCGGCGAGTACGCGAACTACAGCATCTTCGACGTGGGGAGCAACGCGGAGCTCCACGACCTCCTGAGCGCTTTGCCGCTGTTCCCGTACATGGAGATTGAAGTAACCCCGTTGTGTCGCCATCCGTCGTCGGTCCGTGACGGCGACGCGTGAACCGGAAATGCTGATGTTTTAAAGGATGCCCCTGCTCACCCGCGCCACCCCCCAATACCAACTGGAGACAGTCATCATGAGCGTGAAAGTATTCGAAACCAAGGAAGTTCAGAATCTGCTGAAGGCCGCCACAAACATTGACGGCAACGACGGAAACACACGTTTCAAGCAGATCGCCCACCGTCTACTGGGCGATCTCTTCAAGGCCATCGACGATCTCGACATTTCGCCCGACGAAGTCTGGACCGGCATCAATTATCTGAACAAGCTCGGCCAGGACGGTGAAGCGGCCCTGCTGGCCGCAGGCCTTGGTCTGGAAAAATATCTCGACATCCGCATGGACGCCTCGGACAAGGCGATCGGCATTGACGGCGGTACACCTCGCACTATCGAAGGTCCGTTGTATGTGGCGGGCGCGCCCCTGCGCGATGGCGTTTCGAGGATCGACATCAATCCCGACGCCGATGCGGGTCCGCTCATCATCCACGGCACCGTCACCGGTCCGGATGGCAAGCCGGTCGTTGGCGCCGTGGTCGAATGCTGGCACGCGAATTCGAAGGGCTTCTACTCGCACTTCGACCCGACGGGCGCGCAAAGCGACTTCAACCTGCGCGGCGCAGTGAAGACCGGCGCCGACGGCAAGTACGAATTCCGCACGCTGATGCCTGTCGGCTATGGCTGTCCTCCCCAAGGGGCGACTCAGCAACTCCTCGACGAAATTGCCCGTCACGGCAATCGTCCTGCGCACGTGCACTTCTTCGTCACCAGCGACAGCCACCGCAAGCTCACGACGCAGTTCAACATCGAAGGCGATCCGCTGATCTGGGACGACTTCGCCTACGCCACGCGTGAGGAACTGATTCCTCACGTCGTCGAGAAAACCGGTGGTACGGCATTGGGCCTGAAGGCCGACACGTACAAGGACATCGAATTCAACATTTCCCTGAGTCCACTGGTCCAGGGCAAGGATAACCAGATCGTCAATCGCCTTCGCGCTTCGGCCACAGCGTAATGGGTCGACCCGGCGGCAGAGCCGCAACGCTGCCGCCGGTCAGTGTGGTGGATTGGCCGCTGCTACCCGCGAGACGCGTGCTAGCTGCAAGCACCAGTTCGAGAGCCTCATTGATCAAGCGCATTCACGAAAGCGGCTATAGGGGACAAATAAACGAATGACGAAAAAATCTCCGCCTGTGGAGCGGGCACCCTTTTTGCCTCTTCCCCCTGCGCGAGCCCGCCATGCGGGCATGGCCGCCTTGTGCGGCGAGGAGGCGCGATGCAACGAACCCGCAACAACCTGCGCGGTGTAACTTCTGCAATAACCTCGACAATCCTGCTTGCACTGCTTTGCGCGTGCGGCGGCGGTGGAGGCGGCAACAGCCCAGCCCCCAGCGCAGCTCCCCCGCCCGGCGGCGTGCATCTGCAAATCGTCTCTTTCGGCGACAGCCTTTCCGATGTCGGCACCTATGCGCCAATAGCCAGCGCGGTGGGCGGCGGCCGCTTCACGACCAATCCCGGCCAGGTGTGGACGCAAAACGTTGCGCAGTATTACGGCGACAACCTGAGCGCGGCGTACACGATCGGCATCGACCACCGGCTCAGCGCGCAAAGCGGTTTGGGCTACGCGGAAGGCGGCTCCACCGTGGCCACGCCGGCCAACCAGTACGACTTTCTCTCCGACGTGATCGGCAACGTCGAAATGCCCGTGACTCAGCAGGTTTCGAGCTACCTGTCCGCGCATGGAAATTTCAACGCCAATCAACTGGTGCTGGTCTGGGCCGGCTCAAATGACGTGCTGCGCGCCGGCACGCCACCTGCCGCCAATGCGACCGTGGACCAGGCCGCCAGCACGCTCGCCCAGATCGTCGCGCAGATCGTCCAGAGCGGCGCCACGCACGTCGTGGTGGTCAACGTGCCGAACGTGGGCCTCTCGCCCAAGGGCATCGCCGAGGCCGACCACGGCGCGAACCTCACCCAGCTGTCGCAACGCTTCAACACGACATTGAACGCCGCGCTGCAAAGCAATGGCCTGCAAGGCAAGGTCATCGAGATCGATTCGTACACGTGGGCCACGCAGTTGATCGCCAATTACCAGGCGAACGGCTTCACGGTGTCCAACACCGCGCAGGCCTGCGATCCCGCGAAAACGCCTGACGACACCGCGCTGCTATGCTCGCCGAACACCTACGTCACGCCCAATGCGGACCAGACCTATATGTTCGCCGACGATCTCCATCCGACCACGCGTATGCACGCCCTGTTCGCGCAATTCGTCGAGCAGCAGATCGCCAGGTCGGGGCTGGGGCATTGAACGGCGCAACGGGGGTTAAACGCTGTCCGTCGCAACCGGCAAGCCTTCGGCCTTCCAGCGCAGCATGCCGCCCGCGAGGTTGGCGACCTTGCCGAAGCCGGCCTTGCCCAGCAGCACGCTCGCCTGCGCCGAGCGCACGCCCGAGCGGCACACCGCCACCACGGGCCGCTCGCGGTCGAGTTCATCGAGCCGGCCCATCAACTGCGAAAGCGGCACCAGCGTCGCGCCTTGCAGATGGCCGAGACGATCGATAAATTCCGGCACCTCGCGCACGTCGACGATCTGGAAATCGGCGGCATGCTCGAGCAGCGCCATGGGCTCGATTTCCCATACGCCGCTAAAGCGCAAGGTCAGCGGCGCCCAGTCGGGCGTCTCCATCGCCGCCTGTGCCTCGCCCTCCGGCTTTCCGCAGCGCAGGTTGGCGGGCACCGCCACGGCCATCTGCTTCGGATGCGGCAAGTTCAGGTTGTCCATGTAGCCCGCGAAATCGCCGAGATCCACGTCGCCACCCAGGCGCGGATTGAAGCGCCGCTCCTCCGCCACGCTCGTGACCGTAATGCCGCGATAGTCGTGCCCGGGGTAAAGCAGGCAGTCGCCGGGCAGCGTCAGGATCTGCTCGCGCACCGACGCAAACAGTTGCTGCGGACTGCCGCCCTGGAAATCGGTGCGGCCACAGCCGCGAATCAACAGACTGTCGCCGGTGAAAGCCATGCTCTCGTCGTCGAGCACATAGGTCAGGCAGCCGCTCGTATGCCCCGGCGTTGCGCGCACGCTCAAATAGCGCTTGCCGAACGCCACGCGGTCGCCATGCTGCAGTGGACGCGTCACGCCCTCGGCATGCACCGTGGCCGCAAGCGCGATCTCGCTGCTGCAGCGCTGGCGCAAGCGCCACGCGCCGGTCACATGGTCGGCGTGCACATGGGTGTCGAGCGTCGCCTGCAAGCGCAGGCCCAGTTCCTGCAACAGCGCGAGATCGCGCGGCACCTGCTCGTAGACGGGGTCGATCAGCAGCGCCTCGCCGCTTTCGACATCGCCAAGCAAGTAGGTATAGGTAGACGAAACGGAGTCGAATAGCTGGCGAAAAATCATCGCGGACCTCGCGGAGGAGAAAGGCATGACGCTGGCCGGCTGGCGCGCACGTGTGAATTCTCCGCCGATTTTCGCAGACGCGGACGCTCATCGGTCAAGCGTGCGTGTTCGACAACGCACGCATCGACCCATGCATTGATTCACTGCGCCGCTAGATCCAGCCCAGCTGCGCGAGCACGGCGGCAACGATGCGGTCGCAGCACGAGCCGCCAAATTCGAACAGCGCCGGCCCCAGCCGATCGACCTCTTCTGCCAGTGCGTCGCGCAACATCTGGCGGGCCCGGAAATGGCGGCTGCGCACCGTGGCCTCGGGGATGCCCAGGCACAGCGCCGTTTCCTCGATGCTCATCTCCTCGACCGAGCGCAGCACGAAAACCGTGCGAAATCCCACCGGCAGCGCATCGAGCTTGCGCTCCAGCAGCGCGCGGATCTCGGCGCGGGAGGCCGCCTGGTCGGGGGCAACATCGTCGTGAGCGTTGATCGGGTCCATATCGAAAGCCATCTGCTCGTCGTCGGCGCAATGCACAAGCGTGGGCATCAGGTGCTGGCGGCGGGCCTCGCGGCGCATCCGCGCGAAGCACTCGTTGAGCACGAGGCGCGAGAGCCACGTCGCGAGCGCGGCATCGCCGCGAAACTGCCCGAGCGCCCTGAACGCCTTCAGATACGCGTCCTGCAATGCGTCTTCCGCTTCGGCGTCGTTGCGCAGCGTGGCGCGCGCGAGCCGGAACAGGCGGCGGTTATGGCGGCGCATCAACAACTCGAAGGCCGCGAGATCGCCAGCCACGACGCGGCGCACGATATCCGCGTCGGCATCGTCCAATGCGCTCACGTGCGAGTCCGGCATTGCAGTTCCTCGTTCCATCATGGTTTCGGCTCGACAATCAGTGTGCCACGCATAGCCGGATGAAACAGGCACTGGTACGGGTACGAGCCGGGCGTGCTTGCAACGTATCGCCACGACGCGCCAGGCGCGATGCTGCCCGAATCGAAGATCTTCGTCCGCGCGCTCGCCGTATGGGCCACGAGGTCCTGGTTGACCCACACGATACGCTCGCCGCGATGCACTTTCACGATTGGCGGGCTAAAGCGCATTTGCGCGATCGCCACCACGTGATCGCCTGCGGCGGCGGCCCCGGCGAAGGCCATCGGCGCGAGCGCGCAAATCCCGCAAGCGCCGACTCGAGCAAACCGGCGGACAATCGGCAGCCGGTTCATTGCGCTCTCGCCATGGCAGCCTGCACGTGCTTCGCGTGGTCGAGATGCGCGACGAACGCAGGCCGCACCTTCACCAGCAGCGCTTTCAATTCAGCGTTTTGCGCGCCGGGAATGAGTGTCTTGTCGAGCGCATCGATTACCTGCTCGTGATAGCTCACCTCGTGATCGATATAGGCACGGTCGAATTGCGCGCCGTGCAACGACCGAAGATTCGCAATATTGGCTTTGCCGCCCTGTTTGAGGCTGTCACTGGTCGGATTGTCTTGCGGCGTCACGCCGAGCTTGTGCACGAGGTCGACCGCCGCCTGGTTCACGCTCGTGTGATCGGCGACCATGCGCTGCGCGAACGCCTGAACCTCCTGCGAATGGGTTTTCGATTCGGCGAGCTTGCCCGCGTCGATATCGGTCTGATTCGCGGCCACGACGATGGCGGCAATCTGGGGATCGGTCGGGCCCGCACTCTGCGCCCGCACCAGCGCGGGCGCGCATGAAAATGCCAGTGCAAACCCGGTGCACAACAACCTGCCTGCGATTTTCATGTGTCTCTCCTCGAAATGGTCAATGGCCGGGACTTTCCCAGCTTTCGAGGAAATAGATGTCACGAACCGAAGCGCTGTTCCCGGTCTATGAACAGGCAGCCCCACGCATGGGTACGGCACATGCATACTAAAAAAACGCGCGATGCAACCGTTCAAGTAACACTTCCAAAACGCATATGTGCGGTAGGTAACAGCTGCGGTTGACTCGCTGTGGGAAATCACCCATATTTTCCTCACCAGCGGCGGCGCACGGACCAACGCCTCCGCTTTCTCGCACATGCAGATCGTGGCTTCAGCGACGCCTCGCCGATCGCTTCGACGACGATTCTGAACATGCCGAACGGCATCGGCATATCGGTGGAGCATCAATATGTCCACTCAGATTTCACGTGACCCGAGTTTTCGCCCGGCGTGCAGGCGCTGCGGCGGCGTGCTCCACGATGACGTCGACCTTTGCCCTTACTGCGGCGTGAATCATCCACTCGACAGGATTGCGTTGGATGCGCGCGCGAGAATCATGCCGGGCGCTCCTGGCCCCCTGGCGGCGGGCCCGCCCGCGCCTGCGGCGACGAAGCGCGCACCCGCGGGCGAGCCTGCACCCGATCATGCAGCAGTAAAGCCCGAATACCAGGACGGACCGCCCGGACCCGGGACGCCATCCTGGTTCATCCCGCGCTGGATCTTTACGAAAGGCTTGTTGCTCGCCGGCATTTTTCTCGCCATCGCCTACGCGGCGCATCTTCTGGTCGCCGAGATCCGCAAGCCCGACAGTGCCGTTGACGAACAAACCGCACATGCTTCCGGCGGCCCCATTGTTCATGACGCACTCGCGCAACAAGCGAGTGTGCTGCCCACGGCTGCCGATACGGGATCGCAATCCGCCACGACAAAACCGCAAGTCATGTCTTCGTTCACGGATATATCCGACAATCCACGCGACCAGCGGCGCGACAGTGCGTTGCGAATCGCAGAGCAATGCGCGTCGGAGCATGTCTGGGGTTGCGTGCGGCAAAAGGCATCGGAAGCGCTCGCGATCGATTCGAACAGCCAGCGCGCGCGAGCGTTGATGGAACGCGTCATCCTCGCCACGGGCTGGAAACCGCTGAGCCCACCGAATCCGCCGGGTGCGCCCAACGCCAACGCCATGGCGTCCGCCGCGACTCCATCTGCTGCCGCCCACGCCGCCAGTCCGGCCAGCAATAAAAATAACAACAGCGTCGATACGCAGCAGCGAGCGATCGTGCAAGATGGCTGGAAACGCCCGGCGCCGGCAAATGGCGCGCATTGAGCAGGATTCCATATCATATTGAACGTCTGTTGGTCATCAGATTCCATGCGGGAGACAGACCATGCTGAAAACGACCCTGGCGGCCCTCGCGGGCGCGTTTGCCCTGTTTTTTTCCACCTTCGCCGCCAGCGCTACGGCAGACGCAGAAGCACACTATAAGATCGTGACGGGCCCGGAGCGAGGCACGTACATTCAGATCGGCCAGGACTTGTCAAAATGGGTCGCGCAACCCGCCGGCATCGACCTCGCCGTGATTCCCTCGAAAGGGTCGGCGGAAAACGTGCAGCGCATGCGGTTCGAACCGGGCGTAAAGCTCGCGCTCGTCCAATCGGACGTCTATCAGGCCTATGTCGATATGGCCAAATCGGGCAACGAAGAGGCCGGCACGACGATTCGCCCGTTGCGGCTCATCATGCCCCTCTACGACGAGGAAATTTATTTCGTTGTTAGAAACGACTCGCCGATGAAGACAATCAACGAAATCAAGGACAAGGTGATCAGCGTGGGCCTGATCGGCAGCGGAACCGCACAATCCGCAACGACACTGTACCGCCTCATGTTCGGCCAGCAGATTCCCGCGCAGAACGCACAGAATCTGAGCAACGAAGATGCCCTGGCCGCGCTGATCGTAAAGAAGATCGACGTTGCGATTGTCGTCGCGGGGCAACCCGCGAAGCTCTTCACCGATATGAACCCCGACTTGCTTCAGCAAATCCGCTTCCTGCGCGTCGACCCGAATGCCCCAGAAACGGCCCGTGCGAAGCAAACCTATTTTCCCGCGACCATTCATGCATCGAGCTACCCGAACTGGCTGAAAGAAGACGTACCGACATGGACGGTCAAGGCCTTTCTCGTGACGTATGACTACAATCTGCGCGACACGGTTGGCAACCTGAAACGATTTGCCGATTCGCTCTGCGAGAACTTCGGCAATCTGCAGAGCCAGGGCCACCCGAAATGGAAGCAGGTGAAGCTCGAACTGCCGGGCCTTGGCAAAGGGTGGCAATACTATCCGCCTGTCGAGCGGCGCCTGAGAGCGTGTATCGCGCATCGCGCCACGACGCAGGCCGCGATGCCGCCAGGCCCCACCGCCCAGCAGAAAATCACCGGTCGGCCGTGCTCGGACCAGGAGCGCCTGCTCCTGCTTTGTGGCAAATAATCGCCATTTGACCGTTTGAATTCAATCGTCTTGAACTCATGAATCATCAGCCGGCTTGCCTTATTGCGGTCTATGTCTGTGCCGAGTCCGGCGTCGGCCAGCTCTGCACCATCACCTTGTGCGGATTCACAAGCGTGATCCCGGCGGCCCGCAATTGCTTGAGGATGGCGAAGAGAAGATCGCTCTTGGTCTTGGCGGCGATGCGCGGGCTGCCGACATAACCCGTCACGCTGAGCGTGATGCCCTGGGGCGTGAGCTGGCTGAACAGGACCGATGGCGCGGGCTCGGTCAGCACATCGGGATGCTCGAGATAGACCTCGAGCAACAGGTCGCGCACCTGCTCCGGGTCGGTATCCAGCGGGAACGTCAAGACCAGCGTGGCGACGCCCTGGGTGCTGTCGCCCATGGTGACGTTGCGCACGTTCTGCGAAATCAGCTGCGAGTTGGGCACGATCATCGTCGAGCGGTCGAGCAGCTGGATTTCGGTCGCGCGCACGTTGATGCGGCGAATGTCGCCTTCCATGTCCGCGATGCTGATCCGGTCGCCCACCTTCACGGGCCGCTCGGTCAGCAGGATCAGGCCCGAGACGAAATTCTTCACGATCTCCTGCAGGCCGAAGCCGATACCGACCGAGAGCGCGCTCACGATCCACGCGAGGCTGTCCCAGCGCACGCCGAGCAGCGAGAACGTCATCAGCACCAGCAGCACATAGCCCACGTTCGTGAACAGCGTGATGAGCGACATGCGCATGCCGGGGTCCATGCCCAGCGCCGGCATGAATTCCTGGTCGAGCCAGCGGCGCACCGAGCGCAGCAGGTAAAAGCCGACCGCGAACCCGATCACGGCGTTCACGATATGCGCGGGCATGATATCGAGGCTCTTCAGCCGCTGCCCGCCAATGATGCCGATGAGGCTGTTGAGGAGATCTGCCGGCGTCGTGCCGAAGCCGCCCGTCAACAGCGCCACCACCGCGAGCAGCATCAGGACGCTCGTGCCGGCGCCCGAGAGCACGGCTTGCACCTGTTCGAGATGCTTGTCCTCGAGCCCGAGCAGATTCTTCAGTTGCTTGCCCGACGAGAAATTCGCGCTGAAGAGACTCGCGCAGATATCGCGGTTCAACTGCGTGAGCACGTAGATGCTGCACAGCACGATCTCGAACCATACGAGTTCGTAGGTAATGAAGCGCGCAACCGTGATGTAGCCGATCACCAGCGCGATCAGCGACGCAATGATCGCCAGCGCGGTGCCCGCGTGAATCAACCCCGCCACCGTCGAGTGCGATTCGGGCGCCTCGCCGGCCGCGGCCATCGCGGCGCGCACACGGTTCGCACGCAGCAGCGCCGCGCCAATGGTCAGCACCGTGACGAGCGAAACGAGGCCGCGGCCGAGCAGCGTGACCGAAAGGCTCGTGTCGACGATGCGGTTGATCGCCTCCACCGCACCGGCGACGAACAGTAGCATCGCGAGCGTGCTCGGAAACGGCCGCAGCGCACGCGCCACCGGATCGGCCAGCGCAGGCAGCCGCCACGACGGATGATTGGTGCACAACAGCGCGCGTCCTAGCCCCGAGATCAGCGCGCAAGTTAGCGTGAGCTTCGTGAATTCGCCCCACAGGTCGCTCAGCGCGGGGGTGAGATCGACGCGGCGCGCGAGCGCCAGATAGAGGACCTGCAGCGCAATGGACGTTGCCAGCAGCGTGGAAATGGCCATCGACAGTGCAAGCGCGCTGCGGCGCAGACGCGTCGGCGGCAAGCGGTGCAGACAGAACCATGCGAGCGCGCGCTGCACGAGCTTGCGCCCGCCGAGCCAGATCACGAGCGCGGCCATCAACAGCAGCGAAGTCAGGAAGCGCTGACCCGGCTCCCAGACCGAGCGCAACATCTCGCGCACCTGGGCGTCGAACGCGTCGAGACGCTGCCCGTCCTCGGGCGGCTGATGCAGGAGCGGCACCCAGAATTGCGCACTGAAAATGCCGCCCGAGCGCAGCGCGAGCTGGTTTTTCAGCAAGCCCCGGTGCAGCTTCGCGAACTGCGCGGACAGAATGTCGAGATTGCTTTTCTGGTCGTCGGCCAGCTTCAGCACGGCGTCGATCTGATCCTTGCGCGCGTTCAGGCTGGCGCGCTGGCGGGCCACCGCCTGGGTGCCGGGCGGCTCGCCCGGAGCAGGCGCCGGCCCTAGCACATCGAGTTGAGCCTGCACCTGGGCGCGCAGCGGCACGATCCGGCTGCGTAATTTGTCGACGTCGGTACTCAGTTGCTGGGTCGCGTCAGAAAGCGCATCGAGATCCTTGCTGCCGGTCGCGGTCGAGGTCTGTTGCTTGATGCTGTCCTGCTTGGCCTGCATCTGCTTGAGCAGCGCTTGCGCATCGGTCAGCGAAATGGAGGGCGACGTCGCGTCCACGCCGCTTGCGGTCGCGGCGGTTGCGATCGTGACAGCCGGAAACGCCAGCGCGGGCGCAACCAGGGCAAGCGACAAAAGCGGGGACAAAAGCGCGATCAGCGCAATTCGTGCAATTTGGCGCGCGAAAGCGGAAGGTCGGTGCAATACCATGGGGGCTTTCAAATATTACAGGTAGTTCGCGTAGGGAATTATGCCTTGAGTGCCGTAAGCGCTACCGATTCGTGAACCGCCCCTAAATCGCGGAATCTCCATCGGACCATTTGGCCCTGCGCAAGTGACAGGAACATATCGATCGATCCACCGATCGACTGCATATTATGACGACGCATCACGCACTACCCGCGCCGCGCCTCCAACCATGGATCACCTGCTTTCGAACTACGAACGAGAACTTGGACTGCTGCGCCGGTCCATGGCGATTTTCGCGGCGCGCCATCCCACGATGGCCGCGCGCCTCGGCATCGTCGGCGACCACTCCGAGGACGTGCATATCGAGCGTCTCCTGCAGTCGTTCGCGCTACTGGCCGCGAACCTCGACAACCGGCTCGACTACCGTTATCCGGAGTTTACGGACGCGCTGCTCGGCATGGTGTATCCGCAGTACCTGCGGCCGCTTCCCGCGTGCGCGATTATCCGGTTCGACATCGCGGACACGTTCGACAAGACCAGCAAGCCCGCCACCATTCCACGCGGCACCGAAATCAGCAGCAAGACAACAGGCTATCGCTTCCGGACCGTCCACGACGTGACGCTTTCGCCCGTGCGTATATCGAATGCACGTTACACGCCAACTACGAGCACTATTCCGTCCGGCGTCGTGCTGCCCGCCGGCACGACCGGGATACTCTCCATCACCTTCGCGGTGATTCGCCCGGATTTTCGCATCGAGGACATCGCGGGTCCGTTGCGCATCTATGTTGATGGTCAGAGTGAAATCGTCAGCACGACGATGGATGCCATGATGCTGAATACAGTGGGATCCTTCGTTGAAAATGCCACGGGTCGCTAGACGCAGTTGAATGCACCGCCGCTCGCAGCAGTTGGCTACGACGACACAGAAAAGCTGATCGATGAAGATACCTCTCAACCCGCCTTGCGTCTGCTGACCGAATATTTTGCGTTTCCGAAAAAATTCGATTTCGTCGACCTCGATTTCAAGGCGCTCACGCGCGCCGCAGGCTCCGGTCAGCATCTGACGCTGCACCTCGCCATTCGTCGCGTTCATCCGGATTTGTGGCCTGCGCAACGATTGAAACACTTGTCCGCAGAAAATATCCAGCTCCATTGCACCCCCGTCGTCAATCTGTTCCGGCTTGCCTCGCTGCAGCTCAAGCGCGATCCGGTCAAGGACGCATATCCAGTCCAAATGCCGAAAACGGTGGTAGCGGGCAGCGAAATCTGGTCGGTCAATGCCGTCCACGTGACAACGGGGAGAACGAGAAAAATGGCCATCCACCCATTCACTTCGCTCATGCACGGCAGCTCCGAAAAGCTCACGGGCCCTTACTGGATTCTTATGCAGGCCGAGAAAAACGCCGGCTCCGGGAAGACCGAAACTGCGATTGGCCTGGTCGGGCTCGACGGCAACTGGTCGTGCTTTCCGCGAATACGGGGGTGGAAATTCAGCGGTGTGTACCGAGGCCCGGTACGGCGCCGCTTGTTTGAAGGGGTGTTTTTCAGGCTACTGTACAGCCGGCGTTGGCGCTAGCTGTGACGTGATTCGCTTCGCACGGGCACTGGACCAGATCGCCATCCAGCACGCACGCCCGGCCGTTGTCTTGCGTGTCGGTGCCCGTGGCGCGGATTGGATGCTCGCCCGGGCAATTGCCGCACGTCGCCATTTCCTGATCCAGCGCGATGCGTCTGTTGCCGTCGTACAAGCTGGAGGTTGTTGCGATGACGTGGCCGCCGGTGGTGGTGGGGTCGCCGTTGCAGATCAGGGATTTGGTCATGGGAGATTTCGTGGGTGGATGATTCCGCCGTTTGAACGGCGATTCAGGGTCGATATCGGAAATGTTAGTAGCGGAAATACAGGACGCCGAGCGCACCCGGATCTCCGGGTTTCTTTCCCTTCTTGGTAATTGCGGGAAGATCGATACTCTTAGGGTTTTTCCAACCGAATCCCTCAAATATCCCTTCGGCCAGGAGAACGAAGCCCATCATTTTTCGTGAAACACGATAGATGATAAAGGCAAAAACTGTCGCGGAAACTAAACTTGATATAACACAACCTACAATCAAATTCTCGATTGGGACCCCACCTTTGAAAATTGCGAAGCAGGCCATCACGAAATATGCCGCGATCAACAGTGATGCAAAGAAGACGCCGCCCCACTTGAACGAAGCCCGGTAGTGAGCAAAGCGACCTCGACTGCAGTGTGGATGGAGTGCTACGATTTTGTCGGCGATTCGTCGAATACCGAATGCTTGCCACGTTTCGCCCCAGCGTTCAGCAACAAGTTCCACTTCATCGCCTTCTGAGAATACCGAACACCATACCCACCCCTTGACTGGCTCACCGCCAAGATCGAACTCCAGCAGATCTGCCTCCTCGGTGGTATCCATTGCCATGCCGCTTAGCCCTACGGCTACGCCACCCAAGCCGGCCAAGCCCGCCGCGACCGCCGTCGCGCCCATCCTGGCACGATCCGCATCATTAAAAAAGAAGTCCTGACTGCGACGCGTCTTTCGAAGATTGTCAATGCGCCCGCGAAGCAGGACCGTAGAAGGTGGCTGCACAGTGCTCGTCGTCATTACATGCCCTCACTGGTCTTCAAGCCGACAGCGGCCAAAGCCTTTTCAAATTCCTCATGCTGTTTATCCGCTGCCCAGGACGGACTCTCCGGATATCTGCCAAACGAGCACTTCTCAAACCATGCTTGTAGTTCATTGTCCGAAAAATATGCAATCAACACCTGCAATACAACAAGTGCTACAGCAACTTCCCAACCTGCGAGGAACAAAACCACCCGACCAATCAACAATAATGCAGCACGTTCTCCGACAACTACACCAGCTTCTTCAGCGACTGTGCCGACTGCAATTCTTCCGACAGCGTTTGCCGCTCGTTGCCGTGCAAGCCATCCCCCTGTTTCATCGGCAGCCAGCGCACTCGATCGAGCGGTTGCTCCGGCAATACCTGCTTGAACTTTACCAATAAAGACAACACCTCGCGCACCGGTAATCCGCGCAACCAACGGAGCAGATGAGGTCAACGCCGTAAGGAAATTTGCGGCCGTTACCCCAAATCCGAGCAAACCTTTAAGAAAGTATCCGGCCATGACGGGGTACGCACCTTTCCCGGCACTTTCGAATGCCTTCCCAAAATCCACCACAGCACCAATCAATGACGAAGCACCACCAAAATACCCCGTAATCGCCTTCAAATTAGTCAGCGTGCGCCCGGCATCCTTCCCAAGCCCCGCCATCAATTTGCTCGACGCCTGCAAACACGCCGACATCGACGAGAATCCGCCTGCCACCAGCATCGCGTAATCCTCGCCCTTCTTGTTTGCTTTCGCGAGATTGCAACCGAAGCTCAACAGTTCGATCACCGCAAGCGTTCCGCCTATCCTTACCCCGAGGTTGATCGCCTTGCCTTCCTCGGTAAGCTTGACCGCCGCCCATTTCGCACGATAAAGCTGGCCGCCTTCGTCCTCTGCAAGCGACTGCACCGTTCTCACGAAAGCGTCCTTCGCCGCAATGCCCTGGCTTCTGAGTGCCCGGTATCCCTGATCAAGTTTCAAACGCAATGCGGGCTCGACTTTAAACCCTTGTTTGACGAGGTCGATCGTATCCTGCTTGCTGATACCCACACGCATCATGAGTGCGCCACGGATCATGAACGTGCCCGCGCAATCTCCTAAAACGCCCAACCCCGTCCATTTGAAAAGCGCGTTGCCCACCGTGATGATGAGACCGTCACCGTGGATATTCTTCAAATACTTCTCCGATACGGAAACAGGGTTTTCATGTTCGTGGACTTCGCTCATCTTTTCCCGGAACTCAACGAACGTTTTCAGATTCTCCAGTACCTTGCTGATCTTCTCGATGACCTCGCCGGTCGCATCCGGCTTCGTGGTCTTGTTTGCAATAGCCTGCGCCAGAAGCGCCTTGATCTCCGCTTTCGGATGCTTCTGGTTATAGGCAAAGGCGCGCCAAACGAGACTGGCGGGCTGCGTCGGGTCCATGTTATTCACCAGGTCGTAGACAATGGCCTCGCCATGCTCCTCCGAAGGCAAACCGCTGATTGCCTGAATGATGACCTTTTCAAATTCGCGACCATCGCCAGCGTTTTCTTCGTGATAGTCGTGCAACGTCGTGATGAAGGTAGGCGCCTTCAGCCACGCCTCCACATCGGGGGCGCGTTTGGCCTGAATCGCGGTGACCGCATCCTGCATCGACTTGAACCAGGGCCGAAAATCCCTGAGCTTTTTCAGCGCCAGCTTGTCTTCGTATTTCGGCCACTCGGCATCGCCAATTTTCCTGGCTTCCTCCGGGCTGATCACGCCGGCATCCTGTATCCGCTTCGCCGAAGCCGCCTCCTGCTGCGGAGTCAGCATAGGGAAGCTCGGGATGCCATCCATCGCCCCCGGGTTGTTCATCATATTTTCCCAGCCGGCCTGCATGCCGGAGCGCAAGCGGCTCTTGAACGCCACCGCCCCATTGCGCACAGCGGCTTCGGCCGCATCGATCGACTGCATTGCGTCGATCTGCACAGCCCGCTCATTGACATACAAGGCCAGCATGCTGCCGGCATCGTTGCGGAAGTCGTTGAGTTCGTGAACGTTGCCTACGCCGTCCCACAAGGCCAGCATCATCGGCGGATGATGCTGATCTTTTCCAGTCGAGCCGATCTGGTTCATCAGCTTGACCAGCGACTCGCTCGATGAAAGCGGCGACGCCTGGCGGATGTGCAGCGGGTAACGCGTCGATTCGCGCGCCATCAGCGCCGGTTTGTACGCGCCGCTTTTATCCGTCAACGGCTCGTCTTTCGGCACGAGCAGTTTGGGATCGAGACCCGGCATATATTCGATGATGCTGTCGATACTCTGCTGAGTCGCAACAGTAGCGTGCTTTTGCGGATCCGTGGGATCCTTGAGCCACTTGGACGGCTCGATCCACTGCATACGTTTCTTGAGCAGCGCTTGGTCCGACTCGTACTGCTTGAAGGTGTCTTCGATCCACGCATGCTCGGAGAACGCAATGTAGACGCGATCGGTGCATTTCTCTGGATGCTCGATCGCAATGACATCCATTGGCACAGCAATCGCGCATTGAGCACATGCAGGATGCGTGGTGGGTGTCGCAGGCAAGGGACGCGACTGTTTCCACAGACGTCCGTCCTCGGTCACCTTGTACACCTCCCAACGACCGGGACCTCTCGCACTCGCGACATAGTAGAGATAAAGCCAACCGTCCCGAAGCGTGCGCAACCCATATCGGTGCGTAGTCAACGGGACATCCGTGACACCCGCGCCCGTAATTCCCTCGGGCAGTTTTGCGGGAACGGTATGTGGCAGGACGGTGTAGCGAACAGGCAAGATCGCCAAGCCGGTCTTCTTGCAGTTCACGCAATCTTGTTGGGTCATAGCCATTTCTATTCTTCGCACTGTGCACTGTGTATAGGTCGCAAACCAGATTCACCCGATCCGCGACGAGGCTTTCATCGTGTCGTACCACGCGCCGCGTCGAATTTCCTCGATTGCATCGGGCTGAAGCGCATCGATGGCCGCCGTGTAGTAATCGCCTGGCTGCATCTGCTGCAACGCATCCGCAACCCTGGAATGCCGATCGAACTGCGGATGCCACTCGAGCGCATGCCCGATGAACGCAATCTGATCCTCACGGTCATGCAAGCCGTGCTGCTGCGCGCGCGCCGCAGCAGCAACTGCCGCGTCGACTTCCGCCGGCTCAGGCTGACGGCCGTTCGCCAGCGCGTGCAGCGCAAGCGCCCGGTTGATCAAGCCATGCCGGTGAACGTCCGGCCATTGCACCCTTTGAATTGAAAGACTCCGCCTCGATTGCCCCATGCCGCTATAGGCATGCGGCTTCGCGCAGGCATCGAGTGCATGCCAGACCTTGACCGGCCCCAGCAGGGCTTGCTGCTGAGATTCGGTCAGAATCTGCCAGATCAGGCTGAGCGCACGCGCGTCGTAGAAGCGCAGTGCGCAAGCGCGTCCTTGCTCGTCGTACTGCAGCGCCTGGCCGGACCAATGTGCCGCCACTTCGTCGAGCGTGGCCTCGCTTGCCAGCCACCCGCCAATGCACTGCCCCTGGCCCTGGGCCATCGATGCGGGGCGCCGGTCTTCAAAGGCGAGCCGCACGCTCGCATCGAGAAGCGCCCTTCCTTCGCGCGTATCGAGGTCCATTTCGACCAGATATGGCCGATGGGCTTCCGGAAACGCCTCGTGGTCGATCTGCACGAACGTCCGCGGCAATTCCGCCATGGCATCGGCCCCGTCCATTTCGGCGAAATCGCGCTGGCTCGGGTCCACGGCCAGAATGCAGCGCATCGCGGGATGCTTGCTGAAATACGCGCGTAGCATGTCGACCGTCCTCTCGATTGCCGCCGCCTCCCGAGCTTGCGGCGACTCGATCGCGCCTTCCTGCGGTCCTGCGCCGTGAATGCCTGTCTGTTCCACCGTCCTTACTCCAACACGACACTCGAAGCACTATCGGCGGCAGCGGAGGCCGTCTTCCATGCGCAACCGTTCGGCACGCTCTGAAGCGACGCCGGCAACCTCATCGCCGATGCCTCCAGCTTGCTCCACGACGCGCCCTTCTCCAGGATCTGTCCACTCGTCCCGTTCTCGATCGACTCCGCCGTGATCTTGATGTACGAGCCTCCCGCACCGATCCAGATTTCCTTGTCCGCCGAAATCACGACCTTGCCATCCGTGCTCGTGATCGTTATATCGTTGAGCGCCCCAAGTTTCATCTCATCGCTTTTCGCCTGAATCTCGACCTTCCCTTTCGCCGCAAAAAGCTTGATCCCCGCGTTTTGCGCGAACAGGCTGATCTTTTCCATCACACTGGCGATCAGCGACTTGCCGGCGGCCACATGCGTGCTATTGCCGCTGACGATGTTGACGTGCTGGTTCGCCGTGACCTGCGCCGATTCCTGCGTCGAGAGCCCCACGCCGGCCGGGCTCGCCATCAGCATGATCGGCGTGGAAAATCCGTTGGCGTTGCCCATGCCGCCACCGCCCGTATTGCCGCCACTGCCTGCGCTGCTGCCACTCACGCTGTACTGCGTGGCGTCGGTGAATTTTTTCAGCGCGTCCTGTCCGTCCTGCAGACTCTCGGCCTGGTTCGACGCGCTCGCATGCGACGCCAGTTCCGCCACGCTTTCGGCGCTTGCCAACTGCTCGCTCGCAGCCGCCACGTTCATCGGCTGTGCGACAGTCGCTGGGTGAGTCGACACGTACAGGCCCTGGCCGGCACGGACGGCGCCGTACCCTTCCGACTTGAGGTCGAAGCCGCTGCCGAGAAAAACGCCGCGCGTATTGCCGGTGTGCTGGATCAGATAACCCAGATGCAGGTGCGACTGGTAGCTGCTCGAATAAAGATGAACACGGTTCTGCTGTGTCGAGTCGTCCATGACGAGCTGGTTGTAGCCCGTGCCCCCGTACTCGCGCGAGCGGTAACCGGACAGCAGGCCGTTCGAATGCCACACGGGTTGCGTCGCGCCGCCGTAAAGTCTGGCGATGATGACAGGCCTGTCACAATCCCCTTCCATGAAACCGACCAGAACCTCATCGCCCTTTCTGAGCGGCTGCACGCCGCCGCGGTTGGCTCCCGCATCCGGGAATGTCGTGCGCACCCAGCACGACGCGCGTTCGTCCTGGCCGTTGCGCCGGTTCCACGGAAACCAGACCTTCGCGCGGTTCAGCTCGTCGGTATAGACTTCCGCGCCGCCCGGTACGGAAACGATGCCGTTTTGCAACTGCATCACCGGCTTGTTGTGCTCGAACGGGCTGCGGAACGGCACGTTGCGCGGCAGCGCCTCGACCGTCACCTGAAAGAGGCCTTCGCTGCCGTCGGCATGGTGCACCGTCGCGCCGTTCCTTGCGTCCGCAATTTCCCGCGCCAATCCGTCCGGGAAATCCGCTACGCCGTCCAGACCCGGCAAATTGTTGCGGATGAGCCAGTCGACCCCCAGCAGCACGAATTCGCGATCCGCCTTGCTGCCCTTGTCGTGCACCGGATGCCCCCGCAGTTCGAAGCGCCGCCCCGGCATCGCGCAGCGCAATGCGCCCGAGCCGTGAAAGCGCTTCATCCGCGACATGCGTTCTTCCAGCCTGATCAACGCGCGGCGGTCGCCCTGCTCCTGGTTCGACCACATGTACGCACCCGGATAATCGTAGATCTCTCCATCGGTCGGCAGCTCGCTTCCGCTCTCTGTGGTGACGCCCTGAACCTGCCTTGGCAGATCGGGCCGCTTGTAGTCGAACGAACGCGACGTCAACTGCGCGCTCTCGATCTGCCGCTGTTCCTGCCACTGCGTGAAGCCGTCCAGTTCGTCGCCAATGCCCATGCGGCCGAACTGCACCACGGCTTGCCTGAGCTCAGGGAGAAAATACGAATCGTCCGTGACGACCATCGTGTGCGAGCGCCCGTCATCGGCGTGTTCGAAGTAAGGAAATATTCCGACTTCTTCCATGCTGCGATAGACGAAATTCAGGTCGAATTCCCACTGCACGCGGTTCGAATACGAGGGGAGCGGCTTATACAGGTCGAAGCGGAATGCGCCGTGCGCCTGCGGGTGCTCGTTATAGACATCCGTGAGAATCTGCTCGCCGTTCTGCTCCTGCCAGTCGCGCATGTCGCGGCGCAGGCGCAGAAAGTACAACCACGACGAGAAGCGGAGCTGGTAAAAAGTGAGCGGCCCGTCCGCCCCCAGCCGGCTGAAGCGGTGAACGTAGCCATGGATCGGCATATACGATCCGTCCATCTGCTGGATCCGCAACGTGATGGGTTTTCCGATCAGCGCATTCAGATCGATCTGGTCGCCGCGCGACGATACCGCATCGATCACATATTCATAATCGCGGCCCAATCTGGCCGTGCCTTTCACGTGAAGCGGCAATAGCCAGTTTGTGCCGAGCGGAGAATCGAGCTTGATCAGGCGGTTATATTGCGAATCGCGCTGGCTGAGCGCGTTATATAGCGTGGTGTATTCCATGCCGCTTTCCCTTGATTGGCATCCGTCATAGTTTCTGCCAGCCGGCGATTATAAATGCCCAATTGGTCAACAAGCGCAATGAATACAAGGATTTTTGGTTTTTTGACAAAATGGCAGGCATTTTTACCGATAATCGAGAAAATCAGTGTTCTTTAGAGAAAATAATCCCGCATCCGGAATATGCCAGGTGCATTGATTTTGTTTGCCGTCGGCCTATCATAATCTGATCCATCCAACGCAAGGGAGCGCGCCGCATGAACCGTTTCCTGATTGTCGTCGGCATCGCCTGCATCCTCGCCGGCATGGGGTGGCGCTGGCTCGTGCGCATTCCGTTCGGCCGGCTGCCGGGCGACATTCATATCGTTACGGACGGCCTCGACTTCTATTTCCCAATCGTGACCGGCATTCTCGTGTCGGCCGTGGTGTCCTTGCTGCTATGGCTGTTGAAGCATTGAGCGCGCGGGCTGCTTCGCGCCCCCTATACTCCCCGGCAGTATTGACCTATACTCGCTACCAGTATCACCATTCCGGTAACGCCATGCCCCATTCCCCTGAAGAAAAGAAACGCGTCCTCACGCGCGTGCGCAAAGTGCGCGGGCAGCTGGACGCGCTGGAACGCGCGCTGGAGGAAGGCGCCGATTGCGCTCCCGTGCTGCAGCAACTCGCGGCCATTCGCGGCGCAATCAATGGGGTCATGGCCGGCGTGCTCGAAAGCCATCTGCGCGAAGAGTTCACGCAACTGACTGGAACCACGGAGTCTGCGTCCGGTTCGATCGACGATGTCGTGAGCCTCGTCCGAACCTATTTGCGCTAGGACACCCCCAGCGTTCGACCACCATTCTTAAGGATTCCCATGAAATCACGTGCTGCAGTCGCATTCGAGGCGGGCAAGCCGCTCCAGATCGTCGAGATCGATGTCGAACCGCCCCGCAAGGGCGAAGTGCTGGTGAAGATTACGCACACGGGCGTATGCCACACCGACGCCTTCACGCTTTCGGGCGACGATCCGGAAGGCCTCTTCCCCGCCGTGCTGGGCCACGAAGGCGCCGGCATCGTCGTGGAAGTGGGCGAAGGCGTGACCAGCGTAAAACCCGGCGACCACGTGATTCCGCTCTACACCGCCGAATGCGGCGAGTGCCTGTTCTGCAAGAGCGGCAAGACCAACTTGTGCGTTGCGGTGCGCGCGACCCAGGGCAAGGGGGTGATGCCGGACGGCACCACCCGCTTCAGCTATAACGGCCAGCCCATCTATCACTACATGGGCTGCTCCACGTTCAGCGAATACACCGTGGTGGCCGAGGTGTCGCTCGCGAAGATCGACCCGCAAGCCAATCCGGAGCAGGTCTGCCTGCTGGGCTGCGGCGTGACCACGGGCCTTGGCGCGGTGAAGAACACGGCCAAGGTGCAGGAAGGCGATACGGTTGCGGTGTTCGGCCTGGGCGGCATCGGCCTCGCCGTGATCCAGGGCGCGAAGATTGCCAAGGCTGGCCGCATCATCGCCATCGACACCAACCCCGGCAAGTTCGATCTGGCGCGCGCCTTCGGGGCCACCGACTGCGTCAACCCCAAGGACCACGAAAAGCCCATCCAGCAGGTGATCGTCGAGATGACGGGCTGGGGTGTGGACCACAGCTTCGAATGCATCGGCAACGTCAACGTGATGCGCGCGGCGCTCGAATGCGCGCACCGCGGTTGGGGCCAGTCGGTCGTGATCGGCGTGGCCGGCGCGGGCCAGGAAATCTCCACCCGCCCGTTCCAGTTGGTGACGGGCCGCCGCTGGCTGGGCACGGCCTTCGGCGGCGTGAAGGGCCGCTCGGAACTGCCGGGCATGGTGCAGGACGCCATGGAAGGCAAGATCCAGCTCGCGCCGTTCGTCACGCACACGATGCCGCTCACGGGCATCAACGATGCCTTCGATCTGATGCACGAAGGCAAGTCGATCCGCTCCGTGGTTCACTACTAAGACAAGCAATCGTTGCGGCGCGCAGGGCAATCCGCTGCCCTCGCGCGCCGTGGCGTGCCCTTGACCTTACGCCGAGACGCCCGCGCCATCTACGTACCCATGCTCGGAGCGCGCCCAGGCAATGAGCGCGCCCACGCCGAGCACGGCGAGGCAGACGATGGGCACGATCATCGGGCCGAACGCGGTGCCGGTGGCCTTGCCCGCGAATGGCATCAGGTTCTGGCCGAAGAAGCCGCCGAGATTGCCGATCGAGTTGATGGCCGCGACACTGGCTGCCGCGCGCGCGCCGGTGAAGTAGCGCGGCGGCATCGACCAGAAGCACGGGTACAGCAGCGGAATGCACGCGCCGCCGAACACGAGCGCGATAAAGCGCAGCGGCGTCGAAGGCAGCAAGAGACTCAGCAGGAAGCCCAGCGCGCCCAGTGCGGCGACGATCGCGATGGCGCGCAGGATGCTTTTCGCGCGGCGCAGTTTCCCCGGCAAATACAGCAGCAGCAACACCGAGATCGCCCACGGCAGCATGCTCAGCAGACCGTTCGTGCTGCTCGACACGCCGAACGATTTCACGAGCGTCGGCAGCCAGTAGGTCACGCCGTAAAGCGACGTCGACATCATCATGTAGGTCGCGGCAAACAGCATTACGCGCGGGTCGAGCAGCGCCTTCCACGGATGCGCGTGCTCGGCGTGCTCGGGCTTCTCGCGTTCGTGTGCGCACGCAACGATCTCCTTCTCGTGCGCGCTCAGGAAGCCCGCCTCGCGATACGAAGCCGGCAGCAGCCTGAACACCATGACGCCCACCAGCACGGCCGGCAGGCCCGTGGCGATGAACACCCATTGCCAGCCCTCGAGGCCCCACACGCCGCTCAGGCTCAGCAGCCAGCCGCCGACGAGCGAGCCCAGCATGTTGGCGAGCGCGCTGCCGAGCGTGAACACGCCGAGCACGCGGGCGCGGTAGCTTTGCGGAAACCACAGCGTGAGGTAATAGATCACGCCCGGATAAAAGCCGGCCTCCGCAATGCCGAGCGCGAGGCGCAAGCCGCAGAACACCTGCATGGAGGTCGTGAAGCCCATCAGCACGGTAATGACGCCCCACGTGACCATGATGCGCGCGAGCCACACGCGCGCGCCGAAGCGGTGCAGCGCAAGCGTGCTGGGCACTTCGAACAGCAAATAGCCGATGAAGAACAGCGACGACGCAAGACCGAATGCCGTCTCCGTCATATGCAGGCTGTGCACCATCTGCAGCTTGGCGAAGCCGACATTTTGCCGGTCGATGAACGAGATCAGAAACATCACGACGAGGATCGGCATCAGGCGACGCGCGATCTTCGACATGACCAGCCGCTCTTCGGCGGGCTGTTGTTCGAGGGATGAGGCTGGGTTCACTGCGGACTCCTTGTGGTTTTATTTGGGCTGATACTCGCCCAGCGCGGGGGCGAACATCTCGTTCCAGGTGCGCGGCCTGGACTTGATCGTACCGACCATGTACAGAAAGTCGACGTACTCCATCAGTTGCTCCGGCCACACCAAAAAGCGCGTCTCGGGCGCGGCGAGCATCTGCATCACGCCGTCGTGCGACACATCGAGCCCCGAAGCGGCAACATAGATGGCCGCCGCCGCTTGCCGGTCCTGCGCAATCAGCCGGTTCGCCTCGTCGAGCGCGCCGAGGAACGCCCGCACGAGTGCGGGCTCGGTATCGACGAGACGCTTGGGCGCGTACACGACATCGAGCGTCAGCGACCCCAGCACGTCGATCGAATTGACCACGCGATGGATGCCGGCATGCTTCAGTTCGAGCGCGGAAAACGGCGGCGACGCGAAATGCGCGGTGATGCCGCTTTCATGCCGGACCAGCGCTTGCACTGCCTGCGGATGCGGCAGGCTCACCGTGATCGAATCGAGCTGCGCGAAATGCTTCGGCCCGAGCAGCTTGCTCGCCACCATCTGCAACACCACGGCCGAGAGCGAGGTACGAATGCCCGGCACCGCGATGCGGTCGGCGCTCGTGAAATCGCCGAGCGTGGCGATGCGCGGCTGGTTCGTGTTCAGCGAAAGCGACGTGGTGGACAAGCCGCTCACGCCAATCACCTCGACATTCGGAATGCCCCGCGCCCGCGCCCACAACTCGATGAAACCGGGCGCGCCCACGGCCGCGAAATCGAGCGTGCCGCCCATCATGGCGTCGTCCACCGAATTGCCGCCGTCGAGCAGCGTCCATTGCACGCTCACCGCGCCCAGGCCCTGGCGCACCGCATGCCGCTCGAACAAGCGGCGCTTCTCCATCACCAGCAGCGGCAGATACAGCAAGCCGTAGCCCTTCGAAATGCGCACCGTGCGCGGGCTCGACAGCACCAGCGCGGGCGCGAGCGCCGCGCTCAGGCCCGCGGCCACGAACGCGCGCCGCCGCAATGCCGGCTTGCTGTCTCCACTCGTTCTGGTAATCATGGTGCGAGATTACCGGGCGAGTCTGAGAAAATGCTGACACCACCCCTCCGGGAAAACCCGCAAACTCAACCATGAATCACACCGCAGGAACGGCATCATGCGCATTCTGGTCGTAGAGGACGACGCCCAAATCGGCGCGGCGATGCGCAGCCGGCTGACGAAGCTCGGACACGCCGTGGATCTCGAAGCCGACGGCGCCATGGCAAACAGCCTGCTCGGCGTCGAGCGTTTCGATCTAGTCGTGCTAGACGTCATGCTGCCTTCGATGGACGGCTTCGCGATCTTGCGCAATCTGCGCGCGGCAGGCTCCGCCACGCCGGTGCTGCTCGTGACCGCGCGCTCCGCAATCGACGACCGCGTGAGCGGCCTCGGCCTGGGCGCCGACGACTACCTCGTCAAGCCGTTTGACTATCGCGAGCTGGAAGCACGCGTGCAGGCGCTCCTGCGCCGCAACAGCGGCCACGCGAACGACCTCGTCAAGGTGGGCGGGCTCGCGATCGATCGCAGCAGCCGGCTCGCGGAACTCGACGGCAAGCCGCTAGCACTCTCGCGCCAGGAGTTCGCGCTGCTCGAAATTCTCGCGAGCCGCCCGCAGCGCATCTACTCGAAGGAAGAATTGCTGAACCAGTTGTTCAGCTTCGGCCACGAACCCACCGCCAACGCCGTCGAGCAATATGTCACGCGCGTGCGCAAGAAGCTGCAAGGCAGCACGGTGGAAATCCGCACCGCGCGCGGCATGGGATATCAAATTGCTGCGCTTTGACTGGTTCCGCAAAACGCTGCTCGGGCGCACGCTGCTCTTCATCGCGCTCGTGGTGGCCTCCGGCGCGCTCGCACTCGCCGTCATCGCGCGCTACTACGCGGGCGTCGCCGCCGAGCGCGCCTACGACCAGTTGCTGGCCGGCGCGGCCATTCAGGTCGCCGAAAATCTTTACGTGCAAGGCGGCGTGCTCGCCCTCAATCCGCCCGTGGCGGCGCTGTCCTCGCTCTCGCGCTACGACCTCGTCTATTACAAGGTGGTCGATTCGCGCGGCGTCGTGGTGGCGGGCTATGGCGACCTTCCCGGTGCGGCCGGCAAGGCAGCCGGACGGCAAGGCACCGAGTTCGCGAACGGCGCTTACCAGAACCAGCGCATCCGCACAGCCACCATCGCCCGCTACATGCCGGAGGAACGCACGCCCGGCTGGGCCGTCGTGACCGTTGCGCAAACAACCAATGCGCGCCAGCAACTGACGAACGACATGAGCTTCAAGGTCTGGACGCTCATTCTGATGATGAGCGTGCTCGCCATCGGCGCCAGCGGGCTGGCAATCCGGCGCGGCCTGCGGCCGCTCGCGCGCATCGAGACCATCATCGCCGCGCGCGACCCCGCCGACCTGCGGCCTGTGGAGCACGACACGCCCAGCGAAATCAACGCGATCATCGGGGCCATCAACGGGCTGATTGGCCGCCTGGCCGAACGCATGACGGCCATGCAGCGCTTCATTGCCGATGCCGCGCATCAGATGCGCACGCCCATCGCGCGGCTCGATGCGCAAATCGAACTGCTCAGCGGCGAGACCGATCCCGCCCGCTACGCGCAGGGACTCGACGCCTTGCGCACGACCTGCTCCGATGTTGGCCGGCTCACGGGGCAACTGCTCAATCACGCGATGGTGATTCACCGCACCGAGGCGGTGCCGCTGCAACCCGTGGACCTGGTTGCGCTCGCGCGCGAGGCGATCGGGCGCACCATCCCGCTCGCAGGCGAACGCGACGTGCAGGTGGCATTCGAAAGCGATGCGCCGGGCGCGATGATTGCCGGCGACCCGATCAGCCTTCAGGAAGCGCTTTCGAACGTGCTGCACAACGCATTGCTGCACGGCGACGCCGATGAGATCGTCGTGCGCGTGGCCACTGCCGACGACGCGCTAACGTTGACAGTGACCGATAACGGGCGCGGCATCCCGCGTGAGCATTGGGACGCCGCGCTCAGACCGTTCGAGCGCTTCGAGGCCGATGGCGCGCCGCGACGCAGCGGCTCCGGGCTCGGGCTCGCGATTGTTGCCGAAGTCATGAAGGCGCATCACGGGCGTGTGGGTTTTGCGTTTCCGGCGGGCGGGGGATTTACTGTCGTATTAATGTTTCCTGTCGCCCCCGCTCTCGCTCATGCCGCGCGTGGCGACGCTACAGGCGGCGAGCCTTCGTGAAAGAGCTGACTGATTTGTGCGCGCAGTTCCGGCGAATCGGCGTGATGGTGCACGCTTACCGCGTGCTGCACGGCGGCCTCCAGAAGTTCCGAGTCCGAATCCGCCGAGATCGCAACCGTGCAGTTCATCTCGCTGGGGAACTCCCTGCAATCAATGTACTTTCGAGTCATGGCGAGACTCCTCGTTGTGAGGTTAGCAGCGCAATACGACGTACGCATTCGCGAGCAGTCCGCGAATGCGTAAAAATTATAGAGTCCGCTTAATGCGTTTGCTAAACTATTAAAATAAAGCCGCGCATAATAATAATCTGATTTAACTTTGCGAATTAAGTGCGCAAATTAAACGAGAAAGATACTATTTATCGAGCTTGATCATTCAGGTTAGCTAATTTAGCTTCGAGCCGCGCCGGCTGCCGGGGTACGAGCCGTTTCGCGAAGCGCTCGTCGGCTGGGGCTCCACGTCCCGGTCAGCCACGCTGCGCCCGCAGCCATTCCGAAAGCCCGTCTTTCACGCTTTCCCGGCCGCTTGCACGCATTGAACCGCGCGTGCGAAATCCGCCTTGATTCGAAACATTGGATCGGTCGCCAGAAATTCAGCCAGTCCGTGCTAACGCGCGATATGCGAATCGCGCGCGTATCCCAACCCGATGTCAACGTACGAGGAGCCGTCATGTCGACCTATGTGGTTCTTGCGCAGTTCACCGACCAGGGCATTCGCACCGTCCGGAACAGCGCGCAGCGCGCCGGCCAGGCCGCGGAAATGGCCAAAACCTTCGGCTGCGAAATGAGGGAAATTTATTGGACGCTGGGGAAATACGACATCGTCACGATCGTCGAAGCGCCGGATGAACAAAGCTTCATGGCGTTCGGCCTGGCGCTCGGCTCGCTCGGCAATATCCGCACGCAAACGCTGCGCGCGATGAGCAAGGACGAGTTCGGCGCCGTGCTTGGCAAGCTGCCTTGAGGCGGGCGCTGAATGAGGGGCGCGGGTGCCTACCTGATCCGAACGACGCAACCGCGCTCGATCATCAACCAGTCGCCCCCCTGCGAACCGGTAATGTCGCCCATAGCGGCGAAAGTCTGGACATTGGCTCATCTGGCGGCCCCCTTCCCCAGAAAACCACCTACTCTTAAATATCGGGCCATTTCCATTTGCCCGTCCGGACGTTCCGATGCGCGCTCATCGCCCCACCCGGGCGGCGGAGCACGACGCGCCTCCGCCCCATCGTCGCCCGCCGCGCCACCCTCTGCCGGCGCGGCTCGCGCGCGCCGCGCTTTTTGCGGCGCTGCTGGTGGTTTGCGCGGCGGTGGCGGCGCTCGAGTCAGTCAGCGCCATGGCTCTGGCTCAGCGCGCCCCGGCGGATGCACAGCGCGCGGTCGTCGTAATGACCGTCAACGGCGCCATCGGCCCCGCCAGCGCCGATTTCATCGTCCGCACGCTCGAGCATGCGGCGCAGCAACACGCGCCGCTCGCGATTCTCCAACTCGACACGCCAGGCGGCCTCGACACCTCGATGCGCCAGATCATCAAGGCGATCCTCGGCTCGCCCGTGCCGGTGGCCGCGTTCGTGGCGCCCGGCGGCGCGCGCGCCGCGAGCGCGGGGACCTATATCGTCTACGCGAGCCATGTCGCGGCCATGGCGCCCGGCACCAACCTGGGCGCGGCCTCGCCAGTGCAGTTGGGGATCGGCGGCGGCATTGGCGGCGCGCCGAATCCGCCCGGCGCGCCAGGAGCGGCCTCCGGCGGGCAAACCAACGGCAAGGCCAACGACAAAACCAGCAACGAAGCCACCGACACCGCCTCCACCGAAGCCCGCAAGGTCATGCACGATGCCGCCGCCTACATTCGCGGACTCGCGCAACTGCGCGGGCGCAACGCCGTGTGGGCGGAGCGCGCGGTGCGCGAGGCGGTGAGCCTGTCCGCCAGCGAGGCGCTCGACCAGCACGTGATCGACCTGATCGCGCAGGACCCCGCCGATCTCGCACGCGAGCTCGACGGCCGCACCATCGCCACGGCGGCCGGCACGGTGCGCATCGACACCGCGCACGCGCCGCTCGTGTACGTCGTGCCCGACTGGCGCAATCACTTCCTCTCCATCGTGGCCGATCCGAACGTCGCGTTGATCCTGCTGACGATCGGCATCTACGGTCTCTTCTTCGAGTTCGCAAATCCGGGCTTCGTGCTGCCCGGCGTAGCCGGCGGAATTTGCCTGCTGGTCGGCCTGTTCGCGATGCAGCTTCTGCCCATCAACTACGCGGGGCTCGGTCTCGTGATGCTGGGGCTCGCGTGCCTGATTGCCGAGGCGTTCCTGCCCACGTTCGGCGTGCTCGGCTTCGGCGGCATCGTCGCATTCGCCGTGGGCGCGCTCATGCTGATCAACACCGACGTGCCAGGCTACGGTATTCCGCTGCCGCTGATCGCGGGCCTTGCGCTCGGCGGCGCGGCGTTCGTCGCGGCGGTCTCCAGCGTGGCGCTGCGCGCGCGGCGCCGCCCGGTGGTGAGCGGCGCGGAAGCGATGGTCGGCAGCATCGGCGAAATCATCGACGATGGCCTGACGCCCGATCACGCGGCGGCCTCGGGCTGGGCGCGCGTGCATGGCGAACGCTGGCGCGTGACTTGCGAGGTGCCGCTCGCCACGGGCAGCCAGGTGCGCGTAACGGGTCGCCACGGCCTGCTGTTGAGCGTCGCGCCGCTGCATGAAGCGCCGCTGCGCGAAGCACATCACGGAGGACATTCATGATCGGCTACACCTTCGGCTTCACGAGTCTCCTGGTCGTGCTGGCCATCATGCTCGCCGTTTCGGCCATTCGCATTTTCCGGGAGTACGAGCGCGGCGTGGTGTTCATGCTCGGCCGCTTCTGGAAGGTCAAGGGGCCGGGGCTCGTGCTTATCATTCCCGTCGTGCAGCAGGTCGTGCGCATCGATTTACGCACCGTCGTGTTCGACGTGCCCGCCCAGGACGTGATCACGCGCGACAACGTCTCGGTGAAAGTCAACGCCGTGGTCTACTTTCGCGTGGTCGATCCGGAAAAGGCCGTGATTCAGGTCGCGCGCTTTTTCGAGGCCACCAGCCAGCTCGCGCAAACCACGCTGCGTGCGGTGCTGGGCAAGCACGAACTCGACGCGTTGCTCGCGGAGCGCGAGCAATTGAACGCCGATATCCAGAAGACGCTCGATGCGCAAACCGACGCGTGGGGCATCAAGGTCTCCACTGTCGAGATCAAGCACGTGGACCTCAACGAGACGATGA
This sequence comes from Paraburkholderia sp. A1BS-2L, assembly GCF_051125205.1. Classification (NCBI taxonomy): domain Bacteria; kingdom Pseudomonadati; phylum Pseudomonadota; class Betaproteobacteria; order Burkholderiales; family Burkholderiaceae; genus Paraburkholderia; species Paraburkholderia sp. A1BS-2L. The sequence continues at coordinate 631,506 of NZ_CP120430.1, forward strand.
TCCGCGCCATCGCGCGCCAGGCCGAGGCAGAGCGCGAACGGCGCGCGAAAGTGATTCACGCGGAAGGCGAGCTGCAAGCTTCCGAAAAATTGCTGCAAGCCGCGCAGCGGCTCGCGCAGCAGCCGCAGGCCATGCAATTGCGCTATTTGCAGACGCTCACCACTATCGCCGCCGACAAGAACTCGACCATCGTGTTTCCGTTGCCGATCGATTTACTGAGCTCGCTGCTGGAGCGCTTTAACTCGCCGCGCGGGAATTGAAAAGGGTTGGCGTTGTTGTTGCGATTGGCGAGTGCGAAACGGCGGCTGGCCATTGCCGCCGTTTCGGCCATTCGTGAATTCACGCGGACAACACATCGCGCCGCACAACAACCCATCGTTGCGATCCCCTCGCGCCTGTGATCCTGGCTGAGGGCCATGACCACGCGCGGCTTCGGCGTGAAGAAAGCCGAGCAGGTGGGCAACCTGATTGCCGACGTGCTGGACAACCTGGAAGACGCCGCAACCATCGAACGCGTGAAGGCGCAGGTGGCCGAGCTGACGAAGCGCTTCCCCGTCCATGGCTGATTCGCCCCGCCGTGCGGCGGCCCGCCCGGACGCCGATTTGCACTAATACTTCCCGCGCGGGTATGAGACCAAAGTCCAATACCCGCTGACTCCTGCCTCGCGTACGCTTGGACCGGCACTGCCCGCAGACCGGCGGCGGCGCTCCCCGCGCCGCGCAAGCTTATGTCAGGGAGACCGAGGCATGAGAACCCAGCAACACGGATTTTCGCGGCGAGTCCGCATCGGCGTGGCCTGCGCACTGCTATTCGGGCTCGCCGGGACGAACGCACTGGCCCGCCAGCACTTCAGCACGCCGGATGCGGCGATGACGGCCTTCGGCGAGGCCGTGCTGAACAACGACGAGCCGGCAATGCAAAAGATGCTGGGCGCACATTTCCGCGACATCGTCCCACCGGTCGGCGACGCCGTCCGGGAGCAGTTCATCAAGGCATGGGGCGTCGCTCACGCCATCCAGCAAGCGGACGGCCGGGCGTTCATCGCGGTCGGCAACGATGGCTGGACCTTGCCCGTCCCCATCGTCAAGTCGGCCGGCGGCTGGCAGTTCGATACCGTCGCAGGCGCGCGAGCAATGCGCCTGCGACGCATCGGACGAAACGAGCTTGCCGCGATCCAGGTCCTGCAGGCAATCCACGACGCCGAGGACGAATACGCCGAGACCACTCACGACGACGGAACCATGATGGTCTACGCGAGCAAGCTGTCGAGTTCCCCCGGCAAACACGACGGCCTTTACTGGCCGACTGGCCCGGGAGAATCTCCGAGCCCGCTTGGGCCGGCGTTCGAAGGCGCCGGCGCGCAAAACGGGGGCAAGGACGGCTATTACGGCTATCACTACAAGATTCTCACCTCGCAGGGGCCCGACGCCCAGGGCGGCGCGGCCAATTATGTTCTCGACGGCAAGCTGTTTGCCGGCTTTGCGGTCATGGCATGGCCGGCGCGCTACGGCGATACCGGGGTGATGAGTTTCATCGCGAACTATACGGGCCAGGTCTATCAGCGCGACCTCGGGCCGAATACCGCCGCGCAGGCAGCGGCCGCGCAATCCTTTGACCCCGGCCACGGCTGGAGGAAGGTGTCGCCATGACACGCCGGACCTATGCCGTTTCGTGTTGCGCCCTGCTTGCGCTCGCCGGATGCCAGACCGCTGCCCCGCCGCCGGCGGCCGGCCCGGCCGCCGTGACGCCAGCCGCCGCGCCACCCGGCGCGAATGGTGCAACTGGCGTGAATGGCGCGCCAGTCCGGAACGAACCCGCGCCGTACCGTAGCGAGGAAATCGAAGCGATGGTCGCGCCGATCGCGCTTTATCCGGACGAACTTCTGTCCCAGGTGCTGATGGCGTCGACCTATCCGATGGAGGTCGTGGTTGCCGCGCGCTGGGTCAAAGCGCATCCGGATCTCAAGGGTGAGGCCGCCATCAAGGCGGTGCAGGGCGAGACCTGGGACGTCAGTGTGAAATCGCTGGTCGCGTTCCCGCAGATCCTCGAGCCAATGAACGACAAGCTCGACTGGACCCAGAAGCTCGGCGACGCCTTTCTGGCCCAGCCGAAAGACGTGCTCGACGCCGTGCAGCGGCTACGTGCACGCGCGAAGCAATCCGGACACCTCGAGTCGAATGCGCAGCAGACCGTGACCGTGGAGGCCCCGGCCGGCGGCACGGCCGGCGGGGAATCGATCGTGCGCATCGAGCCCGCGGATCCGGCCGTGATCTATGTGCCGGTCTACGATCCCGCCGTCGTCTACGCCGGGTGGGCCTACCCCGCCTTTCCGTACTACTACTGGCCGCCCTATCCCGCGTACTATCCCGGCGCCGCCTTCGGCTTCGGCGTCGGCCTGATCGCGGCAGCGGCGATTTTCGGCAACTGCGACTGGAATGGCGGCAATGTGTATGTCGATCATCGCAAAGCCACCAACATCGACCGCAATTTCGAACGCGGCAAAACCGATGGCAGCGGACGCTGGCAGCACGACGCGAAACACCGCCAGGGCGTAGCGTATCGCGACAATGCCACGCGCGAAAAATACGGCCGCGGCGGCGCCGGCGCGGACGGACGCAGCGCCTTTCGGGGCCGGGACGCGGCCGCTGGACGTGACAGCGGATTCCAGGGTTTGAGCGGCGGCGGCAATGCCGTGCGGCAGGACGTCAATCGCGCCAATACGAGCCTGCAAAAAGGCGGTGCTTCGCGCAGCGGCGGATGGGGCGCACGAGGCTTCAGTGGCGGCGGCCGGCGCCGCTAAGCGCGATCTTCAACCGCGCTTCGCCGCGGCGGGTCGGCGCGGCCCGCTGCTGGCTGCCCCGCGGATGAGGCAACCTGAGCCGTCATCCACGCCTCGCGAACGCGTTGGACGACTGCCATGATCCGCCTGCGCGGCGACTGAATTCATGCCCCTCTCCGTTCAAAGCGCCAGCGAATTCTCCTTGCTGCGAAAGATGAGCGGCCGCTCGTCCGCCTGTCTGGGCTGCCGTGCAAATTGCACCGTCCGCACGACCTCTGCGTGATGCGGTGACTTTTCGCATACCGGATCGGCTGCTGCCGGGTCGCCAGTCAGCATCCAGGCCTGGCAGCGGCAACCGCCATGATCGGCGTGGCGCTCGTCGCAGTCGCGGCAGGGTTCGCGCATCCAGCCGTCGCCGCGAAAAGCATTGAATGCGTCGCTCTCGTACCAGATCTCACTGAGCGGCATGTCGCGCACAGTGGGCAGCACGAGTCCCGGCAGCGAGCGCGCCGCGTGGCACGGCAGTGCGGCGCCGTCGGGCGCCACGCCAAGAAATACCGAACCCCAGCCATTCATGCAGGCTTTCGGACGCCTCTCGAAGTAATCGGGCACCACGAACAGAATCTTGCAGCGCCCGCCAATAGTCTCGCGATAGCGATTGACCGTCTCTTCGGCCTGGAGCAGTTGTTCCGCCGTCGGCATCAACTGGTCGCGGTTCAACATGGCCCAGCCGTAGTACTGCGTGTTCGCGAGTTCCAGGTAGTCAGCGCCGAGCTCTAATGCCATTTCGATGATCTGCCCCACATGCGGCAGGTTGTAACGATGCAGCACGCAGTTGAGCACCATCGGATAGCCGTGCGCCTTGATGAGCCGGGCGACCTCCTGCTTGAGCGCGAATGTGCGCGTACTCGTCACGAAATCATTCAGTTCGCGCGTGGAGTCCTGTAAGGATAACTGAATATGATCGAGTCCAGCCAGTTTGAGCCGCTCGATGCGCGCCTCGTTCAAGCCGATGCCCGAGGTGATCAGGTTCGTGTAAAAGCCGATCGCGCGCGCATGCTCGACGAGCACCTCCAGATCGTCGCGCTGCAGCGGCTCGCCGCCGGAGAAGCCGATTTGCGCCGCGCCGAGCTTGCGCGCGGCGCTGATGACCTCGATCCATGTGTCGGTGTCGAGTTCCGCGCCGTGTCGTGCAAAGTCGAGCGGGTTGTAGCAGAAAGCACAGTGCAGCGGACACCGGTACGTCAACTCGGCGAGCAGCCACAGGGGCGCGGGAGGACGGGAATTGTCGTGTGCCATGTCAGTCCAGCCAGCCGCGCTGTCGCGCGTGATCGAGAAAACGGTAGACGTCGGGCGCAAGCTCCGCGGTGCCGAACAATCGCTCGAGCTCGCCAATGATTTCATCGAGCTCGTGCGCTCCGTCGCAGCGCGCCAGTATTTCGCCGGCGCTCGTATTGAGCTTCACCATCCCTTCCGGATACAGCAGCACGTAGGCGTCTTGCGCCACTTCCCACTGCAGCCGGAAGATGCCCCGCAGGCGGGGGCGCAGCGGCACGCCGCTGTCCGCGTCACTCGTGTTCATAGGGGCCAGGCCTTTTCGACCGCATCGAGGATCGACCAGAGGATATCGAGCTTGAACTGGAGAATATCGAGCGCTCGCTGCTGCGCCTCGGGCGTACGGAAGTGGTTCAGCGTCACTTCGAGACCGTGGTCGACATCGCGCTGGGCGAGCGGCACGCGGCTGCGGAAATAGTGCAGCCCGTCCGGCTCGATCCACGGATAATGCGACGGCCAGCCAGCGAGACGATCGAGATGGATCTGTGGCGCGAACATCTCCGTGAGCGACGAGCATACCGCCTCCTGCCATGGCGCACGGCGCGCGAAATTCACGTAGGCGTCCACTGCGAAGCGTACCGAGGGCAGCACGAGCGACTGCTCCCACATCGTGCCGGAATCAATCCCCACCGCTTCGCCAAGGCGCACCCACGCATCGATGCCGCCCTCGCCGTCTGCCTGGCCGTCGTGATCGACGAGCCGCTGAATCCAGCGCCGGCGTGTGGGCCGGTCCGGGCAGTTGGACAGAATCGCTGCATCCTTGAGCGGGATGTTGATCTGATAGTAAAACCGGTTCGCCACCCAGCCCCGGATCTGTTCGCGCGAACACTTGCCGCTATTGAGCCGCTGGTTGAATGGGTGATGGATGTGATAGTGCGACTCGAGCGCGCGCAGCCGTGCCTCGAATTGCGCTGGCGTCCACGGCGCGTCGTGCAACGCCTGACTGGAGAGCTGTGCGTTCATGTTCATACCTGGAGAACCATGCCGTCGTGCGCGACGTCGATGCCGCGTGCACGCAGTTGCGCGTGCTCGTCGGAATGCGGGTCGAGAATCGGATTGGTGTTGTTGATGTGCGTGAGAACCTTGCGCGTCCCGCGCGGCAACGCTTCGAGCCAGTCGATCATGCCGCGCCGTCCGCCTTCACCGCATTGCGCCAGATGCCCCATATCGTCCGCGTGCTTCGTCGAGATGCCCAGATCGATCATCTCCGTAGCAGTCCAGAACGTACCGTCCACGAGAACGAGATCGGCACCGCACATCGTGGCGTGAATTTCGTCGTGCATCTGCGCCAGGCCCGGCGCATAGAAGGCCCGAGTGCCCTTGATCCGATCTTCAATCAAAAGGGCGATATTCGTGCCGTCGATGCCGCTCTGGCGAAATGGCGAATAAGGCGGCGCCTTGCCCTCGACGGCGATCGGGGTAAAGCGCAAGCCTTCGCAGTCGGGAATCGTAAAGTGCTTGCCGGGCTGAATCGCATGCGTTCGCACTCCGCAGTAGTGGCCGAGCAGCGGCACGAGCGGCAGCCCCGTCGAGAGATCTTCCAGCACGGGGGCGCACGCATAGAGCGGTAGCGGCGTGGTGCGCTCGCGCAGCATCAGCAGCCCGGTCACGTGATCGATCTGCGCGTCGCTCAGCACGACCGCCGCGATTGCGCTATCGCGTAGCGCGCGCGCGGGCTGGAGGTCAGGATGCGCGCGCAACTGCGAGAGCAGGTCTGGCGATGCATTGACGAGAATCCAGTCGACGCCGTTGTCGCTGACCGCGATCGACGATTGCGTGCGTGGCAGCACGTCGCCGCAGCGGTGGCGCGCGCTACGGCAGTTCGCGCAGTTGCAGTTCCATTGCGGCAGGCCGCCGCCCGCGCCCGAACCCAGTATCTTGATCTTCATGGTCGTTGCTTCCGGGCGCCGCCCGCAACGCCGTTCGGGCGCTGCGGGCGGCGGTCCCCAGTCCGCTTAGCGATTGGCGATATACATCGTGATTTCAAAGCCGAAACGCAGGTCGGTGTACGACGGGGTGGTCCATTGCATGGCGTGTCTCCTTGTGTGCAATTGATTTGCGATTGGATGGAAGAACCGCACTTGATGCGCGGCCGCTTCCTTCAAAGCAAGGTGCATGCCGATGCCGATACGCAAAGCGCGCAAGCCGTGCGAATGGGGCTACGCGCGATCGCCGACGAGAATATTTTCGTATCGCAGATGCAAGCGGACCGAACGCGTCGCCACTCGACGCGTTCGGGACATGCGCAGTGTTGATTTTTGGAACACTGGTGCTGCAGGATGCAACACCGGTGTGACAGTTCGCTCGCGACAAAGCGCGGCGAGCGCGATGGAGGGTGCGGCAGCGCTAGAGCCGCGCAAACAAGGCTAGCCGGGTCAGAGGTCGTCCACGGCGCGGCCCGGCTCGATGGCGGGCATCTTGCGGTAAATCGTATTGCGCGACACGCCCAGCTCGCGCGCAGCCGCCGAAACGTTGCCGCCATGCCGCGCGAGCGCAGCGGCAATCACCGATACAGTCACGTCCTGCAGGCGCCCGCTCTCCGGCAGGAATGCGTCGGGCGCCGTTGGCGCATCCAGCGCGCCACCTTGCGAAGCGCCGCAGCGCAGGTCATCGAAGAAGTCGTCGGGCAAATGCTCGCGCCGAATCTCGCCGTCCGCGTCGACCATGGCCGCCGCCGTGCGCAGCAGGTTGCCGAGTTGCCGGAAATTGCCCGGCCAAGGACAGCGCTCGAACATCGCCATGACATCCGGCGCGACACCGAGCGCCTGCGGATTTCCGGCAGCGATCGATTCGCGCTGGAGCATCTTCTGGATCACCACCGCAAGGTCGGTACGGTCGCGCAGCCGTGGCAGCCGTACCACGAGGCCATTGAGCCGGTAATAAAGATCCTCGCGAAAGCGGCTTTGCGCGATCATCTCGCGCAAATCGCGGTGCGTCGCACAGATGATCGCGATGTCCACTGGAATGCTCTTGGTCGAACCCAGCGGGTTGACGACGCGCTCCTGCAGCACGCGCAGCAGTCGCACCTGCAGCGGATACGGCATGTCGCCGATCTCGTCCAGAAACAGCGTGCCGCCGTTTGCCTGCAACAGCTTGCCGATGGCCCCCCTGCGCCGCGCCCCGGTGAATGCGCCCTCCTCGTAGCCAAATAGCTCGGACTCGATCAGCGTTTCGGGAATCGAGGCGCAGTTCACCGCCACGAATGGCCCAGCATGCCGTGGCGAATCGTTGTGGATCGCCTGCGCGAGCAGTTCCTTGCCCGTGCCGGTCTCCCCGTTGATCAGGATGGGAATGTCCTTGCCGATCACCCGCCGGACCTTCGCGATGACTGCGGCAACCTGCGGGTCGCCCGTGTCAAGGTAGCTCAGGCGCGAAAGCCCGACAGCCGACGCGGGCGGCTCCGGGCGCGCCATGGAACGTGCGCCGTCGTGCACCGCCACCGGGCGGCTACCCTCTGCAAGCGACGCGCGCTTGAACTGCACGCGCGCGCACACGACCGCGCCGCTACTCAGATTGAGCATCAGATGCGGTTCGAGGCCCACGCGCATGCGGTCGATCAGTTGCGCGCTCGTGGTCTGGAATAGCGACGAGAGCGTATGCGCGCGCAGCGCCGCGAGCGACATGCCGAGCTGGAATTGGGCGCTGCGGTTGGCCGAAAGAAAGCGGCCATCGGACGTGAACGCCACGATGCCCTCCATCAGCGTGCCGAGAAACTCAGGACGACTATGGAACGATAGCTTCAACGTCTCCTGAAAGGTTGTCGTAAAGAGATGATTCTCGATCATCTGCACCGACATCTTCGCAAGAGCCATCGTGTGCTGGTGATAGCTGCGGTAGTCGCCGGTCACATCGAGCACGCCGATGACGTCGCCATACGGATCGAGAATCGGCACGCTCGAGCAGGTCAGGAAGCGGTTGGCCGCCAGATAGTGCTGGTCGCCGTGCACGACCATCGCGCAACGCTCGGCCAGCGCCGTGCCGATCGCGTTGGTCCCCTGGCGGTCTTCGGCCCAGTTTGCGCCGGGCCGCAGCGCCACCTTCTCCGCGCGCGCGAGGAAGTCGTCGTCGCCAATCGAATGCAGGATCAGGCCTTCGGCATTGGTCAGCACAATCATGCTTTGCGTGTTGACGATCTGCTCGTGCAGCGTTTCCATCACCGGCATCGCGTGCGCGTACAGCACGCGGTTCTGCTCGCGCTTGAGTTCGAGTCCCGCACTCGAAAGTATTTCGTAATCCGGCCGCGCCGACGCACAGAGACCAAACGTCTCGGAACGCTCGTGCGCTTTCTGGATTGCCGGAGCGGGCCAGCCATTGGACAGCACGGCCGTCCGAGCGGCGGCCGGATAATCGTCATCGCGCATTGTCTCCTCCACGACAGCCAGGTACCTCGCCAGGCTTTTCGTCATCCTATAAAGCAAGCTCCGGACCATCTTGTCACGGCACGGCTCAGGCGGTGCACCAAATTCGTGCGCGACGCGCAGCATTGCATATCAGCGTCATGCGGGTGGGCGTCACGCACTCGCAGGCCTGACGGTGTATTACCGCAAATGCGTCAGGATGCGATATGCGGACTCACCCCAATTTGTACCGGCTCGTACACAGCGCGCGATTCTTGCTTGGCTGAGCGCTCTTCTCCACCACGGGCTCGCGATGAGCAACACATTCATGAACAGACGCGTTTGCGCCTGGCCATCCTCGCATGCCCCGTTGCAGCACATGCGCCTGAACCGAAATGGGCATTCAATCGCGTTCACGGTTGCCGGCGCGCGCGCGGCGCAGGCAGTCGTGGTGTTGCACGGCGGGCCGGGCAGCGCCAGCCAACCCGGCATGCTGGCCTTGTTCGATCTGACGAAGACGCGCGTCGTGCTCGTCGATCAGCGCGGCGCGGGTGAATCGCTTCCACGCGGCGGATTGCGCGGCAACCGCACGGACTGCCTCGTCGAAGATCTCGAGGCGATCCGTCGTGCGCTCGGGATCGCACGGTGGGGTGTCGTCGGGGGCTCATGGGGCGCCGCGCTCGCGCTCGCGTATGCGGGACGCCATCCCGCGAGCGTGTTGGGTGTCGTGCTGCGCGGCCTCTTCCTGACCTCGCGACAAGAAGTACGGCGTCTGTTCGTGACGTCGCGGCGCAAAGCGCCGCGCGCCTGGCGGCGCCTGTGCGCTGCTGCCGGATGCACCCGCGCAAGCGCGTTGCTCGCTTGCTGTGCGAAGCAATTGCGCCCTGGCGCGGCACGCGCGCGCCAACGTGAGGTCGCGCTCGCATGGCACGCGTATGAAGAAGCGATACTCGCCTCGTCGCGGCCGGGCCGCGCCACGGTATCTCGGCCCCGCCGCGCAAACGCCCCGAAGGCCGTACGCACGCTCATCGCCAAGTACCGGATCCAGGCCCATTACCTGTTGCACGACTGCTGGCTCGGCGAGCGGCGCCTGCTCGCTTTCGCGCGCATGGCGGAACACGCAGGCGTGTCGATCCATGCCGTGCATGGGATGCGCGATCCCGTATGCCCGGTCCGCAACCTCGAGCGTCTTGCGCAAGCCGCACCCACCGCGCACATCGCTCGCGTGCGCGGCGGGCATCTCGCTAGCGATCCAGCATTGAAGCACGGTGTCGCGCAGGCGGTGCGGGCCATGCTCGGCCATGCGCCCGCTCAGAACAGCGTCACGCTCGGGCCCCACGCCTAGCGCAGACAGACGCCGCGCGGCGCGCCCCAGCCGACGAACTGCTCTTTAAGGGGCAGCACCATCGAACGAATGGCCGGGCCATGCCGCGATAGCGGCGCAGCGCCTCTGCCCGGCAACTGTCCTTTTTCTCAACACCGACTCACCCGCTTTGTACCTGGATGCAACACCTGGAGCACCGCGCGGTCGTCGTCATCCGTCACGCATTGCAGGCCCGCCGCACCCGGAGGCTCGCGCGCACAAATGGCATGCGATTTGCAGTAAGGACACCGCAACCGGACGGCCACCGAAACAAGGGCTGCACCTCTGCCGGCACTGCATCGACAAAGACTCAGGAGACGACTATGAAGAAACGTTCGGCTGCCGCAAGCCGGCTGGCTGTCTATGGGGCGAGCACCGCCATCGCGATGACGCTCAATGTGGCTCCGGTGGCCGCCGCCCCGGACTATCCCGCCGTGACCTACGAGCGCCTCTCCCACGCGCAGAGCGACCCGGGTTGGCTCACCTATTACCGGACCTATAGCGGCCAGTCGCATTCGCCACTCAAGCAGATCGACGCCTCGAACGTCGCCGGGCTCAAACAAGCCTGGAGCTATCAGTTCCCTGCGGATCTCAAGCAAGGCTTTGAAGCAACGCCCATCGTCAACGGCGACTATCTATTCGTTAGCACGCCGAAGGACAATGTCTACGCATTCGATGCAAAGACCGGCACGCAGCTCTGGAAGTACGAGCCGAAGCTCGGCCAGGAATCGTTCAAGACTGCCTGCTGTGACGTAGTGAATCGTGGCGTCGCACTGTACGGAAAGAACGTCTACGTGGCCATGCTAAGCGGTGAAGTGGCCGCGCTCGACGCGCAGACAGGCAATCTGGTCTGGAAGAAGCAGATGTTCGAACCGGGCCTCGGCTACGCGTTCTCGCTTGCGCCGCTCGCGCTCGACGGCTCTATCGTCGTGGGCACGTCTGGCGGCGAATATGGGATCCGAGGCTATATTGCCGCCCTCAATCCCGACGATGGCTCGATTCTGTGGAAGCGCTACACGATCCCGAATGCCGACGAAAAGGGCGGCGATACGTGGCCCGATGGGATGCAGGGCCACGGCGGCGGAGCAGCATGGCTGACCGGCACCTACGATGCCGCTACGCGCACGCTGTACTGGGGCGTGGGCAATCCGGGGCCGTGGCTGGCCGCGCTGCGTCCCGGAGACAATCTGTACTCCGATTCATTGCTCGCGCTCAATCCGAAGAACGGCGACCTGAAGTGGCACTACCAGTACACGCGCAACGACACGTGGGACTATGACGGCGTGAATACCCCGATCCTTGCCGACATTAGCTACAAGGGCAAGGAATACGACGCCATCATTCACGCCGACCGCAACGGCTTCTTTCACGCGATCGACCGCAAGACCGGCAAGCTGATCTATGCCGAGGCGTTCGTCAAGACTGAATCCGTTACGGGCTACACGAAGGATGGTCAGCCGATTGCCGATGCCAGCAAATACCCGAAGGCCGGCACGACGATCAACACGTGCCCGAGTTTCCTGGGAGGCAAGAACTGGTGGTCGGTGTCCTACGATCCTGACCGGCACATCGCGGTGGTTCCTTCTCTGCATGCGTGCATGAGCTTGTCCGGCAAATCGGTCAGCTATATGGAGGGCCTGCCCTACCTCGGCGAAGGCTTCGAGATCCAGCCTGAGCCGGGCAGCAAGGGTTATGGCGAGCTTCAGGCCATCGACGTGAATACCGGCAAGAAGCTCTGGGGCCACTGGAGCAAGATGCCCTGGAACGGCGGCGTTGCCACGACGGCCAGCGGCATTGCCTTCAGCGGCTCGCTCGACGGCCACCTGTACGCGTTCGACGTATCCACGGGCAAGGTGCTGTGGGAGAGCCCGCAACTCGCGAGCGGGATCATCGCGCAACCTTCCGTATTCGAAGTCGACGGCAAGGAATACGTGGCCGTGCTCGCGGGCTACGGCGGGGCGAACCCGATCTGGGGCGGCCCGATGGCCGACGTCGCCAAGGATGTTCCGCGCGGCGGCACGCTCTACGTGTTCGCGCTCGATCACAGCTGAGCCCCGCATTGCCTCTACATCGGTTATCTGCCGCTTTGCGCGCCCGCACGCAGCCAATGCGGGCGCGCGGTTTCCGCCATCACTGGAACGCAACACCATGAACATTCGACTCACTCACATTGCGCTCGCCGCCGCGCTCGCCGCCGGCGCTGCGCAGTCTCCCGCGCAGGCCGCATCCAGCGTGCGCGTGTGCACATTGCCCGGCAGTCCGTCGGCCGAACTGGACACGTCCGTTGCGCGCGCGGTGCTGGACGCCGCTGGCATTACCGCGACATTTAGCAAGCGCGGTATCGACGACGACGGTGGCGACGACGGCATCTCCGCTCATGAGCTCGCACAATCGCTGCAGCGCGATTGCGATGTGATTGCGGGCTTTCCGCGTTCCAGCGTCGCCGACGGCGACGGCTCGCGCCTGCTTTTCTCGCAGGGCTATTTACGGTCTGGCTACGTGAGCGTCACCCTGCACGGCGCACATGCCGCAAACACCAGCGTCGAACCAGGTGGCGGCAAGGTCACCATTGCCGCCACGTGGTCGAGTCCGTCGCAATTGATCGCGGTCCAGCAGAAGAACGCACGCTTCGATCTCGAGAACACCTCCGAGCTGACCGTCGATGCGCTCGCCAAGGGCCGTGCACAGCGCGCGATCGTCTGGTATCCGGCCGTGGTCGCGTACCGGCATGCGCACCCGCAGCAGCAGTTCGACGTTGCTGTCGCCGAGTCGCCCTATGCCGACTGGAATCTCGTGTTCGCATCGGGGCCCGGCACGCAGTCGCTGCAAAAGCGCATCGACAGCGCGCTCACGCGCATGCGCAACGACGGCCGGCTCGCCGCGCTGACGCGCAACTGGACGCTACCCGGCAACAAGGCGACTGGAGCCACCACCGCCGCCGGGTCCACCACGCAGGCGAGCGTCACGCGCATCTCAGCGCGCTATCTCATCGGCGCGACTCGCACGTTGCCCCGCGCAGATGTGTGGCAAGTGCGCGGCGTGCCGGCGGGCGGGGGCTTCATCAAGGTCGCTGCAACAACGGGCGGCGCGGCGCCATCGTTCGATCACGACCAGGTCACGCAGGGCGAACATCTCTATGCGGATTCCTGCGCGAAATGCCACGGCGCCAAGCTCGAAGGGATCACGGCGCCGGCGCTGAGCGGCCCTGCATTTGCGCCCGCAGCCAACTCGCATTTGACGATCGGCGGCATCTATCAGTACATGTCGACCAACATGCCCGCCGATCACCCCGGCAAGATGAGCGACGAGGATTACGCCGACTTGATGGCCTTCCTCCTCTACACGAACGGGTATGAGTCCGGTGGCACGAAGCTGACCGCACAGGCCGCGCAAACCTCGACAACGCCGCTCAATGCCGGGCCGCGCCACTAACACGGCGCTTCGCGACGAAGGGTGCCGGCTTCGCTGGAGCGCGGCATCCTCTCGAATTGGCATCGGAAGGCCAATTCTCGCTGCTTGCCATCGGCTCGCTCGACAACGGCGATCTCCCTGGAAGCGAAATTGCGGCGCGCCCGATCACCGGGCGACGCCGCAAGCAAGTCGATCAACGGAGAACACGTAGCCGCGTACTACGAGCCCACGCGGCAGCATGTTGGCAAGCGTTACGTCATCCTCATCATTCATGCGATTAGCGACGGCTGCCCGCTATCTGATTCAAAGCGCCTCGCCAAGCTGATCGAGAATCGCCGGGTTTTCCAGCGTGGAGACGTCCTGGGTGATCGCCTCGCCCTTCGCGAGCGAGCGCAAGAGGCGCCGCATGATCTTGCCCGAGCGCGTCTTCGGCAGGTTCTCGCCGAAGCGGATGTCCTTCGGTTTCGCGATCGGCCCGATCTCCTTGCCCACCCACGCGCGCAGTTCTGCGGCGAGCTTCACCGCATCGTCGCCGTGCGGGCGCGCGGCCTTGAGCACCACGAACGCCACCACGGCTTCGCCGGTCGTGTCGTCGGGGCGCCCCACCACGGCGGCTTCGGCCACCAGCGGGTTCGCCACCAGCGCCGACTCGATCTCCATCGTGCCCAGGCGGTGGCCCGAGACGTTCAGCACGTCGTCGATGCGGCCCATGATCGTGAAGTAGCCGGTTTCCTTGTCGCGCACGCTGCCGTCGCCCGCGAGGTACAGCTTGCCGCCGAGTTCCTCGGGGAAGTAGCCCGACCTGTAGCGCTCAGGCTGCCCCCACACGTTGCGGATCATCGCGGGCCACGGGCGCTTCACCACGAGAATGCCGCCCTGCCCGTTGGGCACGTCCTGGCCCGTTTCGTCGACGATCGCCGCCATGATGCCCGGCAGCGGCAGCGTGCACGAGCCCGGCACGAGCGGCGTCGCGCCCGGCAGCGGCGTGATCATGTGGCCGCCGGTTTCGGTCTGCCACCACGTGTCGACGATCGGGCAGCGCTTGCCGCCCACGTTCTCGTAGTACCACATCCATGCTTCGGGGTTGATCGGCTCGCCCACCGTGCCGAGGATGCGCAGCGATGTGAGGTCATAGCTCTTCGGGTGCACCTTCGCATCGGCTTCCGCGGACTTGATGAGCGAGCGGATGGCCGTGGGCGCGGTGTAGAACACGGTGACCTTGTGCTTCTGGATCATCTCCCAGAAGCGGCCCGCGTTCGGGTACGTGGGGATGCCCTCGAACATGACCTGCGTCGCGCCGATCGTGAGCGGCCCGTAGGCGATATAGCTGTGGCCCGTGACCCAGCCGATGTCGGCCGTGCACCAGAACACGTCCGCGGGCTTCCAGTCGAAGGTCCACTTCATGGTCTGCGCGGCCCACAGCAGATAGCCGCCCGTGCTGTGCTGCACGCCCTTGGGCTTGCCGGTCGAGCCCGAGGTGTAGAGGATGAAGAGCGGGTGCTCCGCGCTCACCGGCACCGGCGGGCAGGTGTCGCTCCCGGCAGCCGAAAGCTCGTGCATCCAGTGGTCGCGGCCTTCGGTCCAGCCGACCTTGCCGCCCGTGCGCTGGTAGACGATCACGCTCTGCACGGCTTCGCAGCCGCCCATGGCGATGGCTTCGTCGGCGATGTTCTTCAGCGGCAGCGCCTTGCCGCCGCGCATCTGCTCGTCGGCGGTGATGAGCGCGACCGCGCCCACGTCCACCATGCGTTCGTTGAGCGACTTCGACGAGAAGCCGCCGAACACCACCGAGTGCGTCGCGCCGATGCGTGCGCAGGCCTGCATCGCCACCACGCCTTCAACCGACATCGGCATGTAGATGACCACGCGGTCGCCCTGCTTCACGCCGCGTTTTTTCAAGGCGTTGGCGAAGCGCGAGACGCGCGAGAGCAGGTCCTGGTAGGTCACGTTGGTGACGGTGCCGTCGTCGGCTTCGAAGATGATCGCGACGCGCTCGCCGTTGCCCGCTTCCACGTGGCGGTCGAGGCTGTTGTACGAGGCGTTGAGCTCGCCGTCTTCGAACCAGGTGTAGAACGGCGCCTTCGACTCGTCGAGCACCTTCGTGAAGGGCTTTTGCCACGTCAGCGTTTCGCGCGCGAGACGCGCCCAGAAACCCTCGTAATCGCGTTCGGCTTCGGCGCACAAAGCCTTGTATGCGTCCATGCCGGACACCGTAGCGTCCGCCACCGTTTGCGCGGACGGCGCAAACACGCGATGTTCCTGAAGAACCGATTCAATTGCAGACATGTCCATTCCATATTGTGTATCCGGTCACATTGGGTGACGCCTGCTTCGGGCGAACGTACCTGAATTCGGCCGCTGAAAGCCGCCGGATTGCTACATCGCGGCGGTCATTCAGGGCAGGTGCTCATCCAGGCGCCACGCTATGCGCTCAGAAGAAGCCGAGCGCCTCGGGCTGGTAACTCACCAGTATGCACTTGGTCTGTTGATAATTCGACAACGCCATCTTGTGGGTTTCCCGGCCGATGCCCGACTGTTTGTAGCCACCGAACGCCGCGTGCGCGGGATACAGGTGGTAGCAATTGGTCCAAACACGTCCGGCCTCGATCTCGCGGCCCATTCTGTATGCGCGCGTGCCGTCGCGGGTCCATACTCCGGCGCCAAGGCCATAGTAGGTGTCGTTCGCGATCTCGATGGCTTCCTGTTCATCCTTGAAAGTCATGACCGAAGCTACCGGCCCGAAAATCTCTTCCTGAAACACGCGCATCTTGTTGTGGCCGAACAGCATGGTCGGTTTCACATAGAAGCCATTGCCAAGCTCGGCGCCAGGGGCCGCGCGTTCGCCGCCAGTCAGACATTGCGCGCCTTCGCCTCGCCCGATGTCGATATACGACATGATTTTGTCGAGTTGCTGTTGCGACGCCTGTGCGCCGATCATGGTGTCGAGGTCCAGCGGATGCCCGATCTTGATGCGTTCGACCCGGGCAATCGCCTTCTCGATGAAACGCTCGTAAATCGATTCCTGAATCAGCACGCGGGACGGGCACGTGCAAACTTCACCCTGATTCAGGGCAAACATGGCGAGCCCCTCGAGCGCCTTGTCGAGAAACACGTCGTCATGGTCAAGCACGTCGGCAAAGAAGATGTTCGGGCTCTTGCCGCCCAATTCGACCGTCGAAGGGATCAGATTGTCCGCTGCTGCATGAAGGATGCGCTTGCCGACGGGCGTCGAGCCCGTGAACGCGATCTTCGCGATGCGGTTGCTGGTTGCCAGCGCTTCACCCGCTTCCTTGCCAAAGCCGTTGACGATGTTGATCACCCCCGCAGGGAACAGATCGCCGATCAACTCGATCAGTACGAGCACGGAAGCCGGCGTCTGCTCGGCGGGCTTCATCACGACGCAGCAGCCCGCCGCGAGTGCAGGCGCGAGCTTCCATGCCGCCATCAGCAGCGGAAAATTCCAGGGAATGATCTGGCCGACAACACCCAGGGGCTCGTGAAAATGATAGGCGACCGTGTTGTCGTCGATCTCGGAGATGCCGCCCTCCTGCGCCCGGATGCAGCCCGCGAAATAGCGGAAATGATCGATGGCAAGCGGTAGATCCGCGAGCGTCGTTTCGCGCAGTGGCTTGCCGTTGTCGATGGTCTCGGCGACAGCGAGCAGCCTGAGATTCTTTTCCATCCGGTCCGCCGCCGCGAGTAGCAGATTCGCCCGCTCGGTCACGGACGTCTTGCCCCATTTGCGGCGCGCCGCATGTGCGGCGTCGATGGCGAGATCCACATCCGCACCGCGCGAGCGGGGCACGTTACAGAACGGCTGCCCATTGATCGGCGACACGTTCTCGAAATACTCGCCATCGAGCGGCGCCACCCACTTGCCGCCAATATAATTTTCGTACTGCTTGCGATATGGATACTCGATATCAACGCCCAGCTGTTTCAGATCAAACGGGTTCATCTTGCGTCTCCTGCTCAGTATGTGAGGTTCAAAGCGTGCTAATGGCACTCCGCCTTATCTGCAAAGTACGTGCCATGCGGACATGGAGCGCGCGGGCGCCGTCCTGCGGCATGAAATTCGCAGGCATGCGTGCACGCGTGTTGCTATTTGGATCATCGGGTGTCACAAACTGCGGTCCTGTTGCAGAACGGCACAACAGAATCAAGTGCGTTGTGAGTCTCCAGGTATCTGTGCCTGCGCGGGAAAAGCGCAGTGCGCCGGCCCGGCCCCGGAATGGGCAGCACTGGCGCCTGAACGCCGCACGCCAGTGCTGCTGTATCGATCAGAAGTGGTGCGCGATGCCGACGTTGACCAGCACGGTCTTCTCGCCCGGGGCGGTGCCACCGGCGACGATCGACGTCTTGAGGCTTTCGAGTGGATCGGCAGCACCGACCGCACCGGCATCGACGTACGCCACCTGTGCATACACAACGGTGCGCTTCGACAACGCGTAATCGTCGCTCAGCACCAGCGAACGCGTCGTGCTGTTGTGGCTGGCGCGATAGGTGTTGTAGTAAGCGGCCAGTTCAGCCGTATTCGCTGCGCTCCACTGGTAGCTGATGCCCGGACTGATCGAGCTCACGTGCGAGATGTCCGGGCCATAGATGGAGCGGTCGATCACGTCGAAATAGTTGAGCTTGCCGGTTACCGGGCCAAACGATTTGGCCACGCCCACGCTCCACAGACGGCTCACGTTCTCGCCGGTCACGGAATCGGCAACCTGCTGATAAGCAGCGGACGCCGTGAACGGCCCCGTATAGGTCGCACCCAGCGAGATCTCACTGCCCCTGTGCAGGCTGCCCGCCACTCCGCCGAACGACCACGCGGCGCCAAGCCAGACGGGGCCGAGCGTGTTCGCGTACTGCAGCGCATTGCCGATGAAGACGCCAACGTCATTACCGGGGTTGGTGCCCGCGCCCAGCGCGTTGCCGGGTGCCGCGAGCTGGTTATAGGCCCAGGTGTACAGGTTCGACAGGTTCTCCGCGAATGCGCGCGGCTCGGTCGTGATGGCGGCCAGAATCGACGGGCTGTACATCCGGCCCAACGTGAGCGAGCCATATGGCGTGGTCAGCCCGACGTTGGCCTGACGCCGGAAGATTTCCGACTGATAACCGGGTCCCATCATCAAGGCGCCATTATTGCTGGCGAAGTGGGATTCCAGGTCGAAGGTCGCGGCCATGCCGCCGCCCAGATCTTCGTTACCCTTCAAGCCCCAGACGCTCGGATCAATGCCGCCCGTTGCGAGCTGGACCTGCGAACCCTGCCCCGTCGCCGCACGATTCTGATAAAGCAAACCCGCATCGATGGTGCCGTAGAGCGTTACCGAAGATTGCGCCGCTGCGGCGCTCGCCATCGTTGCAAGTGCCACAGCCAGCGTAATGCGTCGATAGTGTCGGATATGC
Organism: Paraburkholderia sp. A1BS-2L; assembly: GCF_051125205.1. Classification (NCBI taxonomy): domain Bacteria; kingdom Pseudomonadati; phylum Pseudomonadota; class Betaproteobacteria; order Burkholderiales; family Burkholderiaceae; genus Paraburkholderia; species Paraburkholderia sp. A1BS-2L. The sequence continues at coordinate 650,132 of NZ_CP120430.1, forward strand.
ATCATGTCTCCTTGATTTTCTGATTGAATCAAGCCTGATCGGCTTCTCTTCTTTTTAACTGCGAACCGCGCCATCGAATTGGCGCGCGCGAGGGGATTTCAACGATCGAGCCGGTTGTCAATATTTCATTCGCGCTCCATTTATTTCGTATAACTAATCAAGTAAATGCCTGAATCGCCTGATGCCAGAGCCTCGTCATCAGAGGCTCATCGAAGATCCGCTTTCGCCCGCCCGCCGTGCCAATGGGATAGCGCCGCGACGAACCCCAGCCACAACACGCCCGCCCACCTGACCGAAGCAAACCCGACAAACGCGCCGAAAAGCAGCAGCACCCAGCCGGGCAGACTGGCGAGTGCGGCGGCGTATTGGCGTGTACGCCGCGTCTCGTGCCATGCCAGCGTCAGCACGACAGCCGCTGCGCCCAGGGTTGCGGCGAACCAGACCGGGTTGTATCGCGTTGCCGCGAACCAGCTCGCGCCGAATAGCCCCGCGTAGGTGGTCCAGCAGATCGCGCATTTCGGCGCCACGATCTGCAGTGCGAGAACTGTCAACCGCAGAGCGCGCGATACGACCCGGGACGTCGGGAGGCATGCGTCCAACGCCGCTGAACGGCAGGCGCATCGAGCGTCACGGCCAGGCATGGCATGACCTGGCAATATCGTCCATCGCGGCATCTCGCGAGCTGCCCGTGCGCAGCAGGCGTGCCGAGTTGAACGTGACCGACAGCGAGCTCGCGACCATCAACGCCGCTGCCATGGCCGCGGAGACGTGCCCGGTCAGTGCAAGAGGAATCGCCAGCAGGTTGTATGCGGCCGCGGCGACCAGGTTCTGCTTCATGGTGCGCGCGGTATGCCGTGCGAGCAGCAGTGCGTGATCGAGCCGCGCAATTCCGCCCCCCGTCAGCACGATCGCCGCCGAGGCCACCGACGACGCCGTAGCGCCCTCCACCGCCACCCCGAGATCAGCCGCGGCAAGCGCTGGCGCATCGTTGAGACCGTCGCCGACGAACATCACGCAGGCGCCAGCAGCCTGGGCAGCGTGGATGCGGCGCGCCTTCTCTTCGGGCGAGTGGCCGGCAAAGACATCGATTTCCGCAATACGCACCTTGCGGGCGATGTCCCGGGCGACATCGTCGGCGTCGCCGCTCAGCATCGCAACGGTGAGGCCGGACATGCGCAGACGCGTCACGGCATCGCGGACACCGGGTCGTGGCATGTCGGAAAAGGCCAGTGCACCCAGCCACCGATCCCCGCGCGCCACATGCGCCAGCGTGTGCGGCACGGACTTGAACGGCACGGCAACGCTGTTTTCAGCCAGCCATGCGGCCTGCCCCACGCGCAGGCAGACGCCATCCGCGCCCAGCCATTCGACGCCGGAACCCGGCACCGCCCGGCAGGTCCCGATGGCGCGATCGAGCACCTCGAGACGGGCCGCCGACACGAGCGAACGAATCGATTTCGCCAGCGGATGTTCGCTGCCACGCTCGGCCAGCGCTGCCATTTCAATCAGGAAATCGCGATCGATACCTGGCGCAAGGCACAAGTTCACAAGCCTGGGCCGGCCCTCGGTCAGCGTCCCCGTCTTGTCCAGATAGACGTGTGAGATTTGCCCGGCCTTTTCCAGCGCTTCGACGTCGCGAAACAGGATGCCTTCCCGCGCGGCTCGCCCGACACCCGCCGACAACGCCAATGGCACCGCCATGCCCAGCGCGCACGGACAGGTGATCACCAGCACCGCCACCGCACGCTCGAGCGCCGTCGGCCACGCCATCCCGCGGTACAGGCCCAGCATGCAGGCACCCACGGCCAGCATGCTGATCGCCGGCACCAGACGTCGCGTGAACCGTTCGGCGAGTGTCTGCGAGGCGGTCTTGCGCGCCAGCATGCGACGCACTTCGCGCGCGATCCGGTCCACCCGACGCGCCCCCCATGCGCCATGTACCAGCACGATCAGTTCGCCCTCGCCGTTGAGCGTCCCGGCCTCCACCGCGTCGCCGCAGCCGGCTTTCGCGGGCTGCGTTTCGCCGGTCAGCAGCGAGCGATCGAGCAGCGACGTGCCACGCACAACGATGCCGTCGAGTGGAATACGCTCGCCGGGCCGGATCCGGATGGCGTTGCCCGGCGCGACCCGCTTGGCAAGCATCACCGTCTCTGAACCATCCGCGTTGACGACGCAAACGTGCTCTGGCGGCAGATCGAGCAGGACTCGCACGGCATCCGCGGAGCGGGCCCGCACCGATATTTCGATCAGGCGACCCGCGAGCAGGAAGGTCACGATGGTAGCCGCCGAATCAAAATACACGGCCGAGTTACCGCTCGCGAGACGCCACAGCGACAAGGCGAAGGCCCCCAGCGCGCCAAGCGACACCAGCAGGTCCATGCCCGGCGCGCCAGCACGCAGGGTGCGCCAGCCCGCGCGAAAGAACGGCCGCGCGCACCAGCCGATGATCGGCAGACACATCACGCCTGCAAACAACGCGAAGTCATATTGCGCCGCAGGCGACAGTGTGCCGTCGGGAGATAGATAAAGCGTCCATTGCGCGACCATCACCCACATGTCGAAGAACACCGCCACGGCCAGACGCAAGCCCAGATCCCGCCTGATCCTCGCGAAGTGCGCGCGGCGGTCGTGGCCGGCGCCCTCTGCGGCGCAGGCGTAACCGAGCTTATCGGCGGCAGAAAGGATCGAATCGAGTGTGGTCACATGGGGATCCCACTGCAACTGGGCAGACTCCGAGGCGAAACTGACCGTGGCATCGAGCACGCCCGGTTGACGCTTCATTACGCGCTCCAGGGCGTTGGCACAGCTCGTGCACCACATGCCTCGCACGTCGAGTGTGATGCAGTCGAGAGTCGATGCGGCGCTCATGGACATATCGCTATTGCGCCGACTTCAGCTCGGCGTCGCCCTTCCACGGCGTAGCGCGATGGCCCAGGCGATCGCGTTCGGCCTTGACGAGCACAGCGTCGAGCGCAGGCGCATGATTGCCGAAGCGCGAGCGCACGTAGCTGCCGACTGCGGCGATTTCCGCATCCGACAACGTCCCGCCAAACGTCGGCATGGTGCCATTGAAACTCGCCCCCTTGACCGACAGCGCGCCCTCGATGCCGAGCAGCAGGATATCGGCAAGCTTGTGGGCGTCGCCATTTACCCACTCCGATTCGGCCAACGGCGGGAACATGCCCGGCAGACCGCTGCCCGTTGCCTGGTGACACGCGGCGCAGCGGCTCGAGAAGATCTGCGCGCCGTCTGGCCCTGGCGCTGCCGCAGCACCCGGTTGGACCGCCGTGCTGGCCGCGGCACCCTGCTCGGGCCAATACATTTCCAGCCAGAAATAGCTGGCACCCCACACTGTGAGCGACAGGACGGTGATCCACAGCAGCCAGGGCACGGGATGAGTGCGCTCACCGGGCTCCGCATGTTCGCGCAGATCAATCAAGGAGTCGTGTTGGAAACGGCGGTTCATTGCATGGCTCCAGCTTCGGAAGCGGAAATCGGATAGGTGTGGTTCAGCGAAATCAGGTAGGCCGCCAGATCGAGCGCCTCCTGCGTGGCGACGAGCTGGCCGTGCGCCGGCGCATACCGCGGCGGCAGGCTGATCACCTTTTCGCCGGGCGCGGCCTGCGTGACGTGCCGGAACAGAAACGGATACGACGGCATCACGCTGCCCGGCGACACCGCTCGCGGCTGATACAGGTGGACAAGATTCCAGTCGAGGCTGGGCTGGCGCACGCCGATATTGAACAGATCGGGGCCGGTGCGCGCCACGCCAAGCTGATGCGGGTCGTCATAGGCATAGTCGGCCGGCACCGAAGGGCGGCCCCAGCCGCGCAGCGCATCGGGACCGAAACTAGCCGCGCGCGGTTGCTGCGTATGGCAGTAGACGCAGCCCATCGAGATATAAGTGGCGCGGCCCCGCAACTGGGTCATCGTGTAAGGTGCGAGCGCTTGCGGTGCCCCCACGGTCCGCAGTTCCCGGTACGGCAAGGCCACCAGCAGGAGCGTGGCAAGCGCCAGCATGATCAGTGCGCCGATGAAAATGGTCAGCAGGCGGTTCATGCCCGCACCCCCAGCGAGCCCGCTTGCTCGACACCGCTGTGATCTGTCCGGTACACGCTGCGGCCCACTACCATCGCAACGAAATGACCGGCGAAGATCACATGGCCGAGCGTCATCAGCGCGCCGCCAACCGTGCGCGCCAGCAGCCAGGGTTCGAGCAGTGTCACCGATTCGATGAACGGGCGCGAGGCATCGAGCAGCGCGACGCCCTGCAGCACGCCGCCAATCGTCAGCGCTACGAAATAAATCGCGAAGCCGACGCAGACCAGCCAAAAATGCGCCGCGATCAGGCGCGGGTAGGGCCACGCACGTTCGAGCACGCGCGGCATGATGAAATAGATCGAACCGAACATGATCATGGAAAAGAAGCCATAGACCCCAAGGTGCGCATGCGCAACCTTGTATTGCGTGAAATGGACCAGCCGGTTGAAGAACGGTACGGCCTCGAGCGAACCCTGCAGGGAAACCAGCGTGTAGAGCATCGCGCCGAGCACCACGAAACGCAGCGTCGGCGAATGGCGCAGCGCGGCGAAGCGCCCCACCACCGTCATATGCTGGTTCACACCCACGGCCAGCACCGGCACGATCATCATCACGCTCTGCACCACCGACACGCTCACCAGCCAGCCTGGCACCGGCCCGCCAATCAGGTGGTGGATGCCGGCCTGACTGTAGAACATCGCGAGCGCCCAGAAGCCGACCAGCGAGAGGCTATACGAATAGATCGGACGCCCAAGCACCTTGGCGATGAAGTAGTAGGCCGATGCGAGACCGATCGGCGTGAGCCAGAGGCCAAGCACGTTGTGTGCATACCACCAGTTGACGATCGCCTGCTCTACGCCGGAATGAACGTGCGGGACCTTCGCGACCACATAGAGGATCGGGAACCAAAGCAGCGCCGCGCTCGCATACCAGACCGATACGTACAGATGATCGACGGTGCGACGGCGCAGCGTGCACAACAGCGGCACCGCGCAGAGCGCGCCACCTGCCGCAAACAGGATGCCAATCTGCCAGGGGATCTCGAGCCATTGCTGGCCGTCGGTCCAGCCGCACAGGATCGCCGAGACGCCACCTGCCACCGCGCCATTCCAGACCAGCGAGCCGAGCGTGGCGAAGCGCGCGCCGGCCAGTTCGGTGCCGAGCAGGCGCGGCAGCATCCACAGCACGACGCCAAGACCGGCCATCGAGGCCCAGCCATAGGCGACCATGTTCAGATGCGCAGTGCGGATCCGGCCGAACGTGAGCCAGGCGCTCTGCGTGAGGAAGTCGGGTGACGTCAGCTTCTGTGAGGCGATCAGGCCGGCCAGCGAGCCCAGCACGAGCCAGACGATGGAGGACGTCAGGAAGGCGAAGGCGGGCCAGCGGCTCGAACGGTCCTGCTTCAGACGCGCTTCGCAAGCATCGGGCGCGAGGGCGAATTGCGCGGTGCCGGCGTGGGCTGCACCCTCGGCGGCGCGCTCGATGGCCTGCAAGGCCGCGAGCTGCGCCTGCGGTGCGGCGGGGTCTTCGACGAAGCCGACCTCATGCGCAGCGAAGATCACCTCTGCCGCTGCGGGGCCTGCGCGCATGAGCCCCTTGCTCTGGGCCCAGATGAACAGGAACAGGCCGAGCATGGAGATCAGGAATGAAAGCGCCAGAAGTGCGCCGATAGTCAATGTCATGCGGAGAATGCCGGATTCAGGAACGGGAGGTGCCGGGCGAGCCGGCACCGGGCGGACTCAGGTGTGCTGCTCAGGCGCGCTTTGCATAAACGTTGCACCAGCCGTCCGCGGAAACGGCCTTACCCGGGAACATCGGGCACGGCCCTGAGGGCTCGTTCGCCGCGCCAGTGTAGAACCGGCAGTTCGCACACTTCTGGCCCGCCTGATACTTGGGAAAGTGTGCAGCGTCGACTGTGCTGGCCTTGGCGCGATAGCCAAGGCCCTTGGCTGCCGGGTCGTTCTCGTCGACGGGCGGCGCACCCGCCTGTGCGCGTTGCGCCACGGCGAGCGCCGCGCACAGGCCCACGGTGTGGATCATGAAAGTTCTGCGTGCTTGGGAGACCATGATGTAGTGCTCGTTATGAAGATGAATTCGTGAGAGGCCGCACAGGCCTGAATCAGTCCTGCGCCAATGCGAATACGTAGAGCGTGCCGCCGCGCGGAACATCCTTGGCGACGTCGGCCATCGGTCCGCCCCAGATCGGATTGGCACCGCCGTATCCTGCCAGTACTGCTACGTATTCCTTACCGTCAACCTCGAAGACTGATGGCTGCGCGATGATGCCGCTCGCCAACTGCGGGCTGGTCCAAAGGATCTTGCCGGTAGCGGTGTCGAACGCATACAGGTGGCCGTCGAGCGAACCACTGAAAGCCAGACCGCTTGACGTGGTGGCCACGCCGCCATTCCAGGGCATCCTGGTCCAGTGACTCCAGAGCTTCTTGCCGGTATTCACGTCGATTGCCTGCAGTTCACCGTAACCCTCGCTGCCCGGTTCCGGCTTGATCTCGAAGCCTTCGCCGAGATACGGCAGGCCCTCCATGTAGCTTACCGATTTGCCCGACAGGCTCATGCAGGCGTGCAGGGTCGGCACCACGGCGATATGACGGCTCGGGTCATACGACACTGACCACCAGTTCTTGCCGCCCAGAAAACTCGGGCAGGTTTCGATAGTCGTACCGGCCTTCGGATACTTGCTCGCGTCGGCGATCGGTTGACCATCCTTCGTGTAGCCGGTGACGGATTCCGTCTTGACGAAGGCCTTGGCATAGATCAGCTTGCCGGTCGTGCGATCGATCGCGTGGAAGAAGCCATTGCGGTCGGCGTGCACGATCGCGTCGTAGTGTTTGCCCTGATAGGTGATCTTCGCGAGGATCGGCGTGTTGACGCCGTCGTAGTCCCACGTGTCGTTACGCGTGAACTGGTAGTGCCACTTGATCGAACCATTCGACGGGTTGAGCGCGAGCAGCGAATCGGAGTACAGATTGTCGCCGGGACGCAGTGCGGCCAGCCACGGGCCGGGGTTGCCCACGCCCCAGTACAGCGTGTTCGAGGAGACGTCGTAGGTGCCGGTCAGCCAGGCCGCGCCGCCACCATGATCCTGCATGCCTTCGGGCCAGGTTTCGCTGCCCTTCTCTCCCTTGCCCGGAATCGTATTGCGCTTCCATTGGATCGAACCATCCTCGGGGTTCAGCGCCGCGATATAGCCGCGAATGCCGTACTCGCCCCCCGATGTGCCGACCACGATCGAGCCATTCAGCGCGAGCGGCGCGAGCGAAAACGCGTAACCGAGACCAGGCTCGAACATCTGCTTCTTCCAGACCAGATTGCCGGTCTGCGCGTCGATCGCGGCCACTTCGCCGCTGAGCATCGCGACATAGACGTTCTTTCCATACAGCGCGACGCCGCGGTTGACCACATCGCAACAGGCCGTCTTGAACGACTCCGGTCCGAGCTTCGGCTCGAACTTCCAAAACTGCTCGCCAGTTTTCGCGTTGAAAGCGTAGACGTTGTCCTTTGGCGTGCTAACAAATAGATAATCGCCGTTGACGATCGGGGTTGCTTCGAAGCCCTGTTTCAGGTCGTCAGGGAATTTGTAGGCCCACGCCTGCTTCAGATTTGCTACGTTCGACGCAGTTATCTGCTTTAGAGGCGAATGCGATTGACCGTCATAGGTGCGGTAATAAGTCAGCCAGCCCGGATCGCCCTGCGCGCTGGACAGCCTGCCGAAGGTGACGGGCGGATAGTCGGCGGCCGCGCGCGCCATGCCGCCACTGAGCATGGCCACTGCGGCAAGCCCTATCCCCCATGATCTCATTCGGAATGCCGACGCTACACGTTCTCTCATCATTGTCTCCATGTGAATTTGCATGACCGCTCGATAAACGCAGGAACACCTCACGCCCGGAAGGGCTGTGGCCTGGTACCGCAGCTACAAAGCAAACCACATGCCAACATGTCGATATCCTTGCTGGACAAGGGTTTGGGACATTTTTGTCAGCACCTCGCGCATGCAACAGTCAACACGAAATTTGTTGCGTTTCGCCACAACCGGGCAACGGACATGTCACCAGCCAGGACAGCGAACGATACGGACCGAACACGGCCTGCAGGGTTCGTCAGACAGGCATCGACAACGATTTTTATAGAGGAATGCTGAGTGATTGGCGGCGCCGCCGGGAACCTGTTCGCGCAGCGCGGCTTATGGCAGGATGCGTATCGTTCAGTTGCGTGGTGAACATGAGGGCGAAACGCGAAACGGGCTCGTCATTCGGGTACGGCACCCAGCACGGTGTTTCGGAGATCACCTTGTCCTGTACGGCCTGGTAGTAGTCGCCGGCGTTGAAATCCTGCAGGTCGAAGGACTCGATAGCTTCGCTCTTCCACAGGCGCAGCGTGTTGCACGTATCGACGCGAAAGCCGGGTTGTCGGCTCGAACTTCCTGAGGGTTAGAGAGCAGCAGATTTCGACCGTGTATCACGCTTCCATGAGCGGACTGGCAGCCATGCGCGTCCATCTTCTGTGGGCTGAGCAGCACGAGTTTCGCGAGCAACAGCGGGATCGCCACGTTCAGGCTGCTCCACCGCCCCCCGCACACACGGCGGGCGGTGCTCATCCAACTGGTCAGAACCTCGTCTGGATCCCGACCCGCCCCACAAACTGATAATTGCTGCTGGACGGGCCGAACGTGCCGTCGATGGCCGCGGTCGCCCCGGCGTTGGCGATCTGATACGACGTCTCGGCATAGACCGTCGTGCGCTTCGACAAACTGTACTGAGCCACGGCATTGATTTGATGCGCGTGATTGTTGTCGACGCCCGCGTTGCCCCACATGTACATGTAGTTCGCCCCCAGCCCGAATGCCGGTGTTACGCGATACGTGCCGCCCGCCTCGACCATGTTGACGGCCGCACCATTTTGTGTGTTGCGCGTATTGGTATAGAGCAGAGTCAACAGCGCGCCGCCGATCGAGTAGCGCGCGCCCGCCCCCCAGTTGCGGATACTCCCGCCTTCGAGCACCGCGTACTTGACATTCGTATAGGCGGCCCCCACGGCGAGCGCCCCCCTCGCATAGCTCACGCCGTAACTCGACGCGCTGTTCTGACTGAAATTGCCGGCAGTCCCGCCGAACGCGTACATACCGCCGAACTTGAGTCCGCTAAAGTTCGCCGACGTGTATTTCACCGAATTCGACAACGCTTCGGCGCCGTTCATATGATCGAAGTTATAGGCTTCGTTTGGCGGCGAATCCGGCAGATTCAGGCCGGAGAACGGACCGTCACGGAAGTTGTACAGGCCGCCCACGTATAGCGCCGAATCCGCACCGACGTCTGCGAGCAAGGTATCGACCATGAAGTCCTGCTGGCGACCCATTGTCAGGCTGCCGTAACGGTCGCTCGCGAGGCCAGTCCATGCTTCGCGGGCAAAGAGACCGCCGCTCGTCATCGAGCTGTTGCTGGGCGAGGCGATGATCGAGCCGTTGCCGAGCGAGAACTGGTTGACGAGACGGAACTTTGCCTTGAGGCCGCCGCCCAGATCCTCTGTCCCCTCCATTCCGAAGATGTTCGGCACCGCAATGCCATCCGCCATCTGCCCGTTCGATTTACCACCCTGATTGCTGATATACGACACGCCGGCGTCCAGCAAGCCGAAGATCGTGACGCTGCTTTGCGCGTGGGCGACCGGTGCTGCAAGGCCAATCAGCGCAGCGAGCGCGCATTTCCCGTACTTCCTCCCCATCGACAATCTCCAATTTTCATCAATGATTCGTCATGCTTAGTACCAGCCCGGCATCGTCGCACAGTTGATACGAACAAATGTGCCAGGATCTCCCCGAATGAGGGAAGTCAGCCCGCTGCCGCCAGTTGGTCAGCGAGCGCGGTGTAACGCCCCTGCCAGTAGACGAGAGGACAAGGCGTGGACTCGTCGCGATTCACCGCGCGCACGCGGCCGATGATAAGCAGGTGCCCGTGGCGTACGATCAACTCCTCCACCTCGCAATCCATAGCGACCACGCTATTCGCCAGCAGCGGTGCGCCGTCCGGTATCGCGTGCACCCATTGGTCGTCGCCGTAGCGCGCCTCGCCCTGTTCGCCGCAAAATCCGGCGAAGCGCTCAGCGATCGCACGCTGCTCGGTGCGCAGCAGGTTCACGCCGAAGCGTCGCGTACGTTCGAGCAGTGCGGCCGAAGAACTGGTCGCTTTCAGCGAGGCCACCACCATGGGCGGCTGAGCCGAAAACGACGATACGGAAGTGGCGGTAAAGCCGCTGCGCACTTCTGCGTCCGCGACGGTCACCACGCAGACCGCGCCCGCGAAACCGCGCATCGCCTGCACGAAGCAGCGGCTTAGCGCGCCGATGTCATCGATGGCTTCAGGCTGCATGGCTACGCTCCCGCGGGCTGCGCAGCCCATGTGCCTCGAGGATCGGCAACACCGTATCGCGGAAGTACGGGAACTCCTTCACATAATCCACGAACGACAGCGTCGTGCCCTTGAAACCGGCTTCGGCGAGCGAGATCAACCCCGCCGCCACCTGCTGGGGCGTGCCCACGAGCGGGAAGCCACCGTGCCCTGCGGCCATCCGGTCGCGAATCAGCGCGAGCAGATCATGCGGGAACGATTGTGCATTCGCGAACTGCAGTGCAACCAGGTTATCGACCGCCCCCCAGTCCGCGTTGTCCTGCGCAAAATAGTGGAGATACTGGCGCGCTTCCTCCTCGGTCGGGCGGCAGACTACGTGCGAGAACGTCAGCACGTTGACGTCCTTACCCGCAGTGACGGCTTTCTGCGTTAGCTCGGCGATCTCCGTGCGCGAACGATCCAGATCGATCGCCGGCGTAAACAGGAAATTCGCGTTGCCGATCGCGAAATCGCGCCCTTCGCCTGAACCGGCCGCGTTCAGGATCGGCGGGCGTTCGCCGTTCCACGGGCGCGGCAGCCCATAGACGTTCTTCAGCTGGAAATTTTCGCCGTTCCAGTTGAAGGGGCCGTCGTGCGTCCAGATTTTCTGCACGACGTCGAACCACTCCTGCGCATACGCATAGCGCTTGTCGTGGCCTGTCGCGAGCGGCAGGCCGAGCGCTTCGTACTCGGGGCGGTTCCAGCCCGCGACGATGTTCAGGCCGGCGCGTCCGCTGCCAATCTGGTCGAGCGTCGCGATCTGCTTGGCAACCACGACCGGATGGTTCGCCGCCGTGTGAATCGTCGCGAATACGGTGAGATGGCGCGTTTTCGCGAGCAGGCCCGCGGCCCACGTCATGGTCTCCAGCACCGAGCCGTGGAAGTCCGTCTCCCCGCCGTAGCCAATCCAGCGCGCGATGGGCAGCATGAAGTCGATACCGGCCTCGTCCAGCATGAGCGCGAGCTTTTCGTTGTTCTCCCACGAGTTGGCCCAGCGCTCCCCGATCTTCGTCACCGACATCCCGCCCGAGCAGTTCGTCGCAAACGTCCCCAGAATGAAATCCTTCGTGTTCAGAATTCGTCTCATGTCAGTCCTGGCGCAGTAAAATTTGTTTACATGACGGGCTGCCTCGCGGCGCCCCACTCTCTCAACCCAGTCGACGGCATAGGCCGCAACCGCGCGATTCCGCAATGACCGAACATTCACGCAGAACCACAAAAAAGACCGACGCTGCCGAACATCGATGGCACCTCGCGATGGACGACTTCGGCGTCGAGATCACCGACCTCGAATACGCCGTGATGCGTCTGAACCAGTCGTTCTCGCGCTGGCAGTCCGAGTGCATGGCCGCGGTCACCGGCACCACGTTGAGCGGCCTGGAGAACGCACTGGTGCACGTCATCCATATGCACGAACGGCCAAAGACCATTCGCGATCTGCTGCATATGACCAACCGGCAGGACGTAGCTAATATGCAGTACGAACTACGCAAGCTGATCAAGGCCGGACTCGTCGAAAAATCCGGAACGGCGCGCACTGGCGTGTACTACGTGAGCACTGCAGAAGGTGCACGCGTGTGCGAAGAGTACGCACGGTTGCGTGAGGCGGTGCTCCTCAAGATGGCCAAGGCGGCCGCGGGCATCCAGTCCGCTGCCGAGCAGGCTACCGCCTGCCTCGAACAGATGGAACGTGTCTACGAATCCGCCACGCGTGAAGTCGCCACCTTCCATCGGAGACGCTAATGCCATCGCATCCCGGCCGAAATCACGAGGCGCACCGGACCCTCCGGTGTCCAGGCCGCTTTACATAGAATTTCACATCGAATTTCTATTTGATTGAATCGTAGTTCAGCCTTTTTTTGGCTGCAACCGATTTCATCTCAGGGAAAACACCGGCTGCCACCCAGTCGCCTCGACGCTGGCTTCCGGCGCCACCGCTCGGGACATCGCTGAAGCCGAACAAGCGCTTTCGGGATCGCGAAGAACTGGGCCCACTGCTGAATGACTTGGCGAGGCATTGGCCTGGCGACGAACTCGGGCCGATGTAGAAGACGCACTGCTGCGCTCCGGCGGTTGCGCGTCCATAACTCTGCCTATACGGACAGGCTCCCGGGCATGACTTTTTAATATTCCCTGCGTATTCTTCTTTTCCCGGCTGAGGTAGTCGTCAAAAATGGATACCAGAATGGTCATACAAAGGCTTTCGATCCACGCCGCCAAGGGCAAGCTGCAGGTCATTCCGATATGGCAATCGCTGGCGAAAAGCGGCGCCAAAGTTCGGCGCTAGAGTGTGAGCGTCGATCGCAAGACCGGCGTCGAGTCAATGACAATCGATATTTCCGTTGCCGGGCCCCAGTGCACCGAAAATGTCATCGCGATGCTCGCCAGTTCTGCGCTGGAGATGACGGTTACCCCGCTTCCTCTCGCGTGTGCCCACACCACGGAGCTGGACGCGGGCAGCGGCAGGTCCATGCCCGAACACCCGCTCAGGACCGGAGCGAACTCTAGTCGAAGGCAACACTGACCGTATCGCCCTCCCGTGCAGGACTGACCGATAGAAAGCGGCAAAAAAATTATCAGAAGCACAAAGGAGACAGCAATGTTGAGCCCTCACGAATTTGCGACGCTCATGCTGGTCAAAGCGTCGCCCGACCAGATCGGCCTGGACCGCGAAGAACTCGACACGCTGCTTGAGCAGCAGGTTGTCGCACTCGAGAAACTCGCGTCTGGCGTGCACCGCCCGCGTGTGACGCATGATGGTGAAACCCTGCTCCACGCCATGACGTGAAAACGTTAATGGGCGAGTGCCGGCCGGGCCGGTTGAGCGAGCGATCGTGTGCCCGGACTCGGTCAAGGAAATCTCTTATCCCGCGGCTGACCGCGTGCGCCCATTGTTTGACTATTTAATGGCGCGCGCGTACGCATGGCGGCAAACAGTTGAACGCCGCCGCACCTGGACAAGCGACGCCCAACTCCAACCAGTCAGCCAAAAAGCACGTGCTTGCTTGTTGACCGTCTGGCCGGTCGGCAAGCAACCAGCGCTTCGAGCTTGCGCAACTGCTCTTCGCGGCGCGCTTTCAACCGCGCCACGTCCGCAAGCAAAATAGCTTGCGCTTCATCCAGCCATGGGTCCATTCCCTCTTGAGCGCTGCGCTCCATTTCAGCCAGACGGTTCGTGCGGACCCTGATTTCCGCGTCGATGTTCAGGACGGTCGCCAGCATGTCACCAGCCAGTTCGTTCATTCGTCTGCTCCAATCATCACTGGTGAAATTCATTAAGCTTTGCTCTCGCGGTGTCAATCGGAATAGGCGACGCTAGCGAGGTGATCTGATCGTAAATGGTGGACGGCAACGCGGCAATCCGGGCCGTCCCGCATGTCGCTGAAACTGTCGTTGTGCACGATGGGATGGGCGATGCAATCAATAAATGCGGCCCGCCAGATTTGCGAAAAGAGTTTCATCTGAGAAAAGAAAATGTTACTTGTCAGTTCGAGGAAATTTGGCTCTCAAAAATAAGATTTAGATATCCAAATTATTGACTTTGCAGGTCACTGAATTTTGGCGACAACGACCGACATGAGTCCGTTCTCATCGATGGCGACTGTCGAGGTGATGGTGCGGCTTCAGGCGCGGGAATTGCGATTGGGTTCGTGTTCCATCCGGCGGCGCTGCCGGGGTAACGAATGCGGGAGAATGCGGGACGGAAGGTTCGTACCCGCCTGTTAATGAAGGTCACCAGACAATTTTCAGCCATGAGAAGCCGCGCGACGATCGTGTGCCGAAATGATGGCAGGGTACTGCTCGTGACGCGCGGGCGCTCTCGCTGGTCACTCCCCGGCGGGACGGTAAAGCGGCACGAGGGCCCACTGCATGCGGCGAAGCGGGAGCTGCTGGAAGAAACATTGATTGTCGGAGAATTGCTACGGTATGAATTCGAGTTTGTGGGCTTCAGCAAACGGCATCACGTATTCGTTCTCGATGTGCCAGTCGATACGACGCCACAGCCCGCCCACGAAATTGTGCATTGTCGCTGGGTTCGCCCGACCATGGTCGGCGCGCTGGCGGTGAGCGTGCCGACGCGCGAAATCGTGGCTCTTCTCATGGAGCACGCTGCCGCAAACGCTCGCGCACGGCTGCTATGACCGCCCGCGCAGCGGCGGCAGGCCCGCTTCGCGCACTATCTGAAAACTGCGTTCAAGCACCCATGTCGCGTCATTGCACTGTCGCCATCGGGCCGTCGTTCGTAGGGGAGGCACCATGGAGCGCGAGCTGAAGTTGCGGGTATCCAATGAGGACCTTGTGGCGTTGCGTCGTCACCCGCCAGGTAAGCAGCACGAGGGAGCGGCCAGGCGCCCCCGGTTGTTGACGACTACCTATTTCGATACGCCTTCGCTTGAATTTCATAGCTGCAAGGCTTCTTTGCGCGTGCGGACCGACGGCAACGACAGGTTCCAGACATTGAAGCGGGAAGGGTCGGCGCGGGCGGGCCTTTTCGACAGGGACGAGTTCGAAACACCCGTCGAGAGCAACGTCCCCGATCTCAAGTTGCTTCGGGATCGCATCCCTGACGATAGTGACTGCGGCAGGCTGGTTCGCGACGACGCGACTGTCGCACAGCTAAACCCCGTGTTTGTCACCCGGATCAGGCGCTCAGTCTATCCGCTGCGCTTGTCGTCTGGCGACGAACTTGAGGTGGCGCTCGACGAGGGAACCATCGAAGCGCAGTCGGCTTCTGAGCCGATCGCAGCGGTGGAACTTGAGCTGAAGCGGGGTAAGCCAGAGAGCCTGTACCAGGTCGCACTGGAACTGCTCGAATCTGTGCCCTTGCGTATCGACCATTTCAGCAAGGCTGACATCGGCTACGGCCTGCTCCTCACTGAGCACTGCGCGGCCGTGAAGGCGCAGCCGGTGCAGCTGAACAAGCGAGACTCTGTCGAAGACGCCTTCTGCACCATCGCGCGCAATTGTCTGGATCAGGTCGCCGCCAACGAGCGCGGTGTCGTCTCCGGCCATGGGCCGTCGAGCGTTCATCAGATGCGCGTGGGGCTTCGCCGTTTGCGCTCGGCGCTTGGTCTGTTTGGAAAAGTCATTCCCGCGCCTCCCGGACTTGACGATGAATTGCGCTGGATTGCCGCTGAACTCGGCGCTGCGCGGGACTGGGAGGTACTCGCGGGGTCGACGCTCGAACATGCCGGCGCAAACACGACTCCGGACGAGATTCTGCCCGTGCGCGAGGCATGCGCGCAGATCGCCGCCAGCAACCGGCAACGGGCGGCCGCTGCAGTCGAGTCGGTTCGCTACACGCGACTCGCGCTTCAACTCGCATTGTGGTTGCAGCGAGGAAGCTGGAGAGTTGAAATGTCCGACGAACAGCGCGAAGCAATCAGCCGTCCAGCAAGACAATTCGCCGCGAATGTCCTGCGCCGTCGTCACAGTAAACTGATTCGCCGCGGCAAAGGTCTGGCCGGCCTCGACGCTCACCATCGCCACCGCGCCCGCATCGCGGCAAAGAAAGTTCGGTATGCCACCGAGTTCTTCGCGTCACTGTGCGCGAGGCGGTCCGTCCAACATTATGTTGAAGCGCTAACCGCGCTCCAGGATGATCTGGGTTGGCGAAACGACGCCGTCGTTGCCGATCGGCTTCTGAAGGCACTCCCTCAAACGTCACCTGAAACGGCGCCGGGCGCCTCCTTCGCACGGGGCTTTCTCGCCTCGCGCGTCGCAGCCGATCATCGGACAATGAAAAAGCTGTGGAAGCGTTTCAGACACTGTTCTCCTCCGCATTGAGCCGGCGACGCGCCAGATTACGATACTGTCAGGACCTTGCCAAAGCAGCGTGCCTAGCTCATGACAATATATTCGGGCGCGGCACGGGACTTGCGCGTTCCCGGCAACATCGCATCCCGCGCGTTGCAGGAAACTTTCGTGGCCGACAATCAAAAGCTTGAACCAGAAGCCGCCGTAACGGATCGAACGGAACGATCCTGGCTGTCCCGCCTCGGACCCGGACTCGTAACGGGCGGTGCCGACGACGACCCGAGCGGAATCGGGACCTACTCGCAGGCCGGCGCGAAATTTGGTCTCTCATTGCTATGGACGCTGCTGCTGACGTATCCGCTGATGGTCGCCATTCAGATGATCAGCGCGCGAATCGGACGGGTGACCGGCAGAGGGCTTGCTTCCAACATGCGCGCCTTCGGTCCACGCTGGATCGTGATCGTTCTCGTGCTGCTTCTAGCAATTGCCAATACGATCAACATCGCCGCGGACCTGGCAGCCATGGGTGCGGCCATCCATTTGCTGGTGCACGGCCCGGAGCAACTGTACACAGTGGCGCTGGGCGCATTTTCCGCGATAGTCCAGATCTGCCTGCCCTATGAAAGCTACGCCCGCTTTCTGAAATGGCTGACCATCGTGCTCTTTACGTACGTCGCGGTTGCGTTCGTTGTGCCTGTCGACTGGGCGCAAGTCGCGCTTTCCGTGGTTCACCCGCGTGCGCAGCTGTCTGGCAAATATCTCACCACCATTGTCGCCGTACTCGGGACCACGATCAGCCCTTACCTTTTTTTCTGGCAAGCTTCACAGGAAGTCGAGGAGCTCCGATCGAAGCCGGGCGAACATTCGCTGCGCTGGGTCTCTTCGTTCCGTGCATACCGGCAGCTCGACAGGATTACGGCAGACACATGGATCGGTATGGGTGTTTCAAATGGCGTGGGCTTTTTCATCATGTTGACCGCGGCAGCCACGCTGCATGTTCACCACGTCTCTATTCAGACTTCCGCAGACGCGGCGAAAGCCCTTACGCCCATCGCCGGTCGTTTCGCTGCGTTCGTATTTGCCGCGGGCATCGTGGGAACCGGGCTGCTCGCGCTGCCCGTGCTTGCCGGTTCCGCGGCCTACGGCGCGGCGGGCGCGTTCAGGTGGCGCGGCAGCCTGTCCCTGCATCTCACGCTGGCACGCGAGTTCTATTCCGTCATTGTCCTGGCCATCCTGGGCGGCGTAGCGATTACGTTCTTGCACCTCGACCCGGTAAAGGCGCTTTACTGGAGCGCCGTCATCAATGGTCTTGCCGCCGTACCCGTTATGATCGTCGTCATGCTGATGGGGACCAGTCGTCGCATGATGGGCAAATTTGCCATTTCAGGGCTCCTGAAAGTTGGAGGCTGGACAGCGACTGCGTTCATGGCCCTGGCAGCGATCGGTATGTTCGTTCCCGCATAGCGTTAGAGAAACGGCAATATCGTATGCGCGGTCAACGCTGCTCCCGCAGCAACGACCGCCAACCAACTCAATGCGCGCACGAACCAATGAAATTTCAACGTGCCGACGGCTTCTGGGTGACGGCTCAAAAGGACGAGCAGAATGAGCACCGGCGTCACTGTCATGCCATTGGTCAACGCACTCCAGTAACAGGCCTTCACCGCATCCACGCCGAGTGCCCCAAAGAGCAGGGCGGTGGCGGCGCTCATTGCCATGAGGACGAGCAGCACGACGGCGATGCGGCGGTCGCGTCGTTTGCCCCGGGCCAAGCCGAACGAACTCGCCGCTGCGTGCGCCGCCGAACCGGCCAGCGGTGGTAGCGCGAGAAGCGCCGTGCCCAGGAGCGCAAGACCGAGGACCTGCGCGGCAAATCCATGCGCAAGAGGAAGAATCGCTTTCGCTGCGTCGCTAACCGAATTGACCTGCATGTGCTGCGCGTGCAACGTTGCTGCCGAAGCGCACAGAATGAGTGCGCCTGCCCCATTCGACAGCAGTGTGCGAATCAGCGTTTCATGGCGCTTTCCTTGTAACTGGCGCGGCTCTTCACGCGATTGCGCACGATCGACGTTGGCTTGCGAAGCATCGTCTCCCCGTTCCTCGACTTCCTCTTCGGCCTGCGAGAACAGCAGATAGGGACTGACGGTTGTACCGAGTACGGCTACCAGCATTCCCAGAAAGCCTTCCGATAATGTCACGTCCGGCACCAACGCGTGCCATCCCGCCACCCGCCACTGCACGTCGGCCACAAGCAGCGTGCCTGCATAGCAGAACAAGGCGATACAAAGCCACTTTACGACGCCTGCGTAGCGCGCGTACGGCACCCACCATTGGAGCGCAAGTGATGCGCCGGCGAATGCGAGCGTAAGAAGTGCCACCGGGCCGCGAAAAATCTGCTGCGCGCCTTCGCCCATCGCCAGCATGTCTGCGGCCATGTTCAGCGTATTCGCCAAAAGAAAGCGCCCAACCGCGAGCAGAAATAGCCAACGTGAATAGTGCTCACGCATGTTTTCCGTGAGGCCTTTGCCAGTCACCGCTGCAACGCGCGTCGCGATCAATTGAAGCGCAACCATCGACGGGTACGAGAGCACGCATATCCACAGCAGGTCGAATCCATATTGCGCACCGGCGAGGGAGTAAGTCAGAATGCCGCTCGGGTCATTGTCGGTTCCGGTGGTGGCGAGCCCCGGACGCATGTCGACCGCCCATGCATGTGCCGGGCGGTCTCCGTGTTTCAACGAGTGGCCTCTCGGCCAACGGACTCCGCGGGTTTTCATGAGGCAATTGCATCGTTCGCCCCGCTTCAGAGACGCCATTAACGCCGTAAAGCGCCAAACAGCAGACTCACAACGAAGAGGACGACGAAGATAAAGAACAGGATTTTGGCGATGCTCGCTGCTCCGACAGCGATGCCGCCAAACCCGAAGAAGGCGGCGATCACGGCGATGATGAAAAACACGAGGGCGTAATAAAGCATTGTCAACTCCTGAATGGCGCGGGCTGCGGCGCAACTGGCCGAGGAAACCTTCCGCCACGTCGCACGGACCCACGCTCCACATGGTCACGCCTCGTGTTACGCAACGGCCGTGCCTCGAAGCGCGCATTGCGTCAATACGACAAAGTCAGCGCGACAAAGTCAGCGCGACAGAATCATCGCGCAGGTTGCCGACCAGTTAGACGCCATCGTTCGACGAGTTCGACGGCAGTGGAGATTCATCGCGTAGACGAGTGTTTTAGCGAGAAGAACGCGCCTGTCGCGCAAGGCAGACAGGCGCGCTGCCCCTCGCCTCAGGCGTGCTATTAGCGGTCGCGGTCTTCGTGCTCACGATCGCCTCGCGGGTCATACTCATGGGGATGACGGTGCATCCATTCGTCATGCTCCCAATAGCGGTGGCCGTCCCAATAGCGGTCGCCGTGCCACCCAAGCGTGATCGCCACGCCAGGCGCCGGGGCGGGAGCCGGCTCTTCGTACCGCGGCTGTGGTTGCGGCGTGACATAGACTTGCGCGAAGGCCGCGTCTGCCGTGACGAGTGCCATGCCTGCCAGAAGTGCCATCAAAATCGTGTGCGTTGCATTCATCATAGGTTTCATCATGTACCCTCCTCAAACACCCCATGTTGCGCACCGCCCGTACCCACGATGAATGACAAACGCCGTAGCGGGCACGACGAGTAGTGCCCGTGATGCCCCTCTCCGGGACCGTCAAAACACACAGCCGTCGTCTCACGCTGAGCGCCACACCCCAACGAGACGTTATGGCAGTCGCTTCACCGACCGCCGCTGGCGCCGAAAAAAATTCCACAGCATCGCCGTTGCGTCGGGACCTTTGCCAGAATGAAACGCTTCGCGTGGGTCGCCGCCGCTCCACGCATGGCCCAGACCCCGAACGATGCAGACTCTAACGACGAGCCGCCCCGCCCCCAGATAATCGGTGTACTCGACCGCATCGCGGCTGTATGTCCGTCGCTCGCCGACGCGCATGGCGCCTTGTGCATCGATCAGCCGGTTGAGCCGCGCGAATTCGACGGCGAGCTGCGCGGCGTTGCGCTTCGAGACAACCGCATCAAGCTCCCCATGGACAATAATGGCCGGCATGCCCGGATGGTGGGCCAGATCCACAGCCGCCTCCAAGAGACGCAGGGGATCTTCGCGGCTGCCGTCACGCATGACGCGCATGGCGGTCATGGCGGAATTCGCGGCGCCAAACACCGGGCCTGAATGCAGGCCAACGGCGGCAAAGCGCTCTGGATAATGAACTGCGAGCAACGCCGCGAGGCCCGCTCCTGCCGAAATCCCCGCGAGATAGATGCGTTCGCGGTCGAAGCCGTGCGCCTCAACAATCTCTTCGACGAGCGACGCAACGGCAGGCGCCTCGGAATGCGCCAGACTCTCGTGCCAGTGCCAGCAACGGTGTGCGTGCGCGGTCTTTGCCTGCTCGGGAATGAGCACGGCGAATCCGGCGCGCTCTGCGACCCTGCAAATGCGTGTGCCGGCAGCAAACGACTCCGCGGTTTGCTTGCAGCCATGCAACATGACCACGAGGGGTATGTCCGCCCAGGATGTCACTGCGGCTGGCAGATATAACGCGTACGTCAGGTGATTGACGAGCCGACCGGGCAACGCGGGCGCGGAGTGAAACGAGCGCACCCACCGCCCCGGCGTGCGCGCCACAAGTGGGCGGCCAGGATGGCGTTCGTTGGTACGCTTCGGCGCGGGCGTACGGGTGGGTCTGGCCGTCGTCGGCTTGCGCGCGAGCGTTTTCCTCTTCTGTCGTGCGCCCGTTGGGCTGAAAAGCAGCTCGAGGCATCTGAGCCAGACTCCGGTCTTTTTCCTTGGCATGAGCAAGCGCAGTAAGCCATTCAATTCGGCGTTAAGGTTGGTATTCTCGGCCTGCTGGATTTCCGCCACGTGACCAAAGCCGCCCGGCGCAATCCGGCGCATGCGCAGGGCGCATTTGCTGTGCCGGCTCGTCTATCGCGCTCTTACTCCTTTGCCTTCCCCAACTGTCGCCACATCGCCGCCGTAATACGCTGGCGCGCCTTTGCGTAGTCGCGCCATGGGTCCTCACGCAGGCTATCGAGCCGTTCACGCACATTCGCTACGTTCCATTGGTCGCCGCTCGTCACGGCCTGCAGCTCGTCCCAGGCCACGGGCACCGAAACGCCGAGGCCAGGCCGCGCGCGCGGCGCAAACGCGGCGGCAGTCGTCGCGCCGCGCCCATTGCGCAAATAATCGACGAACACGCGCCCTCTGCGGTTTTGCGCGCCCATCTTCGCGCTAAAGCGCTCAGGAAGCGTCGCGGCGATATGGTCCGCCACAGCCCGCGCGAAGTCTTTCGCTTCGTCCCAGCCCGCATGGCGCGCCAGCGGCACGACCACGTGCAGCCCTTTGCCGCCGCTCGTCTTGCACCACGCACGCAGACCGAGCGCGTCCAGCAAATCGCGCGTGAGCCGCGCCGCTTCGAGCATGCGCGTCCACGGCAGCGAGGGATCGGGGTCGAGGTCGAAGACGATGCGATCGGGCTTTTCGATGTTCGTCACGAGCGCGTTCCACGTGTGCAGCTCGATGGTATCCATCTGCGCGGCCCCCACGAGCGCCTCAGTCGAGTCGAGCGTCAAGAGCGGAGCGTGACCGGGATCCAGATCGGCATGCTGGGTGGCCTGCGCAATCTGCAAGGCGTTCGCGTGCTTCTGAAAGAACAGCTCCCCGCCCACGCCCTTGGGTGCGCGTGCGAGCGCGACGGGACGCCGTGCGAGATGTGGCAGCAGCCAGGGCGAAATCGCCTCGAAGTACTGAACCAGATCGAGCTTTGTGAGGCCGCTTTTCGAATCGATCACGCGATCGGGATGGCTCACGCGAACGCCTGCCACTTCGGTATCGCCCACCTTTGCACGGCGCCGGGCATGCGGGGCTGGCCCGCTGGCTTTGGACGTGCTCTCAGCCTTCGCCGTCCGGCCGTTGTTCGGGTTCTGTGTTCTGACCTTGTGTTTGCTTGCGCTCTCGCTCTGGTTGCGTCGCACGGGCGGCGGCTGCGATTCGCGCACGATGCTCTGCGCGGGCTTGTCCTCGCGCAGGCCGACGAACGACGCCTGACGCACGACGCCAGCGCTCGTCCACGTCTTGAAACGCACTTCGGCCACGAGTTCGGGCTCTACCCAGTGCACGCAAGCGCGGCGATCGGCGGCAGGCACGGCGGCGAAAGGCGAGGTCTTGCGCTCGCGCGCGGCCAGCTCGCCCGCCATTGCCTTGAGCCGGCTGGCGTCGAAACCCGTGCCGACCTTGCCCGAGTACTGCAATGTGCCCTTGTCGTCATACACGCCGATCAACAGTGCACCAAAGCCGTCGCGGCTGCCCTGAGGCTCCGTATAACCGCCGATAACGAATTCCTGGCGTCGTGAGCAGCGCAGCTTGAGCCACGCCGCGCTGCGCCTGGAGGTGTATTGGCTATCGCGCCGCTTGGCGACGAGGCCTTCGAGATTCGCTTCGCAAGCGGCTTCGAGCAACGCCTGGGGCGCACCTTCGAATGCTTCGGAAAAACGCAAGGCCTCCTGGGGCTTGCGGGCCAGCAAGGCGGCGAGTTTCGCCCGGCGCGCCTCCAGCGGCACGGCACGCAGATCCATCCCATCGAGCCAAGGCAAGTCGAATAGCCAGAACGCAATGGTGTCGGCCCTGCCCGCATCGAAAGCGTTCTGCAACGCCTGAAAGTCGGGCACGCCCGCATCGTCCAGCACCACGGCCTCGCCGTCAATCCAAGCCGAGTCAATATCGAGCGCGCGCAGCGCTTCGACCTGGCGCGGGAATTTCGCGGTCCAGTCATTGCCGGTGCGCGTCAGGATGCGCACATCGCCCTCGCCGCGCGCCTTACGATCGATTCGCGCGAGCACGCGGTATCCGTCGAACTTTAGTTCGTATAACCAATCATTGCCCTCCGGCGGCGCGTCGGCTGGCGTCGCCAGTTCCGGGGCGAGCGTGGCGGGCAGCTCGGCGCGCACGGCGCCTTGCATCTCCGCTGGAGCTTCGCCGCGTACGCTCTTTCGCGAGCTCGCGCGGCGCGGCCTGGCAGCGCTCGCGACGCGGGCTTCGGCTTGCGTGCCGGCTACCTCGCTATCCGCTGAGCGCTGTTTCGACCCACCGGTTCCCGCGCGCTCGCGCGACGGCTCCGCAGCCGGCTCGTCGTCGACCACATGGAAATCGTCTTCGCTCACGGCCTCATCGTCACGCTGCTTGATGAGCAACCACGTTTCCTGCTTGCCGTCGTGCATCGCGCTGCGCACGAGCGTAAAGCCACCGTGCAGCTTTTCGCCGTCGAGCGTGAACTTGAGCTTGCCCTGCGCATAGCCATCGCGCGCGGCGCGCATGCCGCCCTCGGGCCGCCATACGCCGTGATCCCAGATCGCCACCTCGCCCGCGCCATAGCTACCCTCGGGAATGCGTCCCTCGAACTTGCCGTACTCCATGGGATGATCCTCGACGTGCACGGCAAGCCGCTTCACGCCAGGGTCGAGGCTCGGCCCCTTTGGCACCGCCCATGACTTGAGCGTGCCGTCCAACTCAAGGCGAAAGTCGTAATGCAACCGCCGCGCATCGTGCCGCTGGATCACGAACGATCCTTCGCTCTCGTTCGCGCGTCCACGCCCTCGTGCCGCACGGCCACGCGGCTCCGGCGTCACTTCGAAGCGACGTTTCGATTCATAGGCATCAAGCTTTCGTTTCATACCACTCCCCTTTTTTGATGCGTGTTCGCGCGGCGGCCTCGAGCCGCATGCCACTCGAGTTCCGGTGCGCTTGTGCGGCGCGTTCGCCGCCCGGGCTACTTGTGCGTTGACACTTGTGCGTTGACGCTACGCTCACGCAAGTGCAATGCCCGTCGTGCCCGTCGTGCCCGGGCGTCGCGCGGGCTCCAAGCGGGCGCGCCCGCGCTAGGCCACCCGGGTGTGCCCATACCATACGGACCTCCTCCAACGCTCGATCAGGAACGGTCGTTGCGCCAAGACCGCGCGCATTCAGCGCAAACAAATGGAGAATCATCATGAACAAAGAGCATGTGAAAGGCGAAGCTGAAAAGCTCAAAGGCAAAGCGAATGAAGTCACTGGAAAAGTCACTGGCGACAAGTCCCGGGAACTCAAAGGCGACCTCCAGCAGGGAGCCGGTGAGGTACAGAAGAAGGCAGGCGACATGAAGGACGCCGCAAGAGATGCAGCAAGGGATGCCTCCAGCGACGATCAAGACAAGGACCGCTAGCCAGCAACGGTTGCAACGAGGCGCGCGGGTACCGCAAAGGTGCTCGCACGCACCGACATGGCCTTTCCGCGCTTCGGCGGTGATGCTTCAGTCGAGCGGCGTCCCGTCCGCCTCAGCCACGAATTGCATCAGCAGATTCGCGCCATCGAACTGCAGCGGCTCGCCTTGGTATCGCAACTTCGTTTCGGGATCCTGTTCTTGCAGCGGAGTCTGCCGGGGCAGCGCGGGTTCGGGGCTTGCGCCACTGCGTTTCGGAGGGTGCCAGCGAGGATCAGACGATGACGCGAGCAAAGGCAAGCGCCGATCACCGGGCGACGGCCCACACTGCGTCCGGCGCCATCCCCCGCGCCGTCTACTATGCGCTCGCTTCAAATGTTGTCGTGGCGCTCGGCAAGTTCGCCGCCGCGGCATGGACGAACTCCAGCGCGACGCTTGCCGAGGCAGTCCACTCCAGCGCGGATTGCATGAATCAGATCCTGCTGATCGTCGGCCGCCGCGCGGCCGTTGGCGACGCGGATGAACAGCATCCGCTCGGCTTCGGGCGTGAAACCCATTTCTACGCAATGCTCGTCGCGCTCCAGTTCTTCATCGTCGGCGGACTCGGTTCTGTGGGCATTGGCGTCTGGCGGCTATGGCGGCACGCCGGCCTTCAGCATGTGCCCGTCGCCATCGCCGTGCTCGCCGTGTCGGCCATTGTGGAGGGCAGCGCCTTGCGTGCCGCGATTCGCTCGATCGACACGAAACGGCGCGCCGGTGGGCTGTGGCGGTGGTTTCGCGAGACCGGCGAGCTCGAAGTCATGCTTTCGATTGGGGAGGATGCCGCCGCGCTCGTCAGCGTGCTCGTCTCGCTCGCCGGCACGGGGCTCGCGGCGCTCACCGGCCGCCCCGTGTTCGATGTGCTCGGCAGCATTGGCGTGGGCACCGTAATGATGGTGGTGGCCATCGTCTCCATGCGTGAGATCAAGTCGCAGATTGTCGGCGAGTCCGCTGGGCTCCGCGATCGCAAGGCCATTCGCGCATGGCTCGAAGCGCGTCCCGAGATCGAGCATATCGTGAGCCTGGTTGTACTGCGCTGGTCGGACAGCTTCGTGGTGGCCGTGCAGGCCCGGCTTGTTGCACACCATAGCGCCGATGACCTCGTGCGCACCATCGACCGGATCGAAACTGACTTGCAGGCCGCCTTTGCGCCCGCGCGCTGGATTTTCTTCGAGCCCGAACTGAGCAAGCCGGGCGAGCATCCTCTTTAAGGGCAACGAAATACAGGTGGCGCAACGCAGGCGCGCCGCAACATTCCGGAAGCGGCTTGAATGCGCGACAACTGAAGTCTGGCGCTACGTCACTTTGGATAAAGCGTGAGTCCAGCAGCGAATTCCGCCGCCCGCACGGTGCGCCTGCGCGCGATGGGACGCCAATTCAAGGACGCAATCGACTAGACTCCGCGCGACACACGTTCCCAACCGCGCCTGACGGTCATCTTGAACCGCTCCCATGCGCTCTCAGGATTGCGTGCCTCCCATTTCGCCCGCGCATCCGCTTCGACGCCCTGCCAGTCGGCCCCGCGGTACCGCTCGTCGCGTCCGAGCGTCGCCTCGTGCGGGTAGCCACGTCGATGCTCGTCGTACGACGCGCCCGTGTTCGCATAGCGTGCATCGTAGTCCCTTCTGAATTCGCTTTCGCGCCAGTCTGCGTCGTCCTGCGGGGTGCCGAGACGACCAGGCTCATCCCTGTTGCCCGTAGCCAATGAACGCCGGGCTTTTGGCGCGGGCGGGTTGCCGTCGCTTGCCTGGGCGGTGTGCGATTTGACGCCCGCATCCTGATTCGTGCGCGCGAACCCGGCACGAGACACGTCCGTTGCATACGACGGCTTCCCTATCGGCGGGGTCGGTCCGCGCCCTTCCGTGCGCGTCGATACCTGCCGCAGATTCGGATCGGTTGACGAAAATGCGGTGCCTTGCATATCGTCTATCGCCGCGGCCGGCGTGACCGTGGCAGGCGTCGTGCGTACCGCTGACGCAGCCGGCGTGTTGCCTTGCCGTCCGCGCGTTGCCTCGTTCTGTCTGGCCAGTTCGTCGGCCATCGCGCTGACCGAGGGCGCCGCATGTTCCGGACTTTGGGCATTCGAAGCGGCAGGACGCCACGCCGTGGCGCATTCCTCGATGTCAGCAGCGCCCGCTCGAAGCATCACTTCAAGCGCCTGATCGACTTGTGCTTCAGAAACATCGGCACTGACTATCGTTCCCCCGCGACGCATGAACTCCCTGTAATCCTCCGCATCCGGGGGGTACGATCCTTTCGTGAAGATGCGTGCGAACAACTGCTCAAGCCGATCGAAGACCTTTCTGTGATGGCGCGTATCGACAGCGCCCTGTACATAGACACGTGGCCCTTTTTCGCGAGGTGCATCAACTGATGTCGAATAGATGGCAATATCCGCTTGCGCCATCCCGGCCTCGAGTGCGCGCTGCGCCGAGCGCGCGTTCGCGTAGCTGTCGTACACGCCTAACACGGTTTGCCTCATGACTTTCTCCTTCCGCAATTCGCGGCGGTATCCTCACCCCTATCGACGAGCGTGCAATACGCGTACCCATGCGACGCGGCATCCAATGCCCCCATCTGTCCGTAAATTGTCACTTACGGACGTCTTCCTGTAGATACTCTTTCACTGATTCTTTGTTAAGGTCTTCTCTCGGCCTGCGTGATCGTCTGGCAGCGTGGCATACAGACCATGCAAACAATTATCAGGAATTCGAAGGAGACAGCGATGCCTAGCCCTCACGAATTCGCGGCACTCATGCTGGTCAAGGCCTCGCCTGACCAGATCGATCTGAACCGCGAAGCGCTCGATACACTGTTCGAGCAACAACTTGCTGCCCTCGAAAGCTCGCGTCCGGCGTACACCGTTCGCGCGTGACCCTTGATGGTGTATCACTGCCTCAGGCCATAACGCGCAAGGGTTGAACAACAGACGGCCGGCCGACTTGCTCGGACGAATTCCGCTCGTACTCCACTCGTTCGTGCGACGGTGTGACGGCGGAATCGCTCGCTGGCCTGAAACCTGCTTTCTCGAGGGAAGGCTCGGTGAAGGCGGCCAATGCATCCGGTCTCAACGACGGCGCGGCGGCCGTAGATCGCATGGAGATCTACGAGGCGTTCGCGGCGCAGGCCCGGGTCGTGAACAAACAGGTGGGCTAGGACACGTCGAAGATCAACGTGAACGGTGGCGCGATTGCGATTGGACACCCGATTGGTGCATCGGGCTGCCGCATTTTGGTGACGCTGCAGCACGAGATGTCGCGTCGTGATGCAAAGCGCGGTCTGGCCTCGCTGTGCATTGGCGGTGGCATGCGTGTGGCGCTTGCGGTCGAGCGGGTTTAAGCGAGAGGGACACCATTAGCCGCGCGATCTTACCCGCGTGATCTTCGCCCAGTGTCCGAAGGCGGAGGGCCTGGCCAGAAGGGGTGACCGCTGGCCAGGCACCACCTGATTTTTTTAAATCTCATTTCTCTCAGGTAGACAGGATGACTAATCGTATTGCATTGATAACGGGCGGAATGGGCGGTCTCGGAGAGGCCATCAGCGTACGACTCTACGACGCAGGCTACAAGGTCGTCGTCACCCACTCGCCGGACAACGCCGGCGCAAAGGACTGGCTGGCCAGAATGCAGAAAACGGGCCGCCAATTCCATGCGTATTCCATCGATGTCGCCGACTACGACTCATGTCAGCGTGGCGCGCAGAAGATCAAGGACGAAGTCGGCGCCGTCGACATTCTGGTCAACAATGCCGGCATCACGCGCGACATGACTTTCAAAAAAATGGACAAGGTCAATTGGGATGCAGTCTTGCGCACGAACCTGGACTCCATCTTCAACATCTCGAAGCCGCTGTGCGACGGTATGGTCGAGCACGGCTGGGGCCGCATCGTCAACATCTCGTCGGTGAACGGTTCCAAAGGCGCCGTGGGCCAGACGAACTATTCGGCGGCAAAGGCCGGGATGCACGGCTTCACAAAAGCGCTCGCGCTGGAAGTCGCCCGCAAGGGCGTGACGGTGAACACGATCTCGCCGGGCTACCTCGCGACGAAGATGGTCACCGCCATTCCGCAGGAGATTCTCGACACGAAAATCATCCCGCAGATCCCGATGGGCCGCCTCGGCAATCCGGATGAAGTCGCCGCGCTCGTGCTCTTTCTGTGCTCGGACGATGCAAGCTTCGTCACTGGCGCGAATATCCCCATTAACGGTGGTCAGCATATGCAGTGACCGTCGTGCCTGGGCGACCGGACAGAAAGATTTCGACAGCACGTTGTAATCTCCAGGCGCGCGCCGCCGGCAAAGGCGACGCGCGCACCAGAGATTCGCTCGATGTCCATTCGCTCCCGTCAGCTTGACACGCGCTTGCGGCGTTCACGTCCAATGGATGCCGAGAGCTCGGCTCCCAGCAAGAACGTCACCGCCGAAAAATACAGCCACATCATCAGGACCGCAAGCGAGCCGGCCGCTCCGAATGCGTTTGCCGTTCCGGCACGAGCGAGATATAGGCCGAAAAAATGGCGGCCGATAGAGAACAGCACGGCAGCCACAACTCCGCCCCATATTGCATGTCTGGTCGGCACCCTTGCGTCTGGCATGAATTTCATCAACGCAGCAAAGGCGGCGGCCAGAACGACTAGCGTGAGCGCCGCCTGAGCCAGCTGAGCGATGACGGCGAGGGGAGAATCGCCGAACAGATGATCCCCGATCCACTGGACCGCCGCATCAAGCACGAGGGAGACGACGAGCAGAAAACCCACTCCCATGACCATGCCCAACGACATCAGGCGGGCCCGGATGAGCATCGTGACGCTGCTGCGGTTCTTGAGCGCCAGCTCATCGAAAACGACGTCGAGCGCCGAGTTCAGCGAGGTGAACGTCGCGGACGCACCGATAGCCAGCAGCACCAGTGAAACGAGAGCTGCGAAGCCCCCCTGGCCGGAGCGGTGCGCGTGCTCGACGATTGCTTGAATGGCCGCCGCTGCGTCATTTCCCAGAATATCGTGGATCTGGTCAAAAAGCCTGCCGCGAGCTGCATCCGCGCCGAGTACCCGCCCCGCGATGGCGAGCACGATGATCAACGTTGGGGCGAGCGAGAAAGCCGAAAAGAATCCGATGCTGGCGGAGAGCATCGAACAGCGGTCACTGCCAAAGCGCTCGAGCGCGTCCAACGCAACGCACCAACAAAACCTAAGGCTCGAGTGGCTGCGGGCGGCACGATGTTCAGCCCGTCCTTTCATCGCGTGACTCCGGCCCCGAAAGAATCTCAGTGAATGCGGGAACTATCGCAATCTGTATGCCCCGCGCACGCCAGCGCGACAGCCAGCTATGTCTGGTGTGCGGACTCGCGGTATCGCGTGCACCAGCGTTAGTGCGGTTAGCCCGCCCGCGAATATTGGACATCCTGCGAAAGCGCGACAGGCAGGTGCCTGCCGTTTTGATCAGCGCGCGATGGCAGCCCGGACTTGACGCGCAATCCACGCGGTCAGCCCTGTCCTCACAACGGTCGGCAAGACGCGCCTCGGCCCGATCAGCAGTGATCCAATCATAATGGAGCCAAGCAGCGCAATATCTGGCGTCGCAATCAAGGCACGACTAAGTTGCGAAAATGTCAGCGAGTTTTCGCTCTCTCTTGCGCGCTCCCTGGAACCTAAACCCATGTTTGCAGCAAGCAATTGCGCACGTGTCAGTTCCATTCTGGCTAGCACGAGCGCTTCACGTTCGTGCAGTTTGCGCAGACCACGTTTCACTTGAGCGCCTCCCTGAGCGTTTCGATATCAGCGCGCAGTTCCCGCTCCAGAATAGAGAATGCTTGCGCCGGCTTCTGCGCGCGCACGACCATGAGCGCCACCAGTGAGGCGACCAGCCAGGCAATCGCGATGCCCCATGCCACGAAGAGGAAATAGCGCGTGTGCCAGGCGGACGCTATGGCTGCGAGACAGAAAAACGACAACGTAAAGAGGCCGCTGACGATCAGGGCGATGACGGCGAGCACTTCGCGAACAATCCGCAGGCGGGTTTCCGCCAACTCAATCACAAACAACTGCCCGTAATCCGCGGATCGGGAAACCGCGAATCGCGCCACGTTGCGCCAGCGGCGGAGCTTCGGATTCGTAGACATGATGTTCACATCTGCCGCGCCCGTGAAAAAGCCGCTTTTCGCATCCCGCGTGCCACACGGCTTCAAAACCGGCGCGTCATCAATCGCTCCCGAAGGCGATGCTGGATAGCAGTGCCAATTCAGCCTGGCGAGAATCCAGGCGCGTGTGCTGCACGACCACCGGCACATCCGACTCAAACACGCTCGCGTACTCCGTACCGGTTGGAATAGACTCTGGTTCGCGAAGATCGTTAAAACGCATATGCAGCGCTCTTCTTGCAGGCACCGTAATAAAGTATGGGCCGGCTGGTTCGCGATCCTTGAACAACACGGTCACCTCGATGTGCGCGTCTTGCTCGCCGGCATTCAAGATGCACGCCGTCTCATGGCTCCTCAATTCGGGCCGGTCACCCGTGCCATACCGCGGCAAGTAGCCTTCCGCGATTGCCCACCGGGTCTTTCCGATCGCCTGCATAAAGCCTCCTTTCTTTCCGCCGGGCACGATACCGCTCCCTGTCTCAGGAATAGTCCGCAACCTGCATGCCAGCGGTGCCGCCAGATTAGCCGGCGAACTTGTCGCGAACCAGAACCATTGATGTCGATACCGTTCGCGTGACGCCGTCGAGACACGCGCAAGCTGACTAGTGGGCGACGTCCATGGAGCGATGCAACCCGCGCGAGCCCCGCGATTTTTACAGCGCCGCCTACGTCTTCGTTACAATGCCCTTGGTATATTCCATTCGGTATCACGCCCGCCGAGCCGATGGCGTGCGGAAAGTGCAATCGCCGAAATCTACCAGGCAAGCATGGCTGTGCGGTAAAAATCGGTACGCTTGCTAACGGCATAATCGTATTGGATCATGCCCCGTGTTCACCCCGGTGTAAAACGGTTGTAGGCATCGTTCGTGTAGGTATGCGCTCCGAACACCTGAAGCCAGGCGTCAGCGCATACTTTGCATTCACCTTCATTCTTAACCGTTACGGAACGCGCATGGCCGTCCGGGCTCGTGGCGCCACAAAGATGATTGCCGCCTGCGCCCTTTTGCTGCGACTTGTAACGGTAGCGATTGCAGGCGCAGCTATAGTGCCGCGCCTGCGCGCCACCTATTCTGAAATCGCCGGGTGCAGCAGCACGTCCAGGTTCATTGACATGTGGGCCATGCTGCTCCTGCGCACCAATCAGAACGAGAATGGTTTGCGCATCCTCATCAATCGTCGGCCAGCGGCAACCGGGAGGTTTCGCTGCTCGCCAGCATGGCTACTAGCGCGACGCCAGCAGCGCCCACAAGGTACCACGCTGGCGCGAGCTTGCTGCCGGTCGTAGCGATCAGCCAGGTGGCGACCAGCGGTGCAGTACCGCCAAAGAGCGCGTTTGCGGCGTTGAAGCAGAAGGCGAAGCCGCTGTAGCGCACGCGCGTCGGGAATATCTCGGACAGAAAGCACGGCAAGGTGCCGTCATTGAGCGTGAGCAACGCGCCGAACGCAATCTGGATCAGCACAATGGTCACGAAGCTCGCGCCGGCCAGTCCCTTGAACAGCGGCACCGTGAGCAGTGCGAACAAGACCGATGCGCCAATCAGCATGGTCTTTCGGCCGACACGGTCGGACAGCGCGCCCATCAGGAAAATCAGCCCGATGTATGCCGCGAGCGAAATGGTCGCGGCCACGAACGACGCCGTTTCGCTAATACCCATTTCCGTCGACAGGTAGGTCGGCATGTAGCTCAGCACCAGATAGAACGCTACGGCGTTCAGGCAGGTCACCCCGAACGCGATGAGCATCTTGCCGCGATGGCGGGTCAGCAACTCGGTCACAGGCGCCTTGGCCAGGTCGTGCGATCCTTCGAGTGCCTTGAACTTCGGCGTGTCTTCGAGCTTCAGCCGGATGTAGCGCCCGACCAGCCCGAAAGGTGCCGCGAGCAGGAACGGCAAACGCCAGCCAAAATCATGCAGTTGCTGCGTGGTAAGCACCGCGTGCATCACGGCGACGAATACCGAGCCGAACAGCAGACCGGCAGCCGTGCTCGCCGGCACAATGCTCGTGTACACGCCGCGCTTGCCCGGGGGGGCGAATTCCGCGAGAAACGCAGACGCACCCGCATATTCGCCCGAGGCTGAAAAGCCCTGTATGACGCGCACCAGCAGCAGCAATGCGGGTGCAATCATGCCGACCTGCGCATAGGTGGGCAGGAACGCGATCAGGAAGGTCGAACACGACATGATCAGAATCGACAGCGACAGCGCGGCCCTGCGCCCATGCCTGTCCCCGAAATGCCCCCAGACCACGCCGCCCAGCGGACGCACGATGAACGAGACCGCGAATACGCCGTAGGCCGCGAGCAGTCCCGTCATCGAGTCGCTTTTCGGAAAGAACATCACCGCAATGATGGTTGCAAGATAGCCATACGAAGCGTAGTCGAACCACTCGACAAAATTGCCGATGAAGCTCGCGAGTGCCGCCCGCTTTAATAGCCCCGCATCAGCTCTATTATCACTGCGCCCTGCCACTTCGTCCGCCTTCCACTCACTGGCCGCCGCAAGGCAGCTCGGCACCGCTTTTCTGGTACTCATCCAAGTCTCCAATGGTTCTGCTGGTTCGCTCCAACGAACACGAAATTCCGCCTCGACCGTTACCGCTTCGGGCGCCGTCGAGTGCTGAGAATTCCGCGGGTTCAAGGGAATAGTAGAAGTTGCCGCCAATGGAAAATATCTTTATCGGACAAGCGGCTTTCTGCATTCGACATCGAGGGTAAACACCCCGAGAGAATTCCTCGCGGCACGCGGCGGCATCATGGCATAAAGACACACGCGGCAATGCGCTTCAAAGGCGGCATTGCCGCGCATAGGCACTTGTGGTGTGAAGGAAGTGAGTCGGGGGGCCTGCGTTCAACGCTTAAGCAAGCGGCCGAGCCCATCAGGCGTGGCGATCGAGCGGACGCTGGCAAGCTGCCAGTAGCGCGCCAACGAGTAGAACTGCTGAAGAATAGACGAGCCCGCGCGTGAGACTCGCATTATCGGAGACCCAGCCGATCGCAACCGGCCCGGCGATCTGGCCGAACGCGAACACGATCGTGAACGCGCTGATGCCGCGCGTCCATTCGTCAGACGGAAGATTGTGTCGCACGAATGCGGTCGTCGAGGCCACCGCGGAAAGGAATGTCGAGCCGAAGATCACACCCGAAATAGCCGCCGCCAGAGGGTGTGCGAACATGGCCGGCATCAGCGTCGCGAGGCCCAGTAGCGCATTGAACGTCGCCAGCGCGAGGCCGCCATGCGTGCGGTCCAGAAAGCGCGACCAGATGCGTGCCGAGGCGACCGTTGCGACTCCCAACGCGATATAGAACGCGCAGACGACGCCCTGGCTCATGCCCTCGCTGCGCAACAGCGCAACGATGAACGTCATGTAGCCGATATATCCCACGCCAAAGAGGCCGTATCCGCCCATTGCGGGACCGTAGCGCCACCACGCGGTTCGCTGCGTGGGCGTGCATCCTCGCGCACTCGCGATGGCCGCGCCCGCTGCATCGATGCGGCGGGCGGCGCCTCGTGCAAGCAGCGTGCAGGCCGCACATGCGGCAGCCAGCGCGAACCATGCGGGCTGCCAGCCGTGCAGCCCGGTACGCACCGTGGCCGGCACGAGAATGGACGACAATACGATGCCGTATCCTGTCCCGCCGTAATAGAGGCCCAGGATCAGTCCGCCACGGCGCGGCACGGCTGTCGCGAGCCGCGCCGCCAAGACACCGCCGCTGATAAAGATGAACGCGCTGCCGACGCCAGCCACGAGCCGCTGCGCGAGCAGCAGGGACGTGCCGGAAACGAGACCACACAACACCGTCAGCACGATCACCGCATATGCGCCCGCAACGAACAGCGTGCTGGACGCTCGATGGCGGGCGAGCCAGGGGAACATGACCGCGCCGATCAGATAACCCACCGCGTTGGATGTGTTCATCGCGCCGGCCTGGGCGAAACTCCATCCCAGGTCGGCCTTCATCGCCGGCAGGAGCAAAGCATAGGAAAAGCGCACGAAACCCAGGGCCATCGCGCTGCCCAGCGACAGGCGCATAGCCAGCCAGAGCGGCGCAAACGACTCGCTATCCTCGAGAGGTGCCGGCGCCGCCTCGATACGTCCGGCAGTCCGGTTGTCGGTATTCGACTGCATCCAGGTCGGGATCTCCGTATTCCAGTTGCCCCGTCACGCACGGTCCAGACCGGGCGCCCGAGCACTCGCCGGTCGCCCGCACCGCCCGGAATAGTGCCAGAAAATCCTGCGCACCGGAGCGCTAGCGCAGGACAACCGTTCTCCCTTGGTGAATAAAGATGCGCCGCTCGATAAAGCCCTGAACGGCCCGGG
This sequence comes from Paraburkholderia sp. A1BS-2L, assembly GCF_051125205.1. Classification (NCBI taxonomy): domain Bacteria; kingdom Pseudomonadati; phylum Pseudomonadota; class Betaproteobacteria; order Burkholderiales; family Burkholderiaceae; genus Paraburkholderia; species Paraburkholderia sp. A1BS-2L. The sequence goes on from NZ_CP120430.1 coordinate 685,061, forward strand.
CGAGCGCGGCGCGCTCCATGTCGCGGCCCGCCGCGAGCAGCCGCTCCGGTGTGTAAGTATGATCCACGCGCTCCACCACCTGCTCGATGATGGGCCCTTCGTCGAGATCTCCGGTCACGAAGTGCGCAGTGGCCCCAATCAGCTTGACCCCGCGCGTATAGGCCTGATGATAGGGCCGCGCGCCTTTGAAACCCGGCAGGAACGAATGATGAATGTTGATCGTCCGGCCCGCAAGACGTGCGCATAGCGCGGCGCTCAGGACCTGCATGTAGCGGGCGAGCACCACCAGCTCGGTTCCCGTGCGCTCGATTAGTGAGACGAGCGCCTGCTCCTGTATGGATTTCGTTTCAGTGGTCACGGGAAGGTGATGAAACTCGATCCCATGAGATCGCACCATGGGCTCCAGATCGCGATGATTGGATACCACACCCACAATATCGATCGGCAATTCATTGATGCGCCAACGATGCAGCAGATCCACCAGGCAGTGATCGAGCCGCGAGACGAGCATCAGCACCTTTGGCTTCACGCGTGCGTCGAAGATGGCCCACTCGAAAGCGTGCTGGCGTGCAAGCGGCGCAAAGGCTTCTGATAGCGTCTCGAGGCCAAGGCGTCTCGGCGCAGGAACATGAAACTCGCAGCGCACGAAGAAGCGGGTGGTCTGCGGATCGTCGAAAACCGAGAATTCGTCGATATAGCAGCCAAATCCGTCGAGCAAACCGACGACAGCTGCCACCTGGCCCTGCGCGCTGGCGCAGGTCACGTTCAGGATAAAGCGGCACGTGCTATCGGTCACGTCATCAGAAGACCCGTTCATGATTTTCCCCCCCGTGATTGGCACATCGATTGAGTGCCGTGTTTTTTCCGTATCAGTCACGCTTGCATGTGCTCCACTGCAGATAATCGGCGCGCGTCCATTCGAGCGACACGCCGATGCGCTGCGTGCCGGGCCGGATCTTCGGCTTGTGCACTTCGATCGTGAGCGTATCGAGCGCGGGCCACTCGCGAAACGAGAGCGCCGCAATCTCGGCCACCAGCGTTTCGAGCAGCCGCGTATGCGGCTTCTTCGCGAGAAACTCCGCAATGCGCGCGCAATAGCGCTCGTAATCGATCCAGTCGCTCTCTTCCTTCGGCATCGAGCGATAGCCCAGTTGCGCATCGATCACGAGCGGCTGCGGCTGGCCATGCTCGTGCGCATGAATGCCGATGCGCGCGGGCACGCTCAGGCCCTCGACGAACACACTCCAGCCGCGGCCGCGCGAGGGCGGCACATCGCGCGCCGCCGGCGCATCGAACGGTGCGGGCGCCGGATCGAAGGTTCCGTCGACGATCTTCATGATGCAAGCGACGCCGTGGCGTCTACCATGATGCGGCAGAAGTAATCCGCGAAGCTGCGGCGCACGACGATCTCGAAGCGGTCGCCGCCCATCGGAACCAGCACGATCGAGGCCTTGAAGAACACGCTCTGCGCGCACTGCCCTTCCTTGAACAGCCCCGGATGCAGGTCCAGCGGGCAGCCGCGCGAGAGCAGCTCGCGCGTGCGCGCGCCGTCGATCTCCACCACCGTGTAGCCGCTGCCCACGTCCACGGCGGCCGCGTACGCCTCGCCGAATGCGGGCGCGAGCTTCGCTTCGAGCACGCCGGCCTGCACCGCCGCGTCCGAGCGCACGAGCCATTCGTCGGGGCCGAGCCACAGCACGTCGTAGCCGTTGCCGCGCGTGACCGTGTTGGGCGTCGAAGGCGGCTGGCAGCCGACCACCTGGGCAAACCCGTCCACGAACGCCGGATCGCTCAGTTCGCCGCGCACGTTCACCAGATCGCGGAACGGCAGTTCACGCAGGGTGAAGCCGTTCGGCGCGCGGCCCTCCTGGGCCTTGATGAGCCCGGCCACGCCGGCGAAAGGCGACTCGAGCCGCACCGCTGCTGCTGCGCGCTCCGCAAGGGGCGCCGTATCCATCGTTTCATTCAACATGCTGACGCACCCCTTCAGTGTCGTAAAAAATCGGGCTGGCAATCTTCGCCTTCACGCGCCGGCCATCGGCCATCGAGATCGCGACGTATTCGCCGGTTTTGTTGTGGCCGCCCTTCACGACCGCCAGTGCGATCGAGCGGTCGAGAATCGGGCTGTAGTAGCTCGACGTCACGTGGCCCAGCATCGGCGTGGTGCCGTCGGCCCTCTGCTGCGCATTCACGTCCACGATCTGGCCGCCTTCGGGCAGCACGAACTTCGCATCGTCGGTCAGGAGTCCGACGAACTGCTTGCGCCCGTCCTTCGCGGTGTCCGAGCGCTTGAGCGAGCGGCGCCCCAGGAAGTCCTTGGTCTGCGAAACCAGCCCGCCCATGCCCAGGTCGAACGGCGTGACCGAACCGTCGGTGTCCTGGCCGACGATGATGTAGCCCTTCTCCGCGCGCAGCACGTGCATCGTTTCCGTGCCGTACGGCGTGATGTTGAACTCCGCGCCCGCGGCCATCAGCGCTTCCCACACCGCGCGGCCCGCGTTCGCCGGCACGTTCACTTCATAGGCCAGCTCGCCCGAGAAGCTGATGCGCATGACGCGCGACTTCACGCCTGCCACCGTGCCGTTGCGATACGACATGAACGGGAACGCGGCGTTGTCGAAGTCGATGTCCCTGCACACCTTCTGCAGCACCTTGCGGCTCTTCGGGCCCACCACGGCGAAGGTCGCCCAGTGATCGGTCACCGAAGACAGACGCACCTTCATGTCGGGCCACTCGGTCTGCAGCCAGCGTTCGAGCCACGTGAGCACGCGCGCGGCGCCACCCGTGGTGGTCGTCATCATGTAGTGCTGCGCTCCGAGGCGCACCGTCACGCCGTCGTCGAACACCATGCCGTTCTCGTCGAGCATCAGGCCGTAGCGGCACTTGCCCACTTCGAGCTTGAGCCACGGATTCGTGTAGACCCAGTTGAGCAGCTTCGCGGCGTCCGGGCCCTGGATGTCGATCTTGCCGAGCGTCGACGCATCGAGAATGCCCACGCTGTTGCGCACCGCGAGGCACTCGCGCCTGAGCGCCGCGTGCATGTCCTCGCCCTTCTTCGGGTAGTACCAGGGGCGCTTCCAGTTGCCCACGTCCTCGAACAGCGCGCCGTTCTCTTCGTGCCACTCGTGAATGCAGGTCTTGCGGATCGGGTCGAGGAAGTCGCCCAGTTCGCGGCCCGCCACGGTGCCGAACGTCACGGGCGTGTAGTTCGGGCGGAACGTGGTCGTGCCGGTTTCCGGAATCGACTTGCCGAGCGCATCGGCGAGAATCGCCATGCCGTTGATGTTGCCGAGCTTGCCCTGGTCGGTGCCGAAGCCCATCGCCGTGTAGCGCTTCACGTGCTCGACCGACTCGAAGCCTTCGCGCGCGGCCAGCAGGATGTCCGATGCGGCCACGTCGTTCTGGAAGTCGACGAACTGCTTCGGTCCGCGCGGCGCGGCCTTGCGGCTGCCCACGAGCCACAGCGGCTGCAGCGGCGTTTCCGTGATCTCGGCGGCCTTCGGCACCTGCGGGCGCGTCACGGTGAAGCCGAGCGACTTCGTTGCATCGATGCCGGCATCGACTGCCTGGGTCAGGCCGCGTGCCAGGCTGAATTCGCCCACTGCCGCGCCCACGCTCACTTCCTGCTGCATGCGCTTGCCCGGCGTGAAGCAGGCCTTCGCATCGTTCCAGTGCGCCTTGCCGCCCGACTGCGCGAACAGGTGCAGCACCGGGCTGAAGCCGCCCGACATCGCCACCAGATCGCACGGCAGGTCAGCCAGCTTCGCGCCGGTCTGGCCGTTCTGATACGCGACCACCTCGACCGAGTTCACGCGCAGCTTGCCGTGCGCAGCCATGATGGCCGCGTTGTTCATGATCTTCACGCCCTGGCGGCGCGCGGCGTCCTGCAGGGCGCCCTTGCCCTGCGCACGCGAATCGACCACCGTGACTTCCGCGCCGCAGGCCTTCACGTCGAGCGCGCAGCGGTAGCCCGCGTCGTTGTTCGCGAACACCACGACCTTGCGGCCCGGCAGCACGCCATAGCGATGAATGTAGGTGCACACCGCCGAGGCCATCATGACGCCCGGCAGATCGTTGTTGCCGAACACGATGGGACGCTCGTGCGCGCCGGTGGCGAGAATCACGCGCTTCGCGCGGATCTTCCAGAGCAGTTCGCGCGTGCCCTTGCGCGTCGAGACCGGCAGATGCTCGGTCAGGCGCTGCGTGACGGTCACGAGGTTGTGATCCTGGTAGCCGAAGGCCGTGCTGCGCGAGAGGATCTTCACGTCCGGCATGGCCGCGAGTTCCGCCTCGATCTTTTCGACCCACTGGATGGCGGGGCGGCCGTCGATCTCGGTCTTGCACGACAGCAGGCTGCCGCCCAGTTCGCGCTGGTCGTCGACGAGAATCACGCGCGCGCCGGCACGGCCCGCCGTGTGCGCCGCCAGCAGGCCCGTGGGGCCGCCGCCGACCACCAGCACGTCGCAATGCGCGAAGCACTTGTCGTAGCGGTCGCCGTCGCGCACTTCGGGCGCCTTGCCCAGACCCGCGGCCTCGCGGATCTTCTCTTCGTACTTCGGCCAGAATTTACGCGGCCACATGAAGGTCTTGTAGTAGAAGCCCGCCGGCAGGAAGCGCGAGAACTTCTGGTTGATCGCCATGCGGTCGTGCTCGAGGTCCGGCTCCGCGTTCACGCTGGTCGCCACGAGCCCCTGATAAAGCTCGATTTCGGTCGAGCGCGCGTTCGGCACGGTGTACGCGCCGCGCTCGAGCTGCACCACGGCATTCGGCTCGGCCACATCGGCGGTCACGATGCCGCGCGGGCGGTGGTACTTGAAGCTGCGCGCGACGAAGTGCACGTCGTTGGCCAGCAGCGCCGAGGCGAGCGTGTCGCCCTGATAGCCCTGATAGGTGCGGCCGTTGAACGTGAAGCTCAGCGGAATCGCGCGGTTGATGCGCCCGCCGGCGCCGAGACGGTTCTTCTGGCTCATCGCTGCTTGCTCCCCTGCGTGCCTTGTTGTGCGCCTTGTTGTGCGCCTTGTTGTGCGCCTTGTTGCGCCCTGGCCTGGACGTTCACTGCCGAGCCGGCGTCGCCAAACGTTTCGTAACCCTGAATGTCGTAACTGACGGTGTCGCGCGTCACCTTGAACCAGCGCCGGCAGCCCTGCGTGTGCAGCCACTGCTCCTTGTGCACGCCGCGCGGGTTATCGCGCATGAACAGGTACTCGCCCCATTCGCGGTCGCTCAGCTTGTCGGTGTCCAGCGGCCGGGCGATGTCCGCCTCGCCGCCGCAGGTGAATTCGAGTTCGGCGCGCGGCCCGCACCATGGGCATTCGATCAGCAACATAATGTCTTCTCCTGTTTCCGGTGCGTAATCAGTGCGCCACGGCAGCTGCGCCGTGCTCGTCGATCAGATGGCCGTTATAGAAACGGTCCAGTGCGAACGGCGCGTTGAGCGGATGCGGTTCGTCGTTCGCGATGGTGTGCGCGAACACCCAGCCCGAGCCCGGCGTCGCCTTGAAGCCGCCGGTGCCCCAGCCGCAGTTGAAATAGAGGCCCTTCACGTCGGTCTTGCTGATGATCGGGCAGGCGTCGGGCGAAACGTCGACGATGCCGCCCCACTGGCGGTTCATGCGCACGCGCGAGAACACCGGGAACATTTCGACGATGGCCTGCAGCGTGCCTTCGATGATGTGATAGCTGCCGCGCTGGCCAAAGCCCGTGTACTGGTCGACGCCCGCGCCGATCACGAGGTCGCCCTTGTCGGACTGGCTGATGTACGCGTGCACCGCGTTCGACATGATGACCGAGTTGACCACCGGCTTGATGGGCTCGGAAACCAGCGCCTGCAGCGGATGGCTTTCGATCGGCAGGCGGATGCCGGCCATGTCGGCGAGCGTGGTGGTGTTGCCTGCGGCCACCACCGCCACCTTCTTCGCCTTGATGAAGCCCTTCACGGTATCCACGCCGGTCACGCGCCCGCCATCGCGGCGGATGCCCGTGACCTGGCAGTTCTGGATGATGTCCACGCCGTGACGGTCCGCGCCGCGCGCGAAGCCCCAGGCCACCGCATCGTGGCGCGCCACGCCGGCGCGGCGCTGAATCGACGCGCCCAGCACCGGATAGCGGCTGTTCAGGTTGATCGTGGGCTCGATCTCCTTGATCTGCTCGGGCGTGAGGAACTCGGCGTCCACGCCGTTCAGGCGGTTCGCGTTCACGCGGCGCTCGGTGTCGCGCACGTCCTGCAGGTTGTGCGCGAGATTCATCACGCCGCGCTGGCTGAACATCACGTTGTAGTTCAGGTCCTGCGAGAGCCCTTCCCAGAGCTTCATGGCCTTCTCATACAGCGCCGCCGACTCGTCCCACAGATAGTTCGAGCGCACGATGGTGGTGTTGCGCGCCGTGTTGCCGCCGCCGATCCAGCCCTTCTCCAGAATCGCGACGTTCTTCACGCCGTGCTCTTTCGCGAGGTAGTACGCGGTGGCCAGACCGTGCCCGCCGCCGCCGACGATCACGACGTCGTACTCCTTCTTCGGCTCGGGGCTCCTCCACTGCCGCTCCCAGTTCTCGTGATACGACAACCCGTTGCGGAACAGACTGAATATCGAATAGTGGCTCATCTTGCGGACCCCTTGCTCATTACCTTGATCGTTTCGATTAGCATTCGATGACGTTCACGGCCAAACCGCCGCGCGACGTCTCCTTGTATTTCGTTTTCATGTCCGCACCGGTCTCGCGCATCGTCTTGATGACCTTGTCGAGCGAAACGTAGTGCTTGCCGTTGCCCCTGAGCGCCATGCGGGCCGCGTTGACGGCCTTTACCGCGCCCATCGCATTGCGCTCGATGCACGGAATCTGCACGAGGCCACCTACGGGATCGCAGGTCATGCCGAGGTTGTGCTCCATGCCGATTTCAGCGGCGTTTTCCACCTGCTCGGGCGTGCCGCCCATCACGGCTGCAAGCGCTGCCGCTGCCATCGAACAGGCCACGCCCACCTCGCCCTGACACCCCACCTCTGCGCCGGATATCGACGCGTTCTCCTTGTAAAGCAGGCCGATCGCGGCGGCAGTCAGAAGAAACGTCACTGCGCCGTCATCGTCGGAGCCCGGAACGAACTTGGTGTAGTACTGCAGCACGGCCGGGATGATCCCCGCCGCGCCGTTGGTCGGTGCGGTGACAATTCGCCCGCCCGCCGCGTTCTCCTCGTTCACGGCCATCGCGTAGAGATTGATCCAGTCGATCATCGAAAGCGGGTCGCGCAGGCACTCTTCCGACTGCGCCTTCAACTGCTGAAAGACCGCGGAAGCGCGCCGCCGCACTTTAAGCGGACCGGGCAGCGTGCCTTCGATCGCACAGCCGCGTGCAATCGATGCCGCCATCACGTCGCGGATCGTCAGGAGGCCCGCGCGCACGGCGTCGGGCGAGCGCCACGTGCACTCATTGGCCATCATCACATCGGCGATCGACAGGCCGCTTTCGCCGCACAGCCGCAACAGATCCACGCCGGTCCGGAACGGATACGGCACGTCGTCGGTGCCCGGCAGGCCATTGAGCCGCTCCCCCGCATCGTTGACCACAAAGCCGCCGCCCACCGAGTAGTACGCCTGAGTATCGAGCACCGATCCGTTCGTATCGAGCGCCGTAAAGCGCATGCCATTGGGATGCAGCGGCAATACCTCGCGCCGCAGAAAGGCAATCTGCGTCTTTTCGTCGAAGGCGATGCGGCGCTCGCCCGCCAGGTCGAGTTCCTTCGCCGCGCGGATGGCGGCGAGGCGCTGTTCCGCATAGTCGGGATCGATCGTATCGGGCAGGTTGCCCTCGAGACCGAGTAGCACCGCCTTGTCGGTACCGTGCCCCTTGCCGGTTGCACCAAGCGATCCAAACAGCTCGATACGCATCGAGCCCAGACGAGCCAGCACGGAACGATCGCGCAAACGTCCGGCAAACTTGCACGCGGCGATCATCGGTCCCACGGTGTGCGAACTGGATGGACCGATGCCGATCTTGAACAGGTCGAAGGTGCTCACGTTCATGGCGTCCTCACAGACCCTGATAGACCGGATACCGCGCGCACAGCTTCGCCACCTCGTCACGCACACGGCCTTCCACCTGCGCGTCGCCCAGGTGATCGAGCACGTCGCAGATCAGTCGCGCCGTCATTGCGGCGTCGTCCTCGTTGAATCCGCGAGTGGTGATCGCGGGAGTACCGATACGGATTCCGCTCGTAACGAAAGGCGATTGCGGGTCGTTGGGCACGGCGTTCTTGTTGACGGTGATATGCGAGCGACCGAGCGCGGCATCCGCGTCCTTGCCGGTCACGCCCTTTGCCACGAGACTGACAAGAAAGAGGTGGTCGTCGGTGCCACCGGATACGACCTCGTAGCCGCGCGCGATGAATACTTCCACCATGGCCCGTGCATTGGCGAGCGTCTGCGCCTGGTAAGCCTTGAATTCGGCGCTTTGCGCCTCCCTGAATGCAACAGCCTTGGCGGCAATCACGTGCATCAGCGGACCGCCCTGTGTGCCCGGAAACACTGTCGCATTGAGTTTTTTCTCGATATCCGTGTTGGCGCGCCCGAGAATCAGGCCACCGCGCGGGCCGCGCAGCGTCTTGTGCGTGGTGGTGGTCACCACGTCGGCAAACGGCACCGGGTTCGGATACAGGCCCGCCGCGACGATACCGGCGACGTGCGCCATGTCCACGAAGAGGATGGCCCCCACCTTGTCGGCAATAGCGCGAAAGCGCGCGAAATCGAGGACGCGTGAGTACGCGGAGAACCCCGCCACGATCATGCGCGGACGATGCTCGAGCGCAAGCTGCTCGACCTCGTCGTAATCGATCAGGCCGGTGCTGGCGTCGACGCCATATTGGATGGCGTTGAAGATTTTTCCGGAGAACGAAACCTTGGCACCATGCGTGAGGTGTCCGCCGTGAGCGAGGCTCATGCCGAGAATCGTGTCGCCCGGCGAGAGCAAGGCAAGATACACGGCCGCGTTGGCCTGCGATCCGCTATGCGGCTGCACGTTCGCGAAATCCGCGCCGAATAGGGCCTTGGCACGCGCAATCGCCAGCTGCTCGACCACATCGACGTGCTCACAGCCGCCATAGTAGCGCTTGCCGGGATAGCCCTCCGCGTACTTGTTGGTCAGCACCGAGCCCTGTGCCTCGAGCACGCGCGGGCTCGTGTAGTTCTCCGATGCGATCAGCTCGATATGCGCTTCCTGGCGCGCGCGCTCGAGGCGCATCGCCTCCGCGAGATCCGGATCGAATCCGGCGATGGTTTGTTCCCTGGAAAACACGCTGGCGTCTCCTGTCGATTCGGAGCCGGCGCTTTGGCTGTCGACCCTGGTTCGCGCTCAAGCGCGCTCCCCGGATCCCAGCCAAAGTACTGGCTCCGGTCCAATGCAAGATGGTTGCTGTCAATAAGCGCCCGCGGGCTGCGCCACGGGCGGCGATAGCCTGATCAGGCCTTGATGATGTTGTGTTCGGGGCCGTACGGGAACGCGGTGATGTTGGTGGCGCCTTTCTCGCCAACCACGAGGATGTCGTGCTCGCGATAGCCGCCGGCACCCGGCAGCCCCACAGGGATCATGATCATCGGCTCCATCGAGACAACCATGTTCGGCTCCAGCACGGTGTCGATGTCTTCACGCAGTTCGAGCCCTGCCTCGCGGCCGTAGTAGTGGGACAGCACGCCGAACGAGTGGCCATAGCCGAATGTCCGGTTCTGCAGCAGCCCGTATTCCGCGTAGATCTTGTTGAGTTCCTGGGCGATATCGCTGCAGCGCGCGCCCGGCTTGATCAGCTTCAGGCCGGCTTCGTGTACTTCGACGTTAACTTTCCAGAGACGCAGGTGCTCGTCCGGGCAGTGGTCAAAGAACATCGTGCGCTCCAGCGCGGTGTAATAGCCAGCGATCATCGAGAAACAGTTCAGGCTGAGGATGTCGCCCTTTTGCACCTTGCGCGTGGTAACCGGATTGTGTGCGCCATCGGTATTGATCCCCGACTGAAACCACGTCCATGTGTCCATCAGTTCCGAATCGGGAAAACGACGCGCAATTTCCCGCACCATTGCCTGCGTCGAGGCGAGCGCAACCTCATGCTCGGGCACGCCTTCGTGCACGGCCGCCGCGAGCGCCGCGCCGCCGATATCGCACACGTTCGCGCCATGCTTGATGAGCGCGATCTCTTCGTCGGACTTGATCATCCGCATGCGCATCGTCTGGGCGCCGATGTCAACAAACTCGACCGACGGGAGTGCCGCCTTCAGTTTCGACAATACTTCGACGGGGACATGATCGAACTCGATGCCCACACGGCCCTTGTTGTCGATCTCGCCCTGCACGGCGCGAAAGAAGTTGTCGCGCTGCCAGTCCGTGTAGACCACGTTGTAGTCGCCGACCGTGCGTCGCCACGGTTGACCGCCGTCGATGTTGGCCGAGATCGAAACCACTTTGGACGGCGTAAGCACGAGGCCGTACTTTCTGCCAAACGAGCAGTAGAGAAAGTCCGAGTAGTAGTTGATGTTGTGATACGACGTGAAAAGCACGGCGTCGATATTCTCGCGCGCCATCAACTCGCGCAGCTTGCGTTGACGGGTTGCGTACTCCGCATCGGAAAAGGTGTGCTTCACCTTCTCGCCATTCTCGATTCGAATCAGGTTCTCCATCTTCATGTGCTCGCTCCTGGGTGAAAAAGCGTGGTGGGTGTGAGCAGATGTTAGAAGTTCGGGAATTTTGAGAATTTCCGAAATGGACAACGTCGTTCCCGAATTGGCCAAATCGGGTTAACCATGAAATCGCTCGCTGGCTTGCGGCCGGGGTATCCGGCCACGATGCCAGAATGGCTACAGCGCGTTCTGATAGCGACGCCGGTCAGCGATCGGGGAGATCTGGAATTGCGCCTTGTAGCGTGTGGCAAAGTGTGTCGTGGACGTGAAACCGGTGCGCGCGCACACTTCCTCGAGCGAGGTTGCCGTGCGGTACAGAAGTTGCCGGGCGCGCAAAAGACGAATCTCGAGGTACGCCTCGGCGGGGGACTTGCCCAGGCGCTCCTGAAACCAGCGCTGGAGCTGCCGCTGCGAGACACGCAGATGAGACGCAATCTCCGGCACGGCAAGCGGCTCTTCGACGTTGCTTTCCATGATTTGCAATGCCTCGTCGAGCTTCTCATGCTCCGCGCCGATATATTGACGTAACGAAGTCTGCTGACGATATTCGCGGCTGCGCGGTTCCGCGACCAGCAATTCGAGAACACGTGCCGCGAGTGCCTGGCTGCCCGGCGGATTCGCCAGCAGATGCACCATCAAGTCGAGCGGTGCCACGCCACCGCTGCAGGTATAGCGATCCCGGTCGATTTCGAATAGCCGTGTTGAAACCGTCAGCTTTGGAAACTGCTCCATCAATACGTCCTGGTCTTCCCAGTGAATCGTGCAACGGTATCCATTCAGCAATCCGGCACGCGCCAGAAAGTAGCTGCCGGTGTCGAGCCCGCCAAGAGCCGCCCCCTTTCCCGCCTGCCTGCGCAGCCAGTCCACCACTGCACCAATTCCCCTTTTCGGAATGGGATTCGGCCCGACAACGAACACCACGTCAAAAGGCGCGCTGTCCGCCATCGAGACGTCCGTGACCACGCGGATACCGTCACTCGACGGAACGAACTCGTCGCCTGGTCCGATCAGGCTGTAGTCGTACACACGCCGTCCTACGATCATGTTGGCAATCCGAAGTGGATCAATCGCGGAGCCAAGCGCAATCAGGGAAAAGTTCTCGAGCAACAGGAAGCCGTAACGCATGACACGTAGATCGTGCATGCCGTCACGTACCTTTGACGGTGGCGATTGCCTGGGCAGGGTCGTAGACATTGGAGGATCGGTTTGAAGCTGAAAGGGACCGGTTGATAGAGGCACGAGGATATGGGCGTGAACCCGGCGCTCTCGACCGTTATCCCGCTTGATGGGTTTCGCTTACAAAGACCAGGGTGCGAAATACGCCATGCTTGTCTCCCCACTGGCTGACCACCTGCACCAGAACCTCCGGCCCTGGCCCGCTTGCACGGCGCATATGACCGGTGATATTGAGCATCTTGAGCGTGCCGCGCGCCTCGGCAGACTTCATATGGTCGCGCAGGGACTTGCCGGTCGCTTCGTCGAACAGCGAAGCCAGCGGTTGCCGGGCCAGCGAGGCGGCTGTGAGCGCCGCCAATTCGGCAAGTTTGGCGTTCGCGCACAGGGTGTCACTGCCCGACTCCAGCCAGGCGATGCCCACCATCGGCTGATCGAATATCGCCCGCCAGCGATCTTCACTGCGCGCAAGAGACGCTTCGGCCTGCTTCTGCGAAGTAATGTCCTGATTGACTTCGATGGCGCCAATGATGCGCTCGTCGTCGTCCAGCAGCGGAATGGCCGACATGATAATCGAGCGTTGCTGCCCGTCGAAGGCGTCGATGTTGACGATTTCCCCCCGGCTAGCCTCGCCCGAGAGAATTGCGCGCGCCAGCGTCCAGCCCTCGCCGCCCACCTCCTTGCCCGTACTGTCCCAACGCCCGCTGTACTCGCCATAGCGGGCAAGTTCGACGAGTTTGGCACCGCCCCAGATGCGCTCCGCCTCCGGATTGGCGATGCGGATATGGCCGCTTTCGTCGGCGATCCACAAACCCACCGGAATCATTTCAATGACCTTGCGCATCATGTATTCGCTGCGCGTGAGGGCCTTTTCCATTGCCTTGCGCTGCGTGATATCGATGCATACGCCCACGACCTTGAGGGGCCGCCGCGCCGCGTCGTAGATGAGCTGGCTGCGACAGGAGAGCCAGCGCTCCTCGCCCTGTCCGTGTCCATCTCCCGCATCGGTGCCGGGCACACAGAAGTCCCATTCCTGAGTTTCGGCGCCATCGGCGAACTGCGCCACCAGGCGTTCGAGGGGAAGCGCCTCAAACGGGACGAGATTGGACCGCGTGGCTTCGACCGGTTTGCCGAAGATCTGCTCTGCACCAGGCGAGGTCGTCAGCTCCCGCGTCAGGACATGCCATTCCCAGGTGGCGATGCGCGCGGCGTCATAGGCGAGCTTCATGCGCGCTTCGCTGTCGATGATCTGGCCGAGGTACTTCTGCCGCAGGTCTTGCGCGCCGCTCTCGGGTACCAGGGTCTCCTGGAGATCCTGGATCGCCTCGTCGCCGTAGCGTAGCCAGACCCAGTTGACGTCCAGAAAAGCGGCAAGTGCACGCAGATTCGCGTATTCGATTTCTCCGCCATTGGTCCACCGGTGCACCGACGGCGTGGAGATGCCCAGCGACTTCGCGACTTGTGTGAGGGTGAGTTGCTTTTGCTGCAGCAATTCCTTCAGACGCTGACCAAACCCCGATGACTTCATCGTCTCCCGTCTCGCTTTGCCTGGAACTGAGATTCGTGGCGCTGGAGCACCCCAGTCGAGTGCCAGCGTCCTTTGTGCGCCGATCATAGCACGCAGCTATCGGCTACCTCTTTGTGAGTATTACTTTATACGCAATATATTACTTGACGAGAAATATTGCGACTTCTATAAATTCCACACGCGTTCTGACGGCGTCCAGGAACGTGCTGCAGAACACACAACCGGCAGTTCACCTTGGAGGAGACAACTCCCGTGGAAACCGCAAACGATCCCGTCATCAAAGAGGCGGGGGCATCCGATGATGCGTACGTCTCGACGTCTCACCCCGGCGGCGGGCAGGCCAGCCTGCACCGGGCCATCAGCTGGAAGGGCGCCTTCTGGGCGGCGAGCGGCGTGCCCGCGCTCGTCCTCTTCAACATTGGAGCGCTTGCTTCGACAGTCGGACAGCCAGCATGGCTGATCTGGATCGTGTCGATCCTGATGGGCTTCATCCAGTGCTTCACCTACGCCGAGATTGCCGGGCTGTTTCCACACAAGTCCGGAGGCGCGTCGGTGTATGGGGCAATCGCCTGGGTGCGTTACAGCAAGTTCATTGCCCCGATCTCCGTCTGGTGCAACTGGTACGCATGGTCACCCGTGCTCGCACTCGGTACGGGTCTCGCCGCGGGTTACATCCTCACGGCCCTGTTTCCGGCGAACTCGGCCATCAACACCTGGTCGCTTACGCTCATGCACCTCGACTTCATCGAGCACGGCCTGACGTTGCGGATCAATTCGATGGCCATCCTCGCCGCCCTCATCCTGCTGATTACCTTCGCGATCCAGCATCGCGGCATCTCGCAGGCGACGCGTACCCAAATGATTCTCGGCATCAGTTCGTTGTTGCCGCTCGTGCTGATCGGCATTGTGCCGATCATGAGCGGCGATATGCCGAGTACGCATTTTCTGCCGCTGCTGCCGCTGGCACGGGACGCGTCCGGCCATGTGGGCTTCGGCCACTACAACCTGGCCGGGATCACGCTGATGGCCGGCGGCATGTTCATTGCGGGCTGGGCCACCTATGGCTTCGAAACCGCGGTGTGCTACACCAGTGAATTCAAGGATCCGAAGCGCGACACCGTTCGGGCGATCGTCTACTCGGGCCTGCTATGCGTTGCCATCTTCACCCTGGTGCCGCTGGCGTTCCAGGGCTCGCTCGGGCTCGACAAGCTGCTCGACCCCGGGCTCTATGACGGCACCGCAGTCGGCGTCGTGATGGCGAAGATGATAGGCGGCGGCGCGCTCGTCACTAACGTGGTGGTTGCGATGCTGGTGCTCTCGCTGGTGCTCGCAGTGATGACCTCGATGATGGGTTCGTCGCGCACGTTGTACCAGGGCGCAGTCGACGGCTGGCTGCCCAGATACCTCGCGCGCGTCAACGAGCACGGCGCGCCGACGGCCGCCATGTGGACCGACCTGGCTTTCAACCTGGTGTTGCTGATGCTCTCGGACAACATCATGCTGCTCGCGATCGGCAACGTGGGCTACCTGATCTTCAACTTCCTCAATCTCCAGGCAGGCTGGATTCATCGCCTTGACCGGGGAAACTGGCCACGTCTGTACCGGGCGCGCGGATGGCTGCTGGCGCTCGGCGCGATCTTCGGTTTTCTCAACCTCGCGTTCATGGGCATGGGTGCCGATATCTGGGGGCCCGGCACGCTGCGTAACGGCCTGATATTCACATGCCTGATCGTGCCGGTGTTCCTGTTCCGCCACTATGTTCAAGACCGTGGCAAGTTCCCGGCCGCCTTCAGCCGCGATACCGATCTCGTGAACCGGGTCGGTGCACGCAGGCCCTGGCAGCCCTACGCAGCTCTCATTGTGGCGGCGCTGGTGGTGGCAGTGACCCATCACCTGGCAGTCTTGCCTTAAGTGTCTCCCGCCCGCATCGAGCGCAAGCGCGGCGGCGACGGCTTACCGATCGCACTCAACCGGAAAGGATTTTTCATGTCGAATGCGGAACATCTCGATGCAGCGGACACGCTCTGCGGCTATCGGAAGGTGCAGCATGCCGCGCGTCGGACGCTGGACGAAATCGTGCACTTCATTGCGCCGGGCGTCAGCGAAATCGACCTCGTGCGCAAATGCGACGAACTACAGCGCGCGGCGGGCGTAGACGACTACTGGTATCGCGCCTTGCCAGCGCTCGTGCTGGCCGGCGAGCATACCTGCCTCGCCATTTCGCGCGAGGCCTACGTGCCCGAAAGCGCCCCGCTCAAACACCACGACGTGCTGACCATCGACCTCAATCCGGCCATGAATGGCTACTGCGGCGATCTCGCGCGCACTTACTTCATCGAAGAAGGACAGGTGCGACGCGCACCGCACCGCGACGAGGAGTTTCTCGCCGGCGCCCACGCCCAGGCATCGCTGCACGCCCTGCTTCGGCGTGTGGCGACGCCCGACCTGCGTTTCGACGAGTTATACGGGATGGTGAAGGATGCCGCCGACCGGCTCGAATGCGAGCTGCTGGACTATCTCGGCCACAGTATGCAGGCCGATATGAGCGCGCTCGACTTCATCGCACCGAAGGTCACCCACACGCTCGGAGAGGTGGGCCTGTTCACCCTCGAACCGCAGCTTCGCGTCAAGGGCGGCCGCCATGGGTTCAAACACGAGAACATCTATTTCTTAGCCGGCGGCGTTTTGCATGAACTCTAGGAGCGGGAGCGCCACTTGTTTGAGGCCGGTCGATACCACCGTACAGCGCCCCCTGACGCTGGGGCCGCCGCGCAGTAGCACCCTGGAAGGCCGCGGCCGGCCGACCCGCCCGCGGCCCTGTCCGGTCAATGCGGCACCGATGGGATCATCCAGCTGAGCACGTGCTGCTGCAGGTACACAAGCACGCCGAGCACCAGCGTGAGGGCGATGCTGTGCCAGAAGGTACGCGCGAACACGACACCCTCCTGCCCCTTGAGGTCGGTCGTTGCCACGCCGGTCGCAATGTTCTGCGGCGAAATCATCTTGCCCATCACGCCACCCGAGGAGTTGGTCGCCGCCATCAGCACCGGGTCCAGGCCGAGCTGCTTTGCCGCCACCACCTGCAGGTTGCCGAACAGCGCGTTGCCCGACGTGTCGCTGCCCGAAAGGAATACCGCAACCCAGCCGAGCGTCGCCGAAACGAGCGGGAACAGCGCACCCGTGGACGCGACCCCCATCCCGAGCGTGTAGCTCATGCCCGAATAATTGAGCAGATAGGCAAGCGCCACGATCATCATCACCGTGACAATGGCAATGCGCGTCTGTTTCCAGGTCTGGGCGACACAGGCGACAAAGCCGCTGATCCCCACTCGCGTCCACACTGCGGTGATCGCCGCGGCAACGAGAATCGCCGTGCCGGTGCCAAGCGGCTGGAACGTCCAGATCGCGGCATAGGACTTGTGATAGAGCGTCATATAGACGGCGTTGTGAAGGCCGGGCCACTTGATGTTCGCCTGGCCAATCGACGCAATGCCCGCATGCACCCAGAAAATCACGACCACCGAAACGATGATCCACGGCAGCCAGCCGCCGTAGCCGATGCGATCGGCGTGGTTTGTGGCTCGCGTGGCACCGCGCGCGATCGCGAAGGCTGCGTCGGGTTCAGGCTTCCAGACTTTGAGGAAGCCGATGGTGACGATCAGCGAAGTCAGCGAGGACAGCACGTCTGTCAATTGATAGCCGAGAAAATTCGACGTGACGAATTGCGCGAGCGCGAAGCTGCCGCCCGACACGACGAGTGCCGGCCAGAGCTTGCCGATGGAGCGAATGCCGCCGTACATGGCGACCACATAGAACGGCAGCAGGAACGCGAAAAACGGCAACTGGCGGCCGACCATCGCGCCAAGCGTCTCGGGATGCAGCGACGTCACAGCGCCCAGCACGGTGATGGGCACGCCAAGCGCCCCGAATGCGACTGGCGCCGTATTGAAGATCAGCGTGAAACTGAGCGCCTCGATAGCGGGAAAGCCGAGGCCGATCAACAGCGCGCTCGTGATCGCCACCGGCGTGCCGAAGCCGGAGATGCCTTCGAGCAGGCAGCCAAACGAGAAGGCGACGACGAGCAGCACAAGGCGCCGGTCGTCGGGAAGATGATCGAGCATCCATTGGCGGAACTGGTCGAAGCGGCCCGACTTCACCGCGATGTTGTAGAGCAGCAGCGCGTTGACGACGATCCACATCACCGGTATCAGCGCGAGCGTCATGCCTGCGCCGACGGCATCGAACGCCAGGCCAGCGGGCATGCCCCACACGCCGATCGCGATGGCGAGGCCCGCGACCAGCCCCGCCAACGAGGCCTGCCACGCGGGCCGGCGCAGGATGCCGAGCATCGCAAGCGCAACTGCAATCGGAATGACGGCGACGACAAATGAAAGGGGCAGTGAGTTGCCGACAGGCGTCAGCGGCTGCGCGAACAGGGTTCCTGCGGGTAAAGCCAAACCTGAATTCACTATGTCTCCTATGTCCCGTTGACGGGACTTTTGTCTGTATGCTGCCGCGATGGCAATGGAGCCCCGTGCGGAGGACGCGGCAATCCCCCGCAGCGGACAAGAAAGCGATAACCAGGCAGACGCCAAAGCGTCTGCCTGGTTACTCAATCCGCGCGCTCATGGATATCCAGATTCATGCGGCAACGCACCGTGCGCCCGCACTGGCAATCTGCGCGTCCTGGTCGGACTTCACCCCCGATACGCCGACGGCCCCGACCACCACGGCACCGACGATGACCGGCACGCCGCCCTCCAGGGTCGTGCAAAGCGGCGCACTGAGAAAGGCGGTGCGGCCGCCGTTGACCATGTCTTCGTAGACTTTTGTCTCGCGACGGCCAAGCGCCGCGGTGCGCGCTTTCTCCTCGGCAATGTAGGCACTCAGCGGCGCGGCACCGTCCAGACGTGCGAGCGCGAGCGGGTGGCCGCCGTCGTCGACCACGGCGATCGCCACGGCCCAGCCGTTGCGCTGGGCCTCATCGCGAGCGGCTTCGAGAATCCGGTGCGCCTCGGCGGCACCGAGCACGGGTTTGGTCTGCATGTCAGTCAGGCTCTCTGTTGGGAAATCGGGGCAAGCAGGGATTCGACGAGCTCGATCCAATGCGTGACGGGCGTGCGGCCCGCGCTGTTCAGGTGCGTCTGGCAACCGATGTTGGCCGTCACGATCGCCTCCGGCTGGCCGGCCTCGAGCGCATCGAGCTTGTTATCGCGCAGTTGCTTCGCGATCTCGGGCTGCGTGAGCGAGTACGTTCCGGCCGAGCCGCAGCACAGATGGGCGTTCGCCACAGCGCTCAGATCGAAGCCGAGCCGGGTGAGCACGCCTTCGACGGCGCCGCCGAGCCGCTGCGCGTGCTGCAGCGTGCACGGGCAATGAAAGGCGATGCGCTGGCCGGTAGCGCGCGCGAACGCATCGAGCGGCTCCGCGGCGATCACCTCGACCAGGTCGCGCGCAAGCGCGCTCACGCGCCGGGCTTTGTCCGCATAGGCCAAATCGAAACGCAGCAGGTCGCCATATTCCTTCACGAAGGCTCCGCAGCCGCTCGCCGAGATGACGAGCGCCTCGGCGCCCGCTTCTATCGCGGGCCACCACGCGTCGATATTGCGCCGCGCGCGCGCGAGCCCCGCCTCCTGCGCGTTCAGGTGATATTCGTTGGCGCCGCAACAGCCGCTGCGCGGCGCGGGCGTCACGCTGATGCCAAGATGATCGAGCACGCGCGCGGCGGCCGCGTTCGTATTCGGAGCAAGCGACGGCTGCACGCAGCCTTCGAGCATCAGCACGCGGCGCGCATGGCGCACGGCGGGCCTCGGGCGTGCAGCGGGCGCCTGCGCGGGAATCTTCTCGCGCAACGTTTCAGGCAGGAGCCCGCGCACCGCCCGGCCCGCGCCGATCAATCCGGCGAATACGGCCGGCCGCGACACGCCGTGGCGCAGCCCTGCCCGCAGCCAGCGCTCGCGCGCCGGCCTCGCCGTGCGCCGCTCGACCTCGGCGCGCCCGATGTCGAGCAGCGCGTGATAGCGCACGCCCGACGGACAGGTCGTTTCGCAGTTGCGGCAGCTCAGGCAACGGTCAAGATGCAACTGGGTCTTTTCGGTGACCGGCTGCCCTTCGAGCACCTGTTTGATCAGATAGATGCGGCCGCGCGGCCCGTCGAGTTCGCTGCCCAGTAGCTGATAGGTCGGACAGGTTGCATTGCAGAATCCGCAGTGCACGCATGAGCGCAGAATCGACTCCGCCTCATCGGCGCGTGCAAGAGACTGCGCGGCTTCGCTCAGGTTGGTTTGCATGGTGAGGCATCCCTCAAAGGTCCGCGTAGAGGCGGCCCGGATTGAAAATCCCCTGCGGGTCGAGGCGGGCCTTCAGGCGCCGGTGCAACTGCATCAGCGCGGCGGGCAGCGGCTGGAACGGCGCGTCGGTCACGCGAGGCGTGAAGGCTGTCGCGTGGCCGCCGAGCTCGCGCGCGAGCCCGCGAATCTCATTCGCGCCGACGGCAGTCTTGAGCCAGCGCTGGGCACCGCCCCAGTCGAGGAGCACTTCGCCCGGAAGTGTCACGAGGGGCGCGGCAACGGGCAGCGACAGGCGCCAGAGCGGCCGCTCGTCCGCGAAGAACGGCAGCGAGAAGTCGCGCAGCCGGCTCCAGAACATGGCATCGGCCTCGGCGCCACCGATTGCCTCCAACGCGGCGCGCACGGAACCGGTGCCGCCTTCGAGCCGTAGCTGCAGCATGCCGTCGGCATGGCACGCACCGGTGATCGGCAGCCCCTCGCGGCGCCAGCGGATGAGCCGCTCGCGCGCCTCCTGCGCCGTGAGCTCGAGCGCGATATGGCGCGTCGCGCGCGGCCGGGGCAGCACCTTGAACGACACCTCGGTCACGAGCCCAAGACAGCCAAAGCTTCCCGCCAGCAGGCGCGAAACGTCATAGCCGGCGACGTTCTTCATCACCTCGCCGCCAAAGCGCAGGTGCCGCGCCTGCCCGGTGATCACGCGGCAGCCGAGCACGAAGTCGCGCACCGCACCGGCCCACGGGCGCCGCGCACCCGACAGGCCGGAGGCGAACACGCCACCCACCGTGGCCGCGCCGCCAAAGAGCGGCGCTTCGAACGGCAGCATCTGCCCCGCTTCGTCGAGTACCGACTCCACGTCGGCGAGCCGCGTACCCGCGCGCACCGTCATGACAAGCTCGGTCGGATCATAGTGAACGATGCCCCGGTGCCCGCGCGTATCGAGCACTCGCGCATCGACCGTGCGCCCCAGCCACACCTTGCTGTCGCCGCCGCGTATGCGCAGCGGCGTGCACGCGGCAAGCGCCGCTTCGACTTCGGCGATCAGCGCGGCACTGTTGTCCGTCGAATCCAGTTCGCGTCGCATCAAAACCGCTCCAGTTCGGGAAAAGGAAGTTGGCCACGGTGCACGTGCATCGCACCGAACTCGGCGCAGCGGTGCAGCGTGGGGATGTTCTTGCCTGGGTTGAGCAGCCCGGACGGGTCGAAGGCGGCCTTGACGGCGTGGAAATACTCGATCTCGTCGTGCTTGAATTGCACGCACATCTGGTTGATCTTCTCGCGACCCACGCCGTGCTCGCCCGTGATGCTGCCGCCCACCTCCACGCACAGTTCGAGAATGCGGCCGCCCAGTGCCTCGGCACGGTCCATTTCGCCGGGCTGGTTCGCATCGAACAGGATCAGCGGGTGCATGTTGCCGTCGCCCGCATGGAAAACGTTCGCGACCTTCAGGCCGTACTCTTCCGATAACGCGGCGATGCCTTCGAGAACACGCGGCAGTTCGCGCCGCGGAATCGTGCCGTCCATGCAGTAGTAGTCCGGCGAAATGCGCCCCACCGCGGGGAACGCGTTCTTGCGCCCGGCCCAAAAACGCTGTCTTTCCGACTCGTCGCGCGCCACGCGCAGCTCGCAGGCGCCCGACTCGCGCAGCAGCGCGCCGACGCGTTCGGCGTCTTCCTCGACGTCGTCGTGCGCGCCGTCGAGCTCGCACAGCAGAATCGCCTCCGCGTCCACCGGGTAGTCCGCGTGGATGAAATCCTCAGCCGCGCGGATCGCGAGGTTGTCCATCATTTCGAGGCCGCCAGGGATCACCCCCGCGCCGATGATCTTCGCCACCGCGCCGCCCGCAAGCGCGACGTCATCGAAGCTCGCCATGAGCGCCTTCACGCTCTGCGGCTTCGGCAATAGCTTCACGGTCACCTCGACGACCACCCCGAGCATGCCCTCCGACCCCGTAAAGAGCGCGAGCAGGTCAAAGCCAGGGCTGTCGAGGGCGTCGCCACCGAGCGTGACCAGCTCGCCCTCGATCGTGAGGATGTCGACTTTGAGGATGTTGTGGACAGTCAGGCCGTACTTCAGGCAGTGAACGCCCCCCGCGTTTTCCGCAACGTTGCCGCCGATCGAGCAGGCGATCTGCGAAGAGGGGTCCGGCGCGTAGTACAGGCCGTAGGGTGCGGCCGCCTGGGAGATCGCCAGATTACGCACGCCGGGTTGCACGCGCGCGATGCCCGCTTCGGTGTCGATGTCGAGAATCCGGTTGAATTTGGACATCACCAGCAAAATGCCCTTCTCGAGCGGCATCGCGCCACCCGAGAGCCCGGTGCCCGCTCCGCGCGCCACCACCGGTACACCGCGCGCCGCTGCCACCGTGAGCACCGCGCGCACTTCATCGACCGTGGACGGCAGCGCGACCATCAGCGGCACCGTCCGATAAGCGGCGAGGCCGTCGCATTCGAACGGGCGCAGATCCTCGCGTTCGGTAAGGAGTTCCAGCCCAGGCGCTGCCGTGCGCAGCGCCGCTGCGAGTTCGGCCCGATCGACAGCCGGCAGCGGGCCGTCGATCGCCTCGTCATACATAAAGCTCATTGCGTCGTCTCCAGCGCGGGGCGTCGCATGGCGCACCCGCAATTGCGAATTGGCGCAATTCTTCTGGGCGCGCGCCGGGCTGTCCAGAGCCTTCAGCACTGGTCACACCAGTTCTTTTTATGGGGCCCGCTTCCGGCCTGTATTTTTTAACTTTTCCTCAATAAATACATGGAGTTATGAGATACTCACCTCTCCCCGTGAAAAGTGGTCATACCAGTATGGAAGGCAAAGGCGAAATGGCTGGCGCACGGCGTGTTGCTGACGTCGTGGCCGAGCGCATCGAGAAGTTGATTGTCGACGGCGTGCTCAAAGTCGGGCAGGCGCTGCCCTCCGAGCGCCGCCTCACAGAAAAGCTCGGGGTTTCGCGCACGGCACTGCGCGAAGGCATGAAGGTGTTGCGCGCGCGCGGCATCATCGATACGAAGCACGGCAAGGGTTCGTTTGTCGCAAGCCTCACGCCGCAGGAGCACATCACGCCGATGATGCACCTGCTCGCGTCGCAGCCACGCACGCTCTACGACCTTTTCGAGGTGCGCGGCATGCTCGAGGCCGAAGCCGCCCGACTGGCGGCGCTGCGCGGCACCGAAGCCGATTTCATCCTCATCACGAGACGCTATGAGGAAATGAACGCCCCGGAAGCTCATAATTTACCGCCCGCCGAACGGGCGAGGCTCGATCACGCGTTTCACCGGGCAATCTACGAGGCGTCGCACAATCCCATCCTCGTCAATACGCTGCAGTCGCTCACCGACCTGCTACTGAGTTCGGTATTTGCATCCGTGAACAACCTGTACCACCGCGAGCCACACAAGAAACAGATCGATCGGCAACACGCCCGCTTCTATAACGCCGTGACGGGAAGATTGCCCGAGCAGGCACGCAGAGCGGCGAGCGAGCATATCCGCAGCGTCGTTGATTATCTTCGCGAAATCGAGAACGAAGAACAGCGGCTCGTGCGGGCAACGCTCCGGCTCGAGGGTTGGGCCTGAACCGCGGACAACGCTCATGCAGGCCACCGGCTTGGTGGCCTGGACAATGAGAACCAGGTGAGTATCCCCACGCTAAACGAGCACGGCTATGTGCGGGTGCCAAGCCTGCCGCACGAACATCTACGCGAGCAATCGCAAGGCATCGCCGAGCGACAACACCGTTGTGCGCGAATCGAATGCGGTGGCGAACAGATGTTCATGCACGAGCGGATCCGGGTCGTAACAACACTCCTTGACCGTGTACAGGCGGAAGTCCGCGTCGCTTGCATACGCGACCGAAGACAGCACGACACCGGTCGACGCGATGCCGACCATGATCAGCGAATTGATTCCTTTTGCCGAAAGCCGCACCTCCAGATCGGTGCCGAAGAATACGCTGGCGCGGTGCGCGACGATGAGCGGTTCATGGGCCTGCTGGCCCAATTCCGGCGCGGTCCGGTCATCGACAAAGCGGCGCAGTTGTTTGATGCCCTGTCCATTCTTGTTCAGCGGGCTGACTTCCGGATAGCCCGGACTGAACCGTAAGTTGGCGAAGTAAATTCCAACGCCTTTCGCCCGCGCGGCGTCGCAAAGTTTGCGCGTATTGGCCAGCAAGTCTGGCGCAACCGATGGAAAGAGCCCGAGAATATCGGTCTGGTAATGCATGACGACAAGCGCGGTTTGCGCCGGCGCGATTGCGTCCATTTGCGCATCTCCTTTAGGCCGATAAATAATACTTCATGCTGTCGTATCGATAACGATCATTCGCGTGGCCCGGTGCGCAGAGCTACCCAATTGAACGCGAATGCATCATTTGAGGCGCCGCAGGACCACTTCGGCCGTGCCACCGCTGGAAGCCGACGTCGTCCATTTGAGTGTGTCTCCGCTGATCACAAATGGCCGCTTTTGCTCGGCTCCATTCCAGTTCGGAAACGTGCTGGCGGCGACATGGAAAGTGATCGTCTTGTCAGCTTCGTCCACGGTGTATGTACCGAAGTGAGCGATCGATCCTTGCACGACGGACCTGTTTTCCTCGGGCGTGCCCTTCATCCGGTTGCCGGACTCAAACTTTGCGATGTCGGCGCGAGATGTCATCAGAATATAGTGCCCACGCCCGTCGAAGATCGCGAGTCCTTGCGGATTGGTGCCGAACATGGGTTGCCGGCTGCCGTCCGGGTGCACGGTATCGACCGATACGTAGGCCCACGTTCCGACGACCTGTTCATTCAGCGTTTCCGCTCGGGCGGCGACGCCTGTGTATGAAATCGTCATACCCAGCAACACCGCCAAAGTATGGCGGGTGAAAGCGCTCACTTGACTCATCACGCTTCTCCTCGAGAGTACGTTCGTCGTGTTTCCGCTGTTTCGAACACCGCAAAGATCGCTTATCGAGTGGCTTCAAGGTCACCTTGCAACGGATTAATCTCATCCGCAATGACCAGTATGGGACAACGCGCCTATGCGGACTATATTAGTTTTCATGCTGGTCAGCGCATTCGCTCGCGCGGCAACGATATTTCTCCCGATTCGCCCATTGGGCTGAAAGGAGCGGCAACCATGTCTGACAAGCAAGACAACCCATTGCGCACGAAGATCCTCGGCACCTGGCGCATGCACGCCTGGACGCGCCGGGTAGTCGATACCGGCGAGCTAACAGATGCACTCGGCCCGCATCCGTTCGGTTTCATCAACTACTCCGCGGACGGACGGGTGATGGTCTTCGTGCTCAAGAGCGGGCGCCTCGTACCCGCCTCAAGTCGGCCGACCAATGAAGAGAAAATCGCGCTCTTCGATTCGATGTTTGCCTACGTCGGAACATACGTCGTGGAATCCGATCGGGTTATTCATACCCTCGACGGCAGCTGGAACGAGCTTTGGACAGGCACGCAACAGATCCGCTTCATTACCCTTCAGGGAGCGCAACTCGTCTACCGCACGCCGGAAACCATTGATCCGATGGATGGCCAGCTCTGCACCTACGAGGTCACATTTTCCCGGGAATAAGGAAGCCCTTGCGACCCAGAAAGCGGAGTTTCACCGTTCGAGCGTATGGACAAACCGCGCGCCAACACCGCGGGGCCCACAAGCTCGCCCGCATGGTCTATTTCATGCTGACGCGCGGTGAAGCGTTCGTTGACCAGGGGCGACAGCGTTACGAGGAACAGCAAAGGCAGCGCAGCATCCCGGCCCTCAGGCGACATGCCTCCGCCGTCGGATTCCAGCTCCAGTAGTCCTCCCGCGCGCGTAAGGACTGCCCCAATGATTCCGAAACGCAAGACTGTCAATAATTACAGGCGGATGGTCCAGTCACGCGCCTCGCCGCGTGCTTGCAGCAACTTCCTAACGATCACGATACAGCAATCCCCAGACCACTAGCACGCGCTTTGGCTATCGCGTAAACCGCGTTCAGCAACGGTGCCGACTGTTTCACTTCGCCCGCGATTGACACAACACTTCCAAGAATCGCTTCCAGCTCGATCGGCTTCCTGGCCTCCCAGTCCTGGAGCATCGATGTTTTGACGTGTCCGAGCCGGCGAGTCAGCGCGATCCGTTGTTTCGGCTCTACGGTTAGGTCTATCCCGATCCTACCTCCTAAATCGATTGCTTCTTGCATCATGGATTCGAAAAGCGCATTAATGTTCGGGTCGTCAATGAGCTCATCCGTTGCACGCTCAGCTAGCATGCTAACCGGATTGAAGCAAAGATTTCCGAGTAGTTTCAACCATATCTCGTTGCGGATGTCGCGAACAGCGGTGGCGTCAAATCCTGCGTCGCTCATGGCTTCCGCGATCATCTTTATCCGCTCGCTGGACGCACCGAACGGCTCTCCGAACGCGACGCGGTTTCCAGAAGCATGCCTCACTACGCCCGGCTCTAACGTCGAGCAGGACGGGAATACAACGCAGCCTACAATCTGGTCAATCGGCAGCGCCGCTTCGAGGCGTCCCTCGGGATCCACGGCTTCCAGGCGCAATCCCGAGAGCGGAACAGACTCCGAGAGGAAAAACCACCAGGGAACGCCATTCAGTGCTGGAATGACAATGGTGTTTGGGCCGATTAAGGGCTTGGCCTGTTGAGCCGCTTTCGGTAGTGCGGGAGACTTAACGGTAAAGATCACAACGTCCTGTTCCCCAAGAACCTCCGCGTTATCGCTTGCCTTGGGCCGGGTGTGAATCGTCTGCCCATCACTTTGTAGAGTCAGCCCCCGGTTATCAATCGCAAAAAGCGTTGCGCCGCGTGCGACCACACTTACATCGTGACCGGCTTTCGCCAGGCGTGCGGCAAAGAAGCCGCCGATTGCGCCGGCGCCCACTACACAAATTCGCATGTTCTTCCTTTCCTTAAAGCGCCGCAGTACTCGCTGCTATTAAAAATGTACCGGAGTGCTTCAGGCGATGTTACCAACGATTCCTTACTCGTATGAGCCGGCTTGGCGTTCGTCTTGAAGAGTCGTCAGGATTTCCGGGAGTTTAGAAAGGGCATTTTGAGTAAGCCCCTCATAGACGCTGTTGCCATGCACGTCTATCCCAACAGTCAGCGGACCGAGGTTTTCGACTCTTACTTTAACTAGCCGGTAGTGCGTGATGAGATCTTTCCAATACACGCCTGTGACTTCGCGGATCGCTTCAGACAGCAATGCGCAACCACCTCCCAGGAACGATAGGTATATACACCCAGCCTCCTTCATGGCTTGAACGCTTTCGAGATCAAGCCCGCCCTTACCACCAGTGAGACGCAAGCCAAGCCCACGAATCAATGTTGGCATGTATTGGTTGAAGCGCGTACTGGTCGTGGGGTTGAGATACAGCATCTCGTACCCATCATCATTTTCACGGGTCATGCTTCCTACGTGAAAAAGCGTGCCACCAGAGAAGTCGAGCGGAAGTGGCTTTTTGTCGTTGACGAACTCCGTGAGGCGCTGATAGGTGGGAAGCCCAGCCGATACGACAATCTCTCCGCTCAAATAGACGAGGTCACCTACCGATAGATCCCGTACTGAGCTGTCGTCGAGCGGCAGATGAAGATGGTGTGTCTTGAGCATGATTTATCGTCCTATTCAATTACCGTGACTTCGCCGTCGTTGCTGATACGCACCCGCGTACGACGATCGATCCAGCAATTGAAGCACACGGCTACAGGGGTGAATCCATGTCCTGCGGCGTAATTGATGTGGACCGCCATGGCAGTGGTATCGCCACCGGTACCCATAGGACCAAAACCCGTAGAGTTGATCGCCTTTAGCAGGCGCTCTTCCATAGTGGCCAGAATCGGCTCAGGATTTTCTTCCTCCATCCGGCGAAACGTAGCTTCCTTGGCCATCTTGGCGGCATAGTCAAAACTTCCGCCAATTCCCACGCCTACAACCACAGGCGGACAAGCCTGTGAGCCAGCGCGAATGACCGTGTCCAGAATGAACTTCTCGATGGTCTCCAAGGATGGGAACGTAAAGATCTCGAGAGCCGCCCAACGCCCGGATCCTAACGCTTTAGGAGAGCAGGTGATATCAATGTAGTCGGCGTCGTCAATGACGTCGAACGTGATAATTGGCATATCCTTACCCTCGTAACTGCGCTCGAGAGTGAGGGGATTCGTTATATGCTGCAGTAGCGGAGGGTTAATTGTGTTGGTCAGTTCCTTGAACCCGTCACGAATTGCTTTTTTGACACTTCCCTCGAAAGTCACTTGTGATCCGATTCGCACGAGGTAGGCGGGAAAGCCCGCATCCGAGCATACGAAGTGGTTGCGTGATTCTGCAGCCTCGGCGCTCTTGAGCATGATGGTCAGCGTATTTCTGGCAACTTCGCTGCGTTCTCGTGTGTGGGCAGCGCTGAGAGCGCGCCTGGCATCTTCCGGGACCCGTCTGAGCGAGCGGTCATACATCTGCGCCGTCACTGCTTTCAACTGATCGTATGAGATCGCCACGATCTTCTCCTTTCTTTCGGGTATTTGTTGCTTAAAGTTTCCGCTCGAAAACCGCTTACGCTCGATTTACTATGCCAGGCCGCATGTTGCATACCGGACCATGCTGTATCTGAGCGTCTTCATGCCGTCGTCAGAACTTGTGACGCAGGCCGATACGTACCATGGTAACGCTGTCCGATGAGGATGGCGTCAGAACGTTGATGGCCGCAACCGCCTTATGGTTTGTCGAATCGACACCTGAGGCGTGCTGATAGACGGCCGTTAAATAAACGTCCGTTCTCTTGGACAAGAAGTAGTGCGTGCTGGCCTCGGCTTGGTGGTAAGTCGCCCCTTCATTGACGTTGTTCGAGCTACCCTTGGTGTAGTCGTAAGCAACGCCCGCCATCCACGCAGGCGTGATGTGATAGCTGAAGTTCACCTCGGCGTTGTTGAATGTCGCATTTCCCGCATATCGGCTCGGGTTTGGCCCAGAGGTCGTATCGCCCATGTCACGGAATCTGATATTTGAATACGTTGCGCCGAAAGTGGCGGCGCCGTATGTGTATGACGCGCCTGCACCGATGTCCTGATAGGAATGCGCCGAGAGGAAACCGCGATAAACGGGCGATGTTGCATTGGCCACGGTGGCCGTTGCAGTCGTCGCGGAGTTGCCTCCGAACAAGCTCGTGTTGGGGTTCCGGGCATTGAGATAGGCGACACCGAGGGAGAGCGGGCCGCGCGTGTAACCGGCGCCGAATGACCAAATCTGATTACGCGTCACGTCACCAGCTACACCTCCGAGACTGTACGTGCCGCCGAATGAGAAGCCAGCGTAGTCCGCACTCCTGAACTTCATCGCGTTATTGCTTCGGAAGCTGTAATTGAAGTTGTCAAGGTCACCCGGATGGGCCGAGACGTAGCCGCCCCACTGGTTGCTCACTGAGTACTGACCCAGGAAGTCGGTGAGCGCGTCATACTGTCGGCCGAATGTCACGGTACCGTACGTGCTGGAGAGCCCGACATAGGCTTGCCGGCCGAACATCAGGCCCCCTTGGCCGAGTCGCCCGTTCGTGATGTCGAATCCATTTTCCAGCCGGAAGATCGCTTTAAGCCCCCCGCCGAGATCCTCGCTTCCTGAAAGTCCGAACCGACTTCCCTGATTAACGCCGCTCACCATGGCAAACAGGCGTCCGCCATTGGCGTTCGACTGATAGTTGAAGCCGGCATCAACAATGCCGTAGAGCGTAACGCTGCTTTGACCATACGCGGCAGTGGCGAAGGCGCTGAGCGCCGCGAGCGCGCAAAGCGAGCAGGAATGCTTTTTCATTAACAGTCTCCAAGGTTTGGTTTTATATGGGCGTGGGCAAGCCTCCGCCATCAGAGAGACCGAAAAGCGGTGCCTCACGTTGATAGTTACGTAATGGTGTTGTGAAGCGATGCCGAGGATCGATCCTCGGCTCTGCGGGGCTGCTCAGACGTTTTTCGTCTTGTTCGGCGTGTCGTGACGACCCACCGCGACGACAGTAACGGCGCCAATCAGCATCAGGGCTGCAAGGTAATACTGGCCCGCGGCGAGCGTGTGTGTGGTCTGGTTGAGCCAGCCGATGATGCCAGGGCTGACGAGGCTGCCAAGTCCAGCAAGCGTGCTGATCAACGCAATCCCACCCGCGGCGGCTTCTTTGCTCAGATAGAGGCTGGGCATGGACCAGAACGGTCCCATTGCGGAAAACGTACCGGCTGCGGTCACGATCAATGCGACGACCGACAGCGCAGGATTTGCCGACACTAGCGGCAGAGCGGCCCAGCCCACCGCTGCGACCAGACCAGAAAGCGCGGCGTGCCAGCGGCGCTCCTTGCGCGCGTCGGAGTGTCGAGCCACGAGGTACTGACAGACGAAGCCAGCGATGAAGGGGAGCGACGACAATACGCCGATCGTCCACACATCGGTAATACCAGTTCGGTTGATGATTGTAGGCAACCAGAAGAAAACGTTCGACGCGCCGGCGAGGAGCGCGACACCCATTCCTGTCAACAGATAAAAACGAGGCGAGAGCAGCGCCTTTCCGAAGGACTTGTGGGCGTTGACGCTGCTCGCCTCGCGGTCGGCACGCAAATCGCGCTCAATGACGGCGACCTCGTCCGACGAGAGCCATGGCGCATTAGCTGGCGTATCATGCAGCCGCCGCATCACGACGAAGATCAGCAGCAACGGCGGCATACCTTCAATCAGAAAAAGCCATCGCCAGCTGTGCAGCCCAGCAACACCATCCATCGTGTGCATGATGATGCCCGACAGTGGGCCGCCGATCACACCCGCAATAGGAATGGAGGCCATGAAGAGGGCGGTAAAGCGTGCCCGGCGGGAGACCGGCACCCAGTAGGTGAGGTAAAGCAGAATGCCGGGGAAGAGTCCTGCCTCGGAAGCGCCGAGCAGAAAGCGCCAAAGATAATAGCCGTTCTGACTGTTCATGGCGGCCAGCCCGGCCGAACACACTGCCCAAAGAACCATGATCCTGAGAAATGTCTTTCGGGCGCCGATTTTTGCTAGCAGCATGTTGCTCGGAATCTCGAAGAGCATGTATCCGGCGTAAAAGATGCCGGCCCCAATTCCGAACACTGTCTCAGAAAGCCCCAAGTCGCGCAGGAAGCTCAGCTTCGCGAAGCCGACATTGGAGCGATCGATAAAAGCAACGATGTACAGCAGCATGAGAAGCGGCATTAAGCGCCAGAGCAGCTTCTTATAGACGGCGTTTTCCGTCGTAATACCAGCGGATAGGTTGCCAGTCGGCGAGGTGGATGTCTGGATGGTCACTGCTGTCTCCGTCTTTGAACAGGCTCGATGCGAGCAAGCGCACTCGGTAGCCGAATTAGAGACCTTGGACATATAAAAGTCAATAACATGACCTATAGGGTTTTTACGGGCGGTGTCGGGGCCCAGAAACAGACAAAATACGACGCATGGATCGTGACGTACGTTGAAACGACAACGAGTCGTCACGCGAACTATCGATTGGAATGGGAAAAGATCATGAGTGGACCCCTCTCTCACGTCAGAGTGCTCGACCTCAGCCGCATCATGGCTGGCCCCTGGAGTGGCCAGATCCTTGCGGACCTCGGCGCCGACGTCATCAAGGTGGAACGCCCCGAAGTCGGGGACGACACCCGCAGTTGGGGGCCGCCGTTCCTGAAAGCAAGCGATGGTACGTCGTCGAAGGAGTCAGGCTATTTTCTGTCCGTGAATCGGGGCAAACGCTCGGTCGCAGTTGACCTGGCGACCCCTGAGGGACAGGAAACCGTACGTGCGTTGGCGGCGCAGTGCGACGTTGTGCTTGAGAACTTCAAGGCCGGCGCCCTGAAGCGTTATGGCCTTGCCTACGACGACTTGAAGGCAGTCAGGCCGGACCTGATCTACTGCTCGATCACGGGTTTTGGTCAAGATGGCCCGAAGTCGGAAAACGCCGCCTACGACTTTATGATTCAGGCGATGGGCGGGCTGATGAGCGTGACGGGCGAGCGTGACGACGAACCGGGGGGCGGCCCGCAAAAGGTTGGCGTGCCGATCGTCGACATCATGACGGGCATGTACGCAACGGTCGGCATTCTCGCCGCGCTCGCAAGGCGCAACGAAACGGGCGAAGGCGAGTACATCGATGTGGCGATGCTCGACGTTCAGGTCGCGTTTCTCGCCAATCAGGCGATGAACTATCTTGTCTCGGGCAAGACGCCGGCTCGCAACGGCAACAAGCATCCGAACATCCAGCCGCAGGACGTGTTCAAGTGCCGGGATGGCTATCTGGTCCTCGCGGTTGGTAACGACGGCCAGTTCCGCAAATTCTGCGACGTCATCGCGCGTTCCGAACTGGCTGACGACGAGCGCTTTGCGACCAATGCCCAGCGCGTGCGTAACCTTCCGGCGCTGCTCGCGATCATTCGCGAAGCGCTGCTTAAAGACGACCTCGCGGTCTGGCTCGCCAAACTCGATGCCGCCACGGTGCCGTGTGGGCCGATCAATACGATTCCAATGGTTTTCGAAGACGCTCAGGTCAAGCACCGCGAGATGCTGCGCCATCTTCCTCATCCGGTCTCCGGCACAGTGCCTCAGGTGGTGAGCCCGATTCGGCTGCGCAATGCACCGTTGAGCTTCGACCGCGCACCCCCGACGCTCGGGCAGCATACGGACCAGGTGTTGAGTGAACTTGGCATTACGCGCGCGTGAAGCGGGCGATGCAGACCAAATGACATTAATTTGCAAGGACTGAACGTGGCACGCATTCCCCTTTTTTCTCCCGAATCGATGACTGCCGAACAGGAGCGCGTCTATCGGGCCGTCGTCGACGGACCACGCGGGACGGTCGTCGGCCCCTTGCGCGCTGCGCTTCATCGCCCCGAGCTGGCTGACCGCTGGCAACGCTTTGGAGAAATCCTGCGTTACGGGACAACCTTGCCGGCGCGATTGAATGAACTGGCGATCGTTGTCACGGCGCGTCGCTGGAACAGCCAACTCGAATGGCATATACACGCCGAGGCAGCCCTGCGTGCCGGTCTGAGCCAAGCCGTGCTGGACGCAATCAGGACAGGCGCCCAGCCAGCATTTGATGACGCGGAAGAAGCTGATATTTACGAATTCGCGCGACAGCTGCAACAGACCGGCAATGTCGATGAGGAGGTCTACCAGCGTGTCATGCATCGATGGGGCAACGTCGGTGTAGTTGAGCTTGGAGCGGTGATTGGTTACTACACGCTCGTGTCGATGACGCTCAACGTCCACCAGATCCCGTTGCCCGACGATGTGTCGCCGCCGCTCGCGCCCCTGCCCCATACGAACGGATCAGGCGAGGCGCTGCCAACTCTTGCGCGTTGTTCCTTGTCATGTCCGCCATCCGATGCGGAAGCCGGAAACGGGGACGAATCTGCTTTCCCGTCTGGTCGGACAGCCGAAAAAAGTCAGTAGGCTAGACTACCAGTTCTTTGGATTAAACTATGAGGGCTCGCGGGCGCGGGCTGCTCTCGGCAGTCGCGCTGGAAGAGCCACTTGACATCATCCGGAGTTGGAATGAGCACAGAGGCGGCCCTGAAGGAACCAGCCATTGATTTCAGCCTGAGCGGGGTAGCCCGCTACATCCAGCTTGCGACGCTCTTCAGGAGGCGCATTGAGTCGGGTCAATGGGGTGTCGGCACGCAGATTCCGACAGTCGATGAACTGGCCGAAGAATGCGCCGTCGCTCGCGCCACGGTCCGGCAGGCGCTTGACATCCTCGAGGAGGACAAGCTCATCGAACGCTTTCGGGCCAAGGGTACCTTCGTCACTCAGAAGCCACAGAGCCAGCTCTGGTGCGAGGTGCCTACCGACTTGTCCGGCCTGCTGCTCGCCGCGGAGGGGGCCAGCATCGAATTGCTGAAGTCCGAAAAGGGCGTCATGCCCACCAACATCCTGCACACCGGCGGCAAGCTCGCCCCTTCCTATCACCACTGGCGCCGACGCCATTCACGCGAAGGCCAACCCTATTATCTCGGCGATGCGTATATTGACGAGCGCCTGAGCCGCCGCATCCCGAAGTCCGCGTTCAAGCAGTACACGACCATGCGAATCCTGCGCGATATGCCAGACCTCAAGCTTCAGGAGATTCGCCAGACAATTACGATCGGCACCGCCGACATGGAATTATCGCGGATGCTGCAGATCCCGCTCAATGCGCCTGTTGCTCATGCCTATCGCACTGCAACCGATGCTGATGGAAACATCGTTTTCGTAGGCAACGGCGTGTATCGGGGCGATGTCATCCGCCTGGATATTAAGGTCACTCTCTAAGTCTTATACGGGGCGCCGCCAGGCGCGGCGCTCGCAGTCCTCGTATCAGTGTTTTCACCCATGAGTTTTTCGGTGCCATTAGGTCAAAAGGCCATATAATTGCCCTAACACGAAAGCAGGTCGTATCGCTGCACAATGACCTGGCCGAGTTTCGTGTGTTCCTCAACGCTCCTCAAGGACAAGCACATGAAACTGCATTGGTCGCCGCGCTCGCCGTTCGTCCGCAAGGTGATGGTATGCGCGTACGAGGCGGGTATCGTCGACAAGTTCGAATGCGTGCGTTCTCCAGTGGCAATGGATAAACCCAACCTCGATCTATTGCCCGACAACCCGTTGAGCAAGTTGCCTACGCTCGTTCTCGACGATGGATTCGCTCTGTTCGACTCATCGGTCATCTGCGAATACCTCGACACGTTGCACGCTGGTGCGAAGCTCTTTCCGGTCGAGGGTCGCGAGCGCTTCGTCGCGCTGCAACAACAGGCTTTTGCTGACGGCTTGCTCGACGTGTTGCTGCTCTGGCGCCAGGAGCGCAACAAGCCTCAGCCGCAACAGCGCCCGGAGTGGCTCGCAGCTTTCAAGGTTAAGTCGACTGCGTCGCTCGATGCGTTGGAGAAACTGGCGCCTCAATTACGGCTTGACGCGATCCAGATCGGTGATATCGCCATAGCTTGCGTACTCTCCTACTACGACTTCCGCCTGCCCGATGCGCAATGGCGCAACGGCCATCCGATGCTCGCAGCGTGGCATGCGCGATTCGCCGAGCGCGACTCGATGCGCCGCACCGAACCTGGCGATGGGGAGTGAAGCCATGAGCGTTTTTATGGATCCCCTGCGCCCCGTGGAGGTCGTGCCCGCGCGGATGCCGAGTGCACCGAGTCTGCCGCTTCCCGAGGACGCCTGCGATGCGCATTCGCATGTTTTCGGTCCGTACCGGGATTTTCCGTTTGCGACACCGTCCAGTTACCCGCCGCCGCTCGCGCCTTCAACCACCTATTTCGCCATGCTGGACACAATTGGCGCCAGACGCGGCGTGCTCGTTCAGCCGGCGCCGTACGGCACCAACAATGAGGCGCTCGTGGCGGCGCTCAAGGCGGGTGCCGGAAGGATTCGCGGCGTCGCAGTCGCACAGCGAGATGTGACCGAGGATGAGTTGCAAAACCTCCATAACAGTGGCGTACGCGCACTGCGTTTTAATGAAATGCCGAGTCCGCAGACGGGTAAACCGTTCGCGGGCAGTGTCGGGCTGGAGGTTGCGCTGTCGCTTGCGAGCCGCATGAAGGCACTCGATTGGCACGCTCAGGTTTGGGCGCAATGCTCCGACGTTCCCACCATTACTGAGAACCTCCAGCGGGCGGGATTGTGCGTGGTCTTCGAACACATGACGTGTTTCGATCCATCGCTCGGGACCAGCCATCACGACTTCCGGAACATCCTCGCACTGCTGCGCGAGGGACGCATCGGCGTAAAACTGGCTCTGTGTCGGGTGTCGAGGCGAGCCCCGCACTATGAGGATCTGCGTCCATTCCACGATCTGATGGTCGAAGCGAACGCGCAACAGCTCGTATGGAGTTCAGACTGGCCTTACGTCCGAATGGGCGATGCTGCGCCGGACGTGGCCGACTTGCTGGATACATTCCATGACTGGGTGGATGACGCTTCGTTGCGTAAGACCATCCTTGTCGATAACCCCGCACGCATTTACCGGTTTGACGCTTGATTGCACTAGTCACTTCCCGAAAGGCAACCCATGTCACTGATTCTTGAAAAGCGCGATGGCGTCGCGATCGTTACCATTGACCGGCCGCCGGTCAACGCACTCACCCTCGCGCTCTATGGCGAAATCGCCGATGTGTTCGAAAGCCTCGGTAATGAACTCGATGTCCATTGCGCCATCTTCACCGGTGCGGGCAATCGCGCTTTTTGCGCAGGCCTGGACCTGAACGAATTCTTGAGCGCAACACCCGAGCAGGACCCCGAACGCGCGGCCATCGTGCGCAGGACGTTCTCCGCCGTCTACCGTTGCCCGATTCCCGTCATCGCCGCTGTCAACGGTCCGGCGCTTGGTGCCGGTTCCGTACTGGCCACAGTGTGCGACATTCGCATCGCTGCGAGCAATGCACGTTTTGGCACGCCCGAGATCAACGTGGGCCGCTGCGGTGGTGCGGCTCATCACGGCCGCCTTATTCCGCAGGGCGCGCTGCGTCGAATGTATTTCACGGGCGAACCGATCGGAGCGCAGGAAGCGTTCCGGCTGGGACTGATCGATGAAGTCGTTGAGCCCGAAAACCTGATGCCCGCGGCGCTGAAGCTCGCAGCGAAGATCGCCGCCAAAAGCCCGCTCGGATTACGTTACGCAAAGCAGGCGCTTAACGACATCGAATCGATGCCGCTCGAAGCCGCTTACGAGCACGAGCAGGGTTACAGCACAAAGCTCATGTACACCGAGGATGCGCGCGAAGCGACGCGGGCATCGGTAGAGAAGCGGCCGCCGGTCTTCAAGGGCCGATAATCTACTGACATTGAGGCTCTTATGGACACGTCAGATTCGGGTATCGCAGAAAACGTGCGCTGCGAACGTCCTGAGCCCTCAGTCAATCGTAGCGGGGATCAGAGCCCTGTTGCCGAGATCCTCCTGATCGACGCCAAGTGTCAGATTGCATGCGGTTATGCCTGTTGTATCAGGTGTGGGCCAGGGGCGAGCGGCGTGCCCGGTCGTGGGACGCAGTGCGGCCACAACCGGGCAGCCAGCGAATTCCGCGAGGCGGATCTCGAAACCGCCGCGTTCACGATCTTCCTTCACCCGCGCGGGCTCGGGTGCGCGGCGGCAATCGACGATCATCTGAACCGCGGACGCAATATGGACGCACGCACGCCGGCCTCCCAGTGTACGAGCGCCCTGCTGTCGAGCGGTGCGCATCGAACACAGCACGATGCCCCGCCCATTCAGCCGGTCTATGACGCCAAATCGGCGCATCAAGGCGATGGCTTGAAGTAATGCTGCGCCAACGCAACCCAATACCGGACGCCGGCCGAAATGATGTCGTCGTTGAAATCGTATCTTGGGTGATGCAGTGCCGGCGCGGCCGCGCCGTCCCGCGTATTGCCGATCAGCACGTAAGCGCCCGGCCGCTCCTCCAGCATGAAGCCGAAGTCTTCGGACGTCATATTCGGCGGCACGTCGCGGTACAGGCGCTGGTCTCCGAACGTGTCGCGAATCACCGCTTCGCACAGCGCCGTCTCGGCTGGCGTGTTGACCGTGGCCGGGTAGTACTGAAAAAACTCCACGTCGACCAGCGCGCCATGAGCCGCGGCTAGCCCCTCGCACGCAAGCTGGACGTTGCGCTGCAGCTTCTGCTGCAACTCGGACGACAGCGTGCGAATCGTGCCGCGCAACTCGGCAGTGTCCGGAATGACGTTGTCCGTCGTACCCGCATGGAACATACAGACGGAAATGACGGCCGGATCGACGGGATCCTTGTGTCGCGCGGCGATGGTCTGACACTGCAGCACCATCGCGCACGCGAGCGGTACCGGATCGATGCCCAGATGCGGCTGCGCTGCATGCGCGCCCTTGCCCGTTACCGTAATCCTGAAGCGGGAGCCCGCGGCCATGATCGGGCCGGTGCGCAGCCCGAAATGCCCGGCGGGCAAGCCGGGCCAGTTGTGCATGCCAAACACCGCTTCGGTGGGATATTGCTCGAACAGGCCGTCGTCGATCATCTTGCGGGCGCCCGCGCCGCCCTCTTCTCCGGGCTGAAACACGAAATGAACGGCGCCCGGCAATTGCGGCAGTTCCTTCAGGATGCGCGCGGCGCCCAGCAACATGACGGTATGGCCGTCATGCCCGCACGCGTGCATGATCCCGTGCGTGCACGATGCGTGCGCGAAGTCGTTGGCTTCGCGGATTGGTAACGCATCGAGATCGGCGCGCAGCACGATGCCGCGGCCCGGATCCGCACCGCTCAGGCTCGCGACGACACCCGTGCCGCCCAGCCCGCGCGACACCGAATACCCGAGCGCTTCAAGCTCGCGAGCGACGACGCCGGCCGTTCTGTGCTCCTCGAACCGCAGCTCGGGATGCGCATGCAGATCGCGGCGCAGTCCGGCCCAGTGCGCTTGATGCGCGCTCAGCGACATTTCGGAATCAACGGAGTCTTCCAATTTAGGCACCTTCGGAAAGTCGATGGCTTACATCCTGTACTGTCGGCGCCTTTGCGCGCAGCGGCCGCGTCAGTCGTAGTATCCGAGGATCGACTTGACCTCCATGTACTCCTCCATCCCTTCGATCCCGTACTCGCGGCCGTTGCCCGATTGCTTGTATCCGCCGAATGGCGCCTGCGGATCCCACGCCGGATAGTTCAGATGCACCTGCCCCGACCGGATGCGCGCGGCCACCGCGCGCACGCGTTCCATGTCCGTGCCCTGCACATGCGCGCCGAGCCCGTACACCGTGTCGTTCGCGATCGCGACGGCTTCGTCAACGGTGTCGTAAGGCAGGATCGCGAGGACCGGACCGAAGATCTCCTGCTGCGCGATCGTCATGTCCGTGCGCACGTCGGAGAATATCGTCGGTCGCGCATAAAAGCCCTTGTCGAAGCCCGCAGGCCGCCCCGGTCCACCGGCGATCAACCTGGCGCGTTCGTCGAGGCCTACGTCGATCATCTGCGCGACCCGCCCGAACTGCGCGCGATTGGCGAGCGGCCCATGCGTCGTTGCTTCGGCGAAAGGGTCGCCGACGATGAGCCGCTGCGCTGCCGCGATGGCCTGTTCTTCGACCGCGCCGAGCACGTTGCGCGGCACGATCATGCGGGTCGGCGCGCTGCACGACTGCCCCATGTTCCGGAACGCGGCGGCCACGCCCGGCGCAATAGCCCGCTCCAGGTCCGCGTCCGGCAAGACGATGTTCGGCGACTTGCCGCCGAGCTCCTGCGCGACGCGCTTGACCGTCGGCGCAGCCGCCTGCGCAACCAGCACGCCCGCCCGCGTCGATCCGGTGATCGACACCATGTCGACCTCAGGGTGCGCCGCAAGTGCAGCGCCTACCTCCGCACCGCTGCCGCTCACAAGGTTGAATACGCCGGCGGGCACGCCCGCATCGGCGATCACTTCCGTGAACAGCAGCGCGCTGAGCGGCGCTAGCTCGCTCGGTTTGAGCACCACCGTACAGCCGGCGGCAAGCGCCGGCCCGACCTTAGCGGTGATTTGATAGATCGGCCAGTTCCATGGCGTGATCAGCGCGCACACGCCGATCGGCTCGCGCGCAATCGCGGTAGTCCCCCGCCGCGTGACGAACGAGTAGCTCGCGAGGTTGTCGCGCGCAACCCGGATATGTTCGGCTGCGAGCGGCACATGCGCGGCACGCGCATAGCCGATGGGCGCGCCCATCTCCATGGCGAGCGCGGTGGCAAACAGTTCCGCACGCTCGATGATCAACGCATGAATGCGGTCGAGCAGCGCGGCGCGCTCTTGCGGCGAAGTAGCCGACCAACGCTCGAACGCCCGGCGCGCAGCGCTTGCGGCCCGGTCGGCGTCGCGCGCGCTGCCGAGCGGGATCTCGCACAGTGTGCCCTCGGTGGAAGGGCACACGACCGCGAACCGGTCGCCGCCGTCGGGCACGCTCCAATCGCCATCGATGAAGAACCGGTCCAGCCTTCCGGCTTGCATCAGGTGAATCACGGGAGAAGTCATTGCAGGATGTCCTTGAGTCGATAGCACGCTCCGCCGAACGGCAGAAACCAGGGCTTTCCGAAGTGACCTGGAATCGCCGGCCAGTCAAAGCCCGTCCACGTATTGAGACCGGCGCGCCTGCCCATGATCTCCGCCATCAGCGTCGCCATGTGCGTGCCGTAGCTCACGAATGGCTCGCACGTATCCAAGCCAGCATGAGCCGAAATGCATGACAAACTCCGGGGCTGGCGGACTGGTGCGAGCCCATTCGATCCGCCTCATCCCGAGGCCGCCACCGTCATCCGCGTGACGGCCCCGCCCTAGAAATCGGCGACCTTACCCCACGAGGAATCGTTGAACCGGCCCGGCTGATACGGCACCGGGTCGACCAGCGGTTGCGCGCCGGTCGCGAGATCCGCGATGAGGTGCCCGGCGCCCGGTCCTATCCCGAAACCGTGGCCCGAAAAGCCCGCAGCGAGGATCAGCCCCGGCACGCCCGGCACCTCGCCGATGCCCGGCACGCCATCCGGCGTGCTGTCCACGAACCCGGCCCATGCGTGCGTGATCTTTGCGTCGCGAAGTTCGGGCAGGAGCTCGACGGCGCGGCGGTACGTTTCGTGGATCGTCCGCA
The DNA here is from genome assembly GCF_051125205.1 of Paraburkholderia sp. A1BS-2L. Taxonomy (NCBI): domain Bacteria; kingdom Pseudomonadati; phylum Pseudomonadota; class Betaproteobacteria; order Burkholderiales; family Burkholderiaceae; genus Paraburkholderia; species Paraburkholderia sp. A1BS-2L. Next base: position 725,259 of record NZ_CP120430.1, read on the forward strand.
TGTCGGGCTTCGGATCCAGGATGCGTACTGCCTCCATCGGCGTGGGCGCATCGAGGCGCCAGCGCTTCAGCGATTCATGGCCGCCGCGCATCCCTTCGAGGCCGCCCGGCAGTAGATTGCGCCAGCGCTTCGCGAACATCGGCACGAATTGCGGCGCAAAGCGCAGGAACTGTTGCGTCAAGTCCACGCGCGCGCGGCCGCTGATTGCCAGGGCGTAGCGTCCGTCGCTGCGGCGCGTAACGGAAACGCCGGACGTGTACAACGCATCCGGCAGCGGATGCTCGACGGGCGAAACGCTCAGGATCGACTGACGGATCGAGGCCTGCGGAAAACGGATGCCGAGCTGGCGGCAGAACGACGACGCCCATGCGCCACCGGCGAGCACGACCGTCCTGGTCTTGATGACGCCCGCCTCCGTGACGACGCCGCTGACACGCCCGCCCTCGAGTTCGATGCCGCGCGCCGCGCAGTGCTGATGGACACTGCCGCCGAGCTTCATCAGTGCGGTGGCCACGGCGGGTGCGGCCTTCCCCGGGTCGGCCGTGCCGTCGCTCGGCGAGAATACGCCGCCTTTCCACTGCCGCCCGGTCGCGAGCCCACGCTCGGTGGCCTGCTTGCCGTCGAGCATGTACGTTGTCACGCCCGCGGTCTTCGCGAATTCCCCCCAGCTGGCCCAGCGGGACAGCTCGGCGTCGTCATTGCTCAGATACAACAGCCCGCAGCGATGAAAGCCCGTGTCTTCGCCGGATTCGGCAGCGAATCGCTCCCACAAATCGATGCTCTTGCTCGCCATCGGCAATTCGCGCTCGTCGCGGTTCTGCTGCCGGCACCAGCCCCAGTTGCGGCTCGACTGTTCCGCGCCGATTCGCCCTTTCTCGACGAGCGCGACCGACACTCCGCGCCGGGCGAGGTAATAGGCGGCAAAGACGCCGATGATGCCGCCGCCGATCACGACGACATCGGCCAAAGCGGGCGGCGTGGCCGGAGTTGCGATATGGTGCAGCGGAGGGGACATGTTCAGTCTCGCTCGGTGGATGCATCGACGTTCTGCGCGACGTAGAACTTCACCACGCGTTCGCTGCTTTCCCAACCGATCGATGCACCCCGCGGCACGAACAGCGCGTCACCGGCACCGAGCGACAGTACGCTGCCATCGGGCGCGGCGAACCGTACGCCGCCGTCGAGGAGGAGCATGAACTCGTTCACGCGATGCGCGCGGACGATCCGGTGATAGGGCGTCGAATCCCACGTGCCCGCGCAGTACGCGGCGCCGTCGTCGACGAACACGTTGTCGCTGCGGCATTGCGGCGCCGGGCCGAGCAGCACCTCCGCCGGCAGCGTTGCGGACGGTTTGAAGTCGGCGTCGGCATGTAGCGCAAAGAGGCCGCGCTTCGTCGGTGTCGTGCATGCGGCCGCGCAGAACATCAGCAGCACCCGCGATTGCGCGGCGATGCGAAGCGCGGTGCCGCCGCCGATGACGGCGCCTTCTCGCGGGCCGAGCACCAGCGGCGCGGCCCCGGCCGCCTCGAGCGTCAGCTCGCCTTCGACGACGATGATCGTTTCAATGTGCGGAAAGCTCCGCACATCGAGCTCACCGACGAAGCCGATACGCCCCGCGGCCATCGCGTCGGGTCCCTCCCATGCAATCTCCCGGTATTGCGCGAACGGATCGCTCTCGCCGAACGCATGCTTGCGCAATGCGGTTGAAGAAGGTGCGCCGTCGGCACGGTGCAACACGAAAGCTGCCGTCATTTCTGCTCCTGTGCAGTGCGTGACGGTCTGACTGAAAACGCCACGCAATATCGGAAATCGTTGTTCGCCGGCTCTCCTGCCGGAACTCTTCAGGTGTACATACTATCTGTGATCGTTCTTACGCCGCTTGACACGTCGCTTCACGGCCTTCTGCGCACGTGCGCGTTGGCGACATGCGCGTTGGCGACATGCGCGTTGGCGACGTGCGCGTTTGCGACGTGCACGTTTGCGACAGGCTCGCCGTCGCGCGGCCTTCCCGCGCGGCTACGTAATCGCGCGGCGTGATCCCTAGCACCCGCCGGAAATGTCGGCACAGATGGCTCTGATCGAAGAAGCCGACGTCGGTCGCGACAACCGACGGCGCGAGACCGGCGCGCAACAGGTCCTGCGCACGCCGTACCCGCACGAGGCACAGATACCTGTGCGGCGACAACCCGGTTTCGCCGCGAAAGCGCGCAGTGAAACGCGACACGCTCAAGCCAGCTACCGATGCGAGTGTGTCGAGGTTCAGCGGCTGCGCGAACGATGCGTCGATCGTGCGCAGCACATCGCCGATCGCCGGCGATATGGGCCGCGCGGCACGAGCCAGGCCAACGAATTGCACTGTCATATCGAATCCTCCCGGCGCTCGTTTCAGTGCAGGAAATCCTGCATCCGGTAGTACGCGCCGACGAACGGCAGGAACCACGCGTGGCCGAAATGGCCGGGCATCGCGGGCCAGTCCAGCTCGCGCCACGGATTCGACGCGGCCGCGCCATACAGCACATCAGCCATCACGCGGCCCATATGCACGGACATCTGCACGCCGTGGCCGCTGTAGCCCATCGAGTAGTAGAGCCCGTCGTGCTGGCCCGCGCGCGGAAGGCGGTCGGCGGTGATGTCGACCAGCCCGCCCCAGCAGTATTCGAGCCGCACGTTGGCCAGTTCCGGGAAATAGCCGGCCATACCAGCACGCAGGATCTCGCCGCTTCTCGCGTCGGAGCGCGGGCTCGACATGGCGAAGCGCGCGCGGCCGCCAAACAGCAGCCGGTTGTCGTGCGTCACCCGGAAGTAGTTGCCGATCTGGCGGGACGTCACATACGCACGGCGGTTCGGGAACAGCCGGTTCAGCTGCGCGTCGGGCAGCGGCTCGGTGACGACGATGAAACTGCCGACCGGCGCGATGCGTCGCCGGAACCACGCGAACGGCCCGTGCTGCGATGCGCCGGTCGCGACCAGCACACGATCGGCGACGATCGTGCCACGCGTGCAGGCGACCGTATGGCGCTCGCCGTCGAGCCGCTCGAGCTGCGTGACGGCAGCGTGCTCGAAGATTCGTGCGCCGGAGCGCACCGCCGCCTGCGCCAGGCCGACGCCGAATTTGCCCATGTGCATCTGCGCGCCGTTGCTCTGCAAGAGCCCGCCGTAGAAACCGTTGGAATCGACTTCATCGCGGATCCGCGACGGCTCGATCAGTTCGATGTCCGGATCGACGTCCCGTCGCAACAGCTCGAACGTCTTCGCGAGTCCTGCGAAATGCTGCGGCTTCGCAGCGAGCTTCAGCTTGCCCGCACGCCGGAAGTCGCAGTCGATCGCATGTTCTGCGACGATCGACTCGACGCTCTTCACTGCGCTCTCGTATGCGCGATAGAACTGCTTCGCCGGCTCGGCGCCGAGTCGCGCGACCAGCGACGCGTAGTCCTGCGCAACGCCGGTGTTGCACTGGCCGCCGTTGCGGCCCGATGCTTCGCCCGCGATCTGCGCGGCCTCCAGCAGGACCACCGATGCGCCGCGCTGCGCGAGCGCGAGCGCCGCCGACAATCCGGTGAAGCCACCGCCGATCACGACCACGTCCGCACGCCCTTCGACGGGCCCTTCGCTGCCGGCCCCAAACGCGGGGCGGGTATCCAGCCAGTACGATTCCAGTTTCATCGAATCCTTCTCGATCATTCGTGCGACGACCATCGGCGACCGTCCATTGCAAGCCATTTAATCACTGTCCAAAAGCGCAGTTGCCGCGCATTTGCGCGCGGAACGCGTACAAATCGCCGTTTTGCGCGATCGCCGCAGCAGACTATGCGGAACGCCGGCTGCCGCGGCACGCGCGGTGACAAGCGGCGTATCGCACCCTACGGATGCACCGGCTGCACCGGCGCGATGCCAACCTGAAGCGGCTCGGCCTGGAAGCGCGCGAGATCTTCCTCGCTGCGATGGCACAGCACCTGCGCACCGTTCGCGAGCGTGCGCAGCGCCGGCGCCGTCCGGTTGCAGACGCCGTCCACCCGCATCGCGCAGCGCGGCAAGAACGAGCACAGCTCGGTGTCAACTGTGCTCGCGCCGATCGGCACCAGCGGCCGGTGGCAACGCTCGCCGGCTTCGTCGAGCCAGCCCGCGCGCAGCTCGGGCGCAGACGACACGAGCAAGTGCGAATACGGGTGGTAAGGCGGCGCACACAGCGCGTCGCGGCTGCCGGTTTCGACGCGGCGGCCCGCGTACAGCACGACGATGTCGTCGCTGATCGCGCGCACCTTCGCAATGTCGTGCGTGATGAACACGTACGACACGCCGAGCTTCGCCTGGAGCTCGCGCAGTAGATCCATGATCGCGGCTCCGACCACGGTGTCGAGCGCCGACGTGACCTCGTCGCACAGAATCAGGTCGGGCTCGGCCGCGAGCGCGCGTGCGAGGTTCACGCGCTGCTTCTGGCCGCCGGACAGCTCGCCGGTGCGCCGCGCTGCGACCGCCTGCGGCAGCCGCACCAGTTCGAGCAGCTCCGCAACGCGCTGCCGCGCGCGCGCGCCCCTGATCCCGTGATAGAACGCGAGCGGCCGCGCCAGCGTGCGCTCGACCGTATGCACCGGATTGAGCGCGGTATCGGCGTTCTGGAACACGATCTGCACGCGGCGGTGCTGCTCTTTCGTGCGCTTGCCGATGTCGAGCGCAAGCGGTTCGCCGTCGAGCAGGATCTGCCCGCCCGTCGCCGGCACGAGCCCCGCGATCACCTTCGCGAGCGTCGTCTTGCCGGAGCCCGATTCGCCGATCACGCCGACCGTCTGTCCGCGCCCGATGCGCAGGTCCACTTCGTGCAAGATCACCTTCGCGGGCCAGCCGTTCGCGGCGCGGCTGCCATAGCCGGCGATCACACCGCGCACATCGAGCAGCGGGCCCGGTGCGGCGGGCGTCGGTTTCTCATCTCGTTGCGCATCGCTCGGCGTGACCGCCGCGATCAGGCTCTGCGTGTAGGGGTGCGTCGGCGCATGCAGGATCTGTTCCGTATCGCCGGTCTCGCGGATCACCCCGTCGCTCAGCACCACGATCCGGTCGGCCATTTGCGCGACCACGGCCAAGTCGTGCGACACGTACACCGCGCTCATCCCGCAGCGCCGGATCACGTTCTTGAACGCCTGCAGCACGTCGATCTGCGTGGTCACATCGAGCGCGGTGGTCGGTTCGTCGAGGATCACCAGCTCCGGGTCGGTGATCAGCGCCATCGCGGCCATCAGCCGCTGCAGTTGCCCGCCCGACACCTGGTGCGGATAACGCTTGCCGATCGTCTCCGGCTCGGGCAGCGCGAGCGCGCGAAACAGCTCGACCGCCTTCGCCTGCGCTTCGCGCTTCGTCAGCGTCCGGTGGATCAACGCGCTCTCGATCACCTGGTCGAGGATCGTGCGCGACGGGTTGAACGCGGCAGCCGCGCTCTGCGCGATGTACGCAACCTTGCGGCCGCGCAGCGCGGTCAGCGCCTGCGCCGGCAGCCTGCAGACGTCGATGCCGCCGAGCTTCACCGAGCCGCCGGCGATGCGGCAGCCGGCACGCGCATGGCCCATCAGCGACAGCGCGATCGTTGTCTTGCCGGAGCCCGACTCGCCGATCAGCGCGAGCACCTCGCCGCACCCGATGTCGAAGTCAACGTCGTGGACGATCGTCGTTTCCGCGCCGCCCGGACGGCCGCCGACCACGCGCAGCCCGCGAACCTCGACGAGCGGAGTCGATTGATCTCGCATCAGTGTTCTCCCGCGGCCACGGCTGCGCCCTTGCGGCGGCCGCGATGCGGCAGGCCGTCGATCAGGAGGTTGACCCCCACCGTCAGGATTGCGATCGCGACCGCGGGCATGATCGCGACGGCCGAGCCGTCGCCGAGGCTGGCGATGTTCTCGCGCACGAGCGAGCCGAGGTCCGCATACGGCGGCTGTACGCCGAGCCCGAGAAAGCTCAGGCCGCTCAGCAGCAGCACGACGAACGTGAAGCGTAGCCCGGTATCGGCGAGCATCGGGTGGATCATGTTCGGCAGCATCTCGACGCACGCGATGTACAGCGCGCTCTCGCCGCGAGCCCGCGCAACCTGCACGAATTCGAGCGTGCTGATGTTGACCGCCAGCGCGCGCGCGATCCGGTACGAGCCCGGCATGTAGCTGACCGCGGCGGTCAGGATCAGGAGCGGCAGCGACGAGCCGAACGCGGCGACGAACATCAGCGCGAACATCTTCGACGGAATTGACGTGAGCGCGTCGAGCAGTCGACTCATCGTTTCGTCGACCGCACGGCCCGACACGGTCGCGAGCAACCCGAGCGTCGTGCCGGTCAGCGCGGCGAGCAGCACCGCCGCGAGCGCGAGCAGCACGGTGAGCCGCGTGCCGTACAGGATCCGGCTCAGCATGTCGCGGCCGAGAAAGTCGGAGCCGAACGGCAGCTTCGCGCTGAACGGCGCGAACACGTCCGACGTGACGATCTCGCCGACGTCGTGCGGCGCGAGCAACGGCGAGAACGCCGCGATGAACAGCATCAGGCCGACCATCGACAGCCCGACGCGGCCGCCGGCCGTCAGTTTCATGCGCGGCGCGCGGCGCCTGGGCGGCTGATCGGGGGAAGGCGCGGCCGGCGGCACGCCGCCCCGCGGCGGGGGGGGCTCGCTTGACGGCTGCAGCGTGCTGCTGCGTTGAACGGATTCGCTCGGGTGCATGGTCGGTATCTCTTTAGAAGGACGAAACACTCAGCTGCGCAGTCGCGGGTTTGACACGATCGAGCACAGATCGGCGAACAGCACGAGTGTCAGGTAAGCGACGCAGAAGATCAGCGTGCAGGCCTGAACCAACGGGAAATCACGGTTGCCAACGGCATCGACCATCAGGCTGGCGAGGCCGGGATAATTGAAGATCGTCTCGACGACGATCACCCCGCCGAGCAGATACGACAGGCTCAATGCGATCGCATTCGCGATTGGACCGATCGCGTTCGGCAGCGCATGACGCAGCACGACCCGCGCGGGGCTCGCCCCCTTGAGCACGGCCATTTCGACATACGACGCGCTCAGCTGCTCGATCACCGCGGCGCGCGTCATCCGCGCCATCTGCGCGATCACGACCGCGCACAGCGTCAGCACAGGCATGGCATACGCACGCAGGAAATCGTGCACGCTGTCGATCGGGCCGCCGTACGACAGCGCGGACAACCACCGCAGCTTCACCGCGAACACGAGCACCGCGACCGTCGCGATCAGGAATTCCGGCGTCGCGACGAGAGACAGCGTGCCGAGGCTGATCACTCGATCGATAGCCGACTCGCGCTTGACTGCAGCGACGATGCCGAGCAGCAGCGCGATCGGCACCGACACGGCGGTCGTGATTGCCGCGAGCGCGAGCGACTTCGGCAGGCGTCCGCCGATCATCTCCGACACCGGCATATCGCCGGACAGCGAACGGCCGAAATCGCCGTGCAGCAGCCCCGCGAGCCAGTGCAAGTAGCGCACGTGCGCCGGCAGGTCGAGGCCGAACTGCTGGCGCAGCGCGGCGATCGTCTCCGGCGTCGCCGACTGGCCCAGCGCGGCCTGCGCGGCGTCCCCCGGCAGCAGGTTCGTGATCGTGAAGATGATGGCGGACACGATCAGCAGCGTCAGTGCGGTTACCGCGATGCGCCGGCCGATCAGCGCGACGAGGATTCGGTTCATGAAGCAAGACTCCCGAAAAAGCCGCGCGCGGCGGCGGCAAGCGACGGCGTCAGGCGTTCCACCACACGTACTCGGCGAACATGCCGCCCATCATCGGGCCGGTGGGGATCGAACCGAGGCCCCCGAGCCGCTTGTCGTACCCGTCGAGGAAACTGATGAACGCGGGGATCCCGACCCGGCCCTGCTGCGACACGATCGTCTGCATCTCGCCGTACATCTGCTTGCGTTTCGCATCGTCGGTCTCGGAGCGAGCGGCAAGCAGCAATTGGTCGAAGTTCGCGTTGTTCCAGCCCGACTCGTTCCACGGCGCGTCCGACTTGAAGAACTGCGTGAACAGCACATCGGCACTCGAGCGCGGGTTGATGTTGCCGAAACCGAGCGGATGCTTCATCCAGTGGTTCGACCAATAGCCGTCGGCCGACACGCGGTTCACCTGCAGGTTCAGGCCGATTTTCTGGCCGGCCTGCTGCAGCAGCACGGCCATCTCGATCGAGCCGTTCGCGTCGGACGTCGCATAGATCGGCGGCAGCGTGGTACCAAGCGCGCCGGCCTTCTGGAACAGGAATTTCGCCTTGTCCGGGTCGTGCGGCCGCTGCGGCAGCGACGCGTTGAAGTAGCGATGCCCCGGCGGAATCGGCTGGTCGTTGCCGATCACCGCGTAGCCGCGGAACACGGCCGAGCGGATCTGTTCGCGATCGAACAGGTACTTCATCCCTTCGACGAAATCGGGGTTCGCGGTAATCGGGTTTTCGCTACGCACGATCAGATCGGTATACAGGCCCGACTTGGTTTCCTTCAGCGCATAGCCCGGCGTGGATGCGACCCGCTGCGTCGAGCGCGGATCGATCGCGTTGATCAGGTGCACGTCGCCCGAAAGCAGCGCATTCAGCCGCGCTGCGCTGTCGCTGATGCCGATCAGCTCGATCTCGTCGAGATGCGGCATGCCCGGCTTGAAGTAGCTGTCGTTGCGCACGCCGACCGTCGACACGCCCGGCTTGAACGTCTTCAGCTTGTAGGGGCCGCAGCCGATACCGGTCGAGAAATCGGTCGTGCCGTCCTTGACGATCACGAACTGCGGCGTCGCGAGGATCACCGGCAGGTCCGCGTTCGCGCTGGCGAGCGTGAGCGTGACTTCGTCTGGGCCGCTCGCCTTCGCGTCCGCGAACTGGTCGGCGAGCGTCTTGACCTTCGACGCGGTGGTCGGGTTCTTGTGGCGCATCAGTGAAAACACCACGTCGGCCGGTCCGACCGGTTTCCCGTCGTGGAACGTGACCCCCTTGCGCAGCTTGATGACCCACGTCTTCGCGTCTGTCGTGTGCAGCGACTCGGCGAGATTCATCTGCGGCGTCAGGCTCTGATCGAGTTGCGTGAGACCGCTATAGAACATGAAGAAGCGGATGTAGTCCGCGCCCGTCGAGCCCTTGGCCGGATCCAGCGTATCGGCCGTCGAACTGGCATCGTTCGCGACCCGGATCTTGCCGCCGCGCTGCGGCGCGGGCGCGGCGAAGGCAGTCCGGGGGTTCACCAGCAGTCCGCCGGCGCCGGCGGCCATCATGCCGCTCGCCGCCATGACCCGCATCATGTCGCGGCGCGTGAAGCCACCGTTGCCGCCGCCGTTGTCGATATCGTCGCTCATCCGAACTGCTCCTGACTGTGGTAAGTGGATCGTGGGGTCCAGCGTGGTTCTTCAACCCCGCCGCGCCCGCTTGCTGGTGGCGGGCGTGACGTCGTGCGCATGCGATTCATTTAAGCACCGCCAAAATGCGGCTTGTCGCGATTCGGGCCGCCCTCACGATATGAATCGACCGTTTTGAGCCATCCGCACAGCATTGTTTGCTGCGTGCGCGCATGTATCGCCGTTTGCCGAACGCAGAATGACGGCCGCCGCCTGTTAACCGTTCGGTACAGAATTCGGCGCAAGCGCCGCTTACAGCCCGAGCTGCGTCGCGAGATGGCCGATGTCCGACACTTCGTAATAGTTGTAGAAAGGCGTGCCCGGCTCGTGGCCGCGATTGACGAACGCCTTGTGCTTGATGCCGAGATCCTCGGCCGTCATCAGGTCGTAGCGCAGGCTCGACGACACGTGCAGCACATCCTCCGGCTTGCATCCGAGCTTGTCGAACATGTATTCAAAGCCCCGCATCCGCGGCTTGTACGACTGCGCCTGCTGTGCGGTGAACACCGCATGGAACGGCGCACCGAGCTTGTCGACGTTGCTCATGATCTGGTCGTCCGACGCGTTCGACAGGATCACCAGCCTGTACTTCGTCGCGAGCCGCGACAGACCCGCGGGCACGTCCGCGTGCGGACCCCAGGTCGGCACTGCCAGATAGAAGCGCTCGGCTTCGGCTTCGTCGAACTTCACGCCGACCCGCGCGCAGGTGCGCCGGATCGCATTGACGACGACGTCGCAAAACGGCTTCCACGCGCCGAGCACCTCGTCAAGCCGATAGGCGGCGAACGCGCGCACGAACTGTTCGAGCGCGACCGGCGACAGCCTGTCCGCGTAGACCTCGCGCGCCATCTCGGCCATTCGGAAGTGGATCAGCGTGCCGTAGCAGTCGAACGTGATGTACTTCGGTTCAAATTGAATCATGGTGACGTCCTGTCGGTGTGAAGCCCCGGCAGGGCCGGGGACGGGCTGGGTTCAACGAAATTGAATCAGGGCAATAAGTCGTTCGCGCATCGTTCGGCGCGGCTCCAAACGCAGAATCGTCGCGTATTGCACGCAGCGAGCAGCACGATCTGCCGCGGCCGGACGAAGCGCTGCCGTGGCCTTCGCGGTCCTGCCGCGCGGCCTCCAGCGGTGCGGCATGGCGACGAACGACGACGCCACCATGCTTGCATCGTAGTGGCATGCGCGCAGCAGAAGCTGCCGGATCGATGCGCCGCGGTGGCACGAAACGCGCGTTCGTCGGCACCGGGCGCGCCGGATTGCATTGATTTCGAACGCGCGGCCACTGCCGCGGCGAAACAGGCGAATCGTCCTATCCGGGCCGCACCGGCGCTGGCAGAGTGAGGACGTCATTTCTACCGCTTTGGAGTCCGGCGTGGCCGACCTCAATCCTTCCCGCACGCTTATCTATCGCCCGTTCACCGAAACCGACCTGCCCGCCGCGCATCGACTGTCGGAGGCGGTCAAGTGGCCGCACCGGCTCGACGACTGGCGCTTTGTGTTGCAACTCGGCAGCGGCTTCGTCGCCGAGGACGAATCCGGCGTCGTCGGCACCGCCCTCGGCTGGCCCTTCGGCGACGCGCACGCGGCGCTCGGCATGGTGATCGTGTCGCCCGGGCATCAGGGCCGCGGCATCGGCCGCGAACTGTTCTCGCGCGTTCTCGACAGCCTCGGCACGCGCACGATATTCCTGCATGCGACGCCGTCCGGAGAACCGCTCTACGCGAAGTTCGGCTTCAAAGCGATCGGCACGATCGATCAGCACCAGGGCGCGGCGTTCCAGCCGCCGCTGATCTCCCTGCCGCCGGGCGAGCGCCTGCGCCCGCTCGGAATCAACGACGGCCCGCGCCTGGCCGCGCTCGCATCGCGCGCGGCCGGCTACGAGCGCGGCGCGGTGATCGACGCACTGCTCGACTTCGCAAACGGGATTGCGCTCGATCGCGATGGCGAACTGCTCGGCTTCGCGCTCTTTCGCCGTTTCGGCCGCGGACATGTGATCGGCCCGGTGATCGCGCCTGACGCGCTGCGCGCGCAGGCGCTCATCAGCCACTGGCTCGCGCTGCACGAGGGCATGTTCCTCCGTCTCGACGTGCCGGGCGACAGCGGGCTGTCGGACTGGCTGCAGGGGCTCGGCCTGCCGCGCGTCGATACCGTCGTCGCAATGGCACGCGGCGCTGTGCCCGCCCGCGAACCAGCGCCGCGCGCGTTCGGGATCGTCAGCCAGGCGCTCGGCTGAGCATTACGGGATGAGTTTCCTGTACAAATCCGACCCGGTACGGGGCGCGCAATGGGCTCAGCGCTTCGCACAAAAAGCGCCCGACCTCGCGTTCCGGATCTGGCCCGACATCGGCGATCCCAACGCCGTCCGCTATCTTGCCGCGTGGCAGCCGCCGGACGACCCCGTAGCACTGCTGCCGAACCTCGAGGTCGTGTTTTCGGTGGCGGCCGGCATCGACCAGTTCGATCTGTCGAGCGTGCCCGCGCATATCCCCGTCGTGCGGATGATCGAGCCGGGCATCGTCGAAGGCATGGTCGAGTACGTGACGCAGGCCGTGCTGACGATCCACCGCGACCTGTTCGACTACGCGGCGCAACAGCGCGCGCAGGTGTGGGGCGAGAAGCCGGTGCGCGCGGCCGCGTCGCGCCGCGTCGGCGTGCTCGGCATCGGCACACTGGGGCAGGCCGTGCTCGACATGCTGCGCCGCTTCGGTTTTCCGTGCGCCGGCTGGAGCCGCACCCCGCGCACGCTCGACGGCATCGACTGCTACGCGGGCGACGCGGCGCTTGATGCGTTCCTCGCCCGCACCGACCTCCTGATTTGCCTGCTGCCGCTCACCGAGAGCACGCGCGGGCTGCTCGGCGCGCGCGTGTTCGACGCGCTGCCGGCCGGTGCATCGCTCGTGCAGGTCGGGCGCGGCCCGCAGCTCGACGCGGCCGCGCTGCTCGCGGCGCTCGACGGCGGCCGGCTAGACAGTGCGATCCTTGACGTGACCGATCCGGAGCCGCTTCCGGCAGGCCACCCGTTCTGGACGCATCCGCGCATCCGGATCACACCGCACATTGCCAGCGCAACGCGGCCCGGCACCGCGGTCGACGCCGTGCTCGCGAACATCGCGCGCCATCGCGCAGGACAGCCGATGATCGGCGTGGTCGACCGCGCGCGCGGCTACTGACGCGCGCGCTTCCCAGCGGGGCGTACAGCAGAAAATGCGGAAGCGTCCCGTGCAAACGCCGTGTCCATACGTTTCAGGCCGCAAATTGAAGGCGCATGCGGATTTCTCGCCCGGTAGCATGAACTCACCGCTGACAACCGACGAGAGTCCCGCCCCGCCATGAACCAAGCCGAGCTGATCGAAGCCGATCGTCAACACCTGATCCACCCCGTCGTCAACTATCGCGCCCACGAGGCGCGCGGCGTCACCATGCTCGAGTCTGCGGAAGGCGTGTTTCTGCGCGATGCCGAAGGCCATACGCTACTCGACGCATTCTCGGGCCTGTGGTGCGTCAACGTCGGCTACGGCCGCGACAGCATCGTCAAGGCCGCGGCCGCGCAGATGGCGAAGCTGCCGTACGCGACCGGCTATTTTCATTTCGGCTCGCAGCCCGCGATCGAGCTGGCCGACCGGCTCGCGTCGCTCGCGCCGCCGTCCCTGAACCGCGTGTACTTCACGCTCGGCGGCTCGGACGCGATCGACTCCGCCATGCGTTTCATCACGCACTATTTCAACGCGACCGGCCGCCCGTCGAAGAAGCAGATGATCGCGCTCGAACGCGGGTATCACGGTTCATCGTCGATCGGCGCCGGCCTTACCGCGCTGCCGGCGTTCCACCGCCACTTCGACCTGCCGCGCGCGGACCAGCACCATATTCCGTCGCCCTACCCGTACCGCCACCCGCTCGGCGACGATCCGCAGGCGCTGATCGCCGCGTCGGTCGCCGCGCTCGAGGCCAAAGTCTCGGAACTCGGCGCGGACAACGTCGCGGCGTTCTTCTGCGAGCCCGTGCAGGGCTCCGGCGGCGTGATCGTGCCGCCGGCCGGCTGGCTGCGTGCGATGCGCGACGCGTGCCGGCGCCTCGGCATCCTGTTCGTCGCCGATGAGGTGATCACCGGCTTCGGCCGCACCGGGCCGCTGTTCGCATGCGAAGCCGAACGGGTCGACCCGGACCTGATGACCGTCGCGAAGGGGCTGACCGCCGGCTACGCGCCGATGGGCGCAGTGCTGATGTCCGACGAAATCTACGAAGGCATTGCAGGCAGCCGGTCAGAGTCGGCCGTGGTCGGACACGGCTACACGTATTCCGCTCATCCGGTCAGCGCGGCGATCGGCCTCGAGGTGCTGAAGCTCTATCACGAAGGTGGACTGCTCGCGAACGGCCAGGCGATGGGGCCGCGCTTTGCCGCGGGACTCGACGCGCTGCGCGCGCACCCGCTCGTCGGCGATGCGCGTTCGATCGGCCTTCTCGGCGCGCTCGAACTGGTGGCCGACAAGGCGAGCAAGACGCGCTTTGACCCGGCGCTCGACTTGCCCGACAAGATTGCCGCCGCCGCGTATGCGAACGGCGTGGTGTTCCGCGCCTTCAGCGACGGCGTGCTCGGTTTCGCGCCGGCACTGAGCTTCACCGCGGGCGAGTTCGAGCTGCTGTTCGAACGCGTGCGCAAGACGCTCGACGACGTCCTGGCCGATGCGGCCGTGCAGCGCGCGCTGGACGTCGCGCACTCGCAGCCAGCATGAGCCAGTATGGGAAGCCGGGCTTGTGGCGGCCAACGTTCGACTCTAAAGTAACCAGACATTCCATTTTCGCCTTTTCACGTGAACATTACGGACAGCAAGCTGGATCGCATCGACCTGCGCATCCTCTCCCAGTTGCAAAAGCGCGGCCGCATGACCAACGTCGAGCTGGCCGATGCGGTCGGGCTATCGCCCAGTCCATGCCTGATCCGGGTGAAGCGGCTCGAGAAGGCCGGCTACATCGGCGGCTACGGCGCGCACATCCAGCTCGAGAAACTCGGCGACGTGCAGGTCGTGTTCACCGAGGTCACGCTGGCCGACCACCGGCGCGAGGACTTCGACCGTTTCGTCGCTGCGATCCGCAACGTCGACGAGATTGTCGAGTGCCACCTCGCGAGCGGTGGCTACGACTATCTGCTGAAGTTCGTCACACGCAGCGTGAGCCATTACCAGACGATCGTCGAAGGGCTGCTCGAGCAGAACATCGGCATCGAGAAGTATTTTAGTTACGTGATCATCAAGTCGCCGTTCGTCAAACGGCACTATCCGCTCGAATCGCTGTTCGGCGAACGAAACTGACGGTCGATGTGCGCACCTGCAACGCGGCAGCCCGCTGTCCGCGCGGGAGTCGCGCGCCCGCACCGCCGCCGTCGTCGCTGGATCGCTTCATCCAAGGACCTGCCATGCCGCTTACGCTGACCCGAACCGAACTCCTGCGCTCCGCCAACCTGATCGACGGCACATGGCGCGACGCGCTCGACGGCGCTCGCTTCGACGTCGTCGATCCGGCGACGCTCGAGACCGTCGCCCACGCCCCCGACAGCGGCGCGGCCGACGCGCGCGCCGCGGCCGACGCGGCCGCACGCGCGCTCCCCGCATGGCGCGCGACGCCCGCTCGCGAACGCGCTGCGATCCTGCGCGCCTGGCACGCGGCAATCGTCGCGCACACCGACGATCTCGCGAAGCTGATGTCGCGCGAACAGGGCAAGCCGCTCGCGGAGGCGCGCGGCGAAGTCGCCTACGGCGCATCGTATGTGCTGTGGTTCGCAGAGGAAGCAACGCGTACGTACGGCGACATCATTGCGCAGCAGCAGCGCGGCAAGCGGCTGAGCGCGGTCAAGGAGCCGATCGGCATCGTCGCCGCGATCACGCCGTGGAATTTCCCGCTCGCTATGATCGCGCGCAAGATCGCGCCCGCGCTCGCGGTTGGCTGCACGGTGGTCGCAAAGCCTGCGGAGGACACGCCCCTGACCGCGCTCGCGCTCGCGTTCCTCGCGCAGGAAGCCGGCGTGCCGCCCGGTGTGCTGAACATGATCGCCGCGTCGCGCGAGCGCGGCATCGACGCGGTAGCCGATTGGCTCGCCGACGGCCGCGTGCGCAAGATCACGTTCACCGGATCGACGCCCGTCGGCAAGCTGCTCGCGCGTGAGTCGGCCGCGACGCTGAAGAAGCTCTCGCTCGAGCTCGGCGGCAATGCGCCGTTCATCGTGTTCGACGACGCTGAGCTCGATGCCGCGGTCGACGGATTGATGGCGGCCAAGTTCCGCAACGGCGGCCAGACCTGTGTGTCGCCGAATCGCGTGTACGTGCAGACCGGCATTTACGATGTATTCGCCGCGAAGCTCGCCGCGCGCGTGGCAGAGCTGAAGGTCGCGCCCGCGACCAATCCGGCCGCGCAGATCGGCCCGATGATCAACGCGCGCGCGGTCGACAAGATCGCGCGTCATGTCAGCGACGCCATCGAGCGCGGCGCACGCGTGCTCGCGGGCGGCAAGCGTCTGCCCGAACTCGGGCCGAACTACTACGCGCCGACGGTGCTCGCCGACGCCACCGCCGACATGCAGCTCACCTGTGAGGAAACCTTCGGTCCGGTCGCCGCGCTGTTTCCATTCGACACCGAGGACCAGGCCGTCAACGCGGCGAACGACACGCCGTTCGGGCTCGCTGCGTATTTCTACACGCAGGACTTAAGGCGGATCGCACGCGTGTCGGCGCGGCTCGAGACGGGCATCGTCGGGATCAACGAGGGGGCGCTCGCGAGCGAGGCCGCGCCGTTTGGCGGCGTGAAGGAATCGGGCTACGGGCGCGAAGGCTCGCGCTACGGCCTCGACGACTACTTGTCGATCAAGTACCTGTGCCAGGGCGGGCTCGACTGAGTCGCGCCGAATCCGTGATTCCGCCGCCCTACCAGCGCCGGATATCAGGATTCGCCGCCAAGAGAGGAACGTTCACAACGGATTCCATCTCCATTAATCCGTTCTACAAAATATTTGAGTTCCACCGCGAGCGCAACCACTGGGGGCTATACAACTGCAACCGCCTCGATCTCGATCTTCAGACCGAAGTGCAGTGCCGGAACCGGCACGACGGCGCGAGCGGGTCTCGCATCGCCGGCCCAGCGCGCGTAGATCTCGTTGAAACTCGCCCAATGCCCGACATCGACGATATAGACGCGGACCTGGGCCAGTTTCTTGACGTTGCTGCCTGCACCGACAAGCGCGGAAGACAGATTTGCCAAAACCTGCTTGGCCTGCGCTTCAAAAGAGCTGTCCGTGAGTTTTCGGCCGGTTGCGTCGATCGGAAGTTGACCCGATACAAAAACCAGGCCATTTGCAATTGAAACGTGACTGTAGTGGCCGCCCGGCGTTGCCAGCCCAGCGGGGTTCATCGTTTGAGGGTACTGCGTACCGTGTTCATACTGATCCATAAAGTCCACTTTAAGTACAATAAACCGGCAGGCGCGCTGCGCCGTGCCAGGCGGGAAGGCTGTCAGTTTTAGAGTCGCCTCGCCAGTCCGCCTCCAGTGTGGATCGGCCCACGGCGGTTGCCAGCTGACGCGACGTACTATAGAAATAAATATCTTGGTCGTGTTTAATAACTGATGAATCCGTCGTTAGCGAGTTCTTAATGCTTCAGCTCGAAGACATGCAGTTGCTCCGTGCGCTTGGCGTATCAAAGTCGCTTGCGGCCGCGGCCAGGTTACTGGATCTAACGCCGCCCGCGGTTACGGTACGTCTTCAGCGCATAGAAGAACGTATCGGGGTGAGCCTTGCGACACGCGCAGCCAGAGGCATTTCTCTCACTGAGGAAGGCCACCGCTTCGTTCAGGAAGCGATCGAAATCCTGGAGCGGATCGAGTCCATTGCGTCCCGCGTCTCGGGAAAGGCGAGCGGTGTTAGCGGCCATTTACGCGTCGTAGCACCGTTCGGGTTCGGCAGGGAATACGTCGCGCCGCTCGTTCGGGACTTGCATCGCTCGCATCCCAATTTGGGGATTTCGCTGGTTTTGTTCGAAAGTCCGCTCGCTGCCGCGTCGGGCGCCGACGTAGTCATTTCGATCGGCCACATCAAAGGATCGTCTTGGGTAGGACATTACCTGGCCCCGAACGAGCGCTTCCTCTGCGCGAGCCCCGCTCTTGCATATAGCTTGTCACAGCTTAAGCATCCGTCCGAACTCACCCGCCACGCGTACCTGACGCTACGAGAAAACGACGAAGACGTGACGCGTCTGCGTTTCAGTCAATACGACGCCAAAGGCAAACGCATCAGCAAGGCCGTAACGGTTCGCCTGAACAGCATTTTGTCTTCGAACGACGGCACCGTGGTGAGGGATTGGGCGGTTGACGGCCTCGGCGTTGTCGCGCGATCCGAATGGGATTGCGCACGGCTAATCACCGAGGGAAAGCTAAAGCGCGTGTTGCCGGCATGGCGCCTTGAACCCGCACCGGTAATAGCCCTGACGCCCACGCGTCAGGGCTTGACCATCCGTCAGCGCGTGTTTTTGGAAGCCGCGAAGCAAGCCTTCGACCCAGTGCCCTGGCGGAATTGACTCAGCATTGAACGTTGCTTAAAGGTGGATTTATCGGTCATTAAGCACAAGTTCGCAGCGAACTCCTATAGTGGCTTTTCTTCACGCGCGAGGTTGGCATCGAACATCGATCGCGCGAATACTCGCCAGGAGTTACAGATGAACTTGGAGTCATTGAACACCCCCGCAGCGTTGATCGATGTGGTTCGCATGCACCGCAACATCGAACGGATGCAGCGACACATGAATGCGCTCGGCGTGAATTTCCGGCCGCACGTCAAGACAACCAAATGCGAGCAGGTGGTCACCGCGCAAATGAAGGCCGGCGCACACGGTATCACGGTGTCCACGCTCAAGGAAGCCGAACAGTTCCTGGCACGCGGCATCCGCGACATCGTATACGCAGTGGGCATGGCCCCGACGAAACTCCCGCAGGCACTGGCGCTGCGCCGGCAAGGCTGCGACCTGAAGATCGTTGCCGATAGCGTCGTATGCGCCGAAGCCATCGTTGCATTCGGGCGGGAACACAATGAACGGTTCGATGTGTGGATCGAGATCGACGTGGATGGCCATCGCTCGGGCATTGCACCCGAGGATGACACGCTTCTCGCAGTCGCAGCGACGCTTTCCAACGGCGGGATGCATCTCGGCGGCGTCTTGGCCCACGCGGGTTCCAGCTATGACTACGACACGCACGAGGATCTCGTCCGCATCGCGGAACAAGAACGTTCGCGCTGTGTGCGCGCCGCCGAGCGCATTCGCGCGGCCGGCCTGCAGTGTGACGTCGTCAGCATCGGATCGACGCCGACAGCGCTGGCCGCCGAACATCTGGAAGGCGTGACGGAAGTTCGCGCTGGCGTCTACGTGATGTTCGATCTCGTCATGCATAACGTGGGCGTCAACGACACGTCAGAGATTGCATTGAGCGTATTGACTACTGTCATCGGCCACCAAAGCGAGAAAGGCTGGGCCATCGTCGATGCGGGCTGGATGGCAATGAGCCGCGACCGGGGTACTCACCGCCAGAAGCGCGATTTTGGCTACGGCCTCGTCTGCCTCGAAAACGGGGAGGTGGCAGGCGGATATGTGATGAGCGGCGCGAACCAGGAGCACGGCATAGTGTCCCGGTCAGGAACGCCAGATCACGACATCGAGCAGCGCTTCCCAATCGGGACACGTCTGCGCATCCTGCCCAACCATGCGTGTGCCACCGGCGCGCAGCATCCCGTCTATCAGGCCGTCGGTCCTGACGGAAGAGTCGAAACCTGGCCACGCTTCTATGGCTGGTAAGAGATAACGCCATTCCCCGTTGACAATCCAGTCCGGACACGGGAACTCGCCCTGCGAGTGCTCTTACCTGCGGGCGGCGCTGGATAAGCAGCGGATTGTCGCACTGCATCGCCCCCAGCCGTTCATCTCCAGCCTGTTCGCCACCGAAACGTAGTCCGACGGCATGATCGCGCGGGACCACCGGACTTATTGTGTGAGATGAGGCAACCGGCAACCTCGCAGGTTGCTCAGTCGGAGTCCCCATAGCGCCTTGCGATGCAGAACATCAACAGGCCAAAACACTGCAAAACCGCCATTCCAAGAGCCATGTAGAGGGTGCTGTCGAGCAGCATGGGAACCAGCAGGGCCGAGGACAGGAAGTTGCCAAACTGCTGCACGGTGACGTAGCAGCTTGACGCCAGGCCGCGTCTCTCCGGAAAGCAATCCAGCGCGAGAACCATCAGGAACGGCTGTGTCATCATCATGCCAAGACCAAAAACCGGTAGCGCCACCAGCGCCCACGGCATCGGTGACGCGTGCATCGCGTTGACGCCGATGTTGATCCCACCGGCCACGACCATCACGAGATGGCCAAGCAGCACATTGCGCGCCGCACTGCCATGCCCGGCGGTACGGTGGGCGACTGCGGCGCCGGCGACCAGTCCCACCACGATCGGAATGAAAAGGTAGCCGAACGACTGCTCTCGAAGGCCGAGATGCTTCACGACGAAGGTCGGCGCGGAGAGGACATAAAGGTAGATTCCGAGATTGACCGCTGCGTTGGCGAGCGCTAGCGCAACAAAGCGCGGCTTCGCGAACAACGCGCCATATGCGCGCGCAACCGGGACGGGATGCAGCGGATGCCGGCGCGCCGGCGGCAGCGTCTCCGGGACGAGAAACCAGCTGATCACGACGAGCGATGCCGACAGGAACGCGAGGAAAAGGAAAATGCTGCGCCAACCCGTCCACAGCAGCAGCCACCCGCCACAGACGGGCGCGATAGCGGGTGCGAGCGCGAAGATCATAGCGACCAGTGCCATGATTTTCTGCGCCTCGGTTCCGTGGAAGACGTCGCGCACCATCGCCCGGCCAATGATGACGCCGGCCCCGGCACTCATGCCCTGCAGGGCACGACCGGCGTAGAGCAGCGATATGCCCGGGGCGGCCGCGCACATCAGCGATCCAACGGTGAACAGCACGTTGCCGGCAAGAATCATCCCGCGGCGGCCGACCGCATCAGAGATCGCCCCATGCCACGGCACCATCAGCGCGAAAGGCAGAAGGTAGGCTGACAACGACTGCTGGATGTGAGCGGGTGTAGCGTGCAGCGCCTGCGCCATGATGGAAAATGCCGGCAGGTACGTGGCGATCGCGAACTGTCCAAGCATCGAAAGCCCGGCAACGAGCACGATGATCGTCCGGGTGTGAAAACCTTGCGGTTCAATCTCTGCCGTAAAGGGCACGTTCGACATTCACAGACTCCAGCTTCATGTTGTCCTCAGGTTCGCATTCAGCCCACTTGCGTATGGCCTTCTTGTCGATCTTGCCTACGCTCGTCTTGGGTATTTCCGTCACGACCGAAATCCGGGGCTCTTCGGGAACGGCATACCGGCTGATGCGTTTTGCGTCGACATAACGCAGCAGATGCTGGCGCACATCGCCGGGGCCGAGCACGCTCCCATCCCGGCACACCACTACGACGAATGGACGCTCTCCCCACTTGTCATCCTTGACGCCGACCACTGCACATTCCTGCACGTTCGAAAGTTCGCCAATCAACCCTTCGATCTCGATCGAAGAAACCCATTCTCCGCCAGTCTTGATCACGTCCTTGATGCGATCGACGATCTGCACATGACCGTCCGGCGTCATGACCGCGACGTCCTGCGTGTGCAGGTAGCCGCCGGCCCACAGCGCCTCGGACGCCTCCGGCTGATTGTGGTACCCCTGCGTGAGGAACGGCGCTCGCAGGACGATTTCACCCGGCGTCTTGCCGTCACGGGGCACGTCGTGCATGTCGGCATCGACGATGCGGAGTTCCACCATCGGCGATGCCCGCCCCGTCATGCAACGCCTGCGGATGTTCTCGTCCTGATCGGCCGGAGTGCTGCCGGGAGGAAACTGCGATAGCGCCACCGTCGGACCCGTTTCCGACATTCCGTAGCCCGCAAATACGTCGATGCCGCGCTCGACGGCGGCGCGGCATAGCGCGGGTGACAGCGCCGAACCCCCTATGATGATTTTCCAGCCCTGCAGATCGGCACCCTCACGGGCAGCGGCATCGAGCAGCATCTGCAGGATCGTGGGCACGCAGTGCGAGAAAGTCACCTTCTCAGTCTTTTTGAGGTCCAGCAGCATCTCCGGCACATAGCGTCCGGGCAACACGATACGCAGTCCGAGCAGCACCGCCACATACGGCAGGCCCCATGCCAGCACGTGAAACATCGGCGTGATCGGCATGTACACGTCTTCGCGGTGCAGCCGCTGCCCATCGTGCGGAGAACACAGAGTCATCGCGCTCGTCATCGCGTGCAGCACGATTTGCCGGTGGCTGTAGTAGACGCCTTTCGGATCGCCCGTGGTGCCGGAAGTGTAGAAAAGCGCCGCACGCGTGTTCTCGTCGAACTCGCAAAACGCAAATTCCGGCGAGGCTTGCTCGAGCAGCGCATCGTACTCGCCTGCGACGGGGAGCGTGCTCGACGGCATCGGGTTGCCGTCGGCCAGCACCAGCACTTGGCGCACGTATTTCAATTCCGTCTGGATCTGTTCGAGCACGGCCAGGAAATCCATGTTCGCGAGCACGACTTCGGCCTTCGAGTCGTTCAGCGCATACGCGATCTGCTGGGGCGACGTGCGTACATTGACGGTCAAGAGTGTCGCGCCCATCATCGGAATCGCGAAGTAGCTTTCGAGGTAACGGTGACTGCACCAGTCCATCACGGCAACGGTGCTCCCGTGCCGCACACCGAGCACCTCGAGCGCGGAAGCGAGCTGTCCAACGCGTTTGCGCATGTCGGCAAACGTGTAACGCAGCTTGTTGCGGTAGGTGATCTGCTGTCCTGAACTCAGGCTCAGCGAATTCAGCAATAGCTGCTTGATGAGCAGCGGGTAAGCGTATGCCGAAGGCGTCATAGCAATCAAGCTATCTGGTTTATCGATCGCCTGCACGAGAGGTTCCTCCGTCTGGAATCGGAAAATTGCCGCGTCCTTGCGCGACTTGTCGATTCGTGACACAACCTCCAGGAGGGCTCTGCCTGAAGGTTGCGATGAACTATCTACACTACCTCGCCAGCGCGGCATTCCGCGCAGCGTTGTCCCTTAACGGCCCAACCAACGTTGCGTCGTCGAGTCTTCACATCGCTGTCTTGCCGCCGTTCACGTGAATGATTTGACCGGCGATATACCTCGACCGATCCGACCCAAGAAACACAATCGCATCGGCCACCTCCTCGGGGGTTCCGATACGCCCAGCCGGTATTGTTGCCGCAACCATTTCGAACTTATCGGTACCACCCGCAATGCGCTCAAGCATCCCTGTATCGATCGGCCCCGGAGCCACGGCATTCACCCGGACGTTTGACTTGCTCGCCTCGAGCGCCGCTGACTTCGTCAACCCCTCGACTGCGTGCTTGCTGGCCACGTACATTGGATTGAGTGCATTGCCACGACTTCCCATCGTGGAAGAAAGGTTGACAATGGCACCGCAGTTTTGCGCAAGCATCACCCGCAGTTCGTGCTTCATGCTCAGGAATGTTCCCAAAACGTTCGCATCGAATGTGGCTGCATAGGATTCGACTGTCTGCCCGACGATCGGCCCAGGTGTGCCCTCCGTTCCTGCACTGTTCACCGCCACATCGAGTCGACCGAAACGGGAGACGACAAAGTCGATGAGATTGGCGACCTCGGCCTCCTTGCTCACATCGGCGGCCACGAAATCGGCCTCTGCCCCCATCTCGCGAAGTTCGGCAACGAGCACAGCGCCCGCGGCCGCGTTACGGCCGGAGCAGACCAGCCGGGCCCCATCGCGGGCAAAGGCAATGGCTGTCGCACGGCCGATGCCGGCAGTGGCCCCGGTAACAAGCACAATCAAAGGATTCACATAACCTCCAGCAGTGAGTAAATATTCGCTTGCCGCAGCATTCCAGCGGCATCGGAACAGAATGTGGCCACCAGCTACCGACGGCCGCTTACCAACGTTCCCTTACAACAAGTCGCTCAAGTAGTCGTCAGAATGTATGACGAAGCCCGATCATCGCGCCTGTCGTGTTGCGTCCCGGCGCAGGTGGCGCACCGTACGCGAGTTCCTGATTCATCGCGCCGCGATTGGACACGTAGCCGAAGTCCGCATGAAGCATCGTCGATTTGGAAAGCATGTAGAGGGCGCCCAGAATGTAGGCGGTCGACTGGTTTTTCGAGTGCTTCTCGTCGCGCACGTAATACACGCCCGACGTCACACCAAATGCGGGAGAAAACTGGTAGCCGAGGCCACCCGTCCACATGTCGAAATCCCCAGACGTTGCACCAAACGCAGGATTGCCGTTCTCGTACGCGGGTTGCCGGCCGTTGCTGAAAGAGCCCGAAACGGAGAAGCCACGCCAAACGTACTTTCCACCGAAATAGACAAAGCGGTTGTTGTCCAGACCGGTTGCCGGAACGGCAGGCGTCGCCGGGTAGGTCGGCAGGAACGGGTTGGTGTCGTGTGCGTTGTAGTAGACCGCCGCGAGATTCAGGCCGTAGTTCGAGTATCTGAGCACTGCGGACTCGTGGGACCCGGCCGAGAAATTACCAGGGATGCCACCGAACGCGTACTCCAGCGAAACCGATGCACCATAGAAGGACGGGGAATTGTAGACAATTGCATTGCTGTCATACAGCGAACCTATCGTCCCGTTTGTACTCGTGCCGGGCCAGCCGGTGGAGGTTAGCATCGACAACCAGGCGGTCAACACGCTGCCGAAGAATTGTGCGCCGCGCACGTCCGTATCGGAGAACGCATACGCCATAGGGGCAAACTGGCGACCGGCGTTTAATGTGCCGAATGGGCCGGACACCCCGACGCTTGCCACCTGGTTGAAAATTGCGGCAGCGCCTGGCGTGTCTGAGAGCTGTAACCTTCCCGTCCCGCTGTCGAACGATCCTTGCAGCTTGAAGTTGATCGCATAGCCACCGCCGACATCCTCCCTTCCGACCATCCCGAGGATGCTGGAGAACATACCACCGTCCTTGTAGCGGACGACCGAACCCCTGTTGGGATTGACAGCCGGATGAGGTGCGAAACTGGTTGCCGAAGTGGTTTGCCAGAGCAGGGATGAATCCACCGCCCCGTACAAAGTAACCGAGGACTGCGCGTGTGCGACACCGGCGCTGACGATTAGCGCAGCAGGGATCTTTGTTTTCCACGCAATTTTGGAATCCATATTAATCATATGGTTAAATCAGTAGTGATGCAAACAAATCTCCGCTGCCACAAGCGGATTTTTCTATAATCAGATTACCGTCTGCGGCAGGAAGAACTTTTGGAATCTTAAGTGAACGCGCGTCCTTGAATCGCCGTTGTAACCGGCCGCCAAACAAGTTGACTGCAAGTCCTGCGATGCATCGTTCCTGCAGTGATCCTTCGCGCCATACGCCCTGAAGTAATCCTGCCGCCACTGATGCCGGTGGGTGCCGCTAAATGGCGATGTCCGCTACCAGGGATTTTTTTTCTGCGGCTACGACAATTTTCAAATCAGACTCGTAGCTCCTTGCTGCCAGCAAATAGCACAATGCGGCTGCAATACTGAAGCACGGCATAATTTCGAGCGCTTTCTCCAACCCCCACAGATCCGAGAGGACCCCAGCGACAAACGGCCCCAAGGCAAGTCCAAACAGGTTTTGGAAGAGCGACAGCATGGCTCCGGCCGTCGAGCGCAGGGCTGGATGCATGATATCGAGCACCACACCGACCCCGACGCCACCCGTGCACGCCATGAGAAACCCGCCTGTCGCGATAGGGAAGAAGCCCGCGACTCTTCCAGAAAAAGCTGATACAAGCACAACAAAGGTAAGGATGCACAACGGGGCAGTCACCAGCAGTTTGTTGCGCGCGCGGCGAGTTCCGAAACGATCTGCGACATAGCCCCAAAAGAAGGTACCGATACCGCCAAGCAATACGACAAATGCTGCTTGCTTTGCCGCCTGGCTGCCAGCAATACCGTGGAAGCGCGTGAGATAGCTTGGCAGCCACGCCCACACCGTGGAAACGGTAACGACCTGGAGAGAGGTGCCAATGCACGTCCACCAAACCGTACGCGAACTGGTAAGCCCACGCACAATACGGCGCATACTCGCGAGCATCGATGTACCGGTCTGACCTTTCCCACTTTGCGCGATTGAGACTGTCTTGTAGTCGCGTACCATGAGGTAAAGGCATGAGACGATAATGCCTGGAATACCAACCACACCAAATGCCGCCCGCCATCCCCAGCGCGCCGCAATGATCCCACCGAGGAGCACCCCGAGCACAGCGCCGAGGGAACTTGCAGCGAAGAGTGCCCCCAGAAGAGCTGAACGCATCCGCCTCGGGAATAGCGTGGCAATCAATGCCGCTCCGACCGAGCCATATCCTGCCTCACCGGCACCCACCATGGCACGGGCAATAAACATCTGTGCGTAATTCGCGGTAAACATGCAAGCCATTGTCGAAAGGCTCCACACAGCCCCCATTACAAATACGCTTTTGACACGGCTGAATCGATCAGCGATCAGGGCTACAGGCAAACCAGCGAGGGCAACGACAATGGAAATGATGGAAACGAGGCCTCCGAGTTGTTTATCAGATAGATTCCAGACCGCCTTCAGTTGTGGGAACAGGGAGACGACGACCTGACGATCGACGTAATCGAACAGCATCAAAACGAATGTCATGGCGAACGCAAACCATGCTTGCGCGCGTCCGCAAATATAGCCATCGCGATCACCGACTCTATCGCTTTCGATATGTTGTTGCATGTCTCCTCCGCTAATTTTTATGCCCAGCCTGTAAGCATTTTCGAGTAATTTGTTTCCCCATCGACTTCGGCACTTATCAGAACAGTCAGATTTTCAAAAAGCGTATTATGTGCACTGCCCTGTTCATGAATCTCATGCCACGTTGATGGATATGTCCTCTCGTTGCAATAGCGCTTCCACGTTATGCCGTGAAAGTGATGCAGGCCTGGAGGCGCTTGATTAGCCAATTGCCATCGTCACTGCATGCCAGTTCGCATTCCACGTCAGCCAACATGGCTGGTCCCGCTCCGCCCACGGGGAGCGTTGGCGGTGCACCCTTGTCAGAGCGATAGACGGTCAGACCGAATGAGGCCTTGGCCACTGGTCCGCTATGCTCCATGACAAAAAAATTGGTGACATAGTGTCGGGTAAGCAGCGTCGCGGACCGCTGGTTCAGAGAAACGAAGATCTGTTGTTGCCCGCGAAGTGCAATATCGCCCCGCTCCCAACTGCCATCGAGCGTGAAGCAACGGGCGGCGCGAGAATAATCGTTGCGGTCGAGGGCATGGTACATGCGCATCACGGTTTGCTCGGCGGCATAGACCTGGTAGAAACGCTCTGGGTTGTTCATGGTTCTGTTACCTGAAGTGTGTCGCTAGTAACGCTCGTTCAGCCGGGATACGCTGGCCCGGTACGGACGATGGTTTGCGAAAACGCGCCATTTCCGCGCCGAAACCGGACGGTGTCAGCACAGGCCAGACCCCAAAAACCCTCAAGTGAGTGCCATTTGCGGCCGGTGCTGACGATGGAGCGAGTCGGGCACAGAAACTGTGCGTTTGGGAGGCAAGCCCCCGAGAACAGAAGCCCGATCAGGCGACTTTCTGCAGGAAGCCTTGTTGCCTCCCATTTCGATTGGGCGCGAAGCCGTTGGCCTGCAGCGTTTCCTCCACCGTGTCATAGAACACGCCGATCCTGCAGATTTCGCGCGCTTGCCTGGCGGTAGCGATCGGGCGACTCAGTTCGCGCGATATACGCACCAGCTGCTCGACCTGTGCCGCCGTGCCAATCTTCTTCGTGCGCATCTGGTTCCAGAGGGTATCCTCAGTACCGCAGCGAACATGCAGCCCCATCGCAATACCCATGGTGTTCACCGGCAGCACGTTGAGCACCGAGCTCTCCACTGTCAACACTGCCCCATCTGGCACGGCGCGCGCGAAATTAGCCAGGCTGTAGATACTGGGTGAATCCATCCCCCCGCCTATCGCCACCCAGTTCAGTACCAACGGGCCCTTATAGACTCCGCGGCGGATCAATCGCTCCACCGACTCGAAGCTGTTGATGTTGTAGCACTGGAACTCGCTCTGGATTCCCGCCGCAGTCAGGCGGCGGATGTGTTCCTCGACCCAGCCCGGCTGCGCTGGTACGGTCATCTCTTTGTAGGCGTCAAAAACCGCAGGGTCTTCCATGGAGGTACCCATGACATCGCGATGGTCAAACTGCTCGAGAATGTTCATCTGCGACGTATTCACGGTTACCGTCACCTGGTCAGGCTTGGGGTCGAGTTCGGCTAGCATGTGGCGCGTGTCGTCCGAGAGCCACTTTGCAGCCGCACCTTCTGTCTCGGGAGCAAAGCTGATTGATCCGCCGACCTGGATAATCATCTCCGGTACGCGGGCGCGGACGCCAGCGATAAGCTCATTGAACTTGGACAGACGCTTGGAGCCTTTGCCATCGAGTTCGCGTACGTGCAGGTGCAGTACGGTGGCGCCTGCGTTGTAGCAATCCACCGCTTTCTGGATTTGCTCCTCCATTGTCACTGCGATGTCCTCGGGGAAGTCCGATGGAACCCACGAGGGCGCATATGGCGCAGCGGTGATGATCAGCGGTTGCTGGTTTTCGGGGAACAGGTGTCCGTCTAGAAAGTTCATGGCAAGTAAAGGATAAGAATTTAAAAAAATTTCAGCACGCCCGAATCTCGGGATGACGATAAGGCAGGCTTCGCTGACGCGTAGGCCGGCGCTGCTACTGCGCATTGGTGCAGGCGAATCATTCGAGTTCACGTACATGTTTCTGCCGCTTTTTTAAGCTGATACGCGGCGTTGAATTCTGTGAACCGAAATAACCTTCATTGAAGACAGGTAAAAGCATTCCTGCTCATGGCTCAAAATGGCCTGTCACCAATGATCGTGGCCCGGTCCATCCTGCGATGACACGGTGGATAATCCATGACGGCGTAGTGTTGCGTTGAGCGGTTATCCCAGATCGCCACGCTGTTCCTGGTCCAGCGCCAGCGCACCTGATGCTCGGGAACGTAGGCCTGAGTGATCAGATAGCGCAGCAACTCAGCCCCGCCGGGGTTGTAATCCTGACCAAACCGCACGCGACCTGGCGTGTGGAAATTGGTGAAATGGGTGGTAAAGCCGTTGACGAAGAGGATCTTCTCGCCAGTCTCCGGATGGGTCCGCACAACCGGGTGTTCGGCGTCCGGGAACTGATCCTTCAAAGCCATGCGCTTCTCGATGGGCATGGCCGCGCCAAAGCTGGCCTCGATGCTGTGGCGCGCACGAAGGTCCGTGATCTGCTCTTTAACGTGATGCGGCAGATTCTCGTACGCGAGCACCATGTTGGCCCACATGGTGTCGCCACCGACCGGGGGGCATTCACGGCAGCGCAGGACGCTGGCGAGCGGCGGAGCATCGCGCCAGGTCGCATCGGTGTGCCAGGCGTTCTCATAACGATCCGGTGGGTTCGCTGGCGTCTTGTAGATCTGAACCAATCCCGGGTGCTCCGGGTCGCTTCCCGTGACCGGATGATCCTCCAGACTGCCGAAGCAACGCGCAAAGGCTACGTGCTGCGCTGCCGTGATGTCCTGATCCCGCAGAAACAGCACCTTATGTCGCAGCAGTGCCTTGCGGATGCTGACAAACAAAGCAACGTCATGGATTGCGTCGGCCAGGCTGACGCCGGTCAGCTCGGCGCCAATTGAGCAGGTTAGTTGTTCAATGTGCATGAAGAGTCCACCCTCGGGCTCGATGTGGAAGGGCTTCGGTCGCGATCGCCATGCTGTCCCGCTTCCAGCCCGGAACGTGCTTCAGCGGCGAACTGCTTTTAATGGGCGCGTGTGATCATTAAGGCACCAGCACGGTGGCTCCGCTGGTCTGCCTGGATTCCAGCGCGCGGTGCGCTTGTGCGGCATCGGCCAGCGCGAAGGTCTGTTTCGGCTCGCTCTTGATCTTGCCGGCCAGCACCATGTCGAACACCTCCCTGGCCATGTCGAGCATGTGTGAGCGGGGCGTGGCATAGTGGACCATGGCCGGACGCGTAACCCACAGCGAGCCCTTGGCCGCAAGGGTACGGCTGTCGATTTCCACCGGTCCGGAGGTGGTGCCGTTGCTGACGAGGGTGCCGCGCACCTGCAGGCAGGACAGCGAGGCATCAAGCGTCGCTTTGCCGACCGAGTCGAAGACGACCGGGACTTTCTTGCCGTCGGTGATCTCCATCACGCGCTCAAGAATGTTCTCTCGCGATGTCACGATGGTGTGGGTGCAGCCATTGACCGTGGCGAGTTCGGCCTTTTCATCGGTGCTGACGACGCCGATCATGTTCACGCCCAGCGCGCGCGCCCACTGGCACGCGATCAGCCCCACCCCGCCGGCCGCGGCATGATAGAGGATGGTCTCGCCGCCCTTGAGTGGGTAGACCTGGCGGAACAGGTACTGCGCCGTCATGCCCTTCATGATGAGCGAAGAGGCGGTGCGGTCAGAAACGCCATCCGGCAGCGGGATCAGCACGTCCGCCGGCATGACGCGGACGTCCGAGTATGCCCCCTGCGGTCCGAGCAGGTAGCCCACGCGATCACCAACACGGATGTCCGCCACGCCGGGGCCGACCGCCTCGACAACGCCAACGGCATCCGAGCCAACGCCATTCGGCAACGCCAGCGGATATTGCCCGGTGCGGAAATAGATGTCGATGAAGTTGACTGCGATATACGTGTGCCTGACGCGAGCCTGGCCGGGGCCGGGATCGCCGACCTCCACCGACTCGAGCTTGAGAACGTCTGCGCTGCCTGTTTCGTAGAAGCGGATTGCTTTTGCCATGTCATGTCTCTTGTAAATGCTTGCTCAACTGGATCCGGAGCTTCTTCGGAAGCGTTGCTTCGAATAATCGCTTCGGCGTCAGCCCGGAAGTCCTCATGCACCCAATCGGTGCCATCGGACGCTGATGGCCATCATGCGGCTCCCCTGGTTCTGCGGGAACATCGCTTCACTTTCGAAGCGCTTCATTTCGCCTGCTTGCCAAAAATCTGTCCGGATGGCGGAATCCCCGCCGTCCTCCGGCAGCATCCACGCGATGCGCCCGGGAGCGATCAGAACGCGACAGCATGTTTGCCCTTCAGTTGAAGCATGTTGCGCGTGTCGTCTGGCGTGGCCACCTCCAGATTCAGCGAATGCAGGATGTCTACGATGCGCCGGACCTGGTCCGCGTTGCTCGTCGACAGCCGGCCGGGACCGTCCCAGAGCGAATCCTCCAGGCCCACGCGAACGTTGCCGCCCATGGCGGCAGCCATAGACGCGATGGGCATCTGGCTGCGGCCGGCACCAAGCACGGACCAGTAGTAATCTTTGCCAAACAGCCGTTCAGCGGTGCGGCGCATATGCGTGACGTCATCGGGGTGCGTGCCGATGCCACCGAGAAGGCCGAAAACGGACTGAATGAGGAATGGCGGCTTGAGAATGCCGCGGTCGATGAAATGCGCCGCCGTGTAGAGGTGGCTGGTGTCGTAGCATTCAATCTCGAAGCGCATGCCGTTGTCGGCACAGGACTCGAGGATGTAGCGGATTTCCTTGAAGGTATTGCGAAAGACGCGGTCCTCCGAGCCTTCCAGGTACGGGCGCTCCCAATCGTGCTTGAACTCCTTGTAGCGGTCGAGCATCGGGTACAGTCCGAAGTTCATCGATCCCATGTTCAGCGAGGCGACTTCGGGCTTGAGTTGCAGCGCCGGTTGCAGTCGTTCCTCGACGAGCATGTTGGGGGCGCCACCCGTCGTGAGGTTGATTACGACGTCGGAGCGTGCGGCAATCTCCGGGAGAAATTCCCGGAACAGGAGTGGATCCTGGGACGGCTGGCCGTTCATGGCTTTACGCGCGTGCAAATGGACAATCGAAGCGCCGGCCTCGGCAGCGGCAACCGCCTCGCGCGAGACCTCTTCTGCCGTGATGGGCAGATAGGGGGACATCGTCGGTGTATGAATGGCGCCGGTCACGGCGCAGGGAGCTAAAGTCGGAAGTGGTGTACGGGGGAGTTGAGGCGGGAAGTTGAAGGCGGTGGAGGTTTCAGCTGAGAATCTGATTGTCGAAGTCGGAATCCAGCAAACATCAAACCATCCACCATGAGCAAGGATACGGAAAAAGCAGTCGTCGGTCTATCGGGAGTCGGGCTTGGCCTGGACGAATTGGTTCGCCAGGGAGCGCGGCAGGTGATTCAGCAAGCGATCGAAGCGGAGTTGGCGGAGCTGATGGAGCGGTTCGCGAACGTCAAGACTTTGCACGGGCAACGCGCCGTGGTGCGTAACGGCTACTTGCCAGAGCGCGAGGTGTTGACGGCCGCCGGGCCGATTGCGGTAAAGGTGCCGAAGGTGCGCGATCGATCGGGGTCGGGCGTGAAGTTCAATTCGACGATCGTGCCGCCGTATGTGAGGAAGTCGCCTCGCGTGAGCGCAGCGCTGCCCTGGCTGTATCTGAAGGGCATCTCGACGGGCGATATGGGCGAAGCGTTGCGCGTGCTGCTGGGCGATGACGCCAAGGGCTTGTCGGCCAACGTGGTGAGCCGGCTGAAGGCGCAATGGGCCGACGAGCATGTGGCCTGGAGCCGGCGTGACATGTCCGGGTCGCACTACGTCTATTGGTGGGTCGACGGCATTCACACGGGGCTGCGCAGTGAGAACTCCGACGGGCAATGCTTGCTGGTCATCATTGGTGTGAAACCGGACGGGAGCAAAGAGCGTGTGGCGATCGGCGATGGGTATCGCGAGACGAAAGCGTCGTGGCTGGAGCTTCTGCTCGACCTGAAAAAGCGCGGTCTGACGGCAGGTCCACGGCTGGCTGTCGGCGACGGCGCAATGGGCTTCTGGGCGGCGCTGGAAGAGGTGTTTCCGGCGACGCGTGGCCAGCGCTGTTGGTTTCACAAGATGGGCAACGTACTGAACGCGCTGCCCAAGTCGCAACAGGCACGCGCGAAGGCCGACATGCAATCGATCTGGATGGCCGCGACCCGCGCCGATGCGCACGCCGCGTTCGATCGTTTCGTGTCGATCTATGCAGCCAAATATCCGAAGGCGAGCGAGACGTTGAAGAAGGACCGGGAGAGCTTGCTCGCGTTTTACGAATTCCCTGCCGAGCACTGGCAGCATCTGCGCACGACCAACGCGATTGAATCGACGTTCGCGACGGTGCGCCACCGTACGACGCGCACGCGTAACTGCGTGTCGCGACCAACCTTCCTCGGACTGGCATTCAAGCTGATCGAGGAAGCTGAGAAAACCTGGCGCCGTATCAACGGCCCGGAGAAGATCAAGCTGTTGCTCGAGGGCGTTGCCTTCAAGGACGGCGAACCGGTGCAAGACGATCGGCCGGTTCAGCAGAAACTCGCCGCTTGAAATCGACCGCCATCAAAAAGCTCATACACCACTATTGACGTTAGCTCCGGCGCAGGTGACGATTACCTTGTTTTGAGGTGCGGCCATGGCATCTGTGTTCCGTTCGTGCTTCTGAAGAGTGGGTCGGAGAATCAACGCGGCATGTCAGATGAGCAATATTCTAGGAATCGCGGGTCTTCGTTTTTCTCTCATTTGATGACATAGATATCTCATTTCATGACAGAATCATTGGGGGTCCGGGTTTCTACGCAGAAGGCGGCGGGACCACACGCTACATGGACGAGAAGCGATGGACACATTGATTCGAACAGGGGTGCTGACCAACTATCTCAAGGTAGCGCAGCAATTAGGCTTCAAGCCTCAGCCGCTGCTACGGAAACTGGGGTTGAACAGTGAGATGTTTGCGGACCCGGAATGCCGGATCCCTGCGAGTGCCGCCGTTACCTTGTTGAAGGTGTCAGCGCAAATGGGCGTTGTTGCAGAAATTGGGGCGCTTCCAGGTGGACTGACGTTTACGTGCAACGCTCGGGTTGACCAGGATGTTAACTTCGCATCGAGCTGCGTAGATTCTCGATTTTTTCCCCGAGAAGATGCGCAAGGACGAACGCAAGGCCAGCGAACCCAAAGGGGTGTACCGCGTCAGGAACTGGCGGGATTACAACGCGGGCTTGATCGCAAGAGGCGATGTAACCATGTGGATTGATGAAGGCGTACTGACGCAGGTACCCGAGGCTGGCCCGACCAGGCACGGCCGACCGCGTGTCTACAGCGATGCAGCGATCCAGATGCTGCTCAGTCTCAAGCAAGTCTTTCATCTGCCGCTGCGCGCACTGCAAGGCTTCGCCCAGAGCTTGCGCAAGCTCGCCTTTCCGAGCTTGCCGGTACCCAACTACACGACCTTGAGCCGTCGCGCCCAGACCCTCAAGGTCGCGCTGCCGGCGCAACGTCCCCATGAGCCCATGCACCTCGTGATCGACAGCACCGGGCTGAAGGTTTACGGCGAAGGCGAGTGGAAGGTGCGCAAGCATGGCTGGTCCAAGCGTCGCACCTGGCGCAAGGTGCACCTCGCGATGGATGCGAACACAGGCCAGATCTGCGCCGCGCTGATGACCCATCAGGACGAAGGCGATGGCGAAGTGTTGCCCGATCTGCTCGACCAGATTCCGGCTGATGTAATGATCGATACCATCGCAGGCGATGGCGCTTACGACACCAAGCCTTGTCACGCGCAGATCGCCGCGCGTGGCGCCAGCCCGTCGATTCCGCCGCGCGAGGGAGCGAAGCCGTGGCCAGACCGCACGCCCGGCGCCACCTGGCGCAATGCAGCTATTGCCGCTATCGAAGGAAGCAGCAGGCGCGAATGGAAGCAGGCGAGCGGCTACCACCGGCGATCGCTCGCCGAGACCTTGATGTACCGGCTCAAGGTACTCACGGGCTCCTGTCTGTGGGCGCGCGCGACGGGCTCGCAAGCCACCGAGGTATCAATCCGTGCGGGTGTACTCAATCGCATGGTAGCCCTCGCTCGCCCGCAGTCCGTCCGTATCGCCTGAGATTGAGAGCACACAGATCATGTCGTCTCTACGCCTGATTTACGCAACAACGCCGCGCAAATGACCCAATGCCCGACATTTGGGCTGCGTATGGCCGACCTGTGGCAACTGTCCGACCTCGGTGTCGTCAGCGTGTTGCTTACGCATCAGAGAACCCTGCGCGAAGCCGTTGGAACCTTGATTCGGTTTCGGCACCTGCTCAACGAGTTCCTGGTCATACGTATGGAAGATGTCGGCAAGAAAGTTATCGTACGAGAGGAGTTCGTCGCGGACGAGACCGGGACATCTATACAACATACCGAGCTGGTACTCGGCTCATTATCGCGAATGTGCAGCACGCTGATGGGTGCCGCCTGGCACCCGCTGAGCGTCCATTTCACCCATGATGCTCCCCCGGATCTGCGGCTGCACCGCCGCGTATTCGTTGGAAAACTAGAGTTCGCCAGCTCCTTCAATGGCATGATTTGCCGTGCTGCCGATATGGACTTTCCCAACCCCATCGCTGACCCGGTCATGGCACGCCACGCGCAACGCTTGCTCGAGGGCCTGCCGGGGGCCAGCGAGCCGTCAATTGTGCTCGAGGTGCGCAAAGCAATCTACCTGCTGCTACCGGTTGGGCGCGCAACGATTGAACAGGTGGCACACGGCCTTGGCATGAACGTGCGTACGCTACAGCGCCAGCTCGAAAGCGCCGGAAGCGTCTTCTCGGAGATGGTCAATGGCGTTCGCCGCGATCTCGTCATGCACTATATGGACAACAAGAGCTACACGCTGGGACGGATTGCCGAGTCGCTTGGATACTCCGCTTATGGTTCATTCGTACGCTGGTTCGAGGCGCAGTTCGGAATGACGCCGACGCGTTGGCGAAGCGGTAAGCCAGCAAATAGCCGGTAGGTGGCGCCCGGTGTGTTGATGTTCACGCAGAACTGACCCACTTGAGCCACAGGTTTTCATCGAATTTTGACCCACGTGTTTGAATGCCCTGCTCAATCTTTGAGCAGGGCATACAGAGGTGATCACGGTGCTGGCTGGGAGAAAGGCATCGTCGAGAAGAACGTACAGGACCGGCGACGCCATCTGGCACGAAGCGGCTCTGCGACGTTGGGAAACGTTGGAAATCCTGAACGAATCGGTTGCCGGCCAGTGTCGCGAAACCTGGCACATGCGGCACCCGCAATGGCCAGAGCTGACAGTCGATGATGTGCTGCAGGACGAGCGCACCCGGCTGATGCCCAATCCACGGCCGTTCGACGGCTATGTCGAGCAGACCCTGCGGGTCTCGTCAACACTTACCAGATGACCGCTGCGCGCTTCCCGGCTCACCGCGACCTGAAGGGCTTCGACTTCGCACAGGCGCACGTTTGATTCTCGACGAACTCGGCAACCTGCCGTTCAGCCAGACCGGTGGCCCTGTCTGCCACGTCTGTCCATAAGGACAAGGTTACGGACAGGTCACCACGGTGTACTTTCCGGTGGTGCCTGGATTATGCTCAAGCAAGATATCAACGAGCCTTTCCCGGTCAGGAAGAGTGACACCATGGATACAAAAATGGGCGTTCAAAGGCTCACAATCCGTGCTGCCACGGGCAAGCTCAAGATCATTCCGGTTTGGAGATGCCTGGCACGGAGCGGCGCCAATGTTGTTCGCTGGAACGTCCGCACGGACCACAATGATGGTATGGACTCGATGACGGTCGACATTGTTGAAGCTGATCCGCTACGAACTGAAGAGATCGCCGCTGCGCTCGGCAGGCCTCCTCTGGAGATGACCGTCACGGCTTCCATTATGACGGTCATCTCGACTTCGCGATCCGCCAGTGACGTCTTCGGCGATTTCCCAACAAAATGCTGCGACTTCGCTCCGAACTCATCGCGTCCGGGCCTGAAACTGACAGTAGTGGGGAATGCCGGCAACCATTGCCCGCCTCGCACGTGTGACTGATCACGCACAACGCGAAGGAGGCGCGCACGATCTGATGTCGTTTCAGGAGATAACTATAGAGCGGCAAAGCCGCCTGTTCGATATACCCAGGAGACATAAGTGCTGAGCCCTCACGAATTTGCGACGCTCATGCTGGTCAAGTCGTCGCCCGAACAGATCGACATGGACCGGAAGGAACTCGACACACTGCTCGAGTAACAGCTCGTATCACTCGAGAGCCTCTCCACCGGTATGCACCGTCCGTGTATAACAGACCACGGCGAATTCCTTCTCGAAGCGATCATGAGAAAACGGTGATCCGCGCGCGGTCGGCCGCGTAGGTCGTGCCAGACCCGGCAAGACGTGCTAATACACGATAGAGTAGCTGAAGAAGCGCTTAAAAATGGCGCTGGCTCACTACTATCCAGTTGATTCAGGAGATCATTGATCATGCAACCCAGGAACACGTTGCAGATGTTCAGCTTGCCAATCTGGATGAGGCTTTGGGTCAGTCCAGCACGATGATGGAGAGCATCTGTAGACTCGCCGAACTGAAGGCGCAGTTCACGCGAGCGACGCTGAACGATGCGTTGGACCCGGCGCTGAAAACGGTGGCGACTCCACAGAACTGGCTGGCAGCTGATGCGAGGGGAAGGTGACGAAACAATGACGTGACGAGCAAAAAATGTATCGAAGTTACGAATACCACGGATTCACCGTCGAGGTTTCAGTCGATGTCGACGTGATTCGAATCGGGGCGAGCGTGGAGACACGAGCCGCCCCTGGTTACGTCCCTGTCGTCACGATTTCCAGGGAAGGTAAAGCGATGGCAGCCTTCTCGCCTTTGAGGTTCAGCGGCACCTGCTGCAATCCGTTCGCAACAGAGATCGATGCGCTCATGGGCGGCTTCAGTGCGGGCCGCCAAATCGTCGATGATCTTGTCTCCTCGACCTGAAGTCGAACGTGGTCGAGACTGCCGTGCCTGAATTGCCGTTTCCCGCTTGACACAAGGCGCGGACGTCGTCCTGCAAGCCACGGCACGGGGTCACTGGTCAGCGATAAACAATACATGGCCCGTCGTCCCGACAGGCCATAATCAATGTGGACGCCGTCATCTGTGGCAGGCGGCGTTCCGGACGTTGTCCGAGGAGCGTGGCATGGACCAATCCTGGCTGGGCATGGCTGTGGGCACGATCGTGCTTGTCATTGCTGCAATGTGTGTCGCTGCCCACTACCGTCGCGAACGGCGCCGGGCCGATCTGCTGCGCAATCTGAATCACCATGACTGGTTGCAGTGGCCCCGGTCACGGCGGTAGCGTTCATTGTGCGCGTATCGATTTGCGCGGATGGCGGACGAGGCTCATGCGTGAAGTGCCGCGTTGGCTGCAGAGGCGAGGTCCAGCCAGTCTTGATCACCCTCTTTCGACTCATGGGCGCGGGCTGCGCTACTCAACGCCTTGCCCATCGAAGCTCGCCTCTCCGCTCGCACGCATCCCAGTGAAGCCGCGCATCGGCAACGGCATTGCACGGCGCTAGCAATTATCGAACTCTGCTCATTACAACCCGAAAGTCGTTGGCGAACGGCAAATCGAGCAGCCGCGCCTGCAGTTCTCCAACCTTCAGTGTGTAATCGAATTGCATCGTTGCTCCTTTCGCTCGCCAGCCGCGTCAACACCGTGCACCGATCCGGTCGCGACGATATTTTGCGGCGGCTCCTTTCACTAGATTGTCAGTCCGCCGTCTACGACCAGGCATTCGCCGTTGGTGTAGCTCGCGGCATCGGATACGAGGTAAAGCACGGCGCCGGCAAGCTCCCGCGGCTCTGCGTGGCGACGAAGCGGAATCTTTTTCATCCACTCTTCGTAGATCGATGGGGTCTCGAAGAGCGCGCCGGCGAACTTCGTCCGGGTCAGGCCAGGCAGCAGTGCATTCACGCGAATGCCCAGAGGTCCGCACTCCTTGGCAAACGCTTTGGTCATGTTCACCACGGCCGCCTTGCTGATCGAGTAGATACCCTGCATGTCGCCCGGTTGCAGCGCATTGACCGACGCGGTGTTGACGATCGCCCCGCCGCCGTTTTCGCGCATCAGGCGGCC
Organism: Paraburkholderia sp. A1BS-2L; assembly: GCF_051125205.1. Taxonomy (NCBI): domain Bacteria; kingdom Pseudomonadati; phylum Pseudomonadota; class Betaproteobacteria; order Burkholderiales; family Burkholderiaceae; genus Paraburkholderia; species Paraburkholderia sp. A1BS-2L. The sequence goes on from NZ_CP120430.1 coordinate 763,609, forward strand.
CGCCTCGACCGACATGAAGAAGTATCCGCGGACATTCACTTCGACCGTCTTGTCGTACGCCGCCAGATCGGTGTCGAGAATGTGGCCGAAATACGGATTGGCCGCAGCGTTGTTGACGAGGATATCCAGCCGGCCATGAGCCTTGCGGATATGCTCGAACGCCCGGGCGATGTCCTCCATGCGGCCGACATGGCACGCGAGCGCTTCGGCTTTGCCGCCGTCGCAGCGAATGCTTTCCGCAACGGCTTGGCAGTCTTCCAGCTTTCGGCTCGATACGATCACGTATGCGCCTTGCTCTGCGAGCAATCGGGCGATTTCCTCGCCAATGCCTCTGCTGGCTCCTGTGACGAGCGCGATTTTTCCGCTCAGATCGAAGAGTTTGGTGCTCATGTTGCTGACAACTCCCGTAGAGGATTCATGTTTGCTGGCACTAAATGCCTGACATATGCCTTCCATTACAGCCGCTTAGCCCTGCTCTTTCAGCACGCTCACTGCCATGCTCAACTATTCCGCCGACTTCGCAAGCGTCGGCGTGCGATGCATTGCCATCCATCGCACGCCTCTTGACGCCAGCGCTGACCGGCCCGCTGAACCCTTCGATCGTCCACTCGAGATACGGGAGAAGCGTTCCCACATCTACCTGCATGGCGTCATTCGTCGCCATTCCACCTTGTTCTCAAATTGACGAAAAGTCCGGAAACGGCGCCAAGCCGTGGCGCACGAGATAAAGTTCCGCCATGAGTTTTTCCCGGTCCGGTCGGTCACGCCGCCTTGACCATCTCCTCGATCACCTTCTTCGCATCGCCAAAGACCATCATGGTCTTGTCCATGTAGAAGAGATCGTTGTCGAGACCGGCATAGCCCGCTGCCATCGACCGCTTGTTGACGATCACCGTACGTGCCTTGTACGCCTCGATGATCGGCATGCCGGCGATCGGCGACTTCGGATCGTTTTTCGCTGCCGGGTTCACCACGTCGTTCGCGCCGAGCACCAGCACCACATCGACCTGGCCGAACTCGCCGTTGATGTCCTCCATTTCATGGACGATTTCATACGGCACTTCCGCTTCCGCCAGCAGCACGTTCATGTGGCCCGGCATGCGGCCCGCAACCGGATGAATCGCGTACTTCACGTCGATGCCCTTCTCGACGAGCTTGTCGGTGAGCTCCTTCAATGCATGCTGTGCACGTGCGACGGCGAGACCATAGCCCGGCACGATAACGACGGTTTCGGCATTGCCGAGCATGAACGAAGCGTCTTCCGCCGAGCCCGCCTTCACCGGCTTCTGCTCGGCCGGTCCGCCCGCCGAAGCCGCGCCGGGCTCGGCACCGAAGCCGCCAAGAATAACGTTGAAGAACGAGCGATTCATCGCTTTGCACATGATGTAAGAGAGAATCGCGCCCGACGAACCCACCAGCGAACCGGCGATGATCAACATCGCGTTGTTCAGCGAGAAGCCGATGCCCGCCGCCGCCCAGCCCGAGTACGAGTTCAGCATCGACACGACCACCGGCATGTCGGCGCCGCCGATCGGGATGATGATGAGCACGCCCAGCGCGAATGCGATCGCCGTCATGATGATGAATGGCAGCCACGACTGCGTGAGGAAGAACAGAATGCCGAAGCCGATCATGCCCAGCGCGAGCAACAGGTTGATCAGATGCTGGCCCGCATAGACGACAGGCGCGCCCTGGAACAGGCGGAACTTGTACTTGCCCGAAAGCTTGCCGAACGCGATCACCGAGCCGCTGAAAGTAATCGCGCCAACGAACGTACCGATGAACAGCTCTATCCGGTTGCCGTACGGCAGGAAGCCCTTAATCCCTTCCTCCGCGCCCAGCCCGAAAGCAGCCGGCTCCGACACGACGGCATACGCAATGCACACGGCAGCAAGACCGATCAGCGAGTGCATCGCAGCGACCAGTTCCGGCATTTTCGTCATCTCGACGCGCGCGGCAACGAACGAGCCAATCGCGCCACCAACGACCAGCGCAGCAAAGAGGAGCGCGAGCCCGAGCGTGAGATTCGAGCCGAGCGCCGCCGCCTGCTTCGCGATCAGCACAATGGTCGTGAGAATCGCTACGGCCATGCCGGTCATGCCGAACGCGTTACCGGTGCGCGCGGTCCGTGGATTCGACAGACCCTTGAGTGCCTGAATGAAGCAGACCGACGCAATCAGATAAAGAAGCGTGACGACGTTCACGCTCGCGAAATTCAGGCTCATCATGCGCCCCCCTTTGCATTGCCGGAACCAGCGACCTTCCTGGGCTCCTTCTTCTTGAACATTTCGAGCATTCGCCGTGTGACCAGGAACCCGCCGAACACGTTCACGGCTGCAAGCGCTACCGCAATCGCGCCGAAAAACTTGCCCGAGTCGCCCACCGTGAGTCCGGCCGCGAGCATCGCACCGACGATGACGATCGCCGAAATCGCGTTAGTCACGGCCATCAGCGGCGTATGCAGCGCCGGGGTGACGTTCCAGACGACGTGATAGCCGACGTAGATCGCCAGCACGAAAATGATCAGGTTGATCACCGTATGGTTGAGGACTTCCATCAACCGCCTCCTTAAGTCTTGCGTGTAACTTCGCCGTCGCGCGCCAGCAGCGTGGCCGCAACGATGTCGTCGGTGAGATCGATGTTGAGCGAACCGTCCTTCGCAACGATCAACTTCAGGAAATCGAGCAGGTTGCGTGCGTAAAGCGATGACGCATCCGTTGGCACCATCGCCGCGAGGTTCGTAAAGCCGACGATCTGCACGCCGTTCTCCGTGACGACGACCTTGTCCGGCTCGGTGAGCGGGCAGTTGCCGCCCCGACGAGCGTCGATGACGGAACCGCGCCCGGAGGCCAGATCGACAATGACAGAACCCGGCTTCATCGCCCGCACGGTTTCGACCGTGATCAAGGTTGGCGCGGGACGGCCCGGAATCAGCGCGGTCGTGATGATGACGTCCGCCTGTTTCGCGCGTTCGTGGACGAGCGCCGCCTGGCGCGCGAGCCAGGAAGGCGGCATTGGCCGCGCATAACCGCCGACGCCTTGCGCCGCTTCGCGCTCCTCGTCGGTTTCATAGGGCACGTCGAGGAACTTCGCGCCCAGCGACTCGATCTGCTCCTTCACTGCCGGACGAACATCCGACGCCTCGATCACAGCCCCGAGGCGCTTCGCGGTAGCGATCGCCTGCAGGCCCGCGACACCCGCGCCCAGGATCAGCACGCGTGCGGCCTTCACAGTGCCCGCCGCTGTCATCAGCATCGGCATGAAGCGCGGATAATGATGCGCGGCAAGCAGCACAGCCTTGTAGCCTGCGATGTTGGCCTGTGAGGACAGGACATCGAGGCTTTGCGCACGCGTCGTGCGGGGCGCTGCTTCAAGTGCAAAAGCCGTCACGCCCGCATTGGCAAGACGTTGGGCATTCTCCGTGTCGAATGGATCGAGCATGCCCGCGAGCACCGCGCCGCGCTTCATCAGCGGCAACTCATCGACTGTGGGCGACCCGACCTTCAACACGATCTGCGCGCCGAACGCGGCTGCAGCATCGCCAATCTGCGCGCCGGCGTTTCGGTACGCATCGTCCGTGTAGTGTGCGCACTCGCCGGCGCCTGCCTGGACAATCACCCCATGCCCCCGGGCAACCAGCGACTTGACCGTCTCGGGCGTCGCCGCAACGAGCGATCTGCGTTCGTTCGACTCTGCGGGTACTCCAATTTCCATTTTCAACCTCACATTGCGCATGTCTGCGCGATACTGTTTTCAGGCCGTCGGTACAGACACATTCCTGATCAGAATAGATGCCGGAGGCCGATCTCCACGCCGAGCTGATTTGACCCGGGATGCGGCGCTGCAGGGACCGCGCTGGAAGCCGAAACTGAGTAGATGCCCTGCTTGCCGCTGTTTTTCATGTAGGCGAACACGCCATAGACGGCCGTGCGCTTGCTGAGGTTGTAGTTCGCCCGCAAGGTACCCATCGTGCCGGTCGCGTCGTAGGCGCTGCTGTGGACATGCGCGATCTGACCATCGAAGACCCATGCGCTATACGGCACCGACGCACCGAGGTATTCGATATCGACCCGCGCCGAGCGGGCATCGCCCTCGACCATACGATGCAGCCATCCGGCGCCCACCCGCACGGACCTGATGTTGAAATACCCATCCAGCTGGTAGCGCCGGTCGGTGTCGCCGGACTTCGTGAAGGCGATACCCGGCACACCCGGAACGATCGTGACCGGCGTCGCGCCCGCACCGCCGCGTTGCTCGTCGTAGGTCGCCGCGGCGCCCCATGCGTTGCCGTCGTACTTGAGCATGGCGGAAATGGCGCGACAGGCGAGGAAGTCATTGGCCGTCTGCCCTGCGCAATTTCCCGCCGCGCTGGAATCGCGGCCGAACGAATAGCTGGCGCCGACCGTCAGGCCAGAAAACGTGCCCATGTACACCACGTCGTTGTCGAAACGCGCGGCAAGCAGATAAGGATCGAACGATGCGAGCCCGCCAAATCCTCCCGCGCCCATGATGTTCGACTCCGCCATGCCCCAGTTCGTCATGCTGTACTGGCGGCCGAACGTAAGCTGCCCCCACGGGCCGCTCACGCCGACATAGGACTGCCGGCCAAACAGCCGGCCACCTTGCTGTAATGCCCCGTTCGACGCGGAAAATCCGCTTTCGAGCGTGAAGACCGTTTTGAGGCCCCCGCCCAGGTCTTCCGCGCCTTTGATGCCCCAGCGCGACGGCACGTCGCCTCCCCCGATCACCGGCATTCGCACAACCGAACCTCCCGTCGGCGTGGCATGCGTGATGAACTCGACACCCGTATCGACGATCCCGTAGAGCGTGACCGAGCTCTGCGCAAATGCCGGCGCGGATGCCATCGCAGTGACGGCGAACGCCGCAAGCCCCTTCTTCTTCATCAGATCTCCTCCAGCGCGGGCGCACGGCCACGCATTCCACGACGGCATATCGGCTGCGACGCCCCTTGAAATTGCATGCAACCTGTCACGATATCCGGCACGGCTCTTATGATTAGCAATCCTGTTTATATTGCAGACGCTGAATGCCCGAAAAATGCACGCTGCGGAAGACTCCGCAGCGTGCCCGGGTCAGACGGGCACTTCGCCTTCGAGCGTGATCCGGTTCAGCACACGTTCCGCCTCGCCGTAGTCATGCACGGCGTAGTGCATCGTGCAGCGGTTATCCCACATCACCACGTCGCCGGCCTGCCACATGTGGCGGTAGACGTTGTCGGGCGTCGTCGAGTGCTCGTACAGGAAGTCGAGCAGCGGACGGCTTTCGGCGACGGTCATGCCCTCGATCTGTTTGGCCGTTTCCGGGTGGCCGACATAGAGCGCCTTGCGCTGCGTTTCGGGGTGGGTTCGCACGATCGGATGAACCGCTTCGGGGACCTTGTCGATGTTTCTCATGCGCGCCAGTCGCAGGCCGGCAAAGCGTGCGCGCAGGCTTTCGAGCATGCGCTGCATGGTCGGCGACAGACGCTCGTACGACACGTACTGGTTGCACCACATCGTGTCGCCGCCGTGCGGCACAACGACGGCCGAGAGGATCGAGATCTTCGGCGGCACCGGCGTATAGATCGAGTCCGAATGCCATGCTTCCGTCGAAGCCGTTTCCTTTGGAATCTTCGTGACCTGGATCAGGCCGGGGAAACCGGGCACCGGCGGATCGAGCGGGTTGTTCTGGGCGGGATTGCCCCAGAGCTTCGCAAATTCGATATGTGCGGCCGGCTGCAGGAACTGCCCACGGAAGACCAGCACACCGTGGTCGAGAAATGCGCGATGCAGCACGTCAAACGTATCGCGGTTAATGGGCTCGTTCAGGCTGACGCCTTCGACCAGCCCGCCGGTCGTGCCCGTCAGCGGGGTAATCCGGATGCTCATCCATGTCTCCTGTGTGTTGACGCTATGCGTCACTTTTCGTCGGATTCGTCACGCCACCGTCAGCACGATCTTGCCGACGTGCTGATCGAGTTGCATGTACGCGTGTGCTTCGCCAATCGCATCGATCGAAAAGGTTCGATCAATCGGCAGCCGGATACGGCCCGCTTCCAGCGCGGGCAGCAGATCGCGCGCGCAGGCCTGAATGCATTCGAGCCGCTCCGCTTCGGTGCGCGTGCGAAACGTCACGCCGATCAGTTTCAGGCGCTTGAGCCACAGCTTTGCCAGGTCGATCTGCGCAGTCGGGGAACCCACGCGCGCGATCTGAACCAGTCTGCCCTTCACCGCGAGGCTATCCATGTTCGCCTCGAATACCGGGCCGCCCAGAGTATCGATGACGACGTCCACACCGCGCCCAGCCGTCGCTGCCATCACGGCTTCCACCTGCGATTCGCGCGACGAGTCGATGCCCACGTCCACGCCGAACTGGCTCAGTTTGTCGAGCTTCGCAGCGGAGCGGGACGTCGCGATCACCGGCTTCGCCCCGAGCACCGAGGCAATCTGGATGGCCGCCATGGCCACGCCACCCGACGCCCCGTTGACCAGAATCGATTCGCCCTCGCGGAGCTGGCCGTTGGTCACGACGGCGTCGTGCGCCGTGATAAACACGTTGGGAAACGCGGCCGCGTCGATCCAGGAGAGGTTGTCAGGCACACGCATCAATGCCCGCGGGTCTGCGATCACGTATTCCGCCTGGCAGTTGCGCCCGTGACCCATCACCCGGTCGCCCTTGCGCCAGAGCGTCACACCCTCTCCGACCTGCTCCACTTCACCGGCGAACTCGACGCCGGCGGTAATCGCGCTGCCCGAGCGCAGTTCGCCCGCCTGCTTGATCTCGCCGCGATTCAGCCCCGTAGCGCGCACCCTGACCAGCACCTGTCCCGCGCCGACCTGCGGCACGGGAATATCCAGAACTTCCACTCTGCCACCATCGGGCGTCGGTGTCACACGAACTGCTTTCACTATTCCTTTCTCCTCTAATTGAATTCGCCCCTACGCGATCAACCGGCGGCCGTCACCTTACTGCGGATAACCGACAACAGCGCGAGCGCACGATCCGCAGCTGCCTCGGCGCCGGGCCAGTTTCCGCGCACGAATGGCGGACGCAGGTCTTCGATCTCCGAGAGCGCGCGAACCGTTTCATCAGCGGCAACACACAGTCGCCGGTATTCGTTCACCGTCAGCAGATAACTGTGAAATACATCGCCCGTTGGCTGCGTGACACCCATGCGGTGCAGTGCGGCGTTCAGCCAGTGTGTACCCGCGAGCATTGCGCCTTCTATCTTCATCTCCCAGTCGTTCGCGCCGCACTTTTGCAGCGACCGCTCGATACGCGTTGCGGCCGCCAGGTGCTGTTCAAAGTCCATGCCCATCCCCTTTCAAGCGATTGTCCAAGAGCAGCAGACACTGCCTGAGTGCCGCATCGCACTCCTCAACAATCGCGGCTGTCGGCGTCCGCCCCTCACGCACGCATGGATCCCGGTGCCGCTCGATCGTTTCCATCAGGTGCATCATCGACGCCACGTCTTCTGGCACTCGTGCCTCGATGACCGGACGCCCGACATGCAATATGTCTCCGACCGACCGGAACGCTGCCCTCAATCCACCGTCGCACTGGGGAACGAGATAAACGCCCGGCTGCGTCGGATACATGTCGTCACTCGCGGTAATGCCGCCATGATGGAGTGCCGCGTTCACCGCGTGCGTGCCGGCCGTCATGCCGGCCCAGAACCAGAGATCGAAATCCTGAAGCGGATCCATGCGGTTGCGTAAAGACTCCAGCCTCGCGATCTTCTCAAGGTGGGATTGCACATTCATCAGAATCTGTCTCCTCGCATTTGCGCCCCTGCAAGTGCAGCGGATGGTTTGAAAGATAGACGCCAGCCACATCCAAGTCAACACTTCTATATAGGAGTTCAGGAAAATACCTATATAGGAGTTGTTCGCACTCTCCTATGCTTCATTCACCGAGAGGTTGATTGAACGCATCGTTTCAAGGCCGATCGATCACCGTCAGGGTTTCCGCAATTTGTCTCAAGATATATATAGGAGTTGGATGATGCCCCGTGCCATCGTGCTTCACCCCTCGGACAACGTCGCGACGCTGCTCGATCCCGGCAAAGAGGGAGAACGCTGCATCCTGCAGGGCGAAGGATCCGGGCAGGTCACGTTGCGGCAGGACGTGCCCTTCGGACACAAGATCTGCATCGTGCAAACGGCTGCGGGCGACAAGGTGCTCAAGTACGGGCAGGTGATCGGCTCTGCGCGCAAGGCCCTCGTCGTCGGCGAGCACGCACATGTCCACAACATCGATTCCACCCGCGCTCGCGGCGATCTGAATACGAGGTAAGCAGATAATGAAGACGTTTTTTGGCTATCGGCGCGCGAATGGCGCTGTGGGTGTGCGCAACTGGGTCGCCGTCGTTTCTGTCATGGACAACTGCAATCCGGTGACGCGGTCGATTGCGGGCGCGGTCGAGGGCACGATCGCCGTCACCACGCTGTTTGTGCGCGGGCAGTTCGGCGCCGACCTGGACTTTGCGTACGAATCGATTGCCGGCCTGGGCCGCAATCCGAACATCGCCAGCGTGCTGCTGGTGGGACTCGAGGAATCCTCCACCGAGGAAGTCGCCGCCCGCATTCGGGCTACCGGCAAGCCCGTCGAGGCCGTGCACCTGCAGCCGCACGGCACCATTGACTGCATTGCGCAAGGCACGCGCAAGGCGCTGAAACTTTCGATCGAGGCCTCGCGCCTGCGTCGCGAAGCGTGCCCGGTGTCGGAACTGGTCGTCGGGGTCGAGTGTGGCGGGTCCGACACGACCTCCGGTCTCAGCTGCAATCCGGTTATCGGACGGATGGCGGACGAAATCATCGCCGAAGGCGGCACCGTGATCATTTCCGAAACCTCGGAGTTCATCGGCGCGGATCACCTGTTCGCCGCACGCGCCGTCGATGAATCGGTCAGGACCGCCTTCGTCGAGGCCGTTCGCAACATGGAGAATCTCGCGCTCGCCCGTGGCGTCGACATGCGCGACTCCCAGCCTTCGCCCGACAACAAGCGCGGCGGGCTGACCACGGTCGAGGAAAAAGCGCTGGGTGCGATGGCGAAGGCCGGCTCGAGCCCGCTCGTCGGGGTGCTCCGCTATGGCGAAGCCCCGCAGCGCAAGGGCCTGCACTTCATGGACGCACCGGCCGCGGCAGTCGAGAACCTGACCGGGCTTGCCGCCGCCGGTTGCCAGCTCACGTTCTTCGGCACCGGGGTCGGCAACCCGATCGGCAGTATGGTGGCGCCGACGATCAAGGTGTGTGGCAATATCCAGACCTTGCAAACGATGGCGGATAACATCGACTTCGACGCAAGCGGGATCCTTGAAAAAGGCATGAAAATTTCACAGATCGGCGACGAGCTGTTCCAGTACGCGATGGATGTCGCATCGGGTACACGTCTCGCAAGCGAGGTGCTGGACGTCAGGGAAACAGCGATCAGCCGTTTCGAACGCAGTCTCTGAGACAAAATGACCAAGCTATCCATGGTGTCGGACGCAATCATCCGGCACATCGAATCCCAGGCGCTTCGCGAGGGTGATCGCCTGCCCTCCGAGGGCGAACTGGCTGCAAGCCACGGCGTGAGCGTCGGCACCGTCCAGAAGGCACTCACGCAGCTCGTGCACTCGGGCGTCATCACGCGCGAGCAGGGCCGCGGCACGTTCGTCTCGGGCTCGCGCGTCGCGCCGGCCGATGTCCGTTACCTGCGCTTTCACGACGCCGACGGCAATGAGTTGCCCGCTTACGTGCATGCGCGCGCGGTCAAGCGTCTGAAGCGCAAGGGGCCATGGTCCGACTTCCTGGATGGCGAAGGTTATGTGCGCATCGATCGCGTAATCAGCGTCGGCGGGCGTTTCGATCTATATAGCGAGTTCTGGCTACGCGAGGAAGATTTCGCCGAGCTGGGTGGCGTGAACCGCGCCGCACTCGAAAAGAACCTGCGTGAGCTGGTCGCGCAACGTCTGTCTCTGCCGACGTTGCGCGTGGACCAGTGGATCCGGTTCGGCGAACTGCCTGCCGCTGCCGCGCGCGAACTGGGCCTCGAGTCCAAAGTGCCCGGATTCATCATGGAACTGCGTGGCTATACGCTGCGCAACCGGCCCCTTTACTACCAGTCGATCTATTCGGGGCCGTTTGCCGAACGACTGGTCATCCTCCGGGAGAATGGACAATGAACCAGCGCCTGCGTCCCGACGCGCTCGCCGAATGGACGGCGGCCGTGCTGGAAACCTGCGATGTACCACCGGAGCAGGCCACCGAGGCGGCATCGATGCTTGTTCGCAGTGAACTGCGCGGCTACAAGACACATGGCATGACGCGTCTCGCCTCGTACGTCGACCGGCTTCAGTCGAACGCCTTCAATCCCAGGCCACAAATGACCAGCCGCGCCTTTGCCGGCGGCATCGTTCTGGACGCGGATGGCGCGATGGGGCACGTTGCCGGCCCCCATGCCGTGCGCCTCGGGCTCGAAGCGCTCAAAACAAGCGCGTCGGTGCTGGTCGTGTTGCAGTCGTGCGCTCACCTGGGTGCGCTCGGCATTCATACGCTGCTCGCTGCCGAAGGCGGCGCCTTCAGCATGATGGGGCAGCACACCCCGCCAGCGCTGGCGATGGAAGGCTTTACCGGCGCGGCGATCGGACACAATCCGATCGCGTTCGGGTGCCCGGTGCCCGATGAGGCACCGATCGTGTTCGACGTCGCGTGCAGCGTCGCGGCGCGTGGCCATATCCTGCTTGCGGCGCGCGAGAACCAGCCCATTCCCGAGGGCTGGGCGCTCGATGCGGAAGGCTGCCCCACCACCGATGCGAAGCGTGCGCTGGACGGGTTCCTCGTGCCGATGGGCGGACACAAGGGCATTGGCATTGCAATGATGGTCGAATGCCTCGCTGGCGCGCTCACGGCCGGGGCACCTACTCCGCCCGTCAGTCGTGGCGACGCGATGCAAGGGGCGTTCCTCTGGCTGGTGAACCCCGCTAGCTGGGGTGGCCAACAGGCCTTCGGCGATTACATGCACAAATGGACGCAGGTTTATCTTGCAGCCGGCGGCGAGGATGCGAGGCTGCCCGGCAACCGCGGCGATGCAATGGAGCGCGCCGGACGCGAACGCGGCATCGCCCTGCCCCCGGCGATCATGCAGGAACTGATGTCGCTCGGCGAACGACTGCGCATCCGGTTTCCTGCGTAGGTTTATCGAATCTGGTGCTGGATTCCTTCCACGCCATTCGATTAGTTATCCATATCAAATATCTTGGCGAGTGTCAGTCACATGAATGCCCCCCTTACCGAATCGACCCGAAAGGCCATGGAGGTCGTCACGCTAGACGACAAATATTCACTGGAAACGGGGCGCGCCTTCATGAGCGGCGTGCAGGCACTGGTGCGCCTTCCACTGATGCAACGCCGGCGCGATGCACTCGCCGGCCATCAGAGCGCCGCCTTCATTTCCGGGTATCGCGGCTCGCCGCTTGGCACTTACGATCAGGCGCTCTGGCAGGCCAAAAGACATCTCGCAGAACAGCACGTGGTGTTCCAGCCGGGCGTCAACGAGGAACTGGGCGTGACGGCCGTCTGGGGCTCGCAGCAGGTCGAGTTCGACCGGGACAACAGGAAATACGACGGCGTGTTCGGCATCTGGTATGGCAAGGGCCCGGGTGTGGACCGCAGCGCGGACGCCCTCAAGCATGCCAACCTGGCCGGTACTGCGCCCCTTGGAGGCGTCATCGCACTGGCCGGGGATGACCACGTCTCCAAGAGCAGCACGCTCGCGCACCAGAGCGACCACACCTTCATCGCCTGCGGTCTGCCCGTGTTCTTTCCGTCGAGCGTGCAGGACATTCTCGACCTCGGCATCCATGCCTTTGCCATGAGCCGTTACAGCGGCCTGTGGGCGGGCATGAAGACCGTGCAGGAGGTGGTCGAATCGGGCGCGCCGGTCGAGACCGATTCGGAGCGCGTGCGCATCATCCTGCCCGACGATTTCGCGATGCCGGAAGGTGGCCTGCATATCCGCTGGCCCGACGCCCCGCTCGTCCAGGAAGCGCGGATGATGGAGTACAAGTGGCCGGCAGCCCTTGCCTATATCCGTGCGAACCGGCTGAATCACAATGTCATCGAGGGACCGCACGACCGGCTCGGCATCATCGCGACCGGCAAGGCGTACAGCGACACGCGTCAGGCACTGCTCGACCTCGGACTGGACGATGCGCGGTGCCGGGAACTCGGTATCCGCCTGCACAAGGTCAGCGTGGTGTGGCCGCTCGAACCACAAAGCGTGCGCGAATTTGCGCGTGGGCTGCGCGAAATCCTCGTGGTCGAGGAAAAGCGTCCGCTCGTGGAGCAACAGCTCAAAGACGAGCTCTACCATTACCCTTCCGACCTGCGTCCCGTCATCGTCGGCAAGTACCGTGACGACGGCACCAGCCATCGCGGGGGCGAATGGAGTCACTCCTCGCCGGGCGACGACTGGTTGCTGCGCGCGAAGGCCGATCTCTCCCCGTCGCTCGTCGCAAAGGCGGTCGCGAGCCGTCTGAAAAAGCTCGGCGTACCCGCGGATGTCGCCGCGCGCATGGATATCCGGCTCGCGGAAATCGACGCGCGCGAACGCGCCGCTTCCGAACCCGCCGGCGGCGCTGAACGGCTGCCCTGGTTCTGCCCGGGTTGCCCGCACAACACCAGCACCCGCGTGCCCGACGGTTCGCTCGCGACAGCGGGAATCGGATGCCACGGCATGGTGGTATGGATGGACCGCTCGACCACTTCCTGGTCGCAGATGGGCGGCGAAGGCGTTTCGTGGATGGGCCAGGCGCCATTCACGACGCGCAAGCACATGTTCGCGAACATCGGCGACGGCACGTACAACCACTCCGGACTGCTCGCCATCCGGCAATCGATTCATGCCCGCGTCAACATCACCTACAAAGTGCTCTTCAACAGCGCAGTGGCCATGACGGGCGGACAGCCCGTAGACGGTCAGCTCGACGTGCCCGGCATGACGCGCGAACTGGCCGCGGAGGGGGTAAAGCGCATCGTCGTGGTGGCCGATGATCCCGCAAAGTACACCGGAGTCGCGAACCTCGCGGAGGGAGTCACGGTGCGTCATCGGGACGAGCTCGATGCCGTGCAGCGCGAACTGCGCGAAGCGGAAGGCACCACCGTCATCATCTACGATCAGGTCTGCGCGACCAAGAAGCGCCGCGAGCGCAAGCGCGGCACGATGGCCGACCCTGCGAAGCGCGTCATCATCAATGAACTGGTCTGCGAAGGCTGCGGGGACTGCTCGGTCGAAAGCAACTGTGTTGCGGTGCAGCCTCTCGAGACCGAATTCGGCCGCAAGCGCGAGATCAACCAGAACACGTGCAACAAGGACTTCTCCTGTGTGAAGGGCTTCTGCCCGAGCTTCGTCACCGTCGAGGGCGGACAGCTCAGGAAGCCCCAGGCCGCGCGCAAGGCCGGACTCGCGGACATGCCTGCGCTGCCTGTGCCGCAGCTGCCCGATGCTGCCGTTGCATCGAGGATCGTGGTGGCCGGCGTGGGCGGGACCGGGGTCGTCACCATCGGCCAGGTGCTCGGCATGGCCGCGCACCTCGAAGGCAAAAGCGTGATCACGCAGGACGCAACCGGGATGGCCCAGATGGGCGGCGCCACCTGGAGTCACATCCAGATTGCCGGTGACGCAAGCGCCCTGCACGCTTCGCGAGTCGACGTGGCGATGGCGGATCTGGTGATCGCCTGCGACACCGTCGTCGGCGCGCAGAAGACGACACTGTCGACAATGCTGCCGGGCCGGACATACGTCGTGCTGAACAGCCACGCCACGCCCACCGCGGCGTTCGTGCGCAACCCCGACTGGAAGTCGCCGAACGACGAGGCCCTGGCGGCGATCTCGGCCGGCGTCGAACCCGACCATCTCGGAGTCTTCGACGCGGAACAGGTCGCGACCCAACTGCTCGGCCAGTCGATCTACTCGAACCTGATGCTGCTCGGTTATGCTTGGCAGAAGGGGCGCGTGCCGCTCTCGCGCGCCACGCTGATGCGCGCCATCGAGCTCAATGGCGTGCAGGTCGACAGCAATAAGGCGGCGTTCGAATGGGGCCGTCATTGTGCGCACCATTTCGCGAAGGTGCCGATGCAGGCCGCCGACGCCCAGGTAATCCAGTTCGCGAAGAAGCCGTCGGTGCATGAAATCATCAGCAAGCGCAGCGAGTTTCTCATCAGCTACCAGAACCGCGCTTACGCCGATCGCTATGCAGCATTTGTGGCGAAGGTGCAGCAAGCTGAGTCGCGCATTGGCGGTCACCGGCTGACCGAGACCGTCGCCCGATACCTGTTCAAGCTGATGGCGTACAAGGACGAATATGAGGTGGCGCGCCTGCACACGGATGCGGCATTCACGAAAAAGGTGGAGGGGATGTTCGAAGGCGACTTCAAACTGGTTCACCATCTCGCCCCGCCGCTCTTCGCGAAGCAGGATGCGAATGGCGAACCCGTCAAGCGGCCGTTCGGCCCGTGGGTCCGCAGCGCATTTCGCGTTCTCGCCGCACTGCGCGGCCTGCGCGGGACGTTCCTCGATCCGTTCGGCCACACCGGCGAACGCCGGACCGAACGTGAGCTCATCCGCGAATACCAGGCCTGCATCGAGGAAATCCTGCCTGTGCTTTCGAAATCCAACCTGACGCTCGCGCTGGATATCGCGAGCCTTCCCGAAGGTATCCGGGGTTACGGCCACGTCAAGGGGCGCAACCTGGACGCGGTGCGCACGAAATGGACCGCTCTCATGCAGCAGTGGCGCCTGGCGAAAACGTCCAGGTCCACACCCGCCGTCGGCAACGGCGTCGCACGCTGACGGATAGCCTCACGTTCAGTTGATGGAAAAACGAGTCCGGCGGACGGCCCTGGACGGTGCCGCCATCCAGACGTGCAATACAGGCACCTATCCGCCAAAGAGCGGGCAACTACTGGCCTCGCCAGACAAATCAGGAGACACTCATGTCGAACCCCCGTGTCGCGCCCGGCGCTCATCCTCCCATGACGTCGTCCACATCGGCATCCCGGCCTCTTTCCAAACCCATGGTCATCGCGGCGATAACCGTAGGTAGCGGCCTCGAACTGTACGACTCGGTCGTCTACAACTTCTTCGCCACGCTGATCGGCCCGCTCTATTTCCCCGTGACCGATCGCGTGGGCCAGCTGCTGCTGTCGTTTGCGGCGTTCGGGGTCGGCTATGTGATGCGGCCGGTCGGCGGGCTGGTCATCGGAGCATATGCCGACCGCGTCGGACGCAAGCCAGCTGTCGTACTCACGCTCTGGCTGATGGCGCTAAGCGCTGCGGTTCTCGTGTTGACGCCCACCTATGCGCAGATCGGTATTGCCGCGCCTATCCTGATGACGGCCGCGCGACTGCTCCAGGGTTTTGCCATCGGCGGCGAAATGGGCCCCGCAAGCGCCATGCTTCTCGAGTATGCGGACGACCGGTCACGGGGCTTCTACACGAGCTGGCAACCCTTCAGCCAGGGGCTTGCCGCAGTCTTCGCGGCGCTCGTCGCGCTCGCGCTGGCGAACCTCCTGACGCCGCCCGCGCTGACTTCCTGGGGATGGCGCGTCGCTTTCGTGATTGGCGTGCTTGTCATCCCGATCAGCGTAATGATCCGCAGCCGTCTCGACGAAACGCTGGTGCCCACGAAGTGGGGGGACAGCACCGCCGAAACGCACTGGCAGCTCGCCACGCGTCACTGGCGCGCGCTGGTCGCGACGGTGCTGCTCATGATCGGGCTCGCCTCCGCCGTGCATATGGTCGTCTTTTATCTGCCGAACTATGCCGCGATTGAACTGCATATTCCGCTCTCACGGTCGATCTGGGCCGGATTCGTCGGCTCCCTGCTGCTGGTGATCCTCTCCCCGTTCTCCGGCTGGCTGAGCGATCGGATCGGCCGCCGCACGGTTGTGTGGTGGTCTCGAATTGCGATGCTGGTGTTGATCTACCCGGCCTTCCTGATGTTGAACAGTCATCCATCGCTCTCCACCGTGCTGGGCGTTGCGGCTATGCTCGGCGTGCCGATGGCGATGACTTCGCCGGCCACGCTTGTGCTCGTCAGCGAGGTGCTGCCGCAGCGTCTTCGGGCCACGGGGCTCTCGGTCAGCTATTACGTTGCTACCGTCATCTTCGGCAGCTTCTCCCAGTTTTTCTCGACGCTGCTGATTCACCTGACCCACAATGCCGATTCACCGGCGTTCTACGTGATCGGCTGCGGTTTGCTCTCGCTGGTCGGCCTGGCGATGGTTCCGGAAACGATGGGTCGCCGCCTGAAGTAGCCAATCTTCGAGAACATCCGGCATGGCAGGATTTCATGCACATGCAAACTGAATCGATCGGTATCGTTCGCGCTGGCACGATGGGCAACGGGATCGCCCAGACCGCCGCCATCGCCGGGTTGAAGGTCGTCATGATCGACGTGACCGAGGCCGCCCTCTCCAGAGGAGTGGCGAGCCTCAGCAGCAGTCTCGAGCGACTGGTTACGAAGGGCAAGCTTGATCCGGTGTCCAACGCCTCTCCTGTTCGATCTTGATGCGCCCCGGGGCGGCGCATCGCGCGAGATCAATGGAACGCGGTAAGGTCGCGCGCCGCTGCCATGCTTCTCGCAGTAGGCAAGGTATCGCTGCAACGCTGTTTTCCAGTTCTCGATGGCCACCACCTTGTCGCTCCCGTCGAGGAAGACGAGATCGCCAGTCACGATCACGAGCGACTGCACGTAGCCGCCCGTGCCTTCCGTGCTGACGATTTCAGGTGTGTGCGTCGAGGCCGCTGTTTCGTACATCACACTGCCCGGCCCCGCGACCCCGCGGCTTTTGCGCTCATGCAATGGTCTCGCGCATCAGTTGTTCGCGAGTCATCCACAGATTGCTCAGAGTAAACAGCGTGTGCAACTGCTGCGGCTTCTTCATCAACCCGCGATAGCGCACCTTTAGATGCGACCGTGCGCGGCGATGAACATGGCGACGGCCGACCGGCAATAGGATTCGATTTCGTTGTCGTCCTCTGCTCTCGCCTCATCGAAGCGTGCGATAAGCAGGAGATCGGATCCTTTGAAAAGCGCGGCAAACAAGCGGGCGGACCGGAGAGCATCGGGCACGTTCAGAATCGCCTTCGCGTGCAACTGACGCAACACGGCCTCGATCTGGGCGATGACATGGGCGGGCCCGGCTTCGTAATGGAGCTTGCTTAACGACTTTTGATTCGTCTTGTCGGCCAAAACCATGGCTTCGACACTGCGGACGTCCGGGCTCAACAGCGTGCGAAGCAGGGATGATCCCACCGCCATGAGCTGATCTTCGGCCGAACCGTCGACGCCTTCAGAAAGGGCCTGTGGTGCAAATTGATGGCAGCGGGCCACCATGGCCGCGCTGAACAACGCCTCCTTGTTCTCGAAGTGCCGATAGATGCTTAGCTTGGAAATCTTCGCCCGCTGGGCGACCTTGTCCATGGTCGTCGCTTGAAAACCCAATTCCACAAAGAGTTCGCAGGCGGCGTCGACTATCGTCTGGCGAAGCGCCTCGTTGGCGGGCCGGCCCCGCCGGCCCTGGCTGTTTTCAGTCATGACAATTACGGTACTTGACAGTATTCAAATTCTTGAATTACGATACCACTCAGTATCTTAAATGTGCAAACCAAGGGCAGGTCTCAACCGGTTGTCCGAATCAGGTTTCCCCGGGCCGCCCGGCGATAGCGAATGCGGCATTGTCCGACCGTTCAACACAGTGATGGGCCACTTTCTCGCCGATGCCGATGCCGAAACCCTGCCCGCCGGACGCCTCGAACGCGTATCGCCGGACGATATTGCACAGCACGCCCAGCCCACCCCTCCATCCACAACACGGAATCCATCACCATGGATGACGTCATCATCATCGGCGGCAGCTTTGCCGGCCTCGCCGCGTCCCTGCAGCTCGGCCGTGCCCGCCGCAAGGTCACGGTTCTCGATACCGGCCGGCCGCGCAACCGCTTTGCAGGCCACTCGCATGGCCTGCTCGGCCACGATCACAAGCCGCCATTGGACATCCTGGCCGAGGCGCGGCAGCAGCTGGCGCGCTATCCAACGATCAGGCTGGTCGATGCCCGGGCCGAGAGCGTGTCTGGCGCCGTCGACGATTTCTGCGTCGTCACTGACGATAACGAAAGCCTAAGGGCGCGCCGCCTGATCCTGAGCTATGGCGTCTCCGACCAGATGCCTGATGTTCCGGGCTTTGCCGAAAGCTGGGGTACGTCCATCGTGCCCTGCCCCTATTGCGACGGCTTTGAAGTCGCCGGCCAGCATTGGGGCCTCGTCTGGTCCGGCCCGCAGTCGCACCAGTCTGTCAGGCTGTTCCGCGATTGGACGGACAAGTTGACTGTGTTCGCCGATGGTCATGACATTGCGCCCGATATCCAGGCCGATCTGGCGCGCCGCAACGTACCTGTCGTCGATGGCCGGATCGTCGAGATCGCCCATCACAACGGCCATATCACCACCGTCAATCTCGATACCCGCCGCAATATCGCGGTCGACGTCCTGTTCGCCCAGCCGCGCAACAGGCCGTCCGCAAGCCTGCATGAATCGCTGGGCCTCGCCACGGTCGAAACGACCACCGGCATCGTCCTCAAGGTCGACGAGCGCCGCCAAACCAGCATGCCCGGCATCTACGCCGCTGGCGACCTTACCACGCCCTTCTTGCCCTCGGTCACCCAGGCATCATCGCAGGGCGCGATGGCGGGTATCGTCGCCCAGCAGTCGATGCTGGTTTGAGAGCACGGATTCCCTTCTCCCGTTGCGTCTTCGCTGTCGAAAAGGTTGGCGTAGATCGGCGCGGTGAAGTACTGATCGTCGAGATTGACGGAATGGCAGGAGCGGTTGTCCTTCGAGGTCTGGCGCCAGGCGGCACCGATCTCGATGCCTGAGACGATCACACGCAGGTCTTGCGCCTTATCGCAGGTGGAGGCGGGTTTGTTCGAGACGGTACGCACGTTGCCATCGGTTCGGCTCCCCGTTGCCTCGAACAAAGGGTAGCGAGTTAAGAACGAATCAGAACAAGGAGATGACATGGCAAAGGAAAATGCCTATCAGGTGGCCGACTGGAATGGTCAAAGCGGGGAGCGCTGGGTCGCCAACCAGGCCCGGCTCGACGCCATGGTGGCGGTGTTCGGCCACGCCGCGATAGAAGCCGCCGCGCCCATGACGGGCGAGCACGTGCTGGACGTCGGCTGCGGCGCGGGCGCGTCGAGTCTGGCTCTGGCCGCCTGCGTCGGCGCGGGGGGCCAGGTGCTCGGCGTGGACATATCCGAACCGCTGATCAGCCGGGCGCGCGCGCTAGTGCCACAGGATACGCCGGTCCTGTTCCAGGTGGCCGACGCCAGCAGCGCCGAGCTGCCCGAGGGCGCGTTCGACATCCTGTTCTCGCGTTTCGGGGTGATGTTCTTCGACGATCCGACAGCGGCGTTCGCCCATATGCGACGCGCGCTGCGGCCGGGCGGGCGGGTCGCTTTCGTCTGCTGGCGCGGCGCGGCCGAAAACGATTGGGTGCGCCTGCCGATGGGCGCGCTCAAGGGCATCGTCCCGCCAAGCGCGCTGCCCGATCCCGAAGCGCCCGGCCCATTTTCGTTCGGCGACCGGGGGCGCGTGGCACGCATCCTGACGGCGGCCGGCTTCACCGATATCGCTATCGCGCCCTTCGATGCTTCCGTCCCGTTCGGCGAGGGCGAGACGCGGGACGCGGCGATCGACGACGCGGTGAAGATGACGCTCGAGGTCGGCCCACTGTCGCGTGCGCTCGCTGATCAGCCCGACGACATCCGCGCCCGCGCCTCGGCCGCGGTTCGTGCCGCCTTCGCGGGCCTCCCCGGCGAGCGGTCGGTGATGATCAACGGCGCGGCGTGGATCGTCATGGCACGCAATCCGGCAAGCTGACAGGGATTAACAGGGGAGATGCCCCGCTCGGTGGAGCTGGGCGTCTTTGGGCGCTCAGACTGATGTCCCTTCTGGGTTTGGAAGCCGCCATTGGCGAGCTAGATGCCTTGACGGCGGGGTACAGCGTTTGCACGACACTCGAAAACGTTGGTGCACGTGTTTAGGGATGCTATTCAAAATTTTTGCCGACCTGGCTGGTCGGAGAAGGTCTTTATACCGAACCTCGCGCTGCATTCGAGCCAGGTGCCGCACCGCTTGCACCGCATCGGCTCTATGTTGATGGCTCAGTGCAGCAAAACGAGTTCTGAACACGATCCCTAACGCGAAGCTGTTGCGACGCGTCGAGATCGTCATGACCATGGACGTCTGCAGCTGATTGCTCGTCGGCGCAGGGCGCGCCCGCGAATGTGATGCACAGACCACGTTGCGGCGAGAAAGAAAACTTCACACGAGCCCGAAAGTTTTCCTCAAGCTGGAGTCGACCGGACCGAAGGGCATGAAGCGCCGCAATTTGCGCAACAGCGATGCTTCGCCGGCCGGTGTGCGACGCATACGCCAGGCGCCAAGCGCCGCGTCGACAATCGTGTTTGCCACTCCGTCTGGCGCGGGAGCACCTTTGGCACTGTTGACGATTGCGCTCGATGCAAGCACCCGCTCGCGGTCATAGTCGGCGATTTTCGAGCTTGCCGCAGCGGTGTTGATGTCCAGGTTCGTCCTGGTAAAGGACGGTTCGACCAATGTTACCCGGATGCCGAACTGGCGCACCTCGTGATCCAGGGTTTCGGTCAGCCCCTCGACGGCATGCTTGGATGCCGAATAGAGTCCCATGTAGGGAGCGGGCAGGAACCCGAGCACCGAACTGACGTTGACGATCCTTCCGCCACGTTGCGCCCGCATATGGGGAAGTACTTCGTGTGTCGTACGCAGAATGCTGAGGAAGTTGGTATCGAACAACGACAAGGCCTCGGCAGTCGACGTTTCCTCCACGGCGCCGATCAGGCTCGTTCCCGCATTATTGACGAGTACGTCGATTCGCCCGGTGCGTTCGATGACGGACTGGATTCCGGCCTTGACCGAAGCATCGTCGCGAACATCCATCTCGACGAGCTCGACGCCGGCGACAGGCACCGCTTTTGCGAAGCTGCGTACTGTGCCAAACACGCGGCAACCTCGCCTCGCAAATTTTTGGGCGGTGGCGCGACCGATACCCGATGACACGCCGGTCACAACGACAACCGTGGAATTCGACATGAACAGCTCCGTTTGGTGAATGGATGGGGTGTTAACTGCGCGCGTCGAGCGCGTCCTGTGTCATCGAATCTGAATGCAATGGCAGGCGATGGTGGTCCCTGTGTGAACCCGCTGGTTTGCCGGGGCGGATCTTGAACCAGATGGAATACATGGCCGGCAGGAACACCAGGGTCAGGATCGTCCCGGCGAACGTGCCGCCGATCAGCGTGTAGGCGAGCGTTCCCCAGAACACCGAATGCGTCAGCGGGATGAATGCGAGGATTGCGGCCATCGCCGTCAGGATCACCGGGCGGGCACGCTGCACAGTAGCTTCGACAACTGCGTGGAACGGATCCAGGCCCGCGTGGGCGTTCTGATGGATCTGCCCGATCAGGATCAGCGTGTTCCGCATCAGGATGCCCGAGAGCGCGATGAGTCCGACCAGCGCATTGATACCGAACGGCTGCCGGAACAGGATCAATGTCGGCACGACGCCAATGAGGCCGAGCGGACTCGTCAGGAACACCATCGCCATCGCCGATATCGAGCGAACCTGGAGAATGATGATGACCAGCGTGATTGCCAGCATGATCGGGAACAGCGGCAACATGGCGGTCGTCGCCTTGGCCGATTCCTCGATGGAGCCCGCCTGCTCGATGCGATAGCCGCTGGGCAGCTTCGCGATGATCGGCTGAAGCTGCCCGGTGATCGCCGTTGAAACGTCCGGTGGCTGCAGCCCATCGGCGATATCGCCGCGCACCGTGATCGTCGGCACGCGGTCGCGCCAACGCATGATCGGCTCTTCCATGCGTACGTCGACCTTGCCCACCTGCGACAGCGGAATACGCTGCCCGTTCGCCCCGGCCAGCGTCAAGTCGCCGAGCCGCGCCGGGTCGAGACGCACATCGCCGGCCGAACGCGCGATGACCTGCACGGTTCGAATATCCTCACGGACGGCGGTGACAGGCACGCCCGTCAGGAAGAATTGCAGCTGTTGCGCCACGGCACTGGATGTCAGCCCGAGCGCCACCAGGCGGTCCTGCTGCAAGGTGAAGTGCAGCGTGGGCGTACGCGTGCCCCAATCGGTGTTGACCGTGCGCATCATCGGACTGGCCTCCATCGTCTGCTGGACTTCAGCCGCGATACCACGCAGCTTGTCCGGGTCCGGACCGGTGACGCGATAGGCGACGGGAAACGGCGAATACGGCCCGAACACGAGCTGCGTGACGCGCACGCGCGCTTGCGGGGCGAGACCGTCGGCGATGGCTCGCCGCAGTCGCGCCTTCAATGCATCGCGTTCCTCCTGACTGTCCGTGCGGATCACGATCTTCGCGAACGACGGATCAGGCAGTTCCGGTCCCATCGCCAGGAAAAAGCGCGGCGCACCTTGCCCGACGTAAGCTGTGACGATTCTGGCGTTCTTCTGTTTAGACAACCATGCCTCCACTTTTTGCGTGGCGGCGCTGGTCTGGGAAATCGATGTGCCATAGGGCATCTGCACCTCGACCAGCACTTCAGGGCGGTCGGAGATCGGAAAGAACTGCTTCTTGACCACGCCCATGCCAAGGATAGCCAGGGCGAAGAGGCCAACGACCGAACCAGCGACCAGCCATTTGCGCGCGATGACGCGCGTGAGCAGTTGACGGAAGCGGTTGTAGCGCGGCGTGTCGTAAATTGCGTCGTGCCCCCCCCCTTCGACCTTATTGAAGTCGGGCAGCATCTTCACGCCGAGGTAGGGCGTGAAGACCACGGCAACGACCCAGGACGCGATCAGTGCAATGCCGACGATCCAGAACATGTTGCTGGTGTATTCGCCTGCGGTGGACCGCGCGAAGCCGTTGGGCATGAAGCCGACCGCCGTCACCAGCGTGCCCGAGAGCATGGGGGCGGCAGTGTGGCTCCAGGCATAGGCAGAGGCGGCCACACGGCCGTAGCCTTCCTCCATTTTCACCACCATCATTTCAATGGCGATGATTGCGTCGTCCACCAGCAGTCCCAGCGCCAGGATCAGTGATCCAAGCGTAATGCGGTCGAAGTTCTTGCCAGTCGCGGCCATGACCACAAACACGACGGCCAGCGTCAACGGCACGGCGGCGGCAACCACCAGGCCTGCGCGCCAGCCCATGCTCACGAAACTCACGAACATGACCACCAGCAGAGCGGCGAAAAACTTGAGCATGAACTCGTCAATCGCCGAATGAATGTTGACGGCCTGATCCGTGACCTTGGTCAGGCTCATTCCCAGCGGGAGCCCGGCGTTGATTACGCCGACCTCGCTGTCGAGTGCCTTTCCGAGATCGAGCCCGTTCCAGCCGTCGCGCATCACGATGCCGAGCAGCAAGGCCGGTTCGCCGTTGTTGCGAATCATGAATGTCGCCGGATCTTCATAACCGCGCTCGACAGTGGCAATGTCCGACAGCTTCAGCGTGCGACCTTGCACGACGACGGGCGTATCGCGGATCTTCTGCAGCTTGTCAAAGGCGCCGTCCAGGCGAATCAGCACTTCCGGACCTTTGGTCTGCACGGAGCCGGCTGGCGTCAGGGCGTTCTGGCCATTGAGCGCGGCGAACACGTCCTGCGGGCTGACACCGAGCGTTGCCAGCCGGTCATGCGAGAACTGGACATAGATGCGCTCGGCCTGCTCGCCGATGATGTCGACTTTCTTCACGCCCGGCACGTGCAGCAACCGCTGGCGCAGCAACTCCGCATCGCGCACGAGCAGGCGCTGCGGTTCGCCCCTGGCCTTCAGTGCGAAAAGCGCAAACGTGACATCCGCGTATTCGTCGTTGACCAGCGGCCCGATCACACCAGCCGGAAGATTGGCTGTCTCGTCGCTGATTTTTTTGCGGGCCTGGTAGAACTGCTCCTGCACTTGCGACGGCGGTGTGCTGTCGAGCAACGTCAGCGTTGTGAAGGCCAGTCCAGGTCGCGTATAGGTCTCGGTCCGGTCGTACCAGCGCAGTTCCTGCATGCGCTTTTCGATTTTCTCCGCGACCTGATCGTGCATCTCCTGTGCGGTGGCGCCAGGCCACGCGGTGACGATGGTCATCACCTTGATCGTGAACGCCGGGTCTTCGGCGCGACCCAGCTTGAAGAACGATAGCAGCCCGGCCAGCGAGATGAGGCAGATCAGGAACAGGGTGATGGAGCGCTCGCGCACGGCGAGCGCCGACAGGTTGAATCGGCCTTCGCTCACGGATGCGCTCCCTCCTTCGCCGCCGCGACGGTCTGGCCGGACATCCGGACCTGTTCGCCATCGCGCAGCAATTGGGCACCGAGCGCAACGACGCGGTCACCTTGTTCCAGCGTGCCTGACACGCGAGCGCTGTCGTCGTCCAGGCGGAGGACCGTGACCGGCCGCCATGCGACCCGGGCCGGCTCGCCGTTGACGATCCACACCCCGGGTCCTTTGCCCGCATCGAGCACCGCGCCGATCGGCACCTGCAAGCCGCCCTCGAGCGCCACGTGTGCATCCGGTATCTCCACCGTTACGGTCGCGCCTAGCGGCGCGTCGGCCAGCGCACCCTGCAGCACATAACGCGCTTCGAAGGTGCGGGTACTGGGATCCGCCGTCTCCGAGAGCTGGCGCAGCGTGGCTGGCACGCTGACGCCGCTGTTGCCGAACAGGGTGGCCTGTGCGTCCGAACCGATGGCGGGACGCAGGGTTTCCGGTAGCTGGATGAGAGCCTCGCGCCGCCCCGCGTGAGCGAGGCGCACCACGGATTGTCCGGCGCTCACGACCTGTCCCGGTTCGGCCAACGTCTCCATCACGACGCCATCCCCGTCCGCCACCAGCTCGGCATAGCCCGTCGCATTGCGCGCCACGTCGGCGTCGGCTTCCGCCGCGCTGAGCTGCGCCCTGGCTGCATCGGCGGCCGCCTTGGCCTGGTCGTAGGCCGAAGCCGAGATCGCACCCGTGCCGCGCAGATCGCGATAGCGCTTCTCATCCTGTGCGGTCTGCCGCGCTCGCGCCCGCGCAGCGGTGACCGCCTCTTGCCGCGCCTGCGCGGCAAGTTTGAGATCGATGGGGTCGAGACGCATCAGCAGCTGACCCCGTTTGACGGTTTGGCCGGTATCCACAAGCCTTTGCAGCACCTTGCCGGAAACGCGGAAACCCAGGTCGCTTTGCACGCGAGCCGCGACCGTCCCCGTAAACGAGCGCGATGCAGGCGTGGCGCGCTGAACGATTGCCGTGCGCACCAGCGGCACCACGGTGCGCGGATCAGACTGGTTTTTTTCGACGCACGCCGCTAGCGCAAGTAGCAGCGCACAGGCGAGTGCGGAGGTGGCGAGGCAACGCGAGAACATGAAAGTCCCATCGAGGGAATGATGATGGCTTTCATTATGGTTCTAGTGACCAAATCAGTCAACCGTCACAAAAAGAACGGGGTCATGGCGACAGGCTTCGAAGTACCAGGCTGGAGAGTTGCGCCGGCGCGACGTCGGTGGTATCGCGGTTGTATTGCAGAAGAAGCGGATTGAGGTAGGGGCGCAGCACCAGATAGATCGCCATCGCGGTTTCATCCAATGGCGTCTTGCGCTCGAAGTCACCGCTTTGCCGGCCTTCCTGGAGCACTTCCTGGAGCAGCTTCTGAACCCGTGCTTCATAAGCTTGCACCGCCTGCCAGTTTTCCGTTGCGGCTGACGCAGCGATGTCGTACAGCTTGCGGTCCCGGAAAAACAGCCTGAGGCTGGCCTCGGTAAAGACCTTGAACACTCGTCGCAACTTTTCCGGCGGCAGATCCGCCTGTGCAACCGCTGTCCGCACCTCGCCTTCGATTTGGCGCAGACAGTTAACACAGATCATTTCGCCAATGGCCTGCTTCGATTCGAAGAACTTGTAGATGTACGCCTTCGAAAACCCGATCGCCCGGGCGAGGTCAGATACCGTCGTTTTCTCGTAGCCATACCGGCTAAAGTGCTCGGTGGCGGCGGCAACGATCTGGTCCCGCACCTCGTGATCAGCCGGGCCGCGCGCGGGAGCGGAAGGAGTGGTGGTCTTTTTCATGGGCATAGCATACAGAAATGGACAACTAGTGACTATTTGGTTTTATGGTCATCGAAAAGGTTCTCGCAAAGACGCTCATGCTACCCAAACACTTCCTTGCTGCGGCCATTGTCGTCAGCCTATCGGCGGGTTGCGCTGGCGGCCCCGACTATGTCGCCCAGTTGTAGCGATGCCAGAGCATTTCCGAGGGCAGGCCGCCAGGTCATCGGCAGGCGGTAGCGAGTGCGGACCTGGCCACATGGTGGTCAGGTTTCGGCGATCCGCAACTGACACGATTCGTTACGCTTGCGCTGGAGCAGAACCTTGACCTCGCGCAGGCCGCGGCGCGCGTCTCGCAGTCGCGCGCAGGACTCGGGGCAGCGAATGCAGCGCTGCTGCCTTCCGGCAACGCAAGCGGCCCGGCGGCCCGGGTCTACCAGTCGGTTGAAACGCCGCTGGGACGTGTCCTGAACTCGACGCGGTTTCGAGCGCTCGAGGCCAATTTCAGCGCGGGCTGGGAACTCGATGTGTTTGGTGGCCTGCGTCGCGGGCGGGAAGCGGCACTTGCCGACTATCAGGCTTCAGAGGCCAGCGAGGCGGCCACGCGCCTGGCTGTGACCTCCCAGACCGCCGACATCTACATCACCATTCGCGGATTGCAGGCTCGTCTGCAGGTGGCGCGCAAGCAGTTGCAGACGCACCAGGAACTGCTGTCGACCATCAACCTTTTGTACGGCAAGGAGCCGGCGGCAGATCTCCAGGTGAGCCAGGCCGAGGGTGCGCTGGCCCGGGTGCAGGCATCCATTCCGGTCCTGGAGGCCGGCCTGGATGCGGCGATGAACGCGCCGGGTGTGATGGGTGCACAGCCCCGGCACGCATCGGGCGGAACTCATCGAGGGCGGCGAGATCCCGGCCGCCCCGGGGTTCGCAGGCAACGGAGTTGGGATGCGCATGGGACGCCCGGCAAGAAAGACGCTCCTGAAGCCGCCTAACTATGGGGGGCTCGCGAGCGTGAACTTTATCGTGTCGCGAGGAGCAGTCCCCACAACGATAGATTTGAGCAGGCCAACGCTGCATGAAGCGTCCGGGTTTGCAAAACGGGGGGAGGCCGTAGGCTGTTTTACTCGCGTGAGCGCCCCGCTTTCTCCGGAAAAATATGAAATACCCGGGCCATTACGACAAGTTTTCTTCTCTTGCTATGGCAAAACCATACGACTCCGTCGTAATGTTCCCGCTATTGTCAGTGGCCGCACACAAACTTCGGATTGCTTTTCAATTTACGCACGCTCCGCCAGCACCGTGCAACAGACATCATACCCAACTTGGCTTTGCGGATTGAAGTCCCGGCGGGGACTTGGAGTATCTCGCTTCACAGCCTGCGACCTACTCAAAACTACCCCCAAGAATCGGTGGCAGTCAACGGAATGAAGTGGCTATCCGTGGACGTCCGGAAAGACCGGCGCCCTATCCAATCCGGACTAAGGGTGAGAAAGACAGGCCGACATCGATCACGTCGGGCGCCTGTGGTCCCTTATTGCCTGTGGTCGCCTTGATCGCTTCGATCTCGCCCCCCCGAGCCTGCACAAGGGTTGTGCTCGTTGACATGGATGCCGTATTTCTTCTGGAATGCGGCGATCAGCGAGCCGCGCACCAGTCATTAGGCAGGGCGATCGAGGTCAACTGCCCTTCCTGCGTGGCCGCGGCCACGAGGGCATCCGGTGGCGCAGCCCATGCAGGGTTAATGCCGCCCGCAGCCAATCCACGATGATTCGAGTTATGAATCAGATTTCTACGCAATATAAATCCGGCGTGCGCACCGCGTTGCACTAGAGATTATCTGAACGAACCGAACACACGCCACTCATAAAAATTGGATTCCTTATTAAAACAATGAATCGACCAGATCGTCTGGCGTTTGGTACTACCCGAGATTTGCATTCAAGGAATGCGGCACACCCAGGTCACGCACGCGCCGAATCGCAGCCCGCAACCCCAATACCGGAAGGCCGTCTCAATCGCGCCTGACCGAAGCTTGTGCACCGAACTGACGAGTGATTTTGATATGATTTCCCAAAAATCGTAGCGAGCTCCGTCCATGAAAGACGTCGGCGCAATTCGGGGATCATTTGCATGAATACAGTGCCGTGGACGGCGACTCGCGCACGCACGCTCCTGCAAGCCATTGCGCTCGGCACGCTCTATTACCTGCTCGCCCGCCCCGTCGCGAACCTCGAGAGCGCCAACTCCCTCGCTGCCATCGCCTGGCCGGCGCCGGCCACCGCAATTGCTTTTCTCTGGCCGCTGCCGCCGCGACAGTGGTTCCCTTTTCTGCTCGCAGTCCTGGCCGCAGTCGCGTCCAACGGCCATTTCAGTGCCGAATCCTGGCGTAGCGACGTCGGCTTTTGCCTCCTCAACGTCTTCGAGGTGGCGTTATGCGCGTGGCTGGGCCGGCGCTATGTCGGCGCGAGCGGCATACTGTCCACCACCTCGGCGCTGATACGCTTTCTCGTGCTGCTGCCGCTCGTGGGCATCGGGCTCACTGCCATGCTGGGCGCCACATTCGCGGCCGATCTGGGCGGCGACAGCTGGTGGCGGGAATGGCAGATCCTCTTCGTCGGCAATGGCGTCGCCGTGCTGGTGCTCGTGCCTGCCCTGCTCGCATGGCGGGACCGATCATCCGCCGCGGCGCCCGGCGAGCGTCTCAGTGCGCTGGCAGGATGCCTCGCCGTCGTCACGATACTCGCCGCAACGGCCGCACTGAACCTTTCCGAAGAAGTGCAGCGCGGGATGCTCGCGCTCGTGCTCGCCGCCGTTGCCATTTACGGCGGCCTGCCCGCGGCTGCGGCGACAGTGGCGACCGCGGCAATACTCGGCGTCAGTCTGACGCTCGTGCATCTCGGCCCCTACCAGTACGAGGGTGCGAACAGCTCCTGGAGCCTTCAGGTCGATATGGCCGGGCTCGCCATTCTGACTTTCTTCGTCGCCGTGGCCACGCGCGAGCGCCGGCAGCTTGCATTGCGCCTCGAGCGGGCGCGGCGCATGGAGTCGCTCGGCCTGCTGGCCGGCGGCGTTGCGCACGACTTCAACAATATCCTCGCGGCCGTCGACGGCTACGCGGAAATCGCCCATGATCGCCTGCCCGAGGGTTCGTCCGCCCGCCCGGCGCTGGACGAGGTGCGGACCGCATCTGCGCGGGGCCGTGACCTGACCGAGCAGATTCTGCTCGCCGCGCGCCGCGGCGATCGTGTGCGCGAAATGCACGAGCTTGCGTCGGTCGTCGGCGAAGCCGTCGCGCTCGCGCGCCCGCTCAGCCGCAACGGCGTCGTCATCGATATCGAGGCAAACGCAGGCCCGTGGCCCGTCACCGCGCACCGTGGCCAGCTCGTGCGCGCCGTGCTCAATCTCGTGCGCAATGCATGCCTCGCCGCGCGCTCGCGTGTGGTCGTGCGCGTGGCCAGCGCCGGGCCGATGGCTGCGCCGCTCGCCGTTGGCGACGCGCCGCCGGGCTCCTCCGTCTGGATCGAGGTGGAGGACGACGGCGGTGGCATTCCCGCGGAACACCTTGCGCATCTGTTCGAGCCGTTCTATTCAACGCGCGCACAAGGAAACGGCACCGGTCTTGGCCTTGCGATCGTTGCTGGCGTCGCCTGCGAGCACCAGGGCGGCGTGAGTGTCGAGACGAGCGGCGCTGGCACGCGCTTTCGACTCGTCCTGCCACTGGCCGAAGCAGCGCCCTTCCCGCCAGCCGGGCAATTGGGCAATGGCGAGGCCGTCGTGCTGATCGGCGGCGATCCGGCTTCGCGCGAGCGCAGCGAAAACTGGCTCGCGGAACTGGGCTTCGAGCCGCTCGGCTATGGCGACGCGAGCGAGGCGTTCGAAGCGCTCGCCGATGCCACCGATCTGCGCGACAGCATTGCGCTATTGCTGGCCGACCTCGACGGCCTGTCGATGGACGGCGCCGACCTCGCTGAGCACCTGCGCGACCAGGTGCCGGCGCTGCGCGTGATCCTGTGCTCGGATAACTCCGATGTCGTCACTGTCGCGCGGGCCGCGCGTGCGACGGTCCTCCCCAAACCTTTCGACCGCGAGGCGCTCGGCCGCGCCGCCGCGTCCGCCCTCAAGAGCCTGCCATGACCCTGCCGCCGCAACCTTCCATTCTGATCGTCGACGACGACCACTCGATGCGCACCATGCTGATCGAGTACCTGTCGGGTCACGGCTATCGCGTGGATGGCGCCGCGAGCGCCGTCGAGGCGATGAGCGTGTTCGACGCGAAGCCCTATGATCTCGTGCTGCTCGACCTCGGCCTGCCCGACGGCGACGGCACGGAGCTCGCGCGCCGCTGGCGCGAGCAGGCGCCGGTGCCCATCGTCTACATCACGGGGCGCAACGAGGAAGCCGACATGGTGATGGGGCTCGAGCTCGGCGCAGACGACTACATCACCAAGCCCTTTTCGCTGCGCGAGGTGCTGGCGCGCCTGCGGGCCGTGATGCGCCGCGCGGGGCAGGCGACGCAGGCGCCGATGACGCGCGGCAAGCATCCGCGCGCCTATCGCTTCGCGGGCTGGACGCTGAACCTGAACACGCGGCGGCTCACCTCGCCCGAAGCAAGCGTCGTGCCGCTCACCAACGCCGAATTCAATCTGCTCGTGGTGTTCCTGAGCTCGCCGCAACGCATCATCTCGCGCGAGAAGCTGCTCGAGAGCACGCGCGCGTTCGACGACATCTACGACCGCGCCATCGACGTGCAGATCCTGCGGCTGCGCCGCAAGATCGAGCGCGATCCGAAGAACCCGACGCTGTTGCGCACCGAGCGCGGCGCGGGCTATCTCTTCGATGCGGTCATCGAGCCGCTGTGGACCTGAGCGCCCTTCCCGACCAACTTTTCCAGACAGCCCATTGCCCAGTGAACGACTACACGAGCCTCGCAACACAACCGGTCAGCGAAGCGCAGCCCTGCGGCGCCGACGTGCGCGACGAACCCGAATTCGAGTCGCTGCAGAACGAAATCGCCAGGATGTCGAACCCGGCGGCTAGCGGCACGCCGGACTGGGAGCAGGTGGTGCAGCTCTCGTCGACGCTGCTCGCGAGCAAGGGCAAGGATGTGCTCGTCGCCTGCTATCTGGCCGGCGGCCTGCTCGTCACGCGCGGCCTGCCGGGCTTGAGCGACGGCGCGCAGATGCTGGCCGCGCTGCTCGACATGTGGTGGGATCAACTGCATCCGCCGCTCGCGCGGCTGCGCGCGCGGCGCAACGCCCTGCAATGGCTGATCGACCGCGTGCGCGCGCATGCCGAGGAACACGACTGGTCGAGCTGGCCGCCGCAGGACCCGCAGCAGGTCGAGAGCCTGCGCACGGCGCTCGATACGATCGATCGCGTGCTCGCCGACAAGGACAGCGAAGCGCCCTCGATGCAGCCTTTGCGCGCACTCGCCGGCACCGTGCCGATCGCCGAAGCTGCGCCGCCCCCGCCGGTCGCCGAAACGCCGGCGGCAACCGATGCACCCGCAACGGCGACCACGCCGGCCAGTGCGCCGCGCAGCGAGGCCCCTGCTGCGGCCCCTGCGCTCACCTCCGCCGCGCCTGCCGCAACGGCGTCCGGCTTGGCGGACACCGCGCTCGCGTCCACGGCAGTCGATGGGCCCGAAAGCGCCGAGCGCGCCGCGACTGAAGCGCTCGAGCGGCTCGCGAATATCGGCGCCTGGTACGCCGAAGCCGATCCGTCCAACGCGATGGGTTTCCGCCTGCGGCGCATCGCCGTGTGGACCGGCATCGAACGCGTGCCGGTGGGCGCCGGCACGGACACCGCGCTGCCCGGCCCGATCCCGCCGCTGCAGGACGCGCTGCGCGCGCTGCAGTCGCGCGCGGCGCACGCCGATCTCGTGAGCTTCGCCGAAACCCAGCTGCGTCAGCATCCGTTCTGGCTCGACCTGAACTGTGTCGCCGCGGCGGCGCTCGCGCAACTCGGCGAGACATGGGCCGCCGCGCGCAAAGAGGTGTGCAACGAAACCGCGAAGTTCGTCGACCGCATGACGTGCATCGCACAGCTGAAGTTTGCCAACGGCGTGCCATTCGCGAACTCGGACACCGTGCAATGGCTGCAGTCGCTCGCGGCAGGCAGCGGCGGCGAAGCCGCGGCGGCACCCGATCCGCTCGCCGGCGCGCTGTCGCGGGCGCGCGCGCTCGCGGCCGAAGGCGAACTGGCCGACGCCGCGCAGTGCCTGCAGGACGCGATCGAGCGCAACGCCGCCGTGGCTGCGCGGCTGCGGCTGCGCACGGCGCTCTGCGATCTGCTGCTCGAGCATCGCCCGGGCGCGCGGCTCGATTCGTTCGCGCGCGCCGTGGTCGCGGAGATCGACCGCTACGGCATCGCCGCATGGGACCCGGCGCTCGCCGCCGACGGCCTGCGCGCGGCCTGGGCAGTGCTTAGCCGCAACGACGAAAACCAGGCTGAAACCGACGCCCTGCTCGCGCGCATCGCGCCACTGAACGCGGCCACGGCCGTGCGCCTGATTATCTGATTGCCTGAGCGGCGCGTCGCCGCTTCGCACGCCCCCACCACGCACAACAAAGCAAGCGAGAGACCATGAAGACGAACCCGGCAGTGACTTCCCATTTCCTGATGCGCCGGCGCATGCTCGGAACGGCGCTGTGCGGCGCACTGAGCGCGTGCGGCGGTGGCGCGGTGGTCTCGCTCGGCCCGGACGGCCCGGTGTCGGACACCCAGGTCGACAACGCGCTTGCGCAGCTCGACGCGCTCGCCCGCAACCTGATGGCGAGCTCGGGCATTCCCGGCATGTCGGTCGCGGTCGTGCGGGGCGCGAAGACCGTCTTCGCCAAAGGCTATGGCGTCACGAGCGTGAAAACGCAGCAAAGCGTCGACGCCGACACCGTCTTCCAGCTTGCTTCGGTATCCAAATCGGTCGGCGCGACGGTGGTCGCCGCGCAAGTCGGCAACGGTGTCGTGAAGTGGGACACCCCCATGTCCAGCGTGCTGCCGTGGTTCACGCTGTCCGATCCGGCCGTCACCGCGGAGGTGACGGTCGGCGATCTCTACGCCCATCGCTCGGGATTGCGGGACCATGCCGGCGACAGCCTCGAAGAGATCGGCTACGACCAGACGCAAATACTGCAACGTCTGCACTACCTCGGGCTCGACCCGTTCCGCACGACCTATCACTACACGAACTTCGGACTCACCGCGGGCGCGGCCGGCGTCGCGGCCGCGGCGGGCACGGACTGGGCCACGCTTTCGCAACAGGCAATCTACGCGCCGCTCGGTATGACGCGCACCAGTTCGCTCTACGCCGATTTCGCCGTGCGCACGAATGCCGCGGCGGGCCACGTCCTGGTCAACGGCCAATACGTGCCCGGCCCGCTGCGCGACCCCGACCCGCAATCGCCGGCGGGCGGTGTCAGCTCGTCCGCGAACGACATGGCCCGATGGCTCGCGATGCTGCTCGGCAACGGCACCGTCAACGGCCAGACGTTGATTCCCGCCAGCGCGCTCCAGCCAGCACTCTCGCAGCAGATCCAGAGCCGCGCCGCCAGTGCGACGCTGCCGGCCTCGTATTACGGTTTCGGTTTCGTCGTGAGCACGCTCGATAGTGGCCGCGTGACGTTCAATCACTCCGGTGCATTCACCACCGGCGCCGCCACCACCTTCATGGTCGTGCCGTCGATGAACCTCGCGATTGTCGTGCTCACCAACACGGCGCCGATCGGCGTGCCCGAAACGCTCGCCTACCAGTTTCTCGATCTCGTGCAGTATGGCAAGGCCCAGCGGGACTGGGCGACGTTTTTCGGCACGGTGTTCGGCCAGTACTCGAAACCCATGGGCGCGCTGGCGGGCGCGACGCCCCCCGCATCGCCGACACCCGCGCAGCCGCTCGCAAATTACGCGGGCGTCTACGCCAATGATTATTTCGGTCCGCTACAGGTTGCCGTCCAGAACAATGCGCTCGTGCTCACGCTCGGTCCCGCCGGCACCCAGTTCACCTGCACGCACTGGAACGGCGACGTGTTCAGCTACGTCCTGCCGCTCACGGAGGCGCCGGCCGGCTCGCGCTTCGAGGTCAGCTTCGCGGGGCAGCAGGTGACGCTCGACTATTTCAACGACGAGGGCCTGGGGACGTTTACGCGCACCGCGTAGCCGGGCGCACAAATGCGGTTCGGCGGCGCGGCGCACGCGCCGCCCGCCTGACTCGCCCGCCGTCGCGGCGCGCCTTACATGCCGTCGCTGCGCGCCGCGCCCGCGAGCACGGGCGCATGCCAGCAGGCGCCGATGATCGCGGGCAGCCCGAGAGTCGCAAGGCTCGGCGCGCTGCCCGCGACGCTCGGCACCGACGCCGGCAGCGGCGGATTCTGCGCGGCCATCTGATCGACGATGCTCAGTTGCTGGCGTTGCGCCTGCGCGTCCTGGATCTGCTGCTTCTGCTCCGCCGTGGTCTTCTGCAGCGTCTCGTAGGTATTGATCGCGCGCGCCGCGTCGAGCACCGTGTCGTTGCCTGTGAACGCGTAGCTCACCGTGAGCGTGCGCACGCCGAGCGCATCGAGCGCGGCCTCATCGGCCGGGAAGTCGGCCGGCACGAACTGGCGCTGGCCGTTGGCGAAGTCCTTGAGGAACGCGGCGACGCCAAGGGGACCCGGATAGCTGCGGGTCAGCACGAGATTGCCGATCTTGATCTGCAGCCGCGTGTCGCCGCACTGGCCGGCCGTCCACGCAAAGCTGCTGCTCACCGGGAAGTTGTAGTTGTTGAGCGTCTGCACGCCGGCCGCGCACTGAACGGTGAGGATCGTCGCGTACGGCTTGGACTTCGCGCCCGCGTTGACGCCCGTGGGCTGCGCCGTGATCGTGAGCGGGACCGAGAGCGCGCGGCCGGCGTCGGCCTGCTGCTTCGCCGTAGCCAGCGTCCGGTCGAGCTGGTCGAGCGTCTGCTGCGCCTGCAACTGGGCTTGTTGCGCCTGCAACTGCTGCGTCTGCTTTGCTGCGGCGCTGCGCTGCTGCGTCTGCTGCTGGGTGACCTGGCGTCCGAGCGCGCCGTTGAGCAGGGTCACGAAGGCCGGCGTGAACGGCACGCTGTAGCCCTGCGTCTGCACGACGTCGTAGCGGCTCGCGTCGCGCAGGAGGAAGGGCTTGGCGGCCCCGTCCGCGAACGCCCATACCGTGCCCTTCGCGCCGAATAGCTGATCGACCGCCGCGCTCTTGTCGAGCGCGCCTTGCAGCGGCCACACCACGCTCGAATCCCAGTTGCGCTGCAGCTCGCACGAGGTCTGCTGCTCGATATAGCTCGAGAGGAAATCGAACGGCCCGCGAATCAGCCGCCAGGTCACGAGATCGGAACCGTCGCCGGCGCCGATCAGCGTGTGCAGGCGCGTGAGCGGCTCCAGCGCGCCCATCATCAGCGATGGCTGTGGCTGCGCGCTCGTTGCGACCTGATGGAAATCCGCCGCGAGCTGATAGTCCTTGCCGCTGCCCGTGCCGCTGTCGATCGCGAGCTTGTTCAAGGCTCCGAGGTAAAGGCTCAGCGCGTCCACGGCGCCCAGGTTGCTGTTGACGGTCTGGCCGCCCGCGATCGGGCCGCCCGCCAGCGTCTCGCGGATGGCCGAGGCGCCCACCGCGTTGAGCGCGCCGGCCAGCTTGATGGCCCGGTTCGTCGCGCCGAGTCGTGTCGCCTGCTCGCGTAGTTGCTCGAACTGCCGTGCGAGCGTGAGCCAGCCCGGCAGCGGCGCTTCGTCGGCGGCGGCACCGCGCGAGGTGTGGAAGTCGTCCTTGAACTCGTCGGCGAGCCGTGCGATCAGGCGGAAGTAAGGGCTCTGCGCGCCGCTCACGGTGCCGAGCGCGGCGCGCCAGTCGGCTTCGTTCGAATACGGCGTCGCGCCGCTCGCGAACGCGTCGGTGAAGCGTTGCCACGCCGTCACGCGCTGCGCGCGATACCAGGTATCGAAGGCGGCGCGCTCGCGGTCGAACTGCGCCGTGTCGCTCACGGCAGCGCGGATCTGCGCCGCGAGCCGGTCGAGCGCCTGCTTGCCCGCCACCGTGTAGACGGCCGGCACGACGACCTCGGGTGCGCCGGCCACCTGCGGCGCTTGCGCGATCTGGGTGGGTTGCCCCATCGGCGCTGCCTGCGGCGCGCGGCTCACGAGGCCGCTACCCCAGTAGTCGCTCGCGCGCACGGATGGCGCGCCCGCGCCATCCGGCACGAGGCCGACAAGCCAGGTCATCTGCGGATCCGCGCTCACGAGCTGATCGAGCAGCGCGCGCTGCGCCTTCACGCGTTCGCGCAGCCACGGCGCGTCCTCGGGCGACCAGACGAGCGACGAGATCGCGAGCTGGTTCAGTTGCTCGTTCAGGCGCGTGGGATAGAGCTGGGTCGGCACCGGCTGCGGCAGCGCCTCCAGCGCTGCGCGATCCGCGCCGCCGAGGCGCGCCTGCTCGATGCCGATGGAGCGCGCGAGGTTCAGGATCTGGCTCGCCGCCTCGACGGGCGCGTTACCCGCGGACGCGAGCGCGGCCTGCTCATTCTGGTCGACGGCGGGCTGGATCGCCTCGCGGTACTGCTTCACGAACACGCCATGCAGGCGCGCTTCCAGATCCGGCAGTCCGGCGCCGTTGCCAAGCAGTCCCGACAGCCAGCGCCGGTCGTTCTGCGCGACCTGCGTGAGCACGTCGTTCGACACGGCCAGCACATCGGCATCGTGAGCCAGGTTGCCGTTCAATGCGGGCTGGTCGGGGCGCGTGCTGCGCACGAACGCAAGAGTCTGCATGTTGCCGGCGAACGAGACCGACAGCAGGATGCCGATCATCACGAGCAGCAGCAGCCACGCCGCGATTCCCACGCTTTGCGTGACGCGCCGCCAGTGATTGACGAGCACGGCCGGCTTCGCCGTATGCCGGTCTTGCGGCAGGATGCGGCCGAAGAAGTCGTGCAGGAACAGCCCGGCGATGCCGCCCGTGTGCACGGGCGTCGGCGGCAGCGGCACGCCCGGCAGCGACGACACCGCCCCGCCCTCCTGCTGCCCGCTGCTGAAGAAGATGCCGCGCAGCAGCGGCCGCTCGAGGTACGGGTTATCGGCGAGACAAGCCGCGAGAAATTGCGCGAGCCCCGTGCGCAGCTGATCAAGCTCGTTCGGAAACATCAGCAGGTCGGGCGACGCGTCCGGGTTGCGCGCGACGAGCGCGAGCCGCAACGCGGCAAGACGTGCGCCAATCGAGTCGAGCGCGCGCGCCGCGAAGGCGGCCTCGCCGTCGCTGGCTTCGTCGGCGAGATAGCCCATCGCCTGGTCGAGCGCGTCCGCGGGCAGTGCCTGCGCCCACGCCTCGAAGCCGTACAGGCGGTCGCATTTCGTAATCAGCACGTACACGGGAAAGCGCTTGCCGAACATCTTGATGAGCTGCTCGATGCGCGCGCGCACCACGCGCCCTTCGTCCGCGAACCCATCGGCGTCGGGCGCCGCGAGCCGGTCCGCGCTGACCGCGAGCACGAGACCGTCGAGACCCTCGCGTGGCCGGTAGCGCCCAAGCAGGTCCAGACCGAGTTCCCACTCGCGGCGATCCTGGTCGATGTCCTCGGCCTGGACGTAGCGGCCCGCGCAGTCGATCACGACGGCGCGATCGAAGTACCACCAGTCGCAGTTGGCGGTCTGGCCGATCTCGGCCTGCTGGCTGACCTTCTGGATCGGCGAGGACAGCCGCGCGCGCGTAAGCGCCGTGGTCTTGCCGGTACCGGAGCGGCCGATCACCATGTACCACGGCAGCACATAGAGCGGATCACCCTGGCTGCGCAGGTTCGACTGGCGCAGCGTCGCCACGGCGGCTTTCCACTTGCGCCGCAGCAGCGTTTCGGGCGCCACGGTCGTGACGGTCTCGCTACGCAGCGCCGCCGACTGCTGCGCGAGACGGCTGCGCGAGCGCATCATGACGATCATGCGGCGCACGAAGCCGGCGAAAAAATACAGCGCGAGCACGCCGATGAAGATCGCCAGCGCGACCCACAGCGGCCAGCCGAAGTACAGGACCACGCCCCAGCTCACGAGCGCGAGCACGATCAGGGCGAGCAGCCAGAGCAGCACGAGGCCGAGCTTTTTCATAAGTGGATCTGTGCAAGAAGCGTATCGACCGATTGCCCGACGACGTAGTGATAGGTGCCAAAGAGAAGCACCAGCAGAAACAGCGGCAGCAGGATCGCGGCCAGCGCCGCGCGCGACCAGCGCGTGGCGAGGCGCGCGCGCAGCGTCGGCCGCGCGGGGTCCTGCGCACCGGAGGCCACGCCGTAGCCGTCCGGAAACAGCAGCGCCTGCGCGCTCGCGCTCAGCTCGGTGTCGGGCAGCAACATCGCCAGGTTGGCGCGCTTGATGTCGGTGAGCGCCTTCTGGTTGCGGTCGTATGCATAGCGCCCGCCGAAGCCGAGCGCGAGGCACAGGTAGAAAACCTCGCGCACCGCCCGCTCTGCGGGCGCGAGCTGCGCGAGGCGCTCGTAGAACGCGACGCCGGCGTTGCTCAGATTAAAGTAGCGGCGCTGCAGCAGGTGGCGCTGCCATTGCGCGGCGCCCTCCCAGCGCGTCGTCAGCAGCACTTCGTCGGCCCATGCGGCGAACGCGAACAGCGCGGCATCGACGTCGGCCTGCGCGTGGCCCGCGTCCTGGGCGCGGTGGCGCGCGGCGGCGATGGCGTTGTCGAGCTGCACGGTGAGCGTTTGCGCATCGCCCGAGGGCGCCTGGGCAAACGCGCGAACCTGCGCGAACAAAGGCATCAGGCAGTCGATGAGCGTCATGCTACCTCCGCAGCACGACGATTTCCGCGCGCAGATCTTGCGGCGCGTCCGGCCATTGCAGTGCGATGCTTTCGTCGCGCTCGACGGCGTCCCATAACTCGCTCGCCTGCTCGATGCGGAAATAGCTCGACGACGAGCGCCGCGGCAAGCCTTGCGGCGCCTGCGGCAGGTGAATCAGGTCGAGGCCCGGCAACGCGTGCGCGACGAGGCGCGGGACGTCGGCGGCATTGGCAAGACGCGCGTCGCGCAGCGCGCCGTCCACCACCTGCGCGGCGTTCTCGTCCGAGCGCAGCACGAGATAGAAGCGATTGCGCCGGTCGAAGAACGCGCGCGGCAGCTCGCCCGCATACAGGCCGTCACGATACTCGAGCACCGCGAGATGCTCGGGGCCCGTGGCGATCTCGCCGAGCAGAAAGCCGATCAGCACCTGCGCGCGCGAAAAGCACGCGTACAGATCCATGTGGTCGTAGGCGGGCAGCCCGGGGGTGCCGTCCTGCGCTTCCCCCAGCATATCGAAGCGCTCCGAAAACGCGCTCAGCTCGCCGATCAGCCGGCGCAGCTCGCCGTACAGCAGCCATGGATGTACCGCGGGTGTCTGCGTCAGATGCACGAGGCCGGGGCTCGCGCGCGAGAGCGTGCGCATGGCGAGCAGCAGCGTCATGTAGCCGGGATCGAACTCCGCCTTCTGCAACTCGCGCGGGCTCTTGAGCTCCTGCAGATGATGCGCGCGCCCCACGACGTCGTCGCGGATCTCGCGCGCGATGCGCAGCAGCGCGTCGGACGCCGTGAGCGCATAGCATGGCGCGATGTAGCGGTCCGAGAGCTTGACCGTCTCGCCCACGCGCACGAGCTGCGCGACCGGAATCAGGTCGTACTGGCCGAGGTTCGCCTGCTCGCCCTCGAAGAACACCTTCACCACGTGCAGGAGCGTGTGCACCGATGCGGGCGGTCCGTCCGAATGGAGGTCCGGCACCTCGGGCGGGTTCGCGATGCTGGCATAGCGCGTCGGCACGGCCATGGCCTCGTCGGGCGTCTCGCACAGCGTGACGTTGTTGCCGTCGGCGGCGAGCTTGCGCACGCCGAGGTAGACGGTGAGCGAGCGTCCTTCGCCGACGGCGGCCGCATCGAACTCGCGTGGCGCAATCACGGCATTGCCGGGAAACTCCACGTAGGTATGGTCGGGGAAGATCAGCTGCGCCGCGCGCACCTCGATCACCTGGCGCGCGATCGCGCTCGGCGCGATGTCGAGCGCGCCAGCGCCCCAGAAGTGCGGC
Organism: Paraburkholderia sp. A1BS-2L; assembly: GCF_051125205.1. Lineage (NCBI taxonomy): Bacteria > Pseudomonadati > Pseudomonadota > Betaproteobacteria > Burkholderiales > Burkholderiaceae > Paraburkholderia > Paraburkholderia sp. A1BS-2L. The sequence continues at coordinate 803,796 of NZ_CP120430.1, forward strand.
AGCCCGGTTTCGAACACGGGCTTGACGCGAAACTGCTCGTACAGCGCTGCCAGCTGGAAGTGCTGGGGCTGCATGAACATGCCCTGATGCCAGTAGATGCCCTTGTTGTGATCCATGCTAGTTTCCGACCTTGCGCAAAGGGGTCTCCTGAGTATTTGCGGCGCCGACTACGCCCGTTTCGCTGCTGCTCGCGCCGCCGGACGCCGTGCCGCTCGCGTTGCCGTTGCCATCGAGGCGGATCTGCTTGCCGCCGCCCTCCACCTGTTGCGCGCGCTGCAGCGCCGCCTCGTCGGGACCCTTGGGCAGCACCACGGCGTTGAGGATGCCCTGCGCGCCGAGATTGAGCTGCACGACGAGCGGCGCGGGCAGCTTGGTGCGCGTCTTGAAGATGAAGCCGCTGGTCTTCGTGACGACGGGCACGTCGAACTGGCGCGCTGCGTTGGCCACGCCCATCTGCGCATAGCCGGCCGCGATGCCGACCGAGCGCGTGTTTTGCGCGCGATCGAGGATCAGGTATGAATGCTGGCCCGGCGCCACCACGTAGCGCGAGAACTGCGAGAACGTCGTCGGCGCTTTGCCGCCCGCCATCGTGCCCGCCAGTGCGGCTGGGTCGGCCGCGAGATTGCGGAACGCCTGCGCGTCCGCCGTTTCGTAGATGCCGAGCAGCAGCGTGTGCGGCTGCCCGTCGAAATCGTTCAGGCCAGCATCGGCCGTGATTTCGAGTATCACGGCGTCCGTGGCGTAGCTCCACGAGACGTCCGCGAGCGGGTCTTTCGGCGGCCCGCCGCCGCAGCCGCTCAGCACGAGCGCGGCGCTTAATGTACCCAACGTACCCAGCGCGCGCACCGCTCCAGCCAGCCATGCCGGCCGGCCCGCGCTGTTCCGGTCAACCGTTGCTCCGGCGCCCCCCGCTACCGCCCCTCTCATTCGCTCTGCCCCACTCTTGTCTTATCGAGTCTAACCGCCCGTCCAGCCGAGCATTCTCCAACAAAAGCCTTGCCCGTATATAAAAAAACCATTGCAGTTACTGTGACGCCGCGATTCTGTTGCATAGATGTCTCAGAAAAGCCGCGCCGAAGGATCTTCAGGCGGCGCGGCGCTGGCCCGACTTCAGACCAGCGGCAGGATCGTTGCGTCGGCCTCGTTGTCCTCGGTATAGGGCATGAAGAGGATCGACTCGGGCTCGCCCCTCACGCGCGCGTAATAGGCCTCGCCCGGACCGAGCCGGTTGCGCACCGCCCAGGCCGTGAAGGCGCGCTCGCCCACCTGCAGCGTGAGGCCCTCCTGCGCGTACTCGAGCACGGTCTTCTCGGGCAGCGCGCCGCGCGGGCCGACTGCCTGAAAGTCGATCTTCGCGTCACCGCCTTGCACGCCGAATACGACGCCCGTCCATACTCCCTCGCGCGGGCCGATTGCGAACCACTGGCCCAGTTGCTCCTCGCCGACCACCTCGAGCCGGTAGTCCTGCGCCTCGCCCGCCTTCGCGATGTTCGCGCGCGCAACGATCTTCGCCGGCCACGCGGGATGACTCTCCACGAGCGTGATGGCGTTTTCGAGCATGGGGGGAACAGTATCGGCGCCCATGCTGGCCGACTGCGCGGACAGCACGACCGGGAAGCCCAGGCCGCGCGCCTCGCGCAAGCTCGCCGCGAAGAGCGACAGGCCATAGCGCACCGAAGGCTTCGCCAGGGCGTCGGCGTCGGCGAGCACGAGCCACAAGTCGGCGCGCGCGGCCGCGAGCGCTTCCAGCCCGACGCGCCAGGCGAGCTTGGCCGGCTCGTCCACCCAGAAGTGCCCCTGCGTGGCGAGGCCGTAGCGCTTGAGCAACTGCGAGACGGCGCTCACGCGCGCGGCGTCCTTTTGCTTGTCGAAGGCCGTGATCCAGACGGTTTTCATGATGTAGCGCGCCCCCTCAGCTCATGACCATCACGACCGACTGGCTCGGCGCGAGCACGGCGCCGACGATATTGCCGTCGTTGTGCTGGGTCGGGTCCGAGAGCCGCACGGCGGGCGAGCCTTCGAGCTTGACGGTCATGCTGCCGCTCGCGAACTGCACCTTCCCCATCACCTTGGACGACACGACGCCGCCGGCCACGCCCGCCTCGTCGCCCGACGTCATCGGAATCTCCGACGACTTGTTGAGCGCCGGCATGCCCGCGATCAGCACCGTGGTGGTGGCCGGGTTGCCCATCGGCGGCATGCCGATGTTCGGATAGGGCATGGGCACCGGCGGCGCAGGCGGCGCAGGTGTCTTGCATACATCGGGCGCTGCCATGCACTGGCCGCCCGCCTTGGTGACTGCAAACATATCGCACTCCTATCCGAGATCGATCTTGCTGGCGTCGATCTTCACCTGCCCTTCGGCCAGCACCGTAGCATGGCGCGCCGACACGTGCAGCCGCTCGTCCACCTGCATGCGCAGGCGGCCGGCGCGCGTTTCGTCGGCGTTGTCGGTCCAGCGCAGGCTATCGCGGGCGCGCTGGACCAGCCGGCCGACCGTCGTCGTGATCTGCTGTGCGACCGTGCTCACGGCGCCAAGGCCCGCGTGCAGCTGCTGGATCGCCGCATCCACGCGCTGGAATTTCATCTCGCCGCGCACGCCGTCCATCACGATCTCAGGCGCGTGCATCGCTACGCCGCGCGTGGCGCTCAGGTCCACCTGGGCCGCTTCGACGCGCAGTGCGCCTTCGCTCGTATGCAGCGCCACGTCGCCGGGCAGCACGAGCGCCGCGCCGCTGGGCACCGCGCGCGCGAGCACCGCGAGGATATACGGCACCGTGCCGGGACCGCCGGAGCAAACGAGCACGGTGTCGCCGCAATCGGGCTCGATGAGGCAGCTGTCTGCGCGCAGTGCGCGCTGCGGCGCGTTCGGCGAAGCGTCGAAGAGGTACCACGGGTCGGCGCGGCCAGTCACCGTGGCGTACGTGAGGCCGGCCTGCGGATCATTGCCGGGTCGGGACATCGTGACGAGCGTGCGGTTCATGTCCAGGGTTCCTTTACGGATGTTTATTTCGGCGCGCCCGGCTTAGGGGCGTCCGGCCGGGGAGCGGCACGCGGCTGCCAGCTTTCGGCGCGCGCGAGGACGGGATCGGTTTCACGCACGCCGTCGAGCCGCGCGCCGTTCAGGCGCGTGCCGTTCTGCGTGAGCGCGTGAAGATTTGCGCCGCTGAAGTCGGCCTGCGAGCAATCCGCCACGGACAGATCGGCATGCGAAAGATCGCAATAGGTGAAGCGAGCTGATTTCAGCGAGGCGGCGCGCCAGGCGCTGGCGGTCAGCACCGACTTGTTCCAGCGCGACGCCTCCGCACGTGCCTCGCCGAAGTCGGCTTCGCTGGCGTTGACCATTTCACAGACGGCGCCGCTCAGGTCGGCCTGCGTGAAGACCGCGTTCATGAACGCGGCGAAGGTGGCGTTCACGCCCTGCAGGTTGGCGTTCTGCAACTGCGCGCCGATCAGGCTTGTGCGGTCGAGCCGCGCGAGCGCGAGGTTGGCGCCGCGCAGCCGCGCGCCGTCCATGATCGTCATGGTGAGGTCGCAACTGCGCAGGTCCTGGCCGCTCAGGTCGCAGCCGCGCAAAAACGCCTGCACGAGCGACGCGCCGTCGAACCGCGCGCCGCTCAGGTCGGCGTCCATCGCGGTGTGGCGATGCAGGTCGGCGCCCGAGTAGTCTGTGCCTGCGTGGACGCAGCCGTGCGCGTCGCTGCGCACGAGACGCGCGGATGCGAACGAGGTGCCGGTGAAGTTGCAGCGATCGAAGGCGGCATGGGTGAAATCCGCGCCGCGCGCCTCGGCCCCGCTGAAGTCGACGTTTTCGAAGCGCGCCTGCTGCGCGTTCGCGGCGCCCAGCAACGCGCGCGCGAGCGACACGTTCTGTAGATCGGCATCGGCGAGATTCGCGCGCTGCAGGTCGGCACCGGCAAGCACGATGTTGTGCAGGCGGCAGCCGGCCAGATCGGCGCCGGCAAGGTCGGCGCCCGACAGATCGGCGTCGGCCAGCGCGCGGTTCGCCGCGAGCGCTGCGCGGGCTTCGTCCGCGCTCATGCGTGCCGGGGCGGTGGTGTGCGTGGTGCTCATAGGACGGGCGGCCTGAATTGAAGAATGGTGCAGTCGATGTTCGAACCTTCGAGCATCGCGACAGTGGGCCGCGTACCGTCGAAATCGACGCCGTACAGGTTCGCGAAGCGCAGGTGCGCGCCGCTCACGTTCGCTTTACGCAATGAGCCGCCGAACAGGTTGACCGCGTCCAGGTTCGCGCCGCTCAGGTCGGCGTTCGCGAGGCGCGCGCCCTTCGCCGACGACATGCCGAACTGCGCGGCCTGCGCCTGCGCGCCAGTGAAATCGGCGTAATCGAGCACGGCTTCCTCGAACTTCGCACCGCGCAGCTGCACACCTTCCCAACAGGCGCGGTTGAGCTGCGTGCGCGTGAAGCGCGCTTCGTCGAAACGCGTGTCGGCGTCGGCGCGCGAGCCGTTCAGGTTGGTGCCGGCGAACTGCGCCGCCTGCGCATCGGCGCCGTAGAACTCGGCCTGCTGGCACGCCGCGGCGGAAAAGTCGCTGCCGGCAAGACGGCTGCCGCTGAAGCTCGCCTTCGCGAGCGCCGCGCCGCCGAACTTCGCGTTTGCCAGATCACAGCCCGTGAAGCTCGCGTGCTCGGCCCGGCAGGCCGATGCGTCGACGCCCGGCATTTTCGCGGTGTCGAACACCGCACGGCGCAGATCGGCACTCGCAAGCTGCGCGGCGGAAAAATCGGCACCCGTAAAGTCGCCGACGGCCAGTTGCGCCTCCCGCAGGTCGGCGTTTGCGAACGTTCCGTTCGCAGCACTGACTCCCCCCAATTGCGCGTGCTGCAGACCGGCTTCGCTGAAATCGGTCTCGCGCAGCAGGGCGTGGGTGAAATCGGCGCCCTCAAGGCGGCTCTTCGCGAACGAGGCCTTGTCGAGCGCGGCGCCCGAAAAATCGGCACCGGACAGATCGAGGCCGGAGAGATCGAGACCAGAGAGGTCGTAACCCGCAAGGCTTTGCCGCGCCGCGTGGCGAGCGATCACATCTTCGCGCGTGAGCGGCGCGGCCGCCCGCACCGGCAGTGCCGCCGCCGCGGCTTCCGGCAGCTTGCCCGACAGTTCGAGCGCGGGTGGCGACGGTGGCTTCAGCACCGCGCCGAGCGCGGCAAAGGCGGATTGCGCTTCGCCCCCCGCAAACGACAGCGGTCCCAGAGTAGCGGCCGTTTCGGCGGGCAGCATGCGCGCCACATCCGCTTCGGTCAGGTTGTGCTGCTGCATCAGCGCGCGCGCCTCGATCTTGACGTCGTCGGCGAGCTTGCCGATCTCGGCGAGCGTCGGCACGCGCTCAGGCGTATCCGCCTTCAGGAAGCGCGCGATATCGGCATCGGTCAGGTTGTGCTGCTGCATCCTCGCGCGCGACTCGGCATTGAGCCGCTCGGCCATCTGCTCGACCTCGGCGAGCGAATACGTGCGCTCGGGCGCTTCCGGCTTCAGGAAGCGCGCGATATCGGCATCGGTCAGATTGTGCTGCTGCATTCGCGCGCGCGACTCGGCATTGAGCTCCTCGGCCAGCGCGCGGGCGATCGCGAGATGCGGCTCGGCGGCCAGCGCCGGGTCCGCCACTGCGGTGGCAGACGCCGCGGCGGCCAGCGGTACCGCGGCAGCGGGTTGCGCTTCGGCGACGGCCGCCCCAGCCTCGGGCGCAATAGCTGGCGCCGCTGCGGGCGTCGCGGCGGCCGCTTGCGTCAGCAGTTCGTGCAAGCGCGCGCGATAGTGTTCGAACGGCAACGGCGCTTCGTCCATGCGCTCCCATTCGGCCATGACGTGGAGGACGTCACTGCCGTCGGCGTCCGCCACGTCGGCGAGCGCGCGGTACAGCACCGCGCCGCATTCGAACTCGGGGAACAGCCACACCGTTTCCGCACGGGTCTGCAACTCGCGCAACGCTTCGCCCTCGGACGTGCGCACGTTCACGAAGCACCGCGCGCGCAGCGCGGGCAGCGAGCCCGCGAGGCGCCGCGCATGCGGATGCAGGTTGTCGAGCTCGAAGCGCTCGTCTCCTGCGAAGTAGCCGGACAGCCTCTGGTCGAGCGGCGCGCTCAGGAACAGCTCGGGCCGCGTATCGGACGGCAGGTGCGGCCACTCCTCTTTCACCCAGCGCTCGTCGCAGACGCCGAGGTGCTGCTGGCGCAATGGCGCCGCCATGTCGAAGCCCCAGAATCCGGCTGGCACGGCACGCTCGCCGCGGCGCAAGAAACGCTGCCCCTCGGCTTCGACATTGGGCAGCGGCCAGGCGCGCGTACCGTCGTCGTTGACGATTTCGGCAAAGCCCTTGCCGTGCGGATTGTCGACGCATCCGGCGCCGCCAAATGCGGTGGCCGGCGCAATCGGCATGCTTGCATAGGGCTTGGGCGCCGTGATCGCGCCCAGCGCATTGAACTCGCGGTCGCCGAGGACGATCAGCGCCTTCGACAGCGCGCCGATCCGCACGCCCGCGCGCATCTCCGCGACCTGCGTGCCGGCCGGCGCATGCGCCGCGCCATAGACCTTGTATTCGCCGGCCGGCTTGGGATAGCCCTCGTCGAGGATCGCGTCCTTGCCGAGCGCTGCGGCGACGACCGGCCAGAACGCGTCTTCCGTCATCAATCCGTCGAGGCCGGCCGGCTCGAAGCGAAAGCCCGCGATCATGCCGACGGCGAGCGTGTCGCGCCGCGCGAAGCGCAGCGCGCGGTAGACGAGCGCGAGGTTGTCGGGCTTGAGGATCTTCATACCGTCGTCATTCCAGTTGGCTCAGCGGGCCGCTGAACTTCGGCGTCGAGCCGTTGAATTTCACCTGCGCCGCGTTCGCGCTGAACGCATTGCCGACGCTCAGGCCGATATCGGTGGCGACCGGAAACTGGCCGAAGGGCTTGTCGTGAAATCGGATACGCCGAACGGCGGGGTGGTCACGTCCCGTCACCGCCCGCTCACCACGTTCAGCCCGTTCAGGACTTCGGTGCGAGCCACGAGTCTTCCGCCTCGATGCCGTCCGGGTCGAACGTCCATGTGATCTTCTCGTAGGTGAACGAGATATCCTCCATGTGGCCCATCTGCTTGTTCTCCAGCGCCAGGCAGTTCGGCGTCCACGCGCGTACGTTCGTCAGGATCGCGTTCGACAGCTTCACCGTGTAGTACTTCTCTTCCGTGCCCTTCGGCGAGATGCGGTAGTACTCCAGCGTCACGTCCTTCATCTGCTCGCCAGAGGTCAGCGCCTGGAACAGCTTGGGCGAGGACTTGTCGATTTCCTTGGTCAGCGTCATCGGCAGGTGCACCCGCTTGCCCGTGGGCAGCCCCGTCTGCGGGCTCTTCGGAATTTCAATGGTGTGGTCCACGGCCTGCACCAGGATCTTTCCCTCGTGGCCCTTGACCTTCGTCGAGCCTTCGATCTTTCCCTGGTTCTGGCCTTCGAGTACGAGATAGCACGGCATCGGCATGATAGTTTTCCCCGGTTTAACTGGTGGCAAGTCGTCAATGGCGCCAGGACTCGGCGCCCCGGCTGTTCTGCCCAGCTTTCCTGTGTGCGCTGCGCATGATTCACATCATGCAGGCGCTCCGTTAGCGCGACGTTTCAGCTGTGTTACATACGAAACATCGAACCGAAACTTCGCCGCGGCTCTTTTATTTCTTCTCCAGCTTGCCCACCAGCGACAGCGTGAACGACGCACCCATGTACTTGAAGTGCGGACGCACCTTCAGGTCCACCCGGTACCACCCCGGATCCCCTTCCACATCCGCCACCACGATCTCCGCCTGGCGCAGCGGCCGGCGGCTGCGCACCCCTTCGGCCGGATTGTCCATGTCCGCCACGTACTGCCGGATCCACGTGTTCAGCTCGCTCTCCAGATCCACACGCTCCTTCCACGTGCCAATGTGCTCGCGCTGGATCACCTTGATGTAATGCGCCAGACGGCTCACCACGAACATGTACGGCAGTTGCGTGCTCAGCTTGTAGTTCAGCTCCGCTTCCTTGCCTTCCTTCGTGTTGCCGAAGAACTTCGGCTTCTGCGCCGAATTCGCCGAGAAGAACGCCGCGTTGTCGCTGTTCTTGCGCATCGTCAGCGCGATGAAACCCTGCTCCGCAAGCTCGAACTCCCGCCGCTCCGATATCAGCACCTCCGTCGGGATCTTGTTCTGCAGCTCGCCCATCGACTCGTACGTGTACACCGGCAGGTCGCCCACCGTGCCCCCGCCCTGCGGCCCGATCACGTTCGCGCACCACCGGTAGTCCGCAAAGCTCGACGTCAGCCGCGAGGCGAACGCGAACGCCGCGTTGCCCCACAGGAACTGCCCGTTGCCGCCCGACACGTCTTCCCTGTAGTTGAACTTCTTCGCCGGCACCGTATCCGCACCGTACGGCACACGCAGCAAAAAGTGCGGCAGCGTCAGCCCCACGTAGCGCGCGTCCTCCGACTCCCGGAACGCGTTCCACTTGACGAACTGCGGACCCTCGAAGATCGACGACAGGTCCTTCAGGTTCGGCAACTGGTCGTAGGTGTCCACCCCGAAGAACTGCGGACCCGCCGCCGCGATGAACGGCGCATGGCTCATCGCCGATACGCTCGCCGCGTACTGCAGCAGCTTCACGTCCTGGGTGCCCGGCCCGAACTCGTAGTTCGCCACGATCGCGCCGAACGGCTGTCCGCCGAACTGGCCGTACTCCGCCGTGTACAGGTTCTTGTACAGCCCCGAATTGGTGATGTCCGCCGCATCCTGGAAGTCGTCGAGCAGCTTGCCCTTGTTCACGCTGAGCACCTGGATCTTGACGTTCTCGCGGAAGTTGGTGCGCTCGACCAGGAACTTCAGCGAGCGCCACGCCGACTCCATCTTCTGGAAATCGCCGTGATGCAGGATCGCATCGACCTGCGCGCACAGCTTCTGGTCCAGATCGGCGATCATGCTGTCCACCGTCGCCTGCGTGATGCGCTCCACCGCATGCTGCGGCTCGAGCAACTGCGAGATGAACGCCTGGATGCCCTGGCGCGTGATCGAATACGCCTCGTCGCCGGGCTTGATGCGCGCCGACTCGATCAGCTGATCGAGCAGCGAGCCCCCCGCGGCCGCCTGCTCTGCGACGGCCTGCTCCTGCTGCTTTTGCTCTTCACTCATGTGCTGTCCCCGAATGGATACGGACGAAATCGACGATATGGACGATGCCCGCCCGGCGCAATCACTTCTCGCCGATGCCCAGCTCGCTCAGAAGACGCGCGCGCACGCCCTCGTCCTCGATGAGATCCTGAACCCGCTTGCGGAAATCCGGGATGTTGCCCAGCGGCCCCTTGAGCGCCTTGAGCGCATCGCGCAGCGCAATCATCTGGCGCAGCTCCGGCACCTTCTCGACAATCGCGTCCGGCGAGAAGTCGTCGATCGACTCGAACTTCAGGTTCACCGCGAGCGCGGCGTCCGGATCGGCATTCGCTTCCAGACGGTTGGGCACCGCCAGATCCAGCGACAGTTTCTGCCCCTTGAGCACGTCGTTGAAATTGTCCTTGTCGACGTTGACGGGCTTCATTTCCTCGATCGGCGTATCGTCGTCGCGCAGCGTGAAGTCCCCCAGCACCAGCAGCTTCAGCGGCAACTCCACCTCCGCCTTGGCATCCCCTGTCGCCGGACGATATACGATATTGACGCGCTCCTTCGGAGCGACTGACCCGTCAGATGCCATGGCCGATCCCCTTCTTCTTTGTACCGCTTCGTTAGTTAGTAAACCCGAGCGCTTTTCTTACAGCGCGATGAGCATAGCGCTTAGCTATTCTTCACGCTACAAGAATCTGCCGCGCACCTATGGGCACCGCGAATCTTCAAGAAAGCGAACCTTCGTTCGCTGCTTTAAACAAGGGCTATCCGGCATCGACGACATGCCGCGCGGATGATTCCCGTGTTATTTTTTTGAAAACCTCGAAGTTATTGCCCTGCATACCTTAATAAAGCACATATAAAGCAGGAATACACATCCTGCCCCAGCTCATTTTGCAACGATTAAATGGAATGCATATCGGGTGATATGGGTCGTCAATTGCAATTCGATCCTCATACCGTTGTCATCCGAGCTGGATCAGCCTGCCGTTGATCTTGGCGGTCACCGCGGTCACCCTGAACGCATTGCCGGCCTCCAGGGCGACGTCCATGTCTGCCACAACGGAGAGCTTGGCGCCGGTGATCGATACGTTCGACACCGCCTCGACCGAAACGCCCGCACCGGCCTTGACGCCGACACTACCGGCCGTGGCCTCGATGCTGACAGCACCGGTATCGGCCTTGACGCCAACACCGGTACCGCCCGTGACGCTGGCGCTGGTGCCGGCTTTGACGCTGGCGGTGCTCGTGCCTTCGAGGCTTGCCATCGCGCCCTTCGCGGCGACGCCCTGGCCATCCACGACCACCGTGTTCGTGGCCGCCGCCGTCACCGTGACACTCAGGCTCGTGACGTCGATGCTGCCCTTGGCGGCGGCGTTCGTTACCGAGAACTCTCCCGTCAGCGGCGTCAGCTTAAGCTGTCCGCCGGCGGCGGCCACGCCGGCCATGGCCGTGATGCCGGAAATATCGAGGTCGATATTGCTCGAATAGGTCGGCGCGGCCGCAACGGCTGCGGCAATCGAATTACCGGCATTGCGCAGTACCCGGAACAGGTTGAGGCCGGCGCCGACCGCGCCCGCCATCTGCCCGGCCGTCGTGCCGTAACCCCACGGGTTGGCGAGGTCGAGCTTGCCGTTGGTCTTCTCCCCGCCGCCGAGGTACACGCCGGCAGTCACCGTGCCGCCCGCCGCGACGCCCAGCGCAGCATTGACGGCCGTGCTGATCTGCGCGGCGCGCAGAACCGATTTTTTCGCAGCCTGAACCGCCGTATCGATTGCCGGCTGCATCCCGCCGGAAAGCTTCAAGGTGGTACTGCCCTGCAGCTTGGCGTCGGTCTTCAGCATGACGGTTTCGGCGTCGCTCAGCGACACATTCCGTCCTCCGGTCCACCCGACATTCTGGCCCCACGTCACGTTCACGTTCGAGCCCAGCGTGTAATTGCTGTTCACGCCGGCCGAAAGCGCAACCGAGGTGCCGACCGTGATGGCGGTCTTCGGCCCGACCGTCACACCGTTGTTCGCGCCCACCGTCACGCTTTCCGAGGTGCCGGCCGTCGCCATCCACAGGCTGCCTCCGCCCTTCGGGTCGGTCGAGCCGATGCCCACCGAGCTGTTATGGAACGGCGAGTGCAGCCAGATCACTTCCTTGCCCTCGCCATCGCCCATGTAGACCTGATTGCCGCCCGCCGTGCTGATCCGGTTCGCCTGCGCGATCTCCTGCGTCACCACGCTGGGATTCTCCGAATTCGGCAGGCTGCCCACGATCACCGGCTGGTCGGGGTCGCCGTCGATGAACGACAGCAGCACCTCCGCATCCTTGTGCAGCGGAAAATGCATGCCGTGGTCCGTGCCTGCGTAGGGTGTGGCCATGCGCAGCCGCGCCGAGCCCTTATTCGGATTCTTGTCCGTCACGTCGAACGGCAACTGCACCTTGTACTGGCCGAACTCGTCGAGCTCCGCGTACTGGCCGTCGCCTTCGCTGTCGATCGTCGCGTTCATCGTGCCCGCCACGCGCGGCTTGGCCGTCACGCGCTCCGGACGGAACTGGGTCGCCGCGGGAATCGCGCGGAAGCTGTTGCGATAGGCGATTTCGCCGCCGCGCGCGCCGTCGCTGTACGGGCTCGCCACGCCGCTGAGCAGCGCGCCTGCCTGGGATCCCTGATGATGCACCTCAGTCACGAGGTACTCGCCGTTGAAGTCGTCGCGATAGTGATGCGAGAGCGTGCAGAAGTAGCCCGCGCGCAGCCCCATCGCCGTGCCTTCGCCGGAAAACACCTTGCTCGCGCAGACGATTTCCTGCGCGCGCAGCTTCGCGTAGCGCTCCCCTTCGTCCTGGGTGCGGAAGTTCTCGCCGTACAGCACGACTTCGCCGATCCCCGAATCCGAAACCGTTGCGCTCGCCTTCAACTGCAGCGCCGCCTTGCGGTAGTTGTAGTCCTGCAGTACGACTTCGTGCGGCAGCGGGCGCTGCCGGCACACGAAGTCGCGCACCGAATCGGCCGCCACACCCGTATCGAGCGAATCGTCGGGCCGGTACGAGACCGGCAGCGCCTGGGAGTCAAGCATGACCTTGTCGTCGACGACGACGAGCTTTTCCGTGCTGCCGGAATGGTCGAAGTAGTAGTAGATGCCTTCCTTCTCCATCCAGCGCGAGAGGAAGTCCAGATAGGTCTCCTGGTACTGGCACACGAAGCTGCGCGGCCGGTACGTGCCCGTGAGGCGGAACTCGTAGTCGGCCGAGTTGAGCCGGCCGTTTTCGAGCACCGTGCGCAGCGTGTCTACAATCGACTGCTCGCCGAGGTAGACCTCCGAGATGCGGAACAGCGACAGCCGCCACAGGCGCGGCACCAGCACGGCGCGGTAGAACACGTAGCCATCCGCGCGATGCAACTGCTCGAATTCGGCGAGGATGCCGTGCCGGGGCGTGCGGATCTCGCCCTCCGGGCCGTAAATCTCGAACGTCGCCGGGTGGCTCAGCATCGAATCGAAGTCGATCGACGCATCGTCCGATACCAGCGTGAGCACGAAACGGAACGGCTGCGAGATCGACTCGAACCCCTCCATTTCCACGACCGCGAACTTGTCCGCGCCAAACGCTTGCGAGCTGAACGCGAAGCGCTTGTTCGCCAATATCCGATCGGCCATTGAGACCATGCTGATTCTCCGTACAGGTGATTTCTTTCTATTCTCGCGGCGCTGCTTTGCTGCGAGATTGCAATCGCGTTACATCTGAAACGGTGCTTCGCGGCTCACGCGTGAGCGCCGGGGAAGGTCACGACGAACTCACCGTCCTCGTCCACGTCGAGCGCCACCTCTTCGAGCGCCTCGCCCTCGCTCATGCGTGCGAGAATCTCCTGCGACATCAGCGGCAGCACGTTGCCGCGCAGGATGAAGTCGATGTTGCGCGCGCCCGTTTCCACCTCCGTGCAGCGCGCGGCAATCTGTGCCACCACCGCGTCGCTATAGGTGAAGCGCATCTTGTTGTTGTGCGCGACGCGCCGCACCACCTTGTCGAGCTTCAGGCGCACGATGCCCGCGAGCGCCTCGCCTTGCAGCGTGAAGTAAGGAATCACGGTCATGCGCGCGAGCAGCGCGGGCTTGAAGTGATTCGAGAGGATCGGGCGCACCGCGGAAAGCAGCGTCGCCGCGTCGGGCTTGTCGTCACCGACCGTCATTTCGGTGATGACGTCGGTCGCGAGATTTGAGGTGAGGAAGATCACCGTGTTCGAAAAGTCGATTTCCTTGCCCTCGCCGTCCGAGAGCATGCCTTTGTCGAACACCTGGTAGAACAGGTTCATCACGTCGAGGTGCGCCTTCTCCACCTCGTCGAGCAGCACGACCGAATAAGGCCGCTGGCGCACCGCCTCGGTCAGGACGCCGCCCTCGCCGTAGCCCACGTAGCCAGGCGGCGAGCCGATCAGGCGGCTCACGTTGTGCTTCTCCTGGAACTCGCTCATGTTGATGACGGTGGTGGACTTCTCGTCGCCGAACAGGATGTCCGCCACCGAAAGCGCCGTCTCTGTCTTGCCCACGCCCGACGGTCCCGCGAGCAGGAACACGCCCATCGGCTGCTGCGGGTCCTTCAAGCCCGACTTCGCTGTCTTGAGCACTTCGGCGATCAGCTCCATCGCGTGATCCTGGCCGCGGATCCGCTCCTTGAGCGTGGCGGCCATGCCCAGTACGCTCTGCGCCTGGTCGCGCAGCATCTTGCCCACGGGAATGCCGGTCCAGTCGGAAATCACCCGCGCCACGACATCGGGATCAACGTCGATATGCACGAGCGGCTCGTCGCCCTGCGCGGTCCTGAATGCTTCGGCGGCCCCGGCGATCGCCTGCGCCAGCCGCTGCAGTTCCTCGGGCGCGGCGCCATTGGCCTTGGCCTCGTGGCGCGCCGTGCGCGCATCGAGCAGCACCTTCGCCGCTGCTTGCTGCCGCTGCCAGACTTCGCGCAGCGCCGCGGCTTCGGCAGCGAGGCTCTGCAACTCCGCGCCGATCGCTTCGAGACGCGCGCGGTCCACCGGCTGCTGGTTGTCCTCGTCGCGCTCGAGGCCGCGCTGTTCGCGCTCGAGCGCCTGAATGCAGCGCTCCTTGTCTTCGAGCACGTCAGGCTTCGCGCTTTGCAGCACCTTGACACGTGCGCAGGCCGTGTCGAGCAGGTCCACCGCCTTGTCCGGCAATTGCCGCCCCGTGATGTAGCGGCTCGACAGCTCGGCTGCGGCGATGATCGCGTCGTCGCGCAGCACCACTTTGTGAACGTCCTCGTACTTCTCCTTCAGGCCGCGCAGGATCAGCACCGCGGTGGCGAGATCGGGCTCATCGAGCTTGACGAGCTGGAACCGGCGCGCAAGCGCCGCGTCCTTTTCGAAGTACTTCTTGTATTCGGCCCACGTGGTGGCCGCGACCGTGCGCAGTTCGCCGCGCGCGAGCGCCGGCTTGAGCAGGTTGGCCGCGTCCGAAGTGCCGGCCTGGCCGCCCGCGCCGATCAGCGTGTGGGCTTCGTCGATGAACAGGATGATCGGTTTCGCCGATGCCTTGACTTCGGTGATCACGCCCTTCAGGCGGTTCTCGAATTCGCCCTTCACGCTCGCGCCGGCCTGCAGGAGGCCCATGTCGAGGCCGAGGATCGTCACGTCCTTGAGCGAATCGGGCACATCGCCCTCGACGACGCGCAGCGCGAGCCCTTCCACGACGGCCGTCTTGCCGACGCCGGGGTCGCCCACGCAGATCGGGTTGTTCTTGCGGCGCCGCGCGAGGATGTCGACCATCTGGCGGATTTCCGCGTCGCGGCCGAACACGGGATCGAGCTTGCCGGCCCGCGCCTTTTCGGTGAAGTTCTCGCAAAAGCGCGCAATGGCGCTACCGTCGGCGCCAGCGGGCGCCGCGGCCGCGCCCTCGCCGCCGCCGGACTCGCGCTCGCCCGCTTCGATCGAGCCGCCGCAGATCTGATCGAACGAACGCAGCAGGAGTTCGCGATTGAGCTCGCGCAGCGGCGCCGCGTAATCGCCCGTTGCGTAATAGGTCGGACGCGCGAGGAACGCCAGCAGCACGGCGCCCGAGCGTATGCGCGGCTCCTGCAGGTCGACCGAGGCGATGAGCCACGCGTCCTGCAGCAGCTCGAGCAGGAGCGGCGAGAACGCCGGACGGCCCGCGTTGCCCGTCTTCATGTCTTCGATCGAGAGATTGATGCCGCGCTGCACGAGCGCGGCGTCGATACCGTGCTGACGCAGCAGCAGCGCGAGGTCGGCCTGGATATCCTCGAACAGCTTGACGAGCAGGTGCTCGACTGTGATCTCGTAGTGGCCGCGCGACACGCACAGCCCCACGCCATCTTCGAGTGCCTGCTTGCAGTAGGCGTTCAGTCGCCCCACGAGGGGCTTGAGCTCGACCAGCAGCATGTTGGTTCTCCTCTCTTGTTCTATCCGTAGCGTTAAAGGCGGTAGCGGACGCGTGTGGGCAGATCGGCCAGCCCGGGATTGAGCCACGTGTCGTAGCCGAGCCGCGACCAGGTGCTGCAACCACAGCGCGCCGCGTGCGCCTCCTCGCGGCACAGATCGAGCTCGACTTCCACGTCAAGCGGATCGATCAGGTAAAAGCGCGTGAGAAAGCGCAGCCGCGCATGCCCCGCGCCGCCCGGCAGCAGTTGATGAAAGAGCGGCTGCGGCACGTCGGCGAACTGCACCTTGATCGTGCCGCCGTAATCGTCGATCAGCTCGCCCAGCCATGCATCGTAGCCAAGATGGCTGCCCTGGGCACCGAGTTGCCAGCGCTGGTCGGCGGGAATCGGCTGGGCGCGCCGCAGGCCGCATTCGACGCGGATCCGCGCCGGCGCGAACGCGTCGGCCAGCATCGTCTTCAGGCCGAGCGCCGAGCGCGGCCGCTGGTTGAAGAGGCCCGCGTAGCGCAGCAACTCCGCGCTGGCCGGCAGCAGCTCGACGCGCAGGTCCGCATCGTTCAGCCCGACAAACGCGTAGAGATGATTGAGCACCGTCTCGTCGCGGTCCTCGACGATGCGCTGCTCGATGCGGTACTTCGCCCACGCGTCGAACAGCAGCGGATACAGCGCGTAGTGAACGATGTCGAGAAAGTCGCGCGTGACATGACGTCCCTCGCGCTGCTCCTCGAACAGATCTTCGGTGTAGTACGTCGGCAGCGGCGAGGACACGCCATACAGGCCGAAAAAGTTGGCCGTGATGCGATAGCCGCCGCCGGGCAGCGCCTCGATGCGGTCGATGTCGTTTTCGGGGAAGCCAAGCCCGAGGCGCGGGCGCACGCGCAGATTCTCCTGGCGCAGGCCCGTATGCCGGTCGTACAGCCGCAGCAGACGGATCGCCTGAAACCAGGAGTACTTCTCACCGTTCGTGAGCAGCAGGTCCTTTACAGCGTCGGCTGTTGCCCGAGTCTCTGCGGCCATTTGAAGACGGTTCCTGAATGCGCGCCTTCGAGCTCGACGCGGGTGTACGAATTGATGCCGGCGTAATCGCCGAGAAAGCGCTCCAGCACGCAGCCGAACAGATACAGGTCGCCGAGCCCGGCGTAGTGATCTTCGCGGCAGCGCATGCGGATGAGCTGGCCGCGCTGGATACCGCCGCGGCCGACGAGGCGCGTCTCGCGCGTGACGCTCAGCTCGAGAATGCCTTCGATGCGCCGGCGATTGGCCGCCTCCGGTCCCTGGCGCCCCGAGAACACGTACAGGCCGAGCAGTTTGCGCAGGTTCTCCGCGTTGGCAAGGGAAAGCAGGTTCAGCGAGACGTGCGAGATGAGGCACCACAGCAGTTCCTCGCCGGCCGGCGGGTCCTGGGCGGGCGTCACCGCACGGATGTTGCTGAACGTCATCTGGTCCGGCGAGGTGCTGGTGGGCTGGCTGATGTCGCCGAGCTTGAGACTCTCCGGCAGCGCGCGGTTCGTGCAGGTGATGCGGATCGACAGCGTCTCGGGCAGCGGCGTATCCGAGGGTGGATAGTTGAGCGAGAGATAAACTTCGCTGCCGCGCTCCACGTTCGCGCTGCGCACCGAGGTGCGGTAGCTCAGCTGCGCGCCGCGCCCGTCGTGGCGGAACATGCCGAAGGGCTGGTAGACGCGCTCTCGCGCCTGGCCTTGCTGGTAGCCCAGCACCTGGTCGACCGAGTAGACCTGGTGATGGCGGCGGTCCCGCCCTTCGGGCACGACGCGGTATTCGGTAGCGCGATGGTTGTGCGCGATCGGATCAGCCGCGTGAGAGAACACGTTGATGGCCGGGACCACGTTGAGCATGAAGCTTTCGTTGCCGATCTCGGGCAGCCATTCGGGGAGCGAATCGAGCGTCATGACCACGCTGAAGCTGGTCCCCTTCGCGTTCGCCGTCCAGCGTTGCAGGCCCGCGATGTCGACGAACAGGAACTTCTCCGGCTGCGTGAAGAACTCCTGGATCGTGCGGTAGCCGCTGAACGCCTGGCTCGGATAGGGCAGCAGATCGTGGTCGAAGCCGCTCATGCGCAGGCACTTCGCGCCGAGCGAGAGCCGCTCGCCGTTGCCGCTCGAAATGCGCACGCCGACGACGTGGTTCATCAACAGCAGCAGCAGCTTCGAGGCATCCACATAGCCACCGCCGAGAAACAGCCGCAGGCTGTCGCCGCCCCACTGCGCGATGGACAGGCCGCCCTGCATCTCGAAATCGATCATGAGCACGGGCGCGGCGCCCGCGTGGCTCAGCAGATTGACCTCGGCGATGGCGAGCGGCTCCACATCGAGATCGCAGGCAGTGCGAAAGCGGCACGGCGTGCCATCCACCGGCACCGACGCAAGCTCGGTGCCAGCCGCCACGCGCGCCGCCTGCGAGCGCGGCCCTTTCGCGGCGAAACGGATCAGCGTGGACGCCGGCACGGGCCGCAGATAATGCGGGAACAAAAGGTTCGTGAGCTCCTGGACGAACTCAGGGAATTCGTCGTCGAGCTTCTGGCGCGTAAGGCCCGTGAGGAACGCCACGCCTTCGAGCAGGCGTTCGACGTCGGGGTCCGCGGACGCGCCCGAAAGCATGGGCGCAATCGCGGGATTGACCCGCGCGAACTCCGCAGCCAAGCCTTTCAGCTTGTTCAGCTCATCCAGGTAATATTGATTGAACATGGCTGCCCGACTGACTGACACAGGAGCGGAAAGATATGTGGACCCGACGCTCAGGCAATGCTCACCCGGCCGTTGGCGCCCACCGTTGTCGATATGCGTAGCGGAATTTCGCGGTCGTCCACTTCCAGCGCTCCTTCGAGCGCGAAGCGGATCGACAGCACGTCGGTCTCCTCGCGATTGAGCGTGACGCGCGGCGACTTGATTCGCGGCTCGTAGCGCAGCACCATGCGGCGGATCTCTTCCTCGATCTCGCGCGTCGAGCCCATCGCCGTCGTGCCCGCGAGGTTCGTGAAGTCGGGCACGCCGAACAGCGGGTCGATCTGCACACTGCCTTGCCGCGTGTTGAGCAGGCGCGTGAGGTGATTCATCACCGAGCGCACGAGCACGTCCACCTGCGTCTGGTTAGTGCGGGCGTCGCCCTCCTCGCCCGCCTCCCAGCTCGCAATCCGTTCGAGCAACCGACGCTCTTTCACCCCCGCCCCCGCTTTGTCAATGCATTGTCACCGCCCGCTCACCACGTTCAGCCCGTTCAGGACTTCGGTGCGAGCCACGAGTCTTCCGCCTCGATGCCGTCCGGGTCGAACGTCCATGTGATCTTCTCGTAGGTGAACGAGATATCCTCCATGTGGCCCATCTGCTTGTTCTCCAGCGCCAGGCAGTTCGGCGTCCACGCGCGTACGTTCGTCAGGATCGCGTTCGACAGCTTCACCGTGTAGTACTTCTCTTCCGTGCCCTTCGGCGAGATGCGGTAGTACTCCAGCGTCACGTCCTTCATCTGCTCGCCAGAGGTCAGCGCCTGGAACAGCTTGGGCGAGGACTTGTCGATTTCCTTGGTCAGCGTCATCGGCAGGTGCACCCGCTTGCCCGTGGGCAGCCCCGTCTGCGGGCTCTTCGGAATTTCAATGGTGTGGTCCACGGCCTGCACCAGGATCTTTCCCTCGTGGCCCTTGACCTTCGTCGAGCCTTCGATCTTTCCCTGGTTCTGGCCTTCGAGTACGAGATAGCACGGCATCGGCATGATAGTTTTCCCCGGTTTAACTGGTGGCAAGTCGTCAATGGCGCCAGGACTCGGCGCCCCGGCTGTTCTGCCCAGCTTTCCTGTGTGCGCTGCGCATGATTCACATCATGCAGGCGCTCCGTTAGCGCGACGTTTCAGCTGTGTTACATACGAAACATCGAACCGAAACTTCGCCGCGGCTCTTTTATTTCTTCTCCAGCTTGCCCACCAGCGACAGCGTGAACGACGCACCCATGTACTTGAAGTGCGGACGCACCTTCAGGTCCACCCGGTACCACCCCGGATCCCCTTCCACATCCGCCACCACGATCTCCGCCTGGCGCAGCGGCCGGCGGCTGCGCACCCCTTCGGCCGGATTGTCCATGTCCGCCACGTACTGCCGGATCCACGTGTTCAGCTCGCTCTCCAGATCCACACGCTCCTTCCACGTGCCAATGTGCTCGCGCTGGATCACCTTGATGTAATGCGCCAGACGGCTCACCACGAACATGTACGGCAGTTGCGTGCTCAGCTTGTAGTTCAGCTCCGCTTCCTTGCCTTCCTTCGTGTTGCCGAAGAACTTCGGCTTCTGCGCCGAATTCGCCGAGAAGAACGCCGCGTTGTCGCTGTTCTTGCGCATCGTCAGCGCGATGAAACCCTGCTCCGCAAGCTCGAACTCCCGCCGCTCCGATATCAGCACCTCCGTCGGGATCTTGTTCTGCAGCTCGCCCATCGACTCGTACGTGTACACCGGCAGGTCGCCCACCGTGCCCCCGCCCTGCGGCCCGATCACGTTCGCGCACCACCGGTAGTCCGCAAAGCTCGACGTCAGCCGCGAGGCGAACGCGAACGCCGCGTTGCCCCACAGGAACTGCCCGTTGCCGCCCGACACGTCTTCCCTGTAGTTGAACTTCTTCGCCGGCACCGTATCCGCACCGTACGGCACACGCAGCAAAAAGTGCGGCAGCGTCAGCCCCACGTAGCGCGCGTCCTCCGACTCCCGGAACGCGTTCCACTTGACGAACTGCGGACCCTCGAAGATCGACGACAGGTCCTTCAGGTTCGGCAACTGGTCGTAGGTGTCCACCCCGAAGAACTGCGGACCCGCCGCCGCGATGAACGGCGCATGGCTCATCGCCGATACGCTCGCCGCGTACTGCAGCAGCTTCACGTCCTGGGTGCCCGGCCCGAACTCGTAGTTCGCCACGATCGCGCCGAACGGCTGTCCGCCGAACTGGCCGTACTCCGCCGTGTACAGGTTCTTGTACAGCCCCGAATTGGTGATGTCCGCCGCATCCTGGAAGTCGTCGAGCAGCTTGCCCTTGTTCACGCTGAGCACCTGGATCTTGACGTTCTCGCGGAAGTTGGTGCGCTCGACCAGGAACTTCAGCGAGCGCCACGCCGACTCCATCTTCTGGAAATCGCCGTGATGCAGGATCGCATCGACCTGCGCGCACAGCTTCTGGTCCAGATCGGCGATCATGCTGTCCACCGTCGCCTGCGTGATGCGCTCCACCGCATGCTGCGGCTCGAGCAACTGCGAGATGAACGCCTGGATGCCCTGGCGCGTGATCGAATACGCCTCGTCGCCGGGCTTGATGCGCGCCGACTCGATCAGCTGATCGAGCAGCGAGCCCCCCGCGGCCGCCTGCTCTGCGACGGCCTGCTCCTGCTGCTTTTGCTCTTCACTCATGTGCTGTCCCCGAATGGATACGGACGAAATCGACGATATGGACGATGCCCGCCCGGCGCAATCACTTCTCGCCGATGCCCAGCTCGCTCAGAAGACGCGCGCGCACGCCCTCGTCCTCGATGAGATCCTGAACCCGCTTGCGGAAATCCGGGATGTTGCCCAGCGGCCCCTTGAGCGCCTTGAGCGCATCGCGCAGCGCAATCATCTGGCGCAGCTCCGGCACCTTCTCGACAATCGCGTCCGGCGAGAAGTCGTCGATCGACTCGAACTTCAGGTTCACCGCGAGCGCGGCGTCCGGATCGGCATTCGCTTCCAGACGGTTGGGCACCGCCAGATCCAGCGACAGTTTCTGCCCCTTGAGCACGTCGTTGAAATTGTCCTTGTCGACGTTGACGGGCTTCATTTCCTCGATCGGCGTATCGTCGTCGCGCAGCGTGAAGTCCCCCAGCACCAGCAGCTTCAGCGGCAACTCCACCTCCGCCTTGGCATCCCCTGTCGCCGGACGATATACGATATTGACGCGCTCCTTCGGAGCGACTGACCCGTCAGATGCCATGGCCGATCCCCTTTCTTGTACCCGTAGCTGTTGGTGAAAACAGAGAGCTTTCTTGTAGCCCTGGAGAATAGCGTTTACCCAATTCGCACGCCACAAAAATCTGTTTCTCACGCATTGGACAATGCTTTTCCTTGCATGACGCGATTACGATCCATAAGGAAATTTGCTTACCACATCGATGTGGTATGCAAACGAGTCAGACTGAATATTTTTATCGGTTTTTTTCCCACTTCGATCCGCGCACGGTACGTGATACGCTACGCGCGCCATACGCCCGATTCACGTGGGCGCGACATTGCGAGAGCTATGGATGCCATGGAGCATTGACGGTTTCTTTGTCAATCGTTTGAAAGCTTTTTAGTTGCCCCAACCGCCTGTTTCACAAGACGCAATCATAAAATTGGGCGCGTGAATTCCCTGTGTGGCGAGTACATGAACGATAACGTCCACACCACGACTTACCGTTGCAACGGTAAACAGCGGTAAACCATTGCACGAGAGACCATGTTGGCAAACCAGTATGAAATGCACGGAGATGTGCTAGTAGCGAACCTCGAAGGCGCGCTCAACAGCACGAACTCCGCGCAAGTCGAGGCCGAGATTCTGCGGCAGCTCGACCGGGGGATCAATCAATTGCTGATCGACTTGAGCGCGCTCGACTACATTTCCAGCGCCGGGCTGCGCGTCGTGCTCGTGGCGGCCAAGCGGCTCAAGCAGTCCGCCGGCCTGCTCGTGCTGTGCGGCGTGCAGAACCAGATTCGCGAAGCCTTCGAAATCAGCGGCTTTCTATCGATCCTGAGTGTCGCGGACACGCGCGCGCAGGCACTCGAGCGCTTTAATCAGGTCGCCTGAGAGAAACACGCCGGGGCAGCGCGTATTTCATCGGTAACACGGTGCGGCTTTCCTGAAACAAGCTCGTAATGGCCCGCGACCAGAATTCATCCCATGCGCAGAGACGAACTCTGAGCAACGACTGAAGACAACGCCGCAACCGAATACCAACTGGAGAAATCATCATGCCGATGCCGTGCTATCTCGTACTCGAAGGCCAGAACCAGGGAAAGATCGAAGGCTCGACGAAGGTCAAGGGCCACGAGGGAAAGATCCTGGTGCAGGCCGTGGACCACACCATTGAAATTCCGAAGAGCCCGCAGACGGGGCTGCCCACGGGCAAGCGGGTGCACCTGCCGATGACGCTGACCAAGGAAATCGACAAGTCCTCGCCCAAGCTGTTCCAGGCGCTGACCTCTGGCGAGCAGATGAAGGACGTGACGCTGGAGTACTACCGCATCTCGCCGAAGGGCACGGAAGAGAAGTACTACACGGTGAAGCTGTCGAACGCGATCCTGACGAACGTCCGCGCATGGACGCCGAACTGCCTGGCGTTGGAGAACAAGCAGATGGGCCACATGGAGGATATCTCGTTCACCTACGAGAAGATCACGTGGACATTCGACCCGGACGGCATCGAGGCGGAAGACTCGTGGCTCGCACCGAAGTCCTGAACGGCACACACAATCCGGGCCGCGCCTGAACCTGCGGCTGAGCGGCAAGGGGCCCGCCGCAAGGCGGCCCGTCACGCATGGGCAAGCGAGGCGCGACGCTCAGGCGCCGTTGCCCGAAAGCGCGGCAAGCGCCGCCGCGCGGTCTGGCAGAATGCGAAACAGCGAGTCGAAGCCGATCACCTGGAACACCTCGTGAACCGGCGCCGCGAGTCCTGCCAGCACGAGATCGTGCCCGGTGCCCTTCGCAATCTTCGCGGCCTTGAGCATCACGCGCAGCCCCGCCGAACTCACGTACTGCACGTCGGTGAGATCGAGCAGCACGCACGACGCGCTCTGCACGCGCTCGGGCAACACTTCTTCGAGCTGCCCCGCCGTCGTGCTGTCCACGCGCCCCGACACGGCGATTGCCAGCACTTCGCCCTCGTTGACTTCGCTGATATTCATGTTTCCCTCGTAGATCAGTTTCGCGCGGGCGCGATGCGCTTCGCGAAGCTCAAACAGTTGTACGGCTCGCGGCGTTCATAGGCCACCTTGTCCATCATCTTCTTGACGAGAAAGACACCCAGCCCGCCAATCGCGCGATCCTCGACGCTGCTCGTCACGTCGGGGTCGGCGAGCTGCAGCGGATCGAACGCGACGCCGTCGTCGATCACCTGTGCCCACACCTCGTCGGCCGCGACCGTCACGTGAATGCGGATCGGCTGCTGCGCCGAGCCGTAGGCCGCGATGTTCGAAACGACCTCGTCGAACGCCATCGCAAAGGACTGCAGCAGCGCATGCGGCAAGCCGTGCGCGGCAAAAAATATGTCGAGTGAATCGACAAGGCCGCCGATATCCGGTGCGTGCACCGTCAACTGCGTATCGAATCGGTCGCTCACGTTCATGCCTTCGTCGGCCCGGCCGCTCCATAGTGAACTGCCAGGCAGGTAATGTCGTCGGACTGCGGCGCGCCATCGGCGAACTCGTAGACGCTGTCGACGAGCCGCTTGAGCAGCGCCTCCACGCCGAGTCCCGCCGAAGCCGCAAGATGCCCGGAAAGGCGCACTTCGCCGTACTCCTCGTCGGCGGGGTTGAACGCCTCGGTAATGCCGTCGGTGTAGAGCAGCAGCGTCGAGCCCGAAGCGATCTGGGCGCTCGCTTGCACGAACGGCACGCCTTCGATCACGCCGAGCGCCATGCCGCCCGTGCCCGGCAATTGAGAAACCGTGCCGTCCGGCGCGATCAGCCAAGGCGAATTATGCCCGCCGTTCGCGTATTCGAGCATACCCGTGCCCGTATCGAGAATACCGTAGAACAGCGTCACGAACATCGTGGCCTCGTTATCCTGCGCGAGCAGGTCGTTGGCAAGCGCGAGGCAGGCGCCGGGACCGGCTGCGCTTGGCGCGATCGCGCGCAGCAGCGTGCGCGCCACGGCCATGAACAGCGCGGCGGGCACGCCCTTGCCCGAAACGTCGGCGATCACCACGCCGAGCTTCTGGTCGGACAGCCAGAAATAGTCGTAGAAGTCGCCGCCCACCTCGCGCGCCGGAATCATGCGCGCGAACATCTGCAGATCGGGGCGCGAAGGAAAGCGCGTGGGCACGATCGACTGCTGCATGCGCCGCGCGACGTCCAGCTCCTGCTGGATCGACACGAGCTGCGTGTGTGCGTTGAATACGTTCTGGATAGTGAGGAACCAGGGGCGCCACGCCTGCGGAATATCGGGGATCGTTTTTACCGAGCCGCGGTCTTCCTCCTGGATATAGCGCACGAGTTTTTGCGCGGGCACGATCGCGTCGCGATAGGTGAAGCTGCTCGCGATCAGCAGCATCAAGGTCAGGCCCATGACGAGCAGCAGCACGCTCGGCACGCCCGTTTCCAGCGCCACCTTCACGAGATTCCAGCGCGGCACGAGCAGCACGAGATGGAACGGCGCGTTCTGGATGCCAAGCGTCTCCACGTAATAGCCGTCCAGCTCGACGAGGTCGCCGTCCGCCGCCTGCAGCGTGGCTGGCAGATCGCGGCGCAATGCCAGAGGAAACGCTTCAGCGGCCTGCAGAATGGTTTGTGCGCCCGAACGCACGAGGGTGGGATGCGCGAGCAACTGCCCGCGATCGTTGATGATGAAGAGCGTGCCGAGGCTCTCGTCCCAGTTGCGCACGAACTGGTTGAGCCGCACGAGCGTGAGATCGAGCGAGACCGAACCGCGAAACGCCTTGTCGTCGTAGACCCCCGCCGAGGCCGTCACCATCACGCCCTGGCCCGCTTCGTCCAGATACACCGGCGTCCAGAGGATGTGCCGCGACGGATCCGCGGCGGGCTCGACGCCGGCGAAGAACTCCTTCTTCTTGAGCGAATCCGCGTAGAAGAAGTTTTTCGACGACACCCACGGATAGATATTGATGAAGCGGTACGCCGACGTGTAATAGACCCAGGTCGCGCCGGGCAGATTGGCCTTGAGGGTCTTGAATGTGCCGTTCAGGCTCAGCGCCATCTCCAGTTCGCGGTCGATGGCGGGCGT
Organism: Paraburkholderia sp. A1BS-2L; assembly: GCF_051125205.1. Classification (NCBI taxonomy): domain Bacteria; kingdom Pseudomonadati; phylum Pseudomonadota; class Betaproteobacteria; order Burkholderiales; family Burkholderiaceae; genus Paraburkholderia; species Paraburkholderia sp. A1BS-2L. Next base: position 829,258 of record NZ_CP120430.1, read on the forward strand.
GCGCACGCCGACGAGCCCGGTCAGGTTGCCGGCGTCGGCGACGGTCCACGGCGGCGGCAACTGCTCGAGTTCGATGCTGCCGGGCGCGGCGCCCGGTTGCAGCGCGCGCAGCAGCACGGAAGGCGCGGCGCCCTGTGGATGCAGGCGAAACCAGGTTTGTGCCTGGATGCGCATCGTGTTGACAGCGTCCGAGGCGGTCTTGACGATGGCGTCGAGCGACACGGCCTGCTCCTGCATGCGCTGGCCCAGGCTGGACGTTTCGGCGCCCAGCGTCATCCGGAACTGGATGTAGACGAGCGCGCACGCGACGATCAGGACACCGACGAAGGTGCCGCGCATGACGCGGTTGTAGCGGGCGAACAATGCCGCCGTCAGGTCAGCCATACGCTGCCTCGCTCCGTGGGAATCCGGCGCCATGCCGGGTGAGGTCGCGCAGCATCATCGGGCCAGGTTCGCGGCCATGGCCGGCGCGCTTGCGGTGCGGTCCCGCTGCGCTTCGTCGAAGCCGATATGCGTGAGCCGCTTCTGGAACACGCCGAGGCTCGTCAGACGCAGGATCGCCGAAAACGCCTTGCGCGCCATCGAGCCAGGATCGGCGGCACGCGCGCCCTGCTCGGCGGCCAGCACGGCGATCAGCTCCTGGTAGTCCTCGATGCCGGCCACCATCACGTCGAACCAGCTGAGCCACGCCGCCTCGATCGACGCATCCTGCAGCAGCACCTTGCACATGCGGCCGATGCGCGTGGCCTGATCAAGCAGGATCACGTCGATCTCCTCGTCGTTGACGCTCAGGCGCTGGCGCAGTTCGCGGTCCCAGCGCACGCTGATCTCGGGAAGAAAAATGTAGCGCAGCCCCTGCACGAGACCGATGCGCCGCTCGGCGGAGGGAATGGTCGTGAAGCCGTCGATGGGCCATCCGTCGCCCGGGAAATCGATGATCCGCCGCACGAGGTCGGTTGTGTCGGCAATGCGCCGCGGCTCCTTGAAAAGCACCGTGAGGCCGGGGCGCGCATTGTCGGTCCATTCGCCTGGCGACAGCACCCGGCCGACGAACGCGTCGATCTGCGCGGCGGCCTGCGCGAGCCGGAACACGCCGGCGGCGAGCGCCGCCGCATTGAAGCCCGCCGCCGCCTTAACCTCCAGGCCGACCGAGAGCTCCTGGCTCACGCCATAGCGCCCCAGCACGGGGCGCAGCACGATCTCCCGCACGTGGTCGTCGCCATTGAGCAGGCGCAGCAGCGGCTGCACGAACTCGTCGAAGCGCGCGCCCACCGGATAGACACGCGATGCCGGCAGCGTCACGGCACCATGCCCGCGCAGGCGCGCCAGTCCGCCTGCGCTGGACTGCTGCGTCAAACCCACGAAATAATGGTCTGTATGGTCGACCATCGACATTCCCCGAACGCGGCCCCTTGAATGCAGCAGCATGCATGCGTTGCAACCGCCACCACCTCAGCGCAGAGGACAAACGGGAACGCACGCCTCGCGCCGCCTCGCGGCGATACTTTCACAGGCCTGCCCCCTCATGCCGTCTTTCTCGGTATTGCTGTTGACTGCGCAGGGTCGCTGCTGACGACAACGAGACGAAAACTCGCGAAACCGCGCACAAGTTCGAATACGTCCGTACGTTTTTGTGCGGGACCGTCCATGCAGCAAAACGCGCAGTGAAGGTACCCAAACAAACCGGCAGTGTCAATCGCGACCTCGGCAAAGCGCGCATCGCCACATCGCTTCGAGCTTGCTGGCGACGGCGGTTCATTTCGGCGTGGCTCAAGTCTTGATGTTCATGGTCGTAAACCCGATTGTCGCGTAATGCAAGCCACTACCGTTGCAAAACAGGAAGAACCGTGGCGCCGAAGCGCAAGGGCTGTCCACCGGATGGCTCGACCATGAATTCGCCGCCGTGGTCCGGAGGGAGTATCCCTGATGTTGAAAGCTTCGACGGCATCACGAGCAGCGCCAGAACGATCGCGCAAAGTCTCCGTGACATGTTGTTTTCCCTTCTTACGGTTGAATCGAATGCGGATCGGTTTATTGGTCCGACCGTCGCGTCGTGCCGACGATCAAGATATCAAGCTGTTTCCCAATCTTCAATCGTGGCACGATTGCGAACGAAAGAAGCCACATATTTATCTAGATTACTTATTAATTGACCGGGATCGCAGCGGGATCATGCGGTGCCCTTTCCCCACTGTCCGGGATGCACCGACCAGGCATCGCATCGCAGCGCATCGACTAACCAGGGGGTATGATGAGTCTCGCGTTGCTGCTGGGCGGCGGCAGCTTTCAATGGCAGCGCCAAAAGAAACATTCCGCAGCGTGACCGATGCGCAGATGAAGCAACGGCGAATATGCCGACCTTCGCTCCCCCCGCAATTTTCCCTCAACTCACTTTAACAGCACGATGAAGTAATGGTGAACATGCCATTTTTCGCCCACGAATGCAATTTGAACCACAACACCCTCATGACGGCGACGGCAAACTCATCGCCAGGGCAAGTATTCAGGATGCTGGAGTAAACGTTCGACTGCCGACCGTCATGGTCGGCGTGCCGTTCACCGTTCCAAAAGCGACCTCGTTCAGGTCGCGGAACATGTTAACGGCCATGCGTGCACGTGCGCTGTCGTTCGGGACAGGCAGGAGCAACTGGCCATTTTGGAGGATCGGTCCGCCACCGGTAAGGAGTACATAGCCTGGCAGTTCGTTAAGGCTGCCGATGACGGTGGGCGCCTCCATCACACTCGGAGCGACCTTCCATAGCGTGGAATCCGTGGATTCGTTATTGATCGTCCACTGCGTTCCCACGCGCTGCTGCCACACGGCGTCGAGTGCCGGCGCCCGCGGCAGTTGCTGGGCCAGCACGCTGACGTCACCGGAAGCGGCGCGCGCCATCAGATAGCAAAAAGTGGTGGCATTGCCGTTCGAATCCTCGCCCGGTACGACCTCGAAGCGGTAGCTCGGCACACCGCTGGTGCTGCTCCACCACCAGCCGTCTTCGCGATATTGATAGCTCGTCACGCCTTCATTGATGGGTGGCCATGTGTAGGGTGTGACGGTCGAGTCGAGCGTTGCGAGCGTGAGACTGCCGTCCGCAGGATTGACGGTAACCTGGATGGGACCGGTATTGTTGCCGTAGATGCCGCTCATGGCCGCGACATTCGGGGCCGGGGCCTGCGATGGGATCTGCGCGGCAGTCGCGCTGGCCGGCAGCGCGGCAATCGTTCCTTCCTCCTGCAGCGCACGCAGCGCGATGCCTCGGGCAATGTGGCCCGGATAGAAAGCGTCGTTCAGGAAATTTCTGCCGCCGCAGACGAGAACGGCCAGTTGCGCCTTCGGCACCACGATGAAGTCGGTATAGAAGCAGATGGAACCGCCGGTCTTCTCCCAGGCGGTGACGCTTGCCGCGGACAATGCGGGGAGCTGCACGTTGTCCCAGCCCAGTCCCCAGCGACTTTCCGGCAACAGGTTGATCGGCAGTGTCGTCGTCTGGTCGGTGCCCATCTGTGCGACGCCGGCCGCGGACACGATGCGCTGCCCCTGAAAGACACCGCCCGCAATGAGCATCTGCGCGAGGTTCATCATGTCGCCCGGCGTTGTGTTCAGGCCGCCCGAAGCGTAGGTGTTGTAATACTCGAGCTGGCTGGTCGGGACGCCATTGATGTACGGATGCGCAAACTCAGCCCCCGCCGACGTCTGCGCGCTCGTCAGGAAGCCCGAATTCGTCATGCCGAGCGGCGCGAGAATGTTCTGCGTGACGAAGTCCGGGTAGCTCTGCCCGCTCACCGCCTGCACGACAGGCTCGATCATCGTGAAGCCGTCATTGTTGTAGCTGGCCATCTGCCCCGGCAAATGCTTCAGGTGCATGTTCGCGAATGCCTGCATCGTCAGTTCCGCGTCGCCGGGAACCGGCACGAACGCAGAAGCATCGTGACCACAGACGAACCCGGGCAGGCCCGAGGCATGCGAGAGCAGATGCCGCGTCGTGATCTGCGTATAGGCCGGCGAGAGCATCTTGAATGACGGCAGGTATTGAACGATCGGCGCATCGAGGTTCAGCAGCCCGCGATCCTGCAGGATCATCGCCGCCAGCGCGGCCACCACCTTGCTGACCGAACCGATGTTAAAGCGCGTGAGCGTGGTCGCCGCCGTATTGCTGGTGGCCGAGCCAAACGCTTTCTGCCAGACGATCTGGTTGCCTTTGAGCAGCGCCATCGACACCGCCGAGCCGTCGGTCTGTCCCAGATTTATGGCCTGTTGGACGGCGCTCTCGGCCCAAGCCCGGGTGTTGGCGTACGTGCTGGCGGAGCTATTGGCCGCGCCGCTGCCGCAGCCCGGTAACGCGACGGCCAACATGCCGGCTCCCGTATAGCCGAGGAATCTGCGACGGCCCGCGCTCTCCAGTATCGCCCCGGCGGCCGTTTCCAACGGCTGGAGCGTTTCCCCCGAAGTCCCTGCAATCTTGTTCATGGCGTGTGGTCCGTCTTTTCGTTTACATTTTGCCCACGCGGCACGCAAATCGTACCGGCATTCGTTTTAAAGATGGCCAGCAAATAGAATTGTGCGGATGCAGTTTTGGCGATGTCATCATCCTGCATCTGCGTTTTTGGAGCGCGACAGACCGCTATCGCCTCTACTGGCCTGATTACACTGGAACCCTGACGAATTGCAGTCCGCCAACGGTCATGGTCTCCGAACCGTCAGCGGCAACGGAAAAGCTGATTTCATTCAATTCTCTGCCCGCCTCGTTGGGCGCCCGGACGGACACCCCGCCACGATCGTCCGCTAACGGCGTGAGCAACTGGTACCCCCACGGATCGTTCCCCCCAAACAGGATGTATCCCTCGAATTCGGAAAGGCTGCCGATCGTGGTGTGCCATGTGGCGGCTCCGCGGAGCGCGGTGATTTCGTCGGTGGAAGCCAGGTTGGTCGGCACCCATGTCGAATTCAGGCGCGCTTGCCATGCGGACGAAAGCGGCAGTGATTGCGCCGTCAATTGTTGGGCTATGACGTCGCCGCCCAGGGTACTGCTGCCGCTCGTGCGTTGAACCAGATAGCGGTAACTGAATGGCTGGCCGTTCAGATCGGTTCCGGACTGGATATTGAAGCTGTAGCTGTGTCCGGTGTTGTCGCTCCACCACCAGCCGTCGCTGCGATACTCGTATTTCGTCACCCCGTCGTCCAGTGGCTGCCACATGCTGTTGCCGGTACCGGTCCCCGCATACCGGTTGAGGACGAGACTGCCGTCCGTGCCGACCTGCACGTGGATCGGCGCCGAATGGTTGCCATACATGCCCGCGGCTGTCGTGACGTCCGGTGCCGTCGCAACCGGTGGGACGACCGCCCCGAGCAGAGGCGCCGACGCACGGATAGAACCGTCTTCCTGCATGGCCTGCTCCACGAGCCCGTAGGCCAGCGCAAATGGGTTGTAACCCGTATGCCCCGTCAGCATCACGGCCAGTTGCGCATCCGGCAGCACGATGAACATGCTGGAGAATGCGGGCGTCTCACCGTCCTTTATCCACGTCGTATTGCCTGCATAGGCCAGTGCGGAAGACTTGACCCAGTCCCAACCCAGTCCAAATGAATACACCGGCGTCGGATTGACATGAAGCTTCGTTGTCTGGTCGCGGCCCATCTCGGCGATAGCCGCAGGCGACACGATTTGCCGCCCCTGGAACGCACCGCCGTCCAGCAGCATCTGGGCGAAGTTCATCATGTCCCCCGGTGTCGAGCACAACCCGCCGCTCGCGTACACGTTCGAGAATTCCTGCGGATACCATGCGCCATTGATGCCATAGGGCATGGCAAAGGTGCCGGTGGTCGGCGCGCTTGCCAGGAAGCACGAGTTGGACATGCTCAGCGGGGTCAGGATATTGTGCTGCACAAACTCGACATAGCTCTGTCCGCTCACCGCGGCAACGACAGGGTCGACGAGCGTGAAGCCATCGTTGCAGTAGTTCGCCATTTCCCCCGGCGAATACTTGAGGTGTTCGTTCGCGAGTGCAGTCAGGGTGTTTTCGACGTACCCGGGCATCGCTACGCCGCCCGTGAATATATTCCAATTGTTCTGTCCGCCTAATCCCGAGGAATGTGACAGCAGAAGGCGTGTAGTGATCCGCGTGTAGTGCGGCGAGAGCATGGAGAACGACGGCAGATATTTCGCGATCGGCGTATCGAGGTCCAGCAGCCCCCGGTCCTGCAGGATCATCGCGGCCAGCGCGGCGAAGACTTTGCTGACCGAGCCGATGTTGAAACGTGTCTGGTTCGTGGCCGGCGTGCTGGCCGACGCGTTGCCGAAGGCCTGTTGCCAGACGATTCGGTTGCCCTTCATCAGCGCGACCGAGAGGGCGGCGACTTTACCCGTAAGCGCGGCCTCACACTGCTGCCGGCCCCATGCAATGGTGTGGCTGTATGCGTTGCCGGTGCTGCTGCCGGAGCATGCGGGCAGCAGCGCGGCGAGGATCCCCGCACCCGTATAGCTGAGGAACTGCCGGCGGCCTGCGATGCCGAGCGTTGCGTCGATGTTTCCGATCGGATTCCAGCTGTCACTATTCTTCACGTCTTCCCCGTTTGCGTTTCAGAATGAGTCTGCGCCCATCGCCGGCCGACACGGATGCCGGCCGTCCCCTCGAAATGAGGGAGATTCTGGCACAAGCGTAGTCAATCCGTCTCAACGGCTTCCTCGCTCGCAAAACCAAAGCCTTGCCTACCGTTTTGCACCGCTCAATTTCGTGTCCCCGGCCGGATAAGCATCGGCGGAACTTTCCAACGCAAGGAAAGATGGTCGTATCGAGTAGCTGTTTGCCAAGTAATTTGTGTATCGAACTGCGATTGCCGCCGAAATTGTGGCGTGCGGCGAAATGATCGTTGTTGTTCGAAGGCTTTCCGGCGCTTTTACACGCTGGTACAGCAGCTATCGCGCACCCACTGGATCGATCACATCAAGGCGAACCGGCGCAAACACGCCATCCTCGGTAATGCCAATGACCTGGAGGACTTCCTCTTTTCATGCTCCCGACAATCGCTAACCATTATTGGTACGGAGTTGCGCAAGCTTGATGGAGCCCGGTGCTTCTACTGCAGGAGCGGCATTACCGACGCGGACGTCGACCATTTTGTACCCTTCTCACTCTATCCGAGGGACCAGGCGCACAATTTTGTGCTTGCGCACCCGGCATGCAATCGCAGCAAATCCGACACGCTCGCGGCAAGTCCCCACCTCGAGCGCTGGCTGGAGAGACCGATGACAAAATCTGATGCACTCAACGAAATCGGCGTTTTAGCGGGCCTGGCAAATGACAGGATCACAGCGAATCGCGTCGCGGCGTGGGCTTACGCTGCCGCAAATGCTACTGGTGGGCGCGCCTGGCTGTCCGCGTCGAACTATGAACCCGTAACGCCCCGCTATCTTCGCCTCCTGGAGGCAGAGTATTGAGCGAGCATGTGTTTCGACGAGAGGTAACGTCGATAGCAAAGACGCTTTGACTATCTAGCCGCGTCTTGTTCCGCAGGATAGCTGGGGAGGAGCAAGAAAAACAGCCGAGCGGTTTAACCAAACTATTGCATCTACCGGTTGAATCCGCCAACCTCAAGCTGCCTCAAGAATGGCGACACCTGAGCGTCAGCAACCGCCGACAACTTGTCGGCGGCGACACGGCGCGAATGGCGCAACGTCCACTTTTTATTCTTCTCGCATACACCGCTCTTCAGTTTAGTGCGCTTATGCAATTCGCTTAACAATATTCAGGATCGCCCATTGCTCACTTTGCATAGCGTCGATTCGCTTTCTAGAATCGTCTCTAATGCGTTCAGCTTGGGGGAGAGGAATGTGCAACGAAATAAAACGGGGAAGCGACAACAGACAATTGCCGGACCAAAAGTGGACTGTAAAAAATGTAGCAAACCGAACGATCTTTCTTGAGTTCCCAAAGAATTTTATGCGGCGACACATCGCGCTCGCGTCAAAAAATGGGGTAGTCGGTGAAACGAAGATAGCAAACAAGGCCTCAAAACGACACATCCTTACCTTGAAATCCGATGGTGTAAAGAGCTTCGGTTACTCGTCCCGATCTGCAGCTCATAACGAATTGAGGACCCGCTATAACGGCAGCGCCACTGGAGCACAGCACATCATCGATTGCTCGATCACTGACATCAACATAGTGATGACGACCTTGGCGACAAAGCTTGCAGAACTCGACAGCGGCGATTGGAATCGAGGAGACGAACGTTCAGTCCCGTTCACTTTTGAGCACGCATGCGTTAAAAAAGCAGACCCGTCAGTCCCTGGGGCTAACGCCCGTCGAGTACCGCTCCCGTTTTGCGGCGCGTTGACGATCCGGCCAACGGCCCATCGGCAGCACGCCCGTAAAGCTACGCGACGAAGTTTGATCCGCTTCTCGTAATACCCTTTGAGGTATCGTCACCCTCGAAAGGTGTCCTGGCGAAGCCCGACACGACTGTAGTCCGCACAAGGATTCACGAGGCATCCGCGGTCACTTCGGGGCGACGCATGTAGCACGGCGATACTCACGTCTCGACCCCGCGTATCAGCTTGTCAAGCAGGTGATCGAGCTGCTCGCGCTCTCGCGCGCTCAGCAATTTCAGCGCATCCTGCTCGTTGGCAATGTGGTGCGGCAGGATTTCGGCAATCAGGTCAGCCCCCTTCTGTGTCAGGCATACGTCTACGCTACGTCGATCCTTCGCCGACGCTCGCCGCTCGATGAGCCCCGAACGCTCGAGCCGGTCGAGCCGGCTCGTCATCGCACCGGACGACAGCATCAGCGACTCGTAGAGTTCAGTGGGAGTGAGCTGGTACGGCGCACCTGCGCGGCGCAAAGCCGCGATCACGTCGAATTCCCCTGTCTGCAAGCCGAATTGCGCCGCGAGCGGCACAAGCCGTGTGCGTTCGATCAAATGGGTCGCCTCCAGCAAACGCCCGACCGTCGCCATGACGTTCGCGTCAATTTCAGGCATCTCCCTTCGCCACTGTTCAGCCGCGCGCGTGGCTCGCCCCATTTCTATACCTCCAAAGCAATTTTCTTGACGCCAAGATATCAGCTTGCGTCCCCGTTGTAACCAGGTTATTTTACTCGATGTAAAGATACTTTATGTAGAGATATATGACACATCCAAAAGCAGCGAATGCCTCGTGGGTCCTCGCGAGCGCGATCATCGCGCTCGCGCTGAACCTGCGGCCGACGATGGCCGGTGTCGGTCCTCTGCTGGAAAACATCATGGCCGCCACAGGCCTCGATCATGCGAGCGCCGGGATGCTCACCGCGCTGCCGGTAGCCGTCATGGGTGTAGGCGCATTGCTCAGCGGGCCACTCCAGAGACGCGGGAGCGAGCGCACATATGTCGGCCTCGGTATCGCCCTGATTGCCATGGCGTGCGCGGCGCGTGCTTTCTGGTATGGCGGAACAGCGATGCTGATCACCGCGGTCCTTGCCGGCACAGGAATCGCGCTGGTACAAGCGTTGATTCCGACGTTTATCAAGCGCGTCTACGGCTCACGCGCAGGTGCAACGATGGGGATGTACACCACCGCGATCATGGGCGGAGCTGCTGCCGCGGCCGCGCTGGCCGCCCCGCTTGCGGAGGTGTTCGGTTGGCCCAGCGCGCTAGCATTCTGGGCGCTACCCGCGACCTTAGCATGGGCTCTCTGGCTCAAGTCTACGCGCCGGACGGATTCGGCCCATGCGCCCCTCTTCCAGGCGCCTCGAGTCCGAATGGCACGTTGCGCGGTCTGGCGTAGGTGGCGAGCGTGGGAACTGATGCTGTTCTTCGGCGTAGGCACTGGCGCATACACGCTGGTCCTCGCGTGGCTGCCGCCCTTCTATATCCAACTCGGCTGGAGCCGCGCTCATGCCGGATATCTGCTCGCAGGTGTCACAGTGGCCGAAGTCATTGCCGGGCTCGGCGTATCGGCCGCGATTGAGCGCATGCCTGACCGCCGCAAGCCACTGCTCGCCGCACTCGCCCTGCTGATCGGCGGCCTGGTCTGCCTACTGGCAGCACCGATCGCACTTGCGCCTGTCGCATGCGTGCTGCTCGGTCTGGGTATCGGCGCACTCTTCCCCCTGTCGTTGATCGTTGCGCTTGACCATAGCGAGGATCCGGTGCGTGCAGGAGAACTCGTGGCCTTCGTACAAGGCGGCGGCTATGTCATCGCGAGTCTCATGCCACTGGTCGCGGGCGCGTTGCGAGACCGCTTCGCAGATCTTTCCGGTGCGTGGGCAATCATGGTGGTGGGTGCACTCCTCCTTTGCCTGCTCGGTACACGCTTTTCCCCGCGCTCCTATGCGCGTCTTTCTTCTCCCCACGCCTGACGCAGGAGACTCAAGATGGCTTACTACGTCCACGCACAACGCCGCAACTATTACGTCGAATTCGGCCAAGGCCGCCCCGTCGTGCTATTGCACGGCATCGGAAACTCGGGCCGCGCCTGGAGTCCGCAGATCCCACCGCTTGTTGAAGCGGGGTTCCGTGTCATCGTGCCGGACCATGCGGGTCACGGTGCGTCGGCACGAGTCGACGCTCCTCTCAGGATTGAAGATCTTGCGTGCGACGTCATCGCACTGCTCGATCATCTGGCCATCGAACGTGCCTCCATTGTGGGTCTTTCATTGGGTGGCCTCATCGCCATCGAACTAGCTCTCACCTGGGGCGCACGCGTCGAGCGGCTCGTGCTGGCCAACAGTTTCCCCTCGACGGCGACGGACGCGTTTCGCACCCTTGTCGAACAATGGGCCAGCACGTTTCGCAGCGAAGACGGGCCGGTCCGGCGCTTCGAAGGCGCGTGGCCCTTCAATGTGAGCGCGTCGTTCAGAGCGAGCAACGCGGCCATGTCCACTTGGCAGATTTGGCACGCCATCGCAGCAACGTCCGATGGCGAATCGCTGGCGCGTATCGCACAAGGCATTGTGGGCTACGACGCAAGCAGCCGGCTCGTGAACATCGCCAAGCCCGTCCTCATTATTGCCGGCGGCGACGATTGCATCTCGCCACCATCGATAGGCAAGAAAATGAGCGCACAAATTCCAGGTGCAAGCTTCGTCGAAATTCCTGGGGCGGCACATATCAGCAGCGTCGATTCTGCGTTGGCTTTCAACGAGAAGACGATTGCATTCCTATGCGCCTGAAGCCAGAAAGAGGTGGTTGACTGCGATTCGATTGAGCTGGTACGGAGTTTTTCTCGAAATCTGCTACCCAACGCGATCTCTAAAGAGCGCCTCCTGATGTGCCGCGAAGCCCTCACCGTTGAGCGTGGCCTACCTCGATGAACTCGTGTGCATCCTTAAGTCAGACGGCGGACTTCCGGTATCGGCCATGAAGCGTCATCCGATTGCGCAATCGCCTTGACACTCAGACGACGGCTCCGCATCAGTAAAGAGACGTTCCCTCAGTTTCGTTAACTACAGCGTCATAGCCGTACGTTCAAGCTCCCTCGCGCGGATGCGTTACGCAAATCACGCAGGTTCCTGAACAAACTTCCGCTCGCTCACCTCGAACTCGTCGTCATCGTAGGTTTCGAGTTCGCGACCAGGCAGGCACAGATTTAGCAGAACGGCCACCAATGCCCCAACGGTGATGCCGGATCCGAATACCTCTTTCATGAATGCCGGGAACTGGGACAGCAGTTCTGGCCTGAAGGTCACCGCGAGACCACAACCAATCGATACGGCGATAATCAGACTGTTGCGTTTAGTTTGCTCAGTCTTGCCAAGCATCCGAATGCCAGCGGCGACGATCATCGCGAACATCATCAGCCCTGCGCCACCCAATACCGGTTGCGGAATCGTGACCACCAGAGCGCCGAGCATGGGGAACAAGCCAGCCAGGAGCAGCATCACGCCGGTCAGCATTACCACATGCCGGCTGGCGACCCCAGTCAACGACACTACGCCGACGTTTTGCGCAAAAGTTGACACGGGCGGACTGGACATCAGCGCAGCGAAGGCAGATCCAACACCATCGCACAGGATGCCGCGTGCTAACTTCTTGCCCGGCATGGGTGTCTGCGTTGCTGCCCCCAGTGCCATGAACGTACCTGTGGTTTCCACGATTGTGACGAGAAAGGCCAGCGACATAGCGACGATGCCCGAGATCGGGAAGCTCAAGCCAAAGTGCATGGGCTGCGGCAACGCAATGATGGGCGCAGCGCGGAGTTGCGCAAAGTCGATCATCCCCAGCGGCAGGCACACTAGGTAACCGATAAGCATGCCAAGTACCACCGCGGATGCCGAAACGATGCCCTTGCCCCACTGAACGAACGCAATGACCAGTACCAGCACAAAGCCTGCAATTGCAAGGTTACCTGGTGCTCCATAGTGAGCGCTGCCGAAGCCGCCGGCGGCCCAGTCGACGGACACTGGTATCAGGGAGAGGCCGATCATCGTTACCACGACGCTGGTCACGGTATGCGGAAACAGCTTACGAATTGCCGGCATGAAATAGCTGCCCGCAATCATGACTAGCGAGCCCACCAGGGAAGAACCCAGAATTCCCGGCACGCCGTGTTCGAGACCGACGCTGATGCCGGCGCCGACGAACGTGAAACTGGTACCCATCACGCATGGCAAGCGAATACCAGCCGGCCCAACACCTTTGCATTGGATGATCGTGACAATACCGGAACCCAGCAAGGCGGCATTCACCAGCGCGATCACCTGATCCGTGGGGAGTTTCAGCGCCCCACCGAGTACGAGGGGCACGGCAATAATGCCACCTAACGCCGCAAGCAGGTGCTGGAGCGCCAGCAGTACAGCTGTCACGATCGGGGGGCGATCCTCCACTTGATACAGCAACTTCTCCATTCCTGTGTCTCCATTAGTTTAGTCTTGTCGGCTGCCGCGCCAGCATCTTCCCATTCGGCCAATCCGGATGCGGGGATGTTTCCGGGCTCCCGGGCATACAGCGCAAAACAGCGACGGTTACACTAAGCGATGCGGGCATCATGTGGTTGCTTAAATTTTGGAAATAAGCGCTGACCGTCGGACTCCCGGGAACAAGCGCGCTTAGCCGCATCCGTCGACTGCGAAAGGGGGAGGTATTGTCAATTGAGCCCCTCAGTGTCGTTTCACTTTGCGCGCCAAAATGTGCCAGGGTTGACCATTACGCGGCATGACAGAGAGGCGCCGGGAGCGTCGCCTATGCGTTTGAACGCAGTCTTTGAGCACGAAGCCGGGCAAACGGCCGGAGAGGGTCGCGTGCTGCCGATCACTGCTTGGCTTTCAACCCAACCTCTGCGCGCGCTCGGTCGCGCAGCCTCGCTCCTGCTGAACTGCGGGGCGCGACGAACGATCCGGCTTCAACGGACGCGCACCCCGGGGATCGGAGCCGATAGCGGCCCGCGACCGGGTATCCAGGCGCTTTCCGTTTGACCCGCACGAAAAGGGACGACAGTTGCTACACTTGTGCCGCAGCGAGGTGTAAGCAAAAGGGTCGCCGATGCTCACCACGATCCGCTCGATCGCTGCCTTGTAAATGGAGATGGCGCCAGATCGCCGTTCTCAGTCCTGCCGGATCTCAAAGGAACGAGTTGACTACTGTAATTCTGAAACCCGACGAACCCGTGGACGTTGCGTTGCGCCGCTTCCGTCGCGCCATTGAGCGCACAGGCCTGATTCCGGAACTTCGTGCCCGGACAGCCTATGAAAAGCCTACTGCAGAACGAAAGCGCAAAAAGGCTGCCGCAGTGGCGCGTGTGCGCAAGCAGATAAAACGGTCGTTACCACCGAAAAAGCGCTACTGACCGAAGCGACGGCGGCCGCCGCTGATAAAACGGCCGTCCATCGCATAGCCCAGGCTGCTCACGCGGAACATCGGCAAGGAGGCCGTACAGAGTGGCGAACGCCTGCTGGCGCAGTCCAGCCGTACGCCATGCCTAATGAGGGGTGCAGGCAATCGGGGCCGCATTGTTCAACCACCCGAACGGCTGCATGGAGCAACAGTTACAAGTTAAGTCTTGACGCTGGCACACCCGCGCGGTTAGTGTGTCGCCCGAAGGTCAAGAAGTTCGATTGCTGTTCATCAATTGCTCGCTCCTCAGCGGTATTCGTGGTCCTCTCCCTCCTTGTCGCTTCACGCGCTCTCATTAAGAGAGCGAATCTTCGTATTTTTCCTTCAAGGATTATTCATGGAAACCGGTACCGTTAAGTGGTTCAACGACAGCAAAGGCTTTGGCTTCATCACCCCGGACAAGGGTGGCGACGACCTCTTCGCTCATTTCTCCGAGATCAAGACCGACGGCTTCAAGACGCTCGCTGAAAACCAGAAGGTGAGCTTCGAAACGAAGCAAGGCCCGAAGGGTCTGCAAGCGGCTAACATCAAGCCGATGTAAAGTTTGAAGAACCCGGCCACCGACGACGGACGCCGGGTTGCAGCGACACCCTCGCGGAGCGTTGTCTCCCAAAGTTGGCGCGATTGCCCTTAGCTGCCCGTATATCCGGCAGCTTGCCAGACGCCATACGCCTCGTTGCACCTCACTCTCTCCCTCGACTCCTACGCCTTTTCGCTTTCCGACTGCTCCAGACTCGGCTCGCAATGGCTTTGAATCGGCTCGCCTGTGCACGTTTCTCACGACACACGCGCATTCGGATATCAATAAAATTAAAATGCAAAACAAACACTTTCAACAATACAACGGCTATGCCGTTCAGCCGTCCGCACATCGTTTGCCGGACGGTAGTTTTTCATCCAATCTGCTGCTCGAACGCGCCGATAGCGCGCAATTCGAAGGCTGCTATCAGTTCTATTCGCTCGACTACTTCGCGAGTGAAGAACAGGCACTGGAGCACTCGACACGCTGGGCACGCAACTGGGTCGACACGCGCGGATAGAGCGGCCCCCACCTGACGCGTCATTGGCCCCAGAGCGAGCGCATTAGCCAAAGTGACAGTTAAGGCCCACCATTCTCGTTTGGTGAAAATGTCAATACAGTCGGCTGGGACCCGTCATTCACCACGATATTCGCTGGCCCCGCAGCCGGTCCGCGTGGTGCGTCAGGGCCTCCCTTGCCTTGTGACCGATGGGCGCCGCAAAGCGCATGCGGCTCAAAAAAGACGACCCTTAACGTCCGGTCGGCTATCATGCCATTCCTCTCCGAAGTAGCTCCTTATGATTTCCGTCCGTAATGTCACGCTGCGCCGCGGCGTTAAAGTCGTGCTCGACCGCGCGTCCGTCACCTTCACCCCCGGCGAAAAGATTGGTCTTGTCGGCCGCAATGGCGCCGGCAAGTCGTCCTTCTTCGGCCTTCTCAACGGCACGCTGCACGAAGACAGCGGCGAGTTCTCGATTCCAGCCGCATGGAGGATGGGCCAGGTCGCGCAGGAGATGCCGGAAACCGAGCAGGGCGCGACTGACTTCGTGGTCGAGGGTGACACCGCCCTTCTGGCTGCCCACGCCGAAGTCGCCGCCGCCGAGGCCAGCGACGACGGCATGCGCATGGCGCACGCCTACATGGCCCTGCATGATGCCGGAGCACACGATGCCCCCGCACGTGCCCAGGCGCTGATCCTGGGACTGGGCTTTACGGCCGCGCAGCTTGATCAGCCGGTCAACAGTTTCTCCGGCGGCTGGCGCATGCGACTTCAACTGGCGCGCGCACTGATGTGCCCGTCCGACCTGTTGCTGCTCGACGAGCCAACCAATCACCTTGACCTGGACGCGCTGGTTTGGCTGGAAGCCTGGCTCAAGCGCTATCAAGGAACCCTGGTCGTGATCAGCCATGACCGCGAATTCCTCGACGCGGTGACACAGGTGACGGTGCACGTCGACAACGCCAAGCTGGTGCGCTATGGCGGCAACTACAGCAAGTTCGAAGACATGCGCGCCGAGCAGCTCGAGTTGCAGCAGGCCGCGATGGCCAGGCAGGCGGACAAGATCGCCCATCTGCAGAAGTTCATCGACCGTTTCAAGGCCAAGGCCTCGAAGGCTAAACAGGCGCAGAGCCGGGTCAAAGCGCTCGAACGCATGGAGAAGATCGCACCGGTGCTCGCGGAAGCGGAGTTCAACTTCGAATTCAAGGAACCCCTCAACGTCCCGAACCCGCTGTTGTCGATGCTGGACGCGAGCTTCGGTTACCCCGCGCCGACTGGCGCACTGTCGGGGACGCCGCCTACGGTCATCGTGCGCGGCATCAATCGTTCCGTATTGGCAGGGCAGCGCATCGGCATTCTCGGTGCCAACGGCCAAGGCAAGTCCACGCTCGTGAAGACGGTAGCGCACGCGCTGGAGCCGATTGCCGGCGAAATCAGCGAAGGCAAAGGCCTGAACATCGGCTATTTCGCCCAGCAGGAGCTGGACGTGCTGCGCCCGCTCGACACGCCGATGGAACACATGATCCGCCTCGCCAGGGACACACCGGCGCACTTGCGCGCTCCAGGCCAGAGCGGCACCGAGCAATCGCTTCGCACCTTCCTCGGTACCTTCAACTTCAGTGGCGACACGGTCCACCAGGCGGTGAGCACGATGAGCGGCGGCGAAAAGGCGCGGCTCGTGTTGTGCATGATCGTATGGCAGCGCCCCAACCTGCTGCTGCTCGACGAGCCTACCAACCACCTCGACCTGGCAACACGCGAAGCGCTAGCGATGGCGCTCAACGAATTCGAAGGGACGGTGATGCTGGTCAGTCACGACCGGGCCCTGCTTCGCGCCGTCTGTGACGAATTCTGGCTGGTCACCAAGGGCGGCGTCGAACCCTTCGACGGCGATCTGGACGATTACCAGCAGTTCCTGCGCGACGAAGCCCGTCGCATGCGCGAACAGGCTGACGCAGAGCAGAAGGTTATCGCCTGAAATCCAGCGCAGGATTTCGTCAGGGGTTGTCGAGCAGCGGCGATAGCGCTTCGATCGTCGCGAAGAGTCCGCGAGAGCCGCGATGCGATCGCATGCGAGTTATTCCGCACAGACTTTGCTGTGGGACCGCTCAGTGTCGGACCAGATATTCAAAAAGAAATGGAACGCAGTCAGGAGGGGCAAACGCAACCTGCTAAACTCGGCGATTGCTGGCCTTTATGTCTTTGTGTATGCCTATCATCAAGAGCAGTTCGAAGGGTGACCTCGTTTACTCCACAGATGGCGGGCGGATGTGTCCCGAGTGCCGGCACACGGTCGCGGAATGTATATGCAAGACGATTGCCAGGACACAACCCGCAGGGGACAGCGTCGCGCGGGTAGTTCGCGAGACCAAAGGGCGGGGCGGGAAGAGCGTGACGGTCGTGAGAGGGTTGGCGCTCGACCCCGTTGCCCTGGCCTCGCTGGGCAAGCAATTGCGCGCCGCCTGCGGCTCGGGTGGAACGGTCAAGAATGGTCTGATTGAAGTGCAGGGTGACCATTGTGACCGTATTATCGAAGAGCTCAAAAAGTCCGGTCATCGGGTGAAGCGCGCCGGGGGCTAATTCCTTCGGTTGGCGCAGGCGAAAAGCGCAATCGACCACGCTCGGGCGGTAACACGCCAATATCGTCTATTCGCGAATGTCGTCTCGCAAGTGAGCGCTGCCCGTCACAGTCATCCAATCCAGCATGGATCGACCCCACCACTCTCTGGGCGCACGGATGACGACACAAGCCGCGCCATACGCTCCGACCTCGCGACGAACTAGCGGATCGCGCCAGATCAAGATCACCCGCCCGTTCAAACACGCGTGACTTCGGTTGTCGGGGCCAGGGTATTCGCGAGACATCAATCATGCTGAAGAGGAGCAAATGAAGAAAGGAAAGACGAAACTCACGCGTCTTGATGCTGAACGACTCTTCGAGGGACTTCCCGCCTCGAACGCAAGCGTGTCGAGTCGGCCCGAGAACCCATTCGACGCAGGGACGTTCACCGAGATCAGGCGCGTCGACGACGAAGCCAAACTCTGGAAAGACAACCTCATCACACTCCCGCTAGCGATCGCATTGCCTGCTGGATACGAATCGATATCCGCCTTGCGCGAGGCGATGGTGCGCGCATGGCGCGTGAGGTGGGTACGGGAGGAGGAAAGCCACGTTGTCGCCGAATTTCCTGAGGGATGGACAGCCGTTCGTCCGCAAAGTGGGCCCATAGAGTTGCGCGATTCCACTGGTGTTGTCCGCGCCCTTTTTGGGTGGGCCGAGGACGCTGAACTCCGGATTCTGCCCAGGTATCTGGTTGAGTCGCAGGCGAACAGTTCAAGTGGGCTGGGCAGCCTGGTTGTCCGTGATCGAGGAAACGGCCAGATTCTCGAGAGATCGTCAATCTGGTCCGCGAAAACGGGTACCCATCATCCGGATTGGAGCAGGCTGTCACTATGGCTCAGTTCACGTTACCCACAACATGGGGATCCGCTGCGCTACTGGAACGATTGCGAGGAAAATATCAAAAATTAGGCCACTTCTGCGGGCCCCGTTCTCGTGCGCAAACTACCGAATCCGAAGTTGAGGGCGCGCCAGCAGGGGCCGGCGCTTCATTGAGCTTCCGCGTTCGGCACCAGGATCAGATTCGCTCGTCTCGTTCTCTATGCGCCTTTCAGCCAAGGCATTTCCACAGGTGACACCACCAATTGTCGGAACTCACGCTCCAGTTCGAAGATGAACCCGACCAGGATCATGGAGTCGGCATAGGGAATCGGGAATACGTGAGGATTTTCTGCAGCACGTAGCGGGCGCGTGGGCGTGTCCGCCGTCGTTGCGGCGTTCTCGCGGACGCTTTCCAGTTCGTCAGCCATTGCCTGCCCACTTACTTTCATGACGCGGCTACGCAGGTCGCTGAAGGGTTCAATGCGCGCCCCGTCTTCATTGTATTCGGGCACTTCATAGATAAACCAGGACATTTGTCTCTCCCAGAAAAAGGCCGCTATTCTAACAGCGGGGGTAAACGGCTGTCCCAGGCAACCCAACGCTGCTGCTTCGATCGTTCACCGTCAAGTGACGACAATGCAACGGGTTACGCTGTGATGCAGATGTGCTGCCAAAGAACTCGGCTTGGATTGCTAATCAATTCTGGCATGACCGGTTCAGACGATGGTCAAGGAACATTTGCGTACAGCCGGTAACAGCATCGCGAGACAGCCCCTCCGTAGCGTAGGCGTTCGCAGCAGCGCGGACCGACCATCTGCAATGAGTCGGGTTGCGCACCAGGCATGAGGGTCGCGCTCTAGACGAATATCGCGCGCGGTCATAGGGTGTTGTCCTGCCAATTGCGGACGTTCAAAGTCGATATCGTTGTTGCCAACAATTGAAAGCCCGGATTGACGAACAAGGCTGCGGCCACGTTGTGGTCCGCCTGGCTCGAGCGCGCAATTCTGTTGATGTTCGACGCATGCCGTCGGAGCACCGTGAAGTGGCGAGGCTACGGCCACAAACCGCCGTTCACATGCGTCGTCGGTGGGACGTTCCGGCGTCGGCTCCAAAGGAGTCTATCGGCCTTTCGACCGTAGCAGGCAATTCCCAGACGCCCCAGGCCCCGTGCATCATCGCTGGCCAAAACGCTTGCCTTTCGGTCGCCCCGCCATCGTCCGGAATGCAGTACAGTGACTCAAGCAGCAAGCGCGGAAGCTGTGATCATTCACAGGGAGAGCTGCAATGGACGGCTTCGGACTGACTTCAGAGATCAGCGATCTTCTCGTGCTGGGCGTCGCTCTTCGGAATATGGCCGTGGGCACCGGATCTATCGATCGAAAGGGTCTGCTCGCCGAAATCACGCGATTTGTCGATTTGTTGGAACGCGCTATTTCAGACAAGGCTGCATGTCGAAACCGTACCTACGAGGCTCGCATACTGCTTGCACAGGATCTTCCTCTCAGCGCATTGGACCAGATCGATGCATTGCTCGTCAGTTGCGGCGCACAGCTGACGCTACAGGCTCTTTTTTCTGGCCCCGCTTGTGCGTGCCAGTACAGCCAGTGTCATTAGCGCAGCCGGACGTCCAGCGATGATACGCGCACGTTAGCCATGCAACGTGGAATTGGCCGCATGCGGCGGCGTTGCGGACGATGGATCGTTGGCAACCTCGTCTTGGCCCAAAGGCTGCAGTTGGCCGATCGCACCAGTTCGATGATTCTTCCACGGACCAGATCGTCAAAGGCAACTTTTACGGCGCCTACGTCAACGAGTGCACCCGGCCACCATCAGCCAGTCAGGCACATTGAATAAGTGACGTTTGACAGTCTTTCCTGCATTCGAGAGCCGTCATTCGCCGTATCATTTATCTCTGTGGCAGTAGCCGGGTTGCAATTCAGGCGCGCCGCTCAATTGCGGATCTCCGCATGGACGGCCCGCAGTTGCCGAACGTGTTGTGATTGACGCCATGAAGCATCAGGACGTTTTTCATCGGGTTCTCCTTTACGCGATCAGTCGAGCGGCACAGTGAGACAGTCGATGACCGCGGCCGTCTGTGGACGCACGCCGCGCCACCATGCAAAGGCTTCGGCGGCCTGCTCGACCAGCATGCCCACGCCGTCGGCGACGCCATGCACGCCTGCGTTGCGCGCGAGCCGCAGGAACGGCGTGAGCCGCTTGCCGTACGCCAGCTCATAGGCGGTGCCATCGGGACTGAATACGCTCGGCGGGACGGGTGGCAGTTCGCCCGTCAGGCTCGCGGAGGTCGCATTGACCACGAGATCGAATCGGCCCATCGCCGGTAGATCGCCATAGCCGCGAGCACGCAGCGCAGCACCACGCGCACCGACCTGGGCTGCCAGCGCCTCGCCCTTGGCAACGTCGCGGTTGGCGATGACCAGTTCGGCGGGACCTGCGTCGAGAAACGGCAGCAGCGCACCGCGGGCCGCGCCGCCTGCACCAAGCATCAACACGCGTTTGCCGGCAAGCGGAACGCCGAGATTGACCTCGATATCGCGCAACAAGCCAATGCCATCGAAATTCTCGGCAATGATCCGGCCGCTTTCGAACTTCAGCGCATTGGCGGCACCGGCCAACGCCGCGCGTTCGCTGCGCTCGTCGGCGAGCGCGAAGGCCTTCAGCTTGAAGGGCGCCGTGACGTTCATGCCCTTGCCCCCTTCCGCCGCGAACTGTCGCACGACCTTCGCAAAGCCCTCTTCAGGGTCAAGCAGTCCTTCTATCGCGACGTAGGACATCGCCTGTTGCGTCGCTTCGGCAAACAGACCGTGAATCAACGGCGATTTCGTGTGTCCGATCGGATTCCCGATCACTGCATACCGGTCAGTCATGGTGTCTCACTTCGAGTAGAGAACGCCTTCGCTTTGCATCGCGTCGATCTCGGCGGCAGAAAAGCCGAGCGATTGCGCGACCTCCGTGTTGTGCTGCCCGAGATCAGGCGCGACGTCACGAATGGTCGTGTCGCAATGAGAAAAGCGGAAGGGCAGGTTGGGCAGACGCAGCTTTCCATAACGCGGATGATGCTGCTCGACCACCATGCCGCGCGCCTGGATTTGCGGATCGTCGAGCACCTCGTCGATGCGCTGCACCTTCGCACAAGGCACATCGATGCCATCCAGCAGTTCGAGCACCTGCGCGACGGGGCGCGCGGCAACCCACGGCTCTACGACGGCGAGAATCGCCTGCCGATGTGTATTGCGGCCGACGCCATCGTAAAAGCGCGTATCGCTCCCGAATCCCGCAGGTCCGCCATGCGTTTCGATCAGCGCGGCGAGGCGCTTCCACGCGTCATCCACCTGCGCCGCAATCACGAGGTCGCCGTCGGCGGCGCGAAATACACCATAGAGCGTCGAGGTCGGCGTGTCGTGGCCTGCCTGCTCCGGCAGCACGCCTTGCAGCGTATAGCATTGCACCGCGTACTCGTGCATCGAGACGAGCGTGTCGTAGAGCGCCATGTCGATGTGCTGGCCGTGTCCGCTCTTAACCCTTCCGAGCAGCGCCGCGTTGATCGCCGCCACCGCGTGAATGCCCGTGTACATGTCGCCGAGCGAAATGCGCAGCAGCGGCGGCGGCTCGCCGGGCGTGCCCACCATCTGCATGATGCCGCTCTTCGCTTCCGCGATCAGGCCAAAGCCGGCGCGATGTGCGTCGGGGCCCGTGTGGCCGTATGCCGAAATCGAGCAGTAGACGAGACCTGGATTGCGCGCGGATAACGCCTCATAGCCCAGCCCGAGCTTGTCCAGCGCGCCGGGACGGTAGTTCTCGACGAACACATCTGCCGAGTCGCACAGGCGGCGCATGAACTCCTTGCCGCGTGCGTCTTTCATGTTGACGCTGACGCCGCGCTTGCCCATGTTCAGTTGCAGGAAATAGCCGCTTTGCTGGTCGTCCAGCACGGTCGCGTGCTGGCGTCCGGCGTCGCCGCTACCGGGACGCTCTACCTTGATGACTTCGGCGCCAAGCGCCGCGAGGCAGCGGCCCACGTACGGACCGGCGAGGAAGTGGCTATAGTCGACAACGCGAATGCCTTCGAGAGGACGGGCCTGCATCAGTGCGCTCCCGGCCGGCGCGGCACCATCAGGCGATGCTCGCCGCGCTGAACTACCTGGTCATCCTGATTGATCAATTCAGATGGCAGCACGACGATACCCCAGCCCGGACGGCTGTTGCTGGGCCGCATGGCGCCGACGCGAAACTTCACATGCAGGACGTCGTTGACCCGGATGGGCAACAGGAAATCCCAGGTCCAACCAAGCGACATGCCGGGCAGAAAACGATATTCGCTCTGGGTCTTGAGGCCGTCGGCAATCGAAAGTCCAAACAGTCCATGCGCAACGAGGCAGCCGAAGTGGCTCGCTTTGGCATAAGCTTCGTCCACATGCACGGGCGTATGGTCGCCAGTGAGGTCGGCGTAGGCGAAGATGCGCTCCTTCGTCACGGTGTAGTTCGGGCTCACGCACTCGTCGCCTTTGCGGGCGTCGTCCCAGTACTTCTCGATGATCGTCATGCTCACGCCTCCGCGCGCGGGTTGATGCTCATCGCCTGCGCGACACACGACGCAGGTTTGGACTGAATCAGTTCGACGGCGAGCCCGTCGGGCAGACGCAGCCAGTTGCGCCCTTGCGGCATTTCGCTTACGCCATAGGCTTGGGCCGCAGCCAACGCCGCTTCCAGGTCTTCGCACATGACGCCCAGATGGGCAAGGCGCCCTTCGGGGCCTTCGTGCTGCGGGGCATGAATGAACTGCAGGCCGCCGAGCGTCCAGTACTGGCGCGGTGCGTCGGCGGTGCCGTCGACTTCGCGCATGCTCATGCCGAGCACGTCTTCGAAGAAGCGGATATGCCACTGAATGTCCTTCACCCAGATCGCAACATGCTCCAGATAAGCCTTCGTGCCGCTCATGCCGTTGCCTCCTTGCGCTGCTCGTCGGCCATCGCGCGTTCGATGCCCTTGATGCATGCCACCAGCGTCGCGTTGACGGGCGTCGGCACACCGAGCCGTTGTCCCCAGCGCACCACCGAGCCGTTGATGAAATCGACCTCCGTGACGGAGCCTTTCTCGAGGCTTTGCAGCATCGACGTCTTGAACGCGGGAGAGAGGCCTTCGGCCGCAAGTGTCCAGGCCTGTTCGGGGTTCGTCATCGACAGCGCGATGCCGGCCGCCTGCGCGGCCGCGATGGCCTCGCCGATGGCCGCGAGCGCCGTCGCCTTCAACAGCGGTTCGTCATAAAGCTGACCGTAGGTCAGACGCGTGATGCCCGTGATCGCGCCCGTGGCAACGTTCACGAGCAGCTTGTCCCACATCGTGCCCATGATGTTGTCGCTGACTGTGGTCATCAGCCCGGCAGCATTGAATGCCTCGGCGATCGCCCGCACGCGCGGCGTGATCTGTCCATCGAGTTCGCCGATATAGGTCGCCTTGCCGGCGACACCCGACTGGATATGCCCTGGACCGCACAACACGCCGCCGACATAGGTCTTGCCCGCGAGCACGCGTGCGCGGCCCACGATATCGGCGAGGACGTCTTCGTGCCCGAGTCCGTTTTGAAGCGACAGCACGAGCGTTTCGGGTCCGATCAGTGCGAGTGCGCCGCGCATCGCAGCGTGGGTGTGGAAGGACTTGACCAGTACGATGACCACGTCGGCCACACCGACTTCGCTCGCCTGCGTCGCGGCGCGCACCGCGATGCGTCGCGAGCCGCTATCGTCGTCGACCCGCAGACCGTCGCGACGCATTATTTCGACATGAACGGGCGAACGGTCCAGCAGCCAGGTTTCGTGGCCGCCTTCCGTGAGAGTGGCGCCGATCGCGCAGCCTAGTGCGCCGGCGCCGAGAATCGCAATCTTCACTGAGTTTCTCCTTGACGTGCAGGCACACGATAGGCGTTGCTGCTCATATGGACAATGCAATGGCTACAATGGTGTCATTGCGCCAGACAATAATGTCCGCTACGCCATGATGCCGACCGACCTGCCCGATCTGAAACTGTTACAGCTGTTCGACCTTCTGTACGACGCGCGCAGCGTCACGCGCGTGGCCGAGCAACTGGGCCAGAGCCAGCCCACCATCAGCATCTGGCTCGGGCGACTGCGAGAGTATTTGCAGGACCCGCTTTTCATCCGCACGCCCGGTGGCATGGCGCCGACGCCGCAGGCCGACGCGCTGATCGGGCCTTGCCGCGAAATTCTCGAATCGCTCAGGCGCTTCGTCGCGTGGGAGATCGCGTTCGATCCCGAAACCGCGCAACGGCGCTTTCGCATCTGCATGACGGACGCGAGCCATATCACGCTGCTGCCGAGACTGCTCGCACATGTGCGAGCGCAGGCGCCCGGCATCCGGCTCGAGGCGGCGCGAATCGACGGCAACACGGAACGGGCGCTGGAGTCGGGCGAAGCCGACCTCGCCATCGGCTATGTGCCGTGGCTCAGCGGCGGTATCTACCAGCAGCAGCTCTATCAACAAGACTGGGTGTGCCTGACGAACCGGCACCATCCGCGCGTTCGCGGGCGGCTCGGGTTGAAGCAGTACCGTTCTGAGGGGCATGTCGCCATCGAAGCGGGCACGGGTGCTCAGTTGCTCGAACAGGCGCTGGCTCGCGAGCGCATCGAGCGTGACGTCGTGCTGCAACTGCCGGGTTTCCTGGGGCTCGGAACGATCGTCCAGACCACCGACCTGGTCGCCACGCTGCCACGTCACATTGGCGAAACGCTCGCTCAGGCCAACGATCTCGCCGTTCATTCATGCCCGATTCCCGTGGATGGCTTTGCCGTCCGGCAACACTGGCATGCGCGGTATCACCACGAGGCCGGGAATCGCTGGCTGCGTGGTGTGGTCGTTCAGCTGTTCGGGGTTTCACTGTGAGAATGACCTTAAGGCACCGCGCCCCATTTCACGAAAATTCGACCGTTGGACCTCTGTAACCCGCCGTTGACGGCATGTCCGAACGAGCATCCGAGATGGGTCGCCTCCGGCCGAGGGAACCCATGTTCTGCGACACAGCGCAGGAAGCCCGCTTCGCACACCATGCAAGCGCCACCATCGCACACAAACGGCGGCTGTCACTAAAAATTCATTTAATTCATAATGAATAGTGCCGATATGCCGACAGTCGAATGCTCCGGTCGTTTGTCATGTCCCAACGCTCGCCTTTCCCCGCCATAGCGCCACGCATCGAAGACCTGATCGCACATCGCGACCTGTCTGCCGTCTTCCAGCCCATCGTCGATTTCGACGGCGGCGCCATTCTCGGCTATGAGGGCCTGATTCGCGGACCGGTCGGCACACCGCTCGAAACGCCGTACGCCCTGTTCGCTCAGGCGGAGGCCGAAGGTAGCGCGATAGCGCTGGAATGCGCGGCCGCGCGCACCTGCATCAAGGCGTTCGCGCAACTCGCGTACGAAGGCAAGCTATTCCTGAATTTCAGTGCGGGAGCGATCCGCCAGTTGGCCGCCGATCGCGATGGCACGTTCGTGATGTTACGAAAAATGGGCGTCGAGGCCGAGCGCCTCGTGATCGAGCTGACCGAGCAAAGCACGATCCCCGATGTCGCAAGCTTTCTGCCTGCGATCTCCGTCTTGCGTACGGCGGGCGCGCAATTCGCCATCGACGACTACGGCACGGCGAACGCGAGCTTGAATCTGTGGGTGCGTCTGCAGCCGGACGTGGTGAAGATTGACCGCTTTTTTATCCACGGCATCGCGAGCGACCCGCTCAAGTTCGAAGCCGTCAAGGCAATGCAGCATTTCGCTGCGGCGAGCGGAGCGCGGCTCGTGGCCGAGGGCATCGAACAGGAATCGGATCTGATCGTCGTGCGCGACATGGGCATCGGCTGCGGACAGGGCTATTTCTTCGGCAAGCCGCATGCGAGGCCGCCGCGCGCCATCACCGACAACGCCCGCGAAGCATTGCGCGCCGGTCACATCGCCGTGTTCCCCGAAGCGACGCGTGCGGTCAACGCATCGCTTTCGGGCGGTATGGCGTGCGCAAAAATGATCGTGCGCGCGCCGGCGCTGCCACGCGAGGCGACAAACAACGACGTGCTCCGGCTGTTCAACCGGATGCCGAACCTGCACGCGGTCGTCATCGTCGAACAGGGCGAGCCTGTCGCGCTGATCAACCGGCGCGCGTTCATGGACCGCTACGCGCTGCCCTATCACCGTGAGCTCTTCGGCAAGCGGCCGTGCATGCTATTCGCGAACACATCGCCCGTCGTGATCGAAAAGTCGATGACGATCGAGAACATGGCGAAGCTGCTCGCCAGCGACGACCAGCGCTATCTCGCGGACGGCTTCGTGATTACCGATCAGGGTCGCTACGTCGGGCTGGGCACAGGCGAGAGCCTCGTGCGCGCAGTGACGGAGGTGCGCATTGAGGCGGCCCGCTACGCGAATCCGCTCACCTTCTTGCCGGGCAACATTCCCATCAGCTCGCACATCAGGCGCCTGCTTGGCAACGACTCGGGCTTTTACGCGTGCTACGTGGATCTGAATCATTTCAAGCCTTTCAACGACCAGTACGGCTACTGGCAAGGCGATGAAGTGTTGAAGTTCGCCGCGCAGGTGTTGACGGAGGTCTGCGACCCGATGCGCGACTTTCTGGGGCACGTCGGCGGCGATGACTTCCTGATCTTGTTCCAGAGCGACGACTGGCGCGAGCGCGCTCAACGCGCGATCCACGTCTTCAACGAAGGGACGCAGCGCTTCTATGCGCCCGCCGACCGGCTCGCAGGGGGCATCCACGGCGAGGACCGCCGCGGCAATCCGACGTTTTTTCCCTTCGTGACAATGGCGATCGGCTGCGTGCACGTCGAGTCGCAGACTGGCCAACTGCTTCATACCAGCGAGGATATTGCCTCGGTCGCGGCACTCGCCAAACGCCGCGCGAAGAGCGAGGCGTCCGGCCTGATGGTGATCGGATTCGAAGAGAGCCACGCGCTGCTGCGAGGACGGACGGCGGCTGTGTCGCAATAAACCCTGTTGTAAAATCGGTGGTCGTCGCCTTTCACGTTAATTGAAGGAACCTGACGCCCAACTGATCATTTCCATGGCGGAGTCTGAGGCACGATATTGGTCGTCGGACACGGTCCCGGAGGGCGAATGGGCAGCGGTGAAATGGACGAACGCGAGCTACGCGAAGCGTGCGCCGAGGCCGCATTTTCGGACATTGCGCCGCCAATTATCCAGGTGACAATCGAGCAGGCGAAGGCGCGGGAGAAAATACCCGACAGCGCGAGTTCTTCAGGTCACTCGCCGATTCGGCTGGCAAGGCGCGCGATTATGACATCCTGATTGAACTGCTCAAACTTCAACAGAAAGACCGCAAGGCGGTTGCTCCCGAAATGTCTGACGCCCGACAGGAGGCGCTCGACGCTGGCAGAGAGGTGCTTTCGAACCGTCTTTGCACCTGGCTTTTTGGTAATGGATTGAACCGTTGTCTTCTTTCAACGTCGACACGGCAAGAACGCAACGATGCGTGGTCAGGCGAATGCAACCTCTGCAAGGAACGTTGCGAAGTAGTCGTCGTCCAGCCATCCAGAAACGTGCTTCGACGCCTCGATGCGCTGGATTTCCTTCTGCCCTTTCTCGGTCAGGACAGCAATCTGTAGGGTCGGCAGATACTTCGTACTGGGGGGAGGTTTCTGGTCAACGATCTGGATCAGACCTTGCGAGCGAAGCGACGTGAAAATTGCCGGTCGCTTGTGCCACGGTATTTGCCGATGCAAAGCAAGTCGGAGAGCTTCAAGTACAGCGCCATTGCTGAATTCCATGAGCGTCCTTTGGTGATCGGCTGAAATGTCCTTCTGGCTTTGAGCACGCAAGGTAGCACATGAAACGGTGCTTTCCGATGACACAGACAGGAAGCCTTCCATGTCCGGCTATAAAGACAAGGCGCGAACTAACAGACGGCTGTTAAAAGCTGGCTACAGCGAATCGCGTCCGGCGAAATGCCACAAGTTTGGCGCTCAGCCAGGTAAGTCGCTCGAGTTCCGACACGCCTGCCCAGGCACCTTGGCGCGACTGCACGTAATGCCGGCAACTTCGGGAGGCGTTGCGCACAGGACACCGCTTACGCCAGCGTCCTGTCACGCGGACATCTTCACTGAACGCGTGTGTGGGTCACGATGGCACGCGGTCTTGCTCGCTGTTGGCCGGACGACCGGTCTTGACAGTTTCGAGTGCCGAAATCGCAGCCACCAGTCGCTTGGACGAAGCGGATTCGAGCATCTGCAGACCAGCGCGCAGAAGCTCACTCTTCTTTACCGCGACACCGGCTTCGAGGCACTTCCGCTTGAGCAAGGCGATGCGCTCATAGTCGGCCTTGGGCATCGTGAAGCTGTCACGAATGACCTTTTGCTTCTTCGCACGTGCGACCTTGGTCTTTCCGACGGCTGTGGGTGCAGGCGCCGCCACCTCCGGATTTACCGATGCCGCATCTTTCGCCTGGGATTCGGAGCGTTTGGTTTTGCCCGTGCTCACGTTCGCCATGGGCATTTGCGCTTCACTTTGCTCCTCACCAGGAACAGTTGACTTCGGGAAGTGAAATGCCTTCTTTGTGGGCTTGCGAGTAGTTGCTGTGGTCATGCCGGCCTCCAAGTGTGAAAACGATATAAACAGTATATACGATTTATATCGAAAATTTTTAACCACGCATCACTTGATCGTGCATCTGAGCTTCGAGCTAAACGCTTACATCAAAACGTCGTTCAAGCATGAGACAGCGGCACGCTACGGCGGGAATCGTCCGTCCGCGTGTAACGTCTTCGCTTTGCGATGAAGCTCGGTGAGGGCGTTCGGCGTCGGCGACACGCTGCAGCAATAGCACAATCGAGGTAGTGCGAAACAACGATGCGCATCTGAAGAACTTCGGCTTCCTCTACGAGCCAGCAAACGTGGACGATGCCCCGCGCCTGTGTATGTTGTGACGACCTCGGGATATCGGTGCAAAAACCAGAAGACCGGGGTCGAAAAAGCCGACGGGACGATGGCAAGAAGCTTAATGGTTTGCTTTCGACGCGGCTCGCAAGGTTTCACGCACGCGCTTCGCCGCGAGCAAGGGCACGTAATCGAGAATCTGCGCGTCCGTACGGAATGCCTGCAACGTCGATGAGTTCCAGCACGAACTCGTCTTTCGCAATGTCCCAGGCAACGCTCTCGAACCACGTCGCGAGGGAGTCAGCACTGACCGCAATGGCCACTCGCGCACGTTCGCTTGCTTCAGGCTTGATTTGCTTTAGTGTCTCTGTCTCCAGCGTTCGTAGTACCTGGATGTGTCGACGCAGGTGTCGGCACCGCCCGTTCTCGCACTAACAGCGGCGTCCCTAGTGAAGCTTCCAGTGGTTCACGTAGCGCAGCGCACGATCGGCAGGCATGGGCATCGAGCCTGTCCCCCCGCGCACGGATCCCACAAGGCAAGCCCCGGATATTGCAGCGCAGCGAACCTGCACGGCTTTAACGCGTCAAACGACGTGTTGAAAGCCGCCGGCGTTCGATACGACGCCCATTGGGCGCTCATGCTGCGCGCGCTCGCGCACAAGCCGTACGCGCTTGTATTTGGCAGAGCGCCCGAATTTCGCCAATAATTGCCGGACATTCACTACTGGACGATGGCGGCCATGGATTACCCTCCCGAAGCCATCCGCACAGTCGCGCTCGTTGGGCACGCCGGCTGCGGCAAGACCTCGCTCGCCGAAGCGCTGCTGCATCAAGGCGGCGCGCTCCACGCACCGGGCAGCGTGAATCGCGGCACCGCCCTGTGCGATTTCGATCCGCTCGAGCGCAAATACCATCATTCGCTCAATTCCGCGCTCGCGCATCTCGACTACCAGGACACGCGCATTTATCTGCTCGACACGCCGGGCTACCCCGACTTCGCGGGCCTGTCCATCAGCGCGCTGGAAGCCGTGGAAACCGCGGCCATCGTGATCGACGCGCGCACCGGCATCGAGATGACCACCAGCCGCATGATGAGTTGGGCGCAGCAGCGCAAGCTGTGCCGGATGATCGTCGTGAACGGCATCGACGGCGAAAAGGTCGATCTGCCCGGCCTGCTCGCGCAAATTCAGGAACTGTTCGGCAAGCAGTGCCTGCCCATCAATCTGCCCGCGCAAAACGGCAGCGAGGTAGTCGACTGTTTTTTCAATCCCTCAGGCGTGGCCGATTTTCATTCGGTGGAAGCCGCGCACAATGCGCTGGTGGACCAGGTCATCGAACTGGACCCCGACTTGATGGAGCTGTATCTGGAGCAAGGCGAAGCCATCCGCCCCGAGCAATTGCACGAGCCCTTCGAGCGGGCGCTGCGCGAAGGACATCTGGTGCCGGTGTGCTTCACTTCGGCGGCAACGGGCGCGGGCGTTGCGCAATTGCTCGACGTGTTCGTGCGTCTCCTGCCCAACGTCACCGAAGGCAATCCGCCGCTGTTCTATCGCGAGAGCGAGGGCAAGCGCACGCCCATGCAAGCGGAGCCGGACCCGGACAAGCACGTGCTCGCGCATGTGTTCAAGATCGTGGTGGACCCGTATATCGGCAAAGTGGCCGTGTTCCGCATTCATCAGGGCACGGTCACGCGCGACAGCCAACTGTATATCGGCAACGGCCGCCAGCCCTTCAAGGTCGCGCATCTGCTAATGCTGCAGGGCAAGGATCACACAGAGATCCAGCGCGCCGGTCCCGGCAATATCTGTGCGGTGGCCAAGGCCGACGACATCAGCTTCGACGACGTGCTGCACGACACCCCCGAGGATGGCGATATCCACCTCACACCGTGCGAGTTTCCCAATCCGATCTACGGCCTTGCCATCGAGCCGGCGCGGCGCGGCCACGAGCAGCGGCTCTGGGAGGTCCTGCAAAAGCTCGCCGCCGAGGACCCTTGTTTGCTGATCGAGCATCCCGAGGGCACCAACGAGACGGTCGTGCACGGCCTGGGCGAACTGCATCTGCGCTACATGCTCGAGCGCCTCACGGAACAGCACAAGCTCGAAGTCATCACGCGGCCGCCCACCATCGCGTGGCGCGAGACCATCGGCGGCAAGGCTGAGGGCCATTGCCGCCACAAGAAGCAGACGGGCGGCGCGGGCCAGTTCGGCGAGGTCATGCTGCGCGTGGAGCCGCTGCCGCGCGGCGCGGGCTTCGAATTCGTCGACGCGGTCAAGGGCGGCGCGATTCCCTCGCAGTTCATTCCCGCGGTGGAGAAAGGCATTCAGCAGGTGATCGAAAACGGGCCGCTCGCGGGCTTCCCGATGCAGGACGTGCGCGTGACCGTGTACGACGGCAAGAGCCACCCGGTCGATTCGAAGGAAGTGGCGTTCGTCACGGCGGGGCGCAAGGCTTTTATCGATGCGGTGCTCAAGGCGCAGCCCATCGTGCTCGAACCCATCGTCGACATCGAGGTGATGACGCCCGAAGCGGCCATGGGCGACATCATCGGCGATCTGTCCTCGCGGCGCGGCCAGGTGCACGGCACGCGCACGGTGGGCGGCCATGCGATGGTGATTGCAGGCAAGGTGCCGCTCGCCGAACTCAACGACTACCAGTCGCGCCTGAACTCGCTCGCAGGCGGCCACGGCAACTACAGCATCCAGCTAAGCCACTACGACCCCGTGCCGCCCGCGCAGCAGGACAAGCTCGCAGCGCAGCACAAGGCGCGCGGCGAAAGCGCCGAGTAAACGCCGGGAAGCAGCGAACCGCTGCGGCGTCGAGCGCGTCCAGCCGGCCGCCCGGCGCCTGCCGCGTTTCGGCACGCGCCGGCGCGCCATGAAGCGCGGCGTGCGGGCGGCTAACGACGCCTGGCGTTTCCGTACCCGCAACATAGCGGGTGCGTTCTATGTGCTGGCGGCCAAAAAATGGCTTACTCCTTGCATCGCTACGATACCTGGAGACCCTCACATGTCCACCGACGTTCGCCCGCATCAGTACGTCCTGACCCTGTCCTGCCCGAGCGCCGCCGGACAGGTGGCCGCCGTCGCCAGCTTTCTGGACGGCCACCATTGCTACATCGACGAACTGACCGTCTTCGACGACGACATCAGCTCGCGCTTTTTCCTGCGCTGCGTCTTTCACGAAGTGATTCGGGGGACCAACGGCGAGCTCGACCTCGCGAGCCTGCGCAGCGAATTCGAGGCCACCGCGCGCCAACATGAAATGACGTGGGCGATCCACGACCTGCAGGTCCGGCCCAAGGTGCTGATCCTGGTGTCGAAGCTCGAACACTGTCTCGCCGACCTGCTGTTCCGCTGGCGCATGGGCGAACTGCAGATGGACATTGCGGCCATCGCCTCGAACCATGCCGATTTCGAGCCGCTCGCGCGCCAGCACGGGCTGCCGTTCCGGCATCTGCCGGTCACGCCGGAAACGCGCCAGCAGCAGGAAGCCGCGATCCTCGACCTGTTCGAATCGACGGGCTCCGAACTGCTCGTGCTCGCGCGCTACATGCAGATTTTGTCTGACGAAACGAGCAAGCGCCTCGCGGGCCGCGCGATCAACATCCACCATTCATTCCTGCCCGGCTTCAAGGGTGCGCGCCCCTATCATCAAGCGCATGTGCGCGGCGTGAAACTGATTGGCGCGACGGCCCACTTCGTCACCGACGATCTCGACGAAGGCCCGATCATCGAGCAGGAGGTACAGCGCGTGGATCACAGCTGCAAACCGGAGCAACTGCTCGCCGTGGGCCGCGACGTCGAGTGCGTGACGCTCGGGCGCGCGGTGAAGGCATTCCTGGAGCGCCGCGTGTTCATCAACGACGGCCGCACGGTGGTGCTCTGAATCCCTGGGTACCCGGGTTCCGCTAACACCACCATCTGGACAACTGGCCACGCCCGCCGTCTCCATGGCGGCATGGCCAGACGAAAAATCGGCGATGACTCTGGAGGATTAAGCCGGATGCGATCGGGCGTTGCCGACCCAGATCGGCCGCACAGATCGTGCTCGACATTTTGACCGCGCGGATACAAGGGTCATTGAAACTGCGAGCTCGCGGGTCGAGTCAACTGATCTTCTGCTGGAGCCAGGGCTCGGAGTATGATGCTTGCATAGCGTTGTGCGGTCCGCTCATGGTATTCACGCATTGGCGCGAACCAGAACGAAAACAAATCGCCCAGGCGGCGCTCAAAGTCGCCTTCCTTGATTAACAACTTCTCCAAATCATCATGCGTTTATGGCGGCTCGAACGTCCCAGTCTCTCAGGGAACCTCGATCTTTCGCGGGCAACGAGCCTGGTTTCCGCCATTGGGTCTGATGATGCCAACGCATTCGCCGCAGAAGTTTTGAAGTTACTAGGCGACGCCGCAGGCATCTCGCAATGCACGGTGTTTGCGTACGAATTCAACAATCGCCCGCGAACGGTGTCGGTGGCAGACCACCGCGGCGGCCGATTCCTCCGCAATGTCGCGGATGTCTATGCCAGGACCTTTTACGCGCTGGACGGTAACCAGGCGGTCATTTCGGCGGCCCGGCCGGAGAAACCCGACTCGGCAGTGCTGCTCCACCAGCAAGCCGTCGAAGACATCACGCATGAGGGATATCGAGCCGCGTGTTACCACCAACCTGACGTGTCAGGCCGTGTCTCCCTGCTACTGCAGCCGGCACAGGACATCTGGCTTTCCGTCAATCTCTACCGCGACCGCCGGCGCGGACATTTTCATCCAAACGAGATCGCGCTGATCGAAGCATTTTCTCCGCTCATCACCCAATCCGCAAAGCACCATTACTCGCTGTGCGGGCCGATTCAGTCCGGGATTCCGCAACTCATGCTCGCGCGCATCCGCAGGATATGCCCCGATTTATCGAAGCGAGAGGTCGATGTGCTTTGCGGAGTTCTGGAAGGCCGCACCGCGCAGGAAATCGGCGATGTAATGGGGGTGAAGGCTTCAAGCGTCGCGACCTATCAGAAGCGCGCGTACCGCCGCCTTGGCATTTCGAGCCAGCGGCAATTGTTCGCCTTGTGCCTGGCTCCGGATAAAAGCTGACCCGCGCGGTCCGTCGCCCCACGTCGGACGCCCGCCCGGTCGATTCGAACCAGGGGTTTTCTCTAGTCCGCTTCCCTTGCCAACTTGTACCCGTTTTGGGGACAGCGCCAGTTCGTCGCCCTCGCATACTCCAGTCATCGCCATACCTCGCATCCCTGCCGAGCCGACGCGATTGCATTGAGTGCCGTAGCGCTCGACATAGACCTGGATCTGGAGACGACTCATATGGAAACCACCCCGCTGGCTGACCGCAGCCTGGTTCCTGGTGGACCGGAGCATAACGCTGGACCGCGCGCTTCGCGCTCCGAGCAGCATGTCATTGCGAAGGTATCGCGACATCTGCTCTGGTTTCTCTTCATTCTGTTCTTCTTCTCGTTTCTGGATCGGATCAATATCGGCTTTGCCGGGCTCACGATGATGAAAGACCTTGGTCTTTCGGGAGTCCAATTCGGTCTGGCGACGACATTGTTTTATATCGCTTACATTGCGTTTGGCATCCCGAGCAATATCGTTCTGACGCGCATCGGCGCACGCAAATGGATCGGGACCATCATGATCGCGTGGGGCTTCGCATCCACCGCAACCATGTTTGCATCGAGTCCAGGCACGCTCTATCTTTTACGCATCCTGGTCGGCGTCACGGAGGCGGGCTTTCTGCCCGGCATCTTGCTGTATATGACCTACTGGTTTCCGGGCGCTTATCGTGCGAGAGCGAACGCCATGTTCATGATCGCCATGCCAGTGACAGCCGCACTCGGGTCTGCGCTCTCAGGGTACATCCTGGCCCTGGATGGAACACTTGGCCTCAAAGGCTGGCAATGGCTGTTTTTTCTTGAAGGCTTGCCTTCCGCAATTTTGGGTCTGGTCGTCTTCGCCTACCTTCGCGACGTCCCTGAAAAGGCAGCGTGGCTCAACCCGGAAGAGAAACGCACGCTCTCACATATCCTCGCGGCCGAGCACAAAACCGATCCCGCGCCTCATGGCGAATCTGTGGCAGAGAAAAGCCTTCTTGGCGAACTCTTGTCGCCGACCGTCATCAAGTTCGCGTTGGCGTACTTCTGCCTGGTCAACACGCTTGCCATGGTTGCCGTGTGGACTCCGCTGATCGTGAAGAGTTTCAGCGCAGGCGCGAGCAATCGCACCGTGGGCCTTCTGGCTGCGATCCCGCAAATCTGCACTATCGTCGCCATGATCTGGTGGGGAAGGCGCTCGGATCGGAAGCAGGAACGCAAATGGCACTTGATGCTGCCGATGCTCTGCTCCGCTGCAGGCTGGCTGTGCACGGCCTACTCGACGCTGCCTGTGGTCCAGCTGCTGGGCATCTGCCTGGCGTCCGCAGGATCCTATACCGCCATGTCGATCTTCTGGACGACCCCGGATCACGCGCTGAGCTTCCGTGCCCGCGCCGTTGGCATTGCGGTGATCAATGCGACCGGCAACATTGGCTCGGCTTTGAATCCCTTGATTGTCGGCTGGATGAAAGATCTGACACACAACTTCTCGGCCGGCTTGCTCTATGCGGCGGCTTTGCTTGTGATCGGCGCGCTCATTGTCGCGGTGCTGCCGATCCAGGCTAAGCGCCCGCAGCATGCGGAATTATCAAATAACGCGCGTTAACGCGTGCCGACTTTGCGCGATGCGCCAGACCGCGAGATGCTCCGATGAAACCGGACGCTTATGGCTCTCGCGCGGCAATTCCAGGAACACGTTATGGAGCAAACGATGGAGTTTAAGACCTACCCTTTCAGTGCAAAAAAGTTCGCTGCTACCGCACCGGCACTCGACAACGGTCTCGAGATAAAGCGACATGCAGTGACGATTGTGGGCGGCGGCCCGGTCGGACTGACCGTGGCACTCGGCCTTGCCAATCACGGCGTCCCCTCGGTTTTGATCGAAGCCGACGACTCCGTTTGCTACGGTAGTCGCGCCATCTGTATCTCCCGCCGCAGCCTCGAAATTATGGATCGTCTCGGCGCGGTAGACGGGTTCTTGAAAACCGGGCTGCCGTGGACCGGTGGTCGCAGCTTCTACCGCGACACCGAAGTGCTGCACTTCAAGATGCCGCAGGACGAAAACCAGAAGCTGCCGCCCATGGTGAACCTCGCGCAATACCATATCGAACAGTTTCTTCTGGACGCTGCGCAGCGACGGTCCGACCTGATCGATATTCGATGGCAGACCCGCGTAAGCGCCATTGAATCTCGTCCGGACGGCGCAACGCTGCGCCTCGCGACGCCGGAAGCCGACTATTCCCTCAATACGGACTGGGTGGTCGCGTGCGACGGCGGCCGCAGCACGATTCGCGAGGAACTCGGTCTGCAGCTCAAAGGAACAAGTTACGAGGGACGCTACGTCATTGTCGATATTGAACTTGAGAGTGATCGACCGACCGAGCGGCTTGCGTACTTTGATCCGTCGTCCAATCCAGGCTCGACTGTGTTGGTTCACAAGCAGCCTGACAATGTTTGGCGCATCGACTACCAGCTGCGTGACGGCGAGGACGCCGAGCAGGCAGTGAAGCCAGAAAACGTCATGCCGCGAGTGCAAAGCCTGTTGGACATGATGGGTGAGCGCGGCGCCTGGTCGCCTATCTGGATCACCATCTATAAGGCTAACGCTCTGACATTGGAGCGCTATCGTCATGACCGCGTGCTGTTTGCGGGCGACGCTGCCCATCTGGTGCCGATCTTCGGTGTGCGTGGCGCAAATTCAGGCATTGATGACGCAGACAATCTGGCGTGGAAGCTTGCATTTGTCGTCCGTGGCGTCGCTGCAGAGGGACTGCTCGACAGCTATTCCGACGAGCGAGTTTTTGCGGCGCACGAAAATCTCAGACACGGCACCAAAAGCACCGAGTTCATGGCGCCACCGTCGTTTGCGTTCGACTTGATGCGAAAGGCCGTGCTGGGTCTGGCGGCAAAGCACGAACGGCTGCGTTCATTGATCAACCCGCGGCAGACCTCGGCTATCAGCTACACGGCATCTTCGCTCAATACGCCGGAAGCAGATTCAAGCGCATTTGAGGCGGGGCCCATGCCAGGAGCCGTGCTTACCGAGTGTCCGTTGACGATTGTCGAGCGCGGCGAGGCCAGAGAAGCTCACCTGACCGACTTGATTGCGCCCTGCTTCACCGTCTTGCACTTCAGCGAAGACGGCGCAGTGCCCGCCGATTTCACCGACCTCGAAGCAACACTCAAGCATGAGAAGCTGCCCTTCAAACTGATCCCGGTAACGGCTCATTTGCATTCCGGGACGAAGAGCGATCACAACTGGGACCATACGGGCCGATTGTTCGCCATGTATGGCGCGAGACCGGGCACGGTGTACCTCGTTCGCCCAGACGGTCATGTGCTGGGGCGCTGGCACTCGACGGCCGCCGCTGACGTCGGCGCCGCGATCCACCGGGCCCTTCAAAAATGACCATGACCCATCCTATCCAGGAGTACGCCATGACCGATAGCGACCTCGACAACGTCTATACCCAACTGTGCAAAACCATGACCCAATTGGGCGAGGCCAACGCTCCCCTGTTTCTCGCTCGCTTTGCGATGCTTGCGATCGATACGATTGACGATCCGACCATCGCGCTAAGCCTGATTGAGAATGCTAGCGCGGGTATGCCCGAATAAGGATCAACGGCAAGCCCATAGTGCTTGCCGATGGACCCGGTTAGTTCTGCGTTATCAATGCGCGGGCAGGAGCTCGACGTCTCCGTACCAGGCGCGCGTCGTAGTACCGGTATTGTCGGTATCGGTCAACAGCCCGTAGCCGGTGACTCGTCCTGGCGATTCGTGAAAGACCCGCTCGTAGTCTTGCACGATATTGCGGCGCAGGCTTTGCCAGTGACCCGCGTCGCCGGACAACCCAGAGACCACGATCATTTGTACGCGGTTCGTGTGAGGATTGGCAATGATGGTGCCTGGCTTAGCGGTGGTCGACCAGATATACATCAGCGTGGCATAGGGCAGTTCTTCGCCACCCATGCGCTTTGCCAGGTCCATCTTGGCGCGGTCGAAAAACGATAGCTTGCTTTTGTCGCCGTCAAATGTGAAAACCAGTCGCACCGGCGCGTCTTCTTTCGATCCGACGCGGTTGTCGGCGCCCTCGATCGGCTCTTTTGCTTTCCAGCGCCACGCCACGACGGGTGTGCGAACGAGGTCGATATTACCTTCGTGCATCAGCGCCGAAGCCGAGCGGTTCGCGTCCGCCTGCAGGACGGTGGTGTTGCCGTCGTGAACGAGCGTGTATTGCGTCAAGCGCTTGCCGTGCGCGACCGGCAGGTTCTTCCAGCCTGCGGGCAATGGTTCGCCGGGCTCGATCGTGGAAAAGGCAATACCCGGCTTTTCGTCCTGGGCAACGAGGGCTGCCGGCAACAGCAGGAGCGCGACGCACACGGCGAGCCAGACTGGCCGGGCTGTTCGTTTCCGCGCTTGATGAATCGAGGTAAGAGGCATGGCTGGTCGTATTCGTCTTTTTGACAGCATCCATTGTAGTCGGCTCAGCCGACGGCATTTCAGCCGAGCCACCGCCCCGGCGGTTATCCGAAGGGCGCCGCGAACCGAACGCTAGCGGCCGACATATTGCGCATTTACTTTTCACCATGGATGGGCGAACAGGGCCAAGCGGCGCTCCATCGGCAAACCGCCATATGGAACGGCGCCATACGAACTCTACCCCCTCAATTTATTTTCTAATCCGAACTAAATTTTCACGCAACGCCGCTTTGCCCCTTCACTGACGACGGGAAGTTCCAGATAGCTCCGGTCGATGGGCCATGCGGGTTCACCAACGACAGGCGAACGTTGGCGCTTTAACCCCGATGGCGGCGCTGCGCCTCCTGCGCGAGGCAGGCCAGCGCCGTTTCGCTGAGCCGCGCCGTCACGCGCTGCGCATAGTCGTGATGCCGGCCCTCCAGCGTGGCCCCGAGGCACCGCGCGTGCAAATAGCGCAGCAAG
The DNA here is from genome assembly GCF_051125205.1 of Paraburkholderia sp. A1BS-2L. Lineage (NCBI taxonomy): Bacteria > Pseudomonadati > Pseudomonadota > Betaproteobacteria > Burkholderiales > Burkholderiaceae > Paraburkholderia > Paraburkholderia sp. A1BS-2L. The sequence continues at coordinate 868,496 of NZ_CP120430.1, forward strand.
CCGATGCGCTGGTGTCCGCGCGCCATGCTTTGCTCGAGCAGGGCGAGCGCAGCGGCGGCGTCGCCATGGCTGGCACGCTGGTTGAGATCGACGGTTTTGGCGCGCGGCTGGTGCGGCACGGTGGAGAGCCCTGGCGGTGGAATCGGGTGAAACCCGGTGGAATCGGGTGGAGTTGGGTTGAATCGGCTTCGCCGAGTGTCGCCAAGCCGGCCAGGCGCCGATAGAACAAATGCGCCGTGGCCGCGGAACACCCCCGCCACGGATCGCGCCATGGCCGCTGAATTTCGCTTTGACGCAGATCCCTGACGCATAATCACAAGTGCCGGCGCGCCGGATAAGCGACGCTTGAGCGGACTGCAGCGCCACGGGTTTGATGCGTTTTGGCATTCCCGGGCCGCAGACGTTCATTCGCATGCGTTTTCCCGAGCCGCCCGCCGCCATGTCCGACCCGCTTCCGATCGCTCTCTCGCCCGACGCCCAACCCAAGGAGCGCATCCGCTTCGGCATCGTGCTGCTGCCCAATTTCACGCTCACGGCTTTTTCGGGTTTCGTGGACATGCTGCGCCTCTCGGCCGATGACGGCGATTCGAGCAAGCCGGTGCGCTGCTCGTGGCGCGTGATCGGCGAGACGCTCGCGCCGGTGCGCGCGAGTTGCGGCATCCAGGTCACGCCATGGGAAACCTTCGAAGAGGCCGAGCCCGTGGACTATCTCGTCGTCGTGGGCGGTCTGCTGCATTCCGGCCCGCAGGCGAGCGAGGAAACGCTGCGCCATATCCGCAGCGCAGCGGCCAACGGCACCACGGTGGTGGGCATCTGCACCGGCGTGTTCGCGATGATGCGCGCGGGCGTGCTGGAGCAGCATCGCATCTGCGTAAGCTGGTTCCACTACTGGGACTTCATCGAGCGCTTCCCCAACGTGAACGCCGACGCACTGGTTGCCGACCGGCTCTTCGTGATCGACCGCCGCCGCATTACCTGCTCGGGCGGGCGGGCGTCGATCGACGTGGCCGCCGCGATCCTGCTGCGCCATTTCGACCACGCGACCGTGCAGAAGGCGCTGCGCATTCTGCTGGTGGGCGAGATGCAAAAGGGCAACGCGCCCCAACCGCATCCGCCGGGCCTCGAGCCCGCGACGCATCCGAAGGTCAAGCGCGCGATCCTGCTGATGGAGCAGCAAGTCGGGCGCAACATCCCGCTCGAAGAATTGGCCTGCAAACTCAATCTTTCGCCACGCCAGCTCGAACGGCTCTTCAAGGCCGAGACGGGCAAGAGCCCGCGCGCGTTCGCCAACGTGCTGCGCCTGCGCACCGCCGCGTGGCTGCTCACGAGCTCGGACCGCACCGTGGCCGATATCGCTTCGAGCTGCGGCTTTGCGGACGCCTCGCACCTCGGGCGCGAATTCCGCAAGCAGTTCGGCGTGCCGCCGATCATGTACCGCGAGCAGCGCAGCGGCCAGGAGCCCGCGCAGATGCCAGACCTCGACGCGTTCTTTCGAACTGGTCTGCCCGGGGCGACAGCTGAGGCGAGTGCGCCGGTTTCTGCCGCGCTGCACTGACCGCGTCTTACCACCTACTCGTCGAACTGAATCTCGCCGCCCTTCATCACCAACTCGATGCGCTCGCCCTGCCCGAGCAGGCAGGAAATATCCCCGATTTCTATGCGATCGCGCGGAGATGGCCGGCAACGTCGTCAGCGTGCGTGCGCCGTTCGATGCCCCCGACCGGGTGATTAGTCTCTACTGGCATCAGCGCAACAAAACAGTGCCCGCGCACCGCTGGTTGTGCGAGCAACTGGTGGATATGTTTGCTTCGCCGCAGTTGGCCGTGCCCGGTCCGAAAAACATGCAGCAACAGTGAGTCCGCGGGCCTGGAAGTCGGCTGGAAGTCGACCGGCATACGGCCGCCCGCCCCCTCACTCGCCGCCGCGCCGCTCGTGGCTCGGCGCATGACCGAACTGCACGCGATATGCCTTGCTGAAATGGCACGGCGAATTGAACCCGCAAATCGCCGTCACGCGCGAGATCGAAGCATCGGTCGTGCGCAGCAGCTCGCGCGCGCGCTTCAGGCGCAGCGTGAGGTAATAGTGCGTGGGCGATACGTTCAGATACGCCTTGAACATGCGCTGCAAATGCCGTTGCGAAAGCCGCACGAGCCGCGCGAGCTCTTCCAGCGAGAGCGGCTCGCGAATATTCGCTTCCATCAGCCGCACGACCTCGACCAGTTCCGCACGCGAAAAACCCACGCGCGCATCCACGGGAATCGGCTGCAAATCAGTCGCGCCGCGAATGCGTTCCAGAATGAATTGCTCCGAGACCTTGGCGGCAAGCTGCTGGCCAAAGCGCGCGCCCACGAGATCGAGCATCAGGTCGAGCGGCGCCGTGCCGCCGGTGCAGGTCAGCCGGTCGCGGTCGACCACGAATAGCTCGTCGGCGAATTGCACGTGTGGAAACCGCTCGTGCAGCGACGAAAGATTCTCCCAGTGCACCACGCAGCGGTAGTCGTCTAGCAGCCCGCTCGCCATGAGCGCGTAAGCCCCCGTGCAGATTCCGCCAAGCGGGATGCCCCGCTCCGCGAAGCCGCGCAGCGCGTCGCGCACGTTGTCGTCCACCGCATCCTGAATGTGAATGCCGCCGCAGACGATCATCACGTCGGGCAGGTCGTCGGGGTCCGGCGCCTGGGCCGGGCGCACCGAAATGCCGTTGCTCGCGCGGGCGGGCGCGCCGTCGAGCGTATAGACCGACCAGCGATAAAGATCGCCGCGGCCCACATAGTTGGCCATGCGCAGAACTTCGACAGCGTTGGAAAACGCGATCATCGAAAAATTCGGCAAGGTCAGGAAACCAAAATGTTGCAATGAAGCCAGCGGCTTGGTGAGTTCGGTGGCTTCAACAGCTTCGGCGGTGCCGGATGTCACATTGCGCCCCTATGGAGACAAGCCTGCACGGGCTGAGAATGAAGAACCGGCCCGCACGCGCGAGCCGGTTAATCTGATCAGGACAACACGCTTAAAACAGACGTTTCGCCATTCAAGCCTGCGCGACTATGGCGCGCGGACGAAAGAGCTGCTTCATGCCCGAGAACAGCGGCGCCTTTGCGGCACCCGGCGCGCGGCCGAAGCTCTCCGTGATGCGGTCCAGAATGATCGCCAGCAGCACCACCGCAAGCCCGCTCTCGAAGCCCAGCCCGATATCGAGTCGCTGGATGCTCGCGAGCACGTCGTTGCCGAGGCCGCCCGCGCCCACCATCGAGGCAATGATCACCATCGAAAGCGCCATCATGATGGTCTGGTTCACGCCTTGCATGATCGAGGGCAGCGCATTGGGAAACTGCACCTTGTAGAGCAGCTGCCACGGCGTGCAGCCGAAGGCGTGGCCCGCTTCCACGATCTCGCGGTTCACGTGCTTGATACCGAGGCTCGTGAGACGCACGGCGGGCGGCATCGCGAAGATCACGGTCGAGAGAATGCCTGGCACGCGACCAAGACCGAACAGCATCGCCGCCGGAATCAGGTAGACGAAGGCCGGCATGGTCTGCATCAGGTCGAGAATCGGCCGCACGATGGTCTGCACGAGCTTGTTCTTCGCGGTCCAGATGCCGAGCGGAATGCCCAGCACGAGGCTAATGAGCGTGGACGAAAGCGTGAGCCCCAGGGTGACGATCATCTGATCCCAGAAGCCGGTCGCGTAGATGAGCAGCAGCGAAGCCGCCGCAAAGATCGCGAAGCGCCAGCCCACGCGCCACAACCCGAGCGCGATGAAGAACGCCATCATCGCCCACATGGGCACGACCTGAAGGCCATGCTCGATGAGCTTCGCGAAGCTTTCGATCGCCTTACCGATGGCGTCGAAGGTGTTGGCATCGTGGTCGAGCAGATAATGAACCGACTGATCGACCCATTGGCCGAGAGGAATGAGCTCAGACATGGGCACCCCTGTTGCGCGTAATGACCTTGAGGACAGCGGCCTGATCGATGGAACCGCAATAGCGGCCTTCATCGTCGACCACCGGCAATGCTGTATTCGTTGCGCACACGCGCGAAACCACCTGATCGAGCGGCGCGCCGAGCGCGATGCTCTCGACCTTGCGCACCGACGGCTTGTCCACGCCGATCGCATCGCGCGTGACGAAGCCGCTGATGCGGCGCTGCGCGTCGAGCACGAACGCATATTCATTGCTGCCGTTGAGCGACGCGGCCACGCTCTTCTTGTCGAGCGTGCGGATGAGCGGCACGGCTTCGCGCTGCATCAGATCGCCGGCGGTGAGGTAGCGGCTCGTGTCCACGCCGTCGAAGAACGCGCGCACATAGTCATCGGCAGGATTGCTGATGATCTCCTGCGGCGTGCCGATCTGCACGATGCGGCCGCCTTCCATGATGGCAATGCGGCTGCCGATGCGCAGCGCCTCTTCCAGATCGTGCGAGACGAACATGATCGTGCGGCGCTGCTCCTTTTGCAGTTGCAGCAGCACGTTCTGCATTTCCTTGCGCTTGAGCGGGTCGAGCGCCGAAAACGCTTCGTCCATGATCATGAGCGAGGGGTTGACGGCCAGTGCGCGCGCGAGACCCACGCGCTGCTGCATGCCGCCGGAAAGCTCGGCGGGCAGCTTGTGGGCGAACTGCGCGAGGCCCACCTGTTCGAGCACCGTGAGCGCGCGTTGCTCGCGCTCCTTGCGCCCGACGCCCGCGACTTCGAGGCCGAAGGAGGCGTTCGCGAGCACCGTGCGCTGCGGCATGAGCGCGAACGACTGGAACACCATGCTCATGTCGGTGCGGCGCAGCGCGATCAGCTCGCTTTTCTTCACCGCGGCGATATCGCGGCCATCGATCACGACCCTGCCCGCGGTGGGCTCGACCAGACGATTGATGAGACGAATCAGCGTGGATTTTCCGGAGCCCGAAAGGCCCATTAGCACGAAAATCTCGCCTTCGTTCACCGAGAACGAGGCATTGTTCACGCCCAGCACATAGCCGGTTTTCGCGAACATCTCGTCCTTGGTGGCGCCGCTCGAAAGCAGCTCGCGCGCCACTTTCGGATTAGGCCCGAAAACCTTGCATAGTCCATCGACTACGATCTTTGGGGATTCCATCGACTCCATCTCCTAGTCATGCAGGCGCCGGCCCGCTTCGTGTAACTACATGTTTGCCAGAAAAAACCCCGCCGGGATGGCTATTTGCGACAGGAGCTTATGTAAAAGCGACACGCCACGAATTGAGACTTTTTTGGTGCTTTTTCGCGGGTAAACGCGTGTTGGCATTCAAAGAAAAGTTGGCTCAAAAAAGGCGACGAACACCGCGCGCGAATCCGCGCGGAAAAGCTGACGAGTGCCATGAAAAAACGAAGGCGCGAGCGAGCGCCCCGTCGGTTTGGAGTTATGCCCCACGGCACGCGCAGCGCCGCTGGAGGAATGAGCCCTTTTTCACTCCGGCTGAAGCCGGGTGATAACAGGCGCCCGGAGCCACTACCTGGTGTGGCGCGGGGTGAATGGTGGCTGGCATGAGCGGTTGGAGGGGCTTTCTATTGCCTGCTTTTCTTTGCCGCTGCAAAGAAAAGCAGGTGCCGCCCCACGCATAAGCACCGCTGGCAGACCGCCGCGAATACAAGGAAACGCGACGATAAACCCGCAATAAGCGAAGCGCTTACTGGGCAGATTGCACCCAGTCATTGACGCGCTCGCCGTGCGCGGCAATCCAGGTATCAGCGGCAGCCTCGGGCTTGGCTCCGTTCTGAATGGCGAGCATCACGCTATCGATCTCACCCGGCTTCCACTGAAACTTCTTGAGAAACGACACCACGGGCGGCGCCTTCTTCTCGAGTTCCGGGTTGGCTACGCTATCCACGTGCTCGGCCGCGCCGAAGACATTCTTGGGATCCTCGAGGAAGCGCAGCTTGTACTTGGCGAACATCCAGTGCGGCGTCCAGCCGGTCACGATCACCGGCTTCTTCGCATTGACGTCGCGCGCAAGCTCGGCCGTCATGGCACTGCCGGAACTCGGCATGAGCGTGTAATCGAGCCCATACTCCTTCACGGCGGTGTCGGTCTTTCTCATCACGCCCGCGCCCGCGTCGATCCCGACAATGCGCCCGCCGAACGCGCTCTTCTGCGCATTGAGATCAACGATGCTCTTCGCACTCACGTAATCAGGCACCACAAGACCGATCTTCGCACCCGTGAAGTTCGTCCCGAGATCGACCACCTTGTCCTTGAACTGCGCCCAGTAAGCACCCTGCGTGACCGGCAGCCACGCGGAAAGCGTCGCATCGAGATCGCCGCGCGCCACGCCCTGCCACATGATGCCCGCCGCCACCGGCACGAGCTGCACCTGGTAGCCGAAGCGCTTTTCGATGATGCGTGCCGCCACGTTCGACGTGGCCACGCTGTCGTCCCAACCTTCCACATAGCCGATCTTCAAGGTCGGCTTTTCGTCGGCCAAGGCCGAACCGCTCAACACCACCATCGCCGACACCATGCCGGTCCACAACAGTTTTTGCAGCAGCTTCACGGTCTTCTCCTCAAGTTTGGGCAGGCTTGCCCTGTGCGCTTCCAGATTCCCCCGCCACAATATGTTGTTATCGTCGTTTTACGACACGATCTTATTTTGGCGCGACATGCGCGGGCAGCATGCGCGCGATTTTTGCCTTGCGTTATTTATCGATGACGAGATCGGACAGCGGCTTCGAGCAGCACATCAACGCCATGCCCTGATCGATTTCGCGCTGGCGAATGCCGCCCTTATGATTCATCTGCACCTGGCCCGAGACGAGCTTGACCTTGCAGGTGCCGCACATGCCCTGCGCGCACGATGACGGCAGGCGCACGCCGGCCTGGCGCGCGGCTTCCAGCACGTGCTGGTCCGTGCCGCACTGGATCTCGCGATTGCTCTTCGCGAACGTGACCTTGAAGGTGGCCGCTTCCGTACCCGCTTGTGCGGGCGATTGCGCAAGGGCCTCGGGCTCGTCCGCATTCAGTGTCTCGAACGAGAAGCTCTCTTCGTGATACTGCTTGTGCGGGAACCCTGCTTCGTCGAGCAGATCGCGCACGGCCTTCATATACGGCGCAGGACCGCACGTGAAGATTTCGCGCTCCATGAAGTCCGGCGCAATCAGCTTCAGCAGCGGCAGCGTGAGAAAACCCGTCACGCCGGGCCATGAAGTGCGCGCGCCCAGCCGCTCGCAAACGAACGAGGTGCGGAAGTTCGCATGGCTCGCGGCAATCAGTTCGAGCTCGCGCGCGAAGATGATGTCGTCGGGCGTACGGGCGCTATGCACGAACACGATGTCGCGATCCTCGGCGAGATCGTGGTGCGCGCGGCTCATCGACATCAGCGGCGTGATGCCCGAGCCGGCTGAAAGAAACAGATACTTGTTGGCCGGATGGCGCGCGCAGGTGAATTCGCCGCCCGGCCCGAGCACGCGAATCGACGCGCCCGGCAGCAGGTTGTCGTGCAGCCAGTTCGACACCTTGCCGCCCGGCACGCGCTTGACGGTGATGGAGATTGTGTGCGGCCGCGCCGGCGACGACGAAATCGTGTAACAGCGATTCACCGCTTCGCCGTCGATGTCCAGTTCGAGCGTCACGAACTGTCCCGGCTCGAACGAAAACGTGCGCCCTTGCGGCGATCGAAAGAAAAAGCTCTTTACGTCGTGTGTTTCCTGCCGCACATGGCAGCACACCAGCGTTTCCTCCGCATCGCTCGTCCAGCGCTCCGGCAGCGCGCCCCAGAAGGCAGGGCGCGTCACCCGGCTGTCGGTGGGATCGAATTGGGCCGCATCTCGCATCATGTCAAACTCCGCTCTACTCGCGCACCGGCTTAAGCGCCGATTTTTTCGGCAAGACGGCCCACATACCAGGCCGTGAATTTTTCGACAAGGCCCTCGGTGTACGGCGAGTACGGGCCCGGCTCATAGGCGCTGCTTCCCGCGCCGCGCTGCGAATACTCCACCAGCGTGCGGTCCTGGTCATTGGTCGCGTTCCACACTGCCGTGAGATTCGCCACGTCGTAATCGACGCCTTCCACGGCATCCTGATGCACGAGCCAGCGCGTGCGCACGAGCGTTTCCCCGGCCGACAGCGGAATCACCGAGAACGACACGATGTGGTCGCTCATGAAGTGATGCCACGAGTTCGGCTGGGTCCAGAACGAGAGGCCGCCGAGATCGGCCGTGCGGAACTCACCCAGCAGCTTCTTCGAAGCCACCTTGGCGTCGAGCGTCTGCGATTCGCCGCTGCGGTCGAGCGGCAGGCGCTGCGTGCGAAAGCCCGTGACGTCCGAGAGCTTTTCGATCTCGACGGAAGGCAGGTTCATCTCTTCCCACTGCTTCGCGCGCTCCTCGCAGGTGCGCGCGAAGGCGTCCATGCCTTCAGCGTTGGCTTCCGAGCGCTGATAGCCGAAGCCGTATTCGTAGAGCGAAATCGTGAGTTCAGGATGGTTCGCGACGCAGTGATAGCACTCGCGATTGTTCTCCATCACGAGCTTCCAGTTACCCTTTTCGACGATGTCGACTTGCGCGGCAACCTTGCAGTTGGGCAGATCGTGCGGCAGCAGATACGGCTCCATGGCGGCGCGGATCATCGAGAAGTCGGGCGGGTTCTCGGCCAGGCAGATGAAGATCAGGCCTGCCAGGTTTTCCACGTGGACCGTCTTGAGGCTGTGCTTGCAACGGTCGAACTGCTCGCCCATGTGCTCGGCGAACATCAGCTCGCCGGTCAGGTTGTAGGTCCAGCTGTGATACGGGCAGACGATGTTGCCCACCGTCCCCTTATGCTCGTTGCACAGGCGCGCGCCGCGATGGCGGCACACGTTGTGGAACGCGCGCACTTGCATGTCGTCGTCGCGTACGATCAGGATCGACTCGCCGGCCAGCTCGACCGTGACGTAGTCGCCCGGTTCCGGAAGCTCCGGCTCCGTGGCTACCTGAATCCAGTGTTGACGGAAAATCGCCTCCATGTCGAGCGCGAAAATGTCCTCGCTGCGATAGAAGGGTGCTTCAAGGCTGTAGCCTGCCTGGCGGCGTTCCACCAGTGCGCGAATGTCTGCCGATACGTTCATCGTTTGCTCCGGATTTTTCATCCCTGGTTCTTGCCTGTTTCTTGCCGACAGCTCAGCAAATATCAGTAATCGATGAGTTGATGCTCGCGCAAATACGCGAGTATCACTTGTGCTTTTTCGACCGAACTCCCCTCAATTACGACGCTCCCGCCACGGCTCTCGGTCGTGACCGCCGCGAGCATCCGGGAATGCCCTGAGCGCTTCTCGGGGGCGGCGAACTTGACCGGCTTGCGCTCGATGGGACCGACCTTCCAGGCGGCCGAATCATCGCTCGCAAAACGCGCCGCGCGCTGGGGACGGATCGTGCCCGAACGCAGCCGCGCATAGGCGTACTGAGGCTGGCCGCTCGCCAGCGGATGCACGGCGATCACCGCCGGCAGCGCCGTTTCCACGCGGCGGCGCAGGCCCTTGGGCAAGAACTGGCGCACCGTCGCCCGGCCCCCTTTTACGTCGACGTCCACAGCGCTGCCCACGAGCGGGCAGCGCAGCGCCGCCGCCACGCTGTACGGCAGCATGCCACTGTCGTGCGCGCCCTCGGCGCGCGTGCCGGTCAGCACGAGGTCGTAGCCGCGCACGCGTTCGGCGAGCGAGCGCGCCGCGTCGTCGCCGGGCGCGCATGCCAGCACCTCGACTTCGCGCGCGCCCAGCGCGAGATACTCGACCAGCGCAGGCTCATTGGCGTCACCCGCGTGAATCACGTCGAGTTGCGCACGGTGCTGATCGGCGAGCTTGCGGCCGATTTCCAGCGCCTGCGCGTCGTTGCGGCTGTAGCGCGGCGCGCCGCTCACGGGATGGCGGCCCGCCGAGACCAGCACCGCGATGCGTGCAATCTGTTGTTGAGCGTTCATGCCGCTACTCCCGCGGTTTGAGCTTTCGGTTGACGTGGTTCACCGGCAGCCGGCGCTTGCCCGCGCGTTGCACGCGCGCTCTGCACCTGCTGGATCAGTGCCGCGATGGTCTGCTGCGCATCGCCCACCACGGTCAGGTTCGCGCGCTTCGCTATCGGCGCGCTGCCGTCCATGTTCACGGCAATCACGTGACGGCAATCCTTGATGCCCTGCAAATGCTGCACGGCCCCGGAAATACCGAACGCGATATACACGCTCGCCTCGACCGTCTTGCCGGTCGCGCCCACCTGCTTGTCGCGCGTGAAATGGCCGTTGTCCACGGCCACGCGGCTCGCGCCGATGGCCGCGCCGAACACGCCCGCGAGTCGCTCGAACGACGCAATGTCGGTCACGCCATTGCCCGCCGAGACGATGAAGTCGGCCTCTTCGAGCGCCACCTGGGCCGCGTCGATTTCCTCCAGACCCAGATCGCGATAAGGCTGCTCGATATCGCCAGCGGGACGGATGAAGTCGCCTGCGAGACGCTCGCCCGCCCCCACGAAGGGCAGCTTCGCATCCACCGCGTTGGGCTCGAGCAGAATCACATCGGGCAGTGCGCGCGTTGCGAACGCGCGTTTCGCCTGTTCGTAGGCGCCCACATGTTTCGCGTCGATCTCGACCACGTGCGCCGCCACGCTCGCGCTGGCGCAGGCCGCATAGCGGCGGCCCAGATCGCCGTCGCCGGTCGCGTTGTCGGGCACGAATACGTGCTTGGGCGCGAGCGCCGCGGCGCAGGCCTGCAACGCGCGCAATTCGCTTTCGGGTGCGAACACGCGGCGCTCGAAGCCCGGCAATTCGATCAGCTTGTCCACGCCGAGCGCCGCCGCATCATCCTTCAATTCGCCGAACACGAGCAGCGCCACTTCGGTTTTCGCATCGGCCAGCAACGCCGCCGCCGCGATGGTCTGGCACGTATGGTCGTCGAGCGCGCCGCGCTCGGCGTGAGCCACCACCAGCATGACTTGATTCGGATCGCTAACTTGACGGCGAGGCTTGGCTGCCGCTGCGCCATGCGCGTGGCTGCTCCAGTGCTCCGCGCTGGCATCCGCGCTGCCGCTCTCGCCGAGCGTGATGCGCCTGAGTCCTGCCGCCGTAATGATGAAGGGGCGGCGCGGATCGATTCGTTTGATCGCGTTCATCGGTTCACTCCAGCGAAGCAGCAACGAGTTCGGCCACGTCGAGCACCTCGGGGCGCGGACCCACGACGCCTTCGAGCATCGCCGTGCAGTTCGGGCACGCCACCGCGACAACCTCCGCGCCCACGGCCTTCGCGTCGGCGATGCGGATATCGGGGATGCGCTGCTTGCCGGGGATATCGGTCAGCGGCGCACCGCCGCCACCGCCGCAGCAGCGTCCGCGCATGCCGTTGCGCTCCATCTCCACCACCTGGATGCCGATTTTCTTGAGCAGCTTGCGCGGCGCTTCGGTCTCGCCGTTATAGCGGCCCAGATAGCAGGGATCGTGATACGTGGTGCGCTTCTCGCGCAACGCCTCGACGGCCTTCGGCGCAATCTTGCCGCTCGCGGCAAGTTCGGCGAGGAAGGTCGTGTGATGCAGCACCTCGTAACGCGTGCCGAGCGCGCGGTATTCGTTGCGCAGGCTATGCATCACGTGCGGATCCGCGCTCACGATGCGCTTGAAGTTCAGCGTCGCGAGCGTGCCCATCATTTGCTTCGCCATGCGCTGGAAGGTTGCCTCGTCGCCGAGACGGCGCGCCACGTCGCCCGTGTCCGTTTCCTGGCCGCCCAGCACCGCGTAGCTCACGCCCGCCTTGTTGAGCACCTTCACGAGCGCACGCAGCGTGCGTTGATAGCGCATGTCGAACGCGCCTTCACCCGCCACCAGCAGCACATCCACGGGCTTGCCCGGCTGTGCGATGGGCGCATTCAGATCGACCGACCAGTCGTAGCGCGCAGCCTTGTCGTAGCCGCCCATCGTGCCGGTCTCGCGCAGGTTCGCGAGCACCTCGGGGCCCTTGCCCGGCACCGTGCCGTGCACGAGCGTCTGGTTGCGGCGCATGTCGACGATGGCATCCACGTGCTCGATCAGCATCGGGCACTCCTGCACGCAGGCGCGGCAGGTGGTGCACGACCACAGCGTTTGCGCTTCGATCAGGCCCGAGACGATCGGACCGTTGGGCGCGCCGCCATGCTGGCCCACCGCAATGCCAGGCGTGGGGCTGCCCGCATAGGCCGCGTCAGTGCCGCCTGCCATGCCCACCACGAGATCCTGAATCAGCTTCTTCGGATTGAGCGGCTGACCCGAGGCGAACGCGGGGCACGCAGCTTCGCACTTGCCGCACTGCACGCAGGCGTCGAAGCTCAGCAGCTGGTTCCAGCGGAATTCCACCGGCTTGGCGACGCCATATTCCTGCTGCTCGATATCGGGCAGCTTGAGCGCCGTGGGCGGCGTGTCGGTACCGTTGCCGGTCCAGCCTTCACGCGTGGCGGCAAAGCGCTCCTGGCGCGGGTGAAACGCGAGATGCAGCAGGCCTGCGATGGCATGCTTCATCGGGCCGCCCCTGGCTGCACCGAAGGTCATCGCGAATGCGCCCACGCCGATCAGCAGCGCGCACAGCACCGCGAAACCACCCGACATCGCGCCGGTCGGCACGACCATGAACAGCACGAGGCCGAGCGCGAACGAACCAAGCACCCAGGGCAGCGTATTCCACGGGCCCTTCGACAGACGCGCGGGCACGTTCTTCGCGTGACGGCGACGCCACACGAACACCACGCCAACCAGCATCGCGAGCGCCGCGAGGAAGATCAGCTTGTCGAGCCACGGCGAGTAGATCGCCAGACCGTAGTTGATGAACACGAGCGCGAGCGCGCCAATCGCGCCGCCGGCGGTCGCCACGTGCGTCTTCGCAATGTACGGGTCGCGCGCGACCACGTGGTGCAGATCAACGAAATAGCGCTTCGGAATGCTGAACAGCTTGGTGAAACCGAAGGCGCCGAACGAACCGGGCGCCGCTGCACGCCCGACGCGCCAGTAAGCGGCCCGCTTCGCGACGGCGAACGCGAGCCCCGCCATCGACAGCCACAGCAGCGCGGTAATGAGCCAGGTCGGGTTCATGGGTCAGAAGTCCTTCACGAGCCGCAGCGCGTCATAAATTGCGCCGTGGATGTTGTGCATCGAGATGCAGTCGCCAACGCGGAACAGCAGGAAGCGGCCGTTGCCGAGTTCTTCGGTAAGGCACGGCTGCGCTTCCGACGCGAACAGCTTGTTCACATCGACCTGGCCGCGGTTCACCGATTCGTTCTTGAGCTTCCAGTAGAGTTCGTCGTTCGGCCGCGTGCCGTTCTCGATCACCACCTGATCGACTGCGCGCTCCTCGAGCTCTTCCGTGTACTCGTTGCGCAGCACCGCAATCTTCTTGCCGTCCTCTTCGTAGACGCGGTCGAGCCAGTAATTCGGCGTCAGCACCGCGCCCTGCGCGTACAACCGGCGATAGAAGATCGGGAACGTCGTGCCGCCCACGTCGTCGGCCACCTTGACGTCCGGCGTCACGATCTCGACCTTCGAGCCGCGGCTCGCGACGAAATCGGCCACGCCCGAGCCCGCGTGCGTACTGATGCCGTCATAGATCAGCACGTTCTGCTTGGGCTCGACCTTGCCCGTGAGGATGTCCCACGAGCTGACCGCGAGGCCTTCCGCCACGCCCCAGCCCGGCACCTCTTCGGTGTAGCTGTGACCGCCAGTTGCGAGCACAACGATGTCCGGCTTCTCGGCCATGATCATCTTTTCGTCGGCCGCGACGCCCAGCCGGCGATCCACGCCGAGGCGCTTGGTTTCCATGTCGAACCAGCGCACGATGCCGGACATCTGCTCGCGCTGCGGCGCCTTTGCCGCGATCATGATCTGGCCGCCGACTTCAGTGTTCTTCTCGAACAGCACGACGTCATGGCCGCGCGAGCGCGCAACGCGCGCTGCTTCCAGGCCTGCGGGGCCCGCGCCCACCACCACTACCTTGCGCTTCGGGCCACGCGACTTTTCGATCACGTGCGGCATCGTCTCTTCGCGCGAGGTCGCGGCGTTCTGCACGCACAGCACGTCGAGGCCGTTGTACTGGCGGTCGATGCAGTAGTTCGCGCCGACGCACTGCTTGATTTCGTCCTCGCGACCGTCGCGGATCTTGATCACCATGTGCGGATCGGCAATCTGTGCACGCGTCATGCCGACCAGGTCGATCATGCCGTTCGCGAGCAGGCGCTCGGCCTGGCCCGCGTCGCGGATGCTCTGCGCGTGCATCACCGGCAGTTTCACCACCGACTTGATGCCGCCGGCCAGATGCACGAACGGCTCCGGCGGCAACGCCATCGGCGGCATGCAGTTCACGAGGGTGTTGTGCGTGTCCGCGCCCGAACCCACCACGCTGATGTAGTCGATCAGGCCGGTCGCTTCCATCGCCTGGGCGATTTCCTTCGCGTGCTCGTGGTCGATGCCGTTCTCGTGGAACTCATCGCCGCACATGCGCAGGCCGACGCAGAAGTCGCGGCCCACGGCTTCGCGCACCGCCTTCAGCACTTCGACGCCGAAGCGCAGGCGGTTCTCGAAGCTGCCGCCCCATTCGTCGGTGCGGAAGTTCGTGCGCGGGCTCCAGAACTGGTCGACCAGTTGCTGGTGCGCGGCCGAAATTTCGATGCCGTCCATGCCCGCGCTCTTCACGCGGACCGCGGCGGCCGCGAAGTCCTTGATGATGCGCTTGATGTCCTCGACTTCGATGATCTTGGCGTTGCCGCGGTGCACCGGCTCGCGCACGCCCGACGGCGTCACGAGGTGGGGCCAGTGCTCGCCGTGGTAGGCATTGCGGCGGCCCATGTGCGTCGCCTGGATCATGATCTTCGCGCCATGGCGATGCATTGCTTCGGCAAGGCGCGCCAGCGGATCGATGACCTTGTCGGTCGTGAGATTGACCGACTTCCACCAGCCTTGCGGGCTATCCATCGACACCGGGCTCGACCCGCCGCAGATCGCGAGGCCGACGCCGCCCTTGGCCTTCTCCTCGTAATAGCGGATGTAGCGCTCGCCCGGCAGGCCGCCCGGCTCGGCATAGACCTCGGCGTGTGCCGTGCTGACAATGCGGTTACGCAGCGTCAGCTGATTAAGCTGGAGGGGTTTGAACAGGTTGGGATAGCGCATCGCAGGCGACCTCTGGCGTTCGTATGTCTCGTGTTACTTGGTGTAGTTCTTTTTAGTGGGCGATCGGCGACACTTCAAAGACGCAGTGATCGTGGTTTTCGGCCGCGCACTGCACTTCCTTCGATTGCGAGCGCGGTGCGCCCTTGCCTTCCGGCGTCGTGTCGTTGACCCAGTCCATCGCGCCGGCGAACCAGCCCGCGAACATGTAGCAAAGCTTGCCTTCCTTGCCCGGCTGCTGGAGCACGAACGACGAATGGCGCAGCTCGATCCTGGCGCGCGCGCTCGACGGATCGGCCTCGATGATCGAGAACAGACCCCAGCCGCGCTGCGAGAGGCGCTTCAGGTAATGCTCGAATACCGCCATGCCGGTCAGGCCGTGCAGCTTCGCTTCCTTGTCGCACCAGTGATAAGCGGACTTGTAGCCGGCCTTGTAGAGAATTTCCGCATAGGCCTCGACGCCGAGCGCTTCCTCGACGGCGACGTGATTGTTCGTGAAGAAATGACGCGGAACGTACAGCATCGGCAGCGCGTCGGTGGTCCAGACGCCCGTATCGGGATCGACGTTGATCGGCAGTTGCGGTTGCATCGTAGTGACTCCGTGAGGAAAAAAGCCGATTGCGTCGTTGCGCAGGCGCGGCATCGCCCGCGTGCCCCGCGCGTCATGCGCCGGGCACGTCCCGTTGTTTCGTGTTTGGTGTGCTGGCTAGACCGTCGTGCGGCTTACGCGCCCCACACGTCCTTGTACACGCGCACCCAGTTCTCGCCCATGATCTTGCGGATGCGCGATTCCTTCCAGCCGGCGCGTTCCATCGCGGCGGTCAGGTTCGGGAATTCGCCGATCGTGCGGATGCCTTCCGGATTGACGATCTTGCCGAAGTTGGTGAGCTGGCGATAACGACCCTTGTCGTGCGTGAGCATGTCGAAGAACTCTTTCGCGTAATCCTGCGTGAAATCCGTGCCGATGCCGACCGTATCTTCGCCCGCGATGTTCACGACATAATCGATCGCTTCGATATAGTCTTCGATCGTCGATTCGATGCCGCGCTTCAGGAACGGCGCGAACATCGTCACGCCGACGAAACCGCCCGCATCGGCGATCTCCTTGATCTGCGCATCGCTCTTGTTGCGCGGATGGTCCTTCAGGCCCAGCGGCAGGATGTGCGAGTAGCACACCGGCTTCTTCGAAAACGCGATCGCTTCCGACGACGTGTTGCCGCCGACATGCGAGAGGTCGACCATGATGCCGACGCGGTTCATCTCGGTGATGACTTCGCGGCCGAAATCGGAGAGGCCGCCGTCACGCTCGTAGCAGCCGGTGCCCACGAGGTTCTGCGTGTTGTAGCAAAGCTGCACGACGCGCACGCCCATATCGGCGAAGGCTTCGATGTAGCCGAGGTTGTCTTCGAACGCGTGCGCATTCTGGAAGCCGAGGATGACCCCGGTCTTGCCTTCCTTCTTCGCGCGGAAAATGTCTTCGGTCGTGCGCACCAGCGTGAGCAGTTCGCTGTTGTCGCGAATCTGCTTTTTCATCACGCCGATGTTGTCGACCGTCTTGGTGAAGTTCTCCCACACCGACACGGTGCAGTTCGCAGCCGTGATGCCGCCCTTGTGCATGTCTTCGAACACCGGCCGCGCGAACTTCGAAATGTTCAGGCCGTCGATGATGATGCTGTCCTGATGCAGCGTGCTCATGTGTCTCTACTCCAGTATTGTCTGACGTCGGTGGGGTCGACCGTGTTCGGGGAACGGGCCCGGCGCGCCGGGCCCCTATGCAATCAATAGATCGGGAAGCGTTCGCACAGCGCGAAAATCTCGCGGCGCACGCGCTGCTCGGTGGCGGCGTCGCCTTCCGGATGTGCGCGCAACGAATCGAACACTTCGAGAATCAGGCGGCCGATCTCGCGGAACTCCGCCACGCCGAAGCCGCGCGTCGTACCGGCCGGCGTGCCCAAGCGAATGCCCGAGGTGACCGTGGGCTTTTCCGAGTCGAACGGAATGCCGTTCTTGTTGCAGGTGATGCCGGCGCGCTCGAGCGCCTGCTCCACCTGGTTGCCCTTGAGGCCCTTGGGACGCAGGTCCACCAGCAGCAGGTGGTTGTCGGTCCCGCCCGTGACCAGATCGACGCCGCCCGCCTTCAGCACTTCGCCG
The DNA here is from genome assembly GCF_051125205.1 of Paraburkholderia sp. A1BS-2L. Taxonomy (NCBI): domain Bacteria; kingdom Pseudomonadati; phylum Pseudomonadota; class Betaproteobacteria; order Burkholderiales; family Burkholderiaceae; genus Paraburkholderia; species Paraburkholderia sp. A1BS-2L. The sequence goes on from NZ_CP120430.1 coordinate 885,721, forward strand.
AGCGCCTGCGCATTCGCGAGCACGCTGTCGATGTAGGTCTTGAAGCTCGGATCGAGCGCCTCGCCGAACGCCACCGCCTTGCCGGCGATCACGTGCATGAGCGGGCCGCCCTGCAGGCCGGGGAACACGGCCGAGTTGATCTTCTTGGCGATTTCCTCGTCGTTGGTGAGCACGAAGCCGCCGCGCGGACCGCGCAGGGTCTTGTGCGTGGTCGACGTGACCACATGCGCATGCTCGACCGGGTTCGCATGGCGGCCGGCGGCGATCACGCCCGCAATATGCGCCATGTCGACCATCAGCTTCGCGCCCACGCTATCGGCGATCGCGCGGAAGCGCGCGAAGTCCAGCTGGCGCGGGTAGGCGGAAAAGCCCGCGATGATCAGACCCGGCTTATGCTGATGCGCGAGCTCTTCGACCTGGTCGTAGTCGATACGCATGGTTTCGCGGTTCACGCCGTACTGCACCGCGTTGAACCACTTGCCCGACAGCGCGGGCTTGGCGCCGTGCGTGAGGTGGCCGCCCGCGTCGAGCGACATGCCGAGCACCGTCTCGCCCGGCTTGGCCAGCGCGAGCATGACCGCGCCATTGGCCTGCGCGCCCGAGTGCGGCTGGACATTGGCGAAACCGGCATTAAAGAGCTGCTTGATGCGCTCGATCGCCAGCGACTCGATCTCGTCCATGAATTCGCAACCGCCGTAATAGCGCTTGCCGGGATAACCTTCCGCGTACTTGTTGGTGAGCACCGAGCCCTGCGCTTCCAGCACCGCGCGCGACACGATGTTTTCCGACGCAATCATTTCGACCTGCGACTGCTGCCGCTCGATTTCTTTCAAAATGCTTTTACGCACCGCGGAGTCGCGCTCGGCGAGCGGCTGCGAAAAGAAAGCTTGAGTGTTCGACATAGAGCATCCGTGACGATGTGAGATGAATGGCCCGGCCCGTACCGGAAGGCCCCGCCCCGCCTGGGTTTCGTGCCCGTCGGGACGGTGGCGGTTGACGGCTCTATTCTTGTCGTTCGTATTTGCGGCCGATGTATGAATTCAGACGCGTTCTTTTCCTTTTCCGCCATCGGCGTCCGTTTTTCACAAGTACCGGGAACATTCGCTAACCACTGGTGGAAGGTTTCCGATTCCAACAATCATCAGACGTTATTCGCGGTGAATTGAATGCACCGGGCCGCCGCACGCCAAATTCCTCCGGAACACCCTTTAAATCTGACCGCGCGTATTTTTGTCGGGTTTGAATTAGGGTTTAGCCGCATGGCACACTTGGCACGCCAGATTCGAAAATGAGCTAGCCTGGCGCGGGCTTCCGGCCCAGGCTTCAGAATTAAAGGAATCGTCCTCTCATGGTCCCCGCCCGTTCGGCGACGTTGGCGCACTTTGCGTTCATGCCGCTGCCCAATTTCACGATGATTGCGTTCACGAACGCCATCGAAGTTCTTCGCATGGCGAACTACCTGAGCGGCCAGCCGCTCTACCGGTGGTCGATCATCAGCCCGCAGGGCGGCCAGGTCACGGCAAGCAACGGACTCTCCATCGACAGCGGCCCCGCCGAATGCGTGGGCCAGCCCGACATCGTGTTCGTTTGCGGCGGCGTGGACGTGCAGCGCGTCACCACCGCCGATCATCTCTCCACGCTGCGCCGCTTCGCGCGCATGGGCGTGGCGCTCGGCAGCCTGTGCACGGGCACCTATGCACTCGCCAAGGCAGGGCTGCTGGCCGGGTATGCATGCGCGATCCACTGGGAGAACATGTCGGCGCTCAAGGAGGAGTTTCCGTCCACGCGCTTTCTCAAAGAGCTATTCGTGATCGACCGCGACCGGGTGACCTGCACGGGTGGCGTGGCTCCGCTCGACATGATGCTGAACCTGATCACGGAGCGGGTGGGTACTGCGCGCGTCACGCAGATAGCCGAACAGTTCGTGGTCGAGCATGTGCGCGATACCAGTGCGCAGCAGCGCATGCCGCTGGTGGCGCGGCTTGGGTCGGCGAACAAGTCGCTGTTCGAGGTCATCGCGCTGATGGAAAACAATATCGAGGAACCGCTGTCGCGCGAAGAACTCGCAAGGCTCGCGAATATGTCGCAACGGCAGTTGCAGCGGTTATTCCATGAGCATCTGGGGATGACACCGACGCATTACTATCTGACCCTGCGGTTGCGGCGTGCGCGTGAGCTTTTGCTGCAGACCGACATGTCGATCATGCAGATCACGATGGCTTGCGGGTTTCAGTCGGCTTGCCATTTCAGCAAGAGCTACCGGGATGCGTTTGGGAATGCGCCTACCGGCGAGCGACGCAAACGCATTGCGCCGCTTTCGGGGGTGGATACGCCGGCTGTTATTGCTGCTGCCCCGTCGCTATCGGCTCACTGATTGCCTTGTTTTTCGTGTGATTGGCGTCACGGCACGCTCAGAAAGCGGAATGCCTTATCAAGGTCCGCGATCAAGTCCTCTTTTGCTTCAAGGCCGATATGGAGACGGAACGCAAATCCGTCGTATGGCCAGTTGCTACCCGGTCGCTCCTGACGGGGATCGAACGGCATCACGAGGCTCTCGAATCCGCCCCACGAAAAGCCCATTCCGAAGAGTTCGAGGTGGTCGACGAACGAGCGGAATCCTTCGCGGGTAAACCCGGGTTTCAGCGCAACGCTGAAAAGGCCGGAGGCTCCCTTGAAATCACGTGTCCAGAACGCGTGGCCCGGGGTACCCGGCAGTGCTGGGTGGAGTACGCGTTCGACCTCGCGACGCGAGGTGAGCCAGGTGGCGACATCCAGATTCCGTGAAGCAAAAAGGTTTCAGAATGCATGACTAGTCCCTATCGGATGCCCTTCGGCAACCGACTGTTTTTCAGTAACGGGCGACTACGCGAATACGCTCAGTGGGGCAGCACGCGCAGCAGGAACTCCTTTGCGCGATCGGATTGCGGATTGTCGAAGAAGACTTCGTTGCGGGCGTCCTCGACAATGATGCCCTTGTCCATGAACAGGACCCGGTGCGCCACTTTCCTCGCGAAACCCATTTCGTGCGTGACACACATCATCGTCATGCCTTCCTGGGCGAGTTCGATCATCACGTCGAGCACCTCGTTGATCATCTCGGGGTCCAGGGCGGACGTGGGTTCGTCAAACAGCATCGCGATCGGATCCATCGAGAGCGCCCGTGCAATCGCAACGCGTTGCTGCTGGCCGCCAGACAGTTGAGCGGGATATTTGTCGGCGTGCGCGCGAAGCCCCACCCGGTCTAGCAGCGCCAGTCCTTTCACGGTTGCGGTATCGCGGTCCCGGCCGAGAACCTTGATCTGAGCGAGCGTCAGGTTCTGCGTGATAGAGAGATGCGGGAACAACTCGAAATGTTGAAACACCATCCCGACCTTGGCGCGGAGCTTCGAGAGGTTAGTTTGCTTGTCTCCCACCGAATGACCGCCAACGACGATTTCGCCTTCCTGGAAGGGTTCGAGGCCATTCACGGCCTTGATCAGCGTCGACTTGCCGGAGCCGGACGGACCGCACACCACAACCACCTCCCCTTTTTTCACGTCCGTTGTGCAGCCGGTAAGAACCTGAAACTGCCCGTACCACTTCGAAACGTTTTTGAGTGAAATCATCTCGCTATCTCTACGATTCTCAAGTTACCCGTTGTCTCAGCGCACATGTGCCTGCGCAAGCCGCACTTCAACGTGACGCTGCGCCCACGACATTGCCGTGCTCAAAATCCAGTAGATTGCGGCGGCGGCCAGATAGAGCGGCAACGGTTGATACGTCGCTGCAATGACTTCCTGCGCGGCGCGCAGCATCTCCGTCACGGTGATCACGGAAACTAGCGACGTATCCTTGATCAGGCTGATCAGCGTATTGCCTAGACTCGGTACGGCCATTCGCAAGGCCTGCGGACAAATTACGTAGCGCAACGTCTGCAAGTGGGTGAGGCCCAGGCTATGCGCCGCACTCCACTGTCCGCGGCTGATGCCGAGAATGGCGCCGCGCATGCTCTCGGAGAGATAGGCCCCGGCGTTGGCGGTCAAAGCGAGAATGCCCGCGCTCGTTGGCTCGAGAGAGATGCCAATATCGGGCAACCCGTAGTAGACGACGAAAATCTGCACAAGCAGTGGTGTGCCGCGCATGAGGCTGACGTAGCCCCGGGCAACGCCCATGAGGAACGGCCGGCCGCTGATACCCATGATGGCGACGATCAGGCCGACGCACAGCCCGAGAAACGCGGAGGCAAGCGCGAACTTCAGGGTAATCAATGCACCCATCAGGAGGAGCGGCAATGCCTGAATAACGAGGTCGATTGGAGCCATAGAATGATCTGCTGCGCGGGCGCATCGCCCGGGCCGGAGCCCGGGTGACGCAAACAGAAAGAAGGATGAGCAATTACTGCGAGACGGGCTGCGTTACGTCGGTGTTGAACCAGTGCATCGAAATCTTTTTCAACGTACCGTCCTGCTTCAGCGAACTGAGAGCGTCGTTCACCGCCTTTTCGAACGCGGGATTGCCCTTGCGGAAAGGAATGCCCATTTCCTGCTCGCCCCCTTTGAGTACCGCGCCCGGACGAAGCGGGAGATTCGAAGTCTTGATGATGTATGGCAGCATCAGGCGGTCGTCGAGCGTCGCGTCGATGCGGCCGGACGCGAGATCGCGCAGTTTCTCCGGCGCGCCAGGATAGGTTTGGACGTTGATGCCCGAAACCGCGCGGGCCATCTGGTCATAGTTGGTGCCGAGCGTTACGCCGATTTTCTTCTCGCCGCTGAACTCGCCGAGCGATTTGAACTCGCGCTTGTCGTTGGTGCGCTGAATCAGCTGGGCCGCCGAGAAGGTGTAGGGCTGGCTGAAATCCAGCGCCTGCTTGCGCTGGGGCGTGATGGTGACCTGATTGACGATCACGTCGAATTTGCCGGCCTGCAGGCCGGCAAGGATACCGCTCCACTCGGTGGGGACGAATTCCGGCTTGACGCCCAGTCTGGCAGCAAGGGCCTTGGCGACATCCACATCGAAGCCTTCAAGCTCGCCGGCAGCGTTCCTGTAGTCGAACGGAGGATAGGTGCCCTCCAGGCCGACGTGCAGCACACCGCTCGATTTCACCGTTTCGAGCAGGTCCTGGGCGTGGGCAGTGGCGCCCACAAAACCGAGCGCGGTCATGACGAGCGCACCGCGCATAAGCAGACGCCTGGTGTTCGAAAAATTCATGGTCTCCTCGTGGATTCAAGTGGGTCGTTCTAATGGGTGTCGAAAGCGGCATGCCTTCAACGGGTTGCAACGGGAACTGCGTGCGTTGTCATCCAGGGGCTACCGCGCGACATGCGTTAAACATGCGGCTCGGCCCGTCCGGTCACTGGAGATCGTACGGGGGCAGTAAGAGAATTTTTTTTTAAAATCTCTAGTATTTATCCACTAGGACGAAGAATAGAATTCTTTGCGGGGCAGCCGTTGCAGTAGAGATGTTGTTTGGACGGGTGCGCCGCCCCCCCCTGGAATCGTTGCGTTCACCCGGGGAATCGCGGAGGCTGCCTGGCTTAAGCCGATACCGGCATGACAACGGTATTGCCGAATTGCCAATAGTGGTTTGCCTTAGCGCCAGCTTTGGCACAACCGATAGCCGACGCCTCTCACAGTCACAATCTTCTCCGCACCCAGCTTGCGCCTCAAGCCATGGACAACCACATCCACGGCATTGTTGTCCAGCGCAGCACGCGGTTGCCCGTCGAGGTGCAGTGCCAGTTCCGAGCGCGTGAATACCCGCGTAGGCTCGTTGACCAGCGCACTCAGAATCCGGTATTCGCTTGGCCTCACCGAAACCGGCAAGCCATCGAGCAATATGGAATGATCGAGCGTGTTGACCAACAAATTTCCGAGCACCACCCTGCCTTGAAGGCGGTGCGGGCGCCGCATCGACAGGCGAACCCGGGCTCGCAGGTCCTCCAGCTCGAACGGCTTCATGAGGTAGTCGTCAGCGCCGCTGTCCAGCACGACCATGGGGCTCGCGAACAAACCTTGAGGAATCAAGGCAACGACAGCCGCTTGAGTTCCGCGCCTGCGATAACGCCGCAACAGATCGAACGAGTCCAGGCACGCGCAACCGAAGTCGAGCAGCACGAGATCGTGACATTGCGCCTGCAAGCTCAGTTCGGCCTCGTAGGCGCTGCTCGCCCAGTCGACCTCATGCCCCATAAGAGGCATCACCGAAACGATCTGTAGTGCGATCGAATCGTCGTCTTGAACCAGTAGCACTCTCACATTGATCTCCAGTCATCCCGATGGCTTGCAGCTTCACCAGTCATGGGGCTATGCGAGCGTGCCGATGCGATAGCCCACGCCTCGCACGTTATAGATTGCGTCGCTCCCCAGTTTGCGGCGCAGATTGTGAACATGCACCTGGATGGCGTTACTCTCGATCTCCTCGTTCCATCCGTACAGGCGTTCCTCGAGCTGCGAGCGCGTGACGACCATTGCAGGATCGCGCATCAGCTCCTCCAACAACACGAACTCGCGTGTCGTCACCGGCACCTCCCGGTCGCCTAGCCATACGCGGTGCTGCGCGGGGTCGAGCCGCAGCGTGCCAACTTGCAGCAACGGTTGCACGCGGCCCGTCTGGTGCCGGTTCACGACGCGGATGCGGGCCAGCAGCTCGTCGAGCGCAAACGGCTTGACGAGATAATCGTCAGCGCCGCCGTCAAGGCCCGCCACCCCGTCCGGCACGGCATCGCGAGCGGTAATCACGATTACCGGCGTTGCATCGTTTCGCCGGCGCAACCTCGCGAGCAGCGCGAGCCCGTTCTTTCCGGAGCGCGCGATATCGAGCAGCACAAGGCCATACGAGGTCGCGGCAAGCGCCAGCATGGCCGAATCCCCGTGCTCCACCCAGTCGACTGCGAAGCCCTCCTTGCGCAAGCCGCGCTTCAATTCACCATCTATCGATGCGTCATCTCCCACGAGCAATATGCGCATGGTATTCCCCGTTATTCAATTCACTGCCAGTCAATGATTTCGATGCGGACATATCGTGATCGCCGCATGAATTGATCGTGTTAAGAAAAACTCCCCATGAAAGCAGCACCAACGATTTTCAAGAGCTTAAGGTTTGCCGCAGTTTTTAAAGCGGGCAAACACTCAGTGAATTCCCTGGCGAGCAGTCCGCACCTGTACATCCTTGTGTCAGCAAGGCTCTTGCCACTTTACGTTTTGCTTTATGACGATCCAGCGAATTTCCGGACCGTGGGCCGGCCTGCGCAATCGTCAGGAACGTCCGGTAGCCGCTCCCATCGGTGCTCTCCAGCAAACGGCGCGATGGTTCGCCCGGCCGCGCAAGGGCTGCGCGACAGCCGGATCGTAACCCTCGATCATTTAAACGGCTTTCAGGCATAAGCTGCCTTTTATCGTGGACATAAAATTATTCGATTGTCCTTAAGCTTGGGGCGCCGTCAAAGTTCGATCCGGAACAGTTGATGCCCGCCGCGTAACCCCGGTGAGCGGGTTCAACACGACGCGAAAAAGATTGCCGACACGGCAGCAAAAAGCTGGAGCTGGCATACCTCCATCCGTTCCCAAGCATCGATCTTCGGCACCGTATTTTCTTTCCTTAAATTCGCATTACAAACTACTACCAATGAAAGGAGATGTTGTGGTCAATTTCAGATATCGATCCATTTTTATCGGAGTGCTTATCGTTTCGGCGTCGTCCGCGGCAGATGCGCAGAGCAGCGTAACGCTGTACGGCTCGATCGACGAAGCCGCGGCCTACTACAACAACACGGGCGGCCACTCGCTCGTGGCAATGCAAAACGCCGACAATGGATCGACGTACTGGGGCCTCAAAGGCAAGGAAGACCTCGGTGGCGGCCTGAATGCGATCTTCACCCTGGAGAGCTCCTTCGACATTACACACGGATCGCTGTCGAACAATCGCATTTTCGCCCACCAGGCCACCGTCGGTCTTGGCGGTGACGCCTACGGCACGCTCACGATGGGGCGGCAGTTCGATCCGACGGTCGACCTGATTCAGCCGATTACCGGCGACAGCTTTGCGGGACCCGTTTTCACCACGCCGGGCGATGCCGACAATAACGACAACTCGGTGTGGATCAACAGCTCGATCAAGTACGCGAGCCCGACCTACGCGGGCTTCCAGTACGAGCTGATGTACGGGGTTGGCGGAATCGCCGGCAACGCCACCGGCGGCCACGCGTACGGGGCGGCCGCCTCGTACAACCATGGCGGACTGACGCTCGCCACCGGCTATCTGTTCGCAAAGAACGATGCCAACGGTACCGGCGCAGCGGACCTTACGCAAGATAACTCGGTCACGCCCCTCTTCGGCGCGACGCCCATGTTCGGTTCCCGGCAGATCGTCCAGGTCGCGGCGCAGTATGTCATCGGCAACCTGACCGCCAACATCCGCTACAGCAACGCGCAGTACAAGCCGTACACGGATTACGGCGCTTTCAACCGCACCGAAACATTCAATGTTGGCGGTGCTGCGCTCCAGTATCAATTCACTCCGGCGCTGTCCGGCGCGCTCAACTACGTGTACACGCACTCGAGCGGCGCGTCGTCGGCAACTTACAACAACTTCGGTGCGAACGCAACTTACTCGTTGAGCAAGCGCACGAGCTTCTATGCCGACGTCGCGTATTCCCACGCGAGCGGCACGACGTTCAGCGAGGACGGTTCCGGGATCGTCGCGGCGGGCGGCACGGTGGGCGATCTCGCCGCGAGTTCGAGCACCCGTTCGCAGGTCGTGGCGATCATCGGCATCACGCACAAGTTCTGAAGTCGCATTCAAGGTAGTCGATAAAACTCACTAAAGAAACGCGTTCATTTCCTACTGGAGGCAACATGGCATTTTTCAGGCACAAAACGTTGACGATCACTCTCGTCGCAATGGGGTTGTGCGCCGTCGGGACCTATGCGCAGGCGTCGCAGTACCAGCTCGTCAAAACGATCGACCTGCCCGGCAGCAAGGGCGGTCACGGCGATTGGGTCACCTACGACAAGGACACCCACGCGGTCTGGCTGTCCCAGTCGCCCAATCACAATGTGGTCGTGATCGATGCGAAGACCATGGCGATCAAGAAGACGCTCTCGGGCGTCGATTCCGGCAACGGCATCGATTTCGACGCGAACCACGCCTACGTCACCGATGCGACCACGGGCAAGTTGATCGTCTATGACAAACACTCGTTCGACCGCATCGCCGCCGTCGACAGCGGCGGCAAGACCCCCGACGGCGTGAACGTGGACACGAAGTCGGGCGCCATCCTGCTCGCGAACGACGACAGCAACAACGAGGCCGTTTTTGAGCCGAAGGCCCCGTACAAACTCACCACGACGTTCAAGCTCAAGCCTGAAGACGACAAGGATGGACCGGACGTCGCGCTCTACGTCGCTTCCACTGACCGCCTGTATCAACCCGTTGGCGGCAAGATCGACGTGATCAATCCGAATACCCATGAGATCGAGGCGGTATGGGACTTCGGCCTGAAGGGCGCGGCCAAGGGCGGTGTCTACGACAGCAAAACGAATCATCTGATCTTCGGCACCAGCGACAAGAAGATGCTTGTGGTGAACCCGGCAACGGGCAAGCTCGTGGCGACCATCGACGTCGCGGGCGCAGTGGACCAGACGGCTATCGACACCGACAAGCGCCGCGCGTTCATCGGCGACAAAACCGGCAACCTCGAAGTGGTCGACCTCGACACGAACCATGTTATCGACCACATCCAGACCGAGCCCAAGGTCCACACGCTGACCGTCGACACGGCAACCCATCGCGTCTACGTCTATCTCAACGAAAGCAACAAGGTTGGGGTGTACGAGCAGAAGTCCTGATATCGCACACCGGAGACGGGTGGCGCAGCAGCATGGTCCCCTGCCCCGCCCGCGCCGCGCCTGCACCGCATGAATGGAACGCGGGGGCGGCGCGCAAGATCGCGAAGGATCGCATCGACGCGTGCCGTCACCCGACCGCTAATTTGTAGGAGAAGTCGTCATGTCATCCGCTGCCTCGCCGGCAGGCAAGCCCTTGCTCAGAAGCCGCTGGACTCAGCTGTTCATCGGCATTGCCTGCATGGCACTCGTCGCCAATCTGCAATATGCGTGGACACTATTCGTTGTCCCAATGAAAACCCAGAATCTCTGGAGCGCTGCCGAAGTTCAAACGGCATTCTCCATTTTCATTCTGGTCGAAACCTGGCTCGTGCCGGTCGAGGGATGGCTGGTGGACCGCTTCGGCCCGCGCCCCGTCGTCATGGCCGGCGCGGTATTCGTTGCGCTTAGCTGGGTGATCGACTCGTTCGCCACCTCGCTGCCCGTGCTCTACACCGCCTCGGTCATCGCCGGGCTCGGCGCGGGCTGCGTGTACGGCACCTGCGTCGGCAACGCGCTCAAGTGGTTCCCGGACCGGCGCGGGCTCGCCGCCGGCCTGACCGCGGCGGGCTTTGGCGCCGGCGCCGCGCTGACGGTCATCCCGATCGCGAACATGATTCACCATTCCGGATATCGGCAGACGTTCTTCGTGTTCGGCATCATTCAGGGCATCGCGATCTTCATCCTGAGCATTGCGTTGATTCGCCCCAATCCGGGTCCCGGCATCAAACCGGTGGCGCGCGTGGTGACGAGCAAGGTCGACTATCCGCCGAGCCAGATGGTCAAAACGCCGCTTTTCTGGATGATCTATCTGCTCTTCGTGCTCGTAGCGGCCGGCGGCCTGATCGCGACGGCGCAGCTCGGCCCGATTGCGAAATCGTTTGGCTTCGCGAAGCTCCCTGTGCAATTCCTTGGCACGACGTTGCCCCTGCTGACGCTGGCGCTCTCGGTCGACAATCTGCTCAACGGGCTGACGCGCCCCCTCTGCGGTCTCCTGTCCGACAAGATCGGCCGCGAGAACACCATGCTGATCGTGTTCATCGGCGAGGGGCTCGCTTTGCTCGGGATGAATGCATATGGTCACGATCCATACGCATTCCTGATCTTTGCGCCGCTGATCTTCCTGTGCTGGGGTGAGATTTACTCCATCTTCCCGGCGATCTGCGCGGATACGTTCGGCGGCAAATACGCGTCGTCGAATGCCGGCACGCTTTATACCGCCAAGGGCACGGCGTCGCTGCTCGTCCCGATCGCGTCGCTGGTGGCCGCAGGCGGATCGTGGGAGCACGTGCTGATCGGCTCCGCCGTGGTGTCGATCGTCGCGGGCGTGTCGGCCAAGTTCATTCTCGCGCCCATGCGAAAGCGCTGGTTCAAGGGCATGAGTGACGAGGTTGCTCCAGTACTCCAGACTCAATGATCGCAACCGCGAGTTCCGCGCTGGCGAGTATGCGCGACCGGAAAGCTGGATGGCGGAAAGCGCCGACATGCGCATCGCCTCCGGCCCCTGCTTCCGGCATCATCAGGGCGTCAGCCGACGCAGTGCTTTGTGCCGCCATTGCTGGCGCCCTTCTCCAGTTAACTGTTCCTTAAGTCTGCGCTGTCAAGCTAATTGTGCCAGCCGCTGCCCCGCCCGGGTCCGCAGCGCTGATACCTCACTAGCTGGAGGCACAGACGATGAATCGGACACTTAAAATAGCCGCGTTTGCGGCTGCATTGCTTGTACCGGCCCTTACTTTCGCTCAAGCACCGCAAACATCCAATGGGCCGCTCACGCGTGCCCAGGTGCGCGCGGAATTGGCCCAGCTCCGGCAAGCCGGCTACAGGTCCACCGGACGCGATAACCATTATCCTGACAACCTGCACGCAGCCCAGGCGCGTATCGCTGCAGCGGCCCCCGGTACGACGCCAGGCCAAACCACTCCCACGATGGCACCGAATATGCAGTGAAAACATGATTGCGCCGGCGTGAACCTGCGCCGGCAAAGGGCTCGAGTGTCCGGCGCGTACGTCCGGTCAGGCGATGGCGGCGACCCGTCTCGGGCAGAGCCAGCGCATCGAATCGATAAGGGGCTGGGCCAGCGAAACAAGGTGCCCGCAGGCCAGTTCGAAGAGTTCGGTGGGAAGTGCGCGTCGCGCCTTGCTGAAGGCCTGCGCGCTGGCACGGACATCATCCATGCAGCCATGCGGGGCAACGCTGGCAGACCTGCACAAAATCAGGGAAATGCCAACGCCGCCCGTACCACGTAAAAGCGTAAGCGCTTACGCGCTACCGCCCATCAAGCCGCCAACAACCCATGCGGGTCGATCACAAACTTCCGCGGCGCGCCGCCATCAAACTTCTTATACCCTTCAGGCGCTTCATCAAGCGAAATAACCGAGACATTAACGATCTTGGCGATCGGCAACCGATCAAACAAAATTGCCTGCATCAGATTGCGGTTGTACTTGAGCACCGGCGTCTGCCCGGTATGGAACGTGTGCGACTTCGCCCAGCCCAGGCCAAATCGAATGCTCAGGCCGCCGTGCTGCGCGGCAACGTCCTTCGCGCCCGGGTCCTCGGTCACATAAAGCCCCGGAATACCGATCATGCCCGCAGGACGCGTGATTTCCATGAGCGAGTTGAGCACCGTGGCCGGCGCTTCTTCCGAGTGGCCCGACGCGCCGTGACCGTGCGCCTCGAAGCCCACGCAATCCACCGCGCAATCGATCTCCGGCTTGCCGAGAATCTGCTCGATCTGCTCGCCCAGCGAAGCATCCTTCGAAAGATCCACGACTTCGAAGCCCATCGCCTTCGCATGCGCGAGACGTTCCGCATTCATGTCGCCGACGATGGTGCAAGCCGCGCCAAGCAAACGCGCAGAAGCCGCCGCAGCCATGCCAACAGGGCCCGCGCCCGCGATATACACCGTCGAGCCCGGCTTCACGCCCGCCGTCACTGCGCCGTGATAGCCCGTGGGCAGAATGTCCGAAAGGCAGGTGAGGTCGCGAATCTTCGACATCGCCTGTTCCTTGTCCGGGAACTTCAACAGATTGAAATCGGCATACGGCACGAGCACGTACTCGGCCTGGCCGCCAATCCAGCCGCCCATATCGACATAACCATACGCGCCGCCCGCGCGCGCCGGGTTCACGGTCAGGCACACGCCCGTGTTCTGCTCGCGGCACATCGCGCAACGGCCGCATGCAACGTTGAACGGCACCGAGACCAGGTCGCCGAGCTTGAGCGTCTCGACGTCCTTACCAATTTCGACCACTTCGCCCGTGATCTCGTGACCGAGCACGAGGCCGATCGGCGCGGTGGTACGGCCGCGCACCATATGCTGGTCCGAGCCGCAGATGTTCGTGCTGACCACCTTGAGAATCACGCCATGGCCGATCGCGCGGCCGGACGGATCGACCATCTTCGGATAGTCGATCTTCTGCACTTCGACCTTGCCCGGTCCTTGATACACGACGCCTCGATTGCTCATCACCTTGTCTCCTTCAGAGTTGGCGCTGCGCTTCTCTAGCGGCGCGCAGCGATATGTGGAGCGTAGCCCGCCGCACGCACCCCGCGATGTGCAAAAGCCGACGCGTGCTTGCCTCGATCCGACATCGGCGGAAAACATCAAATGCTGCGGCGCACTACGCTACCAGCGTCCTGTGGCGCTCCACTGCAGATAATCGGCGCGCGTCCATTCGAGCGACACGCCGATGCGCTGCGTGCCGGGCCGGATCTTCGGCTTGTGCACTTCGATCGTGAGCGTATCGAGCGCGGGCCACTCGCGAAACGAGAGCGCCGCAATATCGGCCACCAGCGTTTCGAGCAGCCGCGTATGCGGCTTCTTCGCGAGAAACTCCGCAATGCGCGCGCAATAGCGCTCGTAATCGATCCAATCGCTCTCTTCCTTCGGCATCGAGCGATAGCCCAGTTGCGCATCGATCACGAGCGGCTGCGGCTGGCCATGCTCGTGCGCATGAATGCCGATGCGCGCGGGCACGCTCAGGCCCTCGACGAACACACTCCAGCCGCGGCCGCGCGAGGGCGGCACATCGCGCGCCGCCGGCGCATCGAACGGTGCGGGCGCCGGATCGAAGGTTCCGTCGACGATCTTCATGACGCAAGCGACGCCGTGGCGTCTACCATGATGCGGCAGAAGTAATCCGCGAAGCTGCGGCGCACGACGATCTCGAAGCGGTCGCCGCCCATCGGAACCAGCACGATCGAGGCCTTGAAGAACACGCTCTGCGCGCACTGCCCTTCCTTGAACAGCCCCGGATGCAGGTCCAGCGGGCAGCCGCGCGAGAGCAGCTCGCGCGTGCGCGCGCCGTCGATCTCCACCACCGTGTAGCCGCTGCCCACGTCCACGGCGGCCGCGTACGCCTCGCCGAATGCGGGCGCGAGCTTCGCTTCGAGCACGCCGGCCTGCACCGCCGCGTCCGAGCGCACGAGCCATTCGTCGGGGCCGAGCCACAGCACGTCGTAGCCGTTGCCGCGCGTGACCGTGTTGGGCGTCGAAGGCGGCTGGCAGCCGACCACCTGGGCAAACCCGTCCACGAACGCCGGATCGCTCAGTTCGCCGCGCACGTTCACCAGATCGCGGAACGGCAGTTCACGCAGGGTGAAGCCGTTCGGCGCGCGGCCCTCCTGGGCCTTGATGAGCCCGGCCACGCCGGCGAAAGGCGACTCGAGCCGCACCGCTGCTGCTGCGCGCTCCGCAAGGGGCGCCGTATCCATCGTTTCATTCAACATGCTGACGCACCCCTTCAGTGTCGTAAAAAATCGGGCTGGCAATCTTCGCCTTCACGCGCCGGCCATCGGCCATCGAGATCGCGACGTATTCGCCGGTTTTGTTGTGGCCGCCCTTCACGACCGCCAGTGCGATCGAGCGGTCGAGAATCGGGCTGTAGTAGCTCGACGTCACGTGGCCCAGCATCGGCGTGGTGCCGTCGGCCCTCTGCTGCGCATTCACGTCCACGATCTGGCCGCCTTCGGGCAGCACGAACTTCGCATCGTCGGTCAGGAGTCCGACGAACTGCTTGCGCCCGTCCTTCGCGGTGTCCGAGCGCTTGAGCGAGCGGCGCCCCAGGAAGTCCTTGGTCTGCGAAACCAGCCCGCCCATGCCCAGGTCGAACGGCGTGACCGAACCGTCGGTGTCCTGGCCGACGATGATGTAGCCCTTCTCCGCGCGCAGCACGTGCATCGTTTCCGTGCCGTACGGCGTGATGTTGAACTCCGCGCCCGCGGCCATCAGCGCTTCCCACACCGCGCGGCCCGCGTTCGCCGGCACGTTCACTTCATAGGCCAGCTCGCCCGAGAAGCTGATGCGCATGACGCGCGACTTCACGCCTGCCACCGTGCCGTTGCGATACGACATGAACGGGAACGCGGCGTTGTCGAAGTCGATGTCCCTGCACACCTTCTGCAGCACCTTGCGGCTCTTCGGGCCCACCACGGCGAAGGTCGCCCAGTGATCGGTCACCGAAGACAGACGCACCTTCATGTCGGGCCACTCGGTCTGCAGCCAGCGTTCGAGCCACGTGAGCACGCGCGCGGCGCCACCCGTGGTGGTCGTCATCATGTAGTGCTGCGCTCCGAGGCGCACCGTCACGCCGTCGTCGAACACCATGCCGTTCTCGTCGAGCATCAGGCCGTAGCGGCACTTGCCCACTTCGAGCTTGAGCCACGGATTCGTGTAGACCCAGTTGAGCAGCTTCGCGGCGTCCGGGCCCTGGATGTCGATCTTGCCGAGCGTCGACGCATCGAGAATGCCCACGCTGTTGCGCACCGCGAGGCACTCGCGCCTGAGCGCCGCGTGCATGTCCTCGCCCTTCTTCGGGTAGTACCAGGGGCGCTTCCAGTTGCCCACGTCCTCGAACAGCGCGCCGTTCTCTTCGTGCCACTCGTGAATGCAGGTCTTGCGGATCGGGTCGAGGAAGTCGCCCAGTTCGCGGCCCGCCACGGTGCCGAACGTCACGGGCGTGTAGTTCGGGCGGAACGTGGTCGTGCCGGTTTCCGGAATCGACTTGCCGAGCGCATCGGCGAGAATCGCCATGCCGTTGATGTTGCCGAGCTTGCCCTGGTCGGTGCCGAAGCCCATCGCCGTGTAGCGCTTCACGTGCTCGACCGACTCGAAGCCTTCGCGCGCGGCCAGCAGGATGTCCGATGCGGCCACGTCGTTCTGGAAGTCGACGAACTGCTTCGGTCCGCGCGGCGCGGCCTTGCGGCTGCCCACGAGCCACAGCGGCTGCAGCGGCGTTTCCGTGATCTCGGCGGCCTTCGGCACCTGCGGGCGCGTCACGGTGAAGCCGAGCGACTTCGTTGCATCGATGCCGGCATCGACTGCCTGGGTCAGGCCGCGTGCCAGGCTGAATTCGCCCACTGCCGCGCCCACGCTCACTTCCTGCTGCATGCGCTTGCCCGGCGTGAAGCAGGCCTTCGCATCGTTCCAGTGCGCCTTGCCGCCCGACTGCGCGAACAGGTGCAGCACCGGGCTGAAGCCGCCCGACATCGCCACCAGATCGCACGGCAGGTCAGCCAGCTTCGCGCCGGTCTGGCCGTTCTGATACGCGACCACCTCGACCGAGTTCACGCGCAGCTTGCCGTGCGCAGCCATGATGGCCGCGTTGTTCATGATCTTCACGCCCTGGCGGCGCGCGGCGTCCTGCAGGGCGCCCTTGCCCTGCGCACGCGAATCGACCACCGTGACTTCCGCGCCGCAGGCCTTCACGTCGAGCGCGCAGCGGTAGCCCGCGTCGTTGTTCGCGAACACCACGACCTTGCGGCCCGGCAGCACGCCATAGCGATGAATGTAGGTGCACACCGCCGAGGCCATCATGACGCCCGGCAGATCGTTGTTGCCGAACACGATGGGACGCTCGTGCGCGCCGGTGGCGAGAATCACGCGCTTCGCGCGGATCTTCCAGAGCAGTTCGCGCGTGCCCTTGCGCGTCGAGACCGGCAGATGCTCGGTCAGGCGCTGCGTGACGGTCACGAGGTTGTGATCCTGGTAGCCGAAGGCCGTGCTGCGCGAGAGGATCTTCACGTCCGGCATGGCCGCGAGTTCCGCCTCGATCTTTTCGACCCACTGGATGGCGGGGCGGCCGTCGATCTCGGTCTTGCACGACAGCAGGCTGCCGCCCAGTTCGCGCTGGTCGTCGACGAGAATCACGCGCGCGCCGGCACGGCCCGCCGTGTGCGCCGCCAGCAGGCCCGTGGGGCCGCCGCCGACCACCAGCACGTCGCAATGCGCGAAGCACTTGTCGTAGCGGTCGCCGTCGCGCACTTCGGGCGCCTTGCCCAGACCCGCGGCCTCGCGGATCTTCTCTTCGTACTTCGGCCAGAATTTACGCGGCCACATGAAGGTCTTGTAGTAGAAGCCCGCCGGCAGGAAGCGCGAGAACTTCTGGTTGATCGCCATGCGGTCGTGCTCGAGGTCCGGCTCCGCGTTCACGCTGGTCGCCACGAGCCCCTGATAAAGCTCGATTTCGGTCGAGCGCGCGTTCGGCACGGTGTACGCGCCGCGCTCGAGCTGCACCACGGCATTCGGCTCGGCCACATCGGCGGTCACGATGCCGCGCGGGCGGTGGTACTTGAAGCTGCGCGCGACGAAGTGCACGTCGTTGGCCAGCAGCGCCGAGGCGAGCGTGTCGCCCTGATAGCCCTGATAGGTGCGGCCGTTGAACGTGAAGCTCAGCGGAATCGCGCGGTTGATGCGCCCGCCGGCGCCGAGACGGTTCTTCTGGCTCATCGCTGCTTGCTCCCCTGCGTGCCTTGTTGTGCGCCTTGTTGTGCGCCTTGTTGTGCGCCTTGTTGCGCCCTGGCCTGGACGTTCACTGCCGAGCCGGCGTCGCCAAACGTTTCGTAACCCTGAATGTCGTAACTGACGGTGTCGCGCGTCACCTTGAACCAGCGCCGGCAGCCCTGCGTGTGCAGCCACTGCTCCTTGTGCACGCCGCGCGGGTTATCGCGCATGAACAGGTACTCGCCCCATTCGCGGTCGCTCAGCTTGTCGGTGTCCAGCGGCCGGGCGATGTCCGCCTCGCCGCCGCAGGTGAATTCGAGTTCGGCGCGCGGCCCGCACCATGGGCATTCGATCAGCAACATAATGTCTTCTCCTGTTTCCGGTGCGTAATCAGTGCGCCACGGCAGCTGCGCCGTGCTCGTCGATCAGATGGCCGTTATAGAAACGGTCCAGTGCGAACGGCGCGTTGAGCGGATGCGGTTCGTCGTTCGCGATGGTGTGCGCGAACACCCAGCCCGAGCCCGGCGTCGCCTTGAAGCCGCCGGTGCCCCAGCCGCAGTTGAAATAGAGGCCCTTCACGTCGGTCTTGCTGATGATCGGGCAGGCGTCGGGCGAAACGTCGACGATGCCGCCCCACTGGCGGTTCATGCGCACGCGCGAGAACACCGGGAACATTTCGACGATGGCCTGCAGCGTGCCTTCGATGATGTGATAGCTGCCGCGCTGGCCAAAGCCCGTGTACTGGTCGACGCCCGCGCCGATCACGAGGTCGCCCTTGTCGGACTGGCTGATGTACGCGTGCACCGCGTTCGACATGATGACCGAGTTGACCACCGGCTTGATGGGCTCGGAAACCAGCGCCTGCAGCGGATGGCTTTCGATCGGCAGGCGGATGCCGGCCATGTCGGCGAGCGTGGTGGTGTTGCCTGCGGCCACCACCGCCACCTTCTTCGCCTTGATGAAGCCCTTCACGGTATCCACGCCGGTCACGCGCCCGCCATCGCGGCGGATGCCCGTGACCTGGCAGTTCTGGATGATGTCCACGCCGTGACGGTCCGCGCCGCGCGCGAAGCCCCAGGCCACCGCATCGTGGCGCGCCACGCCGGCGCGGCGCTGAATCGACGCGCCCAGCACCGGATAGCGGCTGTTCAGGTTGATCGTGGGCTCGATCTCCTTGATCTGCTCGGGCGTGAGGAACTCGGCGTCCACGCCGTTCAGGCGGTTCGCGTTCACGCGGCGCTCGGTGTCGCGCACGTCCTGCAGGTTGTGCGCGAGATTCATCACGCCGCGCTGGCTGAACATCACGTTGTAGTTCAGGTCCTGCGAGAGCCCTTCCCAGAGCTTCATGGCCTTCTCATACAGCGCCGCCGACTCGTCCCACAGATAGTTCGAGCGCACGATGGTGGTGTTGCGCGCCGTGTTGCCGCCGCCGATCCAGCCCTTCTCCAGAATCGCGACGTTCTTCACGCCGTGCTCTTTCGCGAGGTAGTACGCGGTGGCCAGACCGTGCCCGCCGCCGCCGACGATCACGACGTCGTACTCCTTCTTCGGCTCGGGGCTCCTCCACTGCCGCTCCCAGTTCTCGTGATACGACAACCCGTTGCGGAACAGACTGAATATCGAATAGTGGCTCATCTTGCGGACCCCTTGCTCATTACCTTGATCGTTTCGATTAGCATTCGATGACGTTCACGGCCAAACCGCCGCGCGACGTCTCCTTGTATTTCGTTTTCATGTCCGCACCGGTCTCGCGCATCGTCTTGATGACGTTGTCGAGCGTGACGTAGTGCTGGCCGTCTCCCTTGAGCGCCATGCGCGAAGCGTTGAGCGCCTTGATCGCGCCCATCGCGTTGCGCTCGATGCACGGAATCTGCACGAGGCCGCCCACCGGGTCGCAAGTCATGCCCAGGTTGTGCTCCATGCCGATTTCAGCGGCATTCTCGACCTGCGTGGGCGTGCCGCCCATCACGGCTGCAAGCGCTGCCGCCGCCATCGAGCACGCCACACCCACCTCGCCCTGGCAGCCTACTTCCGCGCCCGAGATCGAGGCCGTTTCCTTGTAGATGATGCCGATGGCCGCAGCCGTGAGCAGAAAATCGACGATGCCCTTCTCGTTCGCGCCCGGAACGAACTTCACGTAGTAGTGAAGCACCGCGGGGATCACGCCGGCCGCCCCGTTGGTGGGCGCGGTCACGACCCGGCCGCCAGCGGCGTTTTCTTCGTTCACGGCCATCGCGTAGAGATTGACCCAGTCGAGCATCGAAAGCGGGTCGCGCAGCGACTCTTCCGAACGCGAGCGCAGATGCACCGAAAGATCGGCTGCGCGGCGCTTCACGCCCATCGGGCCGGGCAGCTCGCCATGCATCTTGCAGCCGCGCTCCACGCAGGCGGCCATCGCGCGCCAGATGCCCAGCAGCCCTTCGCGCACTTCTTCTGGCGAGCGCGACGCGCATTCGTTGGCGAACGTCACTTCCGCGATCGAAAGGCCGCTCTCGCTGCATACGCGCAGCAGGTCGTCGCCGGTGCGGAACGGATACGGCACCTCGCGGCCGCTGCGCACGCCGTTCACGCGGTCGCCGTCGCGGTTCACGACAAAGCCGCCGCCCACCGAGTAATACTCTTTCTCGACCAGCAGCTGGCCGTTTTCATCGAAGGCCTGAAAGCGCATGCCGTTCGAATGCAGCGTGTTTGCGCCGCCCATGGTCTTGCGATAGAAGCCGATGCCTTCCTTCTCGTCGAAGCGGATCGACTGCTTGCCCAGCAGCACGAGCGTCTTTTCCGCACGAATCGCGGCGAGCCGCGGTTCGATGCGGTCGGGGTCGATCGTGTCGGGCAGATTGCCCTCAAGACCGAGCAGCACGGCCTTGTCGGTGCCGTGGCCCTTGCCCGTCGCGCCGAGCGAGCCATACAGCTCGACCTTCACGCGGCGCACGAAAGCGAGCAGGTTGGCGTCCTCGATATGGGACGCGAAGCGGCACGCGGCGACCATCGGTCCGACCGTATGCGAGCTCGATGGCCCGATCCCGATCTTGAACAGGTCGAAGACGCTGACGTTCATCTGACGATTCCCTTTAGTTGCCTGGTGGCCTGGTTAAAACGTGGCGTGACGCGCAAGGGTTGGAAATTGCACGGCTGACGTTAGACGCAAGTAGATCAAAAGCGCCGATGCGTCAGATAGAACAAAAACGCCATTGCCGTTGGACGCCCGCGCCAGCAAGGCTTTCGGGCGGATTGGAAGTGCGTTTTGGCGATGATTCACGGCGAAAAAACACAACTCGGCGGGACCGCTGTTTGGCTGTGCCGCCGATCCGTTCTGTCGTTGCTGCGTCGCAGCGCAAGCGCGCTGCGATCTTTGGCGAGTATCAAGCGAATATGAATTTGAGCGCCGCGCGATGCGCGGTGAATCGCTTTCGGCCGATTTTCGGATTTTTCGTGTTCCAGGCAAAAACTGGCTAGCAAAGGATAGGCGTCCGCGAACAACGCAAGTTGCCGCCACCCCCTTTCCTTTGGAGGTCAGAGCCGATGAGAGACGCAGTAACGGGGCGCGACGTTGCGCGCCTGGGCGATATCACAGACCACGGCGGCGAAGTCATTCAGGCCGCGTCGAACCTCACACACCACGGCGTACCGGTCGCGCTCGACGGTCACCTTGTACGGTGCGCGAAATGCGGCGGCGATTTTCCAATCGTCGCTAAGGGCAGGCGCACGCATGGCGGCGTGCGTGTGGCGTTCATCGGTGACACCACAACCTGCGGCGCGACATTACAGCGGGGGACCTGAGCATGTGGTTCCCCAGGAAGTACAACACCCCCGTACGCATGCACGGCCACGCATTGCCCGTACGGGAAATCACCCTGCAACACCGCAGGCGGGAACAGGATTACCGCGAGGATGTCCTGCTGCCGCGACGCATTACAGGCCATGAAGCTATCGGCCAGCTTTTCGAATATCGCATCGAAGCGGTCAGATCCGTTCCCCACCCGGAGTGGTTTGCAACCGACGAATTCGAAGTCGATCTCGATGCCATCAAGGGCTCGGCCATCACGCTGACGTTCAAGGATGTTTTCACACGGACACGTGACTGGCGTGAGCCCCGTGACCGTGAACGCACGGGCCTGCGCGAAATCACCGGTATGGTCGCAGAGGCCGGAATTCTGGACATCGAAGGAAACGATGTCGTCTATGAATTCGTATTGCGCCCGCAATGGTGGTGCGCGACGCTGCGCAAGAACTCGCGCATCTTCATCCACACGGATATCACCAATATCCTCTGCACCATCCTTAAGTCGTACAGCCACGATATCGATTTTCGCTGCGGCGAGCACCCAACTCCCCGGCGCGATTTCATCCGGCAGGCATGGGAGACGGACTGGGACTTCTGCATGCGCCTGTGCGAGGAATTCGGCTATCTGATCTGGTTCGAACACCGTGAAGGCCGCCATTTCCTTGTCATTGCCGACAGTATCCGTGCCTGCAAGGCGCAGACCCCGCCCTACGCGACATTGTCTTACCGTCCCAAAGGCGGGCATCTCGACAGGGAATATGTCACGCATCTGTCCTGGCGCACGTCGGTTGCGCTTAACAGGGTCGTGGTCCACGACCACAGTTATATTTCGCCGCGACTGAGCGCGAACAGCGCGCCGTATCGCGAGCAGCACAGCATCAGGCATGGAGACGGACAAGAGTACGTCTTCGACTGTGAACGAATCGAATCCTACGAGCCGGCGGAGTACGCACAGCCGGAGACCACCCACTACCGCACAGAGCCGGTGGAAAGTCCGGGACCCCAGGAAGCGAAGGTTTGGCGCGGGGAAGCGCAGCATCTCGCCCGCGTGAAGCTCGAAGCCGCACGCTGCGGGCGCATGCGTGCGAAGGGCCGCGGCGCGCTGCGCGGCATCGAAGCCGGCAGGACGTTCACGTTGACGGATCACCCACACGCCGGAGCGAACGACACGTATTTCGTGCTGGATTGCCGGATCGATATCCGCAACACCCAGGGACTGTCGTCGAAGCTGGACGGCGCAGCAGCGAAGTATGAGTTTGAAGCGCAGTTCGAACTGCACCCGACGCGCGAGCCGTATCGCATGCCGCAGGTCACGCCGCGTCCACGCATCGACGGGTACGAACATGCGGTGATTGTCGGATGGGAACAGCATCCGATGACGGTCGATGCCTATAACCGTGTGCGCATCCAGTACGCGTGGGACCGCGAGGGCAACCATCACGGGAATACGTCCATCTGGGTGCGCCTCGCGCTGCCCTGGCAGGGGGACGGCATGGGCGTCGTCATGCACGGGCGGCCCGGTCAGGAAGTGCTGGTCGCGTACGTCAACGGCGATCCTGACCGCCCTGTCGTTGCGGCGTTCGTGCCGAATCAGGACAACATGCCGCCATGGAAACTGCCGGATAATCGTGCGCTCACCGGCATCGTGAGCCGCACGCTCGGCAACGGCGGCGCATCAAACCATCTTGCACTGGACGACACGGACAATCGTCAGCAGGCGCAACTGGCATCGGATCATGGCAAGAGCAGCCTGAGTCTGGGCTATGTCACGCGCATCGCAGGCAATGAGGGGCGGCAAGACGCGCGCGGCGAAGGCTTCGAACTGCGCACGGACATGCGGGGCGCGGTGCGCGCAGGGTTGGGCCTGATTATCACAACCATCGCGAAGCTTGGCGCAGCGGGCAAGATACTGGACATGCGTGAGACCATCGCCCGCCTCACGCGTGCGCGCGACATTCACGAGCGCCTGGCGCAGCAGGCGCAGCGACATGGCGCGCAGGACGCTGGCAGCGATCAGTCCGGCGTGACTGCGAACATGCAGCGCGACAACGCCGAATTGCGCGGCAAGCCTTCGGTCAGCACGCGCCCGGGCGGGGACGATTTCCCCGAGTTCGAAGCGCCGCACCTGACGATTTCGAGCGGGGCGGGTATTCAGACAGCGGCGGCAGGCAGCACGCACATTGCGAGCGACGAAAACACCGCGCTCACCACGGGCGGGCATGTTTCCATCGCCACGGGCAAATCGTTCTTTGCATCGGTGCGAGAACAGATTGTGCTCTTCGCGCAGAAGGCGATTCGCCTGCATGCCGAATCCGATGAAATGACGTTGATAGCCGGAAAGGGCATCTCGGTCACCAGCGAAGAGGAGACCATTCATCTTGGAGCGGCCAAACGGATCATATTGACCGCAGGCGGCTCACGCCTGGAGATCGGCCCGGATGGAATTCGCGGCTACACGTCTGCGCAATTCCTCGTGCATGCCCAATCGCACGCAACCGATGGCCCCATGTCGGTCCCGTCACACACTGCGCCAATTGCCCCCTATCCGGTGCAGCTTTCGTGCAGCGCGTTGGCGGCTGTCATGCCTGCTGGAACCGGTCCAGGTGAAAACGCGGTGCAGGCATCGGCACCCGCGCCAACTCCAGCTCCAACTCCAGCACAGCAGCGTTCCGCTGGTGAACTCAAACCTGCCGGGGATGCACCGCCGGCATTCGATGGCGCCCTTGCCGGTGCGTCCGGGCAATCGTCCTCCGGTACTGCGCGAATCATTCCAGTCAACGCTGCCAGCGACGAACCGTGTGAGCACACATTGCAGAATATTCCCGTCTCTACCGTTACATGGGACATGGAGACCGGGAACTACTGGGGCCTGCTCGAAAACGGCCAGCCCTGGCTGGACGCGACTGGCGAACGAAAATTCGTTCAGCTTGCGGGCGCACGCGGGACGTTCGATATCGGCTTTGATCGGGCAACCAGACCTATCGCCATGAGGGTCATTGTGCTGGTGGTACCGATGCGTGTTCGCCAAGTCGACCCTGCCAATCCCAAAGCGGTTGAATATGTTCCCTATGAATCGGCGAGAGAGCACGACGACAATTTTTCAGCGACCTTCATCAAGGAACCACGCCCTGCGAAGGAGATCACAAACCTGTCGGCAATGAAGTCAACGATTGAGGCATTTCTCAATGCCAACAGCTACAAGCTGGCAATCAGGAATTGCCCGAAAGCCGGAGCCGCGAGTGATTGCAAGGCGCAGGTCGCGGTCAAATTCGAAATTGACTTCGTCACGAAGGCTGATGAGCGTCATCATGCACAGGTGAACCTCTATCCGAGTGCAAACCGCGCGGACTCGGGTAACTGGGGGGAGTTGAATGTACGACGCAACAAAACTAACACCGCATGGGAACCGATCCCGAACGAACACGTCCAGCAGCATGAGACTGGACACCTCTTTTCATTTCCCGATGAATATTTCGATCAAGGAGGGGCCGTTCACAAAAGCCACATTGACGCCAAGACCCAGACAGTCAAGTTCGCGGACGCTGTTGCGAGTGCCGACAAGAATACCTGGCAGGGCATTGGCCGAACAACGCTGATGGGTCCTGGCGTCTATACGCCAGGCGTAAAAGTTCCTTCGTACTATCTCAACCGCGTGAAGCACTGGTTTTCAACGCAGACAGGGTGGGACTGGGTCGTGGTTCCGCATATTCAGGCGTGAGCGTGAACAATTTATCTAAAGCATTAGTTCTCATTTCTCTTTTTTCAGTATGCGAGGGCACGATGGCAAAGGATGATCCTATTGGCTTCAGCAGAACCGGCAGCACCATGATCAATGCGATCAATTCAGTCGGATTGAAAGGTGACCGGCTAACCGCTGTCTTCAGGGGCGATACCATGAGCTACGGACCCAGTGTGCCAGGTATCGGCGTGTTCGAGGAGAAAATTTCGGACGCCGACCGCAGGACTATGTTCAGCATGCGAGACGCAATATGCGCGATGAAGAACATACCGGCCATGCGTCCTGGCAACCCCGGACTACTTTTGGCGAGCGTGACTTGCCCGGATGGTCGGCACATGCCTAACGTACTGGATATAACCACCCTGCCGCGAGACGTTAACCGCGCCGTACTCGGTCCAACGGGCGACCTGATCGAGAAGCTCTACAGAACAGGTACGCCTCTCGCAAGACTCGACGCCGCTGCGAAGTTTTCAATCGAGAACGGGAAACCACTATTCATCTTCGCGTTCAAGAACAGCGGCCTCTTCGAGAAGGTCGCCTTCAAGAGCCCGTCGACCTGGGAGGGTGAGTTCAATCCCATGTCGAAATCCTCGAATATATCGACTGGAGGTGCACCAGTAGATGGAAGTGCTGAAGAGTTCTCTGTGACGCTCGGAGCGAAAGAGTTTCTTAATGCCGCTGACTTCCCAGATGGCATCGTAGAAATTCCACCGGGAGAAACGCGTATTCTGAAATTCTCGGCTCAGCCAGACAACAGGATTCCGAAGGGGCAAATAGAGATCGGTGGCACGATAACGATCAAGGAAATACTCGCACCAAAGCTGCTGGAGGGCGCTGTGGAATTTCGCATACCCAATTCCATATCGAATATCACGGAAGCGTATCCCTCCACCCGGCAGGAAGTTGAGCAACTGGAAACCTACCGCCGCAAGCTGCTGTGGGACTCCGTGCACCCACCAGGCGCCACTGTGAGTGAGACGGCCTATTACCGTGGGTATGGCAGCTACCGCAAAGACGCCGAGCGGGACGACTACCCGCAACTTCTACGCAAGAACGAGAAGTTTCCGGAGCGCACCATGCGAAAGAGCGACGGCGTCAAGGTTCATGACGCAGGCCCAGTAAAGATCTGGCGGTGGGATGCATTTCCAAAGGCCGCGGACGCCCGATGACACTGTGAATCGAACGTATGGTCGAGCATCAACGCAGCACTCATTCTTCTCGCGTCTGCGTTTCATGCTCGGGTACCCATTCAAGAATGAAGCATCTGTTCGCCAACGATGCACGCGACCGCACGGCGTTGATCAACAACGCGACAACGCTTGAGTATGTCGCCAGGCCGGTGCGCTGCCACGAACAGCAACCGGGCTTTGCCACCTTGCCCCGTCGCTGGTTCGTGGAGCGCACCTTCGACGACGCGCTTAGAACGAATGCCGCATGCCGATGCGCACATCTGCCTGGTTCGTGCTCGACGACGGCGTGAAGCTGTAGCCGATCACGGCATCCACGCCCTGCGAAGCCTTGAGCCAGTCACCCGAAATGTAGACGTCGGTGCGCTTCGACAGCAAGTAATGCAAGCCCGCCGAAATCATGTTCCAGTGATTGCCGTCGAAATGCGTGTACTGGTAGCCGCCGATCAGGTTCATGGCAGGCGTGACTTGCCAGTTCGCGCCGCCTTCGGCCACCTGCATGTGCTCGCTCTGCCCGAACGCCTTGATCTGCGTGTAAGTGAAGTCGCCGGATAGCGTGACCGGACCCACCACATAGCTCGCGCCCACGCCGAACGCACCCTGCTTGTCCACCGGGAACGGCGAGCTCGCATAGAGATCGGTGACGGCGCCCGTGGCCGGGTCCACGCTCACGGTAGGCCGGCCAAAGAACGTGTGCGTGCCGATCATCGCGTACGGATCGAATGCGTAAATACCGGACGGGTTGTTCAACTGGGTGTAAGCCGTACCCATGGAGAAATTGCCGTTCTGGTATTGCGCACCCACGCTCCATGCACTGCCTGTGTGGAATTCTCCCGGCGTATTGCTGAACGAATACATGCCGCCGAACTGGAAGCCGCCGTAGGTATTCGACGTGAACTTCACGGCGTTGGGCAGGTGGTCGCCGTTCATGCGGTCGAAGTCGCCCTGGTTGATGGCGTAGCCGCTCGCCCATGCGGAAATGTTGTACGTGTACACCATGTCCTGCGTCAGGTCGGACTGGTTGCCGAACGTGAGCGTGCCCCAATCGCTTTGCAGACCTACGTAGGCCTGGCGCCCGAACAGCGAGCCGCCGTTGGTGAGTTGGCCATTGCCCACGTGAAAGGCACTTTCCAGCGTGAAGATGGCTTTGAGGCCGCCACCCAGGTCTTCGGTACCCTTGATGCCCCAGCGATTCGCATACGAAATGCCGTCGTCGAACTTCACCTGGTGCGAGCCGCCCGCGTTGCTCACATAAGTCACGCCAGCATCGATGATCCCGTACATCGTCACGCTGCTCTGCGCATTGCTCTCGGTGGAGAGCGAGGCCACCGCGAGTGCGATGCCAGTCAATGCCGCCGCTTTTACTTTCTTCATGGTGTAGGTCTCTCTTGCCTTGCGATACGGTTGAAAGGCCGCACAAAGAAACGTGTCCAATGGCACGCCTTATGCGGATTGAGAGAACGTACAAATCCAAATCTCGCGCGACTTTCGTAGACACGACGCGTACTTGGGGAAATGCGCCGCCCCGCTATGAAGCCGTTTTTATTGATTGATCGTTCAATAAAAAACGACTAGAGTGAGAATCTTCCCAGGACCCGCCCTGAAGAATCGCCATGCCCAAGATCGGAATGCGCGACGTGCGTCGCGCGCAACTCATTGATGCGACCCTGCAATCGATCGACCAGTCCGGACTGTCGGGCACGACGCTTGCCACGGTCGCGCAGCACGCGAATATTTCCACCGGGATCGTCAGTCACTATTTCGGCGGCAAGGACGGCCTGCTCGAGGCCACCATGCGCCATATCCTGCGCGATCTCTGGGAAGCCACCATGCGGCGCCGCACGGCGGCGAAAGACGAGCCGCGCGCGCGTTTGCGCGCCATCGTCGCCGCCAATTTCGACGTCTCGCAGGTGAACACACCGGTCATGAAGACCTGGCTCGCATTCTGGGCCGAGAGCATGCACCAGCCCGCGCTGCGCCGCCTGCAGCGCGTGAACACGCGGCGGCTCTATTCAAACCTGTGTGCAGAGTTCGAGAGGGTTCTGCCACGCGCGGCGTCGCGGCGCGCGGCCACCGGTCTGGCCGCCATGATCGACGGCCTGTGGCTGCGCGGCACCCTCACCGGCGAGCCGTTCGATACCAGGGCCGCCCTGCGGGTCGCCAACGAATACATCGATTTGATGCTCGAAAAGCGCGCCAAGGCGCGCTCGGGCAAGTCCGCCTGATCGCGCAAGCACTGGAAGTCACGGAGTTATCCATCATGTCTGTTTATCCGCTCGAACGCCTCTTCATCGACGGCGCATTCACCGACGCCACCAGTGGCGAGACCTTCGAAACGCGCGACCCCGCCACCGGCGAAACGCTCGCGACGGTGCAGCAAGCCAGCCCCGCCGATATCGACCGCGCCGTACAATCGGCGCGCGCCGGTCAGCGCGTTTGGGCCGCCATGACGGCCATGGAGCGCTCGCGCATCCTGCGCCGCGCGGTCGAGCTGCTGCGGGCGCGCAACAACGAACTCGCCGCGCTGGAAACGCGCGACACGGGCAAGCCAATCGCCGAAACGAGCGCCGTGGACATCGTCACGGGCGCCGATGTGATCGAGTATTATGCCGGGCTTGCCACCGCCATCGAAGGCCAGCAGATTCCGCTGCGCACCGATTCCTTCGTCTACACGCGCCGCGAGCCGCTGGGCGTCACAGCCGGCATTGGCGCATGGAATTACCCGATTCAGATCGCGTGCTGGAAGTCGGCCCCCGCGCTGGCCGCCGGCAATGCGATGATCTTCAAGCCGAGCGAAGTCACGCCGCTGTCTGCCTCGAAGCTCGCCGAAATCTATCTCGAAGCGGGCGTGCCGCCGGGCGTATTCAACGTCGTGCAAGGCGACTCGCGCGTGGGCGCGATGCTCAGCACGCATCCCGACATCGAGAAAATCTCGTTCACGGGTGGCGTGGAAACGGGCAAGAAAGTCATGGCAGCGGCGGGCGGATCGTCACTCAAGGAAGTGACGATGGAGCTCGGCGGCAAGTCGCCGTTGATCGTGTTCGAAGACGCCGATATCGATCGCGCCGCCGATATCGCGGTCACCGCCAACTTCTTCAGCTCAGGCCAGGTCTGCACCAATGGCACGCGCGTGTTCGTACATGCGTCCGTGCTGCCCGAATTCGAAAAGCGCGTGCTGGAGCGCGTGGCGCGCATTCGCGTGGGCCACCCCGGCGACCCCGCCACCAACTTCGGCCCGCTCGCGAGCGCCGGGCAGCTCGACAAGGTGCTCGGCTTTATCGAAAGCGGCAAGCGCGAAGGCGCACGGCTGCTCGCAGGCGGCGCGCGCCTCGTGGAAGGCGAATTCGCACGCGGCCAGTATGTGCAGCCGACCGTGTTCTCCGCCTGCCGCGACGACATGAAGATCGTGCGCGAGGAAATCTTCGGCCCGGTCATGAGCATTCTCTCGTTCACTGAGGAATCCGAAGTCATCGCACGCGCGAACGACACGATTTACGGTCTCGCCGCCGGTGTGGTCACCGAAAATCTGTCGCGCGCGCATCGCGTGATTCACCGCCTCGAAGCGGGCATCTGCTGGATCAACACCTGGGGCGAATCGCCCGCCGAAATGCCGGTGGGCGGCTACAAGCAATCGGGCGTGGGACGCGAGAACGGCATCACGACACTCGAACACTACACGCGCATCAAATCCGTTCAAGTCGAGCTGGGAACGTATCGTCCCGCTTTCTGAGCGAATTCGAGGGAATTGGAGGAGGCACGGCATGGCAGCGCAAGAGTACGACTACATCATCATCGGCGCGGGATCGGCGGGCAACGTACTCGCCACCCGCCTTACCGAGGACCGCGACGTCACGGTCCTGCTGCTGGAGGCGGGCGGCCCGGACTACCGCTTCGACTTCCGCACGCAGATGCCGGCCGCGCTCGCGTATCCGTTGCAGGGCCGCCGCTACAACTGGGCCTACGAGACCGACCCGGAGCCGTTCATGGATAACCGGCGCATGGAATGCGGGCGCGGCAAGGGGCTCGGTGGATCGTCGCTCATCAACGGCATGTGCTACATCCGCGGCAACGCGCTCGATTACGACGGCTGGGCCGAGCGCAAAGGGCTGGAAAACTGGAGCTATCTGGATTGCCTGCCCTACTTCCGCAAGGCGGAAACGCGCGACGTGGGCGCGAACGACTACCACGGCGGTGAAGGCCCCGTGCATGTGACGACCAGCAAGCCGGGCGTGAACCCGCTGTTCGAGGCGATGGTGGAAGCCGGCGTGCAGGCCGGCTACCCGCGCACCGACGACCTCAACGGCTACCGCCAGGAAGGCTTCGGGCCGATGGACCGCACCGTGACCGCCAAGGGCCGGCGCGCGAGCACCGCGCGCGGCTACCTGGACCAGGCCAAGCAGCGGCCCAACATCGACATCGTCACGCACGCGATCACCGACCGGATCCTGTTCAGCGGCAAGCGCGCGAACGGTGTGGTGTTTCTCGACGGCGGCGCACAAGTGACGCGCTACGCGCGCCGCGAGGTGCTGGTGTGCTCGGGCGCGATCGGCTCGCCGCAACTCTTGCAGCGCTCGGGGGTGGGCCCCGGCGCATGGCTGCGCGAACTCGGCATTCCCATCGTGCTCGATCTGCCCGGCGTGGGACAGAATCTTCAGGATCACCTGGAAATGTACATGCAGTACGAGTGCAAGGAGCCCGTCTCGCTCTACCCCGCACTGCTCAAGCGCAATCAGCCCGCTATCGGGCTCGAATGGCTGCTGCGCGGCACCGGCATGGGCGCGAGCAACCATTTCGAGGCAGGCGGCTTCATCCGCACGCGCGACGACGACCCGTGGCCCAACATCCAGTATCACTTCCTGCCCGTTGCGATCAATTACAACGGCAGCAATGCGATCAAGATGCACGGCTTTCAGGCGCACGTCGGCTCGATGCGCTCGCCGAGCCGTGGCCGCGTGAAACTGCGCTCGCGCGACCCGAACGAGCATCCGTCGATTCTCTTTAACTACATGTCCGAAGCGCTCGACTGGCGCGAGTTCCGCGACGCGATTCGCATCACGCGCGAGATCATCGCGCAGCCCGCGCTCGATCGCTACCGTGGCCGCGAGTTGAACCCCGGCGCGGAGCTCAAGACCGACGCGCAGATCGACGCCTTCGTGCGCAACCGCGCCGAGACGGCGTTTCACCCGTCGTGCTCGTGCGCGATGGGCTATGACGACATGGCGGTGGTCGATGCGGAAGGCCGCGTGCACGGCATCGATGGGCTGCGCGTGGTGGATGCGTCAATCATGCCGCGCATTACCACCGGCAATTTGAACGCTCCGACGATCATGCTTGCCGAAAAGATTGCTGATCGGATTCGCGGTCGTAATCCGCTGGCGCGGTCGACGGCACCGTATTACGTGGCCAATGGCGCGCCGGCACGCGGCGGGGATTTGCCGCTGCGTCCGGCGGGCGGAACGGGAATGAAAACGGCGCCGGGCGGGAACAAGCGGAAGACGCACGCGGTATCGTAAGTTGTTCAGTCCATCGGATACCTGAATAACCAGGTATGCGTTGCGGGCCGGAATCGAAGCGCGAAGCGCGGAGATTCTGGCCCGCTAGCTTTATACGAGTGAGATCCGCAGGATCTTTCCGCATGCCGCTGCGTACTTGCGCAGCGTCGCCAGCGACGGCGAATGCTTTTCGCTCGCGAGGGACGACTCGAGACGGGATACCGCCGATGTCGTCGTACCCATGCGCTCGGCAACCTGCGCCTGCATAAGACCCGCCTCCTTGCGGGCCGTGAGCAGCGCGTCAAGCGCCGTGAATTCTTTTGCCAATGCCTCGTACGCAGCCTTGAACCCGGGGTCGCGCATCATCCGGTCAGTGTCGGCTTTTGTGTGCGGTACAGGGTTGTATTTATCTTCGAGTTCGCGCTGCACCCTCGCCTTAGCCAATTCAGCAGCGGGTGTTTCCTGTGTCTTCTTGACGAATGAATGCAGGATGACGATGCACTCGCCCACTTGTGTGCAATAGAAAACGCGCCCGATGCCTTCATGACCGCGTGGACGAAGTTCAAACAGTCCACTTCCCATGGCACGTGCATGCGGCATCCGCAGGTCGGCGCCAAATTTCTCCATGACGCCGAGCAGCCGCACGTAGCCAGCGCGAATACACATGCCGGTGCCCGGGTATTAGCAAATTTGTGAAATTAGAGCAAATTTGCCCGAAGCCAGCATTCGGGGCCATGAGGACGCGCAAGAGAACGGTAGATGCCAGATCGCAGGAGAAGGGTTAGCCACCTGATGGTTGCGGCAGCACACAAAAACAAAACAGCGCCACGCGGCACCGAAACTCCCGATGCCCACGTGACGCCGCAAAACCAGCCACTGGAGATTAAAACCGCCCTGCTAAACCTTCGACGCGAAATAATGTGAAACCGCAATCGTCAACGCTGCGCCAATCAACGCGGCATAAGGCAACATATCGCGCCACTTGCTGCGTGCCGGAATCTGCACCTCCATATCGAGCGCGCTGCCCACCGGAAAATGGCCGCGATCCTGCCAGTAATGGCGATACGCAAACACCGGCACGATCAGCAGCATCGCAATCAAGCCATCGCGCAGGGTATTCTCGCCTTGCAGATTCGCACCCGCGCCAACGAACACGAGATTCGCGTAGCCGCAAAGCGCGCCCAGCGCCAAGAGCCACGTCGGGCAGCGGAACGGACGGTCCCATGCTGGACGATCCATGCGATGAATCCAGCCCGATTGCAGGTTAAGAAACACAAACAGCATGTAGCAGACGTTCGAGATGGACAGTACCGTCATGTAGTCGGACATCGCCAGCAGCACGAGGTTGAAGCCCAGATCCGTCCACATCGCAGCAGTCGGCGCGCCGTGCTCGTTCACGCGCGAGAGGTAGCGCGGCAGCCAGCCGTCCACCGATGCCTGATAAAGCGTGCGCGAGGATCCCATCATCGAAGTCATCACGATCAGCAGGATCGAGAGCATCAGCATCACGACCACCGCGTTGCCGACCCATGCGCCGCCGCCCACGATGGACGCCATCGCCATGCCCACGCCGGTGCCGTCACCAATGCGCGGATCGAGCATGGCCTGCATGCCCAGCGAGCCCTGAAAAGCGAGCGGCACGAGCGTCATCACCACGAGGCACAGTGCGCCCGACCAGAAAATCGCACGCGCGGTGTCGCGGCGCGGATCGCGGAATTCACGCGTGTAGCACACGGCGGTCTCGAAGCCGTACGAGGCCCAGCCGGCCATGAACATGGCGCCCAGCGCCATCACCACGCCCTGGCCATTCCATGCGCCAAACACCGAGGCGGTCAGATTGCCGTGCGCGTCGTGGCCGAGCGGCAGCAGCGGAAAGAGATGCGTGGCGGGCACGTCGCCGGTCACGAACGGCACGAGGCCCACGATCAGCAGCGGTGTAAGTGAGGCAATGCCCAGAATCTTCTGCGTTTTTGCGGCTTTCGACGCGCCGCTATGCTGAAGCCGGAACGTGATGAGCAGGAACGCCGCCGCAATCAGAAAAGTCGCGTTGATGCGCAGCGTGAGGCCGGGCTTGATGAAGTCCAGGTTCGCGAGCGTCCAGCGCCATTGCAGAATGGCCGCGTCGGGAGCGAACAGCGTGGATAGCGCGTAATTCGCGGCGAGGCCGCAGCCGAGTGCGAGCATGGGCGACCAGGCGAGCCAGTTGCACCACACCGAAACCGGCGCAATCATCTTGCTGTAGCGTACCCAGCCAATCGCGCCGTACACCGACGCGCCGCCCGATTTATGCGGGAACAGGCCGGAAATCTCGGCATACGTGGCGCTTTGCACGAGGCCCATCGTGATCGATGCGATCCAGATGGCCCAGGCCGGCTGGCCTATCGTCGCGCATACGCCGCCGATCGTGAAAAGCACTCCGGCCGGTACGCCGCTCGTGACCCAAAATGCGTCTTTCCAGGTGAGGCCGCGCTGCAACGCGTGGCTGTGTTCGCTCCGTGCGCCAACTTCGTCGGCACTCCGCGCACGTATTCCCGCTTGCTCCATCCAATTCCTCCTGAGGTCTTACGCTAACTAAACAAAATTGCCGCGCCAATTGGGGCGTTCAGGGATCGTCAAAGGCGCGCAATTGCACCGCGCGCCCTTGACGCCCTGCGTCCCGGCCGTCCGCAAGCGGGTGCGAACGGCGGCGGCGTGCCTGAAAAGGCAGGTCAGTGCGCGCCCAGATACGCGCGCACCGCGGGCAGGCCCGGCTTGCCGTCGAGGGTCGTCACCCCGGCGAGCCACTTGTCGAGCATCTGCGGATTGGTCTTGAGCCAGTCGGCAGCGGCCTTGTTCGGGTCTTCCTTGGCCGCAATAGGCACCATCAGGTGGTTCTCGATGGCGGTCGTGAACTGCAGGTTGGAGACGAACTTCGCGACGTTCGGGCAGCGCGTGCTGTAATCGGGCGGTTCCGCGGTCAGGACCTTAGCCTCGCCGTAATTAGGCCCGAAGACGTCGTCGCCGCCCGAGAGGTAATCGATCTTCATCTGCACGTTCATCGGATGCGGCTCCCAGCCGAGGAACACCACCCATTGCTTGTCGCGCACGGCCCGGTTCACCTGCACCAGCATGCCCGCCTCGCTCGACTCCACGAGCTTGAACTTGCCGAGGCCGTACTGGTTCGAGGTGATCATTTTCTGGATCAACTGGTTGCCGTCGTTGCCCGGCTCGATGCCGTATATCCGGCCCTGCAATTTATCGGCGAACTTCGCGATGTCCTGGAACGAATGCAGGCCGCCCTGATACACATAGTCGGGCACGGCGAGCGTGTATTTGGCGCCGGTGAGGTTCGGCGTCGGCAGCACCTTGATCGAGCCCGCTTTCGTGAACGGCGCGATCATCGGGTCCATGGTCGGCGACCAGTAACCGAGGAACACGTCGATCTGCTTGCTCTTCAGACCCGCGAACGTGATAGGCACCGACGCGATGGTCTTGGTGGGCTCATAGCCGAGCCCGGCCAGTATGGTGGACGCGACACCGGTGGTCGCCGCGATGTCGGTCCAGCCGACGTCGGCGAAGCGCACCGCCTTGCATTCGGCGGGATCCGCCGCATAGGTGCTGGAACAGGCAGCCGCGGCAAACAACAGCGCGCAGGCCTGCAGGGTCTGGAATCGGCTCATCTTCGTCTCCTCGAGATTGGCACAGCGTCGATCGGTTCCGCATGGAAGGGATGGCGGCAAGCTCGCGGACGGACTGCGTGTGGCCCGGCGCAAGCTGCGTGCCCGCCCCGCTTCCCCGGTCCGTCACTCGCTGTGGTGGGGCTTACGGGAAGAAAGCAAGCGAAGGCGTGCATCCCACGGTCAATAGTCGTTTGGCAAAAAGCGGACAAACGTAGCAATTACGACGAGGTCTTGCGCAGATGCGACAAAACGGGGCTGCAAGCACCGCAGGATGGGGCTTTAAGTTGATTGAACGATCAATCGAAATACGGCGGAGGGCGATTGATCCGGAATGCATGAGCGAAATCTCCGGGTTGCTTTCAGCATCACTTCATTTTCATGACGGGATATTTCGGCTGCTTTCGATTTATTTACATTGCAGGCGAATAACCGGCTGCGGGGCTGGAAACGCTCCCATTCATGGCCGGCGCGGCACGGTTTATTTATTCAGGATTCCGATTGATACGCCGATGGATCGCATGAGATCAGCGCATCTCCCGATCGATATCGCGCCGCAAGACAATCGACGTCGTCAGGTCATCAACCGTCTCGTAGTTCGCGACCCAGTCGCGGACACGATTGAGGCCATCGATATTGCCTGCCTCGATCTCAACGATCAGATCCAGTTCCCCGCTGACCGATGAAACGCGCCGCACTTCGGGCTGCTCCGCCAGCAAGTCGAGCAGTTGATTCGCGGGCGTGCGCTTGAGGCTCACCATCAGGATCGCGCGAATCACATTGGGGTTGATCTCGCCGATGTCCGCGCGATAGCCCCGTATCACGCCGCTCCTCTCGAGATTGGCAACGCGCTCGCTCGTCGCGCTGCGCGACAACCCGATGCGGGCCGCCAGGGCCTTCAACGCAATGCGGGCGTCCTTGGAGAGGACAGTCAGAATTTCACGGTCAGTTGCATCAAGCTCTCGCATCAGTCACCTTTCCTGTCCACCGAATACATGCCGGTCCATTCCGACATTTTGCCGGGCAATCCGGCAACATACATGATGTCGTAAATCCCATCGCATGCCAACATATGGTCAGGATGCGCATTCAACGAAACGCCGGTCCGGCTAAGGACTTTCCCGGCAAGCCGCGGGCCCTGGCCCGACTCACCGTTTGGTCCGGATTGCTCTGCGTCTTCTCACGATTTTCGAGTCCACGCATGGCCGTCAATATGGATTCCTTATCGTCAACGCTTTGAGCAGGCCTTTAGTCAATCCACGCTGGAAGCACGAAATGACCGATCTCTCCCGTCCCGCACCTCACTACACTGTCGCCGATGCCGAAAAACTCGGTGAAGAGACTTTTGGCGTGACAGCCACGGCCTCCTTGCTCGAAGGCGAGCGGGACCGGAACTTCCGTCTGAAAACGCAGACCGGTGCGGACTGGATTCTGAAGATCGTGAACGCCAGCGAACCCAGGGTCGAGAGCGAACTCCAGACGGCGCTGCTGCACCACCTCAACGAAGCCGGCTCGGGCATGCCCGTCCCGTATCTGAAGCCGAGCCTGTCCGGCGAACTGCTGGCGTCGACGGTATCGTCTACCGGAGAGGAGCACGCCGTGCGGCTCGCGAAATGGATTCCGGGCACGCCGCTCGCCACGGTCGAGCGCAGCTTCGATTTGCTGCGCAATCTTGGCCGCGCGATGGGCGATCTCGATCGCGCCTTGCAAGGGTTCATGCATCCCGGCGCGTTGCGCAATCTGGATTGGGACGTCCGGCACGCGGCCCGCGCCCGCACCCGCTTGCATTTCGTGCGCGACGAAGACAGGCGATCGATGCTCGAACGCTTTATCGCGCGCTTCGAGAATCACGTCGCGCCGAAGCTGCCGCGCCTGCGCGCCCAGGTCGTCCATAACGACGCCAACGACTGGAACGTGCTGGTCGACGAAGCCGATCACAGCCGCATCGCGGGATTGATCGACTTCGGCGACGCCGTCCATACGGTGCTGATCGCGGACGTTGCGATCGCGTGCGCCTATTCGATCCTCGACACCGAAGATCCGATCGGCGCTGCGGGCGCGCTGGTCGCCGGCTTTCACGACCAGTACCCGCTCCTGCCGGAAGAGCTCGACGTGCTGTTCAATCTCATCGCCATGCGCCTCGTCATCAGCGTGACTTTCTCGGCTTCGCGCCACGACCGCACGCGAGACAACCCCTATCTCTCGATCAGCGAGGCACCCGCGTGGCGGCTGCTGCATCGGCTCGACGCGATGAATCCGCGCTTTGCCACGGCCATTCTGCGCAAGGCTTGCGGATTCGATGCGGTGGAAGGCGCGGGCGCGACGCGCCGCTGGATTGCCGCCAACACGAAACACTTCGCCCCGATCGTGCGGCCGCATCCGGCCACCTTGACGAAGGCCCTCGTGCCCTATGGCGACGCCTCGCATGAGATGACGATCGACTCGGCCGCGCAGCGTCCCGACAAATCCACCGCGTGGTGGAACGACTTCTGCGAACGCCATCATATTCAGCTCGGCGTGGGGCCGTGGGGCGAGCAGCGCACGGTCTACAGCAATGCCGCGTTCGAATCGCGATTCATCAGCGGCCAGCATCGCATTCATCATCTCGGCGTCGATCTGTTCATGCCGGCCGGCACCGCGGTCTACACGCCGCTCGATGCCACGGTCCGCAGCGTCCAGATCGAGCCCGAGCCACAGGACTACGGCGGGCTGATCACGCTCTTGCACGAGCCACAAGGCTGCCCACCGTTCGTGACGCTCTGGGGGCACATGGGACACGAAGCGCTCGCGCGCCTGAAGCCGGGGCAGAAGCTGGCCGCAGGCGACCTCGTCGGGTATATGGGCCGCAGCGGCGAGAACGGCGGCTGGACCCCGCACCTGCATTTCCAGGTGTCGACGGACGTGAGCTTGTCGGCAACCGAAATACTGGGCGTGGGCGAGACCGCTTACCTCGACGTATGGGCCGATCTGTTTCCGGACGTCGCGGCGCTCGCCGGCATTCCGCCCGAGGCATTCAAGCAGACCGGACGCACGCGCGCCGAACTCGTCGAGCGCCGCAAGGCCGTCCTGCTGCCCAATCTGTCGATTTCCTATGCGGAGCCGATCAAGTTCGTGCGCGGCGACGGCGTCTGGCTGATCGACCATCGCGGCCGCGCCTACCTCGACTGCTTCAACAATGTCTGCCATCTCGGCCATGCGCATCCCGACGTGGTGGAAGCGATCACGCGGCAAGCCGCGATCCTCAATACCAACACGCGCTATCTGCACGACACTATCGTCACGTACGCCGAGCGCCTGACCGCCACGTTGCCCGCAGGGCTATCGGTGGCCTCGTTCGCGTGCTCGGGCAGTGAGGCGAATAGCCTGATGCTGCGCATGGCGCGCAACCACACCGGCAACCGCGACGCGCTGGTGCTCGACTGGGCCTATCACGGCAACACCCATGAGCTGATCGATCTCAGCCCCTACAAATACAAGAGCAAGGGCGGCAAGGGCAAACCGGACCACGTATTCCAGGCCGATATTCCCGACAGCTACCGCGCGCCAGCGGACTGGCCGCTCGAAGAGCATGGCAAGCGTTTCGCGCAGAGCGTCGCCGAGCAGATCGATGCCATGAGCAAGCTGGGCCGCAAGCCCGCGCTGTTCCTGGCCGAATCCATTCCCAGCGTGGCGGGGCAGATCTTCTTGCCCGAGGGCTATCTGCAAGCGGTCTACGCGATGGTGCGCGCAGCCGGTGGCCTGTGCGTAGCCGACGAAGTGCAGGTGGGCTTCGGCCGGGTCGGAAGCCACTGGTGGGCGTTCGAAATGCAGGGCGTGGTGCCCGATATCGTCACCATGGGCAAGCCTATCGGCAACGGTCATCCGATGGCCGCGCTGGTGACCACACGCGAGGTGGCCGACAGCTTCAACAACGGCATGGAATACTTCAACACCTTCGCCGGCAACCCGGTGTCGTGCGCCGCGGGTCTCGCCGTGCTCGACGTGATTGAACGCGACGGCCTGC
Organism: Paraburkholderia sp. A1BS-2L; assembly: GCF_051125205.1. NCBI lineage: Bacteria > Pseudomonadati > Pseudomonadota > Betaproteobacteria > Burkholderiales > Burkholderiaceae > Paraburkholderia > Paraburkholderia sp. A1BS-2L. The sequence continues at coordinate 925,167 of NZ_CP120430.1, forward strand.
AGCGCAACGCGCTCGAAGTCGGCCACTACCTGCTCGATGGTTTCCGCGCGATGCAAAAGCGCTACGAGGTCATCGGCGACGTGCGCGGGCGAGGCTTGTTCCTCGGCATCGAACTGGTACTGGAGCGCAAGAGCCGCGAGCCCGCCACGGCCCTCGCGAAGAAGATCTGCGACGGCGCACGCGAGCGCGGCGTGCTGATGGGCACGGAAGGCCCCTTCGACAACGTGCTGAAAATGCGTCCGTCGATGATCTTCAGCCGCGCCAATGCGGATCATTTGCTCAGCGTGCTCGGCGACAGCATCGAGGCCGCGCTGCGCTAACGAATGCGATGTGCGGTTGCCGCCGGGCGGCAACCCAACCGGCAAAATGCCGGTCAATTCCGACGCAAATTCCGATTCGCGGACACATTGCCGGGTGTCCGCCCACTGGAACTATGTCAAGATTTTCACGACGCATCGTCTTGGCATAGACATACGATCAAAATAGCAGGAGACAACTTCCATGATTCTCAATCTGAAGCGCCTGATCTCGATGGCCACCGCTGCTATCGCGCTGTCGCTTATCGTTCACTCCGCCGCCACGGCCGACGAACTTCAGACGCTGCAGAGCAGCGGCGAGCTTCGCATCGCGATGAGCGGCCAATACCCACCCTTCAGCTTCGCCAACGACAAGAACCAGATCGTCGGCTTCGACGCCTCGATCGGTTCAGAGTTAGCCAGGCGATTGAAGCTCAAGCCCGTGATTGTGACGGCGCCTTTCGACGGCATCATCGGCGGCCTGCTGGCGAAGAAATACGACATCGTCGTCGCCTCGATGACGATCACGCCGGCGCGCGAAAAAGCCGTGGACTTCGTCGGCCCGTATTACCACGTCGAACGGGTTGCCGTGGTCTCGGCGAATTCTCCGATTCAGAAAATCGATCAACTCAAGGGCAAGACCGTCGGCGTGGTCCTCGGCGACACCAACGACAAGTGGGCGCAAGCCCAGGACGGCTGGAACGTGCGCACCTACAAGGGGCTGCCCGAGATGCTGCTGGAGCTTCAAAGCGGCCGCATCGACGCAATCATCATGGATAGCGTGCCGGTCATGGTCGCGGTGAAGGAAACGGGCCAGAAGGTCCGGATGCTCACGATCACGAATGCGCAAGCGGCGCCGGATAGCATCGGCATCGCGGTCCGCAAGGGCAATCCGGAACTGAAGGTGGCGTTGCAAAAGGCGCTCGACGACATGAAGGCCGACGGCACCTACGAGAAAATCTCCAAACAGTGGATCGGCAGCGATATTCGCTGAACGTCCCGCATGACCGGCCCGGTCTCGCGCCCCTGGAGATTTCATGGATCTTGCAATGACCTTGATGCTACGAACCCTGCCGTTTTTTCTGGAGGCGGCATGGGTGACCGTGCAGATTTCGACGCTTGCCCTGCTAATCGGACTGGTCGTCGCCGTCGTCCTGGTGGCCGGACGGCTTTCCGATAACCGCGTCCTGCGTACGCTCTGCACGGCATACGTCAGCCTCTTTCGCGGCACGCCCAATCTGGTTCAGCTATTCCTTCTCTACTTCGGCGGCTCGCAGATCGGGCTGAACCTCGATCCCTTCACCGCCGGATACATCGCGCTGGGGTTGAACATTGCCGCTTACATGTCGGAGTCCATTCGCGGCGCGATCGTGAATGTCGAGCGCGGGCACATCGAAGCCGCGCGTTCGGTCGGGCTTTCACGCGCACAGACGATGCGGCTCATCGTCTTGCCTCAGGCGGCGCGGCTGATGATACGTCCGCTCGGCGTGAACACGATCGGGCTCGTCAAGGGATCGGCACTGGTTTCGACCGTGTCCGTGGTCGAGCTGACCTATACCGCGCAACGCTATATCGGCTCCACCTACAAGCCATTCGAAATCTTCGCGATCGCGGCCGTCCTATACATGATCATCATTTACGTCGTCGCGAAGGCCGTCGATCTGCTGGACAGGCGCTTCGCGCCCCGCTGAGGAAGCACGGATGTCACCACTCGATTTCAGCATCGTTTTTCCCTACACCGGACTGCTGCTCAAAGGCCTGCTGTGGACGGTGATTCTCACGGTCACGGCATCGTTCCTGAGCCTGGTGTTCGGCATCGTGTTCGCGCTTGCCGTGCTCTACGCGCCCAGGTTCGTCTGCTATCCGGTGCGCCTTTTCATCTGGCTGTTCATGGGCACGCCACTGCTGTTGCAGCTCTTTCTGATTTACTTCGGGCTCGCGCAAATCGGCATCGACATACCCGCTTTCGGCGCCGGCATCATCGGTCTCAGCCTGCATTTTGCCGCGTACAACGCGGACGTCATTCGCGCGGGCATCGTGTCGGTCGACCATGGCCAGACGGAGGCGGCGCGCTCCATCGGTTTTGGCCGTTGGCGGACGCTGCTCCATATCGTGATTCCGCAGGCGGTGAGGAAAACCATACCGCCCATCGGCAACAACATGATTGTCCTGTTGAAGGACTCGTCTCTGGTGTCGGTGCTCGGCATTGCGGAACTCGTCAATAGCGCGCAGCACGCCATCAGCGACACGTTCAGTCCGTTTGAATTTTATTTATGCGTGGCCGTGCTTTATTACGTGTGCAATCTGGCAATGGAATCGGGCTTGCGGCGTGTCGAAAAAAATATCGAGGTGACGCGATGAGCGCATTGCAACCCATGGTTGAAGTGAAGGACGCCCGCAAAGCTTATGGCGCGGTGGAGGTCCTGAAGGGCATCGATCTGTCCGTTTCGCGTGGCCAGATCGTTGCGATCATCGGGCCGAGCGGGTCGGGAAAAAGCACGCTGCTTCGCTCGATCAACCATCTGGAGACCCTGAATCAGGGCGAGGTGTGGCTCGACGGCATGCAGGTGAATCAGCCGCTGAAGGGGCGCGCGTTCGAGAAGCACATCAACGCCGTGCGGCAGCAGATGGGCATGGTGTTTCAGCACTTCAATCTGTTTCCGCATTTGACCGTGCTGGAAAATATCATTCTGGGTCCGGTCAAACTCAAGGGCATGAACAAGGATGCCGCTCGCGAACTCGCGCTGAAGTTGCTCTCGAAGGTGGGGCTCGCCAACAAAATCGATGCTTACCCGTCGCAATTGTCGGGCGGGCAGAAGCAGCGCGTCGCTATTACGCGATCGTTGGCCATGCAGCCCAAGGTCATGCTGTTCGACGAAGCCACATCGGCACTGGATCCGGAACTGGTCGACGAGGTGAATGCGGTTATGAAGCAATTGGCCGCCGAAAACATGACCATGCTGATCGTCACCCACGAAATGCGCTTTGCCGGCGAGGTGTCCGACAAGATCGTGTTCATGGACCGCGGGGTGGTGGTCGAAGAAGGACCGCCGGATCAGCTGCTTTGCGATCCGCAGCAGGACCGCACACGTGCGTTCTTGAAGAATCATCTTTCGGCTTCGGCGCGGCGATGAGGCGATGAGGTTCGGCTCGCCGATACAAGATCCACTGGGCGAGCAGCATGCCATGGTTACGCCCGCGTATCTCCCATGCGACTATCTTGACGCAAGTCAATTACCAAATTCGGCTGCAACCTAGGCTGGTTTCAACCGTTTGCAACCGCTGTTAGCCGTTTTCAAACGTTAGCCAGCGCCGCAGGCCTTGCAAGAGGCTAGTTCCCGCGTTGCACAACTGCAGCGCCATGACGGCGCCAGCCGTTTCCGTGCGTTACCCCGCCTGTAGAGCAGGCTCCAAAAACGTAAAGCTCTACTTTGGGTCGTAGAACGAGTGATCGCGTGACCCCTCCCTTCTCATGGAGCAGGGGCTGCCATACGAGGAGCAACCGGCTGCTCGATGAGATGCCGGGTCATTCGCAAACCCGTTTTCGACGCATATCGAGTGGAACGAGCCGATAAACCTCTCGGGTAACTCCGCGTAGAGTCCCGCTTTCGAAGTGCATATATTCATTCGGATACAGGCTGAATCTCCCGGCGCGACCAAAGCGCCAACCTGTTCGCAGACTCGGAGAAAGCGATGATCGACGGATACAACATCAGGCGTCGTCAGTTGCTGCAGTCCTTCATGGCAGCCGGCGCTGGTTGCCTTACGTGGGGGCTGTCGGACGTTGCGAGAGCAGCAAATGCAATCACCCTGCCCTTTGAAAACGGGCTGCGGGAATTGACTACGGCGTTTCCACAAAAAGGCGAAATGCTGTTGGTCCGCAGCCGTCCGCCGCTGCTGGAGACACCATTCTCTGTTTTCGATCAGGGTGTTTTCACACCCAACGATCAGTTCTTTGTGCGCTGGCACCTGGCCGGCATACCGACGAGCATCGACGCACGCAGCTTCCGGGTCAAGGTTCATGGCGCAGTGCGGCGCGAAGTCGTGCTCGGACTTGCAGAGCTGTCCAGGGAGTTCGAGCGAGTCGAGGTCACCGCCGTCAACCAGTGCGCGGGGAACTCGCGAGGCTTCTTCAAGCCGCGCGTTGCGGGCGGAGAGTGGGGCAATGGCGCGATGGGTAACGCGCGCTGGACCGGCGTGCGCCTCAAGGACATTCTGGACCGCGCGGGCGTGAAGGCGGGCGCGGTTCAGGTGCGCTTCAATGGCGCCGATGCGGGCGCGATTCCGGCTACGCCCGACTTCGTCAAGGCGCTGAGCGTCGATCACGCCCGCGATGGCGAAGTGATGGTGGCATTCGCAATGAACGGCAAGCCGCTGCCCTTTCTGAACGGGTTTCCGCTGCGGTTGGTCGTCCCCGGGTGGTATTCGACTTACTGGGTGAAGATGCTCGATGACATCGAGGTCATCGACACGCCGGATACCAACTTCTGGATGGCCAAGGCCTATCAGATTCCGGACACGCCTCATGCGGACGTGTCACCGGGTCAGAGCGGAATCAAGACCGTCCCGATCACCCGGATGGTGCCACGCTCATTCATCACGAACCTGAGCGACGGCGCTGTCGTGGATGTCGGCAGGTCGCAGCCGGTACGCGGTATTGCGTTCGGGGGCGATGCCGGCGTCCGGGAGGTCCATTTCTCGGCCGACAACGGGATGACATGGACGCCCGCAAAGCTTGGGCCGGACCACGGAAAATATAGCTTTCGTCGCTGGGAAGCGTCGTTCCTTCCGCGGCATGCGGGCCAATTCGCGCTAAAGGTGAAGGCTGTCAACAATGACGGTGTCCAGCAGCCGGACAAGCCAAACTGGAATCCAGGCGGCTACATGCGTAATGTGATTGAGTCGATGACCGTCGTTGCGGCTTGAGGAGCGAATCATGAGGGCTTGGGTTGCATGGGTCACCATCTGTTTCGCAGGCACCGTCGCAACGGGTGTAGCCGCCGCCAAATCACCGGGCAGCGTGGCGGAGAACACCGCGCAGGTTACGCTGCCCACAGGCGACCCTTTCCCGCAGGGAGCGGGATCGGATCTCGCAAACGCGCATTGCCTGATATGTCACTCCGCGGGTATGGTGATGCGGCAACCACCGCTGACGTTTGACGACTGGAAAGCCGAAGTGACCAAGATGCGTGCAGTCTACGGCGCGCCGCTTCCACCCGAAAGTATCGAAGAGATCGCCCGGTATCTGGTGACGATCAACGGGAAGCCCTGACCCGCAATTGCGGCAGGGTTCAAGGCGAACGCGTTCTGGTCTGCGAAGGCAGGTCGGTCGCACGAACGGCGACGCGCTTACTCGGGCACCTGTGGCACGGCTACACGTGACTCGTCGATTTTCAACGCGCACGGTCGCGCCGACTCAGGTGCCCCACTCCGAAGCCGGCAAATCAGGCCTGCCGATAATAAACATTCTGCGGATGCCGCGCTTCCGCGAAGAAGAACCACCGCTCGGCCACGAGCCCCGCATACTGAATCACCACAGCGGCGCACAGCAGCGTCAATGAAGCGCCCACCGGCCGCACGTTCGCGCCGAATGCGACGAGCACGAACGGCACGGCAAACGCGGCCACGAGGAAGGTCCATTTGATCCGCTTGAGCGTGGCCGGCGTCTTGCCGTGGAAGAACTCGCGCAGGTTGAACGCGCCCGCCGTGAAGCCGCGCGACTTCTGCTCGACGCGTGCGCTGCGGATGCCGGTCGCGCTCTGTACCGTCGATTTGGGCCGCAGCCGCGCATTGCGCACGAGCGAGGCGACGCGCGAAGCACAGCCGCCGAGCGTCAGCACGCAGGCCAGCACCGCGAGCGGCCCGACCAGCGCGGGTGCGAGCCACGCCGCGCATGCCGTTGCCAGCGTGAAGCCCGAGGCGCAGCCGAGCAGCGCGAAGTTGACGAGCGTGAGCGGCGTCGCCCATTCCTGGAGGAAGCGCAGGCACGCGTAGATCATGCCCGTGCAGACGAACAGCAACCCGCTCGTCAGCACGGCAACTGCGCCAATTGCGAGCGCATGCGGCCAGCCGAATACATGCGCCATGCCATAGGCGAAGGAGCAGGCGAGAAACAGCGGCAGGCACAGGCATTCGCGCGAGAGCCACGAGGTGCGCCACATCGCGATGGCGCGCCACGCGCGCTCGGGATGCCCGAGGTGGAAGAACGACGCCAGCAGCCCCGCCGCGCCGAGCACGCACGACAGCGCCGCGCCCACCACATAGAAGAGTTGCGGCACGGCCGCTCCATCGACGAGGCCAAGCTGCCCCGCTGCCTCCACGCCCACGAGCGCAATCACGAGCCCCTGCGCCGCGCCGATCAAGGTGGTAAGAAACACCACGGAAAATGCCGGATTCATATTGGTTCCTTTCTGGCGTAATTAATGCGCCGGCGAGCGGGTCGCGATCGACGCGAGATTCAGCGCCCCGCGTTCGACCTGCGATTCGATCGAGGCCGGTACGCTATCGGCGGCTTCGCCCTTGCACGAGCACGATCCGCTGCCGCACGACGACATCGTCTGGCGCGGCAAATAGTGATTGGCGGGCCGCGTGCCCCACTCGGGCATCAGCTGATAGCCGCCGCGCTCGCGAATCGCCTTCGACACCACGGAATCCGGGTCGTGGATGTCGCCGAACAAACGCGCCGAGGTCGGGCATGCGAGCACGCAGGCAGGCTTGCGGTCGCGCTCGGGCAGCGCCTCGTTATGGATGCGGTCCGAGCACAGCGTGCACTTGGTCATCTCCTTGCGCTCTTCGTCCAGCTCGCGCGCGCCATACGGGCAGGCCCATGAGCAGTACTTGCAGCCGATGCAGCGGTCGTAGTCGACCAGCACGAGGCCGTCTTCCTTGCGCTTGTAGCTGGCGCCGGTCGGACAGACCGGCACGCAGGGCGGATCTTCGCAGTGCAGGCACGACTTCGGGAAATGAATCGTGTCGGCCAACGGGAATGTGCCGGCCTCGAAGGTCTGCACGCGATTGAAGAACGTGCCGGAAGGATCGGCGTCGTAGGGGCGGCTATCCGATAGACTGCCCGCCTCCCCCGAGGTGTTCCACTCCTTGCAGCTCGTCACGCATGCGTGGCAGCCCACGCACACGTTCAGGTCGATTACGAGCGCCATCTGTGTCATAGCCGTTTCCTCGGTTCAATGGTCTTGCGGGGCTTTGCGCAGCCGCCGGGCGAATTCGCCGCGTCCCGCGAAATAGGTCTGCACGACGCGCTTGAGCACGCCTCCCGGTCCCGTGCCGGTCACGCCTGGCAGCGCCTGCATCGGCGCGAACTGCGGCAGCGTGTGATCGGCGTCGGGCTCGGCGGGATAGATGCGCACGCGCACGTCGTACCACGCCGCCTGCCCCGTGATGGGATCGGAGTTGGAGACGCGCCCCGGGCGCTGGGCCGGTTGTGACGCATCAGGAATTTCGTCCGAGATCAGGTGATTGAGCAGGAAGCCGCGCTGCGATTCGTTCGCGTCCGGGCCCAGATTCCATGCGCCCGCCGCCTTGCCGATCGCATTCCACGTCCACACCGTGCCGGGCTCCACCGCTTCGCTATAGCGCGCCATGCAGCGCACCTTGCCCCACTGCGATTCCACGTAGATCCACCCGCCGTCCGCGATGCCCTGCGCGGCGGCCGTGCCCGGATTCATGTACAGATAGTTCTCTCCATGAATCTGGCGCAGCCACGCGTTTTGCGAATCCCACGAGTGATACATCGCCATCGGCCGCTGCGTGAGCGCCGCGAGCGGATACTTCGCGTGATCGGTGGAGGCGTGCTCAAGCGGCGCGTAATACGACGGCAGCGGATCAAAATACTGCGCCACGCGTGCGCGCAGATGATCGGGCGGCTGGCGTCCTTTGGTCTTGCCCTGGGCCGCGAGGCGAAACTTCTGCATCACGTCCGAATAAAGCGCAATGACAATAGGCTCGTTGAATTTGCGGAAGCCCTTTTCGACCGCGAAGTCCAGATACGGCCCATTGCAGTTGCGCATGTACTGAATCGACTCGGGCAGCGTGTAGTGATAGACGCAATTGTTCTTGGCGTATTCCTCCCACTGGCGCGGATTGGGCTCGCCCACCAGGGCGTCCTTGCCATCCTTGCCGCGCCAGCCGATCAGGAATCCCACGCCCGAACCCGGCGCCGTCTGGTGATTGACGATGAAGTCGGGATAGTCGCGATACTTGCGCGTGCCTTCCGGCGTCATGAAAGCGGGCAGCTTCAGACGGCTCGCGAGCTCGACCAGCACTTCCTGGAACGGCTTGCATTCGCCCGTGGGCGGCACCACCGGCACGCGCACGGAATCCACGGGACCGTCGAACTCCGAGATCGGGCGGTCGAGCATCGACATCGCGTCATGGCGTTCGAGGTAAGTCGTGTCGGGCAGGATCAGGTCGGCAAACGCTGTCATCTCCGACTGGAACGCGTCGCATACGACGAGGAACGGAATCTTGTACTCGCCGTTTTCGTGCTTGTCCGCGAGCATCTTGCGCACTTCCACGGTATTCATCGACGAATTCCACGCCATGTTCGCCATGAAGATCAGCAGCGTGTCGATGGGGTACGGGTCGCCGCGCCAGGCGTTCGTGATCACGCTGTGCATCAGGCCGTGCACGGCGAGCGGATACTCCCACGAGAACGCCTTGTCGATACGCACCGGGCCGCCGTGCTCGTCGATGAACAGGTCCTCGGGCGCGGCGGGCCAGCCGAGCGGGCCGTTGGCGAGCGGCGTGTTCGGCTTGACGTCCTCGGGCTTGTTAGGCGGTTTCGCCGAGGGCGGCACCGCGCGCGGATACGGCGACTTGTGGCGGAAGCCGCCCGGCCGGTCGATCGTGCCCATCAGCGACATCAGCACCGCCAGCCCGCGGATCGACTGAAAACCGTTCGAATGCGCCGCGAGGCCGCGCATCGCGTGAAACGCGATCGGCACACCGGTCACGGTTTCGTGCGTTTCGCCCCAAGCGTCGGTCCAGCGGATCGGCAGCGTGATCTTGTGGTCGCGCGCCACCTCGGCCATTTCGCGCGCGAGCCGGCGGATCGTTTCGGCGGGAATACCGGTGATTTCTGCGGCCCATTCGGGTGTGCACTCGGCCATGCGCTCGCGCAGCAACCCGAACGACGGCGCGACGGGCGTGCCGTCTTCGAGCGTATAGCGGCCTTCCAGCGCGGGCCGCGCGCCGGGCGTGTGATGCGGCACGGCGCGCTGCGTGTTCAGGTCCCACCACATGTGGTTTTGCGGAAACAGCGCGTTGCGCTCTTCTACTGCGGGGTCGCGCACGAACAGGCCGAACGTGTCGCTTTCCGTGCGCATGTCGAGCAGTTCCGCGCCGTTCGTGTAGCGCTCGACGAACTCGTGATCGTAAGCACCGCTCTCGATCAGCTCGTGCATCAGCGCCATGAAGAGCGCGCCGTCCGTGCCGGGGCGAATCGGCACCCATTCGTCGGCAATCGCTGCGTAGCCCGTGCGCACCGGATTGATGGCGATAAAGCGGCCGCCCGCGCGCTTGAACTTCGAGAGCGCAATCTTCAGCGGATTCGAGTGATGGTCCTCGGCGGTGCCGATCATGAAGAACAGCTTCGCGTTGTCGAGGTCGGGACCGCCGAACTCCCAGAACGAGCCGCCCATCGTATAGATCATGCCGGCCGCCATGTTCGCCGAGCAGAAGCCGCCGTGCGCCGCGTAGTTAGGCGTGCCGAACTGTTTGGCGAACAGGCCGGTGAGCGCCTGCATCTGGTCGCGGCCCGTGAAGAGCGCGAATTGCTTGGGGTCGGTGGCGCGCAGGTGGGCGAGGCGCTTTTCGAGCATGTCGAACGCCACGTCCCACGAGACCGGCTCGAACTGCGCTGTGCCGCGCTCGGCGCCGCGCTTGCGCACGAGCGGCTGCGTGAGCCGCGCGGGCGAATACTGCTTCATGATGCCGGACGAGCCTTTCGCGCAGATCACGCCCTGGTTGAGCGGGTGCTCGGGGTTGCCGTCGATATAGCGCACCTCGCCGTCGCGCAAATGAACGCGGATGCCGCAACGGCAAGCGCACATGTAGCAGGTCGTCGTTTTCACTTCGAGCTGCTCGTTCTGGGTGCGGGCCTTGTGCTCCATCGTTCCTCCGGGTCCTGTGGGGCGGCTTTTGTGTGAATGCCCTCTTATCGTATAAACCCGGCGAACATAATAAAAGTCGCGATTGGCGATCTGTTCTATCGGCTAGTCTTATGGTTGTCGCGCAGGCGGGCAGAATGAGGGCCCCATTGGCCCAACTTTGCCCGCCCCTGACGCTTACTGCCCGAGAGGCCGCTGCACCGTGAGCTTGTTGGTCACCGACTTCACGCCCGGCACGGCCTTCGCCACAGCTGCCACGGTGTCGATCTGCGACTGTTCCTCGACCGTGCCATTGAGCGTCACAGCGCCGTCACGCGCCACGATGCTGATATTCCCCGCATCGATTTCCTTGTGCTTGCCAAGCGCGGCGTACACCTTGCGGCTGAGCGCACGGTTGGCCTTCCGCACCTCTCGGGCTGTGGAGGCAGCCGGCGCGGCTGTCGCCCCCTGAGCCCCCTGAGCCCCCTGAGCCCCCTGAGCCCCCTGAGCCCCCTGAGCCGCCGATGAAGCCGATGCCCCCGCCGTCTCGCCGCCCTGTGCGCGCACACCCACCGCCCCGCCCGCCAGCAAGGCCGCCATCGAGGCGGCCACACTCATGCGCAGGATTCCTTTTTTATTCATGGCAACGCTCCCGTTAGCCGAACTGCGAAATCAGAAAGTGTGGCGAATGCCGAGCATCGCCGCCGTGGTCGAGACGCCAGGCGCAACCGGCGCGCCATAGGTGATCGCCTGGTTCATCGTTCCATGGTTGTCCACGTAGCCCACCTGCGCGTAGAGCAGGGTGCGCTTGGACACGCCGTATTCGGCGCCGACTGCATATTCGCTCGAATGGTTTGCCGAGACGTTGCGGTCCTTCAGATAATAGAACCCCGACGTGACCTTGAAGTACGGCGTGAACTGGTAGCCAAGGCCGCCTGAAATCATTTCATAGTCGCCGTGCTGCGTGTTCGCCGGATTCTTGCCGATGCCGTACGAAGCCGACACCGAAAGCGCGTGGAACGTGTACTTGGCGCCCAGGTAGTAGAGCCGGTTGTTGTTGAGCCCGGTGGCCGGGGCGTTGGCCGGCAGGTTCGTATCGTGGCCGTTGTAATAGACGGCGGCCAGATTCAGGCCGTAGTTCGAATACTTGAGCACGGCCGACTCGCGCGTGCCGCCCTGGATTTGCCCCGGCACGCCGCCCGGCGCATATTCGAGCGCCGCTGAAACACCGTAGAACTTCGGCGATTGATAGACGATGGCGTTGCTGTCGTACAGCGCGCCATACGGCACGTTGGTGCTCGTGCCGGGCCACCCCGACGCCTGGCTCAGCCCAAGCCAGGCGCTCAGGATACTGCCGAAGTACTGCGCGTTGCGCACATCGGTGTCCGCCATCGCGTAGATCATCGGGGTGTATTGCCGCCCCGCGTCGATCGAGCCGAACGGCCCTGAAATGCCAATGGTCGTCTGCTGATTGAACATGGCCGTGGCGCCCGCGGTGTCCGCGAGGCCGAGCTTGCCCGTGGAGCTGTTGAACACGCCTTGCAGCCGGAAATTGACCTTGTAGCCGCCGCCGAGGTCCTCGGTCCCCTTGATGCCCCAGAAGCTGGCATAGATGCCCGCGTCCTTCAACGCGAACACGTGGCCCAGATTCTTCGCGTTCGGCGCGAACGAGGCCGCCGAAGTGCTCTGATACAGCAACCCCGTATCGATGGCGCCGAACAGCGTCACCGACGATTGCGCGTGTGCCGCGCCGGCCGTGACCGCGAGTACGGCCAAGACGCTCAACTTCCGTTTCATGCTCTCTCCTCCAAACTATTGTCAAGGCCGTGCGGTGCTGCCCTTTGCGTGCGGCCCGCTGTCTTCCTCTTTGTCAACGGCTGTTCTTCTTGTTGTCCTGCTGCTTTGCTGACTACCTGCCGTGGCTTGTCCAGCCACGGCATTATTCATACCTCGCGCTGCCGCGCGAGATCACCCGCGTAGCGGCGCTTGCCGAGCACGAACAGCAGCGCCGACACGAGCGCCGCGAACGGAATCCATTGCAACGCCATGTGCAGGCCCATGCGATCGGCGATCAGGCCCACGATGACCGGGCCGGCGGCCAGGCCGAGCAGGTTGTTGGCGAGCGACCAGAGCGCCATGGCCGTGGCGTGAATCGAAGGCGCCGTGAGTTCGGCCACCAGTGCGCCGGTCGGCCCGCACACGCCCGAGGCCATAAACATGCCGACGCCGATCAGCACGAGTTGCAGCGGCCCCGGCGGCACGTGAAATGCGCTCGCGAACGCCGCAAACACCAGCACGCAATACGTGATGGCCATGGTCCATTTGCGTGTCCCGTTGAGACGGCTGACGCGGTCGGTCAGCACCCCGCACACGATCATGCCGATGCCTGAGATCAGCACGAAGCCGGCGGCCAGCACGCTCGCGCGGTCGAGCCGCATCGCATAGGTGCGCACGAGATAGCTCGGCAGCCACGCGAACATCGCGCCCGGCAGGATCAGCTGGACGCCGCAGGCCACATACGCAAAGCCGACCGATTTCGAGGTGAACAGCGCCTGCGCGAGACCGCGCGGCGTGAAGCGGGGCCGCGCCGCGCTGGCAGCAACGCGTGCGCGCTCGGGCGCGAGCCGCCGTTCGGTCACGACGATGCGATAGATCACCGAGAGCACGAGGCCGACCACCGCCATAGTCGCGAACGACCAGCGCCAGCCGAAATGCGCGGCCACGATGCCGCTCAACGCCATCCCGAGCATGGAGCCGAATGCGCCGCCCGCGAGAAACGAACCCGAGAGCGTGGCGCGCAGATGCGCCGGAAACACGCTGAGCACGACCGCGAGGCCGACGCTGCCGTAGGCCGCCTCGCCCACGCCCACGAAGAAGCGCGCCGCGAACATCTGCCCGTAGCTGGCCGATACGGCGCAGCCAAGCGTGGCGATGCTCCACAGCACGGCCATCAGAATCAGGCTGCGCACGCGTCCCCAGCGGTCCGCGAGCAGCGAGAACGGAAAGGTCAGCAGACCCACCATCACCGAGACGATGCTGCTCAGCGATCCTAACTGCGTGTCGGTGAGCATCCACTCGGCTTTGAGCAGCGGAAAAACGGCGTTGAGGACCTGGCGCGACATGTAATCGGCGAGCAGCAGGCCGAAAGTCAGCGCGAAAACACTCCAGGCATAGGCCCGGGATACGGTTGGTGCGCCCGCAGGGGCGTCTCCCAGTGCGGCAGTCGCTTGCATTCCCACTTTTGTCTCCATGAATCATTATCACGGTGTCCGGGCGCGGAAACGCGCCTCGGATATACCCATCTGGCGTGTTTTTTTATTTGGTGCTGCAGCGAGAGCGGTGTCGGCCCGCCTTGTATCGCTTTGACCGCGCGCGCCTTACAGCGTAGCGCGCGTGAGCCCATCGATGAATCGGTTACGACACGGGTACGGCACGCCGCGCGAGCGCGGCGATCAGGTCGTCCGCGCCGGGCCATTCGCCAAACCCGCTGGCTGGGTTCAGGTGACCGACGTTGCCGAGATCGACCACCTCGCTGCGCCACGCGCGCGCAAGTTCGAGCACGCGTTCGTAGCGGGCGAGCGGGTCGTCGTGGCTCGCCGCCACGATGGACGGGAACGGCAGCGGCGCGCGCGGCACCGGCAGCCATCCGCTCGCGTCGAGCGCTTCGAGCGTCGGATAGCCTTCGGGCATCGGCGCCTCGAAGTCGGGCGGCGCCGCCAGCAGCGCCCCTGCGATCGCACGCGGATAGCGCCTCGCCCAATGCGCGACCATCACGCAGCCGCCGCTATGCGCAACGATGATCACGGGCGCGTCGATGCCCGCGACCACGGCTTCGATGGCCTCGACGCGCGCGGCGCAATCGAGGTCGTCGCGGCCCATCGGCGGCACGGCGGCCACCGGGCGGTTCTGCGCGCGCAGGCGCGCTTCGAGCAGGGTCTGCCAGTGCTGCGCGACGTGGTCGCGCAACCCCGGGACGATGACGATGACAGGTTCGGGGCGCGCCATGATCAAGCCGCCGATTTCACGAGGCCCAGACCCGCGGGCTTGTGGTTCGGCAGATAGCCGTTGGCGGCCAGCGTCTCATCGGCGTCCTTGTAGAAGGTGCCGATGCGGTAGATCTCGCGCGCTTCCTTGCCCGACGCGATCTCGCGGCCCAGTTCGTGCGCCACGCGCACGCACTGCTCGATCTGCTCGACCGAGGTCATGCGCTGGCCATGCTGGCCGATGATCGTATCCTCGATGCCGCAGCGCGGGTGCAGGCCCATCGCCATCGCCATCATGTTGAACGGCAGCACGTTCTTGAGCAGCGACTCCGCCGTGAACGTGCAGCCCTGCGGGGCGCGGTGCACGAAGTTGAAGAAGTTGAACGGGTTCGGGCCGTCGAAGCCGCCGCCGATGCCGATCCACGTCAGGTTAACCGGCCCGAGATAGGCGCCCTTGCGGATCAGGCGTTCGAGCGTTTCCAGCGCATGGATGCCGGTCAGCTGGAAATGCGCCTGGATGCCCGACGCATGCAGGCGGCGCAGATGCTCCTCGAGCCACTGCGGGCCGGCCGGCACCGTCATTTCGCTATACGCCGCCTGGAGCGCCGGATTCGCCAGCGAGGTGCCCGCCAGATACTCGGGGTAGAGCAGCTCCATGATGTTCATCTGCGTGGTGTTGATCGCCACGGTCACCTGGTCGGGCTTCGGCTCGAGTTCCGCGAGCATGTGGCGCGTGTCGTCCGAGAGCCACTTCGCGGCCTGGCCGTCGTCTTCCGGCGCGAACGAGATCGAGCCGCCCACCTGGATGATCATGTCCGGCACCGCCGCGCGCACGCCGGCAATCAGCTCGTTGAACTTGGACAGGCGCTTGGAGCCCTTGCCGTCCAGTTCGCGCACGTGCAGGTGCAGCACCGTTGCGCCTGCGTTGTAGCAATCCACGGCCTTCTGGATCTGCTCTTCCATGGTGACGGGAATGTCCTCGGGAAAGTCTTCGGGCATCCATTCGGGGCCATACGGCGCAACCGTGATGACGACCTTGTCCATGTTCTCGGGGTGCAGCGAATTGTCGAGAAATTGCATGTCTTCCTCCAGTATTGTGTTTTGCTGTCGTGCGCAGGTCAGGCAGTGGCCAATCAGTACGGCACGTCGCCGATGATCCCCGCGCGCTCCATCTTGCGGTGGCAAGGCGGGTAGTCCATGACCGCGTAATGCTGCGTGCTGCGGTTGTCCCAGATCGCCACGCTGCCCGGCTGCCAGCGCCAGCGCACCTGGTACTCGGGGATATACGCCTGGCTGATGAGGTACTGGAGCAGGTGTCCTGCGCCCGGGTTGCCGTCCTGGCCGTAGCGCACGCGCGCGGGCGTGTGGTAGTTCACGAAGTGCGTGGTGAAGGCGTTCACGAACAGCACCTTCTCGCCCGTTTCCGGGTGCGTGCGCACGACCGGATGTTCGGCGTCCGGATACTGCGCCTTCAGCGCGAGGCGCTTTTCGATCGGCATCGCCGCGCCGAAGCTTGCCTGGATGCTGTGGCTTGCGCGCAGGTCCGCGATTTGTTCCTTGACGTGCTGCGGCAGGTTCTCGTAGGCGAGCACCATGTTGGCCCACATGGTGTCGCCGCCCACCGGCGGGCATTCCACGCAGTGCAGCACCGCGCCCATCGGCGGCGCGGCGCGCCAGGTGGCGTCGGTGTGCCACGAGTTTTCGTAGCGGTCGTTGGGCTGGTCAGGCGTCTTGTAGATCTGCACGAGACCCGGATGATCGGGGTGGCTGCCCGCCACCGGATGACCCTCGAGCTCTCCGAATCGTCTGGCGAAATCCACATGGTCGGCGCGCGTGAGTTGCTGGTCGCGCAGGAACAGTACCTTGTGCCTGAGCAGCGCCGCCTTGATTTCCCCGAACAGCGCGTCGTCGCGCACCGCATCGCCCAGACGCACGCCCACCAGTTCCGCGCCGATCGCGCAGGTCAGTTGCTCGATTCTCATGATGGGCGGCCTCAGATCGTGAAGACGGAAGAACCCGTCGTCTTGCGGGCTTCGATATCGCGGTGCGCCTGCACGGCGTCCTGCAATGCGTAGCGCTGGTTGATCTCGATCTTGATGCGCCCCGCCGCGACGTGGCCGAAGATTTCATCGGCCAGCGCGGTCTTCTCGGCGGGGTCGGCGATGTAGTCGGCCAGCGCGGGGCGCGTGACGTAGAGCGAGCCCTTCATCGCGAGCACCTGCGGTTCGAACGCGGGCGCCTTGCCCGAGGCCGTGCCCACGCAGACCAGCAAGCCACGGCGCTTGAGCGAGTCGAGTGACGCCGCGAAGGTGTCCTGGCCGACGCTGTCGTAGACCACGGAAACGCCCACGCCATCGGTCAGCTCGCGCACGCGCTTCGCAACGTCTTCGCTGCGATAGAGGATCACGTGATCGCAGCCGTGCGCGCGGGCCACCGCGGCCTTCTCCTCGTTCGACACCGTGCCGATCACCGTCAGCCCCAGCAGCTTCGCCCACTGGCACAGGATCAGGCCCACGCCGCCCGCCGCCGCGTGCACGAGAATCGTCTCGCCCGCTTGCAGCGGCCAGATGCGGCGCATGAGGTACGCCGACGTGAGGCCGCGCATGGTCATGGCCGCCGCCGTTTCGCAGGCGATGGCGTCGGGCAGCTTGATGAGCGGCGCGGCCGGAATCAGCCGTTCCGTGCTGTATGCGCCCAGCGTGTTGATAAAGCCGGTGTAGGTGACGCGGTCGCCGGGCGCGACGTTGGTCACGCCCGCGCCCACCGCCTCCACCACGCCCGCGGCTTCCACGCCCATGCCCGCCGGCAGCGGGACGGGATAGAGGCCGCTGCGGAAATACGTATCCGCGAAATTCAGGCCGACCGCTTCGTGCCGCAGCCGCACTTCGCCCGGACCGGGCGCGCCCACGTCGACTTCTTCCCAGCGCATCACTTCCGGTGCGCCGGTCTCGTGGAACCTGATCGCATGTGCCATCTTCTGTCTCCTGGTTGTTCCTGCTTGCTGCTCGTTCCGATCGATAGGCCGCCGCGGCGCTCGTGGTGCAGGCGCACGCACGCGGCTATCGTGACTGAATCCATCGTAGGACGCCGTGGTGCGCCGCGCGCCCTCCTTCCAGGAGGGGGAGCCCGCCTACCCCTGCGAATTTCGCCCGTTTACCGGGTTATCACTGAGGAAATCGCCAGGCGCTCGACGCGCTGTTGTCAAATTGTCAGCCAGGGCGCCGCCGTGCATATAATCCTCCGATCGATTCCCGGCATTGCGCGCCGCGCGGCCTATTCCGATTCACCCGATGACCTTTGCGAACCGCGGCGCACCGCCCCCGTTTTCCGAACTCACGCTCAAGACCACGCCGCCGCGCGCGCCGCGCCACCTGCTCGCGCGCGAGCGGCTGAACCTCGACAGCGAGCCCTTGCGCAATCAGCCCGCGATCGTCGTGCAGGCGCCTCCCGGCTTCGGCAAAACGCTGTTGCTCGCGCAATGGCGACGCGAGCATCTCGCGCGCGGCGCCGCCGTCGCGTGGGTGTCCGCCGATGCGCACGACGACCCGCAGCGCTTTTTGCATAGCCTCGTGCTCGCCGTGCGCGTGGGCGGCGCGCAGCCCGAGTTCGGGCACACGCTGCTCGACAGCCCCTTTGCCACGCCCGACGCCAACGAGGGCTTGACCGCCTGGCTCGCCGAAGTCGCGCAGGCCGCGCTCGATCTGGTGCTGATCGTCGATGAAGCGGAGCGGCTCTCGCCGGTCGGCAGCGCGGCGCTGCTTTATCTGCTGCACAACGCGCCCGCGAATTTGCGCATCGTCGTGGCCGCGCGCAGCGGCTTCGAAACCGCCGTCGACGACTTGCGCGCCTATGGGCAATGCGTCTGCCTCGGCCCCGAGGCGCTGCGCTTTCGCCTCGACGAAACGCTCGCGCTCGTGCGCCGGCGCTTTGGCGAGCGCGTGGACACCGACAGCTGCGCACGCCTGCACGAGATCACCGACGGCTGGCCGCTCGGCCTGCAGCTCGCGCTCGCCGCGATGGAAAAGAGCGGCGACCCGCGCGGCGTCATCGACGCCATGCAGGGGCAGCCCGGCGTCGAAGGCGAGCATCTGGTGAGCAGCCTGCTCGCGCGGCTCGCCCCCGAGGACCTCGCGTTCCTCACGCGGCTCGCGCTCGTCGACATGCTGCATCCCGACCTGTGCCGCGCGCTGCTCGACAGCCCCGACGCCCCGGCGCAATTCGCACGGCTCATGCGCGATACGCCAATCTTCATGGCCAGCGACGGCAACGACTGGTGCCGCCTGCACACGCTCGCGCGCGCGGCGCTTGGCGCGCGTCTGGCCGAACTGCCGCCCGACGAGCGCGCCGGCCTGCACCGGCGCGCGATGCAGTGGCTCGCTGAGCACGGCATCCACGAAGAAGCGGCTCGCCACGCGCATGCCGCCGGCGAGCGCGAAGTGGCCTACGAACTCGCGGGGCGCTCGCTCTACGGCGCGGTCATGCAGGGGCGCCTCGCCGCCGCGCTCGACTGGCTCGAACTGCTGCCCGCCGACGAGCTCGACCGCCAGCCCGACCTGCGCCTCGCGGCGGCCTGGGCGCTCGCGCTCAGCGAGCGCCACGCCGAGGCGAGGCAACTCGTGGCGCCGATGGCCGAAGCGCACGATTGCACGCCCGAGCGGCGCTACGAATGCGCGCTCATCCTGAGCATCGCGGCCTATTACGCCGACGAGCCCGACCGCTTCCTCGCGCTGCTTGCACCGTGGCGCGAGCCGCCGCCGCTCGCCGAGCCGCGCCGGCTCCAGACGCACGCGAACCGCCTCGCGCTGGCGGAGCTGCTGCAGGGCGAACCCGCCAACGCGCGCCGCCATCTGCAACTCGCGCCGCGCGGCGACTTCGGCAAGGCGCACCGCTACGCCGCCTACTGGGGCGAGTTCATGTGCGGCCTGAGCTATCTGAACGAAGGCCAGGCCGTGCTCGCCGAAACGGTGCTGCGCCGCGCGCTCACGAGCTCCGAAACCGAACTGGGCCGCCGCCATCCGCTGCCGTGCATGCTCGCGGCGGTGCTCGCGGCTGCGCTCTTCGAGCGCGACTTCGTGGACGAAGCCGATGCGCTGCTCGCGAACCGGCTCGACGTGCTCGAACGCTCCGGCACCGCCGAGACCTCGCTGATCGCCTATGTCTGCGCGGCGCGCGTGGCGCAGGCCCAGGGCGTGGAGCGGCGCGCGCTCGACCTGCTCGATGCGATGCACGCCGCCGGCACCGCTCGCGGGTTGCCGCGTCTGTCCATCGCGAGCCTCGCGGAGCGCGTGCGGATCTACGCCGGACGTATCCACGCCGGACGTGGAAACGCCGAAACCTGCCGCGCGTTGAGCGCCCAGCTCGACGCGCTCGTCGAACAATCGCAAACCGCCGAACCCACGTGGCGCGGCCCGGTCTGGCGCCGCGACGTGGCCCGACGCCAGGCCATGGCGCATGCATACACGGCGCTGGCCCAGCAGGACTGGCCGCGCGCGCTCGAGTGTCTGGGCCGCGCGCAAACGCTCGCCGACGCGATGAAGCTCGGGCGCGAGCGAATCGAGATCATGGGGCTGCGCGCACTCGCGACCCGGGGCAACGGCGAAGACGGCTTGCCGCTGCTGCACGAGGCGATCGGCCTGACCGGCACCTATGGCCTCGTGCGCGTGCTCGCCCAGGCACATCCGGCGCTGGCCGACTGGATCCACGAAGTCGCAACGCAAGGCAGCGGCGAGCCCGTCACGCTCGCCGCGACGACGCTCGCGCCCACGACCCAGCCCGGCGGCGCGCCCCGCCGCGCGCAAGCCGCGCCGCGCGCAATGCCGAGCACGGTGCTCACGCCCAAGGAGCGCGAGGTGCTCGAACTGCTCGCGCGCAATCTCTCCAACAAGGAGATCGCGCAGGCAATCGGCGTGGGCGAAGTCACCGCCAAGTGGCATGTAAAGAACCTGTTCGGCAAGCTGAGCGCGAGTTCGCGCAAGCATGCGGTGCTGCGCGCCCAACTGCTGGGGTTGCTGGAAAGCGGCGAGTGAAACGATCGAGGCGAACCCGTCATAGCGCCGGCCTGGAACCCCATTGTGTGAATTGCACCGCGCGCGTGCTTGATCCTGCACGCCACGGCCTGACGCGCGACGACATGCGCACGCTCATGGTTATTCCGCACAGACGAAGCGCATGTGCGCCGCTACGCTCGGCAAGTTCCGCCGTGTTGCGTCCGTTTTTCTTGTGATCCCATGCCCATCCTGGTTCGCAGCGCCTCCCTCACCAAGTATTCGGAAATTGCCCATCACGCGGGCATCGATCCGGTGCGTGCGCTGCGCGAAGCGGGGCTCGATCTGTCGTGCCTCACGACGCCGGACCTGCGCATTCCCGAGGCCAGCCTCGCACGCGTGTTCGAAGTCTCGCTCGCGGGCTGCGCCGGGCGCGCCGAGTCCCGCACGCTTGGCGCGCGCATTGGCGAAGCGTGGCGGCTCTCCGACTTCGGCTCGCTCAGTCTCTTGCTGCAGCATCAGCCCACGCTGCGCGAGGCGCTCGCGCGCGTCGAGCCCTACCGGCATCTGCTGAGCGATTCGGTATCGGTTCAGCTGGAGGAAATCGACGACACCGCGGTGCTGCACGTTGCGCTCGTGACCGCGCGCCCCGATCCGGGGCCGGAGATCGTCGAATTGACCGTAGGCGCGGTGCTGAGTCTCGTGCGCGCCATGCTCGGCGCGCAGTATGCGCCACGTGCCGTGCATTTCTCGCACGCCGCTCCCACGCGGCTCGAAGTGCACCGGCGTTTCTTCGGATCGCGAATCGAATTCGACAGCGAGTTCGACGGCATCGTGCTGGCCCGCCAGGATCTCGACCGTGCGAGGCCGCTCGCCGACGCCTCGCTCGCGCGATATGCACAGGAGCTGCTCGATTTGCAGCCCCGCTATGGCGAGGCATCGCTCGCCGACAACGTGCGCCGCGCAATCCATCTGCTGCTGCCGCGCGGCGCCGGCACGATCGAGCCCGTGAGCGAGCGCCTCGGCCTCTCGCCGCGCACGCTGCAGCGCCAGCTCGAACAGCGTGGCGAGCGGTTCTCGTCGCTCGTGAACGAAGTGCGCGCGTCGCTGGCGGCGCGATATCTGGCGCAGCCGCGCCATTCGGTATCCGATATCAGCGACCGGCTGGGGTTTTCCGAACCCAGCGCATTTTCGCGCTGGTTTAGTGCGGAATTCGGGCAGCCGCCGAGCCGCTGGCGCGCGGCGAATTTCGGCGCGCGCCAGGAAAAGCCGCAAGGCGACCGGCACTGAGCGCTCCGGGCCGCCGCGCGCCAGCGGCGCATTTCGCTCAGGCCTGCTCGACCTCGACCATCAGCTTCCCGTCAACCGTCCTCACCGGCAGCACGCCCAGACACAATCCCCCCGCCCCCGGCATGCAACCCGTGCGCAGATCAAAGCGCAATCCGTGCGCGGGGCAGGTGATCAGGCTGCCTTCGAGATGCCCGCTGGCCATCGACGCACCGTTGTGCGGGCAACTATTCTCGATAGCATGCAGACTGCCTTCCACATTGAAGACCACCACGCTGCGCCCATCGATGAAAGCGAGCTTGCGCTGCCCGGGCGCCAGGCTATCCGCCGCGCCGATGTCGACTTCACGCTTCATGATCGTGCGCCTGAGTCAGATCCGCCGCGTGCAGCATCGCCTCGATCAACACTTGTGGCGGCTGCGCGCCGCTGAGCGTATAGCGCCCGTCGAACACGAAATAAGGCACGCCATCGACGCGGTTCGTCGCGCCGTGCGCACGCGGCTGCGATGCCGATGCCGCATCGTCCACCCCGCATTCGCGTGCGATGCGCGAGAGCGTGGCCGCATCGCCGATGTCCTCGCCCTCGATGAAATACGCGGTAAAGAGACGCTCGATGAGCTCAGCGTGGGTGCCGCGATAGCGTCCCCCGTCTAATTCAGTTGTGTGCGCAACCAGTGCATGAGCCGCCGCCGTGTTCGGCAACACCCGAATGCGCTCGAACGCGAGCTCGACGCCCGCAGCGCGCGCGGCCTGGCGCACCTGTGCGCGCCGCTGCGCGACGGCCTGCGCGCTGCCGAGACGTGCCAGATAGAACGCCTCGTAAGGCAGGCCGCCCACCGGTGTATGCGGCAGCAGCTCGACCGAGTGCCACGCGACCTGCACGCTCACATGCGGCCAGCGCGCCTCGAGCGCCGCGATCGCGGCTTCGAGATTGCGCTTGCCGATCAGGCACCACGGACAAACGAAGTCGAAATAAAAGTCGATGTGCAGCACCCGGTTGGGCGCCGCGGGAGAAAGCGGTTGAGTCATCGATACAGGCTCCACGGCAGGATCATTGAGGTGCGCGCGCCGGATGGCGGCTGCGCACGGCTTGCAGCCCCGCGCCATAGCGGCGCTTGCCGAGCACGAACGCGAAGGCCGCCACCAGCGCCACGAGCGGCGCGACCTGCAAGGCGCCGAGCAGGCCGATGCGGTCCGCGATAAAGCCGACGACGAGCGGCCCTGGCGCAAGCCCGACCAGGTTGTTCACGAGCGTGAGCGTGGCGAACGCGGGCGAATGGATCGACTCGTGCGTGAGATTGGCGACCATCGCGCCAGCCGGCCCCGAGGTGCCGGCCACGACGAAGATGCCCGCGCCGAGCAGGACCAGTTGCAGCGGGCCCGGGCTCAGATGAAAGCCGCCGCCTAGCAGCGCGAACGACAGCAGCGAAAACGCGATCGCCATCGTCCACTTGCGCTCGGGCGCGTGCCGGCTCACGCGATCGGTGACCACGCCGCACACGATCATGCCCGTCCCGCCGAGCAGCACGAACACGGCAGCAGCCATCGCCGCGCGGTCGGGCGGCAGGCCGTAATAACGGTTCAGGAAGCTCGGCAGCCAGGCTATCACGGCACCCATGATGAAAAGCTGCAGGGCGCTGCCGAGATAGGCGCAATTCACCGAGACCGTGGAGAAGAGTCCCGCCAGCACGCTGCGCAGGCTGGGCCGCCGGGCTTCCCCGGCTTCGCGCGCCGCGCCCTGAACGGGGATCTGCGCGCCGCGGTTGCGCGCGATGCGCGCTTCGGTGACGACGAGGCGAAACGCGAGCACGAGCGCGAAGCCGAGGCCCGCCATCATGCCGAACGCGGCGCGCCAGCCCAGATGCACCGCGAGCACGCCGCCCGCCGCCATGCCCAGCACCGAGCCGAACGCGCCGCCGGCCATGAACGCGCCGGTGAGCGTCGAGCGCAGGCGCGCCGGAAAGATGCTGATGATCAGCGCAACGCCGACGCTCCCATACGCCGCCTCGCCCACCCCGACGAAGGCGCGCGCCAGCAGCATCTGCCCATAGCTGGCCGCGGCGGCGCAGCCGAGCGTGGCGAAGCTCCAGAGCCCCGCCATCAGCACGATGCTGCGCACGCGGCCCCAGCGGTCGGCGACCACGGAAAGCGGAAACGTCAGGACGCCGACCATCAGCGCGACGATGCTGCTCAACGAGCCCAGACGCGTATCGGAGAGCCCCCATGTGGCCTTGAGGAGCGGAAAGACCGCATTGAGCACCTGGCGCGACATGTAGTCGGACAGCAGCAGCGCGAAGGTCAGCGCGAACACGACCCACGCATAGACGCGCGGGGATGAATCGGCGGCGCCTTGCGCGGGCGCGCCGGCCTCGATGGGATGCGTATGCAACTTTGTCTCCTGCAATATTCGTTTTTTCTGTCGCGGCGGTTTATGACGTGGCGCTGGCGACGTCGATGCTGCCGATAGCGAAAGCCGCCTCCAGATCGCGCCAGTCGTCTTCGCGCAGATAACGCTGCGCGGCCGGCACGATCACGCCTTCCTTGCGGCCGAAGTATTCCCAGACGAACTGGGCATAACCGCGCAGGGCCGCTTCGACGTTCGCGGCCCCGGCGGCGACGGCGCGCTCGAGCTCCGCGAACAGGGTCGCGCCGCGCTGGTGCTGCCGCTCGAGTTCGCCAAGCTCGGCGTCGACCACGCTCGTACGGCCGCTCAGCAGCGATGAAAGCCGGCACGCATCGCCGGTGCCGAGACGCGGGATCCGCAGGGCATCGAGCCCGCGAAGATCCAGCCCGGGATGGGCCAGCCCGGGATGGGCCAGCCGCTCGCACAACGCGCCGGCGGTGGCGCGATGGAGGCGATAGAGCGCCGCCACCACGCGCACCGCCGCCGGAGCGCGCCGCACGACGCAATGGAGCACCGGCACCTCCGACGCGGCGGTGGCCTGCGACGCCACGCAAATGAGATCGCAGCCCCGCGCGCTCGCGGTGCTCGCAAGCTGCGCCGCAGGGCTGGCCCATTTCGGGCCGGCGACGCGCATCGACTCGCAGGGCACGCCCAGCGCGCGCGCGGCCGCCTCGGCCTTCACGATGAGCATCTCCCTCACGCAGTCGTCGAAGCGACGCCCGGCCGCCAGGCGCTCGCCGTCCTGCTGCGCTGGCGCCGGCGAATCTGCCCGATAAGCGAGCGGGTAAGCGAACGTGATGCGCGCGCCGACCGAACGCGCCAACGCAACCGCTTGAGCCACCGTGTCGATGCCGGCATCGGAATCATCCACGGGAACGAGAAAATGACGATACATGGGTTCCCACTCACACAAATCCGGAGGGCGCGGCAGGCGGGCCTCATTCGAGCCGCACCGCTTCCTTCATGAAAACGATGATAGTGGCGCGGCGCGCAAACGCCCCCCTCGGCACGGAGGGGCTGGCAGATGCGAGCGGGCTCGAAGCGGTGGGCTAAATGCACGACGGCACAAGAGGGGCTTGACGCAGCCCGCCTGTCCAGCCGATGCTTTCGTGTCTCACCTATGTCGCACCCCGCGCCGGCCAGCCCGCAAAAGCTGCCAGGCCGATTCGACCCCGCCTCCAGATGCCTTCCTCAGTGTCCCCTTCCGCGCCGTCTTCCGTGTCCTCCCCAGCTTCGAGCACTCCGGACGCCGGGCGCGCCGCCAGCGAGTTCGTCCTGAAGACCGTCGCGCCGCGCGAGCCCGCGCACCTGTTCACGCGCGCGCGGCTGAGCGCAGCGAACGCGGGCTTGCGCGCGTGCCAGGCGGTGCTCGTGCAGGCGCCCGCGGGGTTCGGCAAGACCTCGCTGCTGGCGCTCTGGCGGCGCGAATACCTCTCCCAGGGCACCGCCGTCGCGTGGTTTTCCGCCGATGAGCGCGACGAGGCGCAGCGTCTCGTGCCCGGGCTCGTGCAGGCGGTGCGCACGGCCTGCGCGCGCCCGGCGTTCGCGCGCCATCTGACCGATGGCGCAGCGGGCGCCGCTCACGAACTGGAAAGCGTGACGGCCTGGCTCGCGGAAGTGGCGCAGCTCGCGTTCGAGCTGGTGCTGATCGTCGACGAAGCGGAACGGCTGCCCGCCTCCGGCGTGCGCGCGCTCGTCTATATCCTGCACAACGCGCCGCCGAATCTGCGCACTGCGGTGGCGGCACGGCACGGCCTGGACGCGCCGCTCGCCGATCTGCTCGCCTACGGCCAGTGCGCGCGCGTGGACGCCGACGCGCTGCGTCTGCGCATCGACGAAACCATCGCGCTCGCGGCCGCGCGCTTCGGCGAGCGCATGGACGCCGACGCCGGCGCGCGGCTCTTCGAGCTCTGCGAGGGCTGGCCGCTGGGCCTGCAACTGGCGCTGGCCGCGATGGAGCGCGCGAGCGACCCGCGCCAGATCGTCGAGCCGCTGGAGGGTGCGTCCGGCGAGTTGCGCGAGCGTCTGCTGCAGGCGCTGATCGCCCGGCTCGCGCCCGCCGACGTCGACTTTCTCACGCGCATCAGCGTGGTCGACACGCTCCATCCCGCGCTCTGCGTCGCGCTGACCGGCGAGCCGGAGGCGGCCGGGCAACTCGCGCGGCTCGCGCGCGATACGCCGATGTTCACGGCCGCAGACGGCAATGAATGGCTCCAGCTCCATGCGCTCGTGCGCGACGTGCTGCGCGCGCGGCTTGCGCAATGGCCGACGCCGCAGCAAACGGAATTGCACGCGCGCGCCGCCACGTGGCTCGCGGCACAAGGCATGGCAGAGCCGGCCGCGCGCCACGCGCATGCGGCGGGACAGCACCGGCTGGCGTTCGAGCTGGCCGAGCGCAGCCTGCTGGACGCGGTGCGCCAGGGCCATCTGCCCGCCATGCTGAAGTGGCTCGAACTGCTGCCCGAGGCGGAGCTCGAAGCGCGCCCGCGCCTGCGTCTTGCGGCAGCCTGGGCGCTCGCGCTCGGCGAGCGCCATCCCGAGGCCGCGCGGCAGATCGAACGCGTGCTCGCGGGGCCGGACGCCGCCAACGACGCCGAACTGCGCTACGAATGCGCGCTGATCCTGAGCGCCGCCGCCGTGTTCGCCGACGACATCGACCGCTGTGTCGCCCTGTTCGATCCGTGGGTGAACGCCGCGCCCAGCACGCATCCGTGGCTCGCGCAGATGCACGCGAACCGGCTGGGCGCGCGCGCGCTCGCGCTGGGCGAGCCCGCCCAGGCGCGGCAGTTCCAGCAGCGCGTGCCGGTGCCGGCGCAAAATTCCGCGCAGACGAGCTACGTCGGGCGTTGGGGCGCGTTCGTGGTCGGCTTCAGCTACTTTCACGAAGGCCAGCTTCAACTGGCGGAAACCGTGCTGATGCCGGCGCTCGCCAGCGCCGACGCGGATCTCGGCCGCCGCCATCCGCTCAGTTGCATGCTGGCCGCGCTCTGCGCGACGCTCGCCTACGAAGCCGACCGGATCGACGAAGCCGCCGCGCTGCTGGCCAACCGGCTCGATGTGCTGGAGCGCAGCGGCACGCCGGACACCGTGATGCTCGCCTGGCGCACCGCGGCGCGCGTGGCGGTGGCGCGCGGCGCCGAGCACCGTGCGCTCGACCTGCTCGAATCGCTGCATGCGCTCGGCGTGACGCGACGGCTGCCGCGCCTGTCGATGGCGAGCCTCGCCGAGCAGGTGCGCATGCACGCGAACTGCTACCGCGTGCAGACCTGCGAAGCGCTCGTGCAGCGCATCGATGAACTCGCGCTCGAAAACGCCACAGCGCAACGGCCGCTATGGCGTCGTCACGTCCTGCTGATGCAGGCGCACGCCCACGCGAGCGCCGCCATCGCCGCGCGCCGCTGGCAGCAGGCGCTCGACGCGCTCGGCGAAGCCGCGCAGCTTGCGGACGCCATGAAGCGCCGCTGCGAAAGCATCGAAATCATGGCGCTGCGCGCCTACGTGCTGGAGCAAACCGGCGCGGACGGCCGCGCGCTGCTGCTCGAAGCCGTGGACCTCGCACAGACGTTCCATCTGTCCCGCACACTTTCCGATCTGCACCCGGCTGTGGCCGACTGGGCACGGCGCACGCTCGAAACATCGCCGGGCGCGCCCGCGCACAACCCCAACCCGATCGCGGCACCGCGCGTGATCCGCGCTGCACCGCAAACGCGTGCCGTGTCGGGCGTCATCCTCACCCCCAAGGAGCGCGAAATCCTCGAACTGCTCGCCCGCGCGCTCTCGAACAAGGAAATCGCGCTCGCACTGGGCGTGGGCGAAGTCACCGTGAAGTGGCATCTAAAAAATCTGTTCGGCAAGCTCGACGCGAGCTCGCGCAAGCACGCCGTGCGCCGCGCGCTCATGCTCGGGCTGCTCGAAGCGGCGGAATAGCGGAGGCGTGCAAGTTGCGCATGGCATAATCACGCGGTTTTCCACCGCTGTTTCCCCGCTGTTTCCTGTTACGCCGTGCGCCGTTTCCACCTCAAGCTGGTCAGTTTATTAGGGACGCTTGCAATCCTGATGACCACGCTCGCGCCGGCGATTTCGCATCTGCTCGCGGCGCACGCAAGCCAGTCGACGCATACCGCACGGATGTCCACGACGAATGGGCATTGCGACATGCCGTCGATGCGCGCCGCGCAGAGCGGGCACGGCGATGCTATCCACGCGCATGTCGCCCCCGGCGATCTGCACGATTGCGGCTATTGCAACCTGTTCGCTCATTTGCCGGCAGCGCCCGGCGTGCCTGTGTCGTTCGTGCTCGCCACGCGCCTCGTGCATGCGCGCGTTGCCGCGCGCTTCGAGGGCCTCGCACGCGCCGAGCCGCTCACCCTCGCGCTCGCGCGCGCCCCGCCTTCCGCCTGAGCCGATCGCAGCCGCCTTCGCGGCTTCAGGCAGCAACATGCACAGCAACTTGCCGGCGGTGTCGCCGCGCGCATCGAACGCCTTGCGCGCAGCGACCCACAGCATCGGCATACTGCTCTATCTGTACCCGCAGTTATTCTCAGGACTCCATCATGCTGAAACTCAGCACGCATTCCCGTTCCTTGCGCCTCGCAATGGGTGCGCTCGCACTCGCCGGCGCACAACTGGCCTGGGCGCACGCGCATCCGACCCATCAACAGCCGCTCGCCGGCTCGACCGTGACGACGGCGCAAAACACCGTCGCGATCGACTTCGACGATGCGCTCGAACCGGCCTTCAGCTCGATCGACGTCACCGATGCAGCGGGCAAGTCGGTCGTCCACGGCAAGTCCGCCGTCGATCCGGCCAACGGCAAGCGCATGTCGGTGGCGCTCGACGCGCTCGCCGCAGGCAAGTACACGGTCAAGTGGGTCGCCGTGGCCGCCGACGGCCATCGCACCACCGGCCACTACGGCTTCACCGCGAAGTAAGACACGGACGTGAGGCGCTGAAGCAGCGCCCAGAATGCGGGCATTCGCGCCACGCCGGATAATGGCGCGACCACCCGCTGCCGCAGCCCCGGACGGCACTTCGGGTTCCTTAAGTCTGACCGTGCCACAGGGAGCGACCATGACCCCATCCGAACAAATCGACGCATTGATCGCCAGCATCACCGACTGGCGCGGTGCGACCTTCACCGCCGTGCGCCGCGCCATTCTCGAAGCGGACAAGGAAATCGTCGAGGAATGGAAGTGGATGGGCAGCCCGGTGTGGTACCTCGACGGCATCATCGCGGTCGCCAATGCGCATAAGGGCAAGGTGAAGCTCACGTTCCAGTACGGCGCGAGCCTGCCCGATCCCGACAAGCTGTTCAACGCGGGGCTCGATGGCAACGCGCGGCGCGCGATCGACTTCTTCGAAGGCGACAAGGTCGATGCGCGCGCATTGAAAGCGCTTATTCGCGCGGCAATCGAATTTAATCAAATCAAGAAGACGAAGAAGAAGACCGGCTAGGGCTTTTTCAAGGTAAACCAGACGTGTCTTCGCCATCTTCGCAACTGCAACAAAACTGAGGTCACAATGAATTCACCGATTTCCAGGACGAAATCGTTTTCGACAGTGTTTCTGATCGAAATGTGGGAGCGCTTCGGCTACTACGGCATGGCCGCGCTGCTCGTTCTTTTCATGGTCCAGCGAGTCGGCTTCACCGAAGAGCATGCAACCCTCACCTGGGGCGCCTTCACCGCGCTCGTGTATGCCTCGCCCGCAATCGGCGGCTGGATCGGCGACCGCGTGCTGGGCGCGCGGCGCTCGATGGTGCTCGGCGCCATCATCCTGCTCGCGGGCTATTTCATGCTGGCGATGCCCGACGACCGGCTCACGCACCTGTACGCCTCGCTCGGCGTAATCGTGGTGGGCAACGGCCTCTTCAAGTCGAACGCCGCCAACCTCGTGCGCCGCATTTACGAAGGCGACGAATCGGGCATCGACGCCGCGTTCACGATCTATTACATGGCGGTCAATATCGGCTCGACGTTCTCGATGCTGCTCACGCCGTGGATCAAGGACCATTGGGGCTGGCATGCCGCGTTCGCCGTCTGCTGCGGCGGCATGGCGCTCGGCATCCTCAACTTCCTCCTGATGCAGCGCACGCTCGCGAAGATCGGCTCCGCGCCCGACAACGAGCCCGTGCAATGGAAACGCCTCGCCTGCGTGATCGCCGGCGGCATCGCGCTGGGCGCGGCCACGCTCGTCGTGCTCAAGGACAAGCAGCTTGCGGTGGCGTGCGTTTATACGGCGGCGGCAGCCATCCTCGCGATCTTCGCGTGGATGCTCGTTCGCTGCGAGCGCCACGAGCGCGCGGGCCTTGCCGCCGCGCTGATCCTCACGCTGCAGGTGATTCTGTTCTTCATCTTCTATCAGCAGATGTCGACCTCGCTCACGCTGTTCGCCGTGCACAACGTCGACCCCGCGTTCAACCTGTTCGGCACCGCGCTCTTTAGCTGGAGCGCCGCGCAATTCCAGGCGCTCAACCCAATCTGGATCATGGTGCTGAGCCCGATTCTCGCGGCAATCTACTCGGGCCTCGCGCGCCGCGGCGGCGACGTGCCGGTCGCGGCCAAGTATGCGCTCGGCTTTGTCGTGGTGGCGGCAGGCTTCTTCGTGTTCGCGGCGAGCGGGCGCTATGCGGTGGACGGCCGTGTTTCGTCGTGGTTCATGGTGGCGGGGTACGGTCTTTACTCGCTGGGCGAATTGCTCGTGAGCGGCCTGGGTCTTGCGATGATCGCGCGCTATGTGCCCGCGCGCATGAGCGGCTTCATGATGGGCGCGTATTTCGTGGCCACGGGCGTGTCGCAGTATCTCGGCAGTGTGGTCGCGACTTACGCGAAGATGCCTGAAGGCATGCTCTCGCCGATTGAATCGTTGCCGCTTTATCAGAAGCTTTTCAATGGGCTTGGCTGGGTCGCTGCGGGTGGGGCGTTGCTGGCTATCTTGCTGTTGCCGCTGATGGGCAGGCTCTCGCGTGCTCACCAGGTGGGGAGCGAGCAGGCTGAGGCGCAGTTGGCGGCCACCGAATCAGCCCGCAGCCCATCGACATAGGCTGCCAGCTTCCCCGCATACCAGTCGGTGAAGTGGTTGAGCATGAACTCCGAAGGCGCATAAGGCCCCGGCCGATACCCCTTCGAATTCACGCCGCGCTGATTGTGCGCCACCAGCGTGGCATCCTGAACGTTCGTCGCGCGCCACACCTGCGTGAGCGTCTCGATGTCGTAATCCACACCTTCCACGGCATCCTCGTGCACGAGCCAGGTCGTCTTGAGCGCTGTTTGCGTGGCCGAGAGCGGCAGCACCCGGAAGTGGATGATGTGGTCCGAGAGAAAGTGGTTCCAGTTGTTCGGAACCCTGAACATACGCACGGAGCCGATATCGGGCTCGGTCATATCGCCGAGCAGCTTCTTGCACGCAGGCCGTCCATCCCACGTAAACGACACCGCGCCGCGATGAAACGGCAAGCGGATGCAGCGGAATTCCGTGCCGCCGTCCGCGGGCAGATGCGGCAAGCCGAGGCGATCCCAGAGCGCCGTCTTCTCCTGCATCAGCAACTGGAAATCGCGGTTGGCGCGCGGGTCGTCGGGCAGCGCGAATTCGATCAGTGTGGCCAGCAGTTCCGGATGATTGCCCACGCAGTGATAGCACTCGCGGTTATTTTCGATCACGAGCTTCCAGTTCGCGTCCTCCACGATCGTCTCCGAATACGCGACCTTGGTACGATCGGGACGGTGCGGAGCGATATACGGCGTGACCGCTGCCTTGAAGCGCGCAATATCGGGCGGGGTGTCGGCGATGCAGATATAGACCATCCCGCAGATCACTTCCACATGGACCGGGCGCAAGCCGTGTTCGCGGCGGTCGAAATCGGCGGGCATCTGCCGCGCGCTCAGCAAGCTGCCGTCGAGTTCATAGACCCACTGGTGATACGGGCAGACGAGCCGCTTCGCGTGTCCCTGCGCTTCGATACAGATGACCGAGCCGCGATGGCGGCAGGTATTGAAGAACGCGTTGACACCGCCGTCCTTGTCGCGCACCACCACCACCGAGGTCTTGCCGATCTCGAGCGTGACGTAATCGCCCGCGTGCGGGATTTCGGCCACGTTGCAGGCGAACAGCCATTCGTTCGAGAAGACCGCTTCGATGTCGAGTTCATGCATCGCGGGGGCCGTATAGAAGTCCCCTGCGAGGCTGCAGCCTGAGCGCCGGGCCTCCAGCAACGCACGAACATGGGCAAAATCAATCAAGGATAGCTCCTCCTTTTCATTCGGATTCGAGGTCGCGCTCCCTTGCATCCGAGCCCTCAGCCGTGCGTCCACCCGTATCGCGCACCATGGCATCGACATCGCCTGTCGGCATTGGCAACCCGGCCTGCGCAAACGCTTCGGCGAGAAAATCCACGCACACCTTCACCTTCGCCGATTGCGCGAGGCGCTCCGGAAACACCGCCCATACATTGGCCGGTTGCGTCACGTCGGGCAGCACGCGCTGCAGCTTCCCTTCGTCGAGCAGGGGCTGCACGTCCCAGATCGAACGCAACACGATTCCGCGCCCGGCCAGCGCCCATTGCACCGCCGCCTCGCCGTGGTTCGTCGAGAGCGGCCCGGTTACTTTGACTGCCACCGTCTCGCCGCCTGCGTCAAGACGCCAGACGCCGAACGGATGGTCGCGCTCCTTGATCGCGAGACACGCGTGGGACTCCAGATCCGCGACGCTCTGCGGCGCGCCATGTGCCTCGATATACGCCGGCGCCGCGCAGAGCACCCGGTAGTTCGTCGCGAGGCGTCTTGCGATCAGATGGCCCGCGATTTCATCGCCGATGCGCACGTCAAGATCGAAGCCCTCGCCCGCCACGTCGACCACGCGATCGAACAGATCGAGCCGCACGTTCAGTTGCGCATAGCGGTCCGACAAATCCGCCAGCGCGGGCGCGACGAACTTTCGGCCGAAACCGAAGCTGCTCGACACGCGCAGCGTGCCGCGCGGCATGCGCCGCGTGCTGGAGACGTCCTCGACGAGCTGATCCACGTCGTCGAGGATTTTCTCCGCCCACGCGAACACGCGCTCGCCCGCCGCCGTCATCGCCACGCGGCGCGTCGAGCGGTGCAGCAGGCGCGTGCCCAGGCTCGCCTCGAGCACGCCCACGCGCTTGCTCACATAGGCAGCCGACGCACTGAGCGCCTCAGCCGCCGCGCTGAAGCTGGACTTGCGCGCAACCATGCAGAACACCCGCAGGTCGTCGAGTTCGGGGGAGCCGGGAAGTTTCATGGCGGGGATTCCGGGAAATGCGCAGGCCGCAAGTGCGAAGCGGGCGCGGCTCGATGGCCGCGCCCGCTTCGTCATGGCATCAGAACGAATGACGCATGCCGATGCGCACGTCAGCCTGCGTGGTCGTGGTGGATGGCGTGAAACTATAGCCGATCACCGCGTCCACGCCTTGCGACGCCTTCAACCAGTCGCCCGAGATGTAGACATCCGTGCTCTTCGAAAGCAGGTAGTGCAGGCCGGCCGAAAGCATGTTCCAGTGGTGCCCGTCGAAGTGCGTGTACTGGTAGCCGCCGATGAGGCTCGCCGCCGGCGTGATCTGCCAGCTCGCGCCGCCTTCACCCACCTGCATGTGCTCGCTCTGCCCAAATGCCTTGAGCTGAGTGTAGGTGAAGTCGCCCATCAGCGTGACGGGACCGACCACGTAGCTCGCGCCTACGCCGAACGCACCCTGCTTGTCCACCGGGAACGGCGTGCTCGCGTAGAGGTCCGTGATCGCACCCGAGGCAGGGTCGACGCTCACGGTGGGCTTGCCGAAGAACGTGTGCGTGCCGATCATCGCGTAGGGATCGAACGCGTAGATGCCCGACGGGTTGTTCAGCTGCGTGTACGCGGTGCCCATCGAGAATGCGCCATGCTTATATTGCGCGCCCACGCTCCACGCGCTGCCCGTATGGAAGTCGCCCGCCTTGTTGCTGAACGAGTACATGCCGCCGAACTGGAAGCCGCCATACGTGTTCGACATGTACTTCACGGCATTCGGCAGATGGTCCCCATTCATGCGGTCGAAGTCGCCCTGGTTGATGGCGTAGCCGCTCGCCCATGCCGACACGTTGTAGGTATAGACCATCTCCTGCGTCATGTCGATCTGGTTGCCGAAGGTGAGCGTCCCCCAGTCGCTTTGCAGGCCTACATATGCCTGACGCCCGAAAAGCGAGCCGCCGTTCGAGATCTGCCCATTGCCCAGGTGAAAGCCGCTTTCCAGCCTGAACACGGCCTTCAGCCCGCCGCCCAGGTCTTCCGTGCCCTTGACGCCCCAGCGGTTCCCGTACGAGACGCCGTCGTCGAACTTCACCTGATGCGAACCACCGGCGTTGGAGACGTAGGTGACGCCACCGTCGATGATCCCGTACAACGTGACGCTGCTTTGCGCATGCGCAGCCGAAGGAAGCGCAGCCAGCGTGAGCGCCGCCGCTTGCCATGCCGTAAGGAGTGCGACGGTCCGCATGTTGTTGGTCGATTTCATGATGTTGTAGTAATAAGCGGGATCAGTTCAGGCCGCGGTCGGCCTCGCGCACGAGCTGGCGTTCCTTTTCGATGTCGAGCGAGCGGCAAGTCCACAGGTAGACCAGTGCTGCCACGGGCAGGCCCACGAGCATCGCCACGTCCGTGCCGCCCAGTGCGCGGGCAACCGGTCCGCTGTACATCTCCGTCTTGAAGAACGGAACCATCGCGACGAAACCCACCGCGTAGGCCGTCAGGCCACGCCAGTTCCAGCGCCCATAGATGCCGCGCGGATTGAAGATCTCACGCACCGAGTAATGCGAGTGGCGCACGATGAAGAAGTCGACGAGGTTGATCGCGGTCCACGGCGTGAACAGATAGCCCAGGATGCCGAGGAAGTCGCCAAACTTGCCCATGAAGTTGTCCGACGCCGAGAACGCGAGCGAAGTCGCCACCACCGCCACGATGATCAGGCTCGCGATGCGCTTGGTCGCGCTCGACTTGAGCGGCTTGAACGAGTCGGTGATGCTCAGGAGCGTGAGCGAGGCGCCGTAGAAGTTCAGGCCCGTGATGGCGAGCAGCCCCAGCAGCGAAAGCAGCAGCGTGACCGTGCCGAAGCCCGGGAAGATCATGTCGCCCGCACGCTGAACGGCGTCCGAGATTTCAATCTGCGCGTTGAGCGCCGCCGCCGCCGTGCCCACCAGCATCATCCAGATGCCGCCGATGAGCGCGCCGAGGAAGGTCCACCAGAAAGTGGCCCGCACGCCGGTATTGGGCGGCAGATACCGCGAGTAGTCCGAAACGTAGATCGACCACGAGAGCTGATAGGCCGCCGCAGAAAAGAGTTGCACGAGGAACGGCGTAGTCTTGAAGCCGGCGAGGCTCAACTGGCCTGCGGGGAACTGCACCTTCACGCACATGCCGATGCTGAAGACCGTGAGCGCGGCGAGCAGTGCAAACGCCAGCCAGCGCTGCGCCTTGTGGATCAGGTCATAGCCGAACACGGCGAGCGCGACCGAAGCCAGCGTGAAGACGACGTAGCTCAAATGCGGCTCGGTGCCGAGCAGGTGATGCGCGGTCTGTCCCGCCATGAGCTGGTTGAACGAGTTGTAGCCGATATAGGTGACGAGTGCGACCACCCACACGAGCAGCGCGCCCATGTAGCCGAACTGCGGGCGCGACTGAATCATCTGCGGCAGCCCGAGCTGCGGCCCCTGGCTCGAATGGAACGCCATGAAGAAGGTGCCCAGCACGTTGCCGAGCACGATGGCGATCGCGCTCCACAACAGGTTGCCGCCCATGCTGATGCCGATTGCGCCCGCCGCGATGGTCGCGAGGTTCGCATCGCCCGTAAACCACACGGGCCATAGGTGCCAGGCCTTGCCCTTGCGCTCGGCAAGCGGCACGTAATCGATCGAACGCGATTCGATTCGCGATTTGGCGCGCGACGGCTCGCCGGCCAGCGCGTCGGCTATTGCGTCTTGTGACGACATGTCTCCTCCAGTGGTGGGGTGGCTCGAGCGGGGCCGCACGACGCGGCTCCGACTCCCACGCCTGTTCCGATACCAGAGGTTCCAGTTTCCGGACACGGCGTAGTTACCTTTCAGTTAACATAAAACTACTGATTAACAATGGTACGCAGCCTGGAGGGTTTCGTCTCATTATCGGATTCTCCTATTGACGCCCACAGAAAAATGCATTTGCAATGTCGTGAATCAAACTTCTTGAATTTCAAACAGTAAGGATAGGTGGTTTGCATCAGTCCAGCACCTTTTTGATGCAAGCATGAGGGATAACCCTGATCCACCGACGATGAGATTTCTCCTATAGTTTGGTTAACTGTTAGTTTTATTGTAACCTTCAGTTAATCATTTCCGGTGCGACGTACCCCATGACCTACCTCCCGATCGAATTCCACAAGAAACCTGAACTGCCGAAGTTGCCGGCCGACTTCTGCGCCAACCCGGAACTCGCCTGGACCATCCCGGCTAGCTACTACACTTCCGAAGCGGTCTACAAGGCGGAAGAAAAGAAGATCTTCGAGAACACGTGGATCTGCGTCGCGCACCGCAGCGAGCTGGCCGAGGCGAACGCCTACGTGACCCGCGAAGTCGTGGGCGAAAGCATCCTGCTCGTGCGCGGCAAGGACAAGGTCCTGCGCGCCTTCTATAACGTGTGCCCGCACCGCGGCCACCAGCTGCTCGAAGGCAGCGGCAAGGCGAAGAACGTCATCACCTGCCCGTACCACGCCTGGGCGTTCAAGCTCGACGGCGCGCTCGCGCACGCCAACAACTGCGACCACGTGGAATCGTTCGACAAGGACAATTCGACGCTCGTGCCGGTGCGCGTGGAGGAATACGCGGGCTTCGTGTTCATCAACCTGAACCCGGACGCGCAAGGCGTGGAATCGCAGCTGCCCGGCCTCGAAGCGAGCCTGCGCGGCGCCTGCCCGGTGATCGACGACCTGAAGCTGGCCGCGCGCTTCGTGACCGAGACGCCCGCCAACTGGAAGTCGATCGTCGACAACTACCTCGAGTGCTACCACTGCGGCCCGGCGCACCCCGGCTTCTCGGACTCCGTGAAGATCGACCAGTACTCGCACACGCTGCACGGCAACTGGACGGTCCAGTTCGGTCACGCACAGTCGTCGGAGCGCTCGTTCAAGCTCGATCCGTCCGTGACCAACCCGAGCTTCAACGGCTACTGGGCGTGGCCGTGCACGATGTTCAACGTGCCGCCGGGCGGCGACTTCATGACGGTCATCTATGAATTCCCGATGAGCGCCGAAGTCACGCTCCAGCACTACGACATCTACTTCCTGAACGACGAGCCGACCGAAGAGCAGCAAAAACTGATCGAGTGGTATCGCACCGTGTTCCGTCCGGAAGACCTGCGCCTCGTGGAAAGCGTGCAAAAGGGCCTGAAGTCGCGCGGCTACCGCGGTCAGGGCCGCATCATGGTCGACAAGGCGCGCAGCGGCATCAGCGAGCACGGCATCGCCCACTTCCATAACCTGCTCGCCCAACAGTATCAGGACTGACATGAACTCACTGCAGAACCCCGGCCTGTTCCGCCAGCAGGCCTATATCGACGGCCAGTGGCGCGACGCCAACGACGGCGCCACGCTCGACGTCACCAACCCCTCCACGGGCGAGCGCATCGCGAGCGTGCCGAACATGGGCGCGCCCGAAGCACGCGCGGCCATCGAGGCCGCGAGCCGCGCCTTCCCCGCATGGCGCGCCACCACCGCCAAGGAGCGCGCGCGCCTGTTGCGCAACTGGTTCGAGCTCATCATGGCGAACCAGCAAGCGCTGGCCGAGCTGATGACGCGCGAGCAAGGCAAGCCGCTCGCCGAAGCACGTGGCGAGATCGCCTACGCGGCCTCGTTCATCGAGTGGTTCGGCGAGCAGGCCAAGCGCATCGACGGCGACGTGATCCCGAGCCCGAACCCCGACCAGCGCCTCGTCGTGACGAAGGAGCCGGTGGGCGTCGTCGCCGCCATCACGCCGTGGAATTTCCCGGCCGCGATGATCACGCGCAAGGCCGCACCGGCGCTGGCCGCCGGCTGCACCATCGTCATCAAGCCCGCCAACGAGACGCCGTTTTCCGCGTTCGCGCTCGCCGCGCTCGCAGAACAGGCCGGCATTCCGGCTGGCGTGATCAACATCGTCACGGGCAAGTCGCGCGAGATCGGCCTCGAACTGACGTCGAGCCCGCTCGTCAAGAAGCTCACTTTCACGGGCTCGACCGAAGTGGGCCGCCTGCTGATGCGCCAGTGCTCGGACACGGTCAAGAAGGTCTCGCTGGAGCTGGGCGGCAATGCACCGTTCATCGTGTTTGACGACGCGGACATGGACGCCGCCATCGAAGGCGCCCTGCTCTCGAAGTACCGCAACGCGGGCCAGACCTGCGTCTGCGCAAACCGCTTCTACGTGCACGACTCGGTCTATGACGAGTTCTGCCGCCGCTTTGCCGAGCGCGTGTCCGCGTTCAAGGTGGACGACGGTTTCGCCGAGGGCGTGAACATCGGCCCGCTCATCACGGAAGCGGCGCGCGACAAGGTCGACGGCCTCGTGCGCGATGCCGTGGCGCAAGGCGCACGCGTGGTCACGGGCGGCGCGCCGCACGCACGCGGCGGCAACTTCTACGCGCCCACCGTGCTCGCCGACGCGAAGCCAGGCATGGCCGTGCTGTCCGAAGAGATCTTCGGGCCAGTCGCGCCCATCGTGCGCTTTTCGAGCGACGCCGAAGTCGTGCAGCTCGCGAACGATTCGATCTACGGGCTCGCAGCGTATTTCTACAGCCGCGACATCGGCCGGATCTGGCGCGTGGCCGAGCAGCTCGAGTACGGCATCGTCGGCATCAACACGGGCCTGATCTCCAACGAAGTCGCGCCGTTCGGCGGCGTGAAGCAGTCGGGCATCGGCCGCGAAGGCTCGAAGTACGGCATCGAAGACTTTCTGTCGATCAAGTACCTCTGCATGGCGGGCGTGGCGCGCTAACACTCGCTGGCACGCCCTGAGCTCCGGGCGGGTGCGGTCCGCGCCGCATCCGCTCCTTTTTCCAGATTCAGAATCGACCGCCCGGGCAATCCCACCGGGCAATAACGAAGCAACCTCAGGCCGGCGTCCACGCTCTTCGGAGCAGCCTGGCCCGGGGCAAAGGAAGGCATCATGAACGCCCGCGAATCGATCACTGTCGACGTTGTCGCCGTCGAGCAACTCACCCCGCTCATCAAGCGCTTCACGCTTGCGCTGCCCGATGGCGCACCGCTGCCGTCGTTCAACGGCGGCGCCCACGTGCTCGTCTCCATGCAGGACGGCGAGGCGTGGCACCACAACGCGTACTCGCTGCTGAGCTCGCCGCACGACACGCGCCAGTATCAGATTGCCGTGCGCCGCGAAGAGGCGTCGCGCGGCGGTTCGGCGTTCATGCACGACAAGGTGTCGGCCGGCACGCGTCTCGCCATCGGCTCGCCCGCCAATCTCTTCGAGCTCGCACCGGGTGCGAAGCGCCATGTGTTCATTGCGGGCGGCATCGGCATCACGCCGTTTCTCGCGCAGCTCGCCGAATACCGCCCTGACGATGGTCAACTCGAGCTCGAACTCCATTACGCATACCGCAGCCCCGAGCACAGCGCCTTCGTCGATGAGCTGAAAGCCGGCCCGCACGCGGCCAACGTGCACTGCTATGTGGACAGCGAAGGCCAGCGCCTCGACCTGCTCAAGCTTTTCAAGAGCCTGCCCGCCGACGCGCATGTCTACGTGTGCGGCCCGCAGGGCCTGAACGATGCCGTCTACGCGAACGCCGCGCTGCTCGGCTGGCCGAAGGCGCAACTGCACTCGGAGCAGTTCGCCGCCACCGACATCGCCGGCAAAGCCTTTACGGTGGTGCTCGCGAAGTCGGGCATCGAGCTCGAAGTCGGCGAGGACGAGACCATCCTCAAGGCCATCGAGCGCGCGGGCTTGACGGTGGAGTCGCTGTGCCGCGAAGGCGTGTGCGGCACCTGCGAAGTGGCGATCCTCGAAGGCGAGGCCGACCATCGCGACCAGTATCTCGACGACGACGAAAAGGCCGCGCAGAAGACCATCCTGCTGTGCGTGTCGCGCTCGCGCACGCCGCGCCTCGTGATCGATCTGTAAAAACCGCGTACCGCACGACGGCTTTGCGCCTGGCCGCGAGGCCGCTATACTGCCCCGAGACGTTGGCCCAGGCGCCAATCCGTTAAACTAGCGGGCGATTTGCGGCTGGAAGCACGACATTCGGGCCGCGCGCCCGGGCGTCCACTGGCGCATCACCGGCGGCATATGCCCCGCCCGATCGGCGGACCGAGGCGTATGCCGCCCTTTTCATTTGATCCGCTCGTTTGATCCGTTCGTTTGATCCATTGATTCGATCCGTTTGACCGCGCGATTCGTCATAGAGGGAAATGGATGTCCGAGGATACGTTCGCGTTCCGTCTCAAGGTGCTGCTCGAGCACAAGAAGCTGAGTTTGCAGCAAGTGGCCGACGCCGTCGGCATTTCACGCCCCGCCGTGCATAAGTGGACACGCGGCGGCGAAATCGACTATTCGAACCTGCGCCGCCTCGCGGCGTTTCTCGACGTGAACTGGGTCTGGCTGCGCTATGGCGACAACGCAGTGAAGGACCTCGGCATCGCGGGCACAACCGAGCTGCCCATGACCGACCTGCGCCGCCGCTACACGGCCGAGATCATGTCGAACGAAGCGCGCATGAAGCAGGCCCAGGAGTTGGCGGGCATCGTCACGTGGGAATGGAATCTGGTCGCCGACGAGCTCATCTATTCGAGCAACTGCGCGCAAATCTACGGCCGCGAGATCCATAGCAACGAAGAGTTCTGGGAAATCCTCCATCCCGAAGACTCGATCTGGCTGAACGATGAAGCGATGAAAGAGCTGGTCGCCAGCAAGACGCCGCGCGTGTGGGACTTCCGCATCATCCTGCCCGATGGGCAGATCCGCTGGATCGAATCGCGCGTGGCCACGCTGCTCGACGACGCGGGACGGCCCGTGCGCGTGGTGGGCACGACCATCGACGTCAGCGCGCGCAAGCAAGCGGAGTTCGTCATGCAGCGGAACCTGCAATTGCTCAACGACGCCGCGCGCATCGCGGGCATCGGCGCGTGGCGCTGGCTGCGCGCGCCAGACGAACTGATCGTTTCGGACGAGTGGTGCCGACTGTTCGGCGTCGATCCTGCAAAGGCGCCGCGTCATTATGTGGAGCTCTCGCAGCACATTCATCCGGACGACCGCGCGGCGCGCGAATCGGCTGTGAACGATGCGCTCACGCATCGGGCTGACTATCGCGTGCTGTATCGCGCTTCGCTGCCGGACGATACGTGGCGCCTCGTGGTGGAGCAAGGCCATGCGCGCGTGGCGCCGCATGGTGAGGATGTATGGCTTACGGCGTTGTGTCGCGCGGCCCAGCCTGCGGATATGGCGCAGAGCGCGACGGCAGCGGCTGTGCAACCGCCTGGCGAGGCGTGAGGGTTTCGGTCGGCGGCCTGGCCAAAATCACGATTGGGGTCCCCTTGGCGCGCGCCAATGCGCACGCCAAGGGCGAGGGTATTCAATCGAGGGTTTTTCCCGGGTAAGCCGCTGGTCACAAAAAAGCGCCCGGGTTCCGCACTGGAACACCGGGCGCATCTAAAGCCATTACGTTCTCTACAAAGCCCAGACCAGGGCTCGACTCAAGCTCAAATCAGGGCGGCCACGGCCTTGCCCACGTCGGCCGTCTTCGCCGCGCCGCCCATGTCCGGCGTGCGCGGGCCTTCCACCAGCACCTTTTCGATCGCCTGCATGATCGCGTCATGTGCGGCCTTGAACTGCGCGTCGCCGTTGCCGAGGAACTCGAGCATCATCGCACCCGACCAGATCATCGCGATGGGGTTGGCGATCTCCTTGCCGAAGATGTCCGGCGCCGAGCCATGCACCGGCTCGAACAGCGACGGGAACGTGCGCTCCGGGTTCAGATTCGCCGATGCCGCAAGACCGATCGTGCCCGTGCATGCGGGGCCAAGGTCGGAAAGAATGTCGCCGAACAGGTTGGACGCCACCACCACGTCGAAGCGGTCCGGCTGCAGCACGAAGCGCGCGCACAGGATGTCGATGTGCTGCTTGTCCCACTTCACGTCCGGGTAGGCTTGCGCCATCGCGGCCACGCGCTCGTCCCAGTACGGCATGCTGATCGAGATGCCGTTGGACTTGGTGGCCGCCGTGAGCTTCTTGCGGCCGCGCTGGTTCGCGAGCTCGAACGCGTACTTGAGAATGCGGTCCACGCCGTGACGCGTGAACACCGACTCCTGCAGCGCGAACTCGCGATCGGTGCCCTCGAACATCTTGCCGCCCACCGAACTGTATTCGCCTTCGGTGTTCTCGCGCACCACGAAGAAGTCGATGTCGCCGGGCTTGCGGTTGGCGAGCGGGCACGGCACGCCGGGCAAAAGGCGCACCGGGCGCAGGTTCACGTACTGGTCGAATTCGCGGCGGAACTTCAGCAACGAGCCCCACAGCGAGATGTGATCGGGCACCTTGTCGGGCCAGCCCACCGCGCCGAAATAAATAGCGTCGAAACTTTTGAGCGTCGTGAACCAGTCATCCGGCATCATCTTGCCGTGTTCAAGGTAGTAGTCGCAACTCGCCCAGTCGAAATGCGTGAATTCGATCGACAGACCGAACTTCGCCGCCGCTGCCTGCACCACGCGCACGCCTTCGGGCATCACTTCCAGGCCAATGCCATCGCCGGGAATCGCCGCGATCTTGAAGGTCTTGCTCATGTCTCGTTCTCCGTTGCCTCGCACGCCTGGATTGACGCGCTCTCGATGACTGCAAGGATGCCTCAAAGGGCGCCGGAAATAAGCCCCCGGCCCGTGGAGACATTGAACACGATTCGTGAATAATCAGCAGCGGGGGAATCGAGGCCGGCATGTTCCCGCAACGCGTGGCACTGCGGATACGACCTGTAGATAGGGGGCGATGAAACCCCGGCAAACAAGCAGAACAGTTTGGCGAAGGTATCGATGTTGTTCGTCAGGCCCGGCTTGCCGGCTGACGCCTTCACGCAGGAAGCGCTTCTATGCCGAACCACGCAGAAACGCGCTCGACCGCCTGATCCAGGCTCTCGAGTATCGTCAAGCTAACCTCCATGACCTCGGCCGACGGCTGCTTTAGATCTGGCACCGTCACAACTCGTATCCCTGCTCGATGTGCGGCAAGCACACCGTTCTCGCTATCCTCGAACGCCAGGCAATCGCCCGGCGACTTGCGCAGACGAGAAGCCGCGAGCTCATACACGGCCGGATCCGGCTTGCCACGGGCGACTTCATCCCCTCCTGCAATCGCACCAAAAAAATCGAGCACGCCGACCCGTGCAAGCCGGGATCGAATCTCCTGGCCACTCGATGACGAGGCTACGGCACATGGGACGCCTGCATTGGCCAATGCGGTGAGCAGGCGGTGGACGCCCGGCTTCAGGGGAAACACCGGCGGGGTCGTCGGAGATTGCAAACGTTGCCGAGCTTGCGCAAGTGCTGCCTGAAAGAGCGGCTCTGCGCCGAACATTCCGGCTAGCATCCTGTGGCACTCAGGCAGCGTCCTCCCGATGATCTCGACATAGTCGACAGGGCGGATGTGAACCCCAAGTTCGTGTCCGACGGCTATCCACGTGTTCATGATCGTTCGTTCCGAATCGATCAACAACCCGTCCATGTCGAAAATTGCTCCAGAGAACATATGCAAGAATCTCGAGTGCTTGAAGGTGTATGCCACTATAACCGTGTGCCGGAATGCCATGTGGTTGATACCGACGAAAATCTGCCGAGTTCCGTCAAGCTCGAATTGCCGGTTGAACAACGACACACTCTTGATGGTCAGCGATCGAGGGGTTAACGAATATCCCCGGCGGCGTCTGCCGGAAAGTCGTAGCCAGATCGATCCGCCGC
Source organism: Paraburkholderia sp. A1BS-2L (assembly GCF_051125205.1). Classification (NCBI taxonomy): domain Bacteria; kingdom Pseudomonadati; phylum Pseudomonadota; class Betaproteobacteria; order Burkholderiales; family Burkholderiaceae; genus Paraburkholderia; species Paraburkholderia sp. A1BS-2L. The sequence continues at coordinate 969,162 of NZ_CP120430.1, forward strand.
GAGCGGGAAGCCCGCTGCTTCATGCAGTTCTGGCTTGGGAGCGATTGGTTACCGGTCGTATAAGCCCGCCCCCGAGCGCGTGCAGCCCGCACCCACTACCTGAGCGCCTGGCCGGAAACCCCGCAGGACCAGTGGCAAACCGATATTTGCGTTCCGCCCGCGTGAGAGGCCGAGCAGTCGTGCAAGCGAGCTAATGGACGCGCGCCACTCCACGCACGCGGATCATCGCATCGACTGCGGCGGCCAGTTCCGAATCGAGCTGGGGCCAGCGGTCCACGGGAATCGTGGGCGCCCGGCGCGAGCGGTCGCGCATCGCGCCCGGCAGGCAACCGGCTGGCTGCGCGGTCCCGCCGTAGCGAAACACGCGCGCACGGCCAGGCGCGACCTCCTCGACCACATGCACGATTCCCGCGTCAAGCCACATGCGCAAAACGGCCCGTACGCTGCGCGCGTCGATCCTCACGCGCGCCGCCAGTTCCGTTGCCGTACCGCAGACGCCCTCTTGCATCACATCGATCAGCCGAGCTGCTACCTCCCCTCTTTCCCGCATGCTGGTCTCCTCTCAGGAAAGCCTGCCCAGTAGCCGGGATGCAGGCATTGTCGACTAGGTCCCCGGCCAGCGCCGGCAATCGCATTTCAAGCAGGCGCTCGTAGGGCAACGCTAACCCGATTGGCCGCACAGTCATCTCAAAATGGGATGCGTGCACGTGCCGGCATGGCGGGCGGGCAATCCTGCAAATAATTTGGAATCCTTTATTTATGGTGCCGACATCGTTGCAGACTGATTTTCGCGGTTGTTGCGCGGTTGTTGCGCGGTTGTTGCGCGGTTGTTGCGCGGTTTTTTCGTGGTTTTTTGGTGGTTTTTGCGCGTTTTTTTTTCATGGTTGCTGCCCGCCATCGCAGCGATCTTGAGGTCTTGCTCATGTTTCGCTCTCCGCTGCCTCGCGCCCGGATTGGCGCACTCGATAACCGCAAGGATGTCTCAAACATCGCCAGCGCAGGGCAATCCGTCGCTATCGGCCATGCCGCTATCCGGGATAGATTGCCGGTCGCCCGTGCGGGGATCGGCGCGCTCCGCATTTAACCGAATGCGCCCTGCAACCGGAATACGCAAGACGGACTAGTCCGAAAGAAGCAAGCGCGCACCCGCACCCCATCCTCACGCAGGATGGACAGCGGCGCCGGCGCTCTCTAAGGTCTGCGAGCCCGCGTTCGCACCCGCAGCGACCACTGCAAGCGGATTCGCACCGGACTCGCACCAGGGCATGGCGACGTTCGCAGCCCGCCGCACGGCGTTCGTGCATGGCGGAGCACGCAGCGTTGGTGATTTGAATATCGATGGGAGGATCCCGGTGAAAGCCGATATCGTCGTTGTGGGGGCTGGCCCGGCGGGTCTGTGCTTCGCCCGTTCGCTCGCTGGAACAGGCCTGAAAATCGTGATCGTCGATCAGCAGAGTGAGGATGAACTTCGCAATCCAGACTTTGACGGACGTGAAATCGCGCTCACGCATAAATCAGTGGGCATGCTGAAACAGCTTGGACTATGGGAGCGCATCGAGAGCCAGTCGAAGTCGCGTCTGCTCGACGCACGCGTTTTCAACGGCAAGTCTTCGTACGCACTCGAGATCGGGCGCGACCTGAGCCCGCACGACGAACTCGGCTGGCTGGTCGCCAATCACCAGATTCGCAAGGCCGCCTTCGAAGCGGTGCAATGCGCGAAGGAAGACGGCGCGGACATCGACGTCCGCACGTCCCAACGCGTGGTCGGCGTCAAGTCCGACGACCACTGCGCCACCGTGCAGCTCGAGGGCGGGGCATCGATCGAAACGCGCCTGATCGTGGCGGCGGACAGCCGGTTTTCGTCCACGAGGCGGATGATGGGCATCTCCGCGCGGATGCGCGACTTCGGCAAGACGATGCTGGTGTGTGGCATGACGCACGAAAAGCCGCATCATCATGCCGCGTGGGAATGGTTCGGGTATGGCCAGACGCTCGCGTTGCTGCCCATGAATCCGCACCCGGCGTCCGGCGCGTTCCAGTCTTCCGTGGTGCTCACGCTCACGGGCCGCGAAATCGAGCGGCTCAAACACGCGGACGCGCGCACCTTCGCCGACGAAATCGAGCGCCGCTTCGACCACCGCCTCGGCAAGATGGAACTGGTCACGACGCGACACGCGTATCCGCTGGTCGCGGTTTATCCGGAGCATTTCGTGGCGCGACGCTTCGCGGCGGTGGGCGATGCAGCGGTGGGCATGCATCCGGTCACGGCGCACGGCTTCAACCTTGGCTTGTCGGGCGTCGGCACGCTCGCCGGCTCGATTCGCGAAGCCTGCCTCGCCGGGCGCGACTACGCGTCCGATGCGCTGTTGCGGCGCTACGAGCACAAGCATCGTCTGGCAACGCGCCCACTCTATCTGATCACCGGCATGATCGCGTCGATCTACACGCGGGATCATCTGCCTGCACGCCTGGCGCGCGATGTCCTGTTGCGCGCGGGCGATCATCTGCGTCCCTTCAAGCGAGGCGTGGCCGCTTACCTGGCGGGGGGGCTCTGAGCCATGACCAGCAACGGCAAAACCCATGCGCAGCAGCAAGCCACGCGCGCCGAAGACAAGCGCGTCGTCAACGGCCGCGGAGATATCAATCAGCTCGCGCCGTTTCGCTATCCGTGGGCGTGGGAGTGCTTTCTGAGCGCGAACCGCAATCACTGGACGCCGCTCGAAATTTCCATGAGCGACGACGTGCACGATTACCAGCAGCGCCTGACCGAAACGGAACGACACGTTTTCGAAAACGTGCTCGCCTACCTCACCACGTCGGACATTCTGGCGATGCGCAATATCGGGCTCGCGGTAATGGAAAAGATGACCGCGCCCGAATTGCAAATCTATCAGGCTCGCCAGGTCTACGAAGAAGCGTTGCATACCTGGACTTACCAGCACTGCATCGAAACGCTCGGGCTTGACCAACAGGAAATCTATAACCGCTATCGCGTCGTGCCCGAAATTCACGCCAAGATCGCGCTCGCGAACCAGCGGCTCGAACGCATTCTGGCGCCCGGCCTCGACCTCTCGAACCGCGACACGCTGCACGAATTCGCGCTCGCCTACCTGTTTTTCGCGGCCGTGTTCGAGGGCTGCTGGTTCTACAACGGCTTTACGCCGGTATTCGCGCTCCAGCGGCGCGGGTTGATGAAGGCGACCGCGCAGCAGTTCCAGTACATCATGCGCGACGAGGTGCTGCATTGCGGCTTTGGCATCCGCGTCATCCGGCAGCTACTGGAAGAGGAGAACCTGCAACTCGATCCGCGCGCCGTGCAACGGATCTGGGAAGAAGCCGATGCGGCGGAAACGGCTTATGCGGGCTATATCCTGCGCGAGCCGATTCTGGGTTACTCGGCCGATTTGCATTGCGCACAGTTCCGCTACATCGCGAACCGTCGCGCGGGTCAGTTGGGGATGCCCGCGCCGTTTCCCGGTGCCGAAAACGTGCTGCCCTGGCTCGACGAGCAGGCCAATTTGCGCAAGGAGAAGAATTTCTTCGAAACTCGCGTGACCGAGTATCAGACGGGCGGCGCGCTGGACTGGAATTAGGCCTCGGGGCTGAATCGCCGTGCCCTTGGGCCCGCGCCCAAGGGCGTTTTCACAACGCCCGATGCATATCGGGTTGACGCCCGCCACGCGCGGCCATTACCCTTGCGCCCTGATGGTTCCCGGCGACGGGATCAAAAGGGAACGCAGTGGGGCCGCCCGACCCCGAGTCTGCGGCTGCCCCCGCAACTGTGAGCGGCAAGTCCATGCCAAACGCGCCACTGGGAAACCGGGAAGGCCGGCAAGGGGCGTCGACCCGCGAGCCAGGAGACCTGCCATCGACCGAGGTCCAAGCAGCCGCACGGGGCGGGGTGTCCCGATGCGCAAGCACCGCCCGTGCGCGGTCGCCCGTTGCAAGGACAGCCCGACCTCAGGATCAGTTGCATGTCCACCACGATTGAAACGGCTTCCGCCCAGGAAGCCCGTTGCCGCTGCATTGACGAACGCTTTGGCCAGCGCACAAGCTACATTCCGCCGGCTCCCGGCGGCTCCGGACAAGACCGCCGGCCGAAACTCCGCCATCTCGCCGCCGCGTGCGCCATGAGCGTTTATGCATGGCACAGCGCTGCCGCTGCCGCGCCCGTGACGCCCGTACCGCCCACGATGCCCGCGACGCAGCCGCCGGCCGCCGCCGCATCCGCCGAATCCGCCGAATCCGCCGAATCCGCCGCCTCGGACAACGACACCACGCTGTCGACCATCCTCGTGGTCGGCGACACCCAGCATCTGCCGCAATCGTTCGACCAGCGCTACGCGAGCACGCAGGTGCTCACGCGCGAAGACCTCGACCGCCTCTCGCCCGCCGACCCGAGCATCACGCAGGCGCTCGCCACGCTGCCGGGCGTGACCGTGTCGCAAAGCGGCGGGCCGGGCTCGCTGGCTTCGGTGAGCATTCGCGGCTCGTCGCCCGAGCAGGTGGCCGTGTTCATCGACGGGATCCGCATTGGCTCCGTGACCACGGGCATGCCCGAATGGGCCGACCTGCCGACCGATGCGTTCGACCGCGTCGAGGTGATCTCGGGCCCCGCTGCCGCCTCGTTCGGCGCGGACGCCGTGGGCGGCGTCGTGCAACTCTTCACGCGCCACGCGTCGAATCAGCCGAACCGGACCACGGTGTCGTTCGGCGGCGGGTCCAACAAGACCTTCGACACGATGCTGAGCACCTCGGGCACCGTGCCCTCGAGCGGACCGCTCGCGGCGCTCGAAGGCCTCACGTATTCACTGGGGCTGCACGACTACAACACCGCGGGCATCGACGCGACCCGGCCCTGGGCCTACGGTCACGAGGACGGCCGCAATCCGTATCACGCCCAGGACGTGAATGGGCGGCTTGGCTATGCGCACGACAACTGGTCGATTTCCACATTTGCGCTGTATCACCAGTCCGATCTGTCCTATGACAACGCGGGCGGCAACGACCGGCAGCGCGACCATCAACTCACGACCGGCGCGGCGTTTCACCTCGACATCACGCCGTTCACGCAATTCGACCAGTCGGTGGGCTACGCGACCGATCGCCAGTTCATCTACTCGAACGATCCCGCGATACCGACCGATCAATTCGACTCGACGCGCTTCTCCACGTCGACTTCGATCACGCATCAGGAGCGTGGGCACACGCTGTTCGGGCAGCCGCTTTCAGGCGAAACCAAGCTCGCCTACGACTTCTCGCGCGAACTGGCGTACTTGCCCGTCGAGGTGCCCAGCGGCTTGCCGGCGCGCAACGACTCCGCAGTCTCTTTGCACCAGTCGGCAACGCTCGGCGACGTGACGCTGTTCCTCGCCGGACGCCACGAGATCGTCCAGGGGCAGGCCGTCAATACGGGCAACGCCGCGCTCTCGTGGGCGATCACGCCGGTCTACACAGCGCGCGTTTCCTATGGCAATGCGTTCCGGCTGCCGACCTTCAACGATCTGTACTATCCGGGCTACGCGAACCCCAACCTCCAGCCAGAACGCAGCGACACGATCGAAGCGGCGCTCGATGCCAACACGTCGTACGGCACCTTCACGGCCGCCGTGTACGACACGCGCGTGCACGACCTCATCACCTACGATTCGCAGACCTTTCTGCCCGTAAACGTCGGGCGTGCGCACATTCAGGGGCTCGACCTCTCGTACAAGGGCACGCTCGGGGCGTCCACACCCGTGAGTCTGGCGATCGGCATTCTGAATCCGCAGGACGTGACCGACCAGACCTGGCTCAATCGCCGCCCGCGCCAAACCGTGAGCCTGAGCGTCGACCATACGTGGGACGAATTCAACCTCCACGCGCTCAGCACCGGCGTGTCATTGCTTTACGGCGGCTCGACCTTCGACGATCAGTTCAATACGCTGTATTTGCCGTCGTACACGACGGTGAGCCTGCGTGCTTCGTATAAGGTGAATGCGCACCTGTTGCTGTCCGCGTCGATCTCGAATCTGTTCAACCGGCAGTACATGACCACGTACGGCTATAACAGCCTCGGCCGGACCGCGTTCGGCAAACTCACCTATACATTCTGATTGCGCGCTGCACCGATTACACCTTCCTTTCAGAAATTGCCGCGCGCAAATGGTAATGACGCAAATGATGGCCGAAATAATCGGGCCCAGCATTGCGGAAATTGTTAATTGAGGATGATGGAAAAAAGATGCCGCCAGTCGATCTGCGGCGACACCGGTAGCCTGTGTTGCGCTGTCCCGTTCGGGAATGGCGCGACACCGGCTACGGTCAGGTGAGTTATCGAACAGCTTGATCCAGCCGTTCGATCAGAGAAGGATCAGGCTGCAGTTGCGGGCGCTGCGGCGGCCGGCGCGGATGCGCGTGTCTTTCTTGCAGGCATCTTGCGCGTTGCTGCAGCTTTCTTTGCGGGAGCAGCTTTCTTGCGCCCAGGCCTGCCAGCCGCTGCTTTTTTAACGGCGGTGGTTTTTGCGCCAGCCTTTTTTGCTGCCGCACGTTTCACCACGGCCTTCTTCGCGCCAGCGGCTTTGGCCGATGCCGCCCTGGGCGCCGCGCCCGCCGTGATCAGGAATTTCGAGCGGTCCTTGGCATCGCGAATCCAGGCGGGTGCACGCCCGCGTCCGCTCCAGGTTGCGCCGGTTTTCGGATCGGCGTATTTCGCCGCGACCGGATGTGCGTTGGGATGCAGCGCTTTCGCTGCGCCATTCGCAGCCTTGACGCCGGGCCTGCGGCCGCGTCTTTTGCCAACGAAGCGCTCGATATCGGCAACGCTCAAACCGTGCTTTTGCATCAGATCGCGAATTCTCGCGAGACCGATGGACGATTGCTTTTCGGCAATCGCTACCGCCTGTTTCTCAAGCTTTGCAATCTTCAGCTTGATTGCGTCCAACGTAACCATACTCATTCTCCCTGTCAGGAATCCCACCCCCAAGCAGCTGTTTGAACTTCGTTTGCATGTCGAAGTTTGGCTTGGCCCATATAGGCAATGCCATCATGGCATACCCAATTATGACGGCAAAGCGGCAATACATGCAAATTGACTGCTATTGGCCCAACGATTCGCAGACTCAATCCATGGCAATTTCGATATCGAATTCTTCCAAATCCTTTCACTCGACGATATCTACTTGCACGATAGTCGCAAGCCGGTCCGCACACAACTGATTTGGGCCGCACGATGTGGATTTCGAGAAAATTCGAGTTTGTCGCGAAACGCTGTGGACTTGCGAAATGACAGGCGGCGCTTTTAGCCCGTTTCAAGTGCGGATGATCGCCTTCGCGCAATGACGATTACACGTTATTTCAGCAAATGCGGGGCAGCCAGCTAGAGGTATTGGTATTGGTATTGGGTTTCGCGGCTCTTGTTGACGAGAATGTTGGACCTCACCACTGCCATGCGCGTGCAGTAGTCGGCGCCGAACGCCGCGCCATTGACGATCGCGTTCTGGTGATTCCGCGGCGGCTTGCCGAAGATGTCGAAGTGGGGGAGGTGCTACGGATTGGATCGGCCTCGAACGCAGGACTGCGCGGCCTTCGCGCGGCAGTCGCCCACGCGGAACACGCCGCAAACTACGCCGGCCAGGACGGCCGGCGCGGCTTGCGGCGAAATGAGACGAGTACAGCGTTACTGCATGTGCTGGCCGCCGTTGATGGGGATATTCGCGCCGGTCACGAAGCTGGCGTCGTCCGAGCAGAGGAACAGCACGAGCGCGGCAACTTCATTCGGGCTGCCGAGACGGCCCATCGGGATCTGCGGGATGATCTTCGTATCGAGAATCTCCTGCGGAATGGCGGTTACCATCTTCGTTGCAAGATAGCCCGGCGAAATCGTGTTCACCGTCACGCCCTTGCGAGCGACTTCGAGTGCGAGCGATTTCGTGAAGCCGTGCATGCCGGCCTTCGCCGCTGCATAGTTCGTCTGGCCCACGGCGCCCTTGGAGCCGTTCACCGACGAAATATTGATGATGCGGCCCCAGCCGTGCTCAACCATGCTGTCGCACAGCGGCTTCGAGATATTGAAGATGGAGTCCAGATTGGTGCGCAGGACCATATCCCAGTTGACCTTGTCCATCTTCTTGAAGGTCATGTCGCGCGTGATGCCCGCATTGTTGATCAGAATGTCGACGGGGCCGACTTCGTTCTTGATCTTCTGCGCGCCGCGCTGGCACGAATCGTAGTCGGCAACGTCGATGGAATACGCGTGGAAATCGCGGCCCGTCTCCTTCATTCTGGCCAGCCAGTCTTTGACACCAGCATTGTCCGGCGAGTGCGTGACGACGACCGTATAGCCCGCGTCATGCAAACGGACGCTAATCGCCTCACCGAGACCGCCCATGCCACCTGTTACCAATGCAATACGCTTAGTCATCCTTTCTATCCGCGAGAGAAAATTTCAATGATCCACATGGCGTACCGTTGTTGAAACGCCACTTCTTGCATGCCCGGCATCCTCGCATGCGAGGCGAAGACCACTCGGGCAAGATCGCGCGGCTTATTGTGTCCGTCTAATGTTGCGCGAATCTTGTCCGGTTTGCCCGCCAGGGCACATCTCGTGCCGCGCGGGCAAACCGTTTGACTTCAATGCGGCCCGATCAGCGGATCAGGCGCGCGTTGCCCGGTTCAATCGTGTTCAATCGAGCTCAAGCGCGCTCGAGCGCAAGCGCCACGCCCATGCCGCCACCGATGCACAGCGAGGCCAGACCGCGCTTTGCATCACGGCGCTGCATCTCGTGCAGCAGCGTCACCAGAATCCGGCAGCCCGATGCGCCGATCGGGTGACCAATCGCAATCGCGCCACCGTTCACGTTGATCTTCGACGTGTCCCAGCCCATCTGCTTGTTCACGGCCAGCGCCTGCGCCGCGAACGCCTCGTTGATCTCCATGAGATCGAGGTCGCTAGCCGACCAGCCCGCGCGCTCCAGCGCTCGCTTCGATGCCGGCACCGGGCCCATGCCCATCACCTTCGGATCCACGCCGCCCGCCGCATACGCCTTGATGCGCGCAAGCGGCGTGAGGCCCAGCGCCTCGGCCTTCTTCGCCGACATCACCACCACCGCCGCCGCGCCGTCGTTCAGCCCCGACGCGTTGGCCGCCGTCACCGTGCCTTCCTTCGAGAACGCCGGCTTCAGGCCCGCGAGCGACTCCGCCGTCACGCCGTGACGCACGAATTCGTCGGTCTTGAACACCAGCGGATCGCCCTTGCGCTGCGGAATTTCCACCGGCACGATTTCCGCGTCGAAGCGGCCCGCCTTCTGCGCGGCTTCCGCCTTGTTCTGCGACAGCGCCGCGAATGCGTCCTGCTCTTCGCGCGTGATGCCGTATTCCTTCGCGACGTTTTCCGCAGTCACGCCCATGTGGTACTGGTTGTAAACGTCCCACAGACCATCGACGATCATGGTGTCGACGAGCTTCGCGTCACCCATGCGGAAGCCGTCGCGCGAGCCCGGCAGCACGTGTGGCGCCGCGCTCATGTTCTCCTGGCCGCCGGCCACGACGATCTCCGAATCGCCCGCGATAATCGCGTTGGCCGCGAGCATCACCGCCTTCAGGCCCGAGCCGCACACCTTGTTGATCGTCATGGCGGGCACCGCTGCGGGCAGCCCGGCCTTGAGCGACGCCTGGCGCGCAACGTTCTGGCCCGAACCCGCGGTCAGCACCTGACCCATGATCACGTCGCTCACCTGCTCGGGCTTCACGCCCGCGCGTTCCAGCGCCGCCTTGATGACCAGCGCGCCCAGATCGGGCGCGGCAATCTTTGCCAGCGAACCGCCGAATTTGCCCACCGCGGTACGCGCGGCCGAAACGATCACGATGTCAGTCAATTTCCACTCCTGCGTTAAAAATATTCATGGTGCCTGCGCCATACGGCGCCGCAGCAAACGAAGCGGCGCCACAGCTACTTCTCAAGAAGCGTAGCTGCGTCTTGTCACACAAATATGACAAATCAGAGAATGCGCGCATTAAATATGCGCGACGTATTGGTATGGATTAAAAGCGTGGAGGGGAGCGGATGGCGCGGCGCAATCGTATCGATTTGCAGCCGCGCCGCGCCGTGAGGGATCAGCGCCGTAGCGATCAGTTCGCAGCCGGCCCCGTTTGCGTCGCGCGCTGCGTAGCGGCGGCGACCTTGTCGAATTTGCCCTGCGCGGCCTCGATAGCCTTGCGGGTCATCGTGCGCACAGAATCGGCAGCGTTGCCATAAGCGGCAAACGTCGAGTTCATGGCAGCCACAAACGGCTCCGCACCAGCGGGCGCGCCTTGCGAGAAGCGTTCGGCCAGCGCCTTGACGCACTGCTCCTGGCGCTCGGATTGCGCCTGCACGACCTGGGTCCATTCGGCATGCGCATGGGCCGCGATATCGAAAACCTTGCGCCCATACGAGATCGCCTTCGAAGCAGCCTGCTGCGAAGCATTCAGTTGCTGCGTGAAAAGCTCCACGGGATTGCCGCTTTGTAGCGCGCTCTTCAGCGCGGCCTCGTTATCGGCAATGGCCGTGCGAACCGTCTGCAGATTGAGCGCGACAGTTGCCTCAAAGCTTTCGAACGCCGGGCGAGCCAGTGCAAAAAATACCGCGACGCCAGACTCATAATGGGCGCGGAGACGATCGGGTGCGGAAAAGGTCACGGACTCGGTCATCGGCAATGCCTCATGATTAGTGATGCTAAATGGATGAATTGCGGGCCGCCATCCAACACGACCCTAAAACACTACGATCAGCGCGGCGCGAAGAATTTCCCCTCCACGGCTGCACCGAAATTAGAGGGTTCATTCTAAGCGGAGAATTTAACAATTTTGTGGAAGAGTACTTAGGTATAAACCCTTATATTCATGCATCCTGGGTCATTCCGTGCATTTTGTAAGCGGAATGCATCATCGAAGGGCATGCCAGGCATGGAACACCTGGCGCTCACATCGAATTCTAAATAGGGCGCGCGCGCAAAGTGGCGCAATGCGTTGATTTCGGGGATTTCCGAAATATGAAATGCCATGTGTTGGTGAAAAATGGTCCGCATGGCGTCAGTGCATCGGCCAGGCAAATGGAGGACCTGCGCCGTTATCCCCGCAAAGCCGGGACCAAAATCGCCTATGAATTGGGCTTTAATAGCGCATCAGATTTCAATCGCGCATTCCGGCACGCCGATGAAACGTCGCCGCCCGATTTCCGGCAATTCAGACTTTGAGCCGGAGGCGGGCCAGAACGGCCCGCCTCCAGATCGCTAAAAGGACTGCACTCAAGGACTGCCAAGCAGATGGCCATTCACCACCGTGCCATACAGCGAGTTCGGCGTGTCGTGATACTTCGCGCGCGTTTGCGCGACCGAACCCTTGAAGCGTGGATCCTGCGGCCGCTCGTGGCTGTCCATGAACGTCGCCACGTCCCAGGCTTCCTGATCCGTTAGCGTGCCGCCGAGACCCAGCGGCATGTTCGCCTTGATGAAGCCGGCGGCGTTTTGTGTCTCGTGCATGCCCGCGCCCCAGTTGAACGAACGCGCGCCCCATAGCGGCGGGAACACCGTGTGGTCATTGCTCGTTCTGCCCTGCCCATCCGCGCCGTGGCATGCCGCGCAATGCTGCTCATAGACCTTGGTGCCGCGTGCGTAGTCCGCTTTCTGTGCGGGCGCGGGCAGCTTCGGATAGCCCCTGCCAGCCACCTTGCCGCCCACAGGCGCGCCCGTGGCCAGCCAGTACGAGTAGCTTTCCAGCGCGACCAGCACCGGATCGCCCAGCGGCGGCGCCTTGCCGTTCATGCTGTAGTTGAAGCAGCCTTGCAGCCGTTCGGCGAACGTGTTCACGTGCCCGTTCTTGGCGCGATACGCCGGGTACGAAACGAAGGCGGCCCAGAGCGGACTCGAATTGGCCTTCCGGCCTGCATCGAGGTGGCAGTTCGCGCAGCTCAGCGAATTGCCCACGAACTTGCCCGCGTATTGGCCGGTGTTGCGGAAGATTTGCTCGCCGAGCTTCACCGATTTGCCGAAGTCGCCTGCGGGCATGGCGCTTTCGGGCGGCGGCTGGAATGGCGTGGCGTGCTCGCCGGTATTCGCCTGAGGTTGTGAAGCTGGTTGTGAAGGCGGTTGTGCAGCGGCTTGTCCCGATGCCTGTGAAGCCGCAGCCGCTGCGCCCGCTTCGGGCGAAGGCTGTTGCGCGTAGTACAGCGCGACGGCGTGCATGTCGGCGTCGCTCAGCTTGCTCGCGACGGCCGGCATTAGCGCGAGCGTGCCGGGTGGCCGCTTGCCGTTCTTCCAGGCGTTGAGCTGTGCTTCGATATACGCCGCGGGCTGTCCCGCCAGCGGCGGGAACGCGGCGCCGACGCCCGCGCCGCCTGGCCCATGGCATTGCACGCACGCGGGCAGGCCTTCCTGCCAGCGGCCTCGCGTGGCGAGCCATGCACCGCTATCGGATGGCGCGACCTCGGACGGATCTTGCGTGCGTATACCCTTCGGCGCGGGCAGGCTGCTGAAATACTGCGCCACGGCGGTGCGCTCGCTGGCAGACATGCTCTTCGCGAACGGTTGCATCACGGCGTTCTCGCGGCTGCCGTCGGCGAATGCTGCAAGTTGCGCTTCGAAATAGTCCGCGCCCACGCCGGCGAGCCGCGGGAATCCCGCTGCCGCGTTGCCTTCGCCACTCGCACCATGGCAGCTAATGCATGCCGGGACGCCGTTGGCGGTGCCTTGCATGGCAATCGTACGGCCCGGGGATGCCGGCTCCTTTTGCGTTTGCTTAGGCTGCTGCGTTGACTGGGCATACGCTGCCGCTGTGCTCAATACCGGCAGCGCGATGGTCACTGCAAGCGCCACCACAAGTCTCTTGAAGTTCATTATCTTTCCCGATATCGTTTTTGTCTCCGCGCCTATTTTCACTCAATCGGCATTAGAACGCTCGGCCGCCGGGCCACATGTTCTGGCATGGCGCACCGTCGACGACCGCGATGAAACACATGCGGTCACTGTGCTCGCCGGTTTCGTCGCTGCGGTGGTGGCGGGTCCGCTGTACTGAATTCTGATCGGACTCCTCAGAGCACCCACGCGTGCCGTCGCCGTTCTTCTTGTCGGTCGTGCGGTGCTCGGAGAGGCTGAGAGCTTCGCTCGGGGCCCCTATCGGGTCCAGCCTGCATCTGTGGGTGACCCGCTTGCCAGCTTCGGTTAATGGGAATGTGAATTCGGCGAGCAGTTGCGCCTTCTCTCGCACCACCCTCTTGCCGCGCGCCGCATGTAACAGAATGTAATTGAAAGTTGTCGTTCATCGCCTCGACGCATAGGCCCGGCACATTGCCACTTCTGTTTCGCGTGATTCCCCCCACAAACACGAACAAAGAGGTGAGCGATGAAAACGGCAAGGAGATGGTCGGCAGGTCTGGTGGCGCTCAGCGCGATGGCGCTCGCCGTGGGTAGCGCACACGCATCACCGTCGACGCAGGCGAGCGGGGCGAGCGGCATCAAGCACGTCCTGCTCATTAGCTTCGACGGTTTGCACGAGCAGGACGTCGCGCGCTGCGTCGGCGGCAACACCTGCCCGAATCTCGCGCTGCTCGCCAAGTCGGGCGTCACCTATACGAACGCTTATACGCCTGGGCTGTCCGATTCGTTTCCGGGTCTCGCCGCGCTCGTGACCGGCGGCTCGCCCAAAACCGCCGGCCTCTTCTATGACGTTTCGTACGACCGCACGCTTTACGCGCCCAACGACACGGGCTGCGTGGGCAAGCAAGGCTGGAACGTCGTGTTCGACGAAACCACCGGCATAGACGCGCAAAACGGCGGCGCGCTCGTGCACCTCGACGGCGGCGGCGACTTCAATCCGCAAGCCATTCCGCGCGCGCGCAAGGGTGCCAAATGCGTGCCCGTGTATCCGCACGACTACGTGAAGACCAACACGGTCTTCGAAGTCGTGAAGGAAAACCTGCCTGGCTCGCACACCGCGTGGGCCGATAAGCACGCATGGGGCTACGACTGGCTCAATGGCCCCTCGGGCCGCGGCGTGGACGACCTCGCGCGCACCGAGATCAACTCGATCGACCCGGCCACGCAGACCGACTACACCGATACCTACACGCACACCGAGAAGTTCGACGACTACCACGTGCAAGCGCTGATCAACCAGATCGGCGGCAAGGACTCCACGGGCACGCGCAACGAGCCCGTGCCCACGCTGTTCGGCACCAACTTCCAGACGCTGAGCGTAGCGCAAAAAGCCACCGTGGCCAACGGCGGCGGCTATCTCGACGCCAGCTTCACGCCGGGGCCAAACGTGTCGGGCGCGATCACGTATCTCGACAATTCGCTCGGCCGCATCGTTGCCGCGCTCAAGCAGCAGAACCTCTATGCGTCGACGCTCATCATCGTCACGGCCAAACACGGCCAGTCGCCCTCCGATCACACGAAGCTCGTGAAGAACGGCGACACGCTCACGCAACTGCTCGAGGCGACCAACTATCTCGATCCTAACGGCAATTTTGGCCAGAACAACACCGGGAGCGGCAACCCGAACGACGGCACGGGTCTCGTCGGCACGGGCTTCGTGCAGACCGACGACGTGGGCCTCATCTGGCTGCGCGATCAATCGCAGCGCGACGCCGTGGTCGCCACGCTCAAGCAGAACCTCTCGTGCAACGCGCCCGGCATCTGCGCGGACGGTCCGCAAGCGTACATTCTCAGCGGCAACGCGCTGGCCGCGCGCTTCGGTGATCCGGCTGCCGGCCGCACGCCCGATATCGTCGTGCAGCCGAATCCGGGCGTGATCTACACGTCGAGCAAGAAGAAGGACGAGGAGCACGGCGGCAATGCGCCGGATGATAGCCATCTCGGCCTCGTCGTCTCGTATGCGGGCCTGCATGGCGGCGGCCGCGAGATCCCGGCGCGCGTGCAGACCACGCAGGTCGCACCGACGATCCTGCGCGCGCTCGATCTCGATCCGCACCTGCTGCACGCCGTTGCCGCCGAAGGCACGCACTCGCTGCCAGGGCTCGGCCTCGGTCGCGGTTCGGACGAGTAACGCCTATTACCCGCCGCATCGGGGCCGGCGTTTCGCACGAAGCGCCGGCCCTCCCCTGGGCCGCCGCCCGGCGGCGTTACAATTCCCGCAGACAACACAGGCCTGCGGGTACGCACAGTGACCGAGCTTCAACCCGGCTTCGAGCCGGGCTTCATTCTGACGCGACATTGGCGCGACACACCCCACCATACCGAAGTCGACTTCTGGCTCGCGACGCCCGCTGGCCCACGGCAACTGCGCCTGCGCCCGCAAACGTCCGTCGCTTTCGTGCCTGCCGCGCAGCGCGAGGCGGCGCTCGGCGCGCTTGATAGCAACCAGATCGGCAACCAACGCGGCAACAAGGGCGCCGAGCTGCGCCCGCTCGATCTCAAGGACTTCCGGCAGCGGCCCGTGCTCGGCCTCTATGCGCCGCAATACCGCCAGTTGACCGGCACCGCGAAGCGCCTGACGAAAGCGGGCGTCGACGTCTACGAAGCCGATATCCAGCCGCCCGAGCGCTACATGATGGAGCGCTTCATCACCGCGCCCGTGCTGTTTCGCGGCACGCCCGATGCCTCGGGCCTGCTGCACGATGGCGAACTGAAGCCGGCCACCGGCTATCGCCCGGCGCTCAGGCTCGTTTCGCTCGATATCGAAACGAGCGCGCAGGGCGAGCTTTACTCGATCGCGCTCGAAGGATGCGGCCAGCGTCAGGTCTTCATGCTCTCCCCCGCAAACGGCGACGCGAGCGGACTCGATTTCGACTTCGAGTACTGCGAGAGCCGCGCGCAGATGCTCGTGCGCCTGAACGAGTGGATGGCGCAGCACGATCCCGACGCGATCATCGGCTGGAATCTCGTGCAGTTCGATCTGCGCGTGCTGCACGCGCATTCGCAGCAGTACGGCGTGCCGCTGCGCCTCGGACGCGGCGGCGCCGTGATGGAATGGCGCGAGCACAGCGTCAACCAGAACCACTACTTCGCGGGCGCGGCGGGCCGGCTCATCATCGATGGCATCGAGGCGCTACGCTCGGCCACCTGGAGCTTTACGTCGTTCAGCCTCGAGTTCGTCGCGCAAACGCTGCTGGGCGAAGGCAAGTCCGTCGACAACCCGTATCAGCGCATGGACGAAATCCAGCGCCGCTTCGACGAAGACAAGCCCGCGCTCGCGCGCTATAACCTCAAGGATTGCGAACTTGTCACGCGCATCTTCGAGAAAACCGAGCTGATCGCGTTCCTGCTCGAGCGCGCCTCGGTCACCGGATTGCCCGCCGACCGCAGCGGCGGCTCGGTCGCGGCGTTCACGCATCTGTATCTGCCGCGCATGCACCGGCTCGGTTACGTTGCGCCGAATCTCGGCGACGTAGTGGGCGAAAACAGTCCCGGCGGCTTCGTGATGGATTCGCGGCCGGGGCTCTACGACTCGGTGCTGGTGCTCGACTACAAGAGCCTCTATCCCTCGATCATCCGCACGTTTCTGATCGATCCCGTGGGGCTGATCGAAGGCCTGCGCAACCCCCGCGACGACCAGTCCGTGCCGGGCTTCCTCGGCGCGCATTTCTCGCGCACGATGCATTGCTTGCCCGAGATCGTGCGCCAGGTCTGGGAAGGTCGAGAGAACGCCAAGCGCAACAAGAATGCGCCCCTTTCGCAGGCGCTGAAGATCATCATGAATGCGTTTTATGGCGTGCTTGGCTCCACGGGCTGCCGGTTTTTCGACCCGCGCCTTGCATCATCGATCACCATGCGCGGCCACGAGATCATGCGCAAGACGCGCGAATTGATCGAGTCACAAGGCTATGACGTCATCTACGGCGACACCGACTCCACCTTCGTGTGGCTCAAGCGCGCGCATACGGAAGCAGATGCGACGCGCACCGGCCGCGCGCTGGTCGAGCACGTCAACCGGTGGTGGCAGGCTGAGTTGCGCGAACGCTTCGGTGTCCAGAGCGCTCTGGAACTGCAATTCGAGCGGCATTATTCGCGCTTTCTCATGCCCACCGTGCGCGGTGCGGAAGAAGGCAGCAAGAAGCGCTACGCGGGCCTCGCGCGCGCGAAGGACGGCAGCGAGGAAATGGTGTTCAAGGGACTGGAGACCGTTCGCACCGACTGGACGCCGCTCGCCCAGCAATTTCAGCGCGAGCTGTACCGGCGCGTCTTCAAGCGCGAGCCCTATGCCGATTACGTGCGCGATTATGTGCGGCGCACGTTGAGCGGAGAATTCGACGAGCAACTCGTATTCCGAAAGCGGCTGCGCCGGCCGCTTGGCGACTATCAGCGCAATGTGCCGCCGCATGTGCGCGCGGCGCGCGTCGCCGACGAATTCAACCGTGCCAAAGGCCGCCCGCTGCAATATCAGAACGGCGGCTGGATCAGCTACGTCATGACGACCGCAGGCCCCGAGCCGCTAGAGACGCTCAGCTCGCCACTCGATTACGAGTTCTATTTGAGCAGACAGTTGCAGCCCGTGGCCGACGCCATTTTGCCGTTTCTGCGCGAGGAATTCGAAACGCTGGTGTCGGGGCAAGCGAGTTTGTTCTAAGAACGGCTCACACCGTGAGCGCCCTCCCCAACGGGCATTCTCATGGCAACAATGCGGCAAGCAGGCGCCTCAACTCCAGACCTTCCTTCTGGCTCAATCGGGCCGTGAGGATGCGCTCCACTTGCTCCACACGCGGCCGCAAGATCGTATGCTGCTTCTTGCCGGCCGCAGTGAGGAATAGCACGTAACTGCGCTTGTCGGCAGGATCGTCGGAACGCTCGACCAGGCCATTGCGCACCATGCGGGCAACCAGATCCGCAATGGTTGAACGGTCCACGTCGAGCGCATTGCCGAGCTGCCGCTGATTGAGCCCGGGCATTTCCCGCAAGATTTCGAGCGCCGCGTACTGCACGCTCGTAATTTCGGCGGACACTTCGCTAAGCCACACTGCCGCGTGGCGTTGCTGCGCACGGCGCACGAGGCTGCCCGTGAATTGCGAAAGCGAATCGGGATGGTCGGGTAGCGTCGGCAATTTCCAGTGTCGTCCTGAATCAGGGCATAAGGAGTATCGGCCCAAAGAAGGCATTCAATTCCGCGTAAGCATTCAGCGGAAGCACGTGGGCGACATATTGATCCGGCCGAACCACGACTATCGCGCCGCGCTCGCGGTCGATGCCACGCGCCTCGAAGATATCAGCGGCGGCGTCGCACGTAAATGCCTTTTCGTAATCGACGAGGCCGTAACGCCCTTTGCGCGGCCGCAGGAGCGCGGGAAGGTCCTCGAAGCGGACCTCGCGATGCGGCTGCTGCAACACCGCGCGCACATCGAAAATCGCGTCGATGTCAGCATGCTCCGGCGTGGCACGCCGCAACACGGAGTCGGGCGCGCAGGCAAGGTAATCGCATAACGCCCGCAGCGCATCGCCGCCAGCGTCCGCGAAGGCATAGAGACGCCAGCGACCATCGGCGCGCGCGGCATGGCCCAGATGCATGGGTTTCGCATCCGCCACGCGCACGACCGGCGCCGAATGAAATCGCATGCCGATTGGAAAGCCCGTGGCAAACGCCTGATGCGTCGCTTCGCCGGTCAACGTGCCCGGTCGATAGCGTGTAGCGACACCCGCCGTGTAGCGGCCCGCGCGAACGAAGTACGCCTGAAGTTCCGCGGGGTCGACGCCGCCTGCCTCCGGGCGGGCGGGATCCTTCGGAGGGGCGGCCATCATGGCCGACCACTGCTTGTCGAAATCGATCAGCTCCTGCGCAACGGGTTGGCGCTCATCGGAGTACGTGCGCAGCAGCATGGCATCGCTTCGCCCTTGCAGCACCGCGCCCAGCTTCCAGCCGAGATTGAACCCGTCCTGCATCGAGACGTTCATGCCCTGGCCAGCCTTCGCGCTATGCGTGTGGCAGGCATCTCCCGCGATGAAGATCCGGGGCTCGCGAACCGTGCCGTCGGGCGTGATTGCGTCGTCGAAGCGGTCGGTCAGACGCTGGCCCACTTCATATACCGAGAACCACACCACTTCCTTCACGTCCAGCGAATACGGGTGCAGGATGCCCTGCGCCGTCTCGATGATGCGCTCGACGGTGGTCTGCTTGATGTCGTCGCGGTTTGCCGGCGTGACTTCGCCAAGATCGACATAGAAGCGGACCAGATAGCCGCCTTCCCGGGGAATGATGAGCAGATTCCCTTTGTTCGCCGACTGAATCGCCGCTTTAAGCCGGATGTCCGGAAAGTCGGTGACGGCCAGCGCGTCCATCACGCCCCACGCGTGATTGGCGGCGTCGCCGCGTAGTTGCTGTCCGATGGCTGTCCGCACGCGGCTGCGCGCACCATCGCAACCCACGACGTAACGTGCGCGTATCGTGACCGTTTCCTGAGGTCCGCTTGCACCGGTGCGTTGCAGTGTGACGAGTACGGGGTAGTCGTGGCTGTCGTCGCGTTGCACGTCGACCACTTCGAGGCCGTAATCGGGTTCGAAACGCTGCGCGGTCCGGCGCATGACATCGAGCAGATACTCCTGAATGCGCGCCTGATTCACGATGACGTGCGGAAATTCAGAAAGCCCTGTTTCGGTATCCTGCACACGTCCGGTACGCTTGATCGCGCTTCGATCCTGCGCGTCGGGCCGCCAGAATACCGTTTCGTTGACCCACCAGGCTTCGCGCAACAGGCGATCGCTGAGCCCGAACGCTTCGAACATCTCTACGGTCCGGCACGCGACACCGTCTGCTTGCCCCATCAGCAGCGGGCCGCCGCGACGCTCGACGATGCGCGTCCGGATTGTCGGGAATTGCGACAACTGTGCCGCGAGCACGAGCCCCGCGGGCCCACTTCCCGCAATGAGCACGTCAACCGTATCGGGCAGCGCGGAATGCGGCGCACCATCGGCCGGTGAATCGGTCATCGGGTCGCCGGTACGGAATCCGTTGAGATAAAACTGCATGACGCCTCCTCAATTCTCTGCTTGGTTCGTGTACCAACCAATATACTCCGTATGCCAACCATTCGAAAACATTTTGTGGCGACACCGATGTTTACCCCGATGGCTCGCGGGTCACACGACCATGAGATCGTATCCGACCAGAATCTCGCCCTTGAAGTGCTTCGCGGCTTCGCTGCGCCAGGTGGCGTCGGGCGTCACGGGCATCACGGGCGTCAGATGCGAGAGAACCAGGGTCTTGACGCCCGCCTTCTGCGCGATACGTCCGACTTCCTCGACCGGGGAATGATCCGCCATCATGTGCTTCATGATCTGGTCATAGTTCGTCTTCGGGTTATTGCGGGCAAGAACATGCACCATCTTCTTTGTGGCCTCGATGTTCATGGCCTCGTGCACGAGGATGTCGGCCCCCTTCGCCATTTCCCCCACGGCGTCGAGCGGAACCGTGTCGCCCGAAAACGCGATCGAGCGATCGGGAAAGTCGAAGCGGTAGCCAAACGCGGGGTTGACGGGCGGATGCTCCACGCGCATGGCCGTCACGCGGACAATCTCATCGGACATGACGAGGCCCGAATCCGAAACCTCCTTGACGGGCACTGTCGTCAACGGCGCCGTCTGCAAATCTTCCGACCAGAACTGCAGCGTGGCTTGCTGCGAGCGCAGATAATCCCTCGTCATTTGTGCGAGCGGCGGCGGCCCGTACATTTGCACGTCGGGACTCATGCCGTAGATCCAGCCCAGAAGAATGAACGGACCGTATTCGATGTTGTGGTCCGGATGATGGTGTGTCAGGAACCCCGCCTTCACCTGGTTGAACTGCAGGCCCGTGCGCGCGAACTCATTGGAAACGCCCAGCCCGAAATCGAGGACATAGGCCGATCCATTGTGCACCATGACGTGACTGGTCTGATGCCGCGGCATGCCGACCATCGGTCCCGCGCCGGTGCCGAGCATGACTAGCTTCGTCCCTTTGGCGTCACGAAGCGCTGCCTTTGCGAGGTCGGCGCGCTGGTCAAGCGGCAGTGCCGCCTCGTCCTGAACGACGGGTCGAGCTCTTGCCGTGGGCAACATCGCAACGCCGGCTGCTGCAGCAAGGCTGCCAAGCAGCGCACGGCGGGTGGAGTCAGGTGTCTTTGCCAATTCCATCGTTAACAGCTCCTTCATTTGCAATCGGGATCGTGCATTCTTTCCGGTCATCATTCGCGGATTCGTGGTTCAGAATACGGTTCGCAGCCCAACGCGGGCAATCGCCTGGGAGGCGCTGCTCGACGAGCCCAAAGGGCTGAGGATTCCATTGATGGCGGCGTGCGCGCCGGAATTCGCGCGCTGCCAGGCCCCTTCCGCATAGACCATCGTGCGCGTGGAAAGCGAGTAGCCGAGTATCGCGTTCAACTGGTTGGCGTGATTGCCGTACAGGACTTCGTTGCCCTTCATGTACATGTAACTCAAGCCGAGTGAAAGCGCGGGCGTCAATTGCCAGTTGCTCGCAAGCTGCCCGGCATACGCATACGCGCCCGTCAATTCATTGCGAACGGTAACAAAGCTTGCGGAGGTCAACGTGGAACCCAGGGCGTAGTGAGCGCCGACACCCCAGTTTCGAATCGGAACCTGCGGGGCGCCTTTGAGGGAGCCGGGATACTTCTGTTCGGTATAAGCGGCGCCGAGCCCGAATGGACCGTGATCGTAGTTCACGCCGAAACTCATGCCCGAGTTCGAGCCGAACGATCCGGCCACGCCACCGAAGGAATACAGTGCGCCGGCGGAAAACCCGCCGATCTGGGGAGCCTGGTACTTGACCGCGTTGTTGATCGGTATTCCGTTGGTCCGCGCCCAGCCGAACCAGCCAGTCGGGTTTTGGGGAATGCCGAGATTCTGGAACGGCCCCGCCGCAAAGCTATAAAGGCCGCCGGAGATCAAAGCCGGCGTGTTTTTGCCCTCTGTCAACGAGGTAAACATGAACTCGTAGACGTTCCCCAACGTCAATTTTCCCAGCCGTGGATCGTCGATTCCCAAATACGCATTGCGTCCGAAAATGCCCGGCTGCACGGCCGCTCCCGAGCCGAGCAGAAACTGATTTTCGAGCTTGAAGATGGTTTTCGTTCCGCCTCCCAAATCTTCCGCGCCCTGAATGCCGAACAAATTTGGGGAAAAGATTCCGTCGTCGAACTTCGTGACGGAATGACCGCCCTGATTGGATATGTACGATACCCCGCCGTCGATCATGCCGTACATCGTGACATGGCTTTGTGCAACTGCGCTCGCGACTGGCAGGACTGCCAATAATGCCATTACATAGATACGTTTCATCGAAGTCTCCAAACCTTATTTTTATATACTGCAAATCCATCGCGATGTTTTCGTATCGTTCACATCGCGACCGCCTGCACTATTGCCCTGGACCGACGTCCAGCTGCCTGGCAAGATCGAGCGCCACGTCCACGATCATGTCCTCCTGACCACCCACCATGCGGCGACGGCCCAGTTCAATGAGAATGTCCGCCGTCTTCAGGCCGTACTTCTGCGCCGCCACTTCCGAATGGCGCAGGAAACTCGAATACACACCCGCGTAGCCGAGTGCGAGCGTCTCGCGATCCACGCGCACCGGACGGTCCTGCAACGGGCGCACGATGTCGTCGGCGGCATCCATCAGCGTGCAGAGACCGGTGCCGTGGTTCCAGCCCATGCGCTCCGCCGCCGCGATGAACACCTCCAGCGGCGCGTTGCCGGCGCCCGCGCCCATGCCTGCCAGCGAGGCATCGATGCGGTCGCAACCTTCTTCCACCGCCACGATCGAATTCGCCACGCCAAGCGACAGGTTGTGGTGCGCATGCATGCCCGTCTGCGTTTCGGGCTTGAGCACGGCTTTCACCGCGCGAAAGCGCTCGCGCACGTCGTTCATCGTCAGCGCGCCGCCCGAGTCGACCACGTAGATGCAGGTCGCGCCGTAGCTTTCCATCTTCTTTGCTTCGGCGGCGAGGTTTTCCGGCGTGGTCATGTGGCTCATCATCAGGAAGCCCACGGTGTCCATGCCCAGCTCGCGCGCGTACTCGATGTGCTGCTTCGAGATGTCGGCTTCCGTGCAGTGCGTGGCGATGCGCACCACGCGCGCGCCCGCGTTGTACGCAGCCTTCAGGTCATGAATCGTGCCGATGCCGGGCAGCAGCAGCGTCGCGATCTTCGCGTGCTCGACCACGTCGGCGACGGCCTCGATCCATTCGAGGTCGCTGTGCGCGCCGAAGCCATAATTGAAGCTCGAGCCCTGCAGGCCGTCGCCGTGAGCGACTTCGATGCTGTCCACCTTCGCGCGGTCCAATGCGCGGGCGATGTCCTGCACGTTCTGGATCGAGTACTGGTGGCGAACGGCGTGGCTGCCGTCGCGCAGCGTCACGTCGGAGATATAGAGTTTCTTGCTCATGGGCTCAGGCTCCCTGCACGTTCAAAAGCGCCTGCGCCATGCGCTCGGCAGTGGCGAGCGCGGCGGAAGTCATGATGTCGAGGTTGCCCGCGTAGGCAGGCAGATAGTGCGCGGCGCCTTCCGCTTCGAGGAACACCGAGGTCTTCAGGCCACTGAAGCGCCCAAGGCCCGGGACGTTCAGCGGTGCGCTCGCGGGAATTTCATCGAACTGGACCTTCTGCTTGAGGCAATAGCCCGGCACATACGCGTGCACCTTCGCGACCGTTTCCTCGATCGATCGCTCGATCTTTTCGCGGTCGGCGAGATCCGAAAGCGTATAGACCGTATCGCGCATCATCATCGGCGGCTCGGCCGGGTTCAGCACGATGATCGCCTTGCCCTTCGCTGCGCCCCCCACCGCTTCGATGGCTTTCGAAGTAGTCTCAGTGAACTCGTCGATGTTGGCGCGCGTGCCGGGCCCCGCCGATTTGCTGCTGATCGACGCGACAATCTCCGCGTAATGCACCTTCGCCACGCGCGACACCGCGGCAACGATGGGGATCGTGGCCTGGCCGCCGCAGGTGACCATATTGACGTTGAGCGCGTCGATATGCGCGTCGAGGTTCACGACCGGCACGCAGTAAGGGCCGATCGCGGCGGGCGTGAGGTCGATCATGCGGATGCCCGGCTTGCGCGCGCGCAGCAGCGCGTCGTTCTTCACATGCGCACCAGCCGAGGTCGCATCGAACACGAAGTCTATGTCCTTGAAGACGTCCAGCCGCGTCAGCCCTTCGACGCCTTCATGCGTGGTCGCCACGCCGAGGCGAGCGGCACGTGCGAGGCCGTCCGAGTTCGGATCGATGCCCACCATCGCGGCCATCTCCAGATTCCGGCTGTTGCGCAGGATCTTGATCATCAGATCCGTGCCGATGTTGCCCGAGCCGATGATCGCGGCCTTGAGTTGTTCCGAAGCCATGTAAAGTCCCCTGAATCAGGCGATAAAAGTCGCGCGAACGCTGCCGAGCCCTTCGATCTGTGCGGTATAGGTGCCTGGCTCCTTGACGGCGACCATCGGCCCGAGTGCGCCCGTGAGCACGACGTCGCCGGCGCGCAGCGGCGTGCCGAGTTGCACCATCCGGTCCGCCAGCCACACGGCCGCATTCAGCGGGTTGCCGAGGCACGCCGCGCCGTTGCCGCGCGAGAGCACCTCCCCGTCGCGCGCGAGTTCCATCGCGCATGCGGCGAGGTCGATCTGCGAAAGCGGCACCGGGCGGCTGCCCACCACGAAGCGCGCGCTGGACGCGTTGTCCGCGACCGTGTCGACGAAGCGGATGTCCCAGTTCTCGATGCGGCTGTCCACCACTTCGATCGCTGCGAGTGCATACGCACTGGCGCGCAGGACATCGACGAAAGTGTGTTTCTCGTGCGTGAGATCGTGCTCGAGCACGAGCGCGATCTCCGCTTCCACTTTCGGCTGGATCAGTTGCGAAAGGGGAATCGGTTCGCCGTCGCCATGCGCCATCGAAGCGAACAGCGCGCCGAAGTCGGGCTGATCGACGCCCAGTTGCTTCTGCACTGCGAGCGAGGTGAGGCCGATCTTGCGACCCACGATGCGCTCAGCGTTCGCCACGCGCCGGTCGACGTTGGCCTGCTGGATGGCGTAGGCGGTCGCCATATCGGTCGCGGCGATCTCGCCGCGCACGGGCGCGATCACCGCGCGCGTGCGTTCGGCATCGCGCAACCGCGCGGCCAGGGTAGTGACCACCGTGTTATCGGGCATCGGCGTGCACCTCCTCCGTTCGAGCGGTGCTTGCCGGCACCGAAAGCCCGCTCACGTCGGCTGCAGCCACGAAGCGGTCGGGCCGCAAGGCGACGGCGCGCGCGCCGTATTTGCGCAGCCACGGGCGCAATACGCCATCCAGATCGATCAGTTCGCCGGGCCCCTGAGTGCGCTGGTCCTGCTGACGCAAGGCGATGTAGCGCGCACCTAGCTTGTCCCACGCCGCTTTCTCCGCGGACGTCAGCAAGGTCGCGGGATCGACGTCGTCGCCGAGCAGCACGAAGCCGTCGCCCAGCAGGTCGTCGAGACGCGCCATCACCCCGCGCGTGTCGCCGACGACGGGTTGCGGCACCATGCGGCCGACGATGCTATCCGCGGCAAGCGGCCCGCGCAGCCATCCGCCAGTGAGCACCGGCGGCGCGATCAGCGGCGGCTCCGGCGCATCGGCCGGCGGCGGCGCGCTGAGCGCGGCCTGCTCCTCTTCCGAGAGCTCCTGCTTGATGACGCGGCCGAGCTGCACGGCAAGCTGCGTGTAGAACTCCGCGTTGGGACGGCGCTCCGTTTCATAGGAATCGAGAAAGTGCTCGGGCAAGGTTCCGTTGATCACGCCCGCGAGCTTCCAGCCCAGATCGAACGCATCGCGCATGCCGGTCTGCATGCCGGCGCCGGCCCAAGGCGGCATCAGATGCGCGGCATCGCCGGCGAGGAACACGCGCCCGACACGCCACTTGTCCGCCATCCGGGTGTGGTGGCGGTAGAACGCGTGCTGATGAATTTCGACGTCGTCTGCGCGTACGCCCAGCGCCTCGAGCAGCGGCCACACCTGCTCGTTCGTCGAGAAGTCCGCTTCGGTCTCGCCCGGCTTGAGCGGCAGCTCCCAGCGGTGATTGCCGCCCGAAAGCGCGATGTCCACGACCGGCCGCTCCTTGTCGGACCAGAAGGTCAGCAGATTGCGGTCCGGCCACCAGCGCTTCACCCGGCAGTCGATGACGATCCACAGCACTTCCAGCGTATCGCCGAGCAGCTTCACGCCGAGCGCGCCGCGAGTCGCGCTGCTCCCGCCGTCACAGCCGATCGCATAGCGCACGCGCACGCTGGTCTTCGCGTCCGTCGCGACGTCTTTCGCCGTCAACGTGACGCCCGTTTCGTCCTGATCCAGCGACACCACGTCCAAGCCATAGCGCACGTCGATCTGCGCATGCCGGGTTGCGCATTCGCGCAAAGTCGCTTCCATCGTCGGCTGGTAGATGTTGAAAAAGCGCGTCCGGGTGCCCAGCGTCGAAGGCGGATGCTCGATGCGCATGATCTCCGTGCCGTCGTAGCGTATCCAGCGCAGCGCGCGCTGCGGATCGATGCACTTCAGAACGGCTTCGTCGACCCCGAGGCTCTGGAAGATGCGCATCGTCCAGTCGTTGACGGTCACGGCGCGGGCGCGCGGATAGATGTCGCGGTGACGTTCGAAAACGACCGTGGAAATGCCGTATTTCGCAAGGGTCAGGGCGGCAATGATGCCGCTCGGACCATAGCCGACGATCGCAACGTCGGCGTCAAAACGTTCTTTCATGGGATGCGTCCACTCGATGATGTGCGGTGTTTCAGTGCTTCAGAAAATCGATGACGAGGCGGTTGAACTCGTCGGCATGCTCCCATTGGGCCCAATGACCGCACTTCGGCAGGATGTGGAGCCGCGCATCCTGCAGGGTGTTGATCATGCGCAGGCCATGATCGAGGGGCACGAAACGGTCGTCGCGCCCCCACGTCACCAGTGTTCTGTGCGCGATCTCCGGAAAGCGGGCGCTCAAGTCCCACTTCGTGACAGGGCAGAGATTCGAACTTTCGACAAAGTTCTTCAGGTGATTGAGGTTCGACTCGATGTTGCTCCACCGGCCCTGACGCAACTCCTCGGTGATCGCCTTGGGGTCGTAGACGAATACCTCGAGCATCGCCTCGAAGTTCTCGTAGGTAGGCTGCATGTACAGCTTGAACATGCGCTTGATACCCTCGCCCGGCTGCGGCTGAATGATGCTCGGGCCTTGCGCGCCCGGCCCCATGAGCACGAGACGATCCATGCGTTCGGGGTACTCCAGCGCGAAACTCAAGGCCGAGGCGCCGCCCATCGAGTTGCCGACCAGATGGGCCTTGTCGATGCCGAGTGCGTCCAGCACGCCCTTGGTCGCGCGCGCGTTCAGCAGATTGCGCGGCACGTCGCTGACAATCTCGCCCGACTTGTTGAAGCCAGGGCTGTCGATCAAGAGCACGCGAAAACCCGCGCTCACGAGTGCATCGACGTTGCGGTAGTAGTTGCTCCAGCCGCTTGCGCCGGGACCGCCGCCGTGCAGCATCACGACGGTCTGGCCGCTGCCGGCATCGTTGAAGTGGATAGAGAAATTCTCGAGTGCAGGCTCGTTGATGGTGACGAACTTGCTGGTACTGGCTTCGGTCAAGGACATTTTTCTGGTTCCAATGGCTTGCGGCGTTTCGATGGCTTTCGCGCGATGCACGCGTGGTGGACGGGTAAGGCGGTAAGGCGAACGCTCAATGGGCGTTCGGGGCCGGTGCGCCCGGCGGCGGATTGAGCCTATGGCCCCAGTCGCTGAGTTCGGAATAGCGTCTGGTTTCCCACGTGTCGTCGTTCACGACGATGCCGCCCGCGCCGAATTCGATCGCGAAACCCGACGGCGAGATCAGGTAGAACGAGAACATCCCGTCGTTGGGGTGGTGACCGAGCTCCATCAGAATCGGCACGCCCGCGGCCTTGCAGCGGTCGTAGGCGAGGCCGACGTCGTTGGGGTCGCTGCACTCGATCATCATGTGGTGAATGCGCTTTCGGACCGGAAACGGCACCTCGGCGACGGCCAGCGAATGGTGACGGCCCGTGCGCGCATGGAAGAAGGTCACGTCGATCGTCATGCCCGGCGCGGCATCGCCCTGAATGGTGTCGCTGAGCTTCAGGCCGAGAATGTCCTCGCAGAACGCCTTCGCGCGCGCGCTTTGCTTCGGCACGGTCACGAAGTGGCCCGCGCCGAGGCGCCCGGTGCTGAACCCTCCGCGCAGCACTGGCGAGCGGAACGTGTCACGGGTGTTGGCCCGATAAGCGGTGCTGTAGAACTCGTGGCGGATACCGTCGTGGTCCACGCAGACGAAGAGCCGGGCGACGCGGCGCTGGTCGGCGACCGCCTTGTCCTCCTCGGCGACTTCGACTCCGCGCGCGCGCGCCTGGGCGACGAACGCATCGAGCTGTGCATCCGTTTCGAACTCCCAGCCGGCGGCGAGGAAGTCGTCGATCTCGTTTTTGAGCAGCAAGATGCGCTGTTCGTAGTCGTCCATCCGCAGGCCCAGCGACTCGCCAGCCACGCGTTTCCCGGGCTGCAGGCCCAGCACGTTGACGGCGAACCCTTCCCAGGCCGCGAGGTCGCTGACCCCGAGAACCATGTATCCGAGCGTCGAGACGCTATGCATGACCTCTCCTTGTTCGTACTGCTATTTAAATGCCGTGAATTTCCGGATGAAGTGACCGGCGGGCGATGGCCTGGAGCGCCGCGACTCCGGCGTCAGGTCAAGCGCGTTTGATGTGGAACAAAGTATAGAGACGGGGGTAGCGCGGGAGGAAACCGCCGTTTTCCATAGGAGGTATTGGCGAAGCCGCGTAGGTAAAAACGCCAGGAAAGATGGCGGGCATTTCCCGATTGTGCGCGGGCGAGCGCCAGTAGACGATTTTCGGTCCCGGAGGCGAAAATTTCCGCCACCGAACAGCATCCGACGACGAATCCAGTCATGAGTCAATCGAACCAGCTACGCAACGTCAATCTCAATCTGCTGCCGATCCTCTACACGTTGCTGAAGCATCGAAACGTGACGATTGCCGCAAAGGAATTGCATCTGACGCAATCGACGGTCAGCGGCAGCCTGAAACGCCTGCGCGAAGTGTTCGACAACGAACTGCTGGTGTTCAACGGGCGAGAGCTGCTTTTGACGGAGAAGGCGAAGGCGCTGCTGCCGCTACTGGAACGATTCCAGCTCGCGGGCGAATCGCTGCTCGGCACGCTCGAATTCGATCCCGGCGAAATTACCCACCGCTTCCGGATCGCCTCGGCCGACTGGCTGAGCTTCCTGCTGGTGCCGCCCCTGCACCAGCGGCTGAGCAACCACGCTCCGAAATCCGGCGTGCAGTTCGTCCATGGCGACCGGAATTCGGGCGAGGGTATGCGGCAGGGCATGATCGACATGGTGATAGCCCCGGAGCAGGTATCCGACTGGTCGGGTCTCAATCTGTTCAATGACGACTCCGATTACCAGTACGAGCATCTGTTCATCGACCGGATGGTTTGCATTGAATCGACAAGGCACGCGCCATCGCCGGCCAGGCTCGACGTGGACGCTTACCTGCGCCACACGCATATCAGCTTCAATCTGGGGTTTCGAATTAACGCGAGCATCGAACGCGATACGCTTGCGGCAGCGGGCCTCACGCAGCATGACCAGTTTCTGGTGCCCGAATTCACGACGCTGCCGCACATGGTGGCCGCGACCGACTGCATCGCGACGTTGCCGCTGTCGCTCGCGCGACATTTCGAGTCGGTGCTGCCGATCCAGATCTTTGAGCCGCCGGTAGCGTTCCCGCCGCTGAAGGTCATCATGGCCTGGACCAAAGCGAGTGATCGCGACGCGACGCATTGCTGGTTCCGCCAGCAGGTTCGCGAGAGCATCAGGGAGCGCACCGCCGGATTGAGCGCAAATGAAGGGGAATCCGCAAACGATGCATCGACATCCGCTCGGTAGCGCATGAATCTCGTGGCCGCCTACGCCAGCGCGATCTTCTGCGCGCTCGCCATCCAGGCGGTGTCCCGGTACCGGCTGCGCATGCCGGCCACGCTGCCCGCCGAGTGATCCCTGAGCAGCGGGGCCGCCCGCTAATTCGCGCCCCATCGGCAGGCGAATCGGCGCAAAATAGCTGCGCAACCGGCGGCGCGCACGGCGCCTCCCCGGAGTTGCGAACACACACGCTCGACGCCACGGGGCTCCATGTACGGCTTGTTGATAGGACCCGCTACGCGCAGGCAGGCAATCTTCGCCAGCCTCTGCGCGCTCGCGATCATGCTCACACTCGCGCTGACGGCGCCGCGCGCCCGCGACGCCCTGCCCGCCATCGGCCCATTCATGCCGATGTGCGCGCTGACCGTGTTCACCACGTCGGGCATTGCGGCGTTCATGCTCGGCGCGCGCTTCGCAGTCACGCGTTTGCCGATGCTCGGCGCGCTCGGGGGCGCCTATGCTTTCACCGCCATTACCGTTGCATTGCAGTTGCTGATGTTTCCTGGCGTTTTCACGCGCACGGGATTGCTGGGTGCGGGCCCGTATAGCGCGGCGTGGATGTGGGTCTTCTGGCACGCGGGCTTCCCCGCGCTCGTGATCGTGGCCGAACTGGTGCGCAGCCGCGCGCCGGACGACCCGTCCCAGCGCGCGTGCCTGGGCCTGGATGCCCGCTCCTGGCTCCTGATCGCCGGCCCCGCGATGCTCGCCGCGGCGCTCGGGGTGTTCGTGGTTCGCGTCGATCTGGCCGAGCCGTGGCATGCGTCCACGGCAGCGTCGGCCGCCACGCGGATTGCGCCAGCAGAGCTGGCCGCCGGTTCCATGGGGCTCGTCATCTGCGCGCTCAACCTTGTGGCCATCGCCGTCGTCCTGTTGAAGGGTCGGCTGCGGCTCGTGCTCGACTGGTGGATCGTGGTGGCGCTGCTCGCCTCGCTCGTCGACGCCGCGCTCAATACGCTGAGCATCGAGCGCTTCACGCTGGGCTGGTACGTGGCCCGCATCTTCAGCATGTTCGCGCCGGGCGTGCTGGTGTGCGTGCTGGTCTGGGAAGTCACTGCGCTCTACCGGCAGTTATCGGAAGAGCATGCCTCGCTGATCCAGACATCGGCGCATGACGCGCTCACGCACGTGTACAACCGCAGCTATTTCGACGAGCAGTTCCGCCGTTTGTTCGAGCGTGCGGCGCGCGGTGCGCAACCGCTTTCGCTCGTGATGGTCGACGTCGATCACTTCAAGCTCTACAACGATGCCCACGGCCACCTGCACGGCGATGCGTGCCTCAGCGCCGTGGCCGGGGCGCTCGCGCTCACGCTGCGCCCCGGCGACTTCGTCGCGCGCTACGGCGGCGAAGAGTTCGCGCTGGTGCTGCCCGGCGCCAACGCTGACGAAGCCTGCACCGTCGCAGAACGCGCACGCGCGGCAGTCGCGCAGCTCGCCATGCCCTCGCCTGCGCCGGCGGGCCGGGTCACCGTGAGCGCCGGCTGCGCCACGAGCAGCCCGGGCGGCGCGCCCAACCCGGCTGCAAGCGCGGTGCCCCATGCGCTGATCGCCGCCGCCGACGCAGCGCTCTATGCCGCCAAGCGCGCCGGCCGCAACCGCGTCGCGAGCGCCGCACAGGGCTAGTGCAGGCGACGGCGGCGCGCGATACAAAGAGCTCGGGCCGCAAGGCTCACTCCGCGACCGGCCCCGAGTCCGCCGGCAGATGCGCCAATGGATCCACCGCGTGGCTGCCTTCGCGCATCTCGAACTGAAGCAGCGCCGCGCCGTCGCCTTGCACGCCCATTTCGGCAATGGCTGCGCCCTGCTGCACCGCATCGCCTTCCCGAACGAGCAGACGGCGATTATTGCCATAGGCCGTCACGAAGCCATTGTCGTGCTTGAGGATGACCATGAGGCCGTAGGTCTTGATGCCGTCGCCCGCATAGACGACGCGTCCCGCGGCGGCGGCCTTGATCGGGCTGCCCGCGCTACCGGCAATCTCGATGCCGCGCGAGCCGCCTTCGCCGAACTCGCGCACGACCATGCCGTTGACCGGCCAGACGAATTGCGGCGATGCAGCCGCGGGCGTAGCGCCTGACGTTTCCGCAGCCTGGTCGGCGCCCGCAGGCGCGGGATTCGCCTGCGCCGGCCCGGCATCCTGCGGCGCCACCCGCAGCACCTGGCCCACGCGCAGCGGGGCGCCGGCCGCCAGATCATTCCAGCTCGCGATGTCTTGTGGCGTGCGTCCGAATCCCAGCGCGATCCTGGCGAGCGTATCGCCCGGCTGCACGCAGTAGTACCCCGAGCTCACCTGCCGGCAATGCATCGCGAAAACCGGGGACTTCCGCTCCATATCGAGCGCGCACCCCGACAGCATGCCGCCGGCGCCAATCAGGACACTCAGCAGGACGCCCCAAACAACGCCGTGCCGCCGCACTTTCAAACTCGATCTCATTAATTCGTCATCCTGTATTTAATCGGTGAGATGAGCATTATGAAAGGCGGGCGCGGCACCTCATCTCAGTTTTGCAGGCGTAACGATGCCGTGTTCGAAGCCGGGCAATGCGCGGAATAATGGATGAAAAAGCGGAATAAAAAGCGCACGAGAAAACGCGCGCTTCAAAAGACACCGAGCGCGAGTCCGGCGGCCAGCCCCGCGCCCAGTTCCGCACAGCGTTCGAGATCGTCGGCACCGATGGTCTTGGGCGCGAGAATGCGTTCAGGCGTCTGCGCATGGGTGCAAACGATCACGCCCGGCGCCACCGTCTTTAGCCGCCAGCCCGTGGCGATGCGATCGATCTGGCGCAGCGCGTTCTGGCCGTCGCTGCCCGCGCAGATCATGACCGCGTAGGGGCGGCCGTTCACGCGGTCGAGCGCCGCGTAGTAACTGCGGTCGAAGAAGTCCTTCATCAGCCCGGACATGGCCGCGAGATTCTCTGGCGTCGCGAACAGATAGCCGTCCGCGGCGAGCACGTCTTCGGGTTGCGTGGCATCCGCGCGCTGCAGCTTCACCGCGACGCCCGCTTGCTCGCGCGCGGCCGCCGCCGCTGCTTCGGCCATTTGCTGCGTGCCTCCGGTCATCGTGTGATAGACGATCAGCAACGTCTTCATGCGTATTCACTCTTCGCTTCGCCGACGCGCCGGAATGGCGCGCCCCATCGTTTCGATGATACCGCCACGCACGCCGCGCTTCGCGCGAACCGCTGTATCATGCGCGCATGCCTACCTTTATCGCCCTGCTGCGCGCCGTGAACGTCGGCGGCACCGGCAAGCTCCCAATGACCGAGCTGCGCGCGATGTGCGAGGCGCTCGGCTTTGCAGGCGTGCGCACCTATATCGCGAGCGGCAACGTCGTTTTCCAGAGCCGGCTAGCGGCCGCGAGCGTGAAGAAACAACTCGAACGCAGCCTCGAAGATTACGCGGGCAAGCCGGTTGGCGTGCTGCTGCGCACCGCTGACGAAATGGCCGCTGTGCTCGCGGCAAACCCCTTCCCGAGCGCACCTCCCGAGCGCACGCTCGCAATCTTTCTTGACACCGCCGCAAGCGCCGACGCGCTGGAGAAGGCGAGCGGCCAGGGCTCGGAACTCATGGCCCTCGGCACGCGCGAGATCTACGTGTACTACCAGGACGGCATCGCGCGCTCGAAGCTCAAGATTCCCGCCGCGAAAAACGGCACCGCGCGCAACATGAACACGGTGGCCACACTCGCGCAGTGGGCCGCTCAGAGTTGAGGCAACGCGCGCCGTCCCCCTGTCACGCAGCGGCGCGATGATGGGCGGCCCCACTTCGAGGAGATGCAAGCAATGGCACTTCCCTACGGCTATGCGAAAGGCAAGATCGTGACCACGCCGAAACTCAAACCCACGCAGCGGCCTCATGAAGTGCAGTACCACCTGCATTTCGGGCTCTCGGTCGCGGGCGCGCAATGGGACATCGCGGTGAACGTCGGCACCACCGACGCCGACGATCTGCTCAAGTACAAGCTGCCGTTCGACTTCAGCCACCCCGTGCTCGCGACGCTCCAGAGCGCCGCATCCGGCTCGCACGATCTCACCGGGCAGGACGCGCTGCCCGCGCTCGATTTCCAGCGCAGCGACTTTCTCGCCAACACCGGCAACTGGCGCGACAGCGACGTCATGGACGGCTCGAACGCAGTCGAGCCCGTCGGCACGCTGGAGCGCCTGCTGGTGCGCGCGATGCAGTCGGGCTTCGACGTCTACGTGTTCGGCCGCTTCTATAGCGAAGGCAACGGCGTGCACGACGTGCACATGAACCAGGGGTCGAAGGGCGAATTCATTCATCGCCCCGGCGACGACAGCAACGACCACAACGACATCTGGCAGGACGGCGCGTTGCTTGTCGATCTGGGCGCGCCGCAGTGGGCGCTCTATGTGGCGGCGTTCGATCAGCAATGGCTGCCGACCGACGACCTGGGCAATCCGACGCCGGATTCGAAGCCGCTTTCGTAAGCGCGCTCACGCGCTCGATTCAGGCGATTGAAGGTCAGCCAATCGATGCAAGGGTCTGCTTGAACGCCTGCACGAGGCGTTGCGAGGTGCAAGCGGGACGCGCCGGGAAAAAGAATCGGCCTACGCCCCCTTGCCAGTCACCGGTCATCGATCACGGTTCACGCGGCGCGCGCACAGGGCGCCGCGTTCGTCGCGGATTGTGCCACCACGGCGCGAATGCACGCGATCGCATGATCGACGTCTTCCTGCGTCGTATAGCGGCCGATGCTGAAGCGCAGCGTGCGGCTGGCCGCCTCGGCGTCGAGCCCCAGCGCGCTCAGCACGTGCGAAGGCGCGCCCGAGGCGGAGTTGCACGCCGAAGTGGACGACACGGCAAGATCGGCGGACAACATGAACGGGAAAAAGCCAGGCAGGTCGATGGTGAGGCTCAGCGTATGCGCGATCCGGCGCGCCGCGCGCGCGTTTTGCGTCACGCCTTCGAGGCCACGCACGCCGTCGAGCAGGCGTGCGGCCAGGCCCGCGATGCGCTGCGTGTCGGCCTCCATCTGTGCAGCGGCCAGCGCGCAGGCCGTGCCCATGCCCACGATCTGGTGCGTGGCCAGCGTGCCTGAGCGCAGCCCGCGCTCGTGGCCGCCGCCGTGCATCTGCGGCGCGATGCGCGCGGCCACCTCGCGGCGCACATAGAGCGCCCCAATGCCCTTGGGCCCATAGACCTTGTGCGCCGACATCGACAGCAAGTCGATGCCCATCGCCTTCACGTCGATGGGCGTCTTGCCGAGCGCCTGCGCCGCATCCACGTGCAGCAGCGCGCCCGCTTCGTGCACGATCGGCGCGATCGCGGCGATGTCCGTGAGCGTGCCGATCTCGTTGTTCACGAGCATGAGCGAAACGAGACCAGTGTCGCTGCGCAGCGCCGCCTTCACGGCCTCCACGCCGATGGTGCCGTCGGCATCGGGGCGCACATAGGTGAGCGCCATGCCGCGCTGCTCGAGATTCGCCATGGTGTCGAGAATCGCCTTGTGCTCGAGGCAGCTCGTGATCAGATGGCGCGCGCCCGTGGCCGCATCGGCATAGCCCTTCAGCGCGAGATTGTTCGATTCGGTGGCGCCCGAGGTCCAGACGATTTCGTCGGGTGCCGCGCCGATCAGCGCCGCCACCTGTGCGCGCGCCGCTTCCACGAGACCGCGCGCCTTCGTGCCCGCCGCGTGCGAACTGGAGGCCGGATTGCCGAATGCACCCTCGATGCCAAGGCATTCGCCCATCGCGGCGATCACGCGCGGGTCGGCCGGCGTCGTGGCCGCGTAATCGAAATAGTGCAGTTTGTCGCCCATGATCCGTTGTTCTGTCGCTGATTGAATGGACGATCATGCTACGCGGCAGACTGTAGAAAGTGTTTTCATAATTCCGGCCGCCGCCGGCCAGCCGCAGAATTATTTTCTCTGTTCGACTGTTAATAGGCGCCGCTCTTAAAGGAAATAATCCGGTGGCGCCAACCCCACGGCGCCAGGCGCGATGCATGCCCCTTCCATACGGCTTTTTCGAGCCTCTTCCGGCGCCGTGCAGACCTATGCGAATTTAGGGCAAGAAGCCCGCCGGGCGCGGCTTTGCCGGCGGCCGCTCGAGCCTGCGGGCCGCGCGGCACGGCGCTTGCTGCCGGCTTTCGATTTTCTTTTCAAATTCTCGTACCATTCGCGCGTAATTCCCGCCAGATGCGTGTTTTCCCGCATGACTCCGGCTTACGATTTATTTTTCATTTCTTTCTAGTTTTGTTGGCTTACCGTCATGCCAGCCGAATGGCGTTCGCAATGCGAACCTCTTCATCGTCCCGAAGGAACAAGGGGTAGGCCCATGACGATAACAACCAAAGTCTCGATTTGTCTGCCCACGTACAAGCGGCCGGATCTGTTGATCGACTGCATCGAATCGTGCTTTGCGCAGACGCACAAGAATATCGAAATCGTGATCGGCGACGACTCGCCCGATGACCAGGCCGAACGCATGATCGCCGAACGGTACGGCAACGACGCGCGCATCGCGTATCGGCGCAACACGCCCGCGCTCGGTCAGGCGCGCAACGTCGCGAGCCTGTTTGCGCGCGCAACCGGCGACAAGATCCTGCTGATCCACGACGACGACTACCTCGCCGAGCGCTGCATCGAGCGCCTGCTCGCGCAATGGGAGCGCTATCCCGGGATTCAGGCCGCGTTCGGCAATCAATACGAAGTCGACCACGACGGCAGCGTGGACCACGCCTCGAGCGAGCACATGAATCACGCGTATCACCGCACGAGCGCGGCGGCTGGGCTGCAAGCCCTGCCGGGGCGCACCGGCATCGTGCAGATGTTCCCGAATAACGGCTGGCTCGCCGACGCCGCGCTCGTCAAGCAAATCAGCTACGACGAGCAGCATGCCGTGTGCTGCGATTACGTTTTCGGCGTGCGCCTGTGCCTCGCGGCGCGGGGCGTGTGCTACATCGACGAACATGTCTCGTACTACCGGAAAACCGATGTCTCGGTTTCGCAGTCCACGCGCAATACCACCAGCGCTTCGTCGCTCGCGGCCTGGCGCTTCCTCCACGGACTGACGCTGCCGCCCGAGCTCGAGCCCGCGCGCAAGCTCGCCATGCGCCGGTTCGTGCCGATCGTGGTTTCGCTCTACGCGCGCAACAGCCAGGCGCGCGAAGGCCTGAGCCTCGCGCTAGGCAACCTCCACGCGTACCGGTACGGATTGAGCGCGCGGCTCTACTACCACCTGCTGATGATCGGGAAGGGCTTGCGGCGCGCAAAAGGCCGGCCGCAGGCGATGGCGTTCGACGCCGACGAGATGGGCGTGGATGCGGCGCCGGTTGCGCCAGTCGCACCGGTGGCGCCGATGGTCGACGTCACGCGCACGCGCGTGCCCTGATCGCGATTTCACGACGCGAGCCGCCTTCACGCAGGCCCGGGTCGTGCGCCCGCACGATCATGCGGCGCTCTCCTCCACCATATAGCTGCTCACCTCGCGCCGCTCCAGCAGCGGAATGATCTCCCCCACGCCGATGCGCTGGAAATGCGGCGTCTCGCGATGCTCGGCGAGACCATCGGCATCGCTGTACTGCTCGAGAATCACGAAGTGCACGGGCCGCTCCGGCGAGCGGAAGTACTCGTAATAGCGGTTCTTCGGCTCGGTGCGCGTGGCCACCGCCAGTTCGGCGAGCCGCGCCGCCACCGTATCGCCATTGCCCGCCTTTGCGTAGTAATGCGCGATCACCTGCAAATAACGCTTAGCCATTCATTGCTCCTGCAATGCCAAGAGTGCGACCTTCGAGGTCGAGATTCCAGAGTTCGGTGTCGCTGGTCGACACCGCCACGGCGCCGCCGCCGAGAATGCCAAGCACGTCCGCTTCGTTGCACACGAAGCCCGACGCGACAATGGGAGGCAACGCCTTGCGGTCCTGTGCCGAAAGCCGCGCGAGCATGGGCGCGGGCATCAGCTGCACGAGGTTCGGGTCGCTCTGCTCGAGCGCCTTCACGCTGCGCGGCCAGGTCGAGCGGTCCGTCACGAAGACCTTCTGCATCGTGACGAGACCGGCCCGGTTGCCGCGCTGGATCGTGGCCACGCGGGTGGAAACAAGGCTCGTCACGCCAATGTCCGCCAGATATTCCACGCCGCCCTTGTCCTGCGAAAGGCCGTCGCAACTGTCGATATTGACGATGACGTACTTGTCCGCCTTCGCGAGCGCCGCCACGACCCGGTGCAGCTTGCGCAGATCGACGTTCGCAACGATGGCGACTTCCGCCGCGCTTTGCACAAAACAGTCGATCTCGTCGGCGCCGTAGAGCGTCGCAATGACCGGATGGCGCGTGAGGCGCCCGCCAAGTGACCTGTCCATGGGTATCGTTACTGGGTTTCGTGGAGCAACTCGTCAGTCAAGCCGAGCTTTCCGGGGTTGAGGATGTTCTGCGGGTCGAGCGTGCGCTTGATGGCCTGCAGCACGGGAAATGCCGAGCCCAGCGAATCGCTCATGTACGGCGAGCGCAACAGGCCAACGCCGTGATGATGGCTCAGCGTGGCATTGTGCCGGATGATCACCGCATTCGCTGCATCCCATGCCGCGCAATACCACTGCGCGCGCGAGGCCACGTCCACCTCGCCGCGCAGCGAGAAATAGAGACACGCGCCGTCCACATAGGCATGCGACTGGTGCGCCGACCCCGCGAGCGTGCCCGGCACCGCGTTGATGGCCGCCACCACGTCGCGATAGATGGCCGCGAGATCTTTCCACGGCCCGATCATTTCGAGCGTATCGGCCACGAAGCCAGGGCTGCGCTTGAAGCCTTCGGCGCTCTTGCCCGTGAGGTAGCGCGTATCGAGCCAGCGCTCGAAGATGGCCTCGTGATCGAGCCGCTCGCCGAGCGCCGCGCACACGCGCTCGCTGATCTTCAGCACTGCATCCACCATCTCGCGCGGCCCTTCGTCGGCCACCAGCAGCACGTTTGTATTGGGCAGGCCGAATTGCACGCCGCTTTCGAGTTCGTCGTAGAGCCGCAGCGCCGCCGGGTTCGCGCCGCGCTGCAGGATCTCGCGGCATGCGTCGAGCCCGGTGGCGAACGACTCGAAGCCGTATGCAATCGCGCGCCCATAGTCGGGCAGGCGATGCAGCTTCAGGCGCACGCGCACGATCACGCCGAGCGTGCCTTCCGAGCCGATGAAAAGCTGCTGCAGATCGGAGCCCACGGCCGCGCGCGAGTATCCGCCCACGTTGACGAGCCGGCCATCGGCCAATACCACGTCCATGCCGAACACCATGTCCTCGATCTTGCCGTAGCGCGTGGAAAGCTGCCCCGCGCCGCGGCACGCCACCCAGCCGCCCACCGTGCTGATCGCATACGACGATGGCCAGTGCCCCATCGTCATGCCGTATTCGCGCTGGATGGTCTCCTCGAAGATGTCGCCGAACATGCCCGCTTCGACCTCGACGATCTGGCTCTCGCGATCGAAGCCGATGAAGCGGTTCAGCCCGCAGACGTCGAGCACGATGCCGCCGCGCAACGGCAGCGCCGCGCCTGTGACGTTGCTGCGGCCCGCCGACGGCGTCACCGGTATCGCACCGGCGTGCGCGATGCGCAACACGGCCTGCACCTGCTCCACCGTCGAGACGCGCACGATGACCGCATGCGGCGTGGCGGGCTTGCCCGCCGTCTCGGTGACCATCGAGCGCGCCCACCAGTCGCGCGTGAACGCGACCACCTCGGCGTTCTGCGTGAGCACTTCGTCGGCGGCCGCGCGCAGCGCGTCGAGCTGCTCCCGCGTGAGCGCCACCGGGTCGCGCTGCAGGCCCGCCTCGGTGCCGGGCTTGTCGATGCCTGCCGCCCAGGGTGGCGGCGTGTGCGCACCCACGATGTAATTGCCGCGGTTATAGCCTCGCTTGATGGCTTCCTTGCTGATCATGCGGTATCTCCCATAAGGACGGATTTATCGTGCTCGACAGCGGCGACGTAGTCGCTCACCTGACTTGCAACGGTGGCAGGCGGCAGGCCCAGCTCGGCCTGCAGAATGTCGCCCACGCGCGCGGCGGCGCGCGCTGAGGCATCGCGCGCCATCAGGCGCGCGCGCATGCGCCGCGACAGCACGTCGTCGACGGTGCAGGCGAGTTCGTGGCGTGCGGCGTAGAGGACTTCGGCTTCGGTATAGGGCAGGCCGTCGACAATGGGCCGCAAAAGCTGCGGATCGGCCTGCGCCAGATCCGTGACGAAGCGCGCTTCCGTGCCGTAACGTTCGCCGAAATGCGCGCCCAGTCCGCCCGAAGCGACGATCGCCTGAGCGTCATAGCCCGCCGCGCCCAGCAGATACGCCGACTTCGTCGTGCAGCGGGTGCGCTTGCCGATAACTTTTTGGGCGGCGTCGATGGTCTGCTCCGCCATGTGCCGCGAGGTGGTCAGCTTGCCGCCGACGATCGTGACGAGCCCATCGGGTGCGACGTGAATCTCGTGATTGCGCTTCATTTCCAGCGTCTTTCCACCGGGCGGCCCGACCAGTGGACGGCAGCCGGCGATGCTGCCCACCACATCCTCGGCGCGCAAGTCGGTTTTCAGCGCCGAGCATGCGCCCTCAAGCAGAAAATCGAGCTCCTTGCGCGTGCAACAAACGTCGTCGAGATCGCCGCGATAGTCTTCGTCGGTTGTGCCCAGATAGGAGACGTTGCCCCAGCGCGTGATGGTCGCGCGCCGGCTGCGGCCCGGCACGGGAATCGTCACCGTGCAGTCGTTGCGGATCTTCAGCCACGGAATGGCCACGTGCACCCCTTTCGCCGGGCGAATCTGCAGAGCGGGCTGATCGCCCTTCCTGCGGCCGCTCCAGTCGCGCAGCCAAACTCCCGTCGCCATGATGACCACGCCCGCCCTCACGCGCAGCTCGCGGGCATCCGCGTGCACGATCAAGCCATCCACGCGCCCTTGCTCGTTGCGCGTGACTTCCATCGCCTGCGCGTGATTGACCACGGCCGCGCCGTGAAAGGCCGCCGTGCGCGCGATATTGAGCGTGAGCCGCGCGTCGTCCACACGCGCGTCGAAGTACATGAAGCCGCCGGTCAAATGCGTTTCGTTGAAGGTGGGGCAATGCGAGAGCACCTCGGCCTTGGTGAGCTTCTGGTGGAGGATGCCTTCGCGCCAGCCGCCCGCGAGGTCGTAGGTCCACAGCAGGCTTTCGAAGGCCTTGGCGAGGCGCTTGTCGAACACGCCGTCGCGCTCCATCACCGGGAACAGAAACGGCAAGCGCTGCACGAGATGGCGCGCGTTGCGGCGCAGGCGCTGGCGCTCGAGCAGCGAATGCCGCACGAGGCCGAGATTGCCTTGCTCGATGTAGCGCAGGCCCCCGTGCACCATCTTCGACGACTTCGACGAGGTGCCCGCGGCGAAGTCGCTTTTCTCCACCAGCGCGACGCGATAGCCGCGCAAGCTCGCGTCGAGCGCCGCATAGGCGCCGGTCACGCCGCCGCCCACGATGGCGATATCGAACGTCTCGCTCGCGAGCCGGTCGAGCTGCTCGGCCCGCACGAGACGCAGCGGCTCCGTTCCCGTCATGCTCGCCCGCTCGCGATTGGCCTTTCTCGATGGAATCCACACCATGTAGTTCGTTCTCCTGCTCAGCCTTGTTCGAATGCATTCGCGTGGGCAAGCTCATGCTCCACGCGCGTGCGCCATGAGGCGCGGCGCTGCTCTCGGGCGTCCGCCGACGCGCGCGGCTCGAACACCGCGTCGATCGCAAGCGTTGCGCGTGCGGCGTCCAGCGACTCCCACAGCAGGCCCGACGCGCCCGCCAGGAAAGCCGCGCCGCGCAGGCTCGCGCGATCGCTCCCGCGCATGCGCCGCACGGGCACGCCGCTCAAGTCGGCCTGAACCTGCAACAGCGTGTCGCTCGCGCACAAGCCGCCGCCCACGATCAGCTCTGCGGCGTTCACCTTGGCCACCGCTGCGTTCGCGTCGTTGCACAGCGCCACCGACTGGGCGATGCCTTCGAGAATCGCGTAGGCCACCTCGGCCCTGGTGGTGGCGATCGACAGGCCCGCGAGCGAAGCGCGCGCCCCTGGCTGCAATTGCGGCACGCGCATGCCGGTCAGCGCGGGCAGGAACGCCACGCCGCGCGAGCCCTGCACGGTGGCCGCAAGCGCGCTGATCTGCTTCGGCTCGTCGAACCATTGAAGCTTTTCGCAGATCCAGTTCAGCGCGGAACCCGTGGTCGGCACGAAGGTCTCGAGCGAGAAATGCGAAACCTTGTCGTGGCGGCGCGCCGTCATGGTCAAGGTGCCTTCGTGGCCGCCCGCGTCGTGCGGCAAATCAGTGCCGATCAACAAGTCGACGAAGCTGCCGGTGCCGTGCACGCACAGCGACTGGCCGCGGTCGAGGCAGCCGAGCCCCACCGCACCCGCGAGCTGGTCGCCGGCACAGGCGAGAATGGGCACGTCGATGCCAAGCACGTCGGCGCGCGTGTGACCGAACATGTCGGCGTCCTCGCGCAATTGCGGCAGCAGCGCATGAGGAAAGCCCAGCGCATCGAGCCAGTCCGCGCAATAGCGGTGCTCGGCAAGCACATAGGCACTCGCGGAGGTCGCATTGGTGGGCGTGGTCACACAAACGCCTGCGTTCGACAGATGCCACAGCAGCCAGCTGTCGACAGTGCCGAAAGCGAGCCGTCCTGCGCGCTGCGCTTCGATCACGGCAGGCGTTTCGCGCAGATGATGGACGGCCCACAGATACGGCGAGCGCACGCCCACGGGACGCCCCACGCGCTCGAGCAGCGTGCGGTCCCAGCGCTCTGCCAGCTCCGCGAGCTCGCCGGCGTAGCGCGTGTCCTGCCAGACCATCGCCGGCACGAGCGCACGTCCGCTTTGCGTGTCCCAAAGCACCGCCGTGGCGCGCTGCGTGGCAATGGCCAGCGCCACCACCTCCAGGCCCTCGGCTGCGGCGCATGCGAGCGTCGCCCGGCAGACCTCGATGGTCTTCGCGAGCGTGACGTTCGCGTCCTGCTCCACGACGCCTGCCCGCGGGCTTTGCACCTGCAGCGGACGATACTCGAGACAGGACACGTGGCCGCGCGCATCCACCACGGCGGCGCGCGTGCCCGACGTTCCTTCGTCGATGGCGAGAATGACTTGCTGGGTTCGGGTCATCGCTGGGACTTCTCCATCGCAGGATTCATGAAGGTGCTCTCGCGCGCCGCGTCGCCGCCAAACTGCGGCGCGCCGGACTCGTTATCGGGCGTGATGGTCGTGCGCGTGGGATCCCAGCGAATCACGAAGCAGATCACGCTGGCGACGAGCGGCACGACGGCGAGAATGAGAAAGGTATGTTCGAGCCCGTAGCGCGCGCGAAACAGCG
This sequence comes from Paraburkholderia sp. A1BS-2L, assembly GCF_051125205.1. Taxonomy (NCBI): domain Bacteria; kingdom Pseudomonadati; phylum Pseudomonadota; class Betaproteobacteria; order Burkholderiales; family Burkholderiaceae; genus Paraburkholderia; species Paraburkholderia sp. A1BS-2L. Next base: position 1,012,373 of record NZ_CP120430.1, read on the forward strand.
GAAAAACAAACAAGCCGAGCGCAGCGCCAATCGAGCCGAGCGCGCCCACGACGCCATTGGCGCCCGCGCGCAACTCGCTGCGAAACGACAGCGAAGAAAGGGTTTTGCCGTTCGCACCCGGCCCGGACGAATGAAACAGGATGAACAGCGATGGCACGATGGCGGCAAGCCACAACGGCATCTTCGCGCTATAAAGGCCGAGTATCAGCAACATCGCGAAGACCGCCGCGAAGCCGAACGCGGAAGCGCGGCGCAAGCCGATGACCTTGCCCACGACCGGCGACATGAACCCGCCCACAATGCCGAAGAGATTGAAGAGCAGCGCGCCGAGCGTCGCATAGACGAAGTCCTTGCCGAACAGCGACGCGCTGATGAGCGGCAGATACCAGCCAATCGCGAAGTACTGGATGGACTGCGCGATCTGCACCGTGGCCGCCAGGATCGTGCGCGGCAGATAAACGCCGCGAAAGATCAGCGCAATGTTGGCGAAGCCGCGCTGCGCCTGATTGAGCACAGGAATGCGCTCCCCCAACGGCGCGGCCACGAATGCCCGCGCATAGATGCGGCTCAACGCATCGGCGGCTTCGTCGAGACGCGCTTTGCGCGCGAGCCACATCGGGCTTTCGACGAGGTACAGCAATTGCAGCACCAGAATCGCCACGCCGAATATCGCGGTGGCCGCAATCGAATAACGCCAGATCGAATCGCCCACGTGCCACGAATGAAATAGCAGCGCGAGCACGAGATTCAGGCAGACGGCCGTGTACCACATGCCTTGCCATGCATTGAGCCGGCTTTTCAGGCGCGCGGGCGTGAGCTCCGCGAGCATCGCCATCGCAATCGCGAAGTCGATGCCGTAGGCCATGCCCACGAAGAAGCGCCCCGCGAGAATGACCGCGTAGCCCGGTGCGAACATCACGAGCACGGCGCCGGTCACGGCCAGGCATTTCGCCAGCACGAGCGGACGCACGCGGCCCCAGCGGTCGGCCATCCAGCCGCCAATGGGATTGAACGCAATAGCGACCCATGAAGCGAACGACGTCATCAGCGCGACCTGCGCCGCGTCCAGATGAAGATCGCGAGCCATGGGCCCGAGGCCTGCGCTCAATGCGGAATTGGAGAATGCGTCGAGAAACAGTCCGCCTAGTGCGAGCCACCACACAACGCCGGCTCGACCGGGAATGCCACGACAGGAATCGATGAAGGAAATGACGTCGTCGACGCCACGAATCTTGATCGCGACCGATTGCACAATCTGCCTCCAGTATGTGTACTGTAAGAGGCCAATGCAATTGCGACGCGCATAAGAGACCACCTTACAGATAGTCTCTTATCTAGATCTGCGCCCACACCTTAAGACGCGAAATTCAAGGTGTCAAGTGGGGACTGCGCGTGGATGGCGCGTTACTTGTGCTTCCTTTCAACGCGTCAAGCCAGCGTGCACCTTGCCCACGCCGCTTCTTCAATCCCGCTAGTATTACGGCTCGATTGTTGTTCCGCGCAGCCCCCGCCGCGCATTCACCTTGAAGCAGAACCTTGAATCAGGAGTACGGTAAATGTCTTTCCGCATGACGATGTTGACGGTTGCGGTTGTGGCCGCAAGCGTGGCCAGCGCAGGTGCGCAAGCCCAGGTAGCCGGCACACAGCCGCTTTCCGTGACGGTCGAGCAATCGCAGGCGCTGCTCGAAGGCTGGAGCGTGAAGAAAAGCGTGCTCGGCAAGGCCGTCTATAACGACGACAACGCCAAGATCGGAACGGTGCGCGATCTCATCGTCGCGCCGGACGGCACGGTGTCGGCCGCCATCGTCGCAGCGGGCGGTTTCCTCGGCGTCGCCGCGCATGACGTGGCCGTGCCTATCGCCTCGCTCGACGTGCGCAACGGCAACCTGTATCTGCCGGGCGCAACCAAGGAGGCGCTCAAGGCCACCCCGGCATTCCAGTACGCCAAGATCGACTCGCCGCCCAAGCCCAAGCGCGTCGATAACAAGCACTAATCGCGCGCGAGGCCAGTCTCACCGGGCTGGCCTCCGAACCCCAAGCGGTCTCGCGCCGCGCCTCAGCCCGCCGCCCCCATCCCTGCCTCCCGCAGTTCGATCCCCGTCCACACACCGCTCGCACGAAGCTCCTCGATCAACTCGCAGAGCGTGCGCCGCACGGCAAGCGAAGCCGAACTCACCGGCAACGCATTCGGCCAGCAGATGCTCGCCGGTCGCCTGATCACCGGATCGACGATGCGCCGCATCTTCGGCCGCTCGGCCGGTGCGCGCAGCGCCAGCGCCGATGCGGGCAGTATCGTGCATGCCGCGCCCGACTGCGCGACCGAGAGCAGCATAGGCAGCGAGTCCACATCCGCGACGATATTCAACGGCACTTGCTCGCGTGCGAAGATTCGTTCGAGCAGCAGGCGCAGTCCGTTGGCCACGCCCGGTGCCACCAGCGGCACGTCGGCGAGCGCCGCGAGCGCACACGTGCGAGCCCTGGCGGGCAGCCCAGGCTCGCCGAGCACGTAAAGCTCTTCATCGAGCACCGGCAACGCGGAGATGCCCGGTGTGGCCGTGTCGCGAAACAGAATGGCCAGGTCGAGACGGCCGTTCGCGAGCAGTTCGTTCAGATAGCCACTCATGCTCTCGAAGAACTGCAGGCGAATGCCGGGGTAGCGCTCGCGCACGCGCTCGAAGACCGGCATCGCCAGCACCGAGGCCATGGTCGTGGGCAAGCCGATGGCGACCGTGCCCGATTCCGCCCCCACGCCCTCGCGCACTTCCTGGCGCAGTTGCTCCATCTGATGCAGCACGAGGCGCGCGTGACGGTACAGCGCCTGGCCCGCGGCGGTGGGCTTCACGCCCTGCGGGCTGCGCACGAGCAGCGGCACGCCCAGATCGTCTTCCAGTTTCGCGATCTGCTGGCTGAGCGACGGCTGCGCCACGTAGAGCTTTTCCGCAGCTTTGCCGAGACTGCCGTAATCGACGATGTGCACGAAGTAACGAAGCTGGCGAACGTCCATGAGCCCGGGCCCTTCCTGCTCTTGCGATGCGAGAGCCATAGGATACGCTTATGACCGGCACATTCAATCCGTATTTCCGCGTCGCGGAACATTCGCCTACAGTCGACTCATCTTTTCTATAGCAATGCGTTGGCCTAACCAGCGCTGGAGACGGCGATGAATCACCCCTGCCGGCATCGCTCATACAGCCGTTTCAGACGATCACCGACCTCATCCCTCCGACCCGCGCCGCCGCGCTGGCCGCCACGCTCGACAACGGCTGCACGCCGGAAACTGGCGACGCGCGTCCGCCCATCTGGCACTGGCTCCATTTCTGGTCCGCTGCGCCGCAAGCTGAGCTGGGCCCGGACGGCATCCGCACATGGGCGGCTTCCTTCCCGATCCCGGCTTGCCACGGCGCGTCGCCACGCTGCTGCTCGACACAGGACGCGCTTCGCGCGCCATGCTCGCCTGAACGCAACCCATCCGAATAAACGCAGGAATCCGTGCAATGAACGAAGCAACCGATCAATATCAGGACATCCGCGAAGCCGTGCGCGATTTGTGCGGCGAGTTTCCGGCCGAGTATTTCCGCAAGATCGACGAGGAGCGCGGCTATCCTGAAGCCTTCGTCGATGCGCTCACGAAAGCGGGCTGGCTCGCCGCGCTGATTCCGCAGGAATATGGCGGCTCGGGCCTCGGCCTTACCGAGGCCTCGGTCATCATGGAGGAGATCAATCGCAGCGGCGGCAATTCCGGCGCTTGCCACGGCCAGATGTACAACATGGGCACGCTGCTGCGCCACGGCTCGGACGAGCAAAAGCGCAAGTATCTGCCCAAGATCGCGAGCGGCGAGCTACGCCTGCAATCGATGGGTGTGACCGAGCCCACCACCGGCACCGACACCACGAAGATCAAGACCACGGCCGTTCGCAAGGGCGACCGTTACGTGATCAACGGCCAGAAGGTGTGGATCTCGCGCGTGCAGCACTCCGACCTCATGATCCTGCTTGCGCGCACCACGCCGCTCTCGGACGTGAAGAAGAAGAGCGAAGGCATGTCGATCTTCATGGTCGATCTACACGAAGCGATCGGTAAAGGGCTGACCGTGCAGGCGATCCTGAACATGGTCAATCACGAAACCAACGAGCTCTTTTTCGACAACCTCGAAATCCCCGCGGAAAACCTGATCGGCGAGGAAGGCAAGGGCTTCAAGTACATCCTCGATGGGTTGAATGCCGAGCGCACGCTGATTGCCGCCGAATGCATCGGCGACGGCTACTGGTTCATCGACAAGGTCTCGCAATATGTGAAGGACCGCCAGGTATTCGGCCGCCCGATCGGTCAGAACCAGGGCGTGCAGTTTCCCATTGCGCGCGCGTTCGTGAACGTGGAAGCCGCCAACCTGATGCGTTTCGAGGCGGCGCGCCGCTTCGATGCGCATGAGCCTTGCGGGGCGCAGGCGAACATGGCCAAGCTGCTCGCGGCGGATGCCTCGTGGGAAGCCGCGAACGCCTGCCTGCAATTCCACGGCGGTTTCGGCTTCGCCTGCGAATACGATGTGGAGCGCAAGTTCCGCGAGACTCGCCTCTATCAGGTTGCGCCGATCTCGACGAACCTGATTCTCTCGTACGTGGCCGAGCACATTCTCGGCCTGCCGCGTTCGTTCTGATCGCTTGTGACTGCACCAGGGAGACTCTCATGCGCCCTCTCGAAGGCATCAAGGTCATCACGTTCGAGCACGCGATCGCCGCGCCCTTCTGCACCCGCCAGCTCGCGGATCTGGGCGCGCGCGTCATCAAGGTCGAGCGCCCCGGCGCGGGCGACTTCGCGCGCGGCTACGACGAACGCGTGCACGGCCTCGCTTCGCATTTCGTCTGGACCAATCGCTCGAAAGAAAGCCTCACGCTAGACGTGAAGCGCGCCGAGGCGCTCGCCATCGTGCACGCGCTGCTCGCCGACGCCGACGTGTTCGTGCAGAATCTCGCGCCCGGCGCCACGCAGCGTCTCGGGCTCGACTACGAGGCGCTGCGCGAGCGCTACCCGCGCCTGATCGTCTGCGATATCTCCGGCTACGGCAGCGACGGCCCTTATCGCGACAAGAAGGCCTATGACCTGCTGATCCAGAGCGAATCCGGCTTTCTCAGCATTACCGGCTCGCCCGACGAACCGGCCAAGGCCGGCTGCTCGATCGCCGATATCTCGGCGGGCATGCATGCGTATTCGAGCATCCTTGCGGCGCTCATCGAACGCGGCAAGACCGGGCGCGGCCGGCGCATCGACGTGTCGATGCTGGAAAGCATGGTCGAATGGATGAGCTACCCGCTCTACTACGCGATCGACGGCCAGACGCCGCCGCAGCGCAACGGCGCGGCGCACGCAACGATCTATCCCTACGGACCGTTCAAGGCCGGCGACGGCAAATCCGTCATGCTCGGCCTGCAAAACGAACGGGAATGGAAGAGCTTCTGCGAGACGGTCCTGCGCCAACCGGCGCTGGCCGGGGACGAGCGCTTCTGCTCGAACAGCCGCCGCGTGACGCATCGCGCGGAACTGGGCAAGCTCATCGAAACGGCGTTCGGCGCGCTCACGGCCGGCGACGTGATCGAACGGCTGGAAAAAGCGAAGATCGCGAACGCGCATATCAACGACATGCACGCGGTTTGGGCGCACGCGCAGCTCGCCGCGCGCGAGCGCTGGACGCGCGTGGGCACGCCGGCAGGCGAGATTCCCGCGCTGCTGCCGCCGGGCGCGACGCTCGCCGATAACCCGCGCATGGACCCCGTGCCCGCGCTCGGCGAGCACACCGATGCGATCCTGCGAGAACTCGGTTACGACGAAGCGCGCATCCGCACGCTGCGGGAGAGCGGTACGGTTTGATCTCGCAACGCGGCTCCATCGACACTGATCGGCCACAAATCACTTAATACCGTAGTAGTCCAGAATTTATTGGACGGTACGCAAGCCGCCAAAAAGCCAACTTCGCGGCAAATCCATTCAGGAGACGACACCATGCAACACGCGGTCAACGCCGCCGGGCGTTTGGACAGGCTACCCATTTCCCGCTTCCACTGGAAAATTCTCGGCCTCATCGCCGGCGGCGCATTCCTCGACGCCTTCGACATCTATCTCGCCAATGGCTCGGTCGCGGCGATGGTCAAGGAGGGTTTCACCGACCTTCACCACGGCGCGATGTTCGTGTCGTCCACGTTCGTCGGCATGATGCTCGGCGCGTTCGTTGCGGGCTGGCTCGGCGACCGGCTCGGCCGGCGCTATTCGTATCAGCTCAATCTTGCCGTGTTCGGGCTCGCGTCCATCGCCGCGTGCTTTGCGCCCAACATCGAATGGCTCATCGGGCTGCGCTTCGTCATGGGTCTCGGTTTGGGCGCCGAGCTCGTCGTCGCGGCAGGCACGCTCGCGGAATTCGTGCCGCCCGCCACGCGCGGCAAGTGGGTATCGCTGCTTGCCATCATCACCAATAGCGGCCTGTTCGCCGCGCTCGCGGCGGGCTACTGGGTCATTCCGCATCTCGGCTGGCGCTATATGTTCGCGCTCGCCGGCGTGGGCGCGCTCGTCGTCTGGTTCCTGCGGCACCGCATGCCGGAGTCGCCGCGCTGGCTCGAATCGGTCGGCCGGCTCGACGAGGCGCAAGCCACGCTCGCGGCAATCGAGCGCGAGGTGAGCGACCAGGTGGGCGAGTTGCCGCCCGTGCAGCGCGCCGTCGATCTGAACAAGGGCAAGGTGCCGCTCGGCGTACTGTTCGCGAAGGACATGCGCAGCCGCACGGTCGTGGCGGCGCTCACGGCCGTTGGCGTGAATGTGGGCTTGTACGGATTTATCGCATGGCTGCCGACGTTTTTCGTTGCTCAAGGGCTCTCGGTCGTCAAGTCGCTCGGCTTCGTGTTCGTGATGTCGGTGGGCTCGCCGGTGGGCGGCCTGATCGGCTATCTGATCGCCGATCGCGTGGGCCGCGCACGTGGCATCCTGATCTCTTCGGTCGTGAGCGTCGCGCTCGGCTGGGTCTATGTGACACTGCGCGACCCCGCCGCCATCATGCTCGCGGGCTTCTGCCTCGTGAGCGCGATCTACACGATCTGCACGCTGGGCCTGTTCGGCTACATTCCCGAGCTGTTCCCCACCGAAGTGCGGCTGCGCGGCACGGGCGTAGCCGGAACGGTCGGGCGTGCTTCGTCGATCATCACGCCGTGGCTCGCGTTGCTGCTGTACGAGCGATTCGGCGTGTCGGGCGTGATCGCGATGGTAAGCGGCGTTCTTGCGGTGCTGTGCGCGGCCATTCTGGTGCTGCGCGTGGAAACGAGCCGCGCCGCGCTCGAAGACATCAAGCCTGAAACCGGCGATGCGCGAGAACTGGAGAGCAACGCCGCAGTCTCGTGCGGTACCGAGGGGCGCTGAGCATGTCCGGCGGGGCGCTTTGCTTGCTTCGGGTTAGGCCACGCGAGCGCCGGCCTGCCAGCACGCGGCCAACTTACCAGCGCAGCAGCCGCGGTCCGAGCCACGCACCCAACGCAGCAGGCAACAGCATGCCGATCGCGTACCAGATGCTCCAGAACGCCGGGCTCATTTCCGGGCAGTGCACGCAATAGGCGATGGTGGCCAGCCCGCTCGCAAAGAGGCCCGCAGCGGCGCCCGCAAGGCGCGGGCGCGTCGGCGCGAGGCCTCGCGCGGCCCAGAACACCGCCACGAAGGTCGGCACCGAAAGCAGCAGGATGTTGAACGGACAGGTGCGCCACGACATGCCGAGCACGAGCGGCACGCGCTCGGCGGGCGCGGCGGCGCCCAGCGTGAGCCACCCTGCCAGCCACACGCTAACGAAGGGCACGGCCGCCAGCGCCCACGCATAGCCGGCGCGCACGCCCGGGCGTCCCAGCCGGCTCACGACCAGTGAGGCGGTGAGCGCCACGGCAAGCGGGAAGGCGAGCTTGGCCCAGAAGATCGGCGTTTGCGCCACGCTCATGAGGTCGGGCCGCACGCCGAACACCATCATGACGATCGCGAGCGATCCGGCCAGCCCGAGCGGCAGCGCGCGCGCGAAGCGGCGCAGGACCGCCTTGTGATCCACACGCACGACACCCGTGGAAAGCAGGTTGATGAGATCGTCGGTTTTCATTGCGCCCCCCGGATACGCGCGGCGAGCGCCTTCAGGCCACGGTGGATGCCCACCTTCACGGCCGACTCCGACAGCCCCGTGAGCTGCGCGGCCTCCACGACCGAACGTCCTTCGAGCTTCACATGAACGATGGGCAGGCGCTGCTTGTCGGGCAACTGGTCGAGCAGCTTGCCGATGTCGCGGCGCGCTTGCGCCGGCTCGTCGTCGGCGGTGGCGAACAGGTCGGTGTGATCATCGAGAGGGTCGTTCAGCGATTCGCGGCGCGAGCGCGAGCGGAAAAAATCCATCAGTTTGTAGCGGGCGATGGCGTGCACCCAGGCGGTCAGCGGTTCATCGGAACGCCAGGTGTGGCGCGCGTTGTGCACCGCGAGCAGAATCTCCTGCACGAGGTCTTCCACGTCCTCGTGCAGTTGCGGGATGCGGCGGCGCAAAAAGCCGCGCAAATGCCGCGTGAGTTCCTGGAGGAAAAGGCGGTAGGCGTCGGCGTCGCCTTCGAGACCGTCGACGAACAGCGCTTTGAGACGGATTTCCGCGGGATGCAAAGGGCGTCCTGTGTGCTCCGGCCGAAGGGATGGCGCCCCAGCGCCAAGCTCCGCACCCGCAGTGAAGCTTGCGGCAGGCTTGCACGCGGCGGCGCCGGGATTGCCGCCGTCCAGCGCGGGCGCGGTCGACAGAGCGTAGCCCATGCCGTCCACCGCCGCAATAGCGCGGGCGGCGCGGCCCGCGCCACGCGTCCGCCGCGTGCCTCGCATGTCGTGCTCATCGGCCTGCATCCATCCCGCCGCTGTGTCCGCCCAGCTCACGCTTTCGTTCTCCGCCAATGAACCTGCACGCGCACGCCTTGCGCCACCCACCACCCGCTTGCGGGTCCGTTCAAGCTAATTCGTCGCCAACGCTCAACGGGTTACATCCCGCGCGAATTTTCATGCGGCATGCGCACTGCAGCCATGTGGCCCCAACGAAGGCACGCTCCGTGGATCTTTGCAAGGGGCCACGCGCGCGGTACTTTAGTGCTGATTCCCGATCAATGGTGTCGCGCAAACGGAGCATGTCAGGCATGGCAACGAGAACGAACGAGTACGAACAACCCATCGGCGTTGCCCTATCCGGCTGGACGGCGCGTGAGCGGCCCGCGCGCGTGAGCATTGAGGGCGCGCGCTGCCGCCTCGAGCCCATCGACGTCGAACGGCACGCCGCCGACCTTTTCCATGCGTACAGCCAGGCCACCGACGGCCGCGACTGGACCTACCTGACGATCGGCCCGTTCACGGATCTCGTGTCGTATCGCGCGTACCTCACGGGCGCGGCGGCCTCTGCCGATCCACTGCATTACGCCATCGTCGACCGGGCGAGCGGCAAGGCCGTGGGCACGCTCTCGCTCATGCGCATCGATCCGTCGAACGGTGTGATCGAAGTCGGCAACGTCACGTTCTCCCCGCTGCTCAAGCGCACAGCGCTCTCCACCGAGGCACAGTATCTGCTCATGCGTTACGCATTCGACGAACTGGGCTACCGCCGCTACGAGTGGAAATGCGACAGCCTCAATGCGCCCTCGCGCCGGACCGCGCTGCGACTCGGGTTCCAGTTCGAAGGTATTTTCAGGCAGGCCATTGTTTACAAGGGGCGCAGCCGCGACACCGCGTGGTACGCCATCATCGACAAACACTGGCCCGCTGTGAAACGCGGGTTCGAAGCGTGGCTCGACGCAGGCAACTTCGACGCCGAAGGCAATCAGCGCGAATCGCTTGCGCGCTTGCGAGAGGCGCAAGCCCACGGGTGACCCGGCGCTCACACACGGCGTGCATGTTCATGTCACGCCGTGATACATTGGTTTCTGCACGTGTTGTCGAAGTCGATGCACGACGGGAGACACTCGACGTACGCGGACCCAGAGCCATGCTTGACATGCGCATGGTGTTCCGCCGGCTCCCGTTGGATCCCCCCCCATACAGGAGTCCATGTCATGCCAGTCTCTCGCCGACGCTTCATGATCATTGCCGCCTCTGTCGCGTCGACCACGGTGCTTTCCACCGAGTCGCGCGCCGACGCCCCGCTGCTCTCCGAAAGCGATCCCACGGCCCAGGCTCTCGGTTACAAGGAGGACGCCACCAAGGTCGACAAAGCAAAGTTCCCCCGCTATCAGGTCGGGCAGACCTGCGCCTCTTGTCAGCTGTATCAGGGCAAACCCGGCGGAGCGACCGGACCCTGCCTCGCCTACGGCGGCAAGCTGGTGTATGCAAAGGGGTGGTGCAACTCGTACGTCAAGAAAGCCTGATTTTCAGACCTGACGCTCGCCGGATACGTGATGGATCATGAAGGAGGTCCATCGCGCCGCCTCTCTTCTGAAAGGTGCAAATACAACGGCGTCCTAAGTAACTATCAGAAGCTTGCGTGTTTGAGAAACCGGCCCTGCGGGGCCGTTCGCCGTTTACTTGGTCGCTCCGGTGGAGCAGTACTGCGCGAAGTTCGCCTCGGATGCGGCAAAGCCTTTCTGCTTCGCGAGTTCCCAGGGGCGTTCGCAGCGTTGCGTATGTTCGCACCACGAATAGCCTGCGGATCCGATGCACCCGTGTGCGTCGCGATCTGCGCCGACCGCATTCGACGAGGGTGTGGAACTCGCAGCACTGCAAGCACCGAGCAAACACATGGCCGCGCCAAGACAGGCGCGAAGCAGGTTTCGAGGCATGAATGAACTCCGGTAAATAGGTACTGAATGCCGGCGGAGTCTACCAACGCCACACCGCGGCCGGCATAAGCGGTTCCTTTCAGTTTATTTTCAATCAGAAAATCTGATTGCGACGTTCAATTTATTGCGTTTCCCTTAAGCGTTGCCATGCGGCAAAGTGTCATCTCCGCGACTGGAGTGATCTCCGTGAATCAACGCATTGACCCGTCCCTACTTGCCCCGCCCGATCTGTCGTTCGCGACGCTGGATTCGGGCGTCGTTCTGCCCTACCTCGAACGGGGCGCGGGCGAGCCGCTGCTGTTCGTGCATGGTTCGCTGTGCGACTACCGCTACTGGGCGCCGCAACTGGACGGGCTCGCGAACGATTTCCGCTGCATCGCGCCAAGCCTCAGCCATTACTGGCCGGCCGCCGACGCCTGCATCCAGGGCGAGTTCGGCTGGGAAAGCCATCTGCACGAACTGGCCGATTTCATTGTCGCGATGGGACTCGAGTCGGTGCATCTGGTCGGTCATTCGCGCGGCGGATCGATTGCGTATCACCTTGCGCGCCGCTATCCGCGTCTGGTGCGCACGCTCGTGCTCGCGGACCCGGGCGGCCCGCTGCGCCGCGTCGAAGACGACGCCGACGTGCTCCCGCCCGCCACCAATGCGCTGCGTACACGCGCGGCCGACCTCATCGAGCGCGGCGATCTGGAAGAAGGGCTTGAATTGTTCGTGGATTCGGTGAGCATGCCCGGCGCCTGGCGCAAGAGCCCACATGCTTTCCGCGAAATGGCCATCGCCAACGCCACGACGCTGCCCAAGCAGTTGCTCGACCCGCTGCCCGCCTATATGCGCAGCCCCGCAGCCGACGTCAAGTGCCGCACGCTGCTGATCGACGGCCAGCGCAGCCCGCTCATGTTCCGCAACAACGCGCAAGCGCTCGAAGAGTGGATCGACTTCGCGCAGCGCATCACGATGAAAGGCGCGTCGCACGGCATGAACGCCACGCACGCCGACCTGTTCAATACGCACGTGCGCAACTTCATCACGCAAGGTTGATGCACGGCTGCCCCCGGCGACGCCGGGGTTCATTTGGCAAATAGCTGCCCGATGTCCTTGAACGCCTTGAATTCGAGCGCGTTGCCGCACGGGTCGAACAGAAACATGGTGGCCTGCTCGCCCACCTGCCCCTGAAAGCGGATATACGGCTCGATCACGAATTGCGTGCCGAACTCGCGCAGTCGCTGCGCGAGCGCTTCCCACTGCCCCCATTCCAGCACCACGCCGAAATGCGGCACCGGCACGTCATGCCCGTCCACCGCATTCGTATGCGCGTTCTCCTGCGAAACGGTTTTCGGATGCTCGTGAATCACGAGCTGATGGCCGAAAAAATCGAAATCGACCCACTGATCGCTCGAACGGCCCTCTTCGAGGCCGAACACGCGGCCATAGAAATCACGCGCAGCGGCAAGATCATAGACAGGAATAGCCAGGTGAAACGGGGAAAGGCTCATGCTTGACTCCATGCTCGGCATGCAACAGGTTTTAGCGTTTGATCGGGCCATCATAGGCGACGCCGTTTAAAAATAAAATCAATATATAATTTCGTCATCCACAAACGGAATTTGTGAATGATCCGCGAGTTGAAGACGTTGATCGCCGTTGCCCGCGAGGGTACGTTCGCTGCCGCCGGCAACCGGATCGGTCTCACGCAGGCCGCCGTGAGCGCACAGATGCAACGCCTCGAAGCCGAACTGGGTTTCGCGCTGTTCGACCGCGAAGGACGCACCGCGCGCCTGAATGCGCGCGGCCAGCAGATTCTCGTGCAGGCGCAGGAAGTGATCCGGCTCTATGGCAACCTGAGCGCCGTGACCGTGGACCCGGCCGTGGCCGTGCGAGTCAATATTGGCGCAATCGCCTCGGTGCAGCGCGCGTTGCTGCCCGACGCCCTGGCGGCATTCCGCAAACAGTGCCCCGGCGCGAGCACGCGCGTGATTCCGGGTGTATCGATGGAACTGCTCAACCTCGTCGATGCGGGTGAAATCGAACTGGCCGCCCTCATCCGTCCACCGTTCGCACTCCAGAGCGATATGCGCTGGACGCCGCTTGCGCAAGAGCCGTACCGGCTCATCGTGCCGCGCCGCATGAAGGGCAGCGACTGGATGGAGCTGATCGCCACGCAGCCTTATATCCGCTACGACCGCGCTTCGTTCGGCGGCAGGCAGGTCGACCGTTTTTTGCGGCGCATGCAGTTGCCCGTGCAGGACGCGTGCGAGCTCGACGAGTTGGAAGCCATCGTCAAGCTGGTAGAGAACGGCGTCGGCGTGGCGCTCGTCCCGCAGACTGCCACGTATACGCGCTGGCCAGCCAGGGTGCGCGCGCTTGACCTCGGGCATCACACGTTTCACCGCGACGTGGGCATCGTGCATCGCGACGCGAGCCAGATGAGCGAGGCGGCCAGGGTGCTGCTTAATTTGCTGGAGAGGGAGGCGAAGGGAGCGCGTTAGTGCGGCTGCGCGTTCGATTGCGCGCGGCCGAACGTCGCCTAATGCCTGCCCCTCGCCATTTCGAATTGCGCGGCAAAGCCAAAACGCGGAGCATGTGGGCTCACGCAGATGGAGTCGCACATGAACTATCCCGCAGCCGTCTTTGCCGGCCCGATTCGCGATTACCCCGGCAGCCGCCCGAGCGCAATCGCCAAGCGCGCAGTGAACGGCACGCTGATGTTGACCGAGCAGGGCCTTGAAGGGGACGAGCATGCGGAGCCCGGGATTCACGGCGGCCCCGACCGCGCGCTGTGCCACTATCCACGCGAGCACTACGCTCACTGGGCGTATGAGTTTCCCGCGCAGGCCGGGCAATTTTCCGCGCCGGCCTTCGGGGAAAACCTCTCTACCGTCGGGCTGACCGAAGAAAACGTCTTTATCGGCGATATTTTTGGCTGGGGCGAAGCGCTGATTCAGGTCACGCAGCCGCGCTCGCCTTGCTTCAAAGTGAATTTTCACTTCGACATCGAAGACCTCTCGCAGCACATGCAGAACGCGGCGCGCGTGGGCTGGCTCTACCGCGTAATTGCTGCCGGTCGCGTCAGCCCCGATGCACCGCTGGAACTGGCTTCTCGCGTCAGCAACGTTTCCTTGCGCGACGCCGCCGCCATCGCCTGGCATTCGCCGTTTAACGACGAACAGTGTCTGCGGCTGCTGAGCGCAGCAGGACTATCGGCGAGCTGGACTCGCACCCTGCAGAGGCGGCGCGTCAGCGGCAAGATCGAAGACTTCTCACGGCGCCTTTGGGGTGGCGCGCGACGTTAATGCGCGGACCATTTCAGAAGATCCACGGCACCTGCCTCCGGCTATCGTCGACAGCGCCGGCGCGCCGCATGGAAATTGATCCGACAGGTCGTGAGGAGACGTCCATGAAGAACGCGTGATCTAAGTGCGCGATATAGCCGCAGATCGTTAAGTTTTGCGATTAGTACACCGATATATTCGAAGCCAGCTTCCTACTCGTTCCATATGCATTCGAGTCCACCAGGTCGCTGAGACGGTCCACAGGTGCCCTGTTAAACTACGCTGTCGCACGCGCCGTCTCGCACGCCTTCGGCCTGCTCATTCCCTGAGTCCTCGTCACCGCATGATCGCCCCGTCCTCCATTGCCAGTGTGCTCGCCCAAAAAGGTGTCGTCGCGGACGAGAGCCAGCAACGGGCGATCGACGCACTATGCGTGTTGCTCGACGATGAACGCGCACATGCTGACGAGGTGCAGTATCGTGGCGTCTACTGTCACGGTCTGCCTGGTCGCGGCAAGAGCCTGATCGTCGATACCCTCTATGCGCTTGCCACGTGCACGAAGCGGCGGCTCCATTTTCATCAGTTCATTCGCGATGTGAACCGTCTGCTCGTGCAGGCGCCCAAAAGCGACGACCGGCTCGGCGACGTCTCGCGAGCATGGCTGAAGGACATCGAACTGCTCTATTTCGACGAATTCCATGTGCACGACATCGCCGATGCGTTCCTGATGGGCCGCTTTCTGGAGACGGCGCTCGCATGCGGCACGCGCATCGTGCTGACGTCGAACTACAGCCCGCGCAGTCTGCTGCCAGACCCCGAGTTTCACGAACGCTTCGAACCCACGATCGAACGAATCGAACAGCATTTCAAAATCGTCACGTTCGATGGTGAGCGTGACTATCGCGAGCAAAGCGATGCCAGCGGCGCGGCAACCATCGAGCGGCGTTTTTTCGCGCCACTAGAAGGCACACGCGAACCGCTGTGGGAAATTTTTGGCGAATACGAAGCGCAAGCAGCCGTTCATCCGACTACCATGGAAGTGGCTGGACGATTGCTGCCCGTCACGGCGGCGGGCAAGCAACTGGTGTGGGTCGACTTCGATGCGCTGTGCGGCGCGCGCCGCTCGCATCTCGACTATCTTGCGCTTGCCGAGCGCTGGCGCGGCGTCATCGTCGATCGTCTGGAGACGGAGATGCTCAAGCGCCGCGATGTACTGCAGCGCTTCGTGTGGCTCGTCGATATTTTTTACGACCGCAAGCATGCGCTATTCATCGCCTCTGATCAGCCGATTCGCGCGGCGCTCACTGGACTCGACGGCGCGCACGATGTTTCTCGCACCACGAGTCGTCTAGCCGAAATGCAATCGCGTGGCTATGCGAGCAGCCTCGTGCGCAAGCATCTCGCCGCGCCTTCACGTGAGGCTCTCGACTAGCGGTGCGGTTTCACGCGAACTGCAAGCGCGGTCCGCAGACTATTTCCACCTGGTGTACAGTCCGTCGGACTTCGACACGACACGGACACACTGCACAATGGACGCCCTCTCCCGCTTCAAGCCCGTTGCGCTCGAACATGCGAGCCGCCTCATCAATCACGGCCCCACGGTGCTCGTCACAAGCGCGGATGGCGCGCGTCGCAACGTAATGGCCGCCGCGTGGTCGATGCCGGTGGAGTTCACACCGCCACGTATCGCGATCGTGATCGACAAGAAAACCTTCACGCGCGAACTGATTCAGGCGAGCGGAACCTTCGGCATCTGCGTGCCGGGCGCGGCTGCTATGGATTTGACCTACGCGGTCGGAAGCGTCAGCGGACGTGATGCCGACAAATTCCGGCGTTTCGATATCGAAGCCGTTCGTGGGCCGGTGCTCGGCGTGCCGCTGCTCGAAGCGGGCTGCGCCGCGTGGCTGGAATGCCGGCTCATTCCCGAGCGACACACCGAAGACGCCTATGACACGTGTTTCTGCGAGGTGGTGTCGGCAGCGGCCGATTCACGCGTGTTCGACCGGGGTCACTGGGTGTTCGATAGCGGCAACCGCGACCTGCACACGATCCATCACCTCGGTGCCGGGATTTTTGCTTTGGCCAGCGATGCCATTAAGGCGCGGGAGTTTGCTGGATAAGGCATAGGCAACGGTAATGCGCATGCGCCGGCCTCTGACATATTACAAAATACGTATTGAACGATACGGCTCTGGGTCAATTTTTAGAATTTGTCGTGTGAGTGCCTCGAGGAGCGCGCTTTTGGGGTCGGGAAACGCATTTTTCCGTGAAACATTATGTCCCGTGGGTGACTGCAATGCGCTGAAACCGCCGTGCCATAAGGATTTCGTAGATTTCCCGGAATTTCATTGAATGTTTCACGGAACGGGGTGAGCGGGTTTGCGGAATTAGCGAATACCTCCGTAACCCCACCCTGAAGAAGGAAGCTCTTATAGCTTCGCTTGGGGACGCCTCCGTTTTTGTCTGCGCGAGCAGCGGTGACGTCTGACTATTTGCGTGGCCCGACGAACTTCTATTTCAAATCTTTGCAGCAACGGATTGTGAGATTTGAACTCGCATCAAGTTGCGCTTCGCGCTGACGAGCGAACCCCCACATCGGTGTATTGCGGATGCGCCATCATGCTGCATAGCCCGTTGGACGGTTAGTTGCATTAATGATTTGCTGTCATGGCATGTGGTAATTAGCCAGGCTGGGCATAGCCTCGACTGGCATGAGGCTTTCTACTCGGGCATAACTCGATAAGTCGACAGACTACGCCCCTGACTCTCCCGATACTGAACTGGCTCCCTGACTCCCTGATGAAAATTTGATCGAATGCGTCCCGATACGCTTACACCCGCTCACGATCGAACAGGCAATTCTCACTCTTCCTGCGGACATCTCATCTTCAGCAAGATCACTGAGCCAGCCCATCTCAGCGTAGCTCAGTGACAGCATCAGATGCCTCGCTGTCGCCGCGAATTGGCGAGGCGAGATCACTCGACGCGCACAACATTACCTCCTGCCCAGAATGTGTCGAGTGGACACACATTCGCGAACGGCGTGAGTTGCGTCGCGTCGCTGGATTTGCCCGAGGCCACTTCCGGGTATCGTGTCTCGCCATACCCGAGTACGGCCTTCACATAAGACGTCGTTGCTTACAGGAAGGCAGGCAACGGCCTCCGCATTATGCGGTGTGTCGAGTCGACACTTTTTTTGCGCGAAGTCGTAGCGATATCACGTGATGCTGGATGCGTCGGGCGAACATACGTCTTTGGGCGCACGGAATTATGCACGCCGACGTGAGTGGCCTGTGTGTCGAGTCGACACACCAATCGCACTCTGTGCAAGGTAAAAATGGTGTGTAGGCAGCGCTGTTGGCTTCGAACCACCACCGATCGAATTGGGCATGCTCGCTGCTGATTTCCACGTGTCGCGGCAGCGCAGCTGAGGGACATTGAACCAGGGCTTGCTCTGTGTGTCGACTCGACACACAGCCGCCGTTCGATTGCGCGTCTGGCACTCGGGAAAGAGTGGAGCCTCACTGGATCGACCTATCCGGTTTCCGGTGTTTGGCGAGTGGCGCTTGGGCCATCATCATGTGCTGCTGCTATCGACTTGATGTACACGGCCGCGCCCAACAGAATCGGCCACTCGGATCTGAAGTATCGTGTGTCGACTCGACACACATTCGCCACGACTAACCCAGCATCACGGAGATACAGCCACGCGCGCCGCCCATAATAGTTCTCATCCGAAAGCCGCCAGGGGGACACGAGCGATCTTTCCTAAACAACTGTGTCGAGTCGACACAGTTGTTCACCACCAGGATTGGCCACTCCACAGCCAAAGTTCGGTGTGTCGACTCGACACACCAGGAGCCGGCCCATAAAAAAAAAGCCCGCTTGCGCGGGCCTTTAACACCATCGAACAACCTGGAAGTCATCCTCAGCCGGGCTTCACATTGAACAACTGGCTGATCAGTTCGCGAATCTGCGTCTCCTGTGCATCTGAAAGAACGCCAGTCTTCAGCTTCACGGTGAAGCTATTCGTATCCTTCGTGATGCTGCCTGCGTGGCTCTTGCCTGAGAAAATCTTCTCGATACTCCGCTCCGAAACGCTCTGCTCGCTCTCGCCGCGATCCGATTGCGCACCAATGGCTGCAGCCAGCTTCCCTTGATCAAGCGTCCCTGCCACGACCGCCGGCCAAAGCTCGCGCGCTGCCTTCAAACCTTGTGCACCGTGCTTCTTGAGCGCTGAAACGATTTCGTCCGCGGCGGATCCGCCAAGCAAGCGAGGATTTAGATCAAGGTCACGGCGAATAAAGTCGGGAAGCTTCTCGAACGCGAGGAATCGATACAAGCCTTTGCGCGACATGCCCAGCGCCTCCGCCATCCGCGTGCGCGTCGGAAATTCCCGCTCGGCGCGGCGCAGCGACTGGCCAATCTCATAATCAGTCAGATCTTCGCGGCCCACGTTCTCGACCAACGCGAGCACGGCCATGTCCTGATCCGAGCACTCGATCACCGACGCACGAATCTCTTCCTCGTGCAGTAAAACGTGCGCCCGCAAACGCCGCTCACCGGCAATCAACTGATAGCCGTTGTCGGCGCGCCGCACGACAACCGGCTCCACCAGCCCCACTTCGCGAATCGATTCAGCCAGCGATGCAAGACCCTCATCGCTGAAAATCTTGCGTGGCTGCCACGGGTTGGGCTGAATCGCACTGACGGGAAGCATGAGCTTGTCGCTCGTGCTTTCGAGTTCCTGGATGCGCTGCTGGGCCACGGCCAGCGCCCCCAGCATTCCCGGGCCCGTCTTGAACGCGCTGCTGCGGCGTGGCTCCGGTGCAGCGGGCACAGGCCGTTCGGTCGCCTGGCGCTCCGAAGCAGAGCCGAGCTCGGCGGTCTTGGCCGCCATTTTGTCGCGAAACGAGCTCATTTTCCGGCCCTCCATTGCTCTACATAAAGATCATCGATCCAGCGCACGTAATCGGTGAGCGGCTGCCGAACGCGCGCGACGGTCTTGTCAGCGAGATCGCCCTTGCTGATATCGAACACGGTGGCCATCGCCAGAGCACCATTACTCATAGCCGAACTAGCCGGCACTTCCACGGCGCTGACCCAATCCTTGTAGGTGCGCTGCACCCAGGAGCGAACCACAGGCGCCGACGACGTCTTGCCATAATCCACTTTCGACAGCAGCACCGAAACAAAGTCGTAGGTTTTTTCGTCGCCGCGCTCCATGATCGTGTGCGCGAGATCGGAGAAAAGACTCCAGAACGACACCGAGCTGATGAAGTCGAGGCTCTCCGGAACTAGCGGCATGACCATGGCATCGGCGGCCATCAGCGCGTTGATGGTGAGGTAGGACAGCGACGGCGCGGTATCGAGGATGATGTAGTCGTAGTGCTGACGCAGTGACTCAATACCTTGGCGCAGCAAGTCCCAGAACTTGAAGCCGGGATTCTTGATGACGGTGCCGGGAATATGGAACTCCGCCGAGAAGAGCGTGGGGTGCGCCGGAATGACGTCGAGCCCGTCCCAATAGGTCGGCTGCACGAAGTTCCGCAGGCCGCCTTCCATCTGCGGATCGTAAATGAACGGCAGGACCGTGCTGTCCTCCGTGACTTCTTTTTCCGCATAAAGGCCGCAAAGCTCAGTGAGTGATGCCTGTGGGTCGAGGTCGATAAGCAGCACCCGCCGGCCGCGCAGCGTCAAGCCCTGGGCGAGGCACATCGTGGTGGTGGTCTTGGTGGAACCGCCCTTGAAGTTGGCGACCAGAATGACCTTGCCGTCGGCATCGCGCACGCCAGTATGAAGTGGCGTTTGATAAATATCCGAAACCTGCTGGACCCACGTGCGCGCTTCAGGCAAGGTAAACACCCGGCTGCGCCCCGAGCCTTGGGCCTCGCCTTGTGGCAGGCCCTCGCGTGTAGCGAGCAGATTGTTGAGCTTGATGCGGTCGATGCCGCACAGTTCGGCAACTTGCGCGGACGTGAATGTGGGCGCCATCTTTCGCGGCTTCGGCGCCAGCATCATTTCCCGAAGTTCTTCTGATAGTTGACCGGCTTCCTCTGCAAACTGCGTGACCGCAGAAAGGTCGACACGCCGATCAATCGATGGAAATTCGATAGTCTTTGCCATTAATACGCTTTTCATCGGAATTTAGATAAAGCGTAGAATACAGGAAAAGCGTATCGAAACACACTGATTGAGGTCGATTTTTAAAAAAATCGACCTTTTTATTTGCGCTATGACGGGCTCCGGAGCTTCGGTCCAGCCTTGGACCCTCATCAGGCCGCCAGGCCGCCTACGCGGCATTTAAGGGCATCCCTGCCGATTTGCCTATTTTTTAAGCATGCGCCCGCCGGAATTCTCTCGGTTCTGATGGAGATCGCGGCACCCTCTGATTCGCAGCGCTGCGCGGACATTCCTATAAGCAGACAAAATCTTCAGAGGTCACGATTTTTGTGCACCTTCGCTAATCCGCGAAACGACAGTAACCGATTCGGGTTTCACAGTAACGGATTTTGTGCACGCACACGAGATTCAACGACCCCAACACTGAAAATTGACACAAAAACCGTTACCCAATCCAACACCCGCCGCAACAGGAACCGCGCAAGCGCTGAACTGCACAAAAAACGTGACTATCGCGCAGTCCCGGAGGCAAAGATCTCCGCGAACGCAGACAAAACGACGGTAGCCGCCGCCACAAGAAGATGGGCGAACGCCAAAGTCCCCAAGAGTCAGCACAAAAAACGTTACCGGCCTTCGCCCCAAACTAGCGTTCGCGTCCATGGCGGCCCATCACACGCGCTTGCACATTAAACGTTGCCTCCTCGGACTCCCTCTTCTGCACAAAAACCTCCACCTTCGTTCCTCCACCCGCTGTTTGCACAAAAAACGTTACTGAGGAGGGCATCGGGAAGAAGAAATTCAGCAGCGGACGCCGTCCTCCGGCCGGCCGCACACAAACCATTACCACCAGCGCGAACAGGTGCACATAAACCGTTGCCCTCGATGATGGCCAAGTACGGTTTGATTGACCGGTAGCACAGCAAATCCTCGAAAATTTGCGCTCAAATTCCCCATTGGCGAGGGATCTTGCGGCTTTTCCTATAAGAAATACGCCCGTGTGCCCTCAGCCAATTTGCGTAAATTTTTGCGCGAAGCGTCTTTGCTGCTTGCGGTTGGTTTGTTTACTTAAACAAAGAAAACCCACTAACCCACTAACGAACGCCTCCGAATCCTTTGTCTTCAAGGACTTGCTGCTGAAAAGCACCGGTCTATGTGCAGAAAGCATTGGTTTATGTGCACGAGGGTGATGTTTTTTGTGCTGGGGATGGAGAGGTCTATGTGCAATTCGGCACGTTTTTTGTGCGGACCCTTCAAAGCCTGCCGTTTGAGGTAACGGTTATTGTGTTGACTTGTGTTCGGGGAGTGATAGAGTCGCGGCCAATATCGACGGAGAGCACACGAATGTCGGAGGACAGCGGACGCAGGACGACCACCCAGCAGATGTCGCTCGGGTTGTTCGAGGAAATGTCCGGCCAGCCTATCAATGAGAGCACGAGGGAGATCGGCTTTCAGCGCAACAACGTTTTCGTTGCGATCAACGGGCTCGGCCTGTCGTCGCGACGTTTTATCGATGCCGCCTATTTCATCGCGGCCCAGGAACCGCTGCCGCGCGAGATCTACGACGTCGACCTGAACTACTTCAAGTGGCTCATGCGCTACGAGAGCCGCAACGTGCGTCATCTCCAGAGTGTGATCAAGGAAGCACAGCGGGTGCTCATCGAAGTGACGGACACGCCGCCCGATCGCGCGCCCAGCGAAGAGGACCAGTGGATTTCCGAGCAGTTGATGGGCAGCGTGAAGATCGGCAAGGGGCGTATCCAGTTTCGCATCCCGCCGCTGATGCTGCGACACATCACCGGTCCGGACAAGCATCACTGGCTCAACCTGTGCATCACAGCCGCCTTCTCGCAGACTTTCGCGCGGGCAATCTACGACTACGTGCTGCCCTACGTGAGCGCGGGCTTTACCGACTGGATCGAGCTCGACGTCATGCGCCGCTGGCCGGGCAAGCTTGGATCGAGCGCCTCGGAGTTCAAGCACTTCCGGCCGAAGTATCTCGATCCGGCCGTGCGCCAGATCAACGAGCTCTCGGACATCGACCTGAGCTACGAAACACGGGCCGACTCCGAAACCTCGCGCAAGATCAACAAGATCCGCTTCCGGCTGAAGCGCAAGGACACCGTTGCGGCCATGCTGAGCCGTCAGCCCGACGCCCACGACCTGCTGCTCACGCTGAAGGAGGAGTTCGGCCTGAGCAACAAGCAGTTCGATGTGATCGCCGAGCATCGCATGAGCTGGACCGACGAGCGGATCCAGCAGGCCATCGAATACACGCGTTTTCGCCTCAATCAGGGCAAGGTCACCAAGAGCCCGGCGGGCTACCTGATGAAGGCGCTGAGCCACAACTGGCAGGTGTCGGAGGCCGAGCGCAAGATGGTGGCGATCCAGACCGAGCGGGCGGCGGCCGAGAGCGCGGCGGAAACGGCGAAAGCCGAGGCCGGCAGCGCCGTGAAGCAGAGCATCGCCGCGCGCGACGAAGAAGCGCGCGCGCGCCGCAACGACGAAGTCCAGCGCGGGCGCGAGCATTTCGAGTCTGCCGACGAGAAGACCCGCAAGGAACTCGTGCGCCTGTACATCGTGTCGCAAGCCGGCAAGCTCATGCTGCGTCGCCTGAAGCTCGAAGCCTCCGCGTTGTCGGACGCGAATATCCTCAGCCATTCCGATCTCGCGTGGTATTTCGGGCAGTTCGTGTACGCGAGACTCAAGCAAAGCGCCGCCTGAGGCACGCCGCGATGCGCGGCATTGGATTCACCGCCAGTTGCGGCGGCCCCCGGGGTAACGGCGGCAATCGCGTGATTTATATGGATTCCTGATCAAATCGTCGATGTGAATAGTTGCTTTACATCGGCGGGTTCACACCGCTAAAACAAGTGCACCCGCGGCCAATGCTCCCAGCATGGTGCCGCGGCAGAGCGGGGCGCCGCAGCGGCAGGCATAGTCGCGTTGCGCGTCGTCGTCGGCCTGCTGCTCGATCTCGAGCGCGTAGTCGATGAAGAGCTCCTCGCCGGGTGCGATATCGCGGATTGCCTCGATGAACACGCGCCCGTTTCCTTCGACTGCCTCGCAGTTCGCGGCGCACGCGTGATTGAGCCAGCGTGCGCCATTGCCGCCGCGCCCGCCGTCGATCACTCGCCCGTCAGACAGGCCGAACAGGAAGGTGTGGCCCGAGTCGCTGCGGCGCGCGTTCCAGCGCGCCGCCTCGCGCCACGTGGTCACCATGCCCTTGTACTCGAAAATGCGCTCCCCGGCGCGCAACGGAAGCAGCGCGAAAACGCCTTTGCCATGCACCGGCGATTGCCGGACGGTCACACGTTTCATAGTCGTCGGAACGTCGCGGAGGGGAAGACGCCGAGTATATGCCGAGAAAATGTCGGCGCGTACAGTGTGACGGTGGCCTGGCCGAGCAATTCCATCGTCGTACGCGATGCGGTAGATTGGCGTGGCGCTTGCGAACCCGCTTGCCCCCTTCGGAGAGCCTGATCGATGCATCGAGATGAAACCCGCGATTCCGCGCCGGAGCGCAAGCACGCGGACGCGCAGCATGACGCGCGCGAGCTGCCGCCTTCGCTCGTGCGCGCGCTGGACGGCGAGCACCTCGAGACGCGCGCGGACGAAGCCTTTCGCCTCTCGACCGTGGGCGCCGATGGCTGGCCGCACGGTGCGCAGCTAAGTGTGGGGGAAGTGCTGGCGCTCGACGCGCAAACCCTGCTCGTGGCGATATGGCCGCGCTCGAACACCGCGCAGAACATGCAGCGCGACGCACGCCTCACGCTCACGCTGGTGCATGACGGCGCGGTGCTGGAGATACGCGCGCAGGCAAGCCTCGTCGCCGAGCATCAGACCGCACTCGACCTCAGCGTGTTTCGCCTGCGCGTCGAGCGTGTGGACGTGCATCGCGCGAAATATGCCGAGGTGCTGAGCGGGGTGACGTTCCGCCTGCACGAGCGCGAGAAGGTGATAGCGCGCTGGCGCGAGCAGATCGCGATGTTGCGCACGCACGCCCCCCAGCCATGAGCACGACTGTCACCGGCTGCCTTTAAAGGGCGCCGCCGCGTCGCCGCGCGACGCGACCTGCAGCAGGCGCTTGGCGGCGCGAATCGCGTCGGGGCTGCGTTGCGCGATTTCACGCGCGGTGGTGAGCGCGAGGGCCAGCGGATCGTCGGCCATGCGCGTGGCGAGCCCGACTCTCCAGCCGCTGAAAGTGAATTTCACATTGCGGGATATGCGGGAAATTTCCGGGGTGAGATTTTTTCGTCACTCGAAAACCTGTTTTGTATCGCAAAAACATGTGCGTATCTTATTGAATTTAAAGCGTAAATTATGTCTTATGTCTTATATAAGACTTTACCCAAACGCGGTGGGCGACGTTACTATTGAGTCATGCAGTTCGCTTCGACAAACGCGGCGGCACGCTGAAACCATTTGATCAAACGCGCTTTGCTCTTAGGAGAGACACATGGCCCAGTATCAAGACGACATCAAGGCAGTGGCTGGCTTGAAGGAAAACAACGGCAGCGCCTGGAATGCCATCAATCCCGAATACGCCGCCCGCATGCGTGCCCAGAACAAGTTCAAGACGGGTCTGGACATCGCGAAGTACACCGCGAAGATCATGCGCGCCGACATGGCCGCCTACGACGCCGACCCGTCGAAGTACACGCAGTCGCTGGGTTGCTGGCACGGCTTCATCGGGCAGCAGAAGATGATCTCCATCAAGAAGCACTTCAACAGCACCGAGCGCCGCTATCTGTACCTGTCGGGCTGGATGGTGGCTGCGCTGCGCTCCGAGTTCGGCCCGCTGCCGGACCAGTCGATGCACGAAAAGACCTCGGTCAGTGCGCTGATCCGCGAGCTGTACACGTTCCTGCGCCAGGCCGATGCCCGTGAACTGGGCGGCCTGTTCCGCGAACTCGACGCCGCAAAGGACGCGTCCGCCAAGGCCGCCATCCAGCAAAAGATCGACAACCACGTCACGCACGTGGTGCCCATCATCGCCGACATCGACGCGGGTTTTGGCAACGCCGAAGCCACCTACCTGCTGGCCAAGCAGTTCATCGAAGCGGGCGCGTGCTGCATCCAGATCGAAAACCAGGTGTCGGACGAGAAGCAGTGCGGCCATCAGGACGGCAAGGTCACGGTGCCGCACGAGGACTTCCTCGCGAAGATCCGCGCGATCCGCTACGCGTTCCTCGAACTGGGCGTGGACGACGGCATTATCGTGGCGCGCACCGACTCGCTGGGCGCCGGCCTGACCAAGCAGATCGCCGTGACCCACAAGCCGGGCGACCTGGGCGACCAGTACAACTCGTTCCTCGATTGCGAAGAACTGTCGGCTGACGAACTGGGCAACGGCGACGTGATCATCAAGCGCGACGGCAAGCTGCTGCGTCCCAAGCGTCTGCCGAGCAACCTGTTCCAGTTCCGCTCCGGCACGGGCGAAGCGCGCTGCGTGCTCGATTGCGTCACCGCACTGCAAAACGGCGCCGACTTGCTGTGGATCGAAACCGAAAAGCCGCATATCGCGCAGATCGGCGGCATGGTCAGCGAGATCCGCAAGGTCATCCCGAACGCGAAGCTGGTGTATAACAACAGCCCGTCGTTCAACTGGACGCTGAACTTCCGCCAGCAGGCATATGACGCGATGAAGGCCGAGGGCAAGGATATGTCGGCCTACGAGCGCGGCCAGCTGATGAGCGTGGAATACGATCAGACCGAACTGGCGAAACTGGCCGACGAAAAGATCCGCACGTTCCAGGCCGATGCGTCGCGCGAAGCCGGCATCTTCCACCACCTGATCACGCTGCCGACGTATCACACCGCGGCGCTGTCGACTGACAACCTCGCGAAGGAATACTTCGGCGACCAGGGCATGCTCGGTTATGTGGCTGGCGTGCAGCGCAAGGAAATCCGCCAGGGCATCGCGTGCGTGAAGCACCAGAACATGTCGGGCTCGGACATCGGCGACGACCACAAGGAGTACTTCAGCGGCGAAGCAGCGCTGAAGGCGGCGGGTAAGGACAACACGATGAACCAGTTCTGATTTCGGCAGTACCCGAGGCGAAACGCCAACCCGGTAATACGGGTTGGCGTTTTTTTATCCGGGCAATAAATCTCGCCAGGCGATAGTGCGTGACTCAACACGGGCTACCGCGCCTTCTCCCCATCGGCCCCGGCCGCGCCAATCTCGCCTGTCGCCAGCGCGAGCGACGCAGCCGCGGACATCGCCGCGCTATCGCCGGGAGGCCGCACTAACCACCACCGATGCCCTGCAGGACCTTGCCCGTACCGCCGCAGACGGCGCAGCGCTGTCCTTCGACGAGACCGGTGCCATGGCAGGCGCCGCACAGGTCTTCGCCGACGCCCGGGGTGCCCGGGGGGCCTTCGTCGCCCGGGTTCAGTGGGCTCTCGTTCTCGCTGGGTGCGGGCTTCGCAGGTTGCATGATGATCACCTCGAGGTTCGATGCTGAATCAATAGAGCGGCGGACGTAGCAGGTGTCCTGCCGCAGGGAACGTGCCGCGCCACTTGTCCGAACGATGCCGAATACAGGATGAAGGGCGGTGGCGCCGGCGGTGCGAATCAGTGCGGATGCTTTAAGAGGCGGGCCTCTCGAACGCGGCGGTCCACACCATGAAGTCATGGTTAAGACGGCTTTCAGTACCGCTAACGCAATCGACGATCGCGCCAAGCATGATCTCGTTGACGTGCCGCCAGTAGGCCGCAGTCTTTGCAGTGCCCGCTAATGCATAGCTTGCATTCAGGCGCCATGTGTCAAACGCCGAATGCCCGGCGGCCGATTCCAGTGCGATGGCGCGCTGCTCATTCAGGGCGGTATTGAACGCGCGGCTATTGAGTTCCACGATGCGGCCAGCGGTCTCGACGCAAAGGCGTGCGAGATCGGTCATTCCTGTACTCAGTGACGCAACGCGTTCAGACGCCTGGCCCGGGCCTGCGTCGGGGAGGGCGATCGTCGGTTCAGTCATCATTGGCTCCACTTTGGGGTTGAATCGGGTGTCCGGGTGTTTCGCCGTCGTGCTGCATTGCTGGATTGCCGCATTGAATATTCCCGGTTCGGCTCAACGGTTCATCGAAGTGCGGCAAGTCCGACTGAGCGCTGGTCTCGCGCAAGAATCGCAACGGCGTTCGCGGCACGGGCATTGCTCGTTCGTTACCCAATCAGGCCAATCGACCGAGCCGTGGCAAACAATCAGGAAAATGCTGGAGGGCCGGGCCGCAAAAGCGCCGCGCGCGAGCGCAGCGCATCCTTCACTGACGTCATGCCCTCGGGCCTGCGCTACGTCGACGACTCGCATCGCGGGTACACGCGCGAGCGGATCGATGGGGCGTTCGTCTACTTCGATACGCGAGGCAAGCGCATCAAGGACGATGCCGAGATTCGCCGTATCAATGCATTGGCGGTGCCGCCTGCCTATACCGACGTGTGGATCTGCCCGGATCCGCACGGCCATTTGCAGGCGACGGGCCGCGATGCACGCGGTCGCAAGCAATACCGGTATCACCCGCGCTGGCGTGAAACGCGCGACGCGACCAAGTACGAGCGCTTGCTGGCGTTCGGCACGGCGCTGCCGAAACTGCGCGCCCAGTTGGCGCGCGATCTGGCGCTCGACGGCATGCCGCGAGACAAGGTGCTGGCCACCGTCGTGCGCCTGCTCGATATCACACTGATTCGCGTGGGCAGCGAGGAGTATGCTCGGGAGAACCGCTCTTATGGTCTGACGACGCTGCTCAAGCGGCATTTGACGGTGTCGTCTGACCGGCTGCGCTTCCGGTTTCGTGGCAAGAGCGGCATCGAGCACGATGTCGCGGTCAGCGACGCGCGCGTCGCGCGCATCGTCAGGCGCTGTATGGAACTGCCGGGCCAGGAGCTCTTTCAGTATCTCGACGCCGATGGTGCGAGGCATTCCGTTAGCTCCTCGGACATCAACGAGTATCTGCGCGAGATCACCGGCGTAGAGTTCACCGCGAAAGACTACCGCACGTGGGCGGGCAGCGTTTTCGCGCTGGCGGCGCTGCGCAAGCTGGAATGGGAAACGGCGACGCAGGCGCGCAAACACGTCGTCGGCACCATCAAGCAGATATCGCAACTGCTGCGCAATACGCCGGCGGTTTGCCGCAAATGCTATGTCCATCCGGCCGTGATCGAAGCGTTCGAGGCGGGTGCCCTCGCCCAGGCGCTGCCCGCCGCGCGCCGCCGCGGACTCAAGGCTGACGAGGCAGCGCTCGTCGCTTTTCTGAAGAGCGACGCAAAGCGGCGGGTGCGCGAGATGTCGAGCCGGGAGCGAGCGGTTCTTCGGCGAAGCCAAACCGGGTCATCAAGCGGCCCGCGTCGAAGGGCGCTTCCGTCTTCTGATCATTGTCGAAATAGCAGTACACGTCGCGCGGTTTGCACTCGCGATTGCCGAGCGCGGGCGCGATGAGTCGCGCGTGCGCTGCGGGCTTTCCCTCGCGCCATGCTCTGAAGCGGGCTTCCCATTCGTCCAGCGCCGCGTCGCTGTAGGCCCCCGCATATTTTCCGGTTGAACCGTGCAGCCGTGCATAAGTAAAGTCGGCGGTGGCATCTTCGGCATAGGGCCAGGGCTCCGTGGAATCGGATACCACGAGCGCCACGCGATGGCGTAGGAGCAGATCCACGAAAGAGGGGGCAACGAAACTCGCATGGCGAATTTCGATGGCGTGGCGCATGGGCCGGTTGCGGTCGATGGTGAGCCGCGGCGTCTTCACCCGTGAGTCGTGGCGTCTCGCCAGACGTAGCGCAGCTTCCGTATCGCGCGGCAGCAGTGCGAGGAACCGTTCCAGGCGATCGGCATTGAAGGGGTAGGTTGGCGGGAACTGCCAGAGTAGAGGTCCTAATTTTTCGTTCAACGCCAGCAACCCTTGCGCAAAGAAGTTCGCACACGCAACGATTGCCCACTCGTCCCGAAACCGCAGCATGTGTGTGGCGATATGACAAAGACCACAAGCATGGCGTTGTCTTCTTTTCGTTGGCGTTGGCGGCGCTCGCCGCCGCAGCGGCCCCAGCCCCGGCATTTCCCGCGCTCGTGGGCAACTCCATGGTGCTGACAGAGGATACGACGTCGCTGATACGCCTGCTCGTTGAGGGCGGTAGCAGCCCGTCGACGCTCGCTGGGACGCCGCGCCAGGCGATGCCGGGTTCGCCGGGACGCTCGCGGACTTGGAGATCGCCAATGTGCTCACCTATATTCGCAGCGCATGGGGCAACAATGCCCAGGCCATCACGACGAATGACGTGAGCGACCTCGCGTCGGACTCTCCACAAGTGAGAAGCGGCGTTTGCGGCATCGGCTCGCTCTCAAAGCGGCATATCGAAATGCGAGAGCACCAGCGTCTTGTCGCCCGTGGTCTTCGCTCCGGCGGCTTCGAGCTTGGCATCGAGTTCGGCCTTGCGCAACGCAATACGCCGGCCCAGCGCCGCAAGATCAACGTTGCTGCCGCGCAAGAGCGGAAACAGTCCGTTTTCTTCTTCTTGTACATGGTGGCGGACCAGTTCGGCTAGCACGCGGAACGTCGCGTCGTAGCCCGCGTGCGCGGGCGTGAGCGTAACGAAGCGCTGGATGAGCATTTTCACGAGATAGTGTTCGACTCGTGCCTCGTCCACATCAAGCGTATCTTTGGACAATGCGTCGCTTGCGGCGGGATACAGCAACTCCTCCTCGAGCATCGTATGCACAGTCAGTTGCTCGCACGCTCGTTTGACGATCGTGAAGCGGGCGTCCTCGGTGGCTTGCCCGGCTTCCTGGTAGGCATCGAAGAGTTTGTCGACGGCGCGGTGGTCGGCGGTCAACAGCTCCAGCGCGTCGGTGGATTGTTCAGGTTTGCTCATGGTATCGCTCCGCAGGGACATGCCTCGATTAGCACTGTGCGTACCCGACCGGCGAGCTCAGGCGCGGCGCAAACGGTTCGCTTGATCAGCGACGAGCCACGCGGGCAATTGCATCAGGCTTCGAGCCGGGAAATGCAGCACGCGTGCAGCGACCTGCGCTGCACGCAGCCGAACCGGGAACGACGAGTGCGGAATAGCGTTCCCCGGCGCCGGCCGGTCCTGTGAAGGAATGCCATGCGTATCGCCCAGGTCGCTCCGCTCTATGAACGCGTACCGCCCGTGCGTTACGGCGCCACTGAGCGGATCGTTCATTACCTGACCCAAGCACTCATCGACCGCGGCCACGACGTGACGCTGTTCGCGAGCGGCGATTCGCAAACCCACGCCGTTCTCGTACCTTGTTGCGCACGGGCGCTGTGGCACGACCGGGACGTAACCGACACGCTGGTCCACCACGTTGCGCAACTCGAGCGGGTGGCCGCGCGCGCGCATGAATTCGACGTCGTGCATTTCCACACCGAACCGCTGCATCTGCCGCTCGCGTGCAGATTGAACGTCGCTTCGCTCTCCACGATGCACGGCGTAATCCGCCGCCAGGACCTGGGTGTGCTGCTCGACGTATCGCGGGGCGAAGCGCTCGTCGCGCTGTCGCAAGCGCAGCGCAGGAGCGCTCCGCACGCGAACTGGCTAGCGACGATCGCGCACGGCTTGCCCTCCGATCTCTTCGTGCCCAGCGCGGCTCACGACGGCTATCTTCTGTGGATGGGCCGCATGATGCCGGGCAAGGGGCCGGACAGGGCAATAGACATCGCTCGACGAGCCGGCAAGCCGTTGAAGATGGCCGCGGCAGTCCATCCGGGGGAGCGTGCATGGTTCGAGGACCATATGCGTCCGCTGATCGCGCGCAACGCCAACTGTGTGGAGTACGTAGGCGAAGTGGGGGGCGAATTGCGCGCGATGTTGCTGCGACGCGCCGAAGCATTGCTGATGCCGATCAGTTGGGACGAGCCGTTTGGCCTGGTGATGATCGAGGCGCTCGCGAGCGGAACGCCCGTGATCGCCACCCGCCGCGGCGCCGTCGCCGAAGTGCTCTCGGATGGCGTGAGCGGGTTCGTCGTGGATGGACCGGATGCGGCAGTCGACGCCGTTGCACGCTTGCCCTTGCTTTCCCGTGAGCGCTGCCGCGCCGAGTTCGAGCGACGCTTCACTGCGGAGCGCATGTGTGACGATTACGTTGCTGCATACGACGCGCTCATCGCGCATCGCGAAGCGCGGCGCCCGTCAAGGATGCGGGGCCTGTGCGATGGCATGTAATTCTGGGCGGTCATGCATGAAACTTTGTAGGGGCGGAAGATAGAACAACGACTTCAATTCGCGCTATCAAACTGACCGCAGACCGGAACGCCGCTTGCGCTCTGCGCTAATCACCTAAACGGAGGCACAAATGGCGGCGAAGGCGAAGGCGAAAATGCAGGAGCAGAAAAGCGCAACCCAAAAGTCCGAAGGGAAGATCGATAAAGCGGTGGAGGCGACGTTTCCAGCAAGTGATCCGCCGGCGATCGGGGGCGCCACGAGGATAGAAGAGACGCCGGCGCAGAGCAGCCGCGAAGAACGTATTCGGCGGCGTGCGTACGAGTTGTGGGAAAAGGCGGGCTCGCCCGATGACCACACCGACGAGTATTGGCATAGGGCGGAGGCAGAAATCTCAGCAGAAAACGAGATTTCGCCCTTGCAACAGGAGAGCCTGTATCGGCGGAAATAATCTCGAAGATCCGGCGATTCCATACATCGACGCGCCGGGGCGTCAAATGATGCGCACCGGAATTGACTTCGCTCCCGGCACCTTGCTTTCCTTCGCATAATGCCAGAGCGGCAATAGCACATTGCACTCGGGGTAATAACCGCCGATACAGCCTTCCGGTATTTCGTAGGCCTTGATTTCGAGGCCGGCAAGGCGTCGATCGATGCCATCGTCGGCGATCGTCTGGAGCGTGATTTTTTGCCCCTCGGCAAGATTGCGTTTCTCGATGTCGACCTTATTCATCAGGATCACCATGCGGCTGCCCTTTACCCCGCGGAAACGGTCGTCCAGGCTATAGAGCGTCGTGTTGAACTGGCTGTCGCTGCGCAGCGTCATCAAACGCAGCCCTTCGGGAAACTTGTCGGGCATGTCCGGGTCTTCGCCGAGCGAATACGTTACAAGGAATTCGGCCTTGCCTGACTTCGTCTTCCATTGTCGGTGTTGTGCCGGAATAGGGCGATGAAAGCCGCCGGGTTCCCACATGCGCGAATTGAAATCGTGAAATATGTCGGGGTACGTTTTGGTGATTTCATCGCGCACCAGCGAGTAGTCATCACGCCACACGTCCCAGTTGACGGTCGATCGATGACCGAGCGTCGCCTTCGCAATGCCCGCGACGATATACGGCTCCGGCCGGGCCTTGTCGCTTGCCGGTTCCGTTACGCCCCTTGAGCCGTGCATGCAGCCCGTGCTGTCTTCCATCGACACCGCTTGCTCGCCAGACGGGGTGCGATGGAACTCGATCCGGCTCAGGCAAGGCAGTATGTACGAAACTTCGCCGTGGACGAGGTGGCTCCGGTTCAGCCTGGTGGCCACATTCACGGTCAGGCGCAAGCGTGCCCACGCCGGCTCGGTCTGTGAGCGGTCGGGTACGGAGCGCACCAGGTTGCCTCCCAGGTTGACGACGGCGTCGGATCGGGCAGCGAATCTATCGGGCCTGACCTGGCAGGACGCAGATCGAACTGGTAGTAGCCCGCGCCTGCGTCCTTCATGAAGATGCCGTCGAAGAAGCTGGCGTTCGTTGAGGGCGTTGGCGGCATCGTATTCGTGTTATCAGCCACTGTTTCGTTGCCGGTCGAATTCGTGGAAACGCCGCTGTTTTTGCTGCTGCTTCCACCGCAGGCGGCCAGCGAAATCAATGCAATAGCGACGGTGGTGTTTCTCGTGCGTACGCCGGTATTCCCGGGATTCGGTATATTTCACATCTTCTTTTTTCTCCATGATGCGATCATGACCGATGCTAATCTCAATGCAATGTACGGTCTATTTTGGGCGGTGCGTCGCTACCCGCGCGCCGCCTGATTCTGTACGGCTGCTTATAGTCAGGTTCGTCAGCGCCTGCTATTCGGAGCGCCCCCGCACCTCCCGCCGCCGCGCCGGCACCCGTCGCCACCACATTCGCAACGATATTCCCGAGCGCCGTGTTCACATCCGCATCACCGGGCGGATTCGATGCCGCAATCGAGCCGCTCAGTTCATTGAGCGTGGGCGCCGTTTCCTCGCTGCGATGGCCGTTTCCTCGGCAGCCACGAGCATATTGCGCACGCGCGAAAACACCAGCCTGTAACTCTGGTTCATCCCGTCACCCCGTAGATTTTTCGAAATCCTTACAGGGGTAGCATCTCAGAAAACGTCAAATTGCCCGTTTCAATGAACTTCGGATTTATCCTAGTGAGGATCATGCGTCGCGCATTGCACGTGTTGCAGGCAGACAACTTCGGGGAACTGCGCGCCGCCCAGCCGTCAGGTGGCCAGGTAACGGACGGTGCCTACCCCTACCGAACGAGCGGCCACATCAGCGACATGGAGAAGGTCGCCACCACCATCGCGGCGCAACGCTGAACCCGCGCGGGCCGAATGCCCGGCACGCGTCCGCTGCGAGGCGCGGCCCCGATGGCGATCCACACGAGGCCAATGGGCACCAACAGGGCCGAGAAGATCGCCATGGCCGCGAGCCACGTTGCGGGGCGTGAAAACGCTGCGGCAGGAAAAATCGAGCCCGCGAATAGCGTGGCCTTGGGATTGAGCAGCGTTGCGCAGAATAGCGAGCGCGCGCTGACCACGCCGATAGCCGACGACGAAACCGAATCCGCCGTGAGCCACAGGCGAATGGCGAGCCACGCAAGGTAGACGCTGCTGGCCACGCGCAGGAGCTTGGGCAGCCAGCTCATCGAATGCGAGGCGTGGGTGAAGCAAATGCCCCAAAGCGAAATCGAAACGAGGTAGCCGGCCAGTTCCGCAGCGGTGAGCGGTGCCGATCGGCGCACGCCCTGTCTCAGCCCGGCGGCGGCGAGGAGCGTGTTGGTGGGGCCCGGCATGAGGAGCACGATCGCGCAGCTCAAAGCCATCAGTCCGGCGGTCGGGAGGGAGAGCATGAAAGGTTGGTGAGAAGAGGGGCTGGCGTGGGCGATTGAAACGGCGCGAAAATAGCTCGCATTTTAACGACTGCGCGTTCGAGCGCGTGTTCGGAGTCGACCTTACCCCTTATATGCGTGCGATCCGTTCAGTCGAATATTTTTCGGAATTTTATCGAGGAGAATGACAAACCATGAGCCGGCGTGTCCTCGTCACCGGCGCGAGCCGCGGCATTGGCCGCGCGATCGCGCATCAACTGGCCGCGGACGGCTTTGCCGTCAGCGTGCATTGCCGAACCGGCCTCAACGAAGCGCAAGCCGTGATGGCCGATATCGCCGCGCAGGGCGGCGCGGCCAGCGTACTGCAATTCGACGTGCGCGATCGTGCCGCGTGCCGCGCGATACTCGAAGCGGATGTGGCCGCGCACGGCCCGTACTATGGCATCGTCTGCTGCGCGGGCGTGACGCGCGACGCGGCGTTTCCGGCGCTCACCGATGAAGACTGGGACATCGTGCTGGAAACGGGCCTCGACGCGTTCTACAACGTGGTCCATCCGCTGATCATGCCGATGGTGCGCGCGCGCAAGGGTGGCCGGATCGTGACGGTGTCGTCGGTGTCCGGCGTGACCGGCAATCGCGGCCAGGTCAACTACAGCGCGGCCAAGGCTGGCCTGATCGGCGCGACCAAGGCGCTGGCAGTGGAACTGGCCACGCGCAATATCACGGTCAACAGCGTCGCGCCCGGGCTGGTGGACACCGGCATGCTCGACGACGTGCCGCTCGAGCACGCGCTGAAGGCCGTGCCGATGAATCGCGTGGGGCAGCCCGCCGAAGTGGCGGCCGTGGTCGGTTTTCTGATGTCGGATGCGGCCTCGTATGTCACGCGTCAGGTGATCGGCGTGAACGGCGGGATGGTCTGATGAAGCGTGTCGTCATGAACGGCATGGGCGGCGCGCACATGCCCAACGGCTCGCCGAAGAGCGATATCGGGCATACGTTGGGTTAGAAGGTGCAGGACGCACAGGATATACAGGATCACAGGACGGAACGAAGCATGGAACATAACCTCGCAGAAGCTGTGCAAACCCTCGCGACCCGGCACGAAGCCGTGGATGTGGCGATCATTGGCGCCGGCCCGTCCGGCGCGGTGGCGGCTGCGCTATTGCGCAAGGCCGGACATTCGGTGCTGGTGCTGGAACGGCAGCATTTCCCGCGCTTTTCGATCGGCGAGAGCCTGCTGCCGCAAAGCATGGCCTACCTCGAAGAAGCGGGCATGTTGCAGGCCGTGGTGGAGGCGGGCTTTCAATACAAGAACGGCGCGCATTTCGTGTGGCGCGACCGTGCGTCGTCGTTCGACTTCCGCGACAAGCATAGTCCGGGCTGGGGCACGACCTATCAGGTCGAGCGCGCGAAATTCGACGAAGTGCTGATCGGTTGCGCCGCGCAGCAAGGCGCCGAAGTGCGCTTCGGTCACACGGTGCTGGCCATGCGCACGGGCGCTGCGCCAGTGCTGGAGGTCGCCGACGAGAGCGATGCGCGCTACGAGGTGCACGCGCGCTTCGTGCTCGACGCGAGCGGCTTCGGCCGGGTGCTGCCGCGACTGCTGGATCTGGAAGCGCCCACGCGCCAGCCGACGCGCACCGCGATCTTCAGCCATGTTCGCGATGGGCTGGCGCTCGACGCGTTCGATCGCAACAAGATCTGCGTCGCGACGCACCCCGAGCATCGCGACGTGTGGTTCTGGATGATTCCGCTCGCGGGCGGGCGTTCCTCGGCGGGATGCGTGGCCGAGGCGGCTTTCCTCGATGTTCCGGAAGCCGCGCGCGAGGCGCGCCTGCGCACGCTGATTCGCGAGGAGCCGACGCTGAACCGCCTGATCGGCGACGCGCCGTTCCTGATGCCGGTGAGGCAGATCAGCGGTTATTCGGCCAACGTCGCGAGCCTGCACGGAGCAGGCTATGCGCTGCTCGGCAATGCGGGCGAGTTTCTCGACCCGGTGTTTTCGTCGGGCGTCACGATCGCGTTGCGATCGGCGCATCTGGCCGTGGAGGTCTTGAGGCGCGCACTTGCCGGCGAAACGGTGGACTGGCATGCCGAATACGATGTGCCGTTGCGCAGGGGCATCGACACGTTCCGTGCGTTCGTCGATCGCTGGTACACGGGCGAGTTGCAGGACATCATTTACTACCCGCAGCAGGCCCCTTCGATCCGGCGCATGATCAGCGCGGTACTGGCGGGCTACGCATGGGACGAAAGCAATCCCTTCGTGGCGGACCCGGTGCGCAGGCTCAACGTGCTGCATGAGGCGTGCACGCAGTAAGCGACGCTACGCGTGCGGCCACCGCTGCATTGCCGCGCTAGCCTCCGGCCAACGACAATTCCAGCCGCTTGCGTTGCAGGAAGCGGCGCACGGCCGGGTCCTGTTCGAGACCGATCGCGAGATCATAGGCATCGAGCGCCTGAGCTTTCGCGCCCGCTCGCGCGAGGAGATTGGCGCGCGCCGCCCAGTACGGCTGATAGTCGGCCAGCCGCGGATCGTCCGCATACGGTTCGAGCGCGTCGAGCGCCGCCTGCGGGCCGTCGCGTTCCGCGAGCGCGAGTGCGCGGTTCACCGCGACCACCGGCGACGCCGCAATCGCGAGCAGCGCGTCGTAGAGCTGCACGACCTCATCCCAGTTCGGGCGGCGCGTCTGGCAGCGGTGCACATGAGCCGATTGCAGCGCAGCTTCGAGTTGAAAGCGGCCGATCGCGTTGAAGGCGCTCGCACGCCGAAGCAGCGCGTTGGCGGCGTCGATCATCGGCGCGTTCCATGCCGACGGATCTTGCGCCGATAACGGCACGTACTCGCCGGCTTCATCGCGTCGCGCATCGCGCCGCGCTTGCGCGAACAGCATCAGCGCGAGCATGCCGAGTGTCTCCGGCTCGTCGGGCATCAGTTCGACGAGCAACTGCGCGAGAAATAGCGCCTCATCGGCGAGATCGCGGCGTTCGGTGTCATTGCCGAGCGGGTCGGTCCACCCCTGCGCATACGCGGCATAAACCGCTTCCAGCACTGCAGCGAGCCGGCCGGGCAGCGCCTCGCGCTCGGGCACGTCGAACGGAATGCCGGCCTCGCGGATCTTGTGCTTCGCGCGCACGAGGCGCTTGGTCATGGCGGCGGGCGACATCAGGAACGCGGACGCGATCGTCTTTGCTTCGAGCCCCAGCACGACTTGCAGCATCAGCGGCGTGCGAATCGTGGCGTCCAGCGCGGGGTGTGTGCACGCGAACAGCAGCGCGAGCCGCCGGTCGGGCAGCACATCTGCTTCATGCTCGTCGATCTCGTCGGCGAGGATCGCGAGCTGGCTCGACACCTCGTCGCCGATGCGGCGATGACGTGCGCCATCGATCGCCCTGCGTTGCGCGACCGTCATCAGCCACGCTTCGGGATTCGCGGGGCAGCCGCGCTCGGGCCAGTCCGCGAGCGCGGCGGCAAACGCTTCGGCTAGCGCATCCTCGGCGGCGGCGACGTCGCGCGTGCGCATCGCCAGCAGCGCGACGAGCTTGCCGTAGCTGCGGCGTGCCACGGCCCCGGCAATCGAATGCGCGGCGGTCCCGGCGCTGCGTGCGCCGCTGCCGCCGCGGTCGTTACCGCCGCGAGAAGGACTCATGCAGCGGCGGGCGCGTCGTAGGGCGCGGTCCAGACGGGGCGCACCTCCATCACGCCGTGCCCCGCGCCGGGGCAACGCGATGCCCACGCAATTGCCGCGTCCAGATTGGGCACGTCGATCAGGTAGTAGCCCGCGAGCTGCTCCTTCGAGTCGGAATACGGCCCGTCGAGCACCTGCGGCTTGCTGTCGACGAGCCGCACCGTGGTGGCGGTGCTCGTTGGCTGCAACCGGTTGGCGCCCAACAGCACGTCGGCCTTTTTCAGCGCTTCGGTGTACGCGTGATAGGCGGCAACGCCTTGCTGCCGCTCGCTGTCGGTCATCTGGCTCCAGCCGGCTTCCTTCGAATAGATCAGCAATAGATATTGCATATGAGCCTCCGTCATGGGGTTGAGGCGGCCGAACGATAGCCGGGCGATGCTCAGGTGATGGTCGCCGCAATATCGGGCCGTCATCACAATGACGCGCGAGCCGCGGGCCGGCGGACAGGTGGCGTCGAAAAATTCGCGGATGGCGGTTCGGCCAGCGGGATGGGTGATGAAATTGTAGGACGCAAATTCGCCGCGCCGCCCGAACGTGCCGATCTCGCGACCTCGTTACCAATAGGCGTGAACTATGACGGGCAGAGTTAAACGATAGTTGCCGTTCGCCGCGATCCCACGTGTAATGCGTGCTCTGCTAGCGCAAATGAAATCGTGGAGAAGACGAAATGGGGATTGCGTCGCCCGATGGGCGTGTTGCCGATAACAACGCTGATGACGCGGGGCGAGCAACGTTCTCGCCGCAGTCGTATCTGTTTGTGCCGGGCAGTCGTCCGGAGCGCTTCGAGCGGGCGCTTGCGAGCGGCGCGGATGCGGTTATCGTCGACCTCGAAGACGCCGTCGCGCACGACGCGAAGGACGCGGCGCGTGAGGCCATCGCCAACTGGGTATCGCACCGTCATCCGGTGCTCGTGCGCATCAACGCGCGCGCGACGCAGTGGTTCGAGCAGGACGCGAAGCTCGGTGCGCTCGATGGCGTGGCGGGCATCGTGCTGCCGAAGGCCGAGTGCGCGGAGGACGTCGCGTCGGCCATCGCGCTCGCGCGCCGCGGCGTGCCGGTCTATCCGCTGATCGAGAGCGCCCAGGGGATGTGGCACGCGATGGCCATCGCAAAGGCGCCCTGCGTGAAGCGGCTGATGTTCGGCACGCTCGATTTCATCGCCGAAATGGGCATGCCCGACGACGGTGAGCCGCTCAATCACTATCGCAGCCAGCTTGCGCTGATTTCGCGCGTGGCCGGCATCGATGCGCCGGTCGACGGGGTCACGCCCGATATTCACGATCTCGCGCGCATCGAGCGCGATGCGCTCAATGGCAAGCGGCTTGGCTTTGGCGCGAAGCTCTGCATTCATCCGCAGCAGATCGAGCCGGTGCACCGCTGCTATCGGCCCAGCGAGCAGGAGC
The DNA here is from genome assembly GCF_051125205.1 of Paraburkholderia sp. A1BS-2L. Classification (NCBI taxonomy): domain Bacteria; kingdom Pseudomonadati; phylum Pseudomonadota; class Betaproteobacteria; order Burkholderiales; family Burkholderiaceae; genus Paraburkholderia; species Paraburkholderia sp. A1BS-2L. The sequence continues at coordinate 1,051,672 of NZ_CP120430.1, forward strand.
TCGCGTGGGCGGCGCGCGTGGCTGAAGCGGCAAGCAAGGCCGATGCGGGGGCGATCACGGTGGATGGGAAAATGGTCGATCGCCCCGTTATGTTGCGAGCGCAACAAATTCTCGTGCTGGCGGAATCGCTCAGGCGGCAAGCGGAAAAACCGTGAAATAAAGCCCAGCCTTCATGCCCGCTCCACGCGCGGCTGGCCATTCAGCCCCGCCACAACCGGCGCAAGCACCTCCACTAATTCCGTTTTGCCGAAGCGCCGCTCGGGCATGCCGAACTCGACGTCGATCTTGCCGGCGTTGTGCGCATCGTAGAGGTCCGTGATCAGTTGCGCATGCCGCTCGCCTAGCCCCGCGCGCAGCAGCACGGGCGTCCACTGGTCGCGCGGCAGTTCCCGCGCGACGATTTCCCGGTTGCTGATCTCGGCAAGCACATTGGCGACATACGCTGCACTGATGCGACTCGGGCCTTCGATGCTCACGACGCGCGTGCCGTGCCTGTGCGCCGGGTCGCGCAGCAGTTCGGCTGCCGCCACGCCCACGTCTTGCGCCGCGACCGTGGGAAAGCGCTTGTCAAGCGGATGATGAAAGCTCGCCAGCACGCCAGAAGCCAGCGCGGCAGGAATCGTGCGGCGCCAGTTCTGCATGTGCTCGGCGGAGCGAAGCAGAATCAGCCGCGTGGACACGGCCTTCAACCGTTGCTCGAGATAGTGATAAAGCCGCGTGATGCCGGTGTTCCCTTTCAGCTCGGCGCCGTAGTCGGACAGCGCGAGCACGGTCTCAGGCGGGTCCGCGCGCAGCGCCCCGGCGGCTGCGTCGATCATCGTGCGCATCGTCTCCTCGGGATGCGCATCGGCCATGGGCACCGGGCAGAGGATTTGCACCGCCTGCGCGCCGCGAATCGCTTCGGCCACCGAAGCGCAGTCGCTCAGCTCCGCGAATGCGATTTCGCAGCCGAGCGCGGCCAGACGATCGCGCTGATGTGAACTGTGATGCGAACCGCGATGCGAACTGAGCCGGGCGCTGCGATGCGCACCGCGACGCGTCTCGCGCAGCACCGCGCGCACGGCGTGGCCCGCGCCGCGCAAGGCCGTGGCGGTGGCGAATCCGGCGTTACCCGACGCTCCGAAAATGACGTACATGACGACTCCTCGTGAATGTGGTCGTCATGATCGTAAATGGGCCGGGACAGCGAAACGCGCAGGGAAGGATCGCGGCGAGCAAAACTAGATGATGGATTCGAGACGTGCAGCCTGCCCCGTACTAGACTGGCCGCTCTGATAGCGCGCCAAGGGATAGGCCATGAATGCAGTGCTGGAAGACGCGATGGCGCCGGCCGCCGGCCGGGTTGTACTGAAAAGCAGCAACGCATTGGGCTGGCGTGGCTTTGGCGCGCAAATGCTGGCGATTTCGGCGGGCCGCCATCGTATTGCGGGCACGGCGTATCATCGTGTCGGCGTGCATTTCGGCGCGCCGGTGCGCGCCAATTGCGTCTGCGATGGCCGGCGTCTCGCGCGCATGCAGGCGCAAGGCGATGCCGATGTCGTTCCCGCAGGGCTCGACGGCGTATGGGTCGACGACGCCGATTGCACCGTGCTGAGCATTCGCCTGGAAGACGCCTTTGTGCGCACGATTGCCGAGCAGCTTGTGCGCAAGCCCGACACCGCCACCATTGCACCGCGCCTGCAACTGCGCGACGCGCGCGTGCAGCATCTCGCATGGGCGCTGCGCGCCGAACTCGATGCGGGCGAGGCCTCGGACCCGCTCTACGCGGAGAGCATCGGCACGGCGCTCGCGGTGCGTCTGCTCGACGCCGCCGACCCGCTTCAGGCGCGCCGCGCCGCGCTGTCGCCGCGTCTCGCCGCGCGCGTGACCGATTACATCGAGAGCCATCTCGATGCGCGTCTCACGCTCGCTGAGTTGGCCGCCCTCGTCGACCTGAGCGTGCCCCATTTCAAGGTGCTGTTTCGCGGGACGCTGGGCATGCCGGTGCATCAATACGTGGTGCGGCGCCGGGTGGAGCGCGCGCGGGCGCTGCTGCTGAAGGGCGGCCTCAATGCGACCCAGGCGGCGCTGGAAGTGGGGTTCGCGCATCAGAGCCACCTCGCGCACTGGATGAACCGCGTGCTCGGCGTGACCCCGCGTGGACTCATGCGCGAGGCCGCGAGCGAGGTCATGAGCGACACGGTGGTCCAGCTTACGGTTTGCGCAGATCCACGAGCGCTCGACCCACGCGGTCGATGACACCGGCCCAGTTGCCGGGCTCGGTCTGACGAAACAGGCGCGTGCGCGGATACCACGGCGAATCGTCCCGGTCGCGCAGCCAGCGCCAGCAGCCGTCGTGGCGCGAGAGTATCCACACGGGCTTGTCCAGCGCGCCGGCGAGGTGCGCGACCGAGGTGTCCACGCTGATGACCAGGTCGAGGCATTCGACGATGGCTGCCGTGTCGGCGAAGTCGCGCACTTCGTGCATCGGGTCGAAGGGGCGCAGGGGCCGCGGCAAGTCTTCGATTTGGGACTGCGAGGCGGCCCCTTTTTGCAGGCTCACGAATGTCACGTCGGTGGCACCCGCGAGCTCGAGCAAGGGCAGGAACGCCTGCGCTGGCACGGAGCGGCGTTTGTCGATTGCATTCGAGCCGCGATCGTGAGTGCGCGGGTCGCCCGACCACACGAGACCGACCTTGAACCCGTGCGCGGGCAAGCGTGCGCGCCACGCGCGCGTCAGGTCGGCGGATGCGTGGAGGTAGGGCGTGCGTGCCGGGATCGTTTCCATGGTCGTGGCGCAATGCATCGGCAGGCTGAGCATCAGGCACCAGTAATCGTGGCCCGGAATCGTGGTTTTGCCGTCGAGCGGATAGATCGCGTCCACGCCTTCCAGGCTTGCGAACAGCCGCGTGAGCGCGGGCGGGCAGGCGAGGCCGAGGTGCGCGACGCCGCGCGACTTCAGCAAGGTCAGATAGCGGCAGAATTGCAGCAGGTCGCCGTAACCCTGTTCCGGCCAGACCAGCAGCGACTTGGCCCGCAGCGGCTCACCGCGCCATTTCGGGTAGGGCACGGGCGGCAGCGTCCCGTTTACCGCGCCTGCGGATTCGTCGTTGCGCGATTCGTAGAGGCGCCAGCCTTCCTCGAAGGCGCCGAGCCCGAGCAGCAGCATGGCGAGGTTCCCGCGCGCCGTCGAGTAATCGGGCCGCAGCGCGAGCGCCTGACGATAGGCCGCAATGGCCTCGTGCGCGCGCCCTTGCCGATTCAGCGCATTGCCGAGGTTGTTGTGCATTTCCGGCGCGCTCGCGTCGATGGCGAGGGCGTGCCGGAACGCGGCTTCCGCGTCCTTTGGCCTGCCAAGATCGAGCAGGAGCAGGCCGAGATTGTTCTGTGCGAGCGGGTGGTCGGGCTGAACGCGGAGAATCTGGCGATATTCGGCTTCGGCATCGGCAAAGCGCTGTGTGTGCCACAGCAGCACCGCGAGGTTGATTCGGGCCGAGACATAGTCCGGCGCGACGGCCAGTGCACGCCGAAAAGCGGCCTCGGCTTCCGGCTCGCGCTGTTGTGCGCGCAATGCGAGGCCGAGATGGTTCAGCGCCGACGGCAAGTCCGGATGGCTCGACAGCGCGAGTTCGAAGGCGTGCTGCGCTTGTGGCCATTGCCTGCGGCCATAAAACCAGCAGCCGAGATTGTTGAGCGCCTCCAGTCGATCGACCGGACGATGGTGCGCATGCTGGCATTCGTGGAGGCACAGCGCGGCAAGCTCGATGGCCGGCTGGTGCGAGGGCGAGTTCTGAAGCAGTTGATCGAGGCGAGCCAACGCCTCGTCGTAATGGCCCGATGAATAAAGCGACTGAGATGTCGGCCAGGATTCGGCATTCGACATGCTTTCACCTACGTCTGTCCGGAGATCGCTTATCCTCCTACGCCTTTTTCGGACCTTGAACGGGATAATTCCTAAAAACCGCTTTCCCCGTGCATTTCGCATTCGCGATGCACGGCCGCGCCGCTACCCGTTTCACCGGAGCAGCGGCGCAGCACGTTGACTTCGCAATTACTTCGATATGCGAATTACTTCGCCACGGGCATCGTGAACTCCGCGCCCTTTTCGGTGCTTTCCGGCCAGCGCTGCATGATCGACTTCTGCTTCGTGTAGAAGCGCACGCCTTCTTCGCCGTAAGCATGCATGTCGCCGAACAGGCTGCGCTTCCAGCCGCCGAAGCCATGCCATGCCATCGGCACCGGAATCGGCACGTTGATGCCCACCATGCCCACTTCGATCTGGCGGCCGAACTCGCGCGCCACGTTGCCGTCGCGCGTGAAGCAGGCCACGCCGTTGCCGAACTCGTGATCGTTGATCAGCTGCACGGCTTCGGCGAAGTCCTTCACACGCACGCAGGCCAGCACCGGTCCGAAAATTTCTTCCTTGTAGATGCGCATTTCGGGCGTGACGTGGTCGAACAGCGTGCCGCCGGTGAAGAAGCCGTTCTCATGGCCCGGCACCTTGTGGCCGCGACCGTCCACCACGAGCGTCGCACCTTCTTCCACGCCGTTCGCGATGCAGCCTTCAATGCGCTCCAGCGCCTGGCGCGTGACGATCGGGCCCATTTCGGCATCGGCTTCCATGCCGTTCTTGATGACGAGGTTTTTCGCGCGCTCGGCAAGGCGCGGCACGATCTTGTCGGCCACTTCGCCCACCAGCACCGCAACCGAGATCGCCATGCAGCGTTCGCCCGCCGAGCCGTAGCCCGCGCCGATCAGCGCGTCCACGGTCTGGTCGATGTCGGCGTCGGGCATCACGACCATATGGTTCTTCGCGCCGCCGAGCGCCTGCACGCGCTTGCCGTGCTTCGCACCGGTCTCGTAGATGTAGTTCGCGATCGGCGTGGAGCCGACGAAGCTCACGGCCTTCACGTCGCGATGCGCGAGCAGCGCGTCGACCGCGACCTTGTCGCCCTGCACGACGTTGAACACGCCGTCGGGCAGGCCCGCTTCCTTCAGAAGCCGCGCCATCAGCAGCGACGCCGAAGGATCGCGCTCGCTCGGCTTGAGCACGAACGTGCAGCCCGCCGCCAGCGCGACCGGGAACATCCAGCACGGCACCATGCACGGAAAGTTGAACGGCGTGATGCCGGCTACCACGCCCAGCGGCTGGCGCACGGTCCAGTTGTCCATGCCGGTGGAAACCTGCTCGGTGTAGTCGCCCTTGAGCAGTTGCGGAATGCCGCAGGCGAATTCGATGATTTCGATGCCGCGCGTGACTTCGCCCTGCGCGTCGGCGAACACCTTGCCGTGCTCGGCGGTGATGATGGCCGCGAGGTCGTCCTTGTGGCGGTTCATCAGCTCCAGAAAGCGCAGCATGACGCGTGCGCGGCGAATCGGCGGCGTGTCGCGCCAGGCCGGGAACGCGGCTTTCGCGCTGGCCACGGCGGCGTCGACGTCGGCCGCTTCGCCCAGCACCAGCCGGCGCGCCACTGCGCCCGTGGCAGGGTTGAACACCGGCTGGCTGCGCTCGCCCGTGCCGCGCTCGCTCTTGCCGCCAATGAAGTGGACTACGTCCGCGCTATCCGTGTAGGCCTGCATATCGTCTCCTCGCGAAGTGGGTTGATGCAGGCCAGTGTACGGAGGCGCCGGCGCGCTGCAAAGGCGCGCGCGCTGAATTGATTGTTTTTACCGGTGAACAATCACCGGGGTCTGTTCAGGGAACCCACGCTGAAGGAAGCGTGCCCAGTCGAGCGCTTTCAGTGCGAATCGCGCGGCACGTCCGCGCCGCTCGCGCCCACGAGGAAGTCGAGATCCGCGCCTTGGTCGGCTTGCAGCACGTGCTCGACATAGAGCCGGTAGTAGCCGCGCTCGGGCAGCGGCGGCGCTTTCCATTCGGCCCGGCGGCGCGCGAGTTCTTCGTCGGATACGTCGAGATGCAGGCGGCGCGCCGCAACGTCGAGCTCGATCATGTCGCCCGTGCGCACCAGCGCGAGCGGGCCGCCCGCCGCCGCCTCGGGCGATATGTGCAGCACCACCGCGCCATACGCAGTGCCGCTCATGCGGCCGTCCGAGATGCGCACCATGTCGGTGATGCCTTTTTGCAGCACCTTTTTCGGCAGCGGCATGTTGCCGACCTCGGCGAACCCAGGATAGCCCTTCGGCCCCGCGCCCTTGAGAACCATGATGCAGTGCTCGTCGATATCGAGTGATTCGTCGTCGATCTTCTCGTGCAGTTCCTCGACGTTCTCGAACACCACCGCGCGCCCGCGATGACACAGCAACGCGGGCGTCGCCGCCGAGGGCTTGATGACGGCGCCATTGGGCGCGAGGTTGCCGCGCAGCACCGCGATGCCCGCCTTCGGCTTGAACGGCTGGTCGAGCGGTGTGATGACCTCGTGGTTGTAGTTCGGCGCGTCCTCGACGTTTTGCCAGATCGTCCTGCCGTTGACCGTGAGCGCCTGGCGATGGAGCAGGCCGTGCTCGCCCAGTTGCCGCAGCACTGCGGGCAGGCCGCCCGCGTAGTAAAAATCTTCCATCAGGTGCTGACCCGAGGGCTGAAGATTCACGAGGCAGGGCACGTCCGAGCCGAGCTCCCAGTCGTCGAGCGAGAGCGGCACGCCAATGCGCCGCGCCAGCGCGATCAGATGGACGACCGCGTTAGTCGAGCCGCCAATCGCCGCGTTGGCGCGGATGGCGTTTTCGAACGCCTCGCGCGTGAGGATCTTCGACATCGTGAGGTCTTCGCGCACCATCTCCACAATGCGCCGGCCCGCGAGTTGCGCGAGCACCTGGCGGCGCGCGTCGACGGCGGGAATCGCCGCGTTGTGCGGTAGCCCCATGCCGAGCGCCTCGACCATCGACGCCATCGTGGACGCCGTGCCCATGGTCATGCAATGGCCGCGCGAGCGGTTCATGCACGACTCCGCCTCGATAAACTCCGCTTGCGTCATGGTGCCCGCGCGCACTTCCTCGGACATTTGCCACACGCCCGTGCCCGAGCCGATCTCGCGGCCGCGGAAGCGCCCGTTGAGCATCGGGCCGCCCGAGACGGCGAGCGCGGGCAGGTTGCACGACGCCGCGCCCATCAGCAGCGCCGGCGTGGTCTTGTCGCAGCCGACGAGCAGGATCGTGCCGTCGATGGGATTGCCGCGGATCGACTCCTCGACATCCATCGACGCGAGATTGCGAAACAGCATCGCAGTGGGCCGCAGGTTCGATTCGCCGAGCGACATCACGGGAAATTCGAACGGCACGCCGCCGGCCTCGTAGACGCCTTTTTTCACGTACCCGGCGAGCTCGCGGAAATGCGCGTTGCAGGGCGTGAGTTCCGACCACGTATTGCAGATGCCGATCACCGGGCGGCCATCGAACGCATCGTGCGGGATGCCCTGGTTCTTCATCCAGGAGCGGTGGATGAAGCCGTCCTTGCCGGCTTTGCCGAACCAGGCCTGGCTTCGCAGGGGCTTGGGAGGGGTGTCGTTCATGCCGCGCCTGTCCGTGTTGTGCAGATGCCGGACGATCATAGAAACGGCGCTATCGCGCGTCAATATTGGGTCCGGCATTCCCGTATATGGGAAACGCGGCGCGGCGGGCTCACTCCTCGCCCAGGCGCTTTTCTATCGAGACGCCCAGCTCCCCAGCCATGCGCTCGACCAGCATCCGCAGGTCCGCGATCTCGTCGGCGAGGCGCTGCTGCTCGGCTTTGAGCGCTTCGTATTCGTCGAGCGATACGCCGCCTGCCTCGCTGCCCATCGCGCCGCCCATCGCGCGCTCGCCGGCTTGCGCGCCGGCCGGCGAGTAAGTGCTCACGTTCACTTCGCCGCACAGCAGATGCATCCAGCGGCTTTCGCGCTCGCCCGGCGCGCGCGGCAGCTTCACCACCAGCGGCGGCTCGCGTTCGGCCAGTTCGCTCAGAAACGCCTCGACCGACGACACATCGGCGAAACCATGGAGGCGCGCGGAATTCAGGCGCAGTTCGGCGGCGGTTTGCGCGCCGCGCAGCATGAGCACCGCGAGCAGCGCAACGGCCTGCGCCGGCACGCCGAGCACACGGTTCAGGTTGTGCTCGAAACGCGGCACGCGGCTGCTGCTGCCTTCGAACACGAGACTGAGCAGCTTGAGGTCTTCGATGGCGCTCAGCACCTCGGCCTCGCTCGCGTTCATGACCGGCGTGCGCGCGGTCTTCTGGTTGCAGCCCGAGGTGAGCGCGTTCAGCGAGAGCGGGTAGGTGTCCGGCACGGTGTGCTGCTTCTCGATCAGCACGCCGACGATGCGCGCTTCAAGCGGCGTGAGCGCACGCAGCGTGCGCGGCGACGAAGCATCGGCAGGAGTGTTCATAAGCGCGGTCCGGCAGGGAGTTTTTTAACGGGATTCGATCATACCTGCTCGGTTCGCGCTTGCGTATCGCCGCAAGGCGCGCCCGGATCCACGGTTTGGCGTTGCAAACGCTGTAATTCTTATTTCATTTTGCAACGTGATGTGTCGATGGCTTTCTCGAAGTCCCAATATTCAGATCAACAAGCATGCAGCGGCGCAAACAGTCCGTAACAATCCTTATTGCAGCGCAGCAAAATGATGCCTACACTGATCCAATCCGCTCACAACGTGGAAAGTTCCCGAAAGGAGGGCGTGCCACCATGACGTCCGAAACGCCAACACTGAACTCATCCCCAAAGCTGCACGTCTTCGAACAGGAAGGCGGCTGGCACTGGGGCATCACCATTCCGAGGGCCGGTGGCAGCGGTTTCAAGGTCATCGCATACAGCGCGACCACGTTCATGCACGAAACCGAAGCCTGGCGCGATGGCGATCGCGCCCTTGGCGATCTTCGCGAGGGCTCGCTCGCGGTTCTCGCTCCTTAAAAAAGGGGTGCGGACCTGCGAGGTGCTGCGCCCTGCCTGCCACTTACCGATGCAGCGGCCACGCTGAAATTCGGCCCCTGCTGAACAAACTTTCTGGTCTACTCGGCCTTCTGTCTTGCAAGTCACGCAACCAGAAAAGGTCTGACGATGATCACGCACCCCGAGACTGAGACCGAGACGCGGCGCAAGCGTTACGCCATGCATCGCCTGAGCCTGGCGATGAAGCGTCTGATTCAGATCGATGCCGATGCCAGTCAAGAGCGCATCATGGCGACGCGCTGGGTGGTTGCGTGGGGTGCCGCCGTGGGCGAGCGGCGTTTTGCGGGACTGCCGCATGGCGGCGGCGGTCACGCGGCCGCGGCGCGAGCACAGTCCCACGGTGTTACCGGCTGGGCGCAATAACACGGTAGCGCGGGCTGCAGCGTTCTTGTGCCGGGTTTTCAGAGGTATGTCCCGGGTGTGCCGGTCGTCGCGGAATCACAGGCCCTGCGCCATCGTCGCCAGCCCGGCAATAATGCCGGCCACTCCGATGATGCGCGCCACCTGCACGTGACACGGCGCGATGCGCTCGGCGGCGATGACCGCCGTGATCGCTGCCATCGCGCGCGGATCCATTACGCCCACCACGAGCAGCACCGCCATCCAGTTGCCGCAGCAGAGGCCGCACTGCACGCCGAGGCGCAGTCCATGGCGCAATGCCGCACTCGCGCTGGCGGGCGCGTGCGATCGCATCGGCGCATCGCCGCATCGGCGCATTGTGCGGCAGCAGGCAAGCTGCTGCGCTTTCCATGACGTGAACTGAAACAGGCTGGCGAGCACGAGGAGCGCGCCCGCACTGGCCGGCGCAGCGCGAGCGAGCGCGGGCACGCGTATCGCGCCGGCTGCCAGTGCGCTGCCCAGCGGAAATACCGCGCAGCCGGCCAGCATCCAGAACATGAAGTAGCCCGCGCCGATCAATATCATTAGCAATCCGGATTGAGTGGGAGGCAGGCGGCTCCACGTTCCGCGCTCGCGCAACACCATCGGCACGAGCACGGGCAGCATCATCGCGGGCATCATCACTGCCCACATGGAGGCAAACGAGGCGGCGGCCTGCCACCACGTTTGCCCGCACATCGGCGTCCAGATCGCCGAAAGCATCCAGCGGCCCGCCATCGGCGTGCCGCTCATCGCCGCCATGTAGGCGTAGCGCCGCACCGTTGCGGCCGCGCTCGCCGCGAACAGCAGCGCCGCCGCGCCGATCAGGATGCTGTTCGACGCGGTGCGCCGGGACATGCCGGGCATGCGCGTCATGTCGACGATGCTCATGGCCAACTCCGGGGTTTCAGAGGCGGCCGTACTCGTCGTGCCGCTTCCACCAGATGCCCGCTTCGTTGCGTCCGGCGGGCGCGCGGTCGAGCCACTGGTACATGCTCCACAAGCCGTCGAGGCCGCGCGCGTAGGTCGAATACGTGTGGTAGACCACGCCGTCATCCAGCACGAATGCGCTCATGCCGGGGCGGTCGCGCGCATAGGTGGCGGCGTCGGTGCCGCAGCTCGCCGCGAATTGCGCGACCGGCGCGGGCGGCGGCTCCGTGTCCATCGCGTGGCTGCCGCGCACGTAGTTGTATTCGACGCTGCCTTCGCGCTGCTGCTCGGCCGTGAACGAGACGTTGAAGTCGAAGTTGAAATCGTTGCCGCGCGACGACGCCCACGCGAACGCCCACCCCATGCGCTGCCGGTAGGCCAGCAGCTTCGCGAGCGGCGCGCGCGAGACCGCCATCAGCGTCACGTCGTGATTCGCGAGATGGGTGACGCTGCCGGCGAAGCCATCGGCGAGCGCCGAGCATGACGGGCAGCCCGCCGCGTAGTCGGGGCCGAACATGAAGTGATAGACGAGCAGTTGCGAGCGTCCTGCGAAGAGGTCGGGCAGCGTGGCCTGGCCTTGTTCGGTCTCGAACGTATAGGTCTTGTCCACGCGCACCCATGGCAGCGCCCGGCGTTGCTGCGCGAGCGCATCGCTGCGCCGGGTGAGTTCCTTTTCGGCTGCGAGCAGTTCGAGCCTTGCCGCGAGCCATTGCTCGCGTGTTCCAGTCGTGTGCGTTGCCATGGTTGCCTCCTGTGTGGGTCTGCTGGGGTGAGTCCCAGTGCGTCAAAACCGCCTGAATGCCGTGGTAGATTAGGTCCGGCCTTGGTACGGGAGGGAGTGACAAGTGTGTCGGGATTCCGATGAGCATGGACTCGCTGATCACGGCGGCGGCGCACGCGCTCGCCGCTGGTGACCCGCTCGGCGCGCTGAATCGCGTCGCGTTGCGCGACGACCCGCCCGCGCTTGCGCTGCGCGGCATCGCCATGGCGCAGCTCGGCGATCTGGAGCGTGCGAAAGCGCTGCTGCGCCGCGCGGCGCGCGCGTTCGGCGCGAGGGAGGCCGTGGCTCGCGCGCGCTGCGTCGTCGCGCAAGCGGAAATCGCGCTGGCTTCGCGCGATCTCGGCTGGCCCGTGGCCACGCTCGATGCGGCGCGCCGCACGCTCGAAGCGCACGGCGACCGCGTGAACGCCGCCCATGCGCGTTATCTGGAGATTCGCCGGCTGCTGCTGATCGGCCGGCTCGACGGCGCACAGGGGCTGCTCGCTGAAATCGATCCCGCGCCCTTGCCGCCCGCGTTGCGCGCGGCGCACGCGCTGATTGCGGCAGGCATCGCGATGCGGCGCATCCAGACCCAGGCGGCGCGCAAGGCGTTGGCCGACGCCGCGCAGGCAGCGCGTCTTGCGCGCATCGCGCCGCTGCTCGCCGAGGTCGAGAACGCGGCGCAACTGCTCGAAGCGCCCGCCGCGCGTCTCGTTACGCACGGCGAGGCGCGTGCGCTACTGCTCGAAGAAGTCGAAGCGTTGCTGGCGTCGCCGGCGCTGGTGGTCGACGCGTGCCGTTACGTCGTGCGTCAGGGCGCGGCGCTGGTGCCGCTCGCGCGGCGGCCCGTGCTGTTCGTGCTGGCCCGCGCGCTGGCCGAAGCGTGGCCCGGCGACGTGCCGCGCGACGCGCTCATCGCGCGTGCTTTTCGCATGAAGCACGCCGACGAAACGCACCGTGCGCGTCTGCGCGTCGAGATTGGGCGGCTGCGCGGCTTGCTCAAAGGCGTGGCCGGCATCGACGCCACCCAGCAGGGTTTCGCGCTCGCGCCCCAGCATGCGCGCGAGGTGGTCGTGCTGGCGCGGCCCGTCGAGGAGCAGCACGCGGCGGTGCTGGCCTTGCTCGCGGACGGCGAGTCGTGGTCGAGCTCGGCGCTCGCGCTTGCGCTGGGCGCGAGTCAGCGCACCGTGCAGCGCGCGCTCGACGCGCTGGCGGCGGGGCGCAAGGTGCAGGCGTTCGGCCAGGGGCGCGCGCGCCGCTGGATCGTGCCGCCCGCGCCCGGATTCGCGACCAGCTTGTTACTCCCCGCGCCGCTGCCCGGCGATTAGGATGAAGGCGTGAACGAACAGGAGAAAACGATGAAGCACGCCAATGCCACCATCATTCGCGAGTACGGCCCTTTTGCTGGCGTCGATAATGTGCATGGACTCACCTACGACGGCAAGCAGGTCTGGTTCGCCTCGGGCGAACGCATCACGGCGCTCGATCCGCACAGCGGCGAGACGCTGCGCTCGCTCGACGTGGCTGCGCACGCGGGCACGGCCTTCGACGGCCAGCATCTGTATCAGATCGCCGAGGCGCGGATCCAGAAGATCGATCCGCAGACGGGCCGCGTGCTCGCGACATTGCCCGCGCCGGGCAAGGGCGGCGATTCGGGGCTCGCATGGGCCGACGGCACGCTCTGGGTGGGCGAATACCGCGAGCGCAAGATCCACCAGATCGACCCGCAAACCGGCGAGATCCTGCGGACGATCGAAGCGAACCGCTTCGTCACCGGCGTGACCTGGGTGGACGGCGAACTCTGGCATGCCACCTGGGAGGGCGAAGAGAGCGAACTGCGGCACATCGACCCGAACACGGGCAAGGTGCTCGAGCGGCTCGACATGCCGCCGGGGGTAGGGGTTTCCGGGCTGGAGTCGGACGGCGGCGAGCAGTTCTTCTGTGGCGGCGGCAACAGCGGCAAAATCCGCGCGGTGCGCCGGCCCGGGCGCGATGCAGCCCATCAGGGGGACGATGAAGCGGCCGGCTGAGCGGCGTTTCCATCGGCGGCTATGGCCCGCGAGATTCGGCGAGCCGAGTGTCCGGCTGGCCGCGCGAATTGCGTTCATTTCCGCTTCGCGCAGGCGCTGTCGAAGTTTTGAGGCCGGCGCAGGGGGCTTATGCGACGGCGCGCATTTCGTCCGTCTCGGCGAACACCGTCTGTCCGCTGCCACGGGATTTCGCGCGATACATGGCGCCGTCGGCGGCTCGCATCAACGCGCGAGCGGTGAGCGGCGCGAGTGGTGACGCACCGGCCTCTTGTGCCAGCATGCACACGCCAATGCTGCCGGAAACGGCCACAGGATGTCCGGCGACGGTGCGCATGGCGCCCAGGATCGCGTGGATGCGCGTGGCAATGCTCAATGCGTTGGCCTTGCTGGGGATCTGGTGGGCCAGCACCACGAATTCGTCGCCGCCGAGGCGGGCGAGCGTGTCGCCGCGGCGCACGCAACTCGCCAACGCGGCAGCAAAGCGGCGCAGCAGCTCGTCGCCAACCGCATGGCCGTGCGCGTCGTTGACCTCCTTGAAACCGTCGAGGTCGATGAGCAGCAGCGCGGCCTGGCTTGCTTCGGGGCTGCGCAGGGCGAGGGTCCGGCCAATCGCGTGCTCGAGCTGAACGCGATTGCTCAGCCCCGTGAGCGGGTCGGTCGCGGCCTGCTTTTCAAGCCGGCGCACCAGCACCGCCAGATAGATCGAGGTGGCGGCCAGGCTGAGCGCGACGCCGAGGCCGGCCGTGAAATTCGCGTGCCACCACGGCTGCCAATGCATCAAGCCCGCGATACCGGTCAGCGCCACCGCGCACGAGAGCCCGAGCATGCGCTGGCCATAGCGGCAGCCCGCGCCGACCAGAAACCAGAACACGACCCAGAGCAGCGGCAGCGTGGCCTGGCCGCCCACCGCGAGCAGCGCGATCAGGAGCGACTGATCGGCGAACGTGGTGAGGGTCAATCTCCGGCGCGAGCGGCCGGGCGCGACCGTCGCGGCAATGTATGTGACGCCGCCGTAGGCCACGTAAAGTGCGACCAGCGCCGTGGTTTCATAGATGTTTTTGGTTCGATAAACCGAGGCGGCGGCCAGATAGGCTAAAAAAACCAGGCCGCCCAGCGACACGCGCAGCACGGCCTGCTCTTTTTCAGGGTTCTTCTGGAATGCGCCCAGAAAACCCTGCCCGGGCCAAAAATGAGAATAGGCCTCGCTCATGCCAACTACCCCCGATCGAATTCTGGTTTTATCGTCCGGCAGTTTAACTCGCACACAGGGGTTGTTGGCGCAGCAACCGATTTTGTCTGGTGCGGTTGCGAGTGCCGTAAAAAATACCGCAGGAGCCGCGTGATCGATCAGGCGTGCCGGGGTGTATGTCCACCACTGCCCGGCGACCGGGCATCGTCGTATTCACGCGAAATGTCCTTGTTGGTGTAATCGCCCATGCGCCACGCGGCCAGCAGGCTCACCACGCCGCACACGAAAATATAAGCGGCGATTGCATAGCCCGTGCGGTAATACGCGAACAGCGCGGTGGCAATCAGCGGCGCGGGGCCGCCTGCAATCACGGAAGCCAATTGATAACCGAGCGACGCGCCGCTGTAACGCAGCCGCCCCGTGAACGACTCCGCGATCAACGCCGCTTGTGGCCCGTAAAGCATCGAATGAGGCACCAGCGAAAGCACAATGGCCGCGAAAATCAGCGCTGGATTACGGGTGTCGATCATCGCGAAGAAAACAAAGCCGAACAGGCCGGCGCAAGCAGCGCCAATCATGTACATCCGCTTGCGTCCGATCAGATCGGACACGTGGCCAAAGAATGGGATGGTGAAAAATTCCACCACCGCGGCGGCCAGCACGGCCGTGAGCATGAGGTCGCGCGAGGCGCCGAGCGTTCTCACGCCATAGGCGAAGACGAAGGCCGTGAAAATATAGAACGGCGCCTGCTCGGCCATGCGCGCGAATGCCGAGAGCAGGATGTCTTTCGGCTGGCGGCGGATCACCTCCGTCATCGGCGTCTTCTCGATCTTGCGTTCGGCGAGAAGCTTCGCGAAGATCGGCGTTTCAAGAATGCTCAGACGGATATACAGGCCGATGGCGACCAGCACGATGCTCAGGAAGAACGGCACGCGCCATCCCCACGTGAGAAAGCTGCTGCCGGAGATCTGGCTCATCGCCAGCACCACCAGATTGGCGATGAAGAGCCCCGCCGGCACGCCGAACTGCGGCCAGGACGCAACGAAGCCGCGGTGCGCATTGGTGCGCGCCCACTCCATCGACATCAGCACCGAGCCGCCCCATTCGCCGCCCACGCCCACGCCTTGAATGAAGCGCAACACGGTGAGGATCACGGCGCCCCAGATGCCGATCGACGCATAGGTGGGAACGAAGCCCACGGCGAAGGTGGCGAGCCCCATCAGCAGCAACGTGACGATGAGCGTGGCCTTGCGGCCGACCCGATCGCCGTAGTGGCCGAATATGGCCGCGCCCACTGGCCGCGCGACGAAGCCCACGGCGTAGATCAGAAACGCCTGCAGCGTGCCGACCAGCGGATCCGACTCGGGAAAATAGAGCTTCGCGAAAACGAGGCCTGTGACAATGCTGTAAAGGAAGAAGTCGTACCATTCGATCGTCGTGCCGATCGTGCTGGCGATCACGGCCCGGCGCAATTGACGATGGGCTTCCTGATCGGTCAGGAGCAGCGCTCCTGGTTTTTCGTCACTCATTTCGCACCCCCAAGGAATAAGGGTGATGGGGTCTGGTGACTCATGGCGCGCGCGACGGCCTTATCGGCACCCATGTACGCGACGCGTGACAGGCTACGTGCGCCGGGTCGCCAGGGTAGTACCGTAATGATATATCACGTTGTGATGCATTGCGGATTCGATTGAATGGCGCAAGAGCCGATCCCGGGTCGCGGGATTCAGGCCGTATTCAGGGTAAATCCTCACGCGGCCGAATCACCTCTCATCTCCCACCTTGAACACCGCCACCAGCCTGTCGAGCTCCGCCGCCTGCTGCTTCAAGCTCTCCGCCGCCGCCGCGCTTTCCTCCACCAGCGCCGCGTTCTGCTGCGTCACCTGATCGAGCAACTGCATCGCGTCGCCGATCTGCCCGATGCCCGCGCTCTGCTCGAGGCTGGCCGAGGTGATCTCGCTCATCATGGTGCTCACGCTCTGCACCTGCGAGACCACGTCGTCCATGACCTTGCCGGCGTTGGCAACGAGGCGCGAACCGGTGTCCACGGTCCCGGCGCTATGTTCGATCAGCGCCTTGATTTCCTTGGCGGCCTGCGCGCTGCGCTGCGCGAGGTTGCGCACCTCGGAAGCCACCACGGCGAAGCCGCGGCCTTGCTCGCCGGCGCGCGCCGCTTCCACCGCTGCGTTGAGCGCGAGAATATTGGTTTGGAATGCGATGCTGTCGATCACCACGATGATCTCGGAGATCTTGCGCGAAGCATCGCTGATCTGCTCCATCGTGCTCACCACCTGGCCGACCACCTCGCCACCTTCGGCGGCGGCCGAGGAAGCGCGGCTCGCCATTTGCGCGGCGGTGTGCGCGGTGTCCGAATTGTTCTTCACGGCGGCGGTGATCTGCTCCATCGACGCCGCGGTGCGTTCGAGATTGCTGGCCTGTTCCTCGGTACGCTGGCTCAGGTCCGCGTTGCCCGTTGCGATCTGCGTGGAGCCGATCGCGATCGAAGTCGACGAGGCCCGCACGCGGCGCACGAGGGTGTTCATCGACGCGACGAAGCGGTTGAACGCATCGGCGAGCTGGCCGATCTCGTCGCTGCTTTCGACCTTCATATGGCGGGTGAGGTCGCCCTGGCCGCTGGCGATTTCCGCGAGCAGCGTGGCCGCGCGGCGCACCGGCGCGGCGATGGCGCGGCCCACCAGCAGGATCACCGCGAGCGCGCCGGCCAGACCCACGACGGCGGCGATGACGGTCGCCATGCGGATCGCGCGCTCGAACGGCCCTAGCAATTCCGCTTGCGGCACTTCGACCACCACGTAGGCATTGAGCTGCGGCACGAACGAGGTGGCGATGTAGCGCGTGCCGCCCGGCGCCGGGTAGGTCATGAAGGTGTAGCGCTTGCCGGCCAGCAGCGTGGAGCCCGCATTCGCGGGCATGCCGGGCAGGTCCTTGAGGAAGTGCTTGCCGTCGACCAGCGCGGTGTCGCGATGGATCATGATCGAGCCGTCCGGATGCACGAGATACGCAAATCCCGTCTCGCCGAGCTTGTAGTTCGCGACGCCCGCGGCCAGCGCATCAACGGAGAGCCCCATGGCGGCGACGCCGGTCGGGCCGCCGGAACCATTGAGGCTTTCCACGCGCGCATTAATGAACATCATGTAGCCGCCCAGGCTCACGTCGCGATCCATGCTCACCTCGTAGGGCTTGCCCGTGGCGAGGAAGCTCTGGAGCCACTGATCGTGCTCGCCGAGCTTGCGTTGCAGGCCGGCTTCGGTGAAATAGTTGCCGCTCTTCGTGGACGCCCATTGCACGCTCACGGCCTTCTGTTCGGTTTTCACGTTCTGCGCGAGACGCATCCATGTGGCGGTGGCGGCCTCGGGTTCGCCATCGGCTTCCCATTGCTGAAGAAACGGATCGGTTGCCATCGCCCGCGCGGCGGTGATCGGCCCAGCAAGCTGGCGCTCGATGTCGGCGCGAATGCCCTTCACGGCCGTCGGCAGTTCGTCTTGCACGACGCGCTCGCGCACGGTGTCGCCAATCAACCAGACGCTCAGCCCGCTTGAAATGCCGATGAAAATCAGCAAGCAGGTAGTCATGCTCAGAACCAGCTTGTTCTGAATGGAAAGCTTTCGCCAAATGGACATTAGGGGCTCTCGACAACGTTAAACGTGGTTTCGTAAAACGTTATCGGTTGCCGATTCGAGAACTTAAGTAGCGAACAGATATAGGCAGTATGCGGCGCACGCATCCTGCATGAGCGCGCATTCGATCCTGTCGCGCCCCGCACGCTTCACTTATTCGGTGGTTACGGTCAGGCATTGCTAACTTTTCGTTGATAATCGACGGAGCGTGGAAAGTACACGGCGTGAGCGGTCGGCGGGCATACTGCGACCTCCGACCGGACAAATCATTGATATCCGAACGAGCATGAGCGAAACGCAAGCCATCACCCAGCACCAGCAGGACCCGCAGGACCATTGGATCGAGACCCAAAAGGGCCGGCTGTTCGCACGCAGCTGGGGGACAGATGCTCCGCACACCTCGGCGAGCGAAGCGGCGGCGCGCCGCGCGCCGATTGTGCTGCTGCACGACTCGCTGGGCTGCGTCGCGTTGTGGGGCACATTTCCGCAGACGCTTGCGCGCGCAACCAACCGGCGTGTGATTGCGTACGACCGCGCTGGCTTTGGCGCTTCCGGCGCGCGCACGGACCGGCTAACCGCGTCGTTCGTGCGCGACGAGGCTCGGCATGATGTGCCGGCGCTGTGCGATCAGCTGGGGATCGATCGCTTCGTTGCATTTGGCCACAGCGTGGGCGGCGGCATGGCGATCGAATGCGCCGCGCAGCACCCGCAGCGTTGCGTGGCGCTCGTGACCGAGGCGGCGCAGACCTTCGCGGAAGATCGCACGCTGGCGGGCATCCGCGCGGCGCGCGAGCAGTTTCGAGATCCCGCGCAGTTCGCCCGGCTCGCGCGCTACCACGGCGAGAAGACGCAATGGGTGCTCGACGCGTGGATCGAAACGTGGCTCTCGCCCGAATTCGCCGACTGGTCGCTCGACACAGTGTTGCCGCGCGTGGAGTGCGCCACCCTCGCGATTCACGGCAGCCTGGACGAGTACGGCACGCGCGTGCACCCCGAGACCATCGCGGCGCGCGTGAGCGGCCCGGCCCGCGCGACGATCATGGAAGGCGTGCGCCACGTGCCGCACCGCGAGCAGGAAGCGCGGGTGGCGGCGATAGTGGGCGAATTTCTGCAAGGCGTCGAGGGCTGACCCGAGCGCACGAGAGGCCTCCGGAACGTGATTCGCGCCACCGGAATTATTTCGGAAATTTTTGGATTGGGGACTTCAAAAATCGGCAATGAGCCGATACAATCCCGTTCCTCTTGCTCAGGTGGCGAAATTGGTAGACGCACTATCTTGAGGGGGTAGCGCCGAAAGGCATGCGGGTTCGAGTCCCGCTCTGAGCACCAGAAGTTGTTCCGGCGAAAGCCGAAGTATTCCGACAAACCCCGCAAGATCAAGCTCTTGCGGGGTTTTTCTTTTCTCGGCGGTCCGGTTTGGTCCTTGGACAGCCGGTGGTATCGGGTGGTATTTTGGGTGGTATCTGGCTCGCTGCAGCCCTTCTCCGATAGGAGATACCACCATGCCGCTCACCGACACCCAGGTCAGGAACGCGCGTTACAACCCGGACGGAACCGGCAACCGCCTGTCAGACGGCGGCCGCATGTATCTTCAGCTCGACAAGTCCGGGGCGAAGTGCTGGCGGATGAATTACCGCTTCGCCGGGAAGGACAAAACGCTAGCGCGCGGCGTCTACCCGGACGTATCGCTGGCGGCGGCTCGGAAGAAGCGGGAGGAGGCTCGTGAGAAGTTGGCTGCCCTAGCAACGTCAAGCGCCTAGAGAAACGCGCCGCCAGGCTCGCGGCGGCCAACTCCTTCGAAGCAGTCGCGCGCGGCTGGATGCACGAACGCAAGAGCACGCTCGAGCCCGCGCAACACGAAAAGACGCTCTCCCGCATGGAAAACGACGTGTTCCCGTGGCTTGGCAAGCGTCCGATCACCGAAATCGACGCCCCCGAGATTCTGGCCGTCCTCAAGCGTATCGACGGTCGCGGCGCCCGCTTCACCGCCCACCGCGTGCGAAGTGAAATAAGCCGGGTATTCCGGTACGGGATCAAAAAAGGACACTGCAAAGCCGACCCCGCGCGGGACCTGGTGGGTGCCATTCCTCCTGCGCAAACGACCCACTTCGCGTCGATCACGGAGCCGACAAAAGTCGGCGAAATGCTGCGTGCATTCGACGGATTCACCCGCACCTTCCCCGTCCTCTGCGTGCTCAGGCTCTCGCCCCTTCTTTTCGTCCGGCCTGGAGAGCTTCGGCAGGCCGAATGGTCCCAATTCGATTTGGACAAGGGCGAATGGCGCTACCTCGTCACCAAGACCGAAACCGAGCATCTGGTACCGCTCTCCACGCAATCGATCGCCATTCTGCGCGACCTGCACGCACTCACCGGTGCCGGCCGCTATGTGTTTTCTGGCGCGCGCGATCGCAACCGACCGATGAGCGAGGCCGCGATCAATGCCGCGCTGCGCCGGTTCGGCTACGACACGCGCACGGAGATCACCGGACACGGTTTTCGTGCGATGGCGCGCACGATTCTGCACGAGGAACTCGAGCAGAAGCCGGAGGTGATCGAGCATCAGCTCGCGCACACGGTACCGGACAACCTCGGAACGGCTTACAACCGCACGAAGTTCATCAAGGAACGCCGGGCAATGATGCAGAAATGGGCCGATTACCTGGATCGGCTCCGATTGGGCGCAGAGGTGATTCGTATCGAGACTGGGAGAACTGCGACTTAACGGCGGCCACCACCGCTTTCGCGTTCAGAGATTTTCCGTATCGGGTGTGATCTCAAAACCACCGAATGCGTCATGAATGACCTTCGATCCGGATTTATTGTTGCCGGGCCCCGTCTTTGTCCGCGATGGTGTACTGCCCTGCTGATCGGACGGCCGCAGGGCCGGGTAAGTGCCGGACGGGTCCGCTGTCCCATGCGAATGGGGTGAGCCAGCCGCTCGACGAGTGTTTGTTCGTCGTTTCGTCGCATCCTGGAGCGCGTATCGGAGTGCGCAGGCCGTTACGTCGATGCGGGCCTGCTTCGCCTGATCGATAGTTGTTCGAACGAATATCCCTTCGCGCGAGCCGCATTGATATGGGCTCGGACCTTTGGCATTGCATCGCGTACCGTGACGCGCCGTTCCGATGGTGGCTTTTCCGGTAGTGCGTCGAGTCGCCGGGCAAACTCGTCCCATTGTGCTTTCGTGTAGGTCTTCGGTGCGGGTATGGCGACCGTCCATTTGCATTGGGTGATTGGAGCGCTTGAAGCCATCGTGTATCCCATCGGACAGGGCGTCAATGCCGCAGTCACGCGGAAAGCAGACGTTTGCGGAACACCTCGGATACACGCGGAACGCGTTGGAACGACATATTTTTTTGTTTCGTGGTGAGAGCACAACGCCAATCGTCGGCCCGTGTCATTCCTCAAACATACGCGTGAGATTTGAAAAGACAGTTCTGCAAACGAGCAATGGATGGCGCATGAGGCATATCGCGCGACGCTCGGTGCAGCTGTAATCGGCGGGACGATCGCCGCGGACGTTCCGCGGACGCGTTTCAAAAGCTCTCCTGAGAGCCAGAACACCGCGCGAAGTTGCCGAAGTGGATATTCCGCGGCCGCCAACGCGAGGGTCTCGGACCGCGATGGAAGTGTCACTGAAGACGAGTTGCGGAGCAGACCGGCACCCTGCAGCAGCTTGCCGGTCCGACTACAGCGCGTTTATAGGCTGTTAATCCCCGGTGGTTCTAACTGCGCAGCTTGCTACACCGCGATGCAGCAAGGCTGCCCCGGACCGGACAACCAACATGCCAAGGCGCTGTTCCAGCCTGGCGTGGCATCGTGTGAAGACCCCGCCGATATGCCAGCTAAGCTGGACGTCGTAGATACAAACGATGTTTTCGAGAATGGGCCCAGCGCTCTCACTGAGTATCCACGGCCCGCCGCTTGCTTGAACAGCCGCTATGGCTTCTATCTCGCGCTCATTGCCGGGCGCACCCAACGAGGTGTGGTCAATCGATTTCGTGATGGATGCGCTTTCCAACGGCCGGCGCGTGAAGTGCCTGACCGTCGTCGACGACTTCACGAAAGAGGCTATCGACATTGTCGTCGACCATGGCATCTCAGGTTTGTATGTCGCTCGGGCATTGGACCGTGCAGCTCGCTTCCGTGGCTATCCCAAGGCGGTGCGAACAGACCAGGGCCCCGAATTTACGAGCCGCGCGCTTGACCAGTGGGCGTATGCGAACGGCGTCACACTGAAGTTGATTCAGGCGGGCAAGCCAACGCAGAATGCGTACATCGAATCGTTCAACGGCAAGTTCCGCGACGAATGCCTTAACGAGCACTGGTTCACGACGCTCGCGCACGCTCGGGCTGTCATCGCGGCATGGCGTCAGGACTACAACGAGCAAAGGCCGCACAGCGCACTGAACTACCTTGCGCCGTCAGAGTTTGCGGCGAAACACCGGGCAACCGCGGATGCTCCTGCCGCTTTCCAGGAGTTGGTTTAAAGGGACTTTGCTAGAAGCTCATTGGCCTTATTGAAGGGGGCAGGTCAATGTTTCGGAGGACCCGTACAGTCGAGCCAAGAAGCTGAGTTCGAGTACAAAGACGGCGTTTGGAAGCGATCGCGGGACTGGAACGACTGATCGGAATACCACTATGAGCGATATC
This sequence comes from Paraburkholderia sp. A1BS-2L, assembly GCF_051125205.1. NCBI lineage: Bacteria > Pseudomonadati > Pseudomonadota > Betaproteobacteria > Burkholderiales > Burkholderiaceae > Paraburkholderia > Paraburkholderia sp. A1BS-2L. The sequence goes on from NZ_CP120430.1 coordinate 1,074,111, forward strand.
AACGAACATCAATGCGCCGTTCGCTTCCGGTTGGAAGCAGGCGATGAAGACCTGATTGTCCACGGACACAGCAATGGATCATGGAACGTCTCCAAAGGGAATGGCAGGCTGCTCGCCGCAGCCGGATCGGAGAACGCCGAGCCGCCAACGATCGTTAAGATCGGTCAGTCCGATAGTGTCGGACAGGTTGCGCCGGATGTGATCGAGTGGGGCGACCACGCGTTACAAAACGGTTCAAAAGAAGCCGTGGTAGTGGCATAGGAAAACGGGGTGTCGTGGACGACCCGATACTACGCCGACAGTTTGCGTGTCCCGGCCGCGCCGTGCCGCGACATTCCTCCTGTAATGTCAAATGGAGCGAGACTACATCGCCGGGCGGTACGCGGCATGTCTGGCAGCGTCGGAGGACAACGAACGCCTGGACGGGAGCGCTGGTTCGGTGCGAAAGCGAATGGGTCATATCGACCCGAAGCGGTCTTTCCACCTGCGGGCGCCATGAATACGCGCACCTTCATCTTCCGTACACCATACTATCAGTTTCTCTAATGATGCCGCAGGCCTGATTTGATTTCTTGAATGTGTCACTACACTCGTCTCCAGCGATACGCCATTTTGGATGGCTATCCGGCGTTTCACTCTTCTAATCTGGAGACCTATTGTGAGAGACAACCACGCTCATATGAGCGGCTACGTGCACCGATTTTTAGCCAGTATTGCGCTTTTCCTGGTGTCAGTGGCCCCGGCCATGGCGCAATCCACATCCACCGGAGAACTGCCCCACGTCGCAGTGCTGGCAACCGGCGGCACGATCGCCGGTACCGCAGGGAGTGAGACGCAAACGACGGGCTACAAGCCAGGCGTATTAACGGCTGACGCGCTTCTCAAATCAGTGCCGTCATTAGGCAAGATTGCACAGGTGTCCGGTGAACAGATTTCGAACGTCGGAAGCGAGAACATCACTAACGATATCCTCCTGAAACTGGCCAGGCGTGTGAATCAGCTTCTGGTTCAACCGGATATCGCGGGTGTCGTGGTTACTCACGGCACCGATACCCTCGAGGAAACCGCATATTTCCTTGATCTTGTCGTCAAGAGCGACAAGCCTGTGGTAGTCACGGGTTCGATGCGACCGTCAACGGCGATCAGTGCTGATGGCCCGAGCAACCTCCTGCAGGCAGTCACCGTTGCCGCGTCGCCGGAGGCACGTGGCCGTGGCGTGATGATCGTGCTGAACGACCGGATCGGTTCGGCGCGCTACACCACGAAGACAAACGGCACCACGCTGGATACGTTCAAGGGAAACGACGCTGGTTACCTGGGCACGCTGGTAGACGAGGTTCCTCACTTCGAGACGGCCGTGTTGAAGCGCCACACCACATCGACGCCATTTGACGTGTCGAAGCTAGATTCGCTGCCGGAAGTCGATATTGTCTACGGCCACCAGAACGACGGCGGCTTCATGTACGACGCCGCAGTTTCGCACGGCGCAAAGGGCATAGTCGTTGCGGGAGTTGGCGCAGGCAGCGAATCGCTTCTTACCCTTCCCTCGATCAAGAAGGCGATTGCCAAGGGGTTGATTGTGGTCCGCTCCTCCCGTACAGGGGGCGGATTCATACCCGAAGATCCAGCCTACGTGGGTCTTCTCGGTGACGACCTGAACCCCCAAAAGGCACGCATTCTCCTGATGCTCGCGCTTACGGTAACCAAAGATCCGTCACGTATCCAGGCAATGCTTCACGAGTTTTGAATTGTTATCGCCGGTTGAGGTGCAGCGGGACGACGATTCGTATGGGCGCGACGGTGCTGTGAAAGCGCCGTCGCGCCGCGTGTCGTTCCGGGAGACGCCAGAGCCGTCCCCAGTTCGAGCCCCCAACACGCCTGGCGCCCGTTGCAGTGCTCGACTTCAACCACTGCGTCACATACTATTAGATGCATTGATACTGCCGCCTGACATGCTGTTTTTTTGATTCTGACTCCCTACACTGGTTTTTGAAGGCGCACGCAGGCGCCTCGCTGATAACCAGAGTTCAGGAGACGAAAGTGAGCAAGCAGATATTGATGGAGGATGTTCCGCTGCGCGGCTTCCACGTGCGCGTGGCGTTCAGCGGTACAGGCGGGCAGTTCAGCGACGGTTTTGTGCTGGGCATTATTGGAATCGCCGTGAGCATGGCTGCCGGCGCACTTCACCTGAACGCAGTCTGGATGGGGGCGCTCGGTGCGGCGTCGCTTGCCGGCCTCTTTTTCGGAAGCATGTTTGCGGGTCCTGTGGCGGATCGTTATGGCCGACGCACCATCTTCGCCTTCGACATGCTGCTTTTTGCCGTGATATCCGCAGCGCAATATTTTGTGACGGCGCCGACCCAACTGCTGGTGTTGCGCGTACTGCTTGGGCTCATTCTCGGCGCCGACTACGTCGTGAGCAAGTCGCTCGTCACGGAGTTTGCTCCACGCCGCTATCGTGGCCGTCTCCTGAGTGTGCTCGCCGCGGCCTGGGCGGCAGGTTACGTTTGTGCGTATCTCGCAGGCTTCGCCATTCGCGATATCGGCCCCGACGCATGGCGGATCATGCTGGCCGCCAGTGGGCTGCCGGCACTGCTGATCCTGCCGTTCCGTCTCGGCGTACCCGAGTCTCCCATGTGGCTGATGAAACGCGGCCGCAAGGACGAGGCACTGGAAATCATCCGTGCAAAGTTCGGACCGGAGACCATGCTGCCTGCATCGACGGCCGTGCCCCAGCAACGTCGTGGTGTGTGGTCAGAACTGTTCTCGGCCCGTTGGAGAAAGAACACCCTGGTCGGCTGTGTGTTCTACACGTGCCAGGTCATTCCTTACTTTGCGCTCGGCACGTTTTCTCCAAAGGTACTGCAAGCCTTGCAGGTCAAGGACGGCTTTGTCGGCGCCCTCGTTTATAACGTACTGCTCTTCGCCGGAGCAATCTTTGGACTGCTGATCGCCGACAGGCTCTCGCGTCGCGCATTTCTCGTTGGCAGCTTCTATCTGGCCGCAATCGGACTGGCGGTGCTCACCTACGCCGGATTCGGGCCGCTCGGCACAATACTCGCATTTGGCATTTTCGCCTGCATCCTTTCTGCCGCTGCGAACCTCGAGTTCGTCTATCCGCCGGAGCTTTTCCCGACCCACCTGCGCGCGTCCGGTGTAGGGCTGGCCGTCGCCTCCAGCCGCTTCGGTTCTGCGATCAGCACGTTTCTTCTGCCTGTGGCTGTGCAACAGGTCGGCATCCACGCCGCGCTCGGTGTGTGCGTGGCCGTCCTGGTGTTCGGTGGCGTGTTCTGTCACTGGTTCGCACCGGAAACCGGCAAGGAGAGTCTTTCGGATATGAGCTCGGGTCACGGCAGCAATGAACCGGCGGTGGACGACGGCCAGAACGTGAGCCTGCGCACAGCGGCGCATCGCAACGGAAACCCGGGCGTCTGACGTTCCGACGCGCGTTGGCGCACGCCTGGCAACGTCTGCTGACCGAAACTAAGGGAGAGCGGATCGTGTCGTCCAACAAGCCAATTGATATGTACGCGGTACAGGTCTTCGTCGCGGTGGCGGAAGAGGGCAGCATGTCTGGGGCAGCCGCACGCATGGGCATTTCCCAATCCGGTGTCTCGCAGATCATCCGCCAACTCGAAGACGAACTGGGGGTTGTGCTGGTCAATCGCACGACCCGTCCCCTCGCGTTGACGCCGTACGGCATCGCATTGAGGAACCGCGGCACGGTACTCAGTGAGGAGATCGCCAACCTGAAGGCTCAGGTTGTCGAAGCGGGGCGAGGCATCAAGCCTGATCTTCGCATTGGACTTGTCGACTCGTTCGCTTCCACCTGCGGCTCGGCTTTTACGAAGCGGTTGTTGGGAAAGGTGTCGCAACTGTCCATCCGTACGGGATTGAGCCCGCAGCAAGGCGAGGCGCTGCTGCGGCGCGATCTGGATCTCATCGTCACGAGTGACGCGTTGATAGACGCCAATGACGTCGTCCGGTTCCGGCTCTTCTCCGAGCAATACCTGGTCATCACGCCCCGGGATTTTCGCAGGTCGATCCGAACCGTGGAGGACATCCGGGCGTTGTCCAATGCATTGCCGATCGTGCGCTTTAACCGGAAATCACAGGTGGGCATGCAGATTGAGCGTTATTTGCGGCGCATCGAAGTGCGTGCACCGAACCGGCTCGAACTCGATACCGCCGATGCGCTCACGTCGATGGTGGCAGAGGGTATCGGATGGGCAGTGACCTCGCCGATGTGCCTGCTCCAGGGGGCGGCTTATGCCGGCCAGGTGGCCACCCACGTGGTCGACAGGCTGGGGCTTGAACGGTCGCTGTACCTGGTAGCGCGTCGGGATGAATACAGCGCCTTTTTCGAAGATGCATGTGATACGGCATCCGAAGTTATCGAAACATCATTCCTGCCGAGAGTGAGGAAAGCACTCGGCGAGGAAATTAAAAGACTCATTGCTGTGGGAAACAGGAACTCAAATGAACAGTCAAGCCAAAGCTGAAACGCGTACGGAACGCGACTACGTCGGCGAAGTTGATATTCCCGTCGAAAAATTATACGGCGTCAACTCGGTAAGGGGCGTCGACAATCTGACGATTTCGCTGCTCAGCATTGCGCACTATCCTGCGTTTGCGGTGGCCTTCGCGCAGTGCAAATGGGCGGCGGCGCTCGCGAACCGCGACAACGAGGTGATCACGCTGGAACAATGTGATGCAATCAGCCGGGCGTGTCAGGAAATCATCGAAGGCAAGCTCGGCGACTCCCTGATCGTTGATCTGCTCGAAGGCTCGGGTGGAACCTCGACGAACATGAACTTCAACGAGGTGATCGCGAATCGGGCGCAACAGATTTTGGGGCATACGCCAGGTTCGTACGACGTGATCCATCCCAACGACCATGTCAACCGCTCGCAGTCCACGAATGACGTGTATCCGGCCGCGCTGAAAATTGCGACCTACGCGATGCTTGGACCGCTCAGTGCGGAAGTAGAAAAACTGGCTGAGAAGTTCGAAGGTAAGGCTCTCGAGTTTGCCGAAGTCCTTCACCTCGGCCGAACGTGTCTCCAGGATGCGCAGCCGATGCGCCTCGGCCAGCTTTTCAGCGGTTATGCGTCGCTTGCGCGACGTCTGGCGGAAGAGTTGGCGGCGGTGCGCGACAAGCTGCGGACACTGCCGCTAGGTGGTACGGCAATCGGTACGGGCTTCGGTGCGCCCGCTGGATATCGATCCGCGGTCTACCGGCACCTCTCGGATATCGCGGGTGTCGACTATGTCGCGCCGGCAAACCCGTTCGACGCGATGCAGAACATGGACGTGTTCTCGCGCGTTTCGGGGGAGCTTCGGACCTGTGCGGCGTCCATTGCGAAAATTGCATCGGACCTTACGGTGCTGTCCTCGGGTCCAGTGGGCGGAATTGGGGAGTTGCGCCTGCCGGAGGCGCAGGCCGGCTCCTCGATCATGCCGGGCAAGGTGAACCCCGTGCTGCCAATGGCCATGATCCAGCTGAGCTTTGCAGTTATCGGAAATGATGTCGCGGTGGCTCAGGCCGTGCAGTATGGCGAGCTGGAAATCAATCACTTCGAGCCTGTCGTGGCGTCGCGCGTGTTTGACAGCATCATGCTGCTGACCAACGGCATCCAGCGGTTCACGCAGAAGTGCGTTGCCGGCATTACCGCAGACGTTGCGTGCAACGAACGACACCTGATGGACTCGATGGCTGTGGCGACGGCGCTCGTGCCGAAACTTGGCTATGCTCGAATGAGCAAGCTGGCGAGGCAGTCGGTGGCGGAAGGTCGGCCGCTGGTGGAGATTCTCGACGAATCTGGCCTTCTGTCGCGCGATGACACCCTGTCGGCGATCGACGTGGCGTCGTACCCGGTTTTTGAGCCGCGTTGATTGACCCCTGGCCGGCCGCGCAAGATCACGGACGGCCTTTGCAACATTGTGGAGCGAGTGGGAAATGATAGGAAGGGACGAACTGCTCACGCTGCTCGAGGAGCAAGAGGTGCCGTTTGAGTGTGAGGACCATGAGCAGGTGCTCAACATGGCGGAATCCGGCGCGCTCAAGCTTTCGCTCGATGGTGCGCGCTGCAAGAATCTTCTGTTCCAGGACAAGCAGGGCGGTTTATACCTCGTCGTCACGACCGCGCATAAATCGCTGGACGTGTCCGCGGTCGCGAAGACGCTGAACAGCAAACGTCTCTCGTTCGCTTCGGCCGATCGCCTTTTCGATCTGCTTGGGGTTCGGCCCGGTTCGTTGAGCCCACTCGCTTTGGTCAATGACCGCGCTCATGACGTTCGCCTCGTCATCGACGATGACCTGGCGCACGAACGGGTCTTTTTGTTTCATCCGCTCGATAGCACAGCGACAATCGCGTTGTCGAGACAAGATCTCGAAGATTTTATGAAGCACATTGGTCACGCTCCGTCGTGGCACGCCCTCGAAGCGAGACAGGCAGCTTGAAGCGTCAACTCACGCTGGCAATTATCGGGATGTCGGGAAGTCCAAATCGAGTAAAGCTCGCCATTCCGGACCAATGGCCGATTTCAGCGGTGAACCGTCCCCTGAATTATAGGGCGCTTGAAGAGGCTGCCTGTGAACGCCCACATTTTCGCGGATTAGCGATCGGATAACGTCCGCAAGCGAGTTTTTCGGATCAGGGCAGCCAGTTCACGGCGAACGTGTTCACTGAGGCCGTGCTGGTCCGAGACATCCGGCTGTCGACGGATGGCAAGGGAAGCTGGCGCGACAACGTGTTCGTCGAACGGGGGTGGCGCAGCATCAAGTACCGGCGAGCCGCCGGGCCGCGAGGCCTATCCCGGCGATATCTTCTATCTGCACGCGCGGCTGCTGGAGCGCGCGGCGAAGCTGAGCCCCGCGCTGGGCGGCGGTTCGCTGACCGCGCTGCCCATCGCCGAGACCGACGCGGGCAATCTCTCGGCCTACATCCCTACGAATCTGATATCGATCACCGACGGCCAGATCGTGATGGATGCCGCGCTGTTCGCATCCAACCAGCGGCCGGCGGTCAACGTGGGGCTGAGCGTGAGCCGCGTGGGCGGCAAGGCGCAGACGGCCGCGCTGCGCCAGGTGGCCGGGCCCCTGCGGCTTGACTATGCGCAGTTCCTCGAATTGGAGATATTCACGCGCTTCGGCGGCCTCACGGATGCGCGCGTGAGCGCGCAGATCGCGCGCGGCGAGCGGATTCGCGCCTTGCTCGCGCAGCCGCGCCTCAGCGCGCTGGGCACCGGCGACCAGGTGGCGCTGCTCGCCGCGCTCGCCGAAGGCGCGTTCGACGCGGTGCCAGCGAGCGTGGCCGCGCAGATTCGCGATCGCCTCGCGCAGCGGCATGCACAGCAATCGACAGTTCATTCGGATACCGAAATATCACAGAACCTGGACCAGCTTCGCGAGTGGGTGCGCGAGCGGACTTCCGATACGGCGGTGGGCGGCGCGTCTGCCAGGGAGCACGAATGAGCGGCAAGCTCGGCGAAATCGAGAGCTGGATCGCGGCGACGCATCAACTCGATGCCGTGATCGCGGCGATGCGCGGCATTGCGGCCTCGCGCTCGCACGAGGCGCGCGAGCGGCTGGCCGGCATCCGCGCGGCGGCGGCGACGGCGGCGACGGCGGCGACGGCGGGGGCGGCAATCGGTGAAGTGCTTGCGTTCGCGACCTAAGGCGCGGCCGGCGGTCCAGCGGCCGGCACGCCGGCCGTGCGCGACAGCGCGGGGGGAGGCGACGTGTGCATCGTCGTCGGCACGGAGCAGGGCTTCGTCGGGGCGCTCAACGACGAGTTGGTGGAGTACGCGCTGCGTCAGGACGGCGGTGCGCATGCGTACCGCTGGCTGCTCGTCGGTTCGCGGCTCGCGAGCGCCGCCGCCTCGCGCGGCCTGAGCGCTGTCTGGTCCGCACCGATGGCGGTGCATCCCGACGCCATTCCGCAACTGGCGGTCCGCATTACCGATGCGCTCTACGCGCGGCTCGCGCCCGGCCAGCGCGTCGCCCGGATTTCGGTGGTGAGTGCGCAGCCCGGCGAGTCACGCTTGCAGATCGCGCAGCGCATCCTCATTCCCTTCGATTTCACGCGCTTCCGGGTATCCCCGCGCGCGCAGCCACCGCTTGTCAACGTCGCGCCGGCGCGGCTGCTGTCCGGTCTCGTCGACTTTTATGTGTTCGTGCAATTGTGTGAAGCGCTGATGCCCTCGTTCGCGGCTGAAAACGAAGCGCGCGTGCGCGCGATGCTCGCGGCGCGCACCCACGTGCAGCAGCGCCTGAATGATCTCACGCAGCACTATCGGGCAGTGCGCCAGGAGGAGATTACCTCGGAGATCGTCGAGCTGAGCGCCGGCGGCGAGGCTGCCCGTCGCGCCGTGGATTGATCGGCATCAGCCGAGCGGTCCCCGCGATGTTCGAACTGGCGCGGGATCTCGCACTCGACGTCTCGGGCATCAAGGTCGGTGTGAAAGATCGCATCGTCACGTTGTCGGGATGGGCGCCCGACTATGCGCAGAAGCTGGCAACCGAGCGCGCCGCCGAGCGCGTGGCCGGTTGCCGCGCGATCGCGCTTGGAACTGTCGAACGACCCGCCGCCGGACCCCGACCATCCCGACGCCTATCTAGCCACCGCGATCATGGGCGCCTTGCGTTGGCAGACGAGTTTGAGCCCGAACCGGGGTGCGCGTGGAGGTCGAACATCGCTGCGTGACCCTCATCGGCGAAGCGGACCTGTGTTATCAGCACAACGCCGCGGAGAGCGTCGTGAGCCGCATGCGCGGCCTGGTGGGCGTGGCTAACCGGCTGAGCGTGCGCCATAGCGATGCGGCGCTCCACGGCGCTCAGCATATCAGCGCGGCGCTGGCGCGCCCTGCGCAACGCGAGTTCGCGGGCATCCACATCGACGAGCACGACGGCGTGATGACGCTCATCGATACTGTCGCCTCGCTGCATGAGAGGCTTGCGGCCTGCGGCGCCGTCTGGTTCACGCGCGGCGTGCGCGCCGTCGTGGACCGGCCGGTTGTGTAGTGAAGAGGAATGCAGATGGAATCGCGTATCCGGAACACATCGCTAGCGTCGAAGTTGATGCCGGCCAGCGCTGCTGCCGCGCTGATCGAAGGCCGTGCCGCTCGAACTGGCGCATCTGATCGATAAGGCGCACGCGCGCGGCGAGCGTTTTGCGATTCCGTGCTCACGGGCGCGTCCGCCGCGCCGGAACTCGATTGAGTACATGAACATCCATCTCGGCTAGGTAGCGCAGCACGCGTAGTTCGATTTTTTTGCCGCCATGGCCACGGCACGGAGAACCCTCTGTGCGCCTTGCCTGGTGACATGAATTTAACATAATTCTATTTTCGACATTCCATTTGTAGTCCATATTATATCGGGGTGCCGTGAGGCACGGGCTTGCGTTCGTACCGGATTTCGAGCACGGAAAGGAGATTGCCTGCCAAAAATTGCGCCAGCACCACCATCACCAGGACCACACATCGCCCTCGGATGGTTCCTGTGAAGAGCGGGGGGAACTCTTCCCAATGATGCGAAAGACGCGGGCCACGCACGCAGGTGAGGCATGCGTCGAGCGGATGATGAATACCCGCCGATCGCGTTTGCCATTCCCCGGAAACACGATGAAGCCGCGGAATTCCAATGTCAATGGTCCGACGGCTTCAGGCCCGCACCGCATGAGCATGGCGCGGTCCCTTCAACGAACGCGCCCAATGCAAGCGCATTCTCCCCGTCCCATCACGATGCGTGAGCGACACCGTACTGCGACGACAGATAGCGCCGGATGTCGTCAGGTGCATTGATGAAGCGCATTCCGTTGTGTTCAAGCACATCTACGGACGTGTCCTTTACCGCCTGGCCGCTACCAATCACGATCACGGGTGCCGACTGGTTGGTTTCGCCGATCAGTTCGACGATTGCCTTGCGCGGACGCGGGGCATCGATGTATTCGACGTCGACGTTGTTGCGCAGTTGCGGGAAAAAGCTCAGCAGCCCCTCGACGGCAACCGAGTCGCCGCAGTAGAGGGGACCTTCTTCACCGCTAAAGAATCCAGGACGCAGAATGAACAGTTTGTCTTTCATGATTGTCTCGCTGTGGTTGGAAATTCAGAGTTGAGGTTCTACGTACGTCGATTCACGATTCCATCGGCACGAGGGTCGCGGCTCTCAGTCGCGAGAAACCGGCTTCGAGGTCGGCGATCATGTCGTCGGGATGTTCGAGGCCCGCGTGGATCCGCAGCAGTGGGCCGTCCCACGGCCATTGTTTCGCCGTGCGGTAGCTCCCCGGGCTGGAGCGCAGAATGAGACTTTCGAAGCCGCCCCAGCTATAGCCCATGCCGAAGCAGGACATACCGTCGAGCAACGCGCGCATCGCCTCCTCGGATTGCGGGTGCAACACAACCCCAAACAGACCACTCGCGCCTGTGAAGTCGCGTTGCCACAATGCGTGTCCCGGTGAACCAGGCCGAGCCGGATAAAGAATTTCGGCTACTTCCGCCTGCTGCGCGAACCAGTCCGTCAAGGCATGCGCATTACGCTGGTGCCGCTCGAGCCGAACCGCGAGTGTTCGCAAGCCGCGCAGCGCGAGATAGGCATCGTCGCCGCTCACCGTCATGCCTAATTGCCGATAAAAACGGTTGATCTTCGGATATAGCGACTCCGTCGTGAGGATCACGCCCATCAGCAGATCGGAGTGCCCCGAGATGTACTTCGTTGCGGCATGAATCGATACGTCGACGCCATGCTCGAACGAGCGGAAATAGAGCGGCGTGGCCCACGTGTTATCCATCAGCACGATTGCACCGTGACGATGCGCGATCCGGCTGATCGCCGGGATGTCCTGCACTTCGAACGTCAGCGATCCGGGCGACTCGACGAAAACTGCGCGCGTGTTCGGCCGCATCAGCGCCGCGATGCCGGCGCCAATCGCTGGATCGTAGTAGGTCGTTTCGATGCCGAGGCGCATGAGCGTTTCGTTGCAGAACGTGCGCGTCGGGTCGTAGACGGAATCGGTCATCAGCAGATGATCGCCGGGATTCAGCACGGCGAGCAGCGAGGTCGTGATCGCACTGAGTCCGCTTGGTGTGAGCATCGCATGTTGCGCGCCTTCGAGTCGCGCGAGCGCGTTTTCGAGCGCGCGCGTGGTCGGGCTGCCGCCGCGCCCGTACGCGTTTGGCGTGCCGCTCGCGGTCCTCAGCGCTTCGAGATTTTCAAACAGCAGCGTCGATTGACGATAAACCGGCGGATTCACCGGCGCGCCGAGCTGGTCGTGCTTGCGGCCCTCGTGGGCCAGAACGGTGTCGGTCGAATGCATTGCGTTCAAGGTGTGGTCCTCTCTATCGTCGGTTCAATCGGGGTGTATCGAGCACCGCCGCGATATCACTACCTGTGCTGTGCGTGAAGACATATTAATTTCGCGGACGCGAAAAATGTTTTTAAAGAATCGCGCCGATCCCGCTAAGATTGGGAAAAGTTTCTAACCCGGAGGAGATATGGATAAACGTGATGCGCAGATACTCAAACTGCTTCAGGCGGATGCCACAATCGGACTGAATGAACTGGCCAAGGCGGTCAATCTTTCGCCGACGCCGTGCTGGAGGCGCCTGCAGAAGCTGCGCGACGATGGGGTGATCTGCCGGCAGGTCGTGCTTTGTGATCCTAACAAGCTAAATCTTGGACTTACGGCATTCGTGACAGTGCGCTCGAACCAGCACGGTGATGCGTGGACAACGAGATTCATCGCCGCCGTGCGGGCGATCCCGGAGATCATCGAGATCCATCGGATGAGCGGCGATGTCGACTACCTGCTCAAGGTCGTCGTGCCGGATATCGCCGGCTACGACAGCGTCTACAAGCGGTTGATCAAAAGTGTCGAACTGATGGACGTGAGCTCGGCGTTCGCGATGGAGGTGATCAAGCGAACAACAGCGCTTCCACTCGATTACGTGGTGAGTGAATAACGAAAACGCGCGACCTGCCGACAATTCAATTGTCGGCAGATCGCGCGTTTATTGGCATTGCATGCCTGGTCTATGATGCTCCGAAGTGGCTCAGTCGCTGCGAAACGCCTCGCGATAAGCGAACAGCGCGGGTACGCCGCCGGTGTGTACGAAGAGCACCGGCCCCTTTCCGTCGAACCGACCGCAGGCGATTCCATCGAGCAGGCCGGCCATCGCCTTGCCCGTGTAGACGGGATCGAGCAGCAATCCTTCGGTCCGCGCGAGCAGGCGAATTGCGTCGAGTCCGGCGGTATTGGGCTCACCGTAACGTGGTGCAAAGTAAGCGTCCCATAGATCGACGCGCATCGCCGGATCCGGTTCGAGTTCGAGCAGCTCGCTTGTCTGGTCGACGAGGCCTTGTACCTTCGGACGCTGCGCTGCCGAAGTGCGCGACACCGTCACGCCAATCACGGGCGTCGATGGCATCTCATGAGCAAACGCGAGCGCGAGACCTGCGTGCGTGCCCGCACTGCCGGACGCGAGCACGACGGCCGAAAATTCTAACCCCGCCGCGCGGATCTGCTGGTCGAGCTCGAGGCCCGCACGCACATAGCCAAGCGCGCCAAGCGCATTCGATCCGCCGACCGGAATCACATACGGCCGTCGCCCTTCGTCCCGAAGTTGCTGCGCGACGGTCTCGAGCTGCCGGTCTGCGTCGTCCAGATTGGCGACCTCATGGACCCTCACACGGAACAGATCGAGGAGCAAGCGGTTGGCGTTGCGCAGATAATCGTCGCGCGTAGTGCTGATCGGATTCTCCAGCAGCGCGACGCAGCCGAGTCCCAGTTGTGCCGCGAGCGCCGCGGTTTGCCGAACATGATTCGACTGGAGTGCGCCCGCAGTCACGAGCACGTCGGCGTTCTGGCGTATCGCGTGTGCACCGAGATACTCGAGCTTGCGCAGCTTGTTGCCGCCCATGGCGAGCGAAGTGAAATCGTCGCGCTTCACGTAGATGTCGCGACCGACGTGCTCGGACAGTCTCGGCAGCCGCTGCAGCGGAGTTGGTGCGTCGATGAGATTCAGGCGCGCAACGTTATTCAGTCTTGTGGTAAGCGTTGTCGTTGTCATGCGGATGGCACAGGTGTCGGGTTTGAAGGCGCCACCGCCGGTTAGAGGGCGGTGCGCTGCGGCTCAGTGGAGGATCTTGTCGAGGAAATCGCGTGCACGCTCGGAACGCGGCGTATGAAAAAATGCGTCGCTCGTTGTGTCTTCGACGATCACGCCACGATCCATGAACAGCACGCGATGCGCAACTTTGCGTGCGAAACCCATCTCGTGTGTGACGCAGACCATGGTCATCCCGTCGCGCGCGAGCTCGACCATGACATCGAGGACTTCGTTAATCATCTCCGGATCGAGTGCTGACGTCGGCTCGTCGAACAGCATCGCGATCGGGTTCATCGAGAGCGCACGGGCAATCGCAACGCGCTGTTGCTGCCCGCCGGACAACTGCCCGGGAAACTTCTGGGCGTGCGCTTTGAGCCCGACGCGATCGAGAAGACGCAGCCCGATGTCACGCGCCTCGTCCATGGGCCGGTGCAGCACTTTCGTCTGGGCCAGTGTCAGGTTGGCCAGCACGGTCAGGTGAGGAAACAGCTCGAAGTGCTGGAACACCATGCCGACGCGCGAACGCAGTTGTGCGAGCTTCACCGTTGGATCGTCTAGCCGGGCACCGTTCACCGTGATGCAGCCTTTCTGGAACGGTTCGAGACCGTTGATCGTTTTGATCAAGGTAGATTTTCCGGATCCGGACGGGCCGCAGACGACGACCACTTCGCCTTTCGTGACCGCTGCGCTGCAGTCGGTGAGAACCTGATGCTTGCCGTACCACTTCGAGACGTTGTCAAGGGTAATCATGTTCGGATTGTTCGTGAAAGAGGAACGCAGCCGTCCACGGTCCGGACGGCCGGCGGGTGCTCAGTGCGTCGACGGCAGCGCGCAGCGCGTTTCAATGCGGCCCTGGAGCCACGCGAGCAACGTGCTGAGCACCCAGTAGATCGCGGCGGCCGCAAGATACAGCGGAAGCGGCTGGAAGGTGGAGGCGATGACTTCTTGAGCCGAGCGCAGCAGCTCGGTGACGGTGATGACGGAAACGAGTGACGTATCCTTGACCAGACTGATAAGCGTGTTCGAAAGGCTCGGCACTGCGAGACGCAGCGCTTGTGGACAGACGACGTAGCGCAGCGTCTGTATGTGCGTGAGACCCAGGCTGTGCGATGCGGCCCACTGGCCGCGGCCGATACCCAGGATCGCGCCGCGCATGCTCTCAGACAGGTACGCGCCGGCGTTCAGCGTCAGCGTGAGAATGCCGGCTGAGGTTGGATCGAGCGAGATACCGACGTCGGGCAGCCCGTAATACACAACGAACATCTGCACGAGGAGCGGCGTACCGCGCATCAGGCTGACATAGCCTTGCGCGATCGAGGACAGGAACCGGTTGTTGCCGATTCGTACGATCGCGACCAAAAGGCCGACGATCAGTCCCAGCACCATCGATGCGACTGCGAATTTCATTGTGAGCACGGCGCCCGTTGCGAGGACGGGAAGGGTGTGCACGACCAGATCAAATGCGTCCATGAACTCGACTCCAGATCATTGTCGGGCGCGCCGGCGATGCGATCCATGCCGGTGCGCGCGTATCGTTGCTTGATTGGGAGGGTTAGTGGGAGTTCGGGGCCGCCGAGACGTCGGCACCAAACCATTGCATCGAGATCTTCCTGAGCGTGCCGTCCTCGCGCATCGAGGCGAGCGCGCCGTCGATCGCTTTCTCGAACTTCGGATTGCCCTTGCGGAAAGGGATGCCCATCTTCGTGTCGGCGCCCGGAATCACACCGCTCGCACGCAGCGGCAGATGCGTGGTCTTGATCAGGTAAGGAACCATCAGGCGATCGTTCACTGCGGCATCGAGCCTGCCGGTCGCAAGGTCGCGCAGAATTTCGGACTCGCCGGGATAAATCTGCGCGTTGATCGCGGGCACCGTTTTCACAAGCTCCGCATAGTTGCTGCCGAGCACGACGCCCATCTTGAGGTTCTTCAGGTCGTTCAGCGACTTGAACGCGCGAGTATCGTTCTCGCGCTGCAGCAGTTGCGCGGCCGAGTACACGTAGGGCTGGCTGAAGTCGAGCGCCTGCTGCCGCGCTGGCGTGATCGCTACCTGGTTGACGATTACGTCGAACTTGCCAGCCTGAAGGCCGGCGAGAATACCGCTCCATTCGGTCGTGACGAACTGTGGCTTGACTCCGAGCCGCGCGGCGACGGCCTTCGCAACGTCGACGTCGAATCCTTCGAGCTGCCCGTCGCTGTTACGGTAATCGAACGGAGGGTAGGTGCCTTCGAGCGCGACCTTCAGCACGCCGGCCTGCTTGACCGTGTCGAGCAGGTCAGCCGCATGCACGGATGCGCTCGTGACGCCGAGCAGAGCGGCGACTAGTGCTGACGTGAACAGCGGTTTGAACGACTTCATCTTTGTCTCCGTTGGTAACAATAAAAGTGGATGTTTTCTTTTAGATTTGAAGGGCGATTGAAGCGCGCGAAGCGCAGTTTTCGCACATGGATCGGGGTGCACCGGTCACGGTTACGAATGCGGCTCGACTGATGGCAAGCTTAGTGTTGTCAGAATGGAAAGTGTTTCCAAAAGCGTGCGCACATCAATCGATTCCTGGAAAATTTTTCTAGTTCTGACCCAGGTTGCGCAACCGGCCTGCTATCGGTGCGACCGCGGTGTGGTGCGGGCCTACCCGCGTGCGCCGCGGTTGCTCCAACACCGGTAGCGAGCCCGCGTGCTATGCATGAGGCGCGCTTTTTGCGATCAGGCCGGGCGCTATCGCGAAGCTGAACGGAATGGTCAGCGCGACGGGCGACAGCGTACGGTCGAGTTCGGTCACCATCGGTAAAGAGGCAACGATGCCGTCTAGCGGTGCGTGTGTTGGGAGGTCGCGGCATTCGTGATGAACCACTTGCGGCCGTTGATCACGTAGTCGCCGCCGTCACGCTCGATGCGAGTCGTAATGTTTGTCGCGTCCGACGACGGCCCGCCCGGCTCCATCATCGCGAACGCCGAGCAGATCTCGCCGTGCAGCAGCGGCAGCAGCCACTGCTCGCGCTGCTCGGGCGTTGCGAACATGTGGAGCAGTTCAGTGTCGCCCGTCGGTTCTTACGGCTACAGCGGCACGAATTCGCAAGCGATGGTCAACATCGGTCTGCGTCACCACTTCTGATAACGGACGGGCACGCGTGTCGGCGAGATCGTGCCAACGACGCGTGCCGCTTATGAACGCGCGGCGGCATGTGGAAGCCGCGCAACGTCGGAGGTCTAGAGTCCGACTTCCTTCAGCTGGGCCGCGGCGGCCGCTTGCCGATGTTTTGTGACGCAAGCGGGCTGTCGCCTGCAATGAGCTTGCGATCGATGTGGCAACTGCCGTCGATGCCCTTGTTCAACACTTTCACGCCGAGCTTCAGGAGGCTCTCGCCGACGAGCCAGGGCAGCGGTCCCGGCATGTAGCCGATCGCGAGATTCGCGCCCTTGTCGAGCGAATCGGGGAACACGCAAATCGCGTAACCGTTGAACATGTAGGTGGTCGGAACTTCGTCGATAGCAGCGGAAAGCAGGCAGGACGGACCGTGGCACAACCTGACGACGTACTTGTCACGATCCGTCGCCCACTTGAGCACCTGCTTGACCTCGCCCGCGAGCACACCATGGCCGCCCGGCACGAACACCGCGATATGTTGCAGGTTCGATATTATCGTCGGCGCGACGGGATGGTGTATCGCGCTAGCGACGCCAGTTCCGTCCATGTAATTTGTATGACTAATTATAAAAAGCTTTCGCGATCGGTAAGAGCCTCGAGATACGAACACTTATCTTTATGGCTGCGATTCGCGGAGCGCCGAGGAAAAATTGGGGCAGCCGCGAATTCCAGGGAGGAGCCTCGGCTGCTCCATCGATCCCACCGTGCTGGCCGCGCCACGCAGCGGGCGTTAATGCGGGCTGTACGTTGACTTTCGAGCCAGTTCGAGATCTCTTCAGGAAATGTCCCGATATGGCGCTACTAGCGCCGATCGCCGTCGCAATGTCGTGTAATCCGATAGGGCGGAGTCCGATCGAGGGAAGCCCGCACGAAGACTGGGTACGCGCATCTTCGGCATCGTGCGCGCATTGTTCGGCAAATGCGGCCACTCCATTCGGCGGCGGGCTCTTTTTCGCGCTGCGCGCACCCTCTACATTGTCGTTGAGCACCGACGCAAGCCGCAGCGGGGCAAGCGGACGGTTCAACCCCATTTTGGAGATTTGTCATGGCCAGGCTCGAAGGGAAAGTCGCGCTCGTTACGGGCGCATCGAAGGGAATTGGCGCGGCGATTGCCACTGCGCTCGCGAAAGAGGGCGCGGCGGTCGTGGTGACGTATGCGAGCAGCAAGGCGGGCGCGTTGGCGGTCGTCGAGCGGATTCAGGAAGCGGGTGGCAAGGCGACGGCCGTGGGCGGCGACGTCTCGCAGCCCGCCGACGCCGCGAAACTCGTGCAAACGGCCATCGACTCGTTCGGCCGGCTCGATGTCGTCGTGAACAATTCGGGCGTGTACGCGTTTTCGCCGGTTGAGGACATTACCGTCGAGGAATTCCATCGGCAGTTCAACACGAACGTGCTCGGCCCGCTGCTCGTCACGCAAGCGGCCGTGAAGCACCTTGGCGAAGGCGCGAGCGTCATCAATATCAGTTCGGGCGTCACGCGCATCACGCCGCCCGCTAGCGCGATTTACACCGGCACCAAGGGTGCGCTCGACGCTATCACGAACGTATTGGCGCTGGAACTCGCCTCGCGCAAGATCCGCGTGAATTCGATCAACCCCGGATACGTGGAAACGGAAGGCACGCATAGCGCGGGCATCACCGGCTCAGACATGGCTTCGGATTTCATTGCGAAGACGCCGCTTGGCCGCGCCGGCCAACCGGAAGATATCGCCGACGTCGCGGTGTTCCTCGCCTCCGACGAAGCGCGCTGGCTGACCGGGGAGCATGTGCTGGCCGCGGGCGGTTTCCGCTGATCGTCAACGCGTGGGCAACGAACGCATTGCATGAATGGCAATCACGCGCCGCTGGCGTTCGCGCGGGCTGCCTTTCTCGCTTTGTTCCTACGCATGAAGAAAAATGACGTACGTGCAGCCGCACGTACTTCGAGAACCTCCACTATAGTCGCGAGAATGCCTGCACTAATCGACTTCGATTCCATGTCTCCACTCCTGGCCATGTATTCGGTTGGCGATTAGTTCGTCGAGTGCGTCACGAGTCGCATTCCCGGTGACGGATGGACAGCGACGGCGCGCATTTCCCGAAAGTCGAAAAAGGACCCCAAGGCGGTTTTCGCGAGCATGGTGGAGTGCCCGTCAAAAAAGGACGCCGAGCGCGTCGCAATCGAGTGGGCGCGCGAGTGGCTAATGACGCGGAGCGACCAAGTCGAATTAGCACTTGAGCACGTCCGCGCCACATAGTCGCCAAACGCTTTCAGGTGCGGTGCGTGACCTCAACCTGGCTATGATGATGGTTTCGCCACTTGGAGCCACCCGTGTGCACCAACTATGCCGCCGCGCGCCGCGACCAGCTCTTCAAGCACTTCGGGATAGAGCCACCCGACAGTCCATGGCGCGAAGAGGTCTACAAGGACTATCCCGCGCCGATCATCCGGCGCGTGAATGGGTCCCAGCGGGCAGACGTGGCGACGTTCGGCATCGTGCCGCGCAAGCACATCCCAGAAGGCGTGAGGCCCTTCGATACGATGAACGCTCGCACTGAGACCGTGGGCGAGAAGCGCAGCTTCAGCGGGGCATGGAAAAAGCAGCAGCGCTGCCTGATCCCGGCTGAGGCGTTCTACGAGCCGAATTACGAGAGCGGTAAGGCGGTGCGGTGGCGCATCGGCATGGCCGACGGTGCGCCGTTTGCGATTGCCGGTCTGTGGCGCGAATGGAGTGAGCCAGAAGGGGCGGCGCTGTCGTTCACGATGCTGACGGTCAACTCGGATGAGCATCCGCTGATGAACCGCTTTCACAAACCGGGAGACGAGAAGCGCTCGGTGGTGATCCTGCCGCCGGCGGAGTATGAGAACTGGCTCGCATGCCATTCGATGGACGAGGCGCGCTCGTTCCTGAACCTCTTCCCCGCGGCACAGATGCATGCCGAAGTGTTCCCGGCACCGCCGCGCGCTGCGAAGGCGAAAGCCTCGGTGGGCTAGCGCGTCCGATCGCGCGATTTCGACATCCCAAGCCCGCCACCTGGCGGGCTTTTTTCGGGGCGCGCGCCGGCCGCGATGCGCCCAAAACAAAAAAGGCCCCGTTAAAACGGAGCCACTTTCGGATGTGCAAAGGTACAACTGCGATTCTAAGGTACAGCGCCATGAGCGTGAATCGCTCAAAGCCTTATGTATCGGCTGGCCGAGAGAGGGGGAGTAAGCGGCTCGCCAGGGCCGGTCCCCGATTCGCGCGCGCGTGGCGCATGATGTGAGAGCGTGGGGAGGTCCGGGTAGATCTCGTGAGATCGTTCCATGATCGCGGACACGATCTATCTGGATCTACCCGGTCAAACGTTGGGCGTGGGTGGAGCGGCCGGCTTCAGTTTGTCAGCCACGTTCCAGGGAAGCAGTTCGTCGATGCGGTTGACCTTGTGGTCCGCAATATGAGTGAGCACGTATTCGAGGTAGCCACGTGGGTTGATTTCGTTGAGTTTGCATGTACCGATGAGACTGTACATCGCCGCGGCGCGCTCACCGCCGCTATCGGCGCCAACGAACAGATAATTTTTCCTGCCCAACGCTACACAACGCAGGGCATTTTCTGCAAGAACATTGCTGATCTCGGCGCGTCCGTCCTCGCAGTAGAACGTGAGCGCCGCCCAGTGGTTCAGCGAAATCGCTCGACGTGGTCAGCCTTATGGTAGCGGGCTAGGCAAAACACGCTGGGTTGTTGAGCGGACCATCTCGTGGCTTCACAACTTCCGCCGACTGCGCATCCGCTTCGAACAGCTCGCTTCTATCCACGAGGCTTTCCTCAGAATCGCCTGCTGCATCATATGCTGGAGACACCTGCAAAAGTCATTCTGTTAACACCTCTAAGGCCGCTCTGGAGCGGACAGCGCGCACTTACTTGATAAGTCCCTTCTGTCTTCGATAGACGTCGGTAGGCAGGCCGCCCCATCCCCAGTTTTCCGTTGGCACTTCTTCGATGACGACGAACGTCGCCTCCAGCGGTTTGTTCAGGACGTCGAGCAGGAGCTGGCTCACGCCCTTGATGAGCAGGGCCTTTTCTTCCGCCGTGACGGAATCCGTGCCGGGCCGCGTGCCCTCGCGTGTAACCTGAATTGTGACGATCGGCATTTTGCTTTCCTTAATGGTGGTCGTGGCAGGGAGTGCCGGCGAGCGGCGCTCCCCCTCGGCCCGGTGGTGCCACGTGGCGCGCAGTGCACCTTAGTGGCCGGCGACCTGGCCGCCGTCGACGTGGAGGATTTCGCCCGTCACGAAGGGCGCCGAGTCGAGATAGAGGATGGCGTTCACGATGTCGCTAATCTCGCCCATATGCCCCATCGGATGCAGCGCGCCGAGCGCGGCGTGAGTTTCGGGCGCGTGCATCGGCGACTTGATGATGCCCGGCGAGACCGCGTTGGCGCGAATACCGCGCTTCGCATATTCGATCGCCAGCGAGCGCGTTGCAGCGGCGAGACCGCCCTTGCTCAGCGAGGCCAGCACTGAAGGGACGCCGTCGATCGCGTGATCGACGAGCGTCGTCGTGATCGTGACGACGTGGCCGCTCTCGTGCTTTTCCATCTCTGCAATGGCGAGCTGCGTGATATGGAAGAAACCGTCGAGGTTGGTGCCCTTGATCGCCGCGTAGTCTTCCGCGGTGTATTGCGTGAACGGCTTCGCGATGAAAATGCCCGCGTTGTTGATCAGCGTATCGACGCGGCCAAAGCGAGAGACGGCCGTTTCGATGACGCGGCGCGCCGTGGCCGGGTCGGCGATATCGCCAGCCACTGCGACGAGATCGCTATCGTCAGTCTGTTTGATGTTGCGCGATGTCGCGACCACCTTGTGGCCGAGTGCGCGGAATGCCTTGGCGGTTTCGGCACCAATGCCTTGCGATGCGCCGGTGATCACGATGACTTTGGGGGCTTGACTCATATGAACCTCGAAGTAAGTTGGACTCTGTTTCTGATCGGGCTTGCTGCTCCGATGACGATCAATTTACGCATCCACGCCGCCCGTTTGAATACAGGACGCGGACAAACAGTTGTGAGTCGCAGGAACAAATGAGAGCAAGCGGCGGGCGACGGCGCACGGCGGAAAAGGTTATGCGAATGGTGTTTGAGACGATTTGGATAACTGAGTAATTTTGGCAGGCATTACCGCGTGATCCCTCACACGCGGTTGTCTGCGAAGCTCAGGAGGCTTGCATGCGCGGATCGTGGTCGAATTCAAGCCTGATCCCCCCTGGCTCGTACACCATGGTATGGCGTTTCGGCCCCGGCCCGAGGTTTTCCGGGGCAAATTCGATTTGCACGCCGGGCCAGGCGGACACGCGCGAAAAGATATCGTTGAGTGCTTCTTCGCTGACTACCCGTAAGGCAAGATGATGCAGGCCCACATGGGTCTTGCGGTCGAACTCGACCAGACGGCTCGGATCGGTCACTTGCCAGAGGGTCAACATGACGTGACCGTCCGAAACGAACGCCGCCGGATAACTGGGTCTTTCGCCAACCTGTTTCCAGCCCAGGCAATTCACGAAGAAGTCACGCGTGACATTCAGGTCGCGCACAGTCAGTCCGACATGATCGATGCCCAGTGTAAGCGGTTTGTCAGTCATGCTTCGATTCTCCTGAGTAAAGAGTGCGTCGATCCTGCGTTCCACACTTCACGGATCAAAACGCTGCCGAAACAATATAGCTGTGAAGATCGGCGTCGATTATCCCTTGCCGGTCACATCACTTTTTACGCGGTGTATCGCGCCGCGCGCAGAAGGCGGTTGGGCGTTGCATCGGGGCGGGCGCCGACCCCTCTCATGTGATCTCGGAAACTTCCTTGCATACATCTGCAATGTCAGATATAGTAAAAATCAGATATCTAGAAGGGCAATCGATGAACGATCCCGTCAATGAAGATTTCGAGCGCACGCAGAAGCTGGTGTTCGTGCTCGGTCAGGCGCACCACCTGATGGCCACCGAACTCAGGGCAGGACTCAAGGACGCCGGTCTGAACCTGCAGGAGCGCGGCATTCTGCTGACGCTGGCCGGCGGGAGCGCCAAACCGCCTGCGGCGCTGGCGAAGCTGCTTGGCGTGCCCCCGGCCCGGATGACCCGCGTGCTGGACAAGCTCGAATCCAGCGGGTTCGTGGAGCGCGCGCAATGACACGGACCGGCGCCTCGTGGACGTTTCGTTGACGCGGGAGGGCCGCGCGGTCGCAGCCCGCAACGCAAACGTTGCCCATGGCGCCTGGAGCGAGCGGCTCTCGCACTTTTCGAAGTCCGACTTCGACGCGTTGAGCACGCTGCTTTCGAGACTGCTCCATGGCTAGGGGCTTTTTTTGCCCAATTATCAGACATGTCAGATAGCGGCCCGTGCTTGACGGGACATTCGCACCCAGACGAGGAGAACCTAACATGAATCCATCGACCAACCCAGGCGGGCCAGCCCAGCTGACTGGCGCGAAGTTCGCGCTCGGCACCTTCGCCGTGGCGCTCGCCACCTTTATGAACGTGCTGGATTCGTCGATTGCAAACGTCGCGATTCCCACGCTCTCCGGCAACCTCGGCGTATCGATCGACGAAGGCACGTGGGTCATTACGCTGTTTGCCGCCGCCAATGCGGTGTCCATTCCGTTGACCGGGTGGCTGACGCAGCGTGTGGGCCAGGTCAAGCTGTTCGTCTGGGCGATTCTGTTGTTCGTGCTTTCGTCGGCGGCCTGCGGTATGGCCCCGAACCTGCTGACGCTGCTCGTCGCCCGTATCGTTCAGGGCGCGGTGGCGGGGCCGCTGGTGCCGTTGTCGCAAGCCTTGCTGCTCGCCTCCTTCCCCAAGGAAAAGAGTTCGAATGCGCTGGCGCTGTGGGCGATGACCGCGACCGTCGGACCGATCGCGGGCCCGGCGCTCGGCGGCTGGATCACCGACAGCTACAGCTGGTCCTGGATCTTCTATATCAACGTGCCGGTCGGCCTCTTCGCCGCCGGCGTGATCTGGGCGATCTACCGCGACCGCGAGTCGGCGGCACGCAAGCTGCCCATCGACAAGGTCGGGCTGATCTCGCTCATCGCGTGGGTTGCCCCGCTGCAGATCATGCTCGACAAGGGCAAGGATCTCGACTGGTTCAGCTCGCCAGTCATCTGGGTGCTCACCATCGTCGCCGCGGTCAGCTTCGCGTTCTTCCTGATCTGGGAATTGACTGAGGAAAAGCCGATCGTCAACCTGCGGCTGTTCACCAAACGCAACTTCCTCGGCGGCACGATTGCGATTTCCGTCGCGTATGCGATCTTCTTTGCAAACCTCGTTATCCTGCCGCAGTGGATTCAGGGCTTTCTCGGCTACCGCGCGGTGGATGCGGGCCTCGTCACCGCGCCGCTGGGGATCTTCGCCGTGATCCTCGCCCCCGTAATGGGCAAGGTCATGCCGCGCTCCGACCTGCGGGTGCTCGCCACGCTGGCGTTCGTAGGCTTCGCCGCCGTGTTCTTCATGCGCTCGAACTATACGACCGGCGTGGATGCGTGGGCGCTGATTCTGCCGACGCTGCTGCAAGGCATTCCCACGGCGCTGTTCTTCACACCGCTCACCGGCATCATCTTGTCGGGTCTGCGGTCCGACGAGATTCCGGCTGCCGCGGGCCTATCCAACTTCGTGCGCATTTTCGCCGGCGCCGTGGGCACATCGCTTATGAGCAACGCCTGGAACGACCGCACGATCCTCCATCACGCCCGGCTTGCCGAGCAAACGAGCGTGGAGAATCCGGCTTTCACCGGAGCCATTGCGCACCTGCAGGCGACGCTGGGCGGCGGCATTCCCAAGGCCACGGCCTTTTACGCGAACTCGCTCAACGCACAAGCCACAATGCTGGGGTTGAACGACATCTTCTGGATATCGGCGGTGATCTTTGTCGTGATCATCCCGCTGATCTGGGTGACGAGGCCGCTCAAGGGCGCTGGCGCTGGCGCTGGCGCGGCAGGCGCTGGCGGACACTGAATTCTGCAGTTGAATCCGGTCCGGTGGGCAGACGAGCCCCGCCTGTTTCTTCTTGACAATATCTGATAATGCAGATACTGTGATGTTCAACACGGAGGATGTCTCGATGGACCACTACACAGCGAGAAATTTCATGCTCACGGAAAGTGTCGGTTTCAGGATCGTCAAGGCGCGCAATCTGGTCGTCGCGGAGATGGACGCGGCGCTCAGAGACCTCGATATCACGGGCCAGCAAATGGGCATTCTGCTTTCGTTGAAGCAGGGTGTGGCCACCACGCCGTTCGAACTGTCGAAACTGCTCGGCATCGATACGGGCCTCATGACGCGGATGCTGGACAAGCTGGAATCGAAAGGGCTGCTGGAGCGTTCCCGCGACGCAGACGACCGTCGTGTGGTCAATCTGAACCTCACTGCAAAGGGACTGGAAACGGCGGAGCAGATTCCGGAAGTTGCACCGCACGTGTTGAACGCACGCTTGCGCAAATTCACCAAGGCGGAGTTTGCCGAACTGAACCGCCTGCTTCGCAAGTTCACGGACGACTGAACGGTGCGGCCGTAGTGCCGCGCTTTTTTTCGCTCATTAATCTGATATGTCAGAAAATGAAATCGCAGACTTCTAAAGCAAGCATCGGTGCCCGTACGCTGAAGCTGGGTGTATCGGCGATCGCGTTGGCCACGCTGGCGGCTTGCGCCAACTACGCGGGCATCCACAGCGACAAGCAGATGGCCCAGCCGCAACAGTACGAGACGGCGCAGAGCCTGCCGCAAGAGCAGGGGCACTGGCCGTCTGCCGATTGGGTCGACCAGTTCGGCGACGCGCAGCTGAAGGCGCTGATTGCGGAAGCGCTGCAAGGCAGCCCTACGGTCGAGCAGGCCAAAGCGCGCCTCGCTCAGGCGCAGGCCTATAGCGAAACCGCAAAGGCAGGCACGCTGCCGCGCGTGGATGCGAGCTACACGCTCACACGCCAGCAGTACAGCAGCACTGCGCTGATTCCGCCGCCGTATGCCGGCTCGTGGCAGACCGAAAACAAGGGCCTGCTCACGGCTTCCTACGATCTCGACCTGTGGGGGAAGAATCGCGAGGCGCTGCGCGCGGCCGTTTCGGAGACAGCAGCGGCAGAAGCCGACGAGGAAGTGGTCAAGCTCACGCTGGATACCTCGATCGCGCGTAACTACAACCAGCTGGCGCGGCTCTACGCCTTGCGCGACATCGCGCAGGAAGAAGTCGCGCGCCGCGAGCAGATCGACCGCATCACGGCGGGCCGCATCGCAACGGGCCTCGACACGCAGGTGGAACGCAAGACCGCGCAGGCGAACCTGGCGACAAGCCGCTCGCGGGTGAGCGCGCTCGACGGCAGCATTCTCACGACGCGCTACCAGTTGGCCGCGCTGATGGGCAAGGGCCCCGACCGCGGACTCGCGATCACGCGCCCGACGCTCGGCGCGGGCGACGAGGTGCGTTTGCCGGACAACCTGCCCGCCGATCTCGTGAGCCGGCGCCCCGATATCGTCGCGGCGCGCTGGCGCGTGGACGCGATCACGCACGAGGTGAAGGAAGCCAAGGCCGAGTTCTATCCGGACATCAATCTGAGCGCCGCGATCGGTCTGGACGCGTTCGGCTTCGGCCGCTTCCTGAGCGCCGCGAGCCGCACCGCGTCGGTCGGCCCTGCGATCCATCTGCCGATCTTCGACGGCGGCGAGTTGCGTGCGCAGTTGAAGGGCCGCTACGCGGAGTTCGACTACGCGGTGGCCGCCTACGACCAGACGCTCATTGGCGCGTTGAGCGGCGTGGCCACGCAGCTCGCGCAGATCCATTCGAGCGATGCGCAGCTCGTGGATGCCCAAACCGCGCAGCAGGCAGCGCGCGACGCCGACCAGCTTGCGATCACGCAATACAAGGGCGGCCTGACCAATCAGCTCACGGTGCTCAACGCCGACGTCACGGCGCTGAACGCCGACGAAACCATCGCGAACCTGAAGATGGATCGCCGCGATCAGCAGATCGCTCTGGCATCCGCGCTGGGTGGCGGCTATGTCGACACTTCAGCCGATACGGTCCGCCCCGCGGGCGTTGCCGCCCAACCCAACCCTCAAGCCAATTCCGTCATTGCCGTCGCGCGTTGAACGGCATGGTTGCAACACGTCAGGAAAACTGAAATGAGCGAAACGACCACGACCGACTGCAAGCCGGCGGAGCGCCTCGACGAGAAGAAAGGCGGCGCGCAAGCTGCCCCGGCCAACAACGACCAGCAGGCCACGCCCCCGGGCCGCCGCAAGCGCCTGATCGCGCTGCTCGGCACCGTGACGTTGATGGCGGGCGTTGCCTATGGCGCGTACTACTTCACGGAAGGCCGCTTTAACGAAACCACCGATGACGCCTATGTGAGCGGCAACCTCGTGCAACTCACGCCGCAGGTCCCTGGCACGGTGGTGGCCGTCAACGCCGACGACACTCAGATCGTGAAGGCGGGTGACCCCGTCGTGACGCTCGATCCGGCCGACGCAAGAATCGCGCTGGCCGATGCCGAAGCATCGCTCGGGCAGACCGTGCGCCGGGTGAGCGGCCTCTATGTCAACAACGACTTCTATGCGGCGAACGTGGCGCAACGCGAATCGGACCTGGCTCGCGCCAACGACGATCTGCGCCGCCGCATGGCCGTCGCGGACTCGGGCGCCGTTTCCGCCGAAGACATTGCCCACGCGCGCGATGCCGTGCAGGCCGCACAGGCCGCGCTCGACGCCGCGCGTCAGCAAGGGGCGGCGAATCACGCGCTGACCGATCGCACGTCGGTCGAACAGCATCCGGACGTGCAGGCGGCCGCCTCGAAGGTGCGCGCGGCGTGGCTCGCGTATGCGCGCGATACCTTGCCCGCGCCGGTCACGGGTTATGTGGCGCAGCGCCAGGTGCAGGTTGGCGAGCGCGTGTCGCCCGGCACGCCGCTGATGGCGATCGTGCCGCTCGACGGCGTGTGGGTGGACGCGAACTTCAAGGAAGTGCAGCTCAAGCACATGCGCATTGGCCAGCCGGTGACGCTCACTGCCGATGTCTACGGCTCGAGCGTGAAGTATCACGGTCGTATCGAAGGCTTTTCGGCGGGCACTGGCAGCGCCTTCGCGACGCTGCCGGCGCAGAACGCCACGGGCAACTGGATCAAGATCGTGCAACGCCTGCCGGTGCGCATTGCGCTCGATCCACGCGAACTCGCGGCGCGTCCGTTGCGCATCGGTCTTTCGATGACAGTGGACGCCGATACGCACGACGAATCGGGCTCGCAGCTCGGCGCGGCGCAAAACACGCGCTATCGCACCGACGTCTTTGCGCAGTACGACGCGCAAGCCACCGGCAAGATCGAAAAGATCATCAAGCAAAACGAAATGGCTGCACCGGCGACTGCATCACAACCTTCGCCGCAACGTGTGGCTTCGCACGAGCACAAGGCAATCGCGGGCTAAGGTTGTTTGGCAGCCCGGCTCAACGCTTCCGCATCGGCGGTAAGCGCTTTGGGCACCGCCTCGTGCAGGTAATCCATGAACGTCTTGATTTTGGCGTCGAGGTACTTTCGCGAGGCGTGCACCGCATAGGCGGTCAACCTCGGCAGACGATACTCCGGCAATACACGCACCAGCGCGCCGCTATCGAGCATGGCTAGCGCCGTCGACATCGGCAGCGCGCCAATCCCCACGCCTTCGCGAAGGGCGACACTGAGTGCATCGGGAAGATTGATCTCGACGGGCGCCTTCGGGAACGCCACCGTTTCGCGGCCGTTGGGGCCATGCAGATGCCAGCGATCGCGCGGGAAAAATGTCGTGGCGAACTGCAGGCACGTGTGTGCTTCGAGGTCCTGCACCATGCATGGCACGCCGCGGGTATTCAGATAGGCGGGCGCCGCACACAGCACGTTATGGACTTCGCCCAGCCGGTGCGACACGAGCCGGGAATCTGGCAACTCCGTCGTACTTAATTGAAGCATCACGTCATAGCCGGCCTCGATGATGTCGGGCGCGTGCTGCGATAACGTCAATTCAATCGACACCGCGGGATACCGCTCACGATAGCGCACGAGCGCCGGGACCACATAGGCCTGACCGAAGCTCGGCGACGCATGAACACGCAGCCGCCCCGAAGGGGCGACATGTGCATTGGCCGCCTCTGCCTCGGCCTCGTCGACATACGCGAGAACCTGCTCGCATCGCTCCAGATAGCGCTGGCCCGCCTCGGTTAGCGCGAGCCGCCGCGTACTCCGATGCAGCAGGCGCGTGCGCAGCTGCGACTCGAGTTGCGAGATCGCCCGCGATGCATTGGCAGTTTGAATGTCCAGGCGCAGCGCCGCGCGCGTAAAGCTTCCTTCTTGCGCAATGCGGACGAATATCCGCATCTTGTCCAGCTTGTCCATTACGCGTATTCCCACGGATAGCTCTGCCTCGCACGCAATTACGCCGCAAACTCGCGCCATGCCAGATTCCCCTATAAATGCAGGCGAATCTGTTCGGCAAAGGTCCGTATCACTTCTTCGTTACGTGAAAGAAACATCCATTGTCCGACTCGCGTCGAAACGAGCAGTCGCGCTTCGTCCAGTACGGCAAGATGCGCCGATATGGTGGACTGCGAGAGCCCGCTGCGAGCCTGGATGGGGTGTGCGGGCACGCCGCGGCCCAGATCGACGTGGCCCTCTGGAAAGGCATCGGCGGGGACCTTCAGCCACGCGAGGATGTCGCGCCGCAGTGGATTGGCGAGGGCCTTGTGAATCCGGTTCGCGTCTATCATGGCGTTCCTTGTGCTCTCGCGTGCTTCAATGCGGCTGCATCAACAACGTTCTGGCGATGGTTCCCGCCGCGCTTTCCCCAAGGTCTTCCCGCACGATCGACAGCGCCAGATGAATGCCGGCGCTTGCGCCGCCCGATGAATAGAGGTTGCCATCTTTCAGGCAGCCGGGATTGGACATGACGTGCACGCGTGGATGTTCCGCCGCGAGTCGGCGAGCGTCGCGCCAATGCGTGGTCAGCCAGCGACGGTCGGCAACGCCGGCGCGCGCCAGCAGGAACGCGCCATTGGAAATGCAGGCCAGCCTGCGCGTGGCGGACCCGGCGTCGCCGAGCCAAGCCACGAGTTCGCGATGCTCACTCGACGAACTCACCACGGGAGACCCGGGCACCAAGACGACGTCGAACGGCGTGTGCGTTTCGAACAGGCATTCCGTGGTGCCCACCGCCGTGCCGTTGGAAGACGGCACGGGCCCAGGGGAGGTCCCGACGAGGTGTGGTTCATAAAAGGCGCTGCCATACAGGCGATTCGCTGTATGAAACACATCCATTGGGCCGCTCACCTCGAGCAGTTGAAAACCTGCGTAAAGCATCATCGCGACACGCATGCGCCGTTACCCCGTGAACGCCTGCTCGACCAGCGCGGATTGCCGCGCGACGTGCGCCGAATGGTAGCCCGGCGCGGTCGATGCACCGGCATCAGGACCGGCGTAGGCGAGCTTCGCGCTCGTTGGCAGGAGCTCGCGCAACTGCGGCTCGACGAAACTCCATGCGCCCTGGTTGCGCGACTCCTCCTGACACCAGGCGACCGTCCTCAGGTTCGGATAGCGCGCGAGTTCGGCGGCCAACTGTTCTGCGGGAAACGGATACAGCTGTTCGACGCGGATGATCGGCGTGTCGGTCGCGTCCGCGCGGCGATGCTCGAGCAATTCGTAGTACACCTTGCCCGTGGCCACGATGACGCGCTCGACGCTGGATGCCTGCGATGCCTCGACCTGCGTATCCGGAAGTACTTCGCGGAATTCGCCCTCGCTCAACGCTTCGAACGTGCTGACCGCTTCCGGGTGCCGCAACAGCGACTTGGGCGTCATGACGACAAGCGGGAGGCGATCGGAGGCGAGTGCCTGCCTGCGCAGCAAATGGAACAGCTGCGCGGGCGTAGTCGGCTGGACGACGCGCATATTGTCCTGCGCGCTCAGCTGCAGATAGCGTTCGAGCCTCGCCGATGCATGCTCGGGTCCCGCGCCTTCCTGCCCGTGAGGAAGGAAGAGCGTCAGGCCGCTGCGTTGCCCCCACTTGGCGGCGGCCGCTGCGATGAACTGGTCGATTACCACCTGCGCACCGTTTGCGAAGTCACCGAATTGCGCCTCCCAGATCACCAGCGCATCGCGGTTCACCGTCGTGTAGCCGTACTCGAACGCGAGCACTGCCGCTTCGGCAAGGATGGAGTTCGTCACTCTGAAGCGGCCGCGCGCGTTGCCACTCGCGTCAGCGAGATGATCGAGCGGAATATAAACGCCATCCGGACGGTTCATGCGCGTTTGATCGTGCAACACGGCGTGACGATGATTGAACGTCCCGCGCGCGCTATCCTGCCCGCTCAGTCGAACGCTGACCCCATCGCCAAGCAGCGAAGCGAATGCCAGATGCTCGCCCATGCCCCAGTCGAGCGGCCGCTTTCCTGAGGCCATTTCCTGGCGCCCTGTGATCATCTTCTTGACGAGCGGATGAAGCGCCAGGCCTTCGGGAACGATCGAAATCTGCTGCGCGAGACTGCGCAGCGCTTCCGTCGAAGGGGCGGAGCAGGAGACCGGGCCGGGCGCTTCGTCCCGTGAAGAGATGGCCTCTGAGCCGTCGGTTGCATTCGCACGCTCGAGCAGTTCACGCCGCGCGCTGACATAGCCCTCTGCTTCTTCGGTTGTCAACACGCCTTGCCCAATCAGCTTCTGCGCATAGCGCGTTCTCACGCCGGGATGACTGGCAATCGCACGATACATCAGCGGCTGCGTGATGCCCGGCGTGTCCTGTTCCTGGTGCCCGTGTTTGCGGAAGCACACGAGATCGATGACTACGCTCCGCTTGAACGCGGTGCGATAGTCGAGGGCAAGCCGGACCGCCATCGCGACGGCTTCGGGGTCGTCGCCATTCACATGCAGGATCGGCGCCTCGATCATCTTCGCGACGTCCGTGGTGTAGAACGACGAACGCGTGTCGCGCGGATCGGAGGTCGTGAAGCCGATCTGGTTGTTAACAACGATGTGGAGGGTGCCACCCGTGCCGTGGCCGCGCGTATAGGAGAGGCTCAAGGTTTCCATCACGACTCCTTGGCCGGACATCGCCGCATCGCCGTGAATCTCGACCGGCAGAACCTCGACGCCGTCGGCGCTGCCCAGGAGCTCGCCCTTGGCGCGCGCCATGCCCTGCACGACCGGGTTGACGATTTCCAGATGCGAAGGGTTGAACGCGAGCATCACTTCGACCGGCCCTTCAGGGGTTTCGACCGAACTCGTAAAGCCCTTGTGATATTTCACGTCGCCCGCGGGCAGTCTCTCGGGATTCTTGCCATCGAATTCGTCGAACAGCGCACGCAATGGCTTGCCCACGATATTCACCAGAACGTTCAGGCGTCCGCGGTGCGCCATGCCCATCACCACTGCGCGCAGCTTTTTCGAAGCCCCGTAGCGCACGACTTCGTCGAGCATCGGAATCAGCGATTCCGCGCCCTCGAGCGAGAAGCGCTTTTGCCCGACATAGCGCGCGTGAAGGTACTTCTCGAGGCCCTCTGCCGCGCTCAGGCGTTCCAGCAGCCGGCGTTTTTCCGCTGCCTGCAGCGACGGCCTCGCCCGGGTGGATTCGAGCTGCATCTGCCACCAGCGCCGCTGCTCTGCGTCGGTCAGATGCATGAACTCGGCACCGAGCGTGCCCGTGTAGGTATGCTCCAGTGCGGCGACGAGCTCCTGCAACGTGGCGTCGTCGTCGAACAGGAACGTGTCGGCGGTGCTGAATGTCGTCGCCATGTCTGCGGCCGTCAGACCGTAGTAAGCCGGGGTCAACTCGGCGTAGGCGCGTGACGGCGTCCACGACAGCGGATCGAGATTGGCCGCGCGGGTGCCGATCACGCGGAACGCGGCGATCAGCGACTGTACCGCGACCTGTTTGCGTGCGAGGCCGAGACCGGCGTCATTCGCGAGGGTAGTGTCGGCATGAACGATCGCTCGCGGCGGCCGCTTCGCGAGCTCGACAAAGCGGGAAATGACGGGGGCGTGCGGCTCGTCGTCGCGATCACTGCCGTCGATAGCGGGCATTTCGCGCAGTGCATCGAACCACGCCCGCCATTCACTGGTGACCGCATCCGGGTCAGCCAGGTAAGTTTCATATTGGTCTTCGACGTAAGGGGCGTTGCCCCCGAAGAGGAAAGAGCTCTGACGTTCTTTCAACATGATCAATCTGCCTTTGGTCGGTGTGCGGTCCAATGTGGGGCGCAACACGTGGAGTGATGGCGATAACGCCTTCCGGTCCGTCCGGGTTGTTTGCCCAGCCGCAGTCGTGAACACAGTCTAGTGATGCGGGGCAGCGGGCGAAATGCGCGCGTGGTGCCGCCGCCTGCCAACTAGTGGACGTTTTGGGCCACGCTGCCGATTTGTTACACCGACGCACAATACTTTTTCAGGGGACAGACTGCATGCACTAACGACGATGCGTTAAGCTGCGCCACGGTCCTGGTTGGGACACCACATCTGAAGGTCACGGCATGAAAGTCGCCATTGTTGTATTCGATGGTGTGCAGGCGCTAGATGTTGCAGGCCCACTCGATGTGTTCGCCGAGGCGAACACATTCCTCTCCGACCATCAGCGCTACGAGGTGACGCTCGTCGGGCGCGAGGCGGGCGGCGTGACCTGCTCGAACGGCATGCAACTGGCGGTCTCGCGTGGCTATGCCGACAGCGACATGCAATGGGACCTGCTGCTCGTAGCAGGCGGCCCGCAGTTGCCCGACGTGCATCCGTCGAATGAGTTTCTCGCCTGGCTGCAAAACCAGGCGCGCAGCGCGAGCCGCTTCGGTTCGGTGTGCAACGGCGCATTTGTGCTGGCGCATGCGGGGCTTCTCGATGGCAAGG
This sequence comes from Paraburkholderia sp. A1BS-2L, assembly GCF_051125205.1. Lineage (NCBI taxonomy): Bacteria > Pseudomonadati > Pseudomonadota > Betaproteobacteria > Burkholderiales > Burkholderiaceae > Paraburkholderia > Paraburkholderia sp. A1BS-2L. The sequence goes on from NZ_CP120430.1 coordinate 1,107,198, forward strand.
AAGTGACGACCCACTGGTCGGATGCCGGGCGCCTGTCCAATGAATTCCCGCACGCCAACGTGCAGCCGGACCGCATTTTCGTGCGCGACGGGCGACTGTTCACATCGGCGGGCGTGACCGCGGGCATCGATCTATGCCTCGCGCTGGTGGCGGAAGACTGGGGACATGAACTGGCGGTGCGAGTCGCGAAGCGGCTGGTGGTGTATATCCAGCGCGAAGGCGGGCAGTCTCAGTACAGTCCGTATATCGGTGCGGGCAAGGACGAGGATCCCATACTCGGCAAGGTGTATCGCTACGTGAGCGAACATATCACCGATACGCTTTCTATCGAGGAGCTGGCGAGTGCGGCTGCCGTGAGCCGGCGCACCTTGTCGCGCATCTTCGCCAAAAACGCCAAGGTCACGCCCTCCGTATTCGTCGAGCAGGTTCGCGTCGACACGGCGAGGAAACTGCTGGAGGATACGGATGCGCCGCTCAAGACGGTCGCATTCAAATGCGGCTTTCATAGCGCCACGCATATGCGTACGACGTTTTCGCGGCGCCTGAACGTCACGCCGAAACAATATCGTCTGCGATTCCGCGGGGAGGCGAGTGCATAGCGGCGATTCCCTGGCGGAACCGGCGAACCCCAATTCCGCGCCATTCCTTCCCGATATCATCGAACCTGGGTTGTCCGTATTGTTTTGTGGGATCAATCCAGGCATGCGTGCGGCGGCCACGGGGCGCCACTTCCATGGCAGAGGGAACCGCTTCTGGCGAGTGCTCCATCTCGCCGGTTTTATGCCGGAGGAGTTTCGCCCCGAGAACGACCGCGAGTTGCTGCAGCATGGCTTTGGTCTGACTACGGCGGTCTCGCGCGCGACGGCACGCGCGGACGAGTTGTCGAGAGCGGAGATTCAGGACGCTGCGGCGCAATTCGAGCTCAAGGTGCAGCACTACGCGCCGCGGTTTATCGCCTTTCTTGGCAAGATGGCGCTTGCCGAAATGTCCGGCAAGCGCGATATCCAGTGGGGTTTGCAACCCAGCAGATTCGGCGGCGCGCGCGCCTGGGTTCTGCCGAACCCGAGCGGCTTGAATCGTGCTTTCAGCCTCGACGCGCTCGTGAGCGCGTACCGCGAGCTTCGTATGACGGCTCAGTCGTTCTCAGTTGCTCGTTAATCGCCCCCAGCGTGATTAACGCGCGGCCTGAATGCCTACGCCGCGATTCTAGGCATCGTGCGCCGTTCGGTATCGCCTCCCAAGCTGGATTGGCTCAAAACAGCGCAGAAATGACCCATGCGTAATCAGTCAGGTTTGCGTTGGCGCCGCGCACATCGCGCGTTGTGCGAATCATGACCGGACGACTTGGCAAAATTCTCGTACTAGATGGCCCAAAATCAGACCAGGCGAGACTTTAAGAAATTGGGCTCATCTCTGACAATAAAGCCGTCAGTGGACAGCAACAATGCGCGGCGAAACCGATGGTGTGGTCATCGTATCGCGTGGGGATGCCGGGCGCTGAATTGCCTCACAGTGTAATAGCCACATCAAACAGTACAACTAACAAATCACGGGAAGTTTCTGATCGCCATGAAAACTGCGAACTTTTTGACGACTGGAACGGAAGCGGCAACTGCCCCGCAGGCGCTGGACCCGCGCCCTGTGCGTGAAGCCGGGGCGTCGCCTCAGCCTGCCCCCGCGCAAATGGCGTTTACGGGACGCATCGTGGTGGGGCTGCTCGGCATGTTGTTCGCTTCGTTGCTGGCCATCCTCAACGAACAGGTGACCGCGGCAGCGATGGCTGATATCCAGGGCGCGTTCCTGATCGGGCACGACGACGGGACGTGGCTCACGTCGCTTTTCGAAGCCGCCAATGTCGCGACGATGGTATTCGCCCCCTGGTTCGGCATCACGTTTACGCTCAAGCGCTTCACGATCGGCGCCGTGCTCGCCACGATGTTTTTCGGATTGCTGTGCCCGTTTGCGCCGAATCTGGCGACGCTCTACGTCTTGCGTATCCTCCAGGGAATCGCGGGCGGCTGCCTGCCCCCCATGCTGATCATCGTGGCGCTGCGTTATCTGCCGCCTAAATTCAAGCTGTATGGGCTCGCCGGCTATGCGCTCACGGCAACCTTCGGGCCGGCGCTCGGCACCCCGCTCGCCGCGTTATGGACGGAATTCGTGAGCTGGCGCATGGCGTTCTGGCAAATCATTCCGCTCGGCGTGCTGTGCTGTATCGCGATTCAGCAGGGGCTGCCCACCGATCCGGTCAAGCTCGAGCGCTTTCGTACGTTCAACTGGATCGGGTTGATTACGGGCTTCCCCGCGTTCGCCATGCTCGTGACCGGGCTTTTGCAAGGCGACCGGCTCGACTGGTTCGAATCAGAGTTTATTCGCATGATGTTTGGCGGCGGTGGCCTGTTGCTCGTGATCTTCCTGGTCAACGAGTGGTTTCAGCCTGTGCCTTTCTTCAAGCTCCAGTTACTCGAGCGCAGAAACTTCACGCACGGACTTTCGACCTTGCTCGGCACCGTGATCCTGCTCGTGGGCGTCGCGGCAATACCCGGGCAGTTTCTCGCCAAAGTTCACGCATACCGGCCGCTGCAGACGGCGCCGCTCTCGCTGTTGCTTGCCATTCCGCTGCTGATTACGCTCCCTTTGTCGGCGGCTTTGTTGAATACGCGGCGCGCCGATCACCGCTGGGTGATCGCAATCGGACTGTCGCTCATGTTCACGACGTGCGCACTCGGCAGCTTCATGACGTCCGAGTGGATTCGCGACAACTTTTATGTACTCCAGGCGCTGCAGATCATCGCACAACCCATGGTGATCATGTCGATCCTCATGGGTGTCACGACGGGGCTGCCGCCAACGGAGGGCCCGTTCGCCTCGGCCATGTTCAATACGTTCAAGACGTTCGCCGCCGCCATCGCGACGGGTCTGATCGAGGGTGTAGGCACTACGCGCGAACATTTCCATTCGAGCATGCTCGTCGATCAGCTGGGCAACCGCGCGCTAGTGGCAGGCCCGGGCCTCGACACCCCTTACGCGCTGGGCCAGCTCGCGCACCGTATTCATGAGCAGGCCGTCGTGCTGACTTCCGCCGATCTCTACCGGGTGATGGCGTGCGTTGCGCTCGTTCTGCTTCTTCTTGTTCCAGTGCTGCCGGTGCGGATCTATCCGCCGTGGAGCACTACGCCGCCCGCTTCGAAATGAGGTCCTTTTTCCATGTCATCGACTAAACCCACCCCCGCACCGTCCAGGTTGAAATGGCTTCCTGTCGCAGCAGTCGTCGCCGTTGTCGGCATCGCTGCATGGGCCGGCACGAAGCTCCTGTCTCACTCGAGTTCGGAATCCACGAATGACGCCTACGTCACCGCGGACTTCACGCTCGTCGCGCCGCGAGTCCAAGGGCAGATTACGGACGTACTGGTGAACGACAACGAGGACGTGAAGGCGGGTCAGCTGCTGGTGCGCATCGACGGCCGCGGCTATCGCGCCGCGTTGATGAGCGCCGAGGCGGAGGTGGTGGCCGCAAAGGCGTCGGTGGCGAACTTTGACGCGCAGATCGCACGCCAGCCCTCGCTCGTCGATCAGGCGCGCGCTACGCTGCGCGCCGACGATGCATCGATTGGCTTCGCGCGGGCCAACGCGGCGCGCTACCAGAATCTTTCCACGGCGGGGGCGGGGACCGCGCAGGAACAGCAACAGGCTTCGAGCACGCTCGCCGAGCAGCTTGCGCAGCAGTCACACGATCAGGCGGTGCTGTCGGCCACCCAGCAGAATCTGGACGTCCTGCGCACGGAGCGCGACAAGGCCGCTGGCGCGCTTCAACACGCGGAAGCGGTGGTTGAACAGGCGAAGCTCAACCTCTCCTACACGGAAATCCGCGCGCCCGTCGACGGCAAGGTGGGACGCCGCTCGGCGCGGGTCGGTGCCTTCGTGACGCCCGGCGCCCCTGTGCTGGCAATCGTCCCGCTTTCGGATGCATATGTCGTCGCCAACTTCCAGGAGAGCCAGATCACCAACATGCGGCCCGGCGAAAGCGTGCGCGTGACCGTCGACAGCCTTCCCGGCGTCGTGATCCATGGCCGCATCGACAGCCTTGCGCCGGCGACCGGCGTGAGCTTTGCGCCGATCGCACCCGACAACGCAACGGGCAATTTCACGAAGGTGGTGCAGCGCGTGCCCGTCAAGATCACGATCGATCGCGGGCAGCCTGCTGCGGCGGAATTGAGCGTCGGGCTCTCGGTGGAAGCCGAAGTCGCCGTTGGCCGGGGCGCCGAAGCGATGGCTGAAGGAGCGGAAAGGAAATGAACACGAGCCAACCTTCTAGCCGAGCGATCCTGCTCACGGTTCTCGCATGTCTCGCAATGGCTGCTTGCACGGTGGGTCCGAACTTCAAACCGCCAAAGTCGCCTACACCGGCGGTTTTCAACCGTACACAGAGGGCGCAGGCGCCGAGCAAAGCTGTGGAAGGCCAGTTCGGTCCGGAATGGTGGACGCTGTTCAACGACCCAGTATTGAACGGCCTGGAGAAGCAACTCGCCGACGCGAACCTGGACGTTGCAGCCGCTTCTGCGCGGCTGCTGCAAAGTCGGGCCGAGCGCCGCGTGGCCGGCGCAGCCGAATATCCGACGCTGGACGGCGCAGCATCGTATAACCGCGAACGCGGCAGTGAAAACGGCATTCTCTCGCTGCTTGGCGTGACGCCGACGCAAAGTCAGCCGCAGTCGGCCTCCGGCAGCGCGCCGCTAGGCGTGGCGGCCATGCCGGGCTCGAAGGGTTCGCCCGCCTATAACCTGTATCAGGTCGGTTTCGACGCCTCATGGGAGATCGATATCTGGGGCCGCGTGCGGCGCAGCGTGGAAGCGGCGACGGCGCTTTCGGAAGCCTCGTATGAGGACCGGAACGCAGTCTTGCTCAGCGCGCGAGCGGAGCTTGCGCGAGACTATATCGAGCTGCGCGACACACAGGAACTGCTGCAGATCGCGCATCAAAACCTGGACATCGCCAACGACGCGCTGAAGCTTACCCAGGTGCGTGCGCATGAAGGCGTCACGACGGATCTCGATGTTTCGAACGCTTCGGCGCAGGTGGAGAACATCGAAAGTCTGATTCCCACCCTCGAATCACACTCCGAAACGACGATCAATGCAATCGGCCTGCTGCTCGGCGAGGAACCTGGCGCACTGCGCCAGACGCTTGTTGCAACGCAGGAGGTGCCCGTCCTGCCGGCGCAGGTGCCGATCGGCTTTCCTTCCGAACTCGTGCAGCGCCGGCCGGATATCCGCAAGGCGGAAGCCGAACTGCACGCGGCGACGGCGTCGATTGGCGTGGCGAAGGCGGATTTTTATCCGCGCATCATGCTCAATGGCAGCGCGGGATTTCAGAGTCTTCAGCTTTCGAGTCTGGCCAGTTGGGCGTCCGGGCAGTTCGTCGTTGGCCCTTCCATTACATTTCCCATCTTCGAAGGCGGTCGCTTGAAGGGAACGCTCCAGCTGCGTGAAGCGCAACAGCAGGAGGCTGCGATTGCGTACAAGGAAACGGTGCTGCGCGCGTGGCAGGAGGTGGACGACGCGCTGGTCACCTACGACGCCGAACAGCGCCGCCGCAACCGGCTGGCCCAGGCCGTGACCATGAACGAGCGTGCGCTTTCGGTCGCGCGGGAGCGGTACAAGGCCGGGGCGCTCGATTACCTCGACGTATTGAATGTGCAGAAGCAGCTGCTCGAAGCACAAAGCAATCTCGAGCAAAGCAGAGCCACGGCGGCCACGAATCTCATTACGCTTTGTAAAGCGCTGGGCGGGGGATGGGAGTCGACGTATGGGGGGTAATCCATAGCCCGAAGCACGCCGTTTCCAACTAGTCGGGGCTCTTGTTCTGCGCCTCGCCAGCCTATCTCGCGCACGGGGCGCACCGCTTGCCATCGACGATCTGCTACCGCACAGGCCGATCCTGCAGAGAGACGCAGTGATGCCCAGGTTGCCTTGCGTCGAGGCTTCGCAGGCTCCTTGTATCCGCTCATCATTGTTCAGGACAATCGGTGATGCTGCGGCGCTCGCATGGCGTAAAGACAATACGCGTCTGTATGCCGATCTTCAGGAGCGCGAAGCAAAGGTGCGGCGCCTCGTGGACTCCAATATCATCGGCATCGATATATGGGACTTCGAAGGCAATGTCGTCGAGGCCAACGATGCGTTTCTGCGCATCGTGGGTTACACCCGCGAAGATCTCCGTTCGGGGCAGATTCGCTGGCCCGACCTGACGCCGCCGGAATGGCATGAGCGCGACGAACGTGTGAATGCCGAATTGCAGGCCAGTGGCAGCGCCAAACCGTTCGAGAAGGAATATGCTCGCAAGGACGGCAGCCGCGTGTCCGTCATGGTCGGCGCGGCGGCATTCGGCGACCGTGAGGGGCAGGGCGTCGCGTTCATACTCGAGCTGACTGAGCCGAAGCGCGCGCAACAGGATGTGTGCGACCGCGAGCGACGCTACCGTGAACTCCAGACGGTGCTGGCGCATTCGAACCGCGTGGCGACGATGGGGCATCTATCGGCGTCGATCGCCCACGAAGTGAAGCAGCCGATTACCGCTATCGCAGCGTACGCGAGCGCCGCCTTGCGCTGGCTCGCGGGCTGCCCGCCAAACTTCGACGAAGCGCGTCTCGCACTCGCCAGGATCGTCGCGGATTGCGTCCGCGCCAATGGCATTGTCGACAGGACCCGCACCTACTTCAAAAAAGAGCCGCTGCGTACAGACGGGCTCGATGTCAGCGACATGATTCGGGAACTGATCGCGCTCATGCGCGGCGAAGCCAGCAAGTCCGGTGTCGAACTCACGGTGGAGCTTGCGGAGGGGTTACCGCGCGTTCAGGGCGACCGGGTGCAACTGCAGCAGGTCATGCTCAATCTGATGATCAACGCCCTCGAAGCGATGAGCGACATGAAAGCCGGCAAGCGCAAGCTGCTGATCCAGACGGGCAGGACCGACGATACCGAGCTTTGCATTACCGTGCAGGATTCCGGGCCGGGACTCGCCGCCGGCTACCTCGAGTGCATATTCGAGGCCTTTTTCACTACCAAGCCCGATGGTCTCGGCATGGGGTTGCCCATCTGCCGCTCGATCGTGCAAAGCCACGGCGGGCAGTTATGGGTGACGGCAAACGACCCTGTCGGCGCCAGCTTCCATTTCACGCTCCCCGCACAACGTCAAGCTTCGTTGCCAGCGCGCATTTAGCGCTGCGTCCCATTCGACCCTTCAGATCGCGGCGATTTCCGCTTTGCCGCGATGGCCGGAAATGAGCCCGGAATGTCCCCAAACCGGCGCAGCTAGCCCATCAGCCGGGAGCCGTAATACGTAGACTGTTCTCGTCGGCGGTCAATGACTGCCGGTCCTGGCGGGGAGTCATGGAGATGCCCGGCCACTTGACTTGATGCGCGCTGCAATGCGAACTCTGTTCTATCCGCGGGCAGCGCCCAAATCCCCTTAAAGGAAGGACGTATGAGCGAAGCAAACCAGGGCGCGGTGCGCCAACTGAATCATTTCATCGACGGTCAAAGCGCCGCTGGAACGAGCGGGCGATTCAACGACGTGTACGATCCGGCGCAGGGCCGTATTACTGCACGCGTACCGGTTGCTAACGCCGATCAGGTTGCCGCAGCCGTGGCGGCTGCCAAGGCTGCATTCCCGGCGTGGAGCGAAACCCCACCCCTCAAGCGCGGGCGCTTGATGTTCAAGTTCAAGGAACTGCTCGAGGCGCACCTCGACGAAATTGCCGAACTCATTACGCGCGATCATGGCAAGCTTTTTTCGGACGCAAAGGGCGAGGTCATGCGCGGTATCGAAATCGTCGAATTCGCGTGCGGCATTCCGAACCTGCTCAAGACCGGTTTCACCGATCAAAGCAGCAGCGGCGTCGACAGCTGGAATCTGCGCCAACCCCTGGGCGTGATTGCCGGCGTCACACCGTTCAATTTCCCGGTGGTGGTGCCATGCTGGATGTTCGTCATGGCTGCCGCGACCGGCAACACGTTCATCCTCAAGCCTTCGGAGCGCACGCCGACGTCGTCGATCCGGCTGGCGGAACTCTTTGTCGAGGCGGGCTTTCCCAAAGGTGTCTTCAACGTGGTGAACGGCGACAAGGGCACCGTCGATGCGCTGATTCAGCATCCCGACGTGGCCGCGATGTCCGTCGTCGCCTCCACGCCGGTGGCCGAATATATCTATGCAGAGGGCGCCAAACGCGGCAAGCGTGTGCAGGCGTTGGGCAGTGCGAAGAATCATCTCGTCGTCTTGCCCGACGCGAATCTCGATCAGGCCGTCGATGCGCTGATCAATTCGGCATACGGCTCGGCGGGCGAACGCTGCATGGCGACTTCGGTGGCGGTGGCGGTGGGGAGCATTGGCGACGAATTGATCGAGCGTCTCGCACCGCGCGTGCGCGCGCTGCGCATCGGTGCGGGTATGCAGCCAGATCTGGATATGGGGCCTCTCATCAGCGCCGCGCATCGCACCAAGGTGCTGGGTTATATCGACGCGGGCGTCGCCGCTGGCGCGAAGCTCGTGGTGGACGGGCGTGGTCATACCATGGCGGGGCACGAGGAGGGCTTCTTCCTCGGCGGCTCGCTCTTCGACGACGTGCAGCCGGATATGAAGATCTACCGGGAAGAAATTTTCGGGCCGGTGCTTTCTGTGGTGCGCGTGCCGGATCTCGCCAGTGCGATTGAACTCGTCAATGCACACGAACTGGGCAATTGCGTCGCGCTGTTCACGGCTGATGGCGCGGCAGCACGTACGTTTACCCGGCAGATTCAAATCGGCATGGTGGGCATCAACATGCCGAGTCCGGTGCCGTCAGCGTGGCATTCGTTCGGGGGCTGGAAGCGTTCGCTGTTCGGCGATCATCATGCATATGGCGAGGAAGCGGTGCGCTTCTATACGCGCTACAAGAGCGTGACGCAGCGCTGGCCCGACGCGTGAATTCGCCGTGCGCTTGAGGATAGCCGGCGCGGGTATGGCCGGCTATCGGGGCGCCGCCATGGCGCAGGCAATAAACCGCTAATATCGACGCGGGGTTCACAGAACAAAGCCACCAGCATGCCGGAAACACGCAATGGACCGAATCGACGCCATGAAGGTTTTCGTCGCCACGCTCGACGAGGGAAGTCTCGCGGGTGCCGGCCGGCGTCTTGGCCGCTCGCCCGCTGCGGTGAGCCGCGCCATTGCGTTCCTCGAAGCGCACACCGGCACGCCGCTCCTGTACCGCACTACGCGCACGATCCGACTGAGCGACGCCGGCGAGCGCTATGTCCTCGCGTGCCGGCGCATTTTGGCCGATCTCGAAGAAGCCGATCTGCTCGCAGCCGACGAACGCTCCGCGCCGCGCGGGCTGCTGGGCGTGACGGCGGCCGTGGCCGTGGGCGAAGAGGTGCTGCGCCCGATGATCGAGGCATTCCTTGACCGTCACCCCGAGGTGTCGCTGCGCCTGCACCTGCTCGACCGGCCGGTGAGCCTCGTCGACGAGGGGATCGACGTGGCGTTGCGCATCGCGCATCTGCAAGATTCGACGCTCGTCGCCATTCCGGTAGGCGAGGTGCGGCGCGTGGTGGTGGCTTCGCCCGGCTATCTCGCCACGCATCCGGCCATCGCGGCGCCCGCCGATCTCGCGGGCCACGCGATCATTTCGATGACGCATTTCGGGCTCGACTCGTGGAGCTTCCCGGCGGCGCGCCAGACCGCGCTGCCCCAGGTCGTGCAGTTCTCGCCGCGCTTCATCGTGAATACGATACGCGCGGCGCGGGCTTCGGCCGTGGCGGGGCATGGCGTCACGCGGCTCTTTTCCTATCACGTGGCCGAGGAGGTCGAGGCGGGCCGGCTCAAGATCGTGCTGCGCGACAGCGAGCATGGGCCGCTGCCCGCGAACCTTGTCACGCCGCACGGGCGCCTTTCGGTGCCGAAGGTGCGCAGCTTCGTCGATTTCGCCGCGCCACGCCTGCGTGAGTACTTCGAGCAGGCCCGGCGCATTACTGACGCCGATTGAGCGGCATTCGCCTGAGGGACGTTCGCCCATTCGTTCGCGATACGGAAGAATGACTTCCGTACCCCATTCATTCTCTCGATGCGCGATCTAACCTAGACTGACTTCCATCTTCAGGGCGCTTCATTGCTCGCCCGCCGGGAATCACCATGCATCAAGCCGTCTCGAATCCGTCCGCGCCCGCGGCCTTCAACGTGTGGCGGGGCACGCTCGCGGGGGCCTGCGCGAGCCTCATCGGCATTGGCCTCGCGCGGTTCGCCTACACGCCGCTGTTGCCCGCCATCATCGGCGCGCACTGGTTTCCGGCCTCGACCGCTGCCTACCTCGGCGCCGCCAACCTGGGCGGCTATCTGGCCGGTGCGCTGCTCGCGGGCGCCATTCCAGCGCTCGGCCTCTTCGGCACGGAAGGTCTCATGGTGTCGGCGGTGCTGGTGGGCGCATTCACGCCCGGCATCGTGCCGCTCGTGCTCGGCCGCGTGAACGAGTTGCTCGCGCACCATCCGTCCGCCGTGAAAGACGCGTGGAGTCGGGCCACGACGAGCTTCGCCGTGATGCAGGCGGTTGCGGCCTACGGCCTGTCGTTCGTGTTCTCGTCGAGCGGCGGCAATTACCTCGTGCTGTTCGCGATCGGCGCCGCGGCGCTCGTGCTCGCGCTCTTCGTCGATCTCTTCTCCGCGTTGAGGGCCAAGTGAATACCACCGTATCTTCCCCGTCGGCTGCGCTACGGCAGACCAGGCCGCAGCCGCGCGGCTACGCCGAGCGCAACGTCCAGTACTGGCGGCGCAATCTCGCCGTGTGCGTGATCGGCTCGTTCACGACGCTCGTGAGCCTCAGCATGCTGCTGCCGTTCCTGCCGCTCTATGTGCGGCAGCTCGGCGTGACCTCGCAGTCCGCCGTGATCCAGTGGTCGGGCGTGGCATTCGGCGCGACCTTTCTCGGCACAGCGCTCACCGCGCCACTCTGGGGGCGCCTTGCGGACCGTTATGGGCGCAAGCCCATGCTCGTGCGCGCGGCCATCGGCATGGCCGTCGTGATGTCCCTGATCGGCGTGGCGCACAATGTGTACGAGCTCGTCGCGCTGCGACTGATCGCCGGCCTTGTAGGTGGATACGCGTCGGCTTCCACCGTGATGGTCGGCACCCAGACGCCGCGCGAGCGAGCGGGCTGGGCGCTCGGCATTCTCTCAACGGGCGCGCTCTCGGGCAATCTCGTCGGGCCGTTGGTGGGCGGCGTGCTGCCCGGCTGGATCGGCATTCGCGGCACGTTTTTCGCGGGCGGCGCGATGATCGCCGTGGCGGCGCTGTTGACCATCTTCGTGGTGAAGGAAGCGTTTCATCCGGAAAGCGACGCGAAACCGCACGCAGGCAACGCCGCGGCCGGTTCGGGCAGTGGCGCGCGCCGGCCCGACTATGCGGTGGTGGCCGCGCTGCTCGTGACCGCGATGATGGTACTGCTCGCCAACATGTCGATCGAGCCCGTCATCACGGTTTATATCGGCAGTCTGGGCGTGGGCGCGGCGCATCTCGCGCGCGTGGCGGGCGTGGTCATGGCATGCTCGGCGCTTGGCAGTATGCTCACGGCGGCGCGCCTCGGCGCACTGGCCGACCGCTTCGGGAGCTGGCGCGTGATCGTCGCCTGCCTCGTGCTCACGGGGCTCGCGATGGTGCCGCAAGCGTTCGTCACGCACTGGTGGCAGCTTGGTGGCCTGCGCGTGGTGATGGGCATGACGCTCGCGGGGCTCTTACCTTCCATCGGCAAGCTCGCGCGGCAGTCGGTAGACGAAAGCAAAACGGGCCGCATGCTCGGTTATCTGCAGTCGGCGCAATTCAGTGGGCAGGTGGTAGGCCCGGTGATCGGCGGCGTGATCGGCGTTCACTTCGGCCTGCACGCCGTGTTCTTCGCCACCGGCGCGCTGCTGATCGCTTGCGGCGGACTCGCGCGCTGGGCCCAGCGTCGCGCACACGCTTGAAACCGGAACGCATTCTGAGGGAACGCAACATGAGCACTCAAGCGAACGACCGGGCGTTGCTGCGCTCGCTCGGCATTCAGAAACCGATCATTCAGGCGCCCATGGCGGGCACCGCCACGCCGGCGCTGGCCGCCGCCGTGTCGAACGCCGGTGCGCTCGGCTCGTTGGGCGTGGCCGCGATGAGCGCAGAGTACGCGCGCAAGGCCATTCATCAGACGCGCGAGCTGACGGCGAAACCGTTCAACGTCAACGTGTTCTGCCATCGCCCGGCCACGCCCGACGCGGCCGTGGAGCGTGCGTGGCTCGACTGGCTGGAGCCGGTGTTCCGGCAATACGGCGCGACGCCGCCACAGTCGCTTACGGAGATCTACACGAGCTTCGTCGCGGACAAGGCCATGCAGAGCATGCTGCTGCAAGAAAAGCCGGCGATCGTGAGCTTTCATTTCGGCCTGCCGCCCGATGCGGTGATCGCCGAACTCAAGCACGCGGGCATCCGTTTGCTTGCGAGCGCGACGAATCTCGACGAAGCCGCCGCGGCGGTCGAGGCGGGTGTGGATGCGATCGTCGCGCAGGGCGTCGAGGCGGGCGGTCATCGCGGCGTGTTCGATCAGCGGGCGCGTGACGATGGCCTCGGCACCTTCGCGCTCACGCGCCTTCTGGTGAGCGAACTCGACGTGCCCGTGATCGCGGCTGGCGGCATCATGGACGGCGCGGGCATCGCCGCCGCGCTCGCGCTGGGCGCGCAGGCGGCGCAACTGGGCACGGCGTTCGTGGCCTGCCCCGAGAGCGCCGCCGACGAAGGGTATCGTGCCGCCCTGCTCGGCGACGCGGCACGCCATACGACGTTCACTGCGGCGATCTCGGGCCGCGTCGCGCGCAGCCTCGTCAACCGTTTCACTGCATTAGGCGAAGACCCGGACGCGCCGCGCATTCCGTCGTATCCGATCACCTACGATGCGGGGAAGTCGCTCAATGCGGCCGCGAAGGCCAAAGGCGAATTCGGCTATGGCGCGCAATGGGCGGGGCAGGCCGCACCGCTCGCGCGAGCGCTGCCCGCCGCCGAGCTGGTGGCGCGACTGGAGTGCGAGACGCGCGAGAGCATCGCAATGTTGCAGTCGGTGTGGGCTTGAGCGGGGGTAACGCCCGCACTCTGAAATAACATCGGCACACGCGACGGAGGTGCGTGCCGATGTTCCGTTGCGGGGTTTAGCACGCTTTCAGGCAGTCACAATCTGCGCGATTACTACGAGTTCGACGGGCAAATTCACGGGCAGTTGTGGATGCGAGACCGCGGAGCGCGCGTGCCCGGCCTTCTCGCCGAGCACGGCAGCGAAGGGAACCGACGCGGCGTCGAGCACGACGGGCTGCTCAAAAAAAGCGTTCGGCGCTGCTCGCGCCTTCCATGTGCACGATGTGATGCAGGCGCTGTAAGCTGCCGAGGCGCCGCTTGATCTGCGTGAGCACGTTCAAGGCGGTGAATTGCGCGGCCTCGTGGCCTTGTTCGAGCGTCAGTTCCGCATCCACGCGTCCGGTCCACCGCAGCTTGCCGTTGGCGAGCGGCCCTGGCCGGAGATGACGAGCGGATCGCCCGCCTCGAAAGTGGCGGTGTAGTTGCCGAGCGGTTGCGGCGCAGCGGGCAAGGCGAGACCGAGATTAGGCAAGTTTTTGTTAGACCGACACGAGGTTCTCCTCCAATGGTAATGAGCATTCGCCTCATGTTGGAACCTTCAGGATAGAGCGAAAACAACAAGCGCAAACAGAAGCAAGCAGGAGAAAACGGGCATGCAACGCAAATTCGATGATCTGCAGCTGGGCAGCATTGAACTGTTCTGCCAGGCGGCGGAGCTGGGCAGCTTCACGCTGGCGGCCAATGCCGCGAGCGTCACGCCCGCCGCGGTGAGCCGCTCTGTGGCGCGGCTCGAAGAGCGGCTCGGCGTGCGCCTGTTCGTGCGCACGACGCGCCAGATCCGCCTGACCGATGCGGGGCGGCGCTACTTCGAGCAGTGCCGCCAGGCGCTCTCGCAACTCGTGGACGCCGAGCGCGAAGTCACGGGCGAGCAGACCACGCCGGCTGGCGTGCTGCGCATCAGCATGCCCACGCCCTATGGACACTATCGCGTGCTGCCGCTCTTGCCAGCATTTCGCGAGCGCTATCCGCAGGTGCGGGTCGACACGCATCTGAGCAACCGCAACATCGACTTTGCCGACGAAGGCTTCGACCTGGCGATTCGCGGGCGCGCGCCCGCCGATTCCAGCCTGGTCGCGCGCAAGCTGGAAGACGCAGAGATGGTGGTGGTGGCCACGCCCGCTTATCTGAAGCGCGCGGGCGTGCCGAGGACCGTGGCGGACCTGCAGTCGTTCGAATGCATACAGTTCGAGCTGCCAAGTAGTGGACGTCACCTTGCGTGGACCTTCGACGGCAATACCAGTGAAGATGGCGATGTGATCACGAGCGGAAGTTACGGCACTTCGGGCGACGCGCTCGCCGGCGTGACGCTCGCGCGTGCGGGGGCGGGGCTCTTCCAGACGTATCGCTTCGTGGTGGCGGATGATCTCCGCGAAGGCAGGCTCGTGGAGGTGCTGCGTGAGGAGGGTGGGCGTACCCGGCCGTTTATCCTGCTGTATCCGCATGCGCGCTATTTGACGTCGCGCGTACGGGCGTTCGTGGATTTTCTGGTGGAGCAGTTGGCGGCGCCTGCGGTTGCGCCGCGCGCGAAGCGAGCGCGGTAAGGGTCTCCTACGAGCACGACCAATGCAATAGCCTCCCCGTTGGTTCGTTTTTCTGACTCCACGCTGCCAGCAGAAGCGCCGGTGGCCGCCATATTTTCTGGCGACGTAAAGGCGAAAGGGAGGTGGAATTCAATGACGACAACGCGGTCATGGCACAGTGTCCGATGTATGGTCGGCACACGTGGTTAACCGGTCGTCGCGAGTATGCGTGCACCCCAAGCCCAATTGGAAGGCGTCCATGGGCTAACGTCATATTAGCGGCTCTGGTGCAAATAGCCGTAGGGGCGTAGATGCCTTCAGTAAATAAGGTATCCTTATTTGTCGAACAGGACGCCATTCCATGCGGAGGGCGCAGTGGCATTCTTGAGCCTGAGAGCGCGGAGGTCGAACTGACCCTTGCGAATGCGATGCATCAACTCGATGCCTGAAATCGTGATCGCGGCACTCCTGAACCGTTTGAAGCCGAGCATCACGTTTATTCTGGACTTGATGTTTCGATGGTCCTGTTCGATCAGATTGTTCAGGTACTTCGAGGTCCGGACCTTCGTATCCTCAGGCAACAGGCCATCGCCCTTCATCTCGCGTATCGCGCGGTGCGAGGCAGCGTATCCATCAAGCGTGATCTTCTCTGGAGGCTGGCCCGGATGTTTGATGGCCTTGCTGACAAAGGCTTTGGCCGCAGTTACATCTCGCTTCGCCCTGAGAACCTGTCCGCATTTTTGTGGGCGAGGCGGTTAAAGGAATCGTTACCCGCGCGCCTGCGTGAATCGATCACCAAACAGGATAGCAAACTGGTTCATGGCCGACTTCCAATCGAAGGCAGCGCGAACAGATTTTGCCAGGACATTGCGTAGCGCCAGCCAGAGCAGCTTGATGGCAGCCTCGTCGTTCGGGAAGTGGCCGCGGGTCTTGATGATCTTGCGTAGCTGCATGTTCAGACTCTCAATGGCGTTCGTTGTGTACACAACGCGCCGGATCTCCGGCGGAAACGCGAAGAACGGCGTGACGTGCTCCCACGCGCGCTGCCACGACTGCACGATCATCGGGTATCTGAGGCCCCAGGGACCATCAGCAAACGCCTGCAGCGCCTGCTGCGCGGCCTGCTCGCTGGCGGCGGAGTAGACCGGTCGCAGCGCCGCCGCAAGGGCCTTGCGGTCCTTGTAGCTGGCATAATCCAGGCTGTTGCGGATCAGGTGCACGATGCAGGTCTGCACGGCCGTGCGGGGGTAAGCGGTGCCGATTGCGTCGGCCAGTCCCTTCAGGCCGTCAACCACCGCAATCAGGATGTCCTGGCAGCCACGGGCCTTCAGTTCGTTGAACACCTTGAGCCAGAACTTCGCGCCTTCGGTCTGCTCGATCCACAGGCCCAGTACATCGCGCTGGCCATCGGCCTGAATGCCCAGTGCCAGATAGACCGCCTTGTTGCTGACCACGCCGTCGTCGCGGATCTTGACGCGCAGGGCGTCGAAGAACACCACCGGGTACATCGCATCGAGCGGACGGTTCTGCCAGGCCAGCGTTTCGGCCATCACCTCGTCGGTGACCGAGCTGATGAAATCAGGCGACACCTCGGTGCCGTAGCTTTCGGCCAGAAAGGCCTGAATCTCGCGCACGCTCATACCGCGCGCGTACATCGCGATGATGCGCTCGTCGAATCCGGTGAAGCGGCGTTCGTGTTTGGGGATCAGGATGGGTTCGAAGCTGCCGTCACGGTCGCGAGGCACCTCGACGCGCACGGGGCCGCGATCGGTGATGACTGTCTTGCCACTGGCGCCGTTGCGCTCGTTGGCTTGCCCGGCCGGTTTGGACTGGCCCGGTGGGTAGCCCAGATGCAGGTTCATCTCTGCACCCATTGCCCGCTCGATAACTGCCTTGTTGAACGCCAGCATCAGGTCCTGCACCTCGGCCGGCGTCATCGGCCCCTTGACCAGCTCGTCCAGCAGCGCCTTGGGCAGTTCAGGCAGCGGCCCTCGGGCCGCTGCCTGAGACGCCACCGTACGTTTCTTTTTCATTGGCATATCCATGACTTTTACCTCTCATGATATGCCTCACCCACAAAATGCCGGATAGGTCCCGCCCTGAGCATGAAGTCTACTGTCTGGCCGGCCCGATCAACCGCCCGGTAAAGATAGACCCAATTGCCGCGAATCTTCAGGTAGGTTTCGTCAACGCGCCACGACTTTCCCGCCGGCGTTGCGAAACGGTTCCAGCGCTTGACGAACTCCGGCGTAAAGCGCTTCACCCAGCGCATGATTGTCGTATGAGCCAGCGACAAACCCCGCTCGGCCATCATCTCGACAAGATCACGCAGACTCAGCTTGTAGCGAAGGTACCAGCGTACGCACAGAACAATGATTTCTCGATCAAAATGCCGACCAGCGAACACCCCATCCAGACCTTTCCTCGTGCTCATATCCGGCCACCAGACTGATTGGATCGCCACTTTAACCCATCCGGTGAGCCTATTTGCACCAGAATTGCCAGCAGTACCTTGGAGGCCAATCGTGAAACCAACCGGGGTCAGCTACTGATCTTGCCGCGCGTCGCCTCCACGGGAATGGTCCGTCCTTTCCGTCGCTTCGCAACCGGACTTTGCACTGAAGCCTCGAACTGACTGGGACTGCACCCGTACCGCGATCTGAACCACCGTGTAAATGCACTGGGTTCGGAAAATCCAAGCAGGCCCGAGACCTCCGCAAACGGACGCTCGCGCCGCTCCAGATAGCGAAGCGCCAGTTCGCCCCGTACCGCCTCGAGTATCGAAGAAAACGTCATGCCTTCATCTGCCAGATGACGATGCATCGTGCGACGGCTCATGCCCAGCTGCTGCGCTACGGTTTCGTTTGAGCTTCGACCCGATGGCAGCAGCAGGAAAACGAGTTTGCGCACTTCATCGGACAGCGGGACGTCGGCGCTTTCGTCTGCGTTGCCCAGGTATTGCCGTACGTATTTCCCCATGACGGGATCCGCAGACGGTAGCGGCAGCCTGAGGTCGCTGACGTCGCATACGATGCCCGTGAACGCGTGACCGAACTCGACATTCGGCCCGAACACACGCGTATGCACGGTGCGGTCGGCGGGTGGCCCATGCGTGAAGCAGACTGTTTTCGGCCGCCACTCCTCGCCAAGGAAAAAGCGCAGCAACCGGAACATAACCGCAAGCGCAAGCTCGGCCGCCTGGCGAACCGGCACCCCCTGGCCCGCCAACAATTCTTCGCGAATGATCGCCACATTCGCCTCTTCCTCGACGCTGATGAAAAGTGCCTCGTTCTGCAGGTGGCTGTAACGCGCCGCCGCATTCAGGGCGTGGCGCAACGTCGGCTCATCGCGCACCGCGAGCGCCAGCGGGCCGAGATTCGACGCGCGGCGCGACTCGGCCATGCGCAGGCCGAATGTCTCGACTTCGCTGCGCTGGGCCGACAGTTCGAGCAGTAGCGCGACCTTTTCCGCCGGGATTCTGAGGTCGACCTCGCGGAGGCTTTCCGGTGGCAGCCCGACTTCGGCGAGCATGCGCCAGGGGTCGAGTCCCGAGGCACGCGCAATTTCAGCGTAGTGGGTCAGGCTCGCACTGCGAACAAGTTTCAGCATTAGGGACTTCCCGAGATGTCCCATTATGGTAAGAAATTGGCCCCTAAAGTCAAGCCTCAAAAAAAGCGGGTGCCTAGAATCGGTTCATCCCTGAACGGCCACGGCACAGCCGGACCCTCCAGGCACCTCACACCGAACATGAAGGAAGTCCTCTGATGAATGCTACCGACGCCACGGCAACCCCGGTCTGCGATGCGTTGCGCGCGAGCGGCAACTGGAACCCGAACTGGGAGCCGTTCGCGGAACTCGATCCCGCCTGGACTGAGAAGTTCATGGCTATGGGAACGGCACCCATGACGTCCGGCTTCCTCGACGCAAAGACGATCGAGTTCATCGCGATTGCCGTCGACGCCTCGTGCACGCACCTGTACGCCCCCGGCGTGCGGCGCCATATCCGCAAGGCACTTGAACTGGGGGCAACGAAAGAAGAGATCACTGCGGTCCTGCAATGTGTATCCGTACTCGGTATCCACTCGATGAGCGTAGCGGCGCCGATCCTCCTCGAAGAGACAGCGGCACATGCAACCCGCGTTGAAGCTTCACACAAGTAACCCATTCTGAAAGGACACGAACCATGCAATTTCTCGATGATTCACTGCTGCCGGAGAACCAGGAGAAGCTCGTCATCCAGGTCGCGCCCTATGGCCCGCAGTTCCTGCCCACCGACTCCGACGACATCGCGCTCACCATGGACGCGCAGATCCAGAAGGCAGTTGACTGCTACAACGCGGGCGCAACCGTCCTCCACGTGCATGTTCGTGAGGAAGACGGTAAAGGCTCCAAGCGCCTGTCGAAGTTCAATGAGATGCTCGCACGCCTGCGCGATGCAGTTCCCGACATGGTGCTGCAGGTGGGCGGTTCGATCTCGTTTGCACCAGAGGGCGAAGGCGAGGCAGCAAAGTGGCTCAACGACGACACGCGCCACATGCTCGCGAATCTCACGCCCGCGCCCGATCAGGTGACCATCGCCATCAACACCAACCAGATGAACGTCACCGAGTTGCTCACGCCCGAGGACTGCGGCGACACGTCACTCGGCCATCCGGCGTATTTCCAGGCCTACAAGGAAATGTGGATTCCGTCGGGTCCAGGTTTCGTCGAGGAGCACCTAAAGCGCCTGCAGGCCGCTGGCATCCAGCCGCACTTCATGCTCGGCGACGTCGGTCAACTGGAGAGCGTCGAGCGACTGATCCGTCGCGGCCACTACAAGGGTCCGCTCGTGCTGAACTGGGTTGCCATCGGCGGCGGTGCCGACGGCCCCAATCCGCGCAACCTGATGGAGTTCATCAATCGATGCCCACAGAACGCCGTGCTGACCGTCGAAAGCCTGATGCGACATGTGCTGCCGCTCAACACGATGGCCATCGCAATGGGTCTGCATGTGCGCGTCGGCATCGAGGACAACCTCTGGGGCAGGCCCGGCGAGCGCATGACGTCGGTGCAGCAGGTCGAACAGATGGTTCGCATTGCCCGCGAACTGCACCGTGATGTGGCGACGGGCAAGGACGCGCGTCGCATCTACCGCATCGGTGAGCATTACACCCGTGTCGACGAGACCTTGAGGGCACTTGGACTTCCGCCTAACCGGCAGCCCGGACAGCGCGGATTCCGCGTGGCGGCCTGAGTGATGGCGGATACCCGCACCGCTGTGGTGGCCCCTTGCAGATAGACATAACCAGACATCGCTTGAGCGGTGCGGATTCGTGGAGAAATCGATGGCCTTGAAGAAGTACCCCTGCGCGATACTGGCGACGCTGCTGCTCACGCATATCCTCGCGCATATCGACCGCAACATCCTGCTGGGTTTCTCGTCGACGCTGACCGCCGAACTGGGACTCAGCAACGCGCAATATGGACTGCTTGTGGGGGCGGTGTGGGTCCTCAGCTACGCCGTGATGGCCGTTGTCACAGGGACTTTTGCAGACCGCTTCAGCCGCACGCGCGTCATCGCAGCCGGGCTTCTCGTCTGGAGCGTGTGCACGGCGGCGTCCGGTTCGGTTCACAGTTTCGGGCAACTGGTGGCAGCCCGCCTGCTCGTGGCGACCGGCGAAGCCTCGCTCGTGCCGGCTGCGGTCGGCATCCTTGCCGAAGTCTTTTCGGCGCGGCGCCGCGGCACGGCGCTCGGACTGTTCTTCGTTGGCATTCCACTCGGCGTCGGTATCAGCTTCCTGCTGGCCGGAACGTTCGGCGCGACTTACGGGTGGCGTACGACATTCCATGCCCTCGGCGTGATTGGCGCGGTGATGGCTGTGGGGCTTGTGTTCCTCAAAGACGAACGAGAACAACACGCCGACGCCGCGCGCGGCGAACCATTCGCCTTGCAACTGCGCGAAGTCCTGGGCGTGGTCCGCGCCAGCCGCGCGCTGCAACTGGCGATTCCCGGGTTCGTCCTCGCACATCTCGCCTTTGTGGGCCTCTCGTTTGCCCAGCTGTGGCTGGTACGCGAACGCGGGATCAATCCGGCAGAAATCACGCGCGTCATCGGCGGTGTGCAGATCGTCTTCGGCACACTCGGTTCCGTCGTCGGCGGTGCGGCAGGCGACCGTTTCGCGCGGCGCTTCTCGGGCGGGCACGCGGGCTTCATGGCGTTGCTCGTCGCCGTGTGTGGACCACTGATGATCGTCTACCGCTTCGCGCCCGCCGGCTCGCTGCTGTTCTACGCCGGCATGTGCGCGGGTGCCTTCCTGCCGCTCGCGCTGTACGGGCCCGCCATTGCCGTCATCCAGGGCCACGTGCCGGCACGGATGCGCTCGACGATCACGGGGTTGACGATGACACTCATCAATCTCTTCGCGATAGCGCTCGGGAACTTCGTTGCCGGTGCGTTGAGCGACCGGCTGGCAAACACCGGCGTTCATGCGCCACTGACGTGGGTTCTGCTCGGGACCGATCTGCTCGCCATCGCGTCGCTGCCGTGCTTCCTCGCACTCGCTGCACGCTCCCGCCCGGGGTCGTCAAATGGCGACGCACAGCCGGAGAAGGCATCTGCCGCTTCGCCGTGGCAACAACCTCAAAACTGAGGGAATGCTGATCATGAATAGCACCATCGAGCGGATCCGTCCGGGAACGCGCCACCTGGAGAATCGCGTGGCGCTGGTAACGGGCGTTGGGCCCGGTCTTGGCCGTGCGTGTGCAGTCGCGCTGGCGCGGGCCGGCGCCGACGTTGCGATCTGCGACGTCGACTCCGCAGCCCTGGAGGCGACACGCGCCAGCGTCGTTGAACAGGGCGCGCAATGTCTGGAAATCCGCTGTGACGTCTCGTCCAGTTCTGACGTGACGGACATGTTCTCGCAGGTGGCTGGGCATTTCGGCACGCTTCACATCCTCGTGAACAATGCGGCGCTGACCCCGAACAGACCCGAAGACACCGAGCGGCGCAACCGGCACTACGCCTATCTCACGACGCCCGTGCCCAGACAGTCGCTCGGTTTTACGAGCTGCATGAGCGACGAGGACTGGCATCGCTACTGGGGTGTGAACGTCCACGGTCTGTTCTATTGCACACGGGAGGCGCTCAGGCTGATGGAGCCACAGCGCTACGGGCGCATCATCAACGTCGCGTCCATCGCCGGCATCAGTTCGATGAGTGCGCACAGTCCGCACTACAGCGCGACCAAGGGGGCCGTTATCGCCTTCAGCAAGTCAGTGGCAGCCGAGGTGGCGGGGGCCAACATCCACGTCAACGTACTGGCGCCCGGCGGGGTCGCCACGCCCGAGTTCAATGCGTATCTCGCGTCGGCCGGCGAAGAAGCCCGCAACCGGCTCTGGCAGATGGTTCCTTCCGGCCGCCTTGGTGCCCCCGAGGAATATGCGTCCATGGTCGTTTACCTGGCCAGCGACCACTACCTCGTTGGACAGGTCGTCAGTCCCAACGGCGGCGCCGTGGTCTGAGTCTGACCAGGACAGCCTGTTCACCTGATTCCCGGAGATTCAGGCGAACCCATTTTCATTACTCGAAGTACCAGCCGGATCCGTCCGGCAATCACAAATATGATTGGAGACGAAATGAAATTGAGATGGGGGAGCGCTGCTGCGCTTATCGCGTTCGCTGGTGCGGCAAACGCACAATCGTCGATCACGCTGTATGGGGTGATTGATTCCGGTTTGCTCTACCAGAGCGCAAACGCGGCGAACTTCCAGTCGAAAGTGAATCTTGGTCACGTCTTCCAGCTCAAGGACGGTGGCATCTATTCGAGCATCTGGGGTTTGAAGGGTTCGGAGGACATCGGCGGCGGCTATAAGGTCAACTTCAAGCTGCAAGGCGCATTCAACAGCAGCAACGGCAGAACGGGGCTTGCCGACGCCCCAGGGGCCACCGCCGTCTTCAACCAGCAAACGACGATTGGCGTGTCAGGCCCGTTCGGCACAATCGATGCGGGCCGCCAGATCGTGCCGATGATCTACGCGATGGCTGAAACTGACGTTCGCAGCGCCCAGTATTTTGGCTCCATCCTCACTGGGTGGCTCGGCCTGAACCAGGCAGCGGGCTGGCAGGGGCTCAGCACGAACGGTCCTGTGGGCGCGCTCTATGACGACAATGCGATCGTCTACCGGTCACCGAAGTTCTACGGCGCATCGGTTGCGCTCGAGTACGCGCCGGGCGGCACCCCCGGACAGTTCGAGGGCGGCACGCGCGAGTCGGCGGTGCTTCAGTATTCGAACTATGGCCTGAACCTCGCAGCGGTGTACTACAACGGGCATGACACCAACCCGTTCACGCAGACGGGCCCCTCGACCATTGTCACGACACCGTCAACCGGACTGAACAACAACCAGTTCTACTTCCTGGGCGCGCAGTACACGTTCCACGACTTCTCCGTCTCGTCCTCGTACAGCCGGGCACGCAATCCCGCCAACGCCGGCGGTCCGAAAGGGTTCACTCTGGAGATGTTCTCCGGCGGGCTCGGCTACAAGTTCAGCCCATCTTTCAAGGTCACCTCCGGTTTCTATTACCTGCATGACCGCAACGTCGGGGCCAACCACTCTGCGGAATACGCACTGGGTGCCGAGTACAACCTCACGAAGCGCACGCTTACCTACGCGCAGGTGGGTTACGTCGACAACCACGGCAACATGAGCCAGACGATCACCTATGGCGCACCCGTTCCGGAAGGTCGCTCGAGCACGGCGGCGATGGTCGGCATCCGTCACAGCTTCTGATCCAGTCAAACAAAAAGTGGAGCATTTCATGAAGACAATAACGGCACTCTGGCTCGCCTGCGCGGCGTGGATCGCGATCGCATCCGTGCAGGCCTCGGCCCAGCCGGAAGCGAGCGCCGCATCGAATACAGTCGAAACCTCGAGCGCTGCCACCGCCTCGGGCACCATAACAGCCGCGGAAATCCGCAAGGCCAACCGAGCGCTGCGCAGGAAGGTCTACGCCGCCATCGTCGCGCACAAGGAGATCAATGCGGGCAACATCAGTGTGGTCGCGAAAAGCGGCGCCGTGACGCTCGACGGCTCGGTCATCGACGCCGCACAGATCGACAGAGTCGCCGAGATCGCCCGCGGCGTCCCCGGCGTGATGTCCGTGTCCAACAGGCTGACCGTCAAGAAGCCGTTTGGTGGCCAGTAAGGGGTGGGTCACGGCTTCCGGCACGGCTGCGTCGTCAGGATTCTGGATAAGGCGCCGCGCCGGATGTAATCAACTCCCGATCTTCGCAGGCTCGACGACTGTAGCGAGTTCGATAACCGCCATTAGTCAGGCACATGTTTGGCCGTTGTTGGCCGCGAACCGTCTCATGCCGGCATACGCCGCTTCAACCTCGCCACGCTTCAATCGGCAGCACGCGACCCAACTGAGACGTTCGCAACGACTGTGATGCGGTGACCGGTCTGGGGCGATCACCGGTCATTCGGATTCCAGACGACGCGACAAAGTTGCTGGACCGATATAAACGTTATCAGGATTGAGCCCCATAAATCACGATGATTTGTTTGCGGCTGCTGCTAAGTTTATCTAAATGAGTTCGTGTTGACTCCGAGTAGCGACAGAAAAAGCCGGGCACGATGTGAATGGCCAGACAGCGGATGCTGACGCAGCTTGTGATACAGCGTCTTTTTCGAGATGCCGAGCGCATGGCTCGCCTCGGCGACGTTACCGTTGTGCCGCCGCAGCATGTCTTGGGAGCGCACGCTGGAACGGCTCGGCGCGAACGAGTCGATTCCCGTCGATTGCCCCGTGATCGCGGCATCGAAGGCCGATCTCGCGGCGCTGGCCGCCGAAGGCGGTTTTCGCGCGGATCTGCTGTATCGGCTGTACGTTGCGCAGATCGTGCTGCCGCCGTTGCGCGAGCGCCGCGAAGACGTGCCGCTGCTGCTCGAGCACTTCGTGTGGCGGCGGCACGTCGCTTCGCAACAACCCACGCCGGTGGTGTCGGCATCGCAGGTGTCGAAGTTAACGGAGCGCGCGTTGCGTGTTGATCTCTTCGCTTTGCGCGTCACGTACGCGATCTCCATCAGCGTCGGAAGTTCTTCGTCAATTCCGTCAACACCTGGACGAAGGCCTTGCTCGCCGCCGTCCGATACGCGTCCTTGCGTTGCAGCAGCACAGCCGTGCGCGCCTGCAGCGGCGGGTCGAGCAGCACGGGGTGCAGCTCGGTATGCTCGCGCGCGATGCCATCGGGCAGTACGGTTGCGAGCTGCCCACGCCGCACGATCTCGACGATCGCACTGATCGAACTGGCCTCGATGGCAACCTGCGGGCGGATCCGGTTCTGCGCGCAGTATTCGTCGATGTAACGCCGCGTCGCGAACGCTTTGTTCAGCAGCACCAGCCGTTCGTTGGCGAAGTCCTGCGCGGACAGCGGCTTGCGGCGCGTCGCGCGCGCATGGCCTCCGCCGACGACGAGGCTCAGCGTCTCGCGAAACAACGGCTCGCTTTCGATTTCCGCAGTGTGGACGGGCTCGAACGCGATGCCGGCGTCGAGCCTGTCATCGGCGAGCTGCGCTTCGATTTGATCCTGCGTGATTTCCTGAATGTCGATCGCGATGCCGGGATGCAGGCCATAAAAACGATCGATCACGGGCCCCACGAGATAAGCCGTGAAGGTCGGCGTCACTGCAAGGCGCAAATTGCCGCGGCTTAGTTCGCCGACGTCATGTATCGCCCGCACGCCCGCATCCAGATCCTGTAGCGCGAGCTTCGCATAGCGCATCCACGCCGCGCCGGCATCCGTGAGTTGCACGTTCCGCCCCGAACGGTCTAGGAGCTGCGTGCGCAGCGTGTCTTCCAGTTGCCGTATCTGCTGTGACAGCGTGGGCTGTGAAACGTGCAGCGCCTCGGCGGCGCGTGTGAAATTGCGGTGTTCCGCGACGGCCAGGAAGTAACGGATATGACGCAACAGCATGGCGAATCTCCTCGTCCTCGATAACTATTGGTGTTTCCTATGGTGAGCATCATAAACCCGTCTTGGACGCTATGACTGAACATGTCCATTCTCTGTCCAACGCACCGCACTGACCGACACGGCAACGAACGCCAGATTGAATGGAGCTGACCATGCAAGAGATCATCGACGGTTTTCTGAAGTTTCAGCGGGACATCATGCCCGCGCGCAGGGAGTTGTTCCGCAAGCTGGCCACCAGTCAGACGCCGCGCACACTGTTCATTTCCTGTTCCGATAGTCGCATGGTTCCCGAACTGGTCACGCAGCGCGAACCGGGCGATCTGTTCGTGATCCGCAATGCCGGCAACATCGTGCCTTCGTTCGGTCCTGAGCCCGGCGGTGTGTCGGCAACGGTCGAATATGCGGTGGCCGCGCTCGGCGTGACGGATGTGGTGATATGCGGCCACTCGGACTGCGGCGCGATGACGGCCGTCGCGACGTGCAAGTGCCTCGACCATATGCCCGCTGTCGCGAACTGGCTGCGCTACGCCGACTCGGCGAGGCTCGTCAACGAGGCGCGTGAACATGCGGGCGAGCGCGAGCGCGTCGACTCGATGGTGCGCGAGAACGTCATCGCCCAGCTCGACAACCTCAAGACCCACCCCTCAGTTGCCCTGGGACTCGCGCAAGGCCGCCTAAATTTGCACGGATGGGTCTACGACATCGAATCCGGCTCGATCGACGCGCTCGACGCCGCGCCCCGCCAGTTCGTGCCGCTCGCTGTGCATCCCGATGTCACCGCGACGCCCGCTGAGTGCGTGGCTGCGCTCTGATTCCCGGCTCGTCACACCGACTGCCGATCTCACCAGGTTGATTTACCCAAGGAGCAACAACATGACCCAATCGCAAGTCACACCGAACGCACGCGAAGCATTGACGGAAACGATCGTCGACGCGAAGGTGCGCAAGAACCTCACCTTCGAAGCCATCAACGAAGGCACGGGCTTGAGCCTCGCATACACGACAGCCGCGCTACTCGGTCAGCATGCGCTGCCGGAGAATGCAGCGAAGCTCGTCACCGAACGCCTCGGGCTCGACGACGCCGCCGTTCGCCTGCTGCAAACCATTCCCGTGCGCGGCAGCATTCCGGGTGGCGTGCCGACCGATCCCACCGTCTACCGCTTCTACGAAATGGTGCAGGTGTACGGCTCGACGTTGAAGGCGCTGGTTCACGAGAAATTCGGCGACGGCATCATCAGCGCGATCAACTTCAAACTCGATATCCAGAAGGTGCCGGACCCGGAAGGCGGCGAGCGTGCCGTCATCACGCTCAACGGCAAGTATCTGCCGACCAAGCCGTTCTGAACCCATGGTGCAAAGACGAAAATTCTTACTGAGCACCGGTGCCGCGCTTGCTTCGGGCGGTCTTGCCCTCTCGGGTTGCACGATGACGGGGCCGCGCTCCACGTCGAGCACCAGCAACGCGCTGTCCCACACAAGGAGATCCGAAATGACTTCATCCGCAGCAATTCGCCCGCCGCTTCCCCCGTTCACGCTGGAGACGGCCATCGAGAAAGTCCGTCTCGCGGAAGACGGTTGGAATTCGCGCGACGCCGCCAAGGTCGCGCTCGCCTATTCGCTCGACACGAAATGGCGCAATCGCGCAGAGTTCGCGAGCAATCGCGCGGAAGCGCAGGCGTTCCTCGAGCGCAAATGGAAGAAAGAACACGAGTATCGTCTGATCAAGGAACTGTGGGCGTTCGGTGGCAATCGCATTGCCGTGCGCTACGCCTACGAATGGCACGACGACTCGGGCAACTGGTTCCGCTCCTACGGCAACGAGAACTGGGAGTTCGGCGAGGATGGTCTCATGCAACGTCGCTATGCGTGCATCAACGACATGCCGATCAAGGAATCGGAGCGCAAGTATCACTGGCCCTTGGGCCGTCGGCCGGACGATCATCCGGGACTGTGCGAGTTGGGACTTTGAAGCCCGGATCGTTACAGCCGCGATGAGCGATTAGCGCCCAACAATCCAGTGGCGACGAATGACGGATTGTTGGGCGTGCGCCGGCGCGCCGTCGGGATGTAGCGACTTAAATGTCGTTGAATTATTCGCGACTTTTCGTTTTCTCCTCTCGGGTGAAAGTATGATCTGTGTCCGGTGTCAGGTCTGAGCTGCAAAGCAGTCTTTCAAATCGCCAGTCTGCGGAATCGACGATCGGCCACAGTTGGCCGACACCGGCAGTTCGACGTCCGGCTGTCAGTAAGCAAGCGGGCTGTCGGCGTTGCCTCGAACAGGCAGTTGACAGACAGCAGCGCGACGGCGCTGATTGACGGGCCCAGTCTTGCTGTTGGCGCACGATGCACAATTATTATCGCAACGGCGATGCAATACGGCCTACGCTCGTCCGTCGGCACGTACGGCGTCCGACGGACCGGACGCACGCGCTGCGGCAAACGTCTTTTGGCCGCGTCAGGGCAAAGGCAAGGAGCCGCCTGGAGCAATCCGGACGATGGTTAGATTATTCAGGATGCCGAATGCGTGGCCCGTGTTCCGGCGTGTGTTGCTGACCGAAGTGATGAAGCGGCTGACCGCTCAAGCCCGTCCTTGAGCCTCACGGCGAGAAGTAAGTATCGACTTGGGCAATACGCGGTCCGTTGGCGTTCGTCAGTTGATGGAACAGTTCAACCTCGACGGCTAGACTCAGGGCGCTCACGCCCGAGGTATGGCACATCGATGCAGTGGCCGGTGCAGTCATAAGTCCAGCCGTGATAGCCGCAGCGGATGGACTCGCCTTCCACCACGCCCGCGTGCAGCGGCACCTGTCGGTGTGCGCAACGATCTTCCAGTGCGAATATGTACCGGACCCGGTGCGCGCCAGCACGATCGGATTGCCGGCGAAGTGCACTCCGACGGCTTTGCCGCGCTTAACCTCGTTCGACCAGGCCAGCGGATACCAGTGATAGGGATGGATGGGTGCACGGCGCAGGTCACACCCGGGCGCGCTTGCGAGTGGGTCGATGGCGCTGCTCTCGAGCATAGGCATTGCCTGCATGACGCCTCCTTGCATAACTGGAGCTTCGACCATCGCCACAAGCGCAAGCATGAGCGACCGGGGATCTGGCGCAGTGTACGCGAAGTCGGGATGAAGCGAAGCTCCCGGCACAGATGTCCTGCGTGACGTGCAGCACAGCGCGGGAGATCCCGCCTCGGGGCCCTTTCCCGTAGAAGTAGGTGGAACTCGCCCGGCGCGCAGAGCTTCAGTCCGTCGTGGAGGAGATGCGGGCCAGGGTACCGAATATGGGGCACGGAACGCTGCCGCTTCGGTAGCAGGCGAGGGGGCGTCCTTGCCAGCACTACCCAAGTCAAGCAGACGCCCCTGGAGCGTCCCGCCGCCGGGTTCCCGCTGCCCAGGACGGTCACATACCGCTGGCCGGGGCCGGGGTGTGGCACCGTGCGCTGGTTGGTGGCCCTGCGTCACATCCCCGTTTTATCTGGTATCCCGCGATGTGATCAAGCCGTATCGGTAGTATATTGCGGCGCACAATTTTGTCTGGTAGTATTTAGGATTCCCCAATCTGCGCGCATCATTTCCGTCGGAGGCGTTCCCGCCTCGATTGTCCGTGCGTCATTCCACGATTCCGTTCGCACCCCGACAGATCAACCTGATCTGCCGGCCTGCAACGTTCGTCGGCCAACCTGTCGAGGAGAATGTAGTGGCAAATCCCGTTCGCGTGGATTCAGCATCCCGCATGATTGCGGTTGCATCAAAGTCCGGCCGCCGCGCGCCAAAGGGAAAGGCCCGGGCGGTGGAAACGCCGCTGGACATCGAGTCGATGGCCCGACAGGACGAGGAGCGTCAACGCCAGATGCGCGCGCTGATTGCGCTTGGCCGTGAGCGCGGCTATCTCACGCACGTGGACATCAACGATCACCTCTCAGACAACGTTACGCAAACGGCTGCGATGGAGGCGATCGTCAGCACGTTCAGCGACATGGGGGTGGCCGTGTACGAGCAGGCGCCAGACGCGGCGACGCTCCTGTTAAGCGGCGCCGCGCCCGCCGTGGCATCCGACGATCAGGCGGACGAGGAAGCGCAAGCTGCACTGTCGACCGTCGATTCCGAATTCGGCCGCACGACGGATCCGGTCCGGATGTACATGCGTGAGATGGGGGGCAGAGAACTGCTGACCCGCGCCGGCGAAATCGAGATCGCGAAACGCATTGAGAACGGCCTGCAGGAGATGATTCAGGCGATCGCCGCATGTCCGTCGGTTGTGGGCGCCATTCTTGCCGAGGTGGACCGTATCGTTGCCGGCGAACTGCGTATCGACGAACTGGTCGATGGCATCAACGACGGAGTGAACGAAAGTGCAATGACGCACGACTCCGAAGGAGATGAGGTGGAAGCCTCCGGCTGCGGCGATGACCCGGACGGTGGCGATGTTGAGTCGGACGTCGGGGATCCGGAGGCAGCGAACGCTGCCCGCCTCGAGCAACTCACGAACGACGGCCTTGCGGTTTTCGCACGTGTGCGCACACTGCTCGAGCAGTTGCCGGGTGTGCCGGCTACTGGCGCGGCCCGTTCGGCAGCCGTTGCGCGAGTGCAGCTGGAGATCCAGCGCGAACTGGCGCCAATCCGCTTTACGGGCAGAACCATTGATCGCCTGTGCGCCAGTGTGCACGAACAGATTACGGAAGTTCGTGCGATCGAGCGCAGCATTCTGCAGATCGTCGTCGACCGTTGCGGCATGCCACGCGAGTCGTTTGTGGAGTCGTTTCCGGGCCACGAGACCGACCTTGAATGGACCCGCCGCATGGCGGCCACTTCGCGGCAGTTTGGCGCGGCGCTTGAGCGACATCTGGCGGCCATTCAGGCCGCGCAGCTGAAACTCACTGACATCGAGGCCAAGGTCTCACTGCCGCTGCGGCAGCTCAAGGAGATCAACCGCAGGATGAGTACCGCCGAGTTGAAAATGCGGCAGGCCAAGCGGGAGCTGATCGAAGCCAATCTTCGTCTTGTCATCTCAATTGCCAAGAAATACATGAACCGCGGCATGCCGTTCCTGGATCTGATTCAGGAAGGCAATATCGGCCTGATGAAGGCGGTGGACAAGTTCGAATACCGGCGCGGCTGGAAGTTTTCGACGTACGCCACCTGGTGGGTCCGGCAGGCTGTCACGCGTGGCCTTGCCGACCAGGCCAGGACCATTCGTGTGCCCGTGCACCTGATCGAAACGATCAACCGGCTGAACCGGATTTCGCGCGAGATCCTGCAGCAGACGGGGCAGGAAGCGCATCCCGCCGTTCTCGCCGAACGGTTGGAGATGTCCGAGGAAAAGGTACGCAGTATTATCAGAATTGCGAAGCAACCCGTGTCGCTCGAGACGCCGGTGGGTGACGATGCCGACGCGACGCTCGGTGACCTGATCGAGGATGTCTCCGCAAGTTCACCGGCTGAGGCCGCAATTCACGCGAACATGCGTGTCGCAATCGATGAGGCGCTCAACGGGCTGTCACCACGCGAGGCCAAGGTCCTGCGGTTGCGATTCGGGCTCGATACGACCTCGGAACACACGCTTGGAGAGGTCGGCGAGCAGTTTGGCGTGACCCGTGAGCGAATCCGCCAGATTGAGATCAAGGCGATGCGCACGCTGAGGGAGCCCATTCGCGCGGACAGGTTGAGGCCGTTTGTCGAGCGCTGAGCAAAAGCGGAGCACGCCCCCTGTCGACGCCCGGCTCCGGGCCGGCAGCGATCCTGCGTCGACCTGATCGCTGCCCCGCAGGACGCGTACGTTGCCCGGGAAACTTACAACGGCGTGATGTTCGCTGCCTGTTTCCCCTTGGGGCCCTGCTTGACTTCAAAACTCACCTTCTGGCCTTCCTGAAGGGATTTGAAGCCAGCTCCCTGAACCTCGGAGAAGTGTGCGAACAGGTCTTCGCCGCCATCGTCTGGCGTGATGAAGCCAAAACCCTTCGAATCGTTAAACCACTTGACGGTACCGGTTGCCATGTTCTGAATGTTCCTGTGAAGTCGGGTTGTAGAGGAGGCCACGGGCCTGCGCCAGCGGTGCGGTTATCTTGTAGCACAGGTGGGCGATTGCCGACTATCGAGGTTTTCGAGCGGCACTGGGGAACCCGTAGGCCAGCCGGCACCTTGATGCCGTGCGCATGCAGCACGGCCCGCAGCGTGAACCCCTGCGCCACCCGTCCGAAATCTGCGCGTCGGCGATCTGCGATTCCGGAGGGCGTGCGGTGCGTAGCTGGCCGGTCATATACCCGAAATCCGGCGGAAAGCACGGCCGTTGCGCGGCTGGCGCCGAACGGCCGTACGACCCCCGAGCCCGTCCGCGATCGTGCGCATGAGCACCATCACGGGAACAGGTGCGGGCGTCGCAAGTTGCATATGAACGCTGAAGCGTGCCCGACCGGGGCCAATGGGGGCAAGCCAATAGCGGTTCGGGGTTGACCGCATTTCTGCCGGTCGATGGGGATGCTCAGGCGGCCAGTAGGGGGGGGCTGTCATTCGGGCGGTTGCGGCGCGGGCGCGGCGTATCGACACTGGTTTATCAGTGGATCCCGTTGCCGGTGTCTTTCGGGGGCGTCCCCCCCTTGCGACCGTTCTCGCGGCTTGCTGCCGCCTTTGCGGGCGACGTGCGGCGGCCAAGCTCGCGCATCCACGCTCGCGAGCCATAGACCCCGCCAAAAAGAAGCAAAAACAAAAAGCCCGCTTGCTGACGCGGAGCGGGCTTCGATGTTGGTTGCGGGAATAGGATTTGAACCTATGACCTTCGGGTTATGAGCCCGACGAGCTGCCAGACTGCTCCACCCCGCGGCGCGAAGTTTACTGAGATCGTTGGTTCTGGTCAACATGTTTTGCTTTCGACTCACAAAAGTCCCGCAAGCCATATGCACCGCGCCACGTTCAGGCGAAGACATGCGTGTCAGATCGCGAGAGGCGGCAACGTATCTTCACATTCCGCGTCAGGACCTCAAAAATAAATATTCGAGATTCTCTTGACGAGAGGTTCATTGGGCTTCATAATTCGCCTCCCTTCTGATGCGGGGCGCGAGAAAATAGCTGATTTAAGCGCTGTTTTTGAGCGATTGCTCTTTAAAAATTTACAGCCGATAAGTGTGGGCGCTTGATGGGTTTCGTGACCTGGTGATTCTTTCGGGGATGACCGGGAGTAGCGAAAGTATCAAGAGTCTCACACAAAAGTAAGTCAGGTTTTTGAATTTATTCAGAACCTGTCAGCTTTGAGTGAGCGACCGGTTCTTGACTGAACCGAAAACAGTAACAGGTATTGAACTGAAGAGTTTGATCCTGGCTCAGATTGAACGCTGGCGGCATGCCTTACACATGCAAGTCGAACGGCAGCACGGGTGCTTGCACCTGGTGGCGAGTGGCGAACGGGTGAGTAATACATCGGAACATGTCCAGTAGTGGGGGATAGCCCGGCGAAAGCCGGATTAATACCGCATACGATCTTAGGATGAAAGCGGGGGATCGCAAGACCTCGCGCTATTGGGGTGGCCGATGGCGGATTAGCTAGTTGGTGGGGTAAAGGCTCACCAAGGCGACGATCCGTAGCTGGTCTGAGAGGACGACCAGCCACACTGGGACTGAGACACGGCCCAGACTCCTACGGGAGGCAGCAGTGGGGAATTTTGGACAATGGGCGCAAGCCTGATCCAGCAATGCCGCGTGTGTGAAGAAGGCCTTCGGGTTGTAAAGCACTTTTGTCCGGAAAGAAAACCTCTGGGTTAATACCCCGGGGGGATGACGGTACCGGAAGAATAAGCACCGGCTAACTACGTGCCAGCAGCCGCGGTAATACGTAGGGTGCAAGCGTTAATCGGAATTACTGGGCGTAAAGCGTGCGCAGGCGGTGATGCAAGACCGATGTGAAATCCCCGGGCTTAACCTGGGAACTGCATTGGTGACTGCATCGCTAGAGTATGGCAGAGGGGGGTAGAATTCCACGTGTAGCAGTGAAATGCGTAGAGATGTGGAGGAATACCGATGGCGAAGGCAGCCCCCTGGGCCAATACTGACGCTCATGCACGAAAGCGTGGGGAGCAAACAGGATTAGATACCCTGGTAGTCCACGCCCTAAACGATGTCAACTGGTTGTCGGGCCTTCATTGGCTTGGTAACGTAGCTAACGCGTGAAGTTGACCGCCTGGGGAGTACGGTCGCAAGATTAAAACTCAAAGGAATTGACGGGGACCCGCACAAGCGGTGGATGATGTGGATTAATTCGATGCAACGCGAAAAACCTTACCTACCCTTGACATGGACGGAATCCTGGTGAGAGCCGGGAGTGCCCGAAAGGGAGCCGTCACACAGGTGCTGCATGGCTGTCGTCAGCTCGTGTCGTGAGATGTTGGGTTAAGTCCCGCAACGAGCGCAACCCTTGTCCCCAGTTGCTACGCAAGAGCACTCCGGGGAGACTGCCGGTGACAAACCGGAGGAAGGTGGGGATGACGTCAAGTCCTCATGGCCCTTATGGGTAGGGCTTCACACGTCATACAATGGTCGGAACAGAGGGTTGCCAAGCCGCGAGGTGGAGCCAATCCCAGAAAACCGATCGTAGTCCGGATCGCAGTCTGCAACTCGACTGCGTGAAGCTGGAATCGCTAGTAATCGCGGATCAGCATGCCGCGGTGAATACGTTCCCGGGTCTTGTACACACCGCCCGTCACACCATGGGAGTGGGTTTTGCCAGAAGTGGCTAGTCTAACCGCAAGGAGGACGGTCACCACGGCAGGATTCATGACTGGGGTGAAGTCGTAACAAGGTAGCCGTATCGGAAGGTGCGGCTGGATCACCTCCTTTCCAGAGCTCATTGCGAAGTTCATTGAAGCGCTCACACTTGTCGGCTGTAGAAAAGACAGACTCAGGGGTCTGTAGCTCAGTCGGTTAGAGCACCGTCTTGATAAGGCGGGGGTCGATGGTTCGAATCCATCCAGACCCACCAATTTGTCTGCGCGGTGGCTGACTGGTAACCCCCTTGAGTATGCATGACTGGGGGATTAGCTCAGCTGGGAGAGCACCTGCTTTGCAAGCAGGGGGTCGTCGGTTCGATCCCGTCATCCTCCACCAATCCCTAATGCACAGCATCCTGCAGGAGCAGTTAAATGCAGGGAGTTTTGCATTGGCGATTGAGCCAGTCAGAGCGGTATGTGAAAACGTATCGGCTGTCGTTCTTTAACAATCAGGAAGAAGTAGTAAAGAGATTTATCTGAAACACACTTAGAGATGGGTGTGGAGTAGGTGAATCAGGGTTGTGATTGTATCGATGTATTTTTAAGTTCCTCGAAAGAGGGCTTTGGAATACGGCACAACGCGAAAACTCAGCCTGTAGCGAGTGAGTCGAGAGACGCACCCGTTATAGGGTCAAGCGAACAAGTGCATGTGGTGGATGCCTTGGCGATCACAGGCGATGAAGGACGCGGTAGCCTGCGAAAAGCTCCGGGGAGCTGGCAAACAAGCTTTGATCCGGAGATGTCCGAATGGGGAAACCCACTCCGAATGGAGTATCCGTGACTGAATACATAGGTCACGTGAAGCGAACGCGGCGAACTGAAACATCTAAGTAGCCGCAGGAAAAGAAATCAACCGAGATTCCCAGAGTAGTGGCGAGCGAAATGGGATCAGCCTGCATTCTTTATCTGTACCGTTAGTCGAACGCTCTGGAAAGTGCGGCCATAGCAGGTGATAGCCCTGTAGACGAAAACGGAATGGAAGAACTAGGGATGCGACAAGTAGGGCGGGACACGTGAAATCCTGTCTGAAGATGGGGGGACCATCCTCCAAGGCTAAATACTCGTGATCGACCGATAGTGAACCAGTACCGTGAGGGAAAGGCGAAAAGAACCCCGGGAGGGGAGTGAAACAGATCCTGAAACCGCATGCATACAAACAGTCGGAGCCTCGCAAGGGGTGACGGCGTACCTTTTGTATAATGGGTCAGCGACTTACATTCAGTGGCAAGCTTAACCGAATAGGGCAGGCGTAGCGAAAGCGAGTCCGAACAGGGCGATTAGTCGCTGGGTGTAGACCCGAAACCAGGTGATCTATCCATGGCCAGGTTGAAGGCACGGTAACACGTGCTGGAGGACCGAACCCACTAACGTTGAAAAGTTAGGGGATGAGCTGTGGATAGGGGTGAAAGGCTAAACAAACCTGGAAATAGCTGGTTCTCTCCGAAAACTATTTAGGTAGTGCCTCGTGTATCACCTTCGGGGGTAGAGCACTGTCATGGTTGATGGGTCCATTGCGGATTACGTCGCCATAGCAAACTCCGAATACCGAAGAGTGCAATCACGGGAGACAGACATCGGGTGCTAACGTCCGGTGTCAAGAGGGAAACAACCCAGACCGCCAGCTAAGGTCCCCAAATATGGCTAAGTGGGAAACGAAGTGGGAAGGCTAAAACAGTCAGGAGGTTGGCTTAGAAGCAGCCACCCTTTAAAGAAAGCGTAATAGCTCACTGATCGAGTCGTCCTGCGCGGAAGATGTAACGGGGCTAAGCCATATACCGAAGCTGCGGATGCACATTTATGTGCATGGTAGGAGAGCGTTCTGTAAGCCTGCGAAGGTGCACTGGAAAGTGTGCTGGAGGTATCAGAAGTGCGAATGCTGACATGAGTAGCGATAAAGGGGGTGAAAGGCCCCCTCGCCGTAAGCCCAAGGTTTCCTACGCAACGTTCATCGGCGTAGGGTGAGTCGGCCCCTAAGGCGAGGCAGAAATGCGTAGCTGATGGGAAGCAGGTCAATATTCCTGCACTAGTGTTGAATGCGATGGGGGGACGGATCGCGGAAGGTTGTCCGGGTGTTGGAAGTCCCGGTCGCTGCATTGGAGAAGGCGCTTTGGCAAATCCGGGCGCGTAATTCAAGGGTGTGGCGCGAGCTTCTTCGGAAGCGAAGCAACTGGAAGGGGTTCCAGGAAAAGCCTCTAAGCTTCAGTTCAACATTAACCGTACCGCAAACCGACACAGGTGGGCGAGATGAGTATTCTAAGGCGCTTGAGAGAACTCGGGAGAAGGAACTCGGCAAATTGGTACCGTAACTTCGGGATAAGGTACGCCCTGGTAGCTTGAGGAGCCTGCGCTCCGAGGGTGAAGGGGTTGCAATAAACTGGTGGCTGCGACTGTTTAATAAAAACACAGCACTCTGCAAACACGAAAGTGGACGTATAGGGTGTGACGCCTGCCCGGTGCCGGAAGATTAAATGATGGGGTGCAAGCTCTTGATTGAAGTCCCGGTAAACGGCGGCCGTAACTATAACGGTCCTAAGGTAGCGAAATTCCTTGTCGGGTAAGTTCCGACCTGCACGAATGGCGTAACGATGGCCACACTGTCTCCTCCCGAGACTCAGCGAAGTTGAAGTGTTTGTGATGATGCAATCTCCCCGCGGCTAGACGGAAAGACCCCATGAACCTTTACTGTAGCTTTGCATTGGACTTTGAACCGGTTTGTGTAGGATAGGTGGGAGGCTGTGAAGTGTGGACGCCAGTCTGCATGGAGCCGTCCTTGAAATACCACCCTGATCTGTTTGAGGTTCTAACCTTGGCCCGTGATCCGGGTCGGGGACAGTGCATGGTAGGCAGTTTGACTGGGGCGGTCTCCTCCCAAAGTGTAACGGAGGAGTACGAAGGTACGCTAGGTACGGTCGGAAATCGTGCTGATAGTGCAATGGCATAAGCGTGCTTGACTGCGAGACTGACAAGTCGAGCAGGTGCGAAAGCAGGTCATAGTGATCCGGTGGTTCTGTATGGAAGGGCCATCGCTCAACGGATAAAAGGTACTCTGGGGATAACAGGCTGATACCGCCCAAGAGTTCATATCGACGGCGGTGTTTGGCACCTCGATGTCGGCTCATCTCATCCTGGGGCTGTAGCCGGTCCCAAGGGTATGGCTGTTCGCCATTTAAAGAGGTACGTGAGCTGGGTTTAAAACGTCGTGAGACAGTTTGGTCCCTATCTGCCGTGGGCGCTGGAAGTTTGAGGGGGCCTGCTCCTAGTACGAGAGGACCGGAGTGGACGAACCTCTGGTGTACCGGTTGTCACGCCAGTGGCATTGCCGGGTAGCTATGTTCGGAAGAGATAACCGCTGAAAGCATCTAAGCGGGAAACTCGCCTCAAGATGAGACTTCCCCGGGGACTAGATCCCCTTGAAGGGTCGTTCGAGACCAGGACGTTGATAGGTCAGGTGTGGAAGCGCAGTAATGCGTTAAGCTAACTGATACTAATTGCCCGTAAGGCTTGATCCTATAACAGGTGTGTCTTCCTCCCGGTGTGGAGTGAAGGACGCGCAGGTTGAGAGATCGGTGTTGTGCCAGAAACAACACAACCCCAAGAAACAGCACCTCTTTACGCTTCTTCCCGATTGGCTGTGGCGCCAGGTTCACCCAAACCCGTGCGACGCAGCAACCCGTCATGCCTGATGACCATAGCGAGCTGGTCCCACCCCTTCCCATCCCGAACAGGACCGTGAAACAGCTCCACGCCGATGATAGTGCGGATTGCCCGTGTGAAAGTAGGTAATCGTCAGGCTCCCCATGCAGTATGTCCAGAACCCCGGTGACTCCGAATGAGCGCCGGGGTTCTGGCGTTTGTGTGCGTGGAACGGATTACAGGAATCAGAAACTATAAACGTCAGGACGTCTGCAAGCAGGCGCGAATATCCCGGTCGCTCCCATCGGACGACGCCGGCAAGGAACGTATGCTAGCGTTGCGTCCCGAGGCAATTCTGCTGGAGCCGTCGTCGAACGACCGCAACTCGCTGGCGGCGACGGTTGTATCCATCTGAGAAAATTTTGAATCGTTTAACAGTAGTGGATAGCGTGACCTGCCCCCTTCAATAGGGCCAACGGGCTTCTAGCAAAGTCCCTTTAAACCAGCTCCTGGATAGCGGCAGGAGCATCCGCTGTTGCTCGATGTTTCGCCGCAAACTCTGCTGGCGAAAGGTAGTTCAGTGCGCTGTGCGGCCTTTCCTCGTTGTAGTCCTGACGCCATGCCGCGATGACAGCCCGAGCGTGGGCGAGCGTCGTGAACCAGTGCTCGTTAAGGCATTCGTCGCGGAACTTGCCGTTGAACGATTCGATGTACGCATTCTGCGTTGGCTTGCCCGCCTGAATCAACTTCAGAGTGACGCCGTTCGCATACGCCCACTGGTCAAGCGCGCGGCTCGTAAATTCGGGTCCCTGGTCTGTTCGCACCGCCTTGGGATAGCCACGGAAGCGAGCTGCGCGGTCCAATGCCCGAGCGACATACAAGCCTGAGATGCCGTGGTCGACGACGATGTCGACAGCCTCTTTCGTGAAATCGTCGACGATGGTCAGGCATTTCAGGCGCCGGCCGTTGGCAAGTGCATCCATCACGAAATCGATTGACCACACCTCATTGGGTGCGCTCGGCAACGCCAGTTGCTCGCGCTCAATCATTACGCCGTGGCGCCTGCGACGGCGCCGCACAGCCAGCCCTGCCTCACGGTACAGGCGATAGACGCGCTTGTGATTGGCGTGTGTGCCTTCGCGTTCCACCAAGGCGTGCAACCGGCGGTAGCCGAATCGACGACGTTCGTGCGCCAACTCCACCAGACGCGCCGCTAGCATAGCGTTCTCGTGGTCCGGCTTCGCGTCGTAATGCAGAACGCTGCGAGAAAGCCCGACAAGCCGGCAGGCGCGGCGCTCGGAGATGTTGACCTTCTCCCGAATCGCCGACACTGCTTCGCGTTTGGCTTGCGGGCTCAGGGCTTTCCCTTGACGACGACCTTCAACGCTTCCATATCGAGCATGGCTTCGGCCAGCAGTTTCTTCATCATGCGCACACTCGGTTGTGATTCTCGCTTCATCGCGCGCTGGTCGGCGCGATTCCTCAGTGAGCGGCTGGCCGGCATGTATGCCCGGCACCCCGGGCGTGCGCCCAGGCAGCCTCCCGCGAGACTGGAAGCGCGGGTGCTCAACCGAACCCTCAAACACAGGCCTGCCGACGGTTCGACACACTGGAGCAGCTACAAACTCGCGGCAGAACTCAGCGACGTGTCGGTCTCGACCGTGCAGCGCATCTGGCGCAAGCACGGCATCAAACCGCAGCAGCTGGGGCGGCACATGGTCTCCAACGACCCGGATTTCGAGGCCAAGGCGGCCGACGTGATCGGGCTGTACCTGAACCCACCGGCGCACGCAGCGGTGTTCTGCGTGGACGAGAAGACCGCGATCCAGGCGCTCGACCGCAAGGACCGGATGCTGCCGCTGTCACCGGGGCGTGCCGAGAGCCACGGCTTCGAGTACAAGCGCAACGGCACGCTCAGTCTGTTCGCGGCATTCAACACCGCCACCGGCGAGGTGTTGGGCAAAACGGCAGCACGCCACACCAGCGAACAGTTCGTGGCCTTCCTGACCGACGTCGTCGCCAGCCAGCCCAAACGCCGCGAAATCCATGTTATCTGCGACAACGTCAGCAGCCATAAGACGCATCGGGTCGCCGAGTTCCTCGATGCGCATCGCAACGTGCGCCTGCACTTCACGCCGACCTACTCGTCGTGGCTCAACCAGGTGGAGAACTGGTTCTCGCGCATCCAGCGCGATGTTATCGCGCGCGGCATCTTCACTTCGGTGAAGGATCTGGATCGCAAACTGATGCATTACATTCGCGAGCACAACAAGAACCCGAAGCCGATCAAGTGGAAATATGACGATCCTTCGCGTCGGATTCGAGTGGTGCCAATTCAATGACGCAGCGGACTAGCCGACGTGATCAGAACGGCGACATCCCCACAGCCCCTTCGTTTGAATTCTCCAGCCCGGATTGCTTGACGGGTTCGAACCGGAAAACACCGAACAGGTCCCCAATAGCCGGCGCATTTGTGGGCACGTAGGGGTTCGAAGGAAGCTGAACCGGGTTCGGAAGATTGTCGCGGCTGCGCGCCGTAATCGGTCCCAGCGACCAGTTGTGCTCGATGAATTTCACGAGCGAGACGTGATCCGAGTAATCGTGAACCACCCGGCCGCCGCGCGAGTAAGGCGACACGACAATGAGCGGAATGCGCGGCCCGTCCCCGAAAAAGTCGACCGGTTGAATGTAGCCGGAATCGTAATAGCCGCCTCCCTCATCGGTCGTAATGAAGATTGCAGTGGACGCCCACAAGGCAGGGTTCGCTTGAACCGAATTAATGATCTTGTGCACGAACGCTTCATAGAGGCCGAACTTCGAAGAGGCCGGATGTCCATCCAGCAGGCCGCCTGGCTTCACGAAGGAGACAGCCGGCAACGTCCCGTTCGCAATGTCCGAATACAGGTTGCTCGTATCCTGGAGATGCGCGGCCACTAGCGCCGGATTCGTCATGATCGCCGTTTCATACAGAAACGGATTGCAGATATTGCAATAGACACTGGTTGATGGATTGGTCACGAATGTCTTCCAGCCTTCGCCATAGTACTTCCATGAAATGCTGCGTTCGAGCAGGGTGTCAGCGATGGTGCGCACCGGGGAGGGCGGAATAGTGAACGCACTCGTATTGACGGTGCCGTCGCCGTTATAGCCGGGATTGTAGTTATTGAGCAGATAGTACGAGCCGGGCGCGCAATTGGCATTGGGGCGATACGGCAGGCTGTCGAGGTAATGCCGGATTGCGCCCACGCCAGGCTGTTTCGGATCCGAACAATTGCTATAGCTCCCGCCCGAGTAGCCGTCCTGCGCATACCAGTTGTTGGTGCCCGGCTGCGGCCGCGGATTCTCGATCTGGTTTTGCGGCGGCGTAGCGGGATTGCCCTGGCCGTCGGTGTAATAGAGCGCATCGGCCGTGCCGATCATGATGCTGTTCGCGCCCGTGCCGCCCATCACCGGCTGGTGATAGTTGTCGCTGATCGTGTAATGGCGCGCGAGCTCGGTGAAGTAGGGCATGTCGTCGGTGTTGACGTTATAGAACCCAAGGGCCGTAGCGCCTTCGTGGGTTGTCTCGTCTGTGAAATTGGCGGGCTGCGGCTTGCCGTTCGATCCGGCGCCCACCGAGGTTTCAACCCACGCAAACAGGTCCATCTTGCATCCGCTCGGATTCGCGGAAGTGGCGTGCGCGATATTGCAATCGGCTTGCTGCCAGTTCTGATAGAAGCGATGGACCGGACTGTTCATGTACTGGTCGTAGTTCGGGCCGACGCGCGAAATTTGATAAGGACCGCTTTGCAAGTTATAGAGGTTCGCACCGAAGCGCGTATCGGGCACGTCGTTTGGAAGACCTGTCGCGCCCGTGGTCAGATGAACGACGTCGCCAGCTTCGAGCGCGTTGCCCTCTGCCGCCTGTGCAGCCGCAAGCGTGGCGAACGGCGGCGGATTCGCGTCGCTCGCGGCGGTCGGCGCCGATCCCGTGTTCGGCGCTGGCAGCGTCGAATAAGGCTGTTTCGATGCGGGGCTGGCGTCGAATCGTGAGGGATTGGTTGCTTTCGCCGTGTACTGCTCGGCGAGCTTGAAGTTCGGTCCGGGTGAGCCGTCCGCCCTGATGATGCCCTTGGAGAGAAGGTTCGAGATGGTCTGGCCCGCCCGCGGCTGATAGGCGCCGAAGACGTGGTCGAAGGTCCGGTTCTCGCCCACGATGATGATGACGTGCTTGATCGGGGTTGCCGTTGCCAGAGAGGGATCCGTGCGCGCCTGCGGCTGGCCGGCCGCTGCGGAGCAGAAGATGGCCGCGGAGGCCAGCGAAACAGCAGCAAGCAAAGCGGGGGCGGCAGACCTTGGGTGTCTCGGTCTCGATGTCAGGCTCATGTGAGTCTCCATGGAAGCGTTGCACTTCTTCGCAAGACTGGGGGGAGGTTTGTACGGTTTTCCAGATGATTGCGGCGTGTTGCAGGCTGGAAAACTAAACCACTTGCATGACGCTGACGGGACGGTAGTAAGGCGCTTTTATGCCGGTCATGTGACCGTGCCTACGATTGACCTTCATGAATCTTTCGAATACTGCGGGTCGCGCTCGTCGACAGCAGCATGGGCGATTGGGATGCCTCCCAGGCAAGCAGGGATTCGCATTCGCGATACAGGGTCGCCTGGTTGCTCGCGCGCGATGTCTTTGAAGCACCCATCAATTAGTCATGCCTGGTTGATGCGCGGGCCCCAATATTTGCTGCATAGCCGCATATTCTGTAGAAAAGCGCGTGTCAGGGATTTCACCAAGTTTGCGTGCGGCGGTTGCCGTGCGACTCTATGTCTCAGTGCCATTCCCTATGGAGGTAGGCATGCAAGCTGAGACGCTCAAGAATGCAAGGGCCGCGGTTTTTCTTCACCGGTCGGCGTTGTGTCTGCTGATGTTGCCAGCTGCGTGCCTGATCTGGGCACTTCAGGCATACCCTCCACAAGATGCGTATTGGCTCAGCTTTGTCTTTGCCACCTTCGTCTGGCCGTTCGCCGGGATTCTTTTTATCGTCTCGGCAGGGTTCCACACCGGCGCGCCCGGTCAGCAGCCGAAAAAGCGTGCCGGTTGGCGCGCGGCGCACGGGCATTGATTCGCTTCGTGTTTCGCCCCGTGGGGCGCGTCCAGCGCCCCACGAGTCAGCCTGCCTGGGTGCACGTGGCGCGACGCCGGATGGTGCAGCGCAACTGACAACGCGCGTCAAACCGCAATCAGTTCTCGCACGCCGTCCTGATCCATCGCAGCCCCTTCGCCACCCGCGACGATCTCGCCGCGACGCATCACCCAGTACTGGTCCGCAATGGCTTTCGCGAAGTCGTAGTACTGCTCGACGAGCAGTACTGTCATGCCCATTTCTTCGACGAGCTGGCGCAGTGTCCGGCCAATGTCCTGAATGATCGACGGTTGGATGCCTTCGGTCGGCTCATCGAGAATCAGAAGCTGCGGCTCGCTCATCAGCGCGCGCCCGATCGCGAGCTGTTGCTGCTGTCCGCCGGAGAGATCGCCGCCACGCCGCGAGCGCATGTTCCACAGCACCGGAAACAGATCGTAGATGCGCTCCGGCACGCCCGATGGCGCCTTGCGGCTGGCCGCGCCCACCAGCAGATTCTCTTCGACGGAAAGACGCGGAAAGATATCGCGCCCTTGCGGCACATAGGCGAGGCCTTGCGCAACCCGCGCCCAGGTGGGCAGCATCGTGAGCGCGTTGCCGCGCCAGGCGATCGAGCCGCTCTTCGCTTGCACGACGCCCATCAGGCAGCGCAGCAAAGTAGTCTTGCCGACACCGTTGCGGCCAAGCAAAACGGTCAGCTTGCCTTCCGGCACGGCCAGCTTCACATCGCGCAGGATGTGGCTGCCGCCGTAGTATTGGTTCAGTCCGTCGACTTCCAGCATGGTTATGGCTTCCTGTTTTGCGTGATATCGACGCGAGCATCCGCACGGAATTCGGTGCGTGTTCTATCGGCCCAAATACGATTCGATCACTGATTCGTCCTGCTTTACGTTGTCGAGCGTGCCGTGCGCCAGTACGCGGCCTTCCGCCATCACGGTGACCTTGCCCGTCTCTCCCGCGAGCGCCGCCACGAACTCCATGTCGTGCTCGACAACCATCATCGAGCACGTGCCGCGCAGCTGGTTCAGGAGCTCGGCAAGCTGCATCGTCTCGTCGTCGGTCATGCCGGCGGCGGGCTCGTCAAGCAGCAGCAAGGCGGGCTGTTGCATCAGCAGCATGCCGATCTCGAGGCGCTGCTTCTGGCCGTGCGAAAGCTCGCCCGCCGCGCGCCGCGCTGCGCTTTCGAGGCCGATGATGCCGAGTGTTTCCTCGATGCGTGCCTGCGCGCTGCGATCGAGGCGTGCGCGCAGCGAGGCCCACCAGCCCTTGTCGGTTTTCATCGCGAGTTCGAGGTTTTCCCATACCGGGTGCTGCTCGAATACGGTCGGCTTCTGGAACTTGCGGCCGATGCCCGCATGCGCGATCTCCGGCTCGTTCATGCGCGTGAGGTCGATGGTCTGGCCGAGGAACACCTTGCCGTGATCGGGGCGGGTCTTGCCG
Source organism: Paraburkholderia sp. A1BS-2L (assembly GCF_051125205.1). Lineage (NCBI taxonomy): Bacteria > Pseudomonadati > Pseudomonadota > Betaproteobacteria > Burkholderiales > Burkholderiaceae > Paraburkholderia > Paraburkholderia sp. A1BS-2L. The sequence continues at coordinate 1,151,797 of NZ_CP120430.1, forward strand.
GTGATCACGTCCATCATCGTGGTCTTGCCTGCGCCGTTTGGTCCGATGATGCAGCGCAGCTCACCGGCGTCGATAGAGAGCGTGAGCGCGTCGAGCGCCCGAAAGCCGTCGAAGCTGACGACCACGTCGTCCAGATAAAGGATCGCGCCGTGCGAGACGTCGATTTCGCCGGGCGTGACGACCCGGCCAAGCGACGCCACACCGCTGAGCGCATGGTCCGATGCGTCTTCGTTCAGGAGCATGGAGTGCGGTGTCATCGGTCATTCCTTCGCGCGGCGGCGTCGTTCGAGGCGGGATTCGATCAGGCCCAAGATCCCGTTGGGCAACAGCAGCGGCACCAGCACGTAAATGAGACCGAGGAAGAACAGCCAGTATTCGGCGAAGTACGCGGTGAAGAAGCTCTTCGCGCCGTTCACTGCGAATGCGCCGATGATCGGCCCGATCAGCGTGCCGCGCCCGCCCACGGCGACCCAGATCGCCATTTCGATCGAGTTGCCCGGCGACATCTCGCTCGGATTGATGATGCCGACTTGCGGCACGTACAGCGCACCGGCAATCCCGCACAGCACGGCGGAGACGACCCACACAAAGAGCTTGTACGCGAGCGGGCTGTAGCCGAGGAACATCAGCCGCGTTTCGCCGTCGCGCACGGCGGTGACGACGCGCCCCAACTTCGACGTGACGATGAATCGTGCCCCGAGAAATGCGAGCACGAGCACCGCGAACGTCATCAGGCAGAGCGTGGTGCGGGTGCCGGCATGCGTGATCGGAAACCCGGCGATACGCTTGAAGTCCGTGAAGCCGTTGTTGCCGCCGAAGCCGGTTTCGTTGCGGTAGAAGAGCAGCATGGCGGCGAACGTGAGCGCCTGCGTGATGATCGACAGGTACACGCCCTTCACGCGCGAGCGGAACGTGAAGAAGCCGAACACCCAGGCAATCGCGGCGGGCACCAGCACGACCAGCAGCAAGGCGTACCCCAGGTGCTGCGTGCCGGCCCAATACCACGGCATGGTCTTCCAGTTGAGGAACACCATGAAGTCGGGGAGGTCGCTGCCGTACACGCCGTCATGGCCGATCGCGCGCATCAGATACATGCCGATGGCGTAGCCGCCCAGCGCAAAAAAGAGCGCGTGGCCGAGACTCAGGATGCCGCAATAGCCCCACACGAGATCGAGCGCGAGCGCGCCGATGGCATAGCACATGAACTTGCCGGCCAGCGTCATCGCATACGCGGACAAATGGAATGCACTGGACTCGGGCAGCACGAGCGCCGAAAACGGCACGCCGAGGCCTACGGCAACGATCAACGCGATCAGCGCGAGCCAGGCGTGGCGCGACAGCAGCGGAGGGCGCGCTGGCAGGCCGAGTGCGAAGCCTTCTTGCGCAGCGCCTGCCGATGGTGCGCGGGTCTTGTCGGTTGCGTCATGAGGGGAAACGGAGGAGATTGCGGTGGTCATCTCAGGCCTCCGCGCTGCGGCCCTTCAGGGCGAACAGGCCCTGCGGACGCTTCTGGATGAACAGCACGATGAGCACGAGCACCGCGATCTTCGCGAGCACCGCGCCCCAGAACGGCTCAATCGCCTTGCTGACGAGACCGAGACCGAAGCCGCCGATGACCGTGCCGGCGATCTGCCCCACGCCGCCCAGCACCACGGCCATGAACGAGTCGATGATGTAGCCTTGGCCCAGGTCCGGACCGACGTTGCCGATCTGCGAGAGCGCGCAGCCGCCCAGCCCCGCGATGCCCGCTCCGAACGCGAAGGCATACGAATCGATGCGCGCCGTCTTCACGCCGACGCACGCTGCCATGTGGCGATTCTGCGTGACGGCGCGCACGAACAGGCCGAGCCGCGTTTTCGTCAGCACGGCCCAAGCGATGCCGACGACGATCAGCGAGAACGCAAGAATCGCGATGCGGTTATACGGCAGGATCAAGTTCGGCAGCACGGCGACGCCGCCGCTCATCCACGATGGATTGGACACCTGAACGTTCTGCGCACCGAAGATCATCCGCGTGGCCTGGATCAGAATCAGGCTCACGCCGAAGGTGGTGAGCAGCGTCTCGAGCGGGCGGCCGTACAGGTGCTTGAGCACGAGCCGCTCCAGCGCCATGCCCACGAGCGCCGCCGCGAGGAACGAGGCCGGAATCGCGAGCAGCGGATACCAGTCGAATGCGCCGGGTGCGTAGTGCTGGATGAAGTTCTGCACCGCATACGTCGCGTAAGCGCCGATCATCAGGAATTCGCCGTGCGCCATGTTGATGACGCCGATCAGGCCATAGGTGATCGCGAGGCCAAGTGCCGCGAGCAACAGCACGCTGCCAAGCGACAGGCCCGCGAACACGGTGCCGGCGATCTCGCTGCGGCGCTGGATGGCGTCGAGCGAGTCGATGCCTTCCTGAGCGGCTGCGCGAATCGCTGCGTCCGGCTCGGCATAAGTGCCGTCGGGTTGCTTCGCGACGAGCGGACGCAACAGCTCGTACATGTCGAGATCCTGCCGCGCCGCGACGAGCTTTACCGCCTCGAGACGCGTCGCGGCATCGGGGTTGTGCAGCGCGGTCATCGCCCATAGCGTGTCGAGGCGCCGCTTCAAGGCCGGATCAGTTTCTTTCGCGCGGGCCGCGTCGATCTGCGCCTTCATCGACGGATCGGGATTTTTCAACAGCGCTTCGACGGCCGAGCGGCGCGTGGCGAAGTCCGGTGAATCGAGTTGCAAGCCGGACAGCGCGCCGGCCACTTTCGAGCGCAGCAGATTATTCAGCGTCACCGGTTGCGCGTCGCTCGCGGCAACGGTTTTGCCGGTGACGGCGTCCTTGAGCGTGTCGCCGTTTTGCAGCAGCACTTCGCCGCTATCGGTCACGAGCACGCTGTCCTCCGAGAGCGCCTCGAGCATCGCGCGCGACGGCGCGTCGTGACTGGTGATCAACTTGTCGATCGCCGCGGATTTGGCGTCGAAGTCGTCTTGCGCGAGCGCAGCGAGATCGGCGGCCGTCAACGCAAAGACGGCGGGACTGGCGAGCGCGAGCAGGATCGAAACCAGCAGCGCGCGCAGCGATTGGCTATGGGTCATGTAATGGCGTGCATCGTGCAGCGGTTGAGAGCGCCCGCCGGAGCGCGGCGGGCGGCGTGGACCACGACGGGCTGGCCCATCAAGGGCTGGCCCACAACGGGTTGGCCCATCGCGGGCCATGCATCGATCAGGCAATCACGCGACGCGACGTCGGCGCAGGAAGTCCGGAATCGACGACACCACATCCGGCTTGCCCTGATTGCCAGCGATGAACGGGCTCCACGGTTGTGCGCGCACCGTCGTCTTGGTGCGCCAGACCACGTTGAATTGACCGTCCGCGCGCACTTCGCCGATCATCACCGGCTTGTGCAGATGGTGATTGCCGTCCATCTCGAGCTCGAAGCCCGAAGGCGCATTGAACTTCTGGCCGATCATCGCGACGCGCACCTTGTCGACGTTGGTGCTCTTCGCCTTCTCGACCGCCTGCTTCCACATGTGGATGCCCACGTAGGTCGCTTCCATCGGATCGTTCGTCACGCGCTTGTCGCCGCCGGGCAGATTATTCTTTTTCACCCAGTTGGCGAACATCGTCTTGAACTTCGTGTTCTGCGGATCGCGCAGCGACATGAAGTAGTTCCAGGCGGCGAGGTTGCCGACGAGCGGCTTCGTGTCGATGCCGCGCAGTTCTTCCTCGCCCACCGAGAACGCCACGACGGGAACCTCGGTGGCCTTCAGCCCCTGGTTGCCGAGCTCCTTGTAGAACGGTACGTTGGAGTCGCCGTTCACGGTCGAGATCACCGCGGTCTTGCCGCCCTGCGAGAAGGTCTTGATGTTGGCGACGATGGTCTGATAGTCGCTATGCCCGAACGGCGTGTAGACCTCCTGAATGTCTGCATCGTGCACGCCTTTCGAGTTCAGGTATGCGCGCAGGATCTTGTTGGTCGTGCGCGGGTAGACATAGTCGGTGCCGAGCAGGAAAAAGCGTTTCGCGCCGCCGCCCTCGGCGCTCATCAGGTATTCGGTGGCGGGAATCGCCTGCTGGTTCGGCGCGGCGCCCGTGTAGAACACGTTGCGCGACATCTCCTCGCCTTCGTATTGCACCGGGTAGAACAGCAGGCCGTTCAACTCCTCGAACACCGGCAGCACCGACTTGCGCGACACCGAGGTCCAGCAGCCGAACACGACCGCGACCTTGTCGCGCGTGAGAAGGCCGCGAGCCTTCTCGGCGAAGAGCGGCCAGTTCGACGCGGGGTCCACGACCACCGGCTCGATCTGGCGACCCAGCACGCCGCCGCTTGCGTTGATTTCGGCAATCGTCATCAGCGCGGTGTCTTTCAGCGACGTCTCCGAGATCGCCATCGTGCCGGACAGCGAGTGGAGGATGCCAACCTTGATCGGGCCTTTGTCGGCGCTCTGCGCGAATACGGCAGGTACTTGTGCTGCGATCCCCGCCATCCCCGCTGCCGATGCCATTTTCAGAAACTCGCGCTTTTTCATTTATCGTCCTTAAGGATTAAAGGTGGTGTGGATCCAGGAGGCAGAACGCATTCCATTACACACAAGTCGGCGTGAGCGGCTTGTAAACTGTCGCGGCTTGCCGTTTACTCTTGCTTTTTGCGCGGCAGGCGAATGGCACGAGCAACGGAGAGCTGGGCGGCAATGGAATTCAAGGGCATCGATCTGGGCGACAAGCGCCTGAACCGGCGGGCGATCGTGCTGGCCGAGCAATTGTCGGGCAATCCGACGGCGAGCATTCCGCTGGCGTGCGGTGGCTGGGCGGAGACGGCGGCGGCTTATCGGTTCTTCGCGCAGGACAAGCTGGAATGGACCGACGTCATGGAGCCGCACTGGCAGAGCTCGACCGAGCGGATGCGGGCATGCGAGGTGGTGCTGTGCCTGGATGACACGACCGAGCTGAACTTTAACGGGCAGGAGATCGCAGGACTGGGACCGTTGTCGTATGAAGCACAGCGCGGCATGTACGTTCACGCAACCTACGCGGTCACGCCACAGCGTGAACCGTTGGGCGTGCTCAATGCCTGGATGTGGTCGCGTGAGCGCAAGGACGCCCGAGGCAAGCGTGGCGGTATCAAGGAAAGCACGCGCTGGATCGAGGGATACGAACGGGTAGCCGAGCTGGCGGTGGATCTGCCCGGCACGCGGTTGGTGTATGTCGCAGACCGTGAGTCGGACATTGTCGAGCTGATGGCCAAAGCGCGCGATTTGGGTTACCCGGCCGACTGGCTGATTCGCGCCCAGCACAATCGCGTGTTGGCCGAAGGTCAAAGACTATGGGATCGCGCCACGCAAGGCGAGCCGCTTGGTGAAATCCGCTTCACGTTGCCGGGTCGCCAGCGACAGAAGGCGCGGGAGGTTCAGCAGGAAATCTGGAGTCGTCGAATCGATGTGCCCGATGGCCAGGGCGGTGTTGTGTCGATCAATTGCCTCGTTGCGCGCGAGATTGACGCGCCCGCCGGGGCGACGCCCATCGAATGGCGCTTGCTGACCAATCGCGACGTGCTGGATATCACCGAAGCCGCGCGGCTGATCGATTGGTACCGCGCCCGCTGGGAGGTGGAAACCTTCTTTCATGTGCTGAAGAACGGTTGCCGAGTCGAGGCGCTACAACTGAGCACGATCGAGCGCATCGAGCGGGCGCTGGCGGTGTTCATGGTGGTGGCGTGGCGCATTGCTCGTCTCATGCGGTTAGGTCGCACTTGCCCTGACCTCGATGCCGGACTGCTATTCGAGCCCGATGAATGGAAGGCCGCCTTCATTCTCAACAAGAAGGCCCCACCCGACAAACCGCCGCGACTAAACGAAGTGGTACGGCTCGTCGCCAGGCTCGGCGGCTTCCTCGCCCGCAAAGGCGACGGCGAGCCTGGCGTCAAAACCATCTGGCTAGGCATGCAGCGAGTGGTGGATTTTGCTGCCGGCATCAGATACGCGCGCGAGCTTGAGCAGCAGACTTGTGTGTAATGAAATGGGCAGAACGACCGCGAGTGAATGCAACTTCCGGGCCAATGCGCGCAAGCGGGGCGCAATCCGGGTGGACCACGGACGGGTGTGCGGATTGAATGATCGGAAGGCGGGCCAACGATGGATGATGTCGGTGCGCGCGCGCCATCGTGGTGCGCGGCGCACGCATTGAGGGACGGGCCAGGCTTACACGTCACGCAAAAGCCGTTGGCGCTCATGCGTGAATTGCTGCGCGTCGTGCGGCCCGGTGCGATCGTGCTAGTCGATTGCGTCATTGAATTAGCACCCCGTCTGTGTTCAGATCTAGGTCATGGGAAAAATGAATCTGACAGATATTGAGCGGGAGCAACTGCTGTCGGCGGCGCGTAGCCGGACGGTGCGTGCGGCGGACGTGCGACGCGCGAAGTTGATCCTGATGCTCGAGGACGGCGAGTCGCGTGACAGCATCATGCGCACACTCGGTTGTGATTCTCGCTTCATCGCGCGCTGGTCGGCGCGATTCCTCAGTGAGCGGCTGGCCGGCATGTATGCCCGGCACCCCGGGCGTGCGCCCAGGCAGCCTCCCGCGAGACTGGAAGCGCGGGTGCTCAACCGAACCCTCAAACACAGGCCTGCCGACGGTTCGACACACTGGAGCAGCTACAAACTCGCGGCAGAACTCAGCGACGTGTCGGTCTCGACCGTGCAGCGCATCTGGCGCAAGCACGGCATCAAACCGCAGCAGCTGGGGCGGCACATGGTCTCCAACGACCCGGATTTCGAGGCCAAGGCGGCCGACGTGATCGGGCTGTACCTGAACCCACCGGCGCACGCAGCGGTGTTCTGCGTGGACGAGAAGACCGCGATCCAGGCGCTCGACCGCAAGGACCGGATGCTGCCGCTGTCACCGGGGCGTGCCGAGAGCCACGGCTTCGAGTACAAGCGCAACGGCACGCTCAGTCTGTTCGCGGCATTCAACACCGCCACCGGCGAGGTGTTGGGCAAAACGGCAGCACGCCACACCAGCGAACAGTTCGTGGCCTTCCTGACCGACGTCGTCGCCAGCCAGCCCAAACGCCGCGAAATCCATGTTATCTGCGACAACGTCAGCAGCCATAAGACGCATCGGGTCGCCGAGTTCCTCGATGCGCATCGCAACGTGCGCCTGCACTTCACGCCGACCTACTCGTCGTGGCTCAACCAGGTGGAGAACTGGTTCTCGCGCATCCAGCGCGATGTTATCGCGCGCGGCATCTTCACTTCGGTGAAGGATCTGGATCGCAAACTGATGCATTACATTCGCGAGCACAACAAGAACCCGAAGCCGATCAAGTGGAAATATGACGATCCTTCGCGTCGGATTCGAGTGGTGCCAATTCAATGACGCAGCGGACTAGCCGCTTCCACGAATGCGTTTAATCCTTTCCTCGCGCTTCTGTTTGCGTTGCTCGGGCGCAGGTAGGGATACGCGAGCATGAGTAACGCGCACTGCGGCGACGCTCGACTATACGGTCGAATCGCTGGGTCATTTGGCGTCCCCGGCCTTCGGAAATGCTTCCCACCGCCAGATCTTTACGGGGCCTGCGTCATGAATCTTGACGCCGTCGCTCTTTCGCATGGTGCGCTCCGGAAACTTCTCGTCCTTGCGGGTCGACTACCCAGGTTGATGCGTTTGGCAAACACCATGCAGGTATCGCCTCCATTGTTGATCGATTGGACGCCACGACGAGCTTGTGTCGGATTCGTCGGAGCATAGTCACCTGGCCTCACGGTCGGTGACCATGTTTTCGAATCGGACGGTTAGTCGTCTATCACCCCGGTGTAGCCGCTCTCGCGGATGCGCAGGGCTTTTTCCTCGCGCTTCTGCTTGCGCATTTCGGGTGTCAGGTAGGGGTAGGCGCGGCGGATTTTTACGCGGTCAAGGTCATACATACCTTCCTTTGTCGGGCCGAAGAAGCCCAACTCGACATTGACCGGAAAGCGGCTATCGATATGCTCGTTCGCGCGGTAGCGACAGATCGTGATCCAGTCGTTAGGCGGCGACGCAGGAAAGCAGTTGCCCTCCTGCCTGTTACCGCCTGTATCGACCCAGTAATCGGCTAGATCGAGCCGCCTTTGTATTTCGGTCCACGTAAACCCACGAACCGGCTTATAGAATCGGAGAAGAAGTTGTGACGGCACAACTGCTACTTTTGATCGGTCCTCGAAGTAATTCAATGGATCAGCCTCCGTAGTCATTACGAGTTTCGATGGTGGCATCGTGTCGTTTTCATATCGATAGACACGTCCTGTATTCTCGGGGCCTTCGTCCGTAGATTTGACTACTCCAAAAATTCCACTTTCCGGATTGAATGATTTTCCGTCACGCAGGATCGTCATGGCCTCATCGAGCATTGCGAGAATGGCTTCATGTTGCTTGTCCATGTTCTGCTCATGCATTGGGCTTGCCTCCGATTGCGGTGACTGTATCGCCGTACTGCTTTGTGCATGCGCCTGGATTGACCCGGAATTTACCATCAGGATCACGCCAGTATGAAGTAACAATCTCACCACACGTCCATGCGTCTTCTTCATGTAACTGACTCCTATAGCCTTTCTTTTCATCTACCATCAGTTTCGCGACTTCCGGCGTAACGTTCCTCAACTTGCATACTTCCTGCTCGACAATTTCGAGATCCTTCAGGATCGGTGCAAGCTTCGGATTGGCCTTCGTTGTTTTTCCACAAATTCTCCAGTAGTAGTCGAATACAAGCATCCGGTGCATGCCGATTTTTGCCAATTCATCCGCGGGGAATTTTGTCCCACTCGCAATTGTGAGCGCATTATCATTAACGGTATTTTGGTAGCAAATTCCCAACCCTCTGAAATTTGCATAGTCGCCTGGGTAGCTGTGAAACAGGGAGATCATCCAGTACCGTTGTTGGCAATGCCGTGATTCGTGATAGAGCGTATCTGCAATATCACGAAGCGTCTCGCTCAAATTCCTCCGTGCAGTGTCGAGAGCTTTTCCTGTCAATGATTTATCGTCCAATGGTTTGGCATAGCTCACAATCCTGTCCACGCGTGTTGTGTTGATCGCGATGGTCCAATATTCCGATACAAAGCCACCTGCGTAGTCGGCTTTCATTCCGTACTTCGGATACCCTTCCGGTCCAACAATCACGACTTCAGGCATAGCACCGTATCTTTCTTCGGACCCAGCACGCAATCCGAACGGTCCGTCCTGAAGCGCAGCCCATAGCGACGGCTGAATGGCTGAAACGATCGTTTCGTAGAATACGTTCGACGGACCTTTATCCAGTCCTACCCAGTCTATCGCTTCAAGTGCCGTCTTGGTTGCCGCTGTATACGTCTTCGCGACCGGATATTCGATGTTGTCGCGGCGTTGATACTTCAACGGTGTGTCTTCCGCTGTTGCGCCTTTGAGAAGCCGATACCGCCGGAGACCGAAATTCAGCGCATCGCAGGTGAAGTACTCAGGCTGCTTGGCTTGTGACGTGACGTTTTCATCGGGGGTACTCGCGCTCTTGCCGCCAATGGTCGTAGTGCGTTTCGCGGGAGGCTCCGATGGCGGGGTAACCGAGCGACTGGCATCGTCGTAGACCGTTACATGGGTCACGCCGATTACGTCATCAGGCGAACTTTGCGACATCAACTCAACCACGCCGAACGATATGGTATTGCTTGTCACCATCTGCAATTCGCCCAGCTCACTCGTCACGCCCTCAATGATCTGTCCATCATCGAGCGTGAGGCGGTACGGCTGATTCGCCACCGCGAAGCCGCCGCCGTCCTCAACCAGTACATGATGCGCTGCGTACTTGCCGGGGTTGTCGGGCGTAACGGGGAAATCAACCGGTCGCGCCTGCGGATCGTCGGTCGCATGGTCCCCCGCGTGAACGAGGAATTTTCCATCGGTATAGATGGTAAGACCTTCGGGGCGCATGCGCAGCAACGTTCCGCCGCAGCGAATATCCACGCCGTTCTTTCCCGTTATCTCCACGATGCCCTGCGTACTCGTAATAGTCATGTCCTTCTGGGACGATTGCGTCATCGAGTCGGTGCGCGACTCGATACGAACCGGTCCCGGCGTGACAAATGACAGCGCCTTCTGCGCGTATAGCGAGATGGTCTCGCGCACCGAAGCGAGGAACGATTTGCCCGTCGCGATGGAGACATGCCCGCCAGTGGTCATCGCGGTGTGTTCGTCGCTCGCAATGTGCGTGCTGCCCGCCGCCGCCGTCTGGATGCCCGCCGCGCTCGAAAGCGTGAGGTGCGGCGCTTCGAACTCGGGGAAATCGTCCACGCCCGGATGCGCCCCGGCAGCAGGCTTGCCGCGCAACTCGGCATTGTCGCGGCGCATGCTTGCGGTCACGCTGGACTGATCGCTGCCCGCGTCCTGCGCGCCGTGCCGCTGCGCCTGCCGCGCCATGCTCTCGTGAATGTCGCGCGCACGCGTGAGTCGGGCGATGGTCTCGCCCATCTCCTTCATCTTGCCCGCCGCGCCGAGCTTCACAATGGTGGTCAGCAGCATCCCGAGTGCGCGCAGGACGCCCTGCTTTTCTGACTGTAGCTCGAAGCCTTCGCCGCGCCCCTCCTGCCGCCCTTCGTTGCCTTCGATGCGCGTGATATAGCCCAGACTCAGGCTGCTCTTCGCATGATCCGATGCCAGTTGGGCCTGCTGACGATTCTCCGTGTCGTCCAGCACGAGATGGTTCGATGTATTGCCGTTACCGAGCGTGCGGCTCACGATGCCGGTGAGCGCACGATTTGCCGGCAGCTTCCACGGTGGCATGTTGTCCTGATTCGACACGAACGCAGCGACAATGGGCCGGTCAGGATCGCCGTTGACATACGCGACCAGCACCTCCTGACCGGGCCGCCCGTGCATCACCACGCCCATCTGGTCGCCCTGCCACGGCAGCGCGAGGCGTACCCAGATGGACGTATTCCCGTGATAGTTGCCCTCCCGGTCCCAGGCGTACTGGATCCGCACACGGTTATAGGCATCGACCATTATCGGGTGCTGCTCCCACCCGACAATCACCGCATTTTCGTATCCTTCGATGCGTGGACGCGGCGTGACCTGCGGCATGCGATAGGGCTCTCGCGTGGGGTGCAGTTCGAACTGGGCGTCAAACTCATATTCCGCCACGCCACCGTCGAGCTTTGACGACAGCCCCTGAGTTCCCCGGATATCGATCCTGCAATCGAGCACGAGATATTCGCCGTTCGCCCCGGCGTGCGGATGGTCCGTCAGCGTGAATGTCCTGCCCGATTCGATACCACGCAGCGCGCCCTGGCCCTTCGCACGGATGCGCCCACAGCGGGCGGCTTCGAGCTTCACGCGCGCGAGATGCTGGGCCTCCTTGCGCCAGGCCTTTGCTTCCTCCGGTCCCGGACTATCCACCGGCTTCGAGTGGTAGCGGGTTGTTTCCGGCTGCGCGTATTCGGCGGGCTCGTAGGACTCGATTCGTTCACTATCGAAGATGTCTGGATGGCTATTTCCGTGCTTGATACCGTACTCTTCGCGATATGGCGCGCTGTTCGCGCTCAGTCGCGGCGAAATATAGCTGTGGTCATGGACTACGACCCTGTTGAGCGCAACCGACGTGCGCCAGGACAGATGCGTGACATATTCCCTGTCGAGATACCCGCCATTGGGACGATAAGGCAGCGTTGCGTAGGGCGCGGTCTGCGCCTTGCAGGCACGGATGCTGTCCGCGATGACAAGGAAATGGCGGCCTTTACTATGTTCGAACCAGATCAGAAAGCCGAATTCCTCGCACAGGCGCATGCAGAAGTTCCAGTCCGTTTCCGATGCCTGCCGGATGAAATCGCGTCGCGGAGACGGCGTGTTCTCGATACGAAATTTGATATCGTGGCTGTACGATTTAAGGATCGTATGGAGAATGTCACAGATGCTATTTTCAATGAAGATGCGCGAGTTTTTACGCAGCGTCGCGCACCACCAGATCGGACGCAGCACGAATTCATAGACGACGTTATCGCCTTCGGTGCCCAGTACTTCGGCATCTGCAACGATGCCGGTGATTTCGCGTATGCCAGTGCGTTCGCGGTCATGGGGCTCGCGCCAGTGGCGACTTGTTGTGAAAACGTCCTTGAATGTCAGCGTGATGGCCGAGCCCTTGATGGCGTCGAGATCGACTTCGAATTCGTCGGTGGCAAACCACTCCGGGTGGGGAACGGATCTGACCGCCTCGATGCGATATTCGAAAAGCTGCCCGATGGCTTCATGGCCTGTAATGCGTCGCGGCAGCAGGACGTCCTCACTGTAGTCCTGTTCCCGTCTCCCCCTTTGCAGGGTGATTTCCCGTACGGGCAATTCGGGACCGCGCATGCGCACGGGGGTGTTGTATTTTCTGGGGAACCACATGCTCAGGTCCCCCGCTGTAATGTCGCGCCGCAGGTTGTGGTGTCACCGATGAACGCCACACGCACGCCGCCATGCGTGCGCCTGCCCTTAGCGACGATTGGAAAATCGCCGCCGCATTTCGCGCACCGTACAAGGTGACCGTCGAGCGCGACCGGTACGCCGTGGTGTGTGAGGTTCGACGCGGCCTGAATGACTTCGCCGCCGTGGTCTGTGATATCGCCCAGGCGCGCAACGTCGCGCCCCGTTACTGCGTCTCTCATCGGCTCTGACCTCCAAAGGAAAGGGGGTGGCGGCAACTTGCGTTGTTCGCGGACGCCTATCCTTTGCTAGCCAGTTTTTGCCTGGAACACGAAAAATCCGAAAA